>NZ_CP077085.1:4735000-6054205 GCF_014268455.2 Pseudomonas shahriarae | reverse complement strand
ACAGGGTTTTGGGAGTCTTTGAGCGAAAAGGGCGGGCATTTTAACAGGCTGGCAAGATTCTGCCGCCTCTGAACGACAGTGTGACGTACCACTCGATCTAAATTTGCCGGTTTTGTTACTTTGCCGCAGGATGTGCGGTGTTTTTGGGTCTATTGTTCGATCTAGACCTGCACTGCGCGTATTTGATAACCAATATCATTGGTCATTATCAGGCTGCGCGTCATAATGCCCGCCGCCAACGAATTTTTGCAAAGTCTAGGGAGCTAGCTTGTCTACGCCTGTCGAACCCTTGCGTTTGCTGCTACTGGCCGATGAGCCAGCGTGGGCAGCGTTGTTGCGCGAGTGCCTGGCGCCGATGGGCGATGGGGCTGTGCTGGTCAGTGCGCCAAGCTGGGAGTCGGTGAGCAGCCTGTTCGACGACGACCGCACGGCTGTCTTGCTCACCACCCCGGGTCTGCAACCTGGCCCTGGCCGTTGTAACCTGCCCACCGTAATGCTGCTGGAGCAGGAACCGCTGGTTGCACCGTTGGGCGCCAGCGATTGGTTGATCCGTGGCGCGTTTGATGTGGATACGCTGCGCCGCTGCCTGCGCCATGTGCGCGAACGCGGCTTGCTGGAAAACACCCTGCAACGCCTGGCCGCACAAGACCCCTTGACCGGCATCGCCAACCGCCAGGGTTTCCAGACCCTGCTGGCCGCGCGCCTGGCGGAAAACGACGGGCGTGGCCTGGCCCTCGGCCACCTGGACCTGGACAACTTCCGCCATGCCAACGATGCCCTCGGCCATCAGGCGGGCGACCGGCTGATCCTGCAAGTGGTCTCGCGGCTCAAGAGCCAACTGGAGGTCGGCGACCAACTGGCGCGCCTGGGCAGTGATGAATTTGCCTTGTTGATCGACACCCGCCGTGCGCCGCAACGCGCCGAGTGGATGGCCGAGCGCATCACCGAGGCCATGGCCGAACCTTACTGGGTCGATGGCGAGAGCCTGCTGATCGGTTGCAGCCTCGGTGTGGCCCATGCCCGCGCCAAGGCCGGCGCCGACCCGTTGATGTGGCACGCGCATATCGCCATGCAACAGGCCAAGAGCACCCAGGGCTGCACCTTTCATATCTTCAATGAACGCATCAACCGCAATGCCCGTAGCCTCGCCGACCTGGAAAGCGAACTGCGCCGGGCGCTGCGCCGTGACGAACTGGAACTGCATTACCAGCCGCGGCTGGACCTGGACGATGGGCATATCGTCGGCCTCGAAGCCCTGGTGCGCTGGCGCCACGGTGAACGTGGCTTGCTGCCGCCGAGCGAGTTCGTGCCGCTGGCCGAGCAGAGCGGCCTGATCGTGCCGTTGGGCTACTGGGTGATTTCCCGGGCCCTGCGCGATATGCAGGACCTGCGCGAGCGCGGCCTGCCGCCGTTGCACATGGCGGTCAACCTGTCGTTCCGTCAGTTTCAGGACAGCCAGTTGCTCTCGACCCTGAGCCGTTTGATTGCCGAGCGTGGGGTGGAGGCGCAATGGCTCGAATTCGAGCTTACTGAAACCGCCGTGATGCGCCGCAGCGACCTGGTCAAGCAGACCATGGATGCCTTGGGCCGCCTGGGTGTGCGCTTCTCCCTGGATGACTTTGGCACCGGGTTCTCGTCCTTCGTGCACCTCAACAGCCTGCCGATTGCCTTGCTCAAGATCGACAAGAGCTTTGTCGGCGGTATGGAAGAGCGCGAAGAAAACCGCAAGCTGGTGCACGCCATGATCAACCTGGCCCACAACCTCAACCTGGAAGTGGTGGCCGAAGGCGTGGAAACCCCGGAGCAACTGGCGTTGTTGCGCTTGTTCGGCTGCGACCAGGCCCAGGGTTACCTGATCAGCAAGCCGTTGCCGCTGGCGGAATTGGTGGAATACCTGACGTTTGGCAGCAGCCAGCAGGCGTTGTTGGGCGATGTGATCTAGCCCTGTAAACCAATCAAAAAGGTGGGGGCTGGCAAGCCAGCTCCCACACTGACCGAGTACATCCTTCAGTTAGGCTGTGGGACCGCATCGACTTGCGGCTCCTGGGCAATCATCCGCTTCATCTTCGCCTCAAACGCCCAGGTCAGGGTAATCGCCGCACAGGCAAGCCCCAGCGCCAGACCCCACCACACGCCGGTCGGGCCCCAGTCCAAGGTAAACGCCATCAACCAGGCCGCCGGTGCGCCAATCAACCAGTAACAACCCAGGCCGACGAGGAACGTGGTCTTGGCATCCTTGAGCCCTCGGATGCAACCCATGGCGATGGTCTGCACGCCGTCGAACAGCTCGAACCACGCCGCCACGGCCAACAGGCTGACCGCCAGGCTGATCACTTGGGCGAAGGCCGGGTCGTCATGGTCGAGGAACAGGCCGATCAGCGGGTCTGAAAACAGCCAGAACACCATGGCAAACCCCAGCATCACGCTCGCGCCGAAGGCGATACCCACGCGTCCGGCCAGCCGTGCATCGAGCAGTTGCCCGCCGCCATAGTGCAAGCCGATGCGCATGGTGACGGCATAGGACATGCCCGCCGGCACCATGAACGCCACCGAGACGATTTGCAGGGCAATCTGGTGGGCCGCCAACTGCGTACTGCCCATGGTGCCCATGCACAGCGCCGCAAAGGCGAACAAGCCGACTTCCACCGCATAGGTACCGCCAATCGGCAGGCCCAGGCGCCACAGCTCGCGCAAGTAATGCAGGTTGGGCCGCAGCAGGCCCTTGCCCAGGGGGTAGGCCGCGTAGGCGCGGTTGTATTTGATGTACCACAACAGTGCCAGGGCCATGCAGTTGGCGACAATCGCCGTGACCAGGCCAATGCCCATCAGGCCCAGCTTGGGCAGGCCGAACATGCCTTCGATCAACGCATGGTTGAGCAGGTAGTTGAGCACCGTGCCGCACAGGCTGATCACCATCACCGGCGTGGCTTTGCCGATGGCGCTGGTGAAGCCGCGCAGGGCCATGAACGTCAGGTAGCCGGGCAGGGCGAACGGCAGGATCATCAGGAATTGCCCGGCCGACTGCACGTTGGTTTCGGTCTGGCCGAACATCAGCAGCACCGGCTTGAGGTTCCACAGCAGCAGGCCGGCCACCAGGGCCATCAGCCAGGCCAGCCACAGGCCGGCCTGGGTCAGGCGGGTGGCGCCCTCGATGTCGCCGGCGCCCTGGCGAATGGCGACCAGGGTGCCCACGGCGGCAATCACGCCGATGCAAAAGATCGACACAAACGAATAGCTTGCCGCACCCAGCCCGCCGCCGGCCAGGGCTTCGGGGCTGAGGCGGGCCATCATCAGGGTGTCGGTCAGCACCATCAACATGTGCGCCAACTGCGAGGCAATCAACGGCCCTGACAGCCGCAGAATGGCCCAGAGTTCGGTACGCGCCGGATGCTGCATGATCATCACGCTCAATAATTGCACAAGGGGTAGAAGGGTTGATTCTCGGCGCTCTCAGCGCTTTGCACAAAGGGATAAATGCGATCATTCGCATGATTAAAACTCATGCCAGGATGAATCTGGTAGGGTTTCGGAATCGTGCCGTCGGAGTTTTCCTCATGTCTCGTCGCCTGCCTCCGCTTTATGCCTTGCGTGCATTTGAAGCCGCCTCACGGCATAACTCCTTCACCCGTGCGGCCGAAGAACTGTCCATCACCCAAAGTGCAGTCAGCCGGCATATCCGCACCCTGGAGGAGCATTTCGCCTGCCGCCTGTTCCAGCGCAGCGGGCGCACCTTGCAGTTGACCGAGTCGGCGCGCCTGCTGCTGCCTGGGGTGCGCGAGGGCTTCGCCGCCCTGGAGCGCGCCTGCCATACCTTGAATGCCGAAGATGACATCCTGCGCATGAAGGCCCCGTCGACCCTGACCATGCGCTGGTTGCTGGCGCGCCTGAGCCGGTTCCGGCACTTGCAGCCGGGCAACGAGGTGCAGTTGACCAGCGCCTGGATGAGCATCGACGAAGTGGATTTCAATCAGGAACCGTTCGACTGCGCGGTCTTGCTGAGTGACGGGCACTTTCCGGCGGACTGGGAAGCCAGCTACCTGTTTCCCGAACTGTTGATCCCGGTGGGCGCGCCGAACCTGCTCAATGACGGCCCCTGGGATGTGGAGCGCCTGGCCAGCGCTGAACTGCTGCACCCCACGCCGGATCGGCGTGATTGGCGCCGCTGGTTGCAGCGTACGGGGCTGGCGTCCCGCGTCGCCATCAAGGGCGGGCAGGTGTTCGATACGCTGGAGCTGGGGATGATTGCCGCTGCCCGGGGCTATGGCGTGTCCATGGGCGATCTGCTGATGGTCGCCGAGGATGTGGCCCAGGGGCGCTTGAGTTTGCCATGGCCGACTGCGGTGGCCAGCGGCGAAAGCTATTACCTGGTCTGGCCCAAGACCCGCCCCGGTGGTGAGCGCCTGCGCAGGCTGTCGGACTTCCTGCAAAGTGAAGTCCGGGCCATGGCCTTGCCGGCGGTGGAACAGCTCGAGTGAAACGATGCAGCGTCCTACACACGGTGCCTTTGAGTGATGCCCCTGTAATTTGCTCAAGTATTGATTGGGGCCGCCGAAGTAGGTGTGTCGGAGTCGCCATTAGTTGCGGCTCAGCGTGCCCCCAATCCAAGAAATTTGCCGATTAGCGCTATGAGATCAGGACGATCCGGGCCTCGGCCAGGAGCTGTCATGTCTCAACCCCGCGCCCGCATCGCTTCGCAGCTGGGCATTGCCTTGGCGGTCATATTGGCTGTCGTGATCAGCGGCAGCACGGTATTTGCCCTGCGCTCCCTGGACTCGGCCAACCTGCTGACCCGTGAAGAACACCTGGCCAGCGAAGCGCGTTTGCTCGCCGACCAACTCAATACCTTCCACAGCACCCTGCGTGAGAGCACCCAGCGTTTGAGTGGGTTGTTTGAAAAGCGCTTCGGCGCCGGGTTGAGCGTACGTCCCGAGCAGATGGTGAGTGTGGCCGGGGTGCAGACCCCGGGCCTTTACCTGGGCACTGAAGTACTGAACAACAACTTCGACGAGGTCGATGAGTTCAAGCAGATGTCCGGCGGCGTGGCCACGGTGTTCGTGCGCAGCGGCGAAGACTTTGTCCGTATCAGCACCTCCCTGACCAAACAGGACGGCAACCGCGCCATCGGCACCGTGCTGGATCGCCAGGGGCCGGCCTACCAGCGCCTGCTCGCCGGGCAGAGCTACATCGGTCGCGCGGTGCTGTTCGAACGTTCCTACATGACCCAGTACAGCCCGGTACGTGATGCCAGCGGCCAGGTGATTGCGGTGTTGTTCATCGGTTTCGACTACACCGATGCGCAGAACGCCCAATTCGCCAACCTCAAGCGGTTCCGCATTGGCCAGACCGGCTCGCTGGCGCTGCTGGACGAGCAAAAACACTGGCTGGTGCCGCCTGCCGGCGTGCAGGCGTTGGAGCAGGCCGTTCCGGTGATCCTGGAGCTGGCGCAAAAGCCTGGCCAGGGGCGTTTCTGGAGTGACAAGGGCGAAGACTTCTACAGCGTTGCAGTGCCATTTGACGGCGGCCCGTGGTCGGTGGTGGCGAGCATGCCCAAGGCCGAGATCCGCGCGGTGACCTGGGCCGTGGGTATCCGCCTGGTGATCGGCAGCGTGCTGGCGATGCTGTTGGCGGTAGGCGCGGCGGTCTGGTTGCTACGCAGCAAATTGCAGCCCCTGGGCGACCTGGTGCGCCAGGCCGAAGCCCTGGGGGCCGGTGATTTGAGTGCGCGGCTGAATGTGTCCAGCCACGATGAAATCGGACAGCTGGCACGCAGCTTCAACCAGATGGGCGAGGCCTTGTCGACCATGGTCTCCCATATCCGCAAGGCGGCCGAAGAGGTCAACAGCCGCGCCCAGGCGCTGTCAGGTTTGTCGGGAGGCGCTTATGAGGGCATGGAGCAGCAATCCGGCGAGATCACCAGCATGGCCGGCGCGGTGGAAGAGTTCAGCGCCACTTCGCTGAACATTGCCGACAACATGGGCAATACCGAACGCATGGCCCAGGAAAATGCCCAGCAGACCCGCATTGGCCGCAACTCGATGCAGGAGGCGTCGTCGTCCCTGGAGCATATCGCCACGGCACTGAACAGCACGGCCAAGGTGATCAATACCCTGGGCCAACGTTCCCAGGAAATCGGCGGCATCGTCGGCGTGATTACCTCGATCGCCGAACAGACCAACCTGCTGGCACTCAACGCCGCCATCGAGGCGGCGCGGGCCGGGGAGCAGGGGCGTGGATTTGCCGTGGTCGCCGATGAGGTGCGCAACCTGGCCTCGCGTACCCGCCAGGCCACCGATGAGATTTCCGGGATGATCCAGAGCATCCAGCAGGAAACCGGCAATGCCATCAGCACCATGGAACAGGGCAATGTGCTGATGCAGGAAGGCTTGTCGCGCAACGCCGACGTGGCCTCGGCCCTGGCGCGCATCGACGAGCAAAGCCGCTCGGCGGGGCAGCAGTTTGCCGCGATTACCACAGCGACCCAGGAGCAAAGCAGCACCGCGACCTTGCTCAGCAGCAACCTGCAGAGCATTGCCCTGGCCAACAGTGAGCAGCGGGAAGTGGTCTCGAACCTGGCGATTACCGCCAGGGAGCTGGAGACGTTGGCGGCAGGGCTGCGGCAAGAGGTGGATCGGTTTCGGTAAGGCTGATCAATTCCCGAGTCCCGGATCCACCCGTTTGCCGATGTCCTTGAGCCGCGCCAGTTGATCAACCATCCCTGGCGCTTCGTCGAGGCTGCTGGCGAAGGTCCACAGGTACGTCATCACCGCATAGACATGGCCGGCCTTGACCGCTGGCGACAAGGCCAGTTGGCTGATCGCTACGATGAACAGTAGCGCTGCCAGCGCGCCGAGAAACAGGTAGGCGACGGCTTCGCGGTCCGACAGCCAGATACGCAGGCGTGACAGCAGTTGGTAATGGCGTCGCAACGTCTGGGCGCCAACCTTTTCCACCAGGCCAATCTCTTTCTCCAGGCGGTTATTCAACCGTTCGTGCAACTGCTCGTTACGGCGGGCAAAGCGCGGTAGCAGGATGATGCAAAGCAGCAGTGCCGCAAAGCAGGCCAGGCCCACCCAAGGTTCAATCACCAATAACATCGCGGCCGCGCCAACGATGGAGACCAAGGCTGTTGCGATCACCGGCACATGCTTTTCGAAGAAGTCGACAAAGTCCCGCGCCAGCACCACCCGTGCGGCGGCCTTGGACGTGCTGTGATTCTGTAGACGCTGGTTGAGAATCACAGGCACGGCAAGATCGGCGTAGATCCGCGTGAAGGTACGGGTATCCAACGCCCGGCGTGCGGCGCCGACCACCCAGAACGCCATCACCACGGCCGCATAGAACAGCGCACTGCTGGCATCGCCGCGCAGGATCGAGTCCACGGCGAAACCGGCAAACAGGGGATAGGCCAGCAGCAACGCGTTCTCCAGCGCAACCAACGACAGCGTGCAGAACAGCTTGCCGGGATAAGCCTTGGCGATTGCCTTGAGGGTTTGGCTGGCCGATTGCTGGCCGATTTTCTTGCTTTCTTCGATCAGGATCTGTGGCGTTGTGGATGGCATGGGTGCACCAAAGGAGTAATAGGCGCTACTATTGAGCGACTGCTCAAGTATCCTTGAGCAGTCGCTCAAAAAGCAAGCGCCGCTTATCTGACGGCGCCCGTAAGGAATTGCCCATGTCGCGTATCGACCGTAAAGACCAGATCATCGCCGCTGCCCTGGAGCTGTTTCGCAGCAAGGGCTTTGCCGATGTCTCCACCCGCGATCTGGCGGAGCATGCGGGCTTGTCCCGCAGCCACGTGTATCACTACTTCAGCGACTGGAAAGAACTGCGCCGCGAAGCCTTTGTTCGCTTCGCCAATGAGCAGTTGGACGAAGTGCGCGGGCCATTGGCAGATGCGCCGCCGCTTGAGGCCTTGGTGGGTTTCCTCAAGGGTTGCCTGCCCTGTACCGCCGACGCCGGCTGGGCGCTCTGGCTGGATGCCTGGGATGAGGCGATGCATGACGCGGAACTGGCTCAGGCGTATCTGCTGGTCAATGCCCAGTGGCAAGCCATGCTTGCCGATGTGATCGAGCAGGGGATCGCTGCCGGGGTATTCCGCTGTGGCTCATCCAGCCGTGCGGCCCGCCAGATCTTTGCGGTGACGATGGGTTATACCGATGACCTGTTGCTCAAGCCCTCCGTCGAGTCGGCGCAAGTGGTACTGGGTGAGGTGATGGAAGTGGCGGGGCTGCTGCTGGATTTGCCCAGGGATCGCTAAGTCACGGCGGTTGGCCGGTACTGCAACGCTTCGGCCAGATGATGGCGAGCGATGGCGTCTGCCTGTTCCAGGTCGGCCAGGGTGCGCGCGACCTTGAGTAGCCGATGAGCTGCGCGCAACGACAGGGTCAGGCGCTCACAGGCGCTTTCCAGCCAACCCTCATCGGCTTTCGATAGCTCGCAGTGGCGCCGCAAACCCGTCAGGTCGAGGAATGCATTTGCACAGCCCTGGCGTTGTTGTTGGCGATCCCTGGCGCTGGCGACGAGGGTTGAAGCGCTGGCAGTGTCATTGCCGGTTTGTTTGGCTGGGTTCAGCGCGGTGCTTTCCCGGGCAACGGTCAGGTGCAGGTCGATTCGATCCAGCAACGGCCCCGAGAGCTTGTTGCGGTAGCGCTGGATCTGTTCCGGCGTACACCGACAGCGCCCGCTGGGTTCGCCCATATAGCCGCAGGGGCAAGGGTTCATGGCTGCCACCAGTTGAAAACGTGCGGGGAAGCTCACGCGGTCGCGCGCCCGGGAAATCACGATATGCCCGGACTCCAATGGCTCGCGCAGCACCTCCAGCACCTTGCGATCAAATTCCGGCAGTTCATCGAGAAACAACACGCCGTGATGGGCCAGGGTGATTTCCCCAGGTTGTGGCTTCGAGCCGCCGCCCACCAGCGCCGGCCCGGACGCCGAATGGTGCGGCTGACGGAATGGCCGGTGGGGCCAGTGGCTCAACGGTGCGAGGCTGACCACCGACTGAATGGCCGCCACTTCCAGGGCTTCCTGTTCGCTCAAGGGCGGCAGCAGGCCGGGCAGGCGGCTGGCGAGCAAGGTCTTGCCGGTGCCGGGTGGCCCGCTGAACAGCAGGTTGTGGGCACCCGCTGCGGCAATCAGCAATGCGCGCTTGGCGGCAAGTTGGCCCTGCACCTCGCTCAGGTCCGGGTAAGGCTTGTTCAGGTACAGCAGCCCGTCGGACTTGTATGGCTCGATCGGCACCCGTCCATTCAGGTGCGCCACCACTTGCAGCAGATGATCCACTGCAATCACCTTCAATCCGGAGGCCAGGCACGCCTCCTCGGCATTGGCCCTGGGCACGATCACGCTGCGCCCGGCCTTGCGTGCCGCCAGCGCGGCTGGCAACACCCCTTTGACGGCACGCACTTCGCCAGACAGGGCCAGTTCGCCAAGGCATTCAACGTCATCCAACTCCAGCGCCGGTACCTGCACGCTGGCCGCGAGAATCCCCAGGGCAATCGCCAGATCAAAACGCCCGCCGTCCTTGGGCAGGTCGGCGGGCGCCAGGTTGAGGGTGATACGGCGTGCGGGGTATTGCAGCGCGCTGTTGAGAATGGCGCTGCGCACCCGGTCCTTGCTCTCCTTGACCGCGGTCTCCGGCAGGCCCACCAGGGTCAGGGACGGCAAGCCATTGGCCATATGCACTTCGACAGTGACGGCGGGGGCTTCGACGCCGATCTGGGCGCGGCTGTGGACGATGGCGAGGGACATGCTCGTTCCTTGAAAGGGAGGGCCGCGTGCTGCGGTTTTTCAAGGGTAGACGAGGGAGGGTGAGGCGCTGTGTGCAGGTTTTACAGAACGTATCCAGGCGCTGTCATTGCAGGAGCCGGCAAGCCGGCTCCAAGAGGGGACGCGGTGGTTATTCCTGAGGTGGATTCAGCCGCGCTTCCAACTCCGCCACCTTCGCCTCCAGGCTCTCCAGCCGCGCACGGGTGCGGGCCAGGACTACCATCTGGCTGTCGAACTCCTCACGGCTGACCAGGTCCAGCTTGCTGAACCCGCTTTGCAGCAGCGCCTTGAACTGGCTTTCGATTTCATTGCGGGGCAGCGGGGTTTCGCCGCTGAACAGGCGAGAGGCGTGGCCGCTCAGGGCGTCGAGGAGGTCTTTGGGCGCGAGCATGGGAAACATTCCGGAAAACAGTTGGCCGGCAGTGTATCACGCAGCGCCTATAGTCTTTTCAGCGTGGTCTGCGCACGCTTTTCGCGCACTGGGCTGAATGCGGATGCACTGTTTTTGTGCGTATCCAGGCTGCTGCACCGGCCCATTGGTGGGCGTAGACGGGCAACGGATTGATTTCAGTGAGTTTTACGGAGCTGGCAAGGTTTCTGCTTAGACGATCATGACCCATGCACTGATGCAGTCGCTGTGACGAATGCAGTGCGCTGACGGACCAGGGTACATGTTTCGTCACCAACGGTTAGCTGGCGTCGCAAAGGCATTTGCCGAGGCGACGATGCGTTACAAAGCCAGGCACTGCGCTTAGACTTGAGACGGGTTTGTTTTCCTGGGGCAAGTCCACCAATTCGGGAGAGAGTTTTCATGAAGCTAGTCACTGCCATCATCAAGCCGTTCAAGTTGGACGATGTACGCGAGTCACTGTCCGAGATCGGCGTGCAGGGCATTACCGTCACTGAGGTCAAAGGCTTCGGTCGGCAGAAGGGTCATACCGAGCTGTATCGCGGCGCGGAATACGTAGTCGATTTCCTGCCGAAGGTGAAGATTGATGTCGCCATTGACGACAAGGATCTTGATCGGGTTATCGAGGCGATAACCAAGGCAGCCAACACCGGCAAGATCGGTGACGGCAAGATCTTCGTGGTCAATCTGGAACAGGCTATTCGCATCCGTACCGGCGAAACCGATACCGACGCAATCTAAGCCGCCAAACCCCAACGCCCCAGGAGAAAACAATATGACTCTGCGTAAATTCGCAGGGCTAGGAGCCCTGTTGTCCATCGTAATGCCCAGCCTGGCCATGGCGGCAGACGAAGTGGCGGCTCCAGTCCTCAATTCCGGCGACACTGCCTGGATGCTGACAGCCACCGCACTGGTGCTGTTCATGACCATCCCTGGCCTGGCGCTGTTCTACGGCGGCATGGTCCGCTCCAAAAACATTCTTTCTGTGATGATGCAGTGCTTCGCCATTACTGGTCTGATCAGCATCCTGTGGGTCGTCTACGGCTACAGCATCGCGTTCGACACCACGGGCATGGAACAGGGCGTCGTTAACTTCAACTCGTTCTTCGGCGGCATGGGCAAGGCGTTCCTGGCGGGTGTCACACCGTCCAGCATCACTGGGCCTGCGGCGCTGTTCCCGGAAGCGGTGTTCATCACCTTCCAGATGACCTTCGCGATCATCACCCCGGCGCTGATTGTCGGTGCGTTCGCCGAGCGCATGAAGTTCTCCGCCATGCTGCTGTTCATGGCCATCTGGTTCACCCTGGTCTATGCGCCGATCGCGCACATGGTCTGGAGCGGCAACGGCGGCCTGATGTGGGACTGGGGCGTGCTGGACTTCGCTGGCGGCACCGTGGTGCACATCAACGCCGGTGTGGCTGGCCTGGTGGCGTGCATCGTGCTCGGCAAGCGTAAAGGCTACCCGACCACCCCAATGGCCCCGCACAACCTGGGCTACACCCTGATCGGCGCGGCGATGCTGTGGATCGGCTGGTTCGGCTTCAACGCCGGCTCCGCTGCTGCGGCCAACGGCACGGCCGGCATGGCGATGCTGGTGACTCAGATCGCCACTGCTGCTGCGGCACTGGGCTGGATGTTCGCCGAGTGGATCACCCACGGCAAGCCAAGCGCCCTGGGCATTGCCTCGGGTGTGGTAGCCGGCCTGGTGGCCGTTACCCCGGCCGCCGGTACCGTGGGCCCGATGGGCGCCCTGGTGATCGGCCTGGCGTCTGGCGTGATCTGCTTCTTCTGCGCCACCAGCCTCAAGCGCAAGCTGGGCTACGATGACTCCCTGGATGCCTTCGGTGTGCACGGTGTGGGCGGGATTGTCGGGGCGATTCTCACCGGCGTATTCGCGGCGCCGATCCTGGGTGGCTTCGGCACCGTGACCGACATTGCCGCACAGGTCTGGATCCAGGCCAAGGGCGTAGGCTTTACCGTGATCTACACCGGTATCGTGACCTACGTGATTCTCAAGGTGCTGGACTTGACCATCGGCCTGCGTGTGACCGAAGAGGAAGAGGCCGTTGGCCTGGACCTGGCGGAGCACAACGAACGTGGCTACAACTTGTAAGAACGTATGAAAAAAAACATGCCCGGCTTGCCGGGCATTTTTTTGTCTGGTATTTGCCTGTGGTGAAGGCGCGTGAGCATTTTTGTGCCGAGTTTGTGATTGGATCCACACGGTACTTTTCAGTGTGCGAATGTCTTACAGGCATGTAGGCGTATTCGGCACTTTGTTTTTTCCCAGAGCGCGCTAGAATGCGCGCCGATGGGCGCAGAACTGTATATGGCGACAGACCCTGATTACCCAGCGGGCCAAGCCCCGGGTCATTTCAAGGGCAGCCTATCGGGTCGCCAACTGAGTTTGCCGGTCAAGGCCGGCCACTTGGCAATGGGCACATGGCAACGCGTTTATCTGGACGAGCACCCTGATCATGGCGGTGCTCGTAAAGTCCTCGCCACCTGCACGGTGATGGGGCATAAGCCACTGGTTATCCGGTGGACGTTGATTTTTTTCCGGCAGCCTTCGACAGATGGTGAAGCTGGGCTATAACTAATCTGCTTTTCGCAAGTCATGAGGTAGAACATGAGCGACGATGATCTGGAAAACGACGAACTGGAAGTAGGTGACGAAGACGACACCGAAGAAGGCCTTGAAGCGGTAGCGGAAGACGTTGCTGACGATGACGGTGGCGATGATGCACCTGTTCCGGCCGCCAAAGGCAAGGCCAAGGCTGCTGTTTCGGTAGACGAACTGCCGAGCGTCGAGGCCAAGAACAAAGAGCGCGATGCGCTGGCCCGTGCGATGGAAGAGTTCCTCGCCAAAGGCGGTAAAGTGCAGGAAGTCGAGGCCAACGTGGTGGCAGATCCACCGAAGAAGCCGGATAACAAGTACGGCAGTCGGCCTATCTGAGGCCGGTTACTTGCTTGCTGAAAAAGCCCGCCGTCGCTGCGGGTTTTTTCATGCCTGGAATAAACTCCAGCAGGCTCCCACCTTGGATTTCCAGTGGTATCGCAGCCGCGTTATTTCCAGCTGTGGAGCAGCTCCGGTAGCTCGGTCAGGCTGCGAATCTGCGCATCCGGCAATGCCTCACCTTCCCAAACCTTGCCGGTCGGGTTGAACCACACGGCTCGCAACCCCGCCTGCTGTGCCCCGGCGATGTCATCGCCAGGGTGATCGCCAATATGCACCGCCGCACTGGCATCCACCCCGCCCCGCTGCAACGCCTCTTGAAACAAGCGCGCATCCGGCTTGGCGATGCCGATATCCTCGGCCCTCAGGGCAAAGTGGAAGTAATCCGCCAGGCCTACGCGCTGCACATCGGCATTGCCATTGGTGATCACCCCCAGCAGAAAGTGCTGGCGCAGGGCTTGCAGCATCGGCTCGGCTTCGGGGAAGACGGTGAGCTGGTGCCGCGCATGAATGAACGCTTCAAAACACACATCGGCCATCTCCGTGGCTTGCGGCTGTGGATAACCGGCCTCTTCAAAGGCGTGCATCAGCACCCGCTGGCGCAGCACACTGATCCGGTGTTTGAGCTCGGGATGACGTTGCAGCACCTGCTGGCGCAGGCTGGCGAAATGCTCCAGGGGCAGGTCGCCGACCTTGGACGCATGGGTCGCCAGCCATTCGCGCATCGACGCTTCGGCGCTGATGATGACGGGGACGTTGTCCCACAGGGTGTCGTCCAGGTCGAAGGTGATTAGCTTGATGCTCATGAGTCGCCGCCTTTAACACGTTTGGCCCTGGGATGGGCGCTGTCGTACACCGTTGCCAGGTGCTGGAAGTCCAGGTGGGTGTAGATCTGGGTGGTCTTGATATCCGAGTGGCCGAGCAGTTCCTGCACGGCGCGCAAGTCTTGTGACGATTCCAGCAGGTGGCTGGCAAAGGAGTGCCGGAGCATGTGCGGATGCAGGTTCTGCCCCAGCTCCCGCTCGCCGGCGGCCTTGACCCGCAACTGAATGGCCCGTGGCCCGAGGCGTCGGCCTTGCTGGCTGACAAACACCGCGTCGTCCGGCGGATTGCTCAGGGCTCGCAGGGGCAGCCACACCAGCAGGGCGTCGCGGGCCTTTTTGCCGATGGGCAGCACGCGGGTCTTGCTGCCTTTGCCATGCACTTGCACCAGGCCGTCGGCCAGGTCCAGTTGCTCGAGGTTGAGGCTGGTCAGCTCCGACAGGCGCAGGCCCGAGGAATAGAACAGCTCCAGGATCGCCTGGTCGCGGTGCGCCAGGAAGTCATCTTCGACCGCGCCATCGAGCAATTGCAGGGTGCGGTCGGCATCCAGGGTCTTGGGCAGGCGGCGCTCACCCTTGGGCGGCGCCAGGCCGTTGGCCGGGTCGTGATCGCACAGGCCTTCGCGGTTGAGGTAGTGATACAGACCACGTACCGCCGACAGCAGGCGCGCCAGGCTGCGGGAGGATTGGCCCTGCTGGTGCAGGCGTGCAATCAGGCTGCGCAGGCCCTGGATATCAAGGGCCTTCCAGCTGCTGATCTGGTGTTTCTGGCAGAACGCCAGGACCTTGTTCAAGTCCCGTCGGTAGGCTTCCAGCGTATGGGGAGACACCTGGCGCTCGCTGCGCAGGTGAGCGCAGTAGGCGTCCAGTTGCCGTTCCATGGCTAGCGCACCGCGCGCAGGGCAGTGGTAAAGCGCGGCAGGCTGCGGCTCAACACTTCAGCAATGTAGGTCAAAAACAGCGTGCCTACCGTGCTCTTGTAGTGCTGCGGATCACGGCTGGCAATGGCCAGGACGCCATGCAGGCCTTGATGGTTGAGGGCGACCACGGCAGTCGAGCCGATCTGCACGCGCTGGTCCTCGCCAAACAGGAAGTCCAGTTCATGCTCGCGCAGGGTGCCGCTGATGGTCTTGCCTTCCGACAACAGGCCGCCAATGGCGGTCTGCGCTTCGCTGCCCTTGACCCAGCGCCCGACCGGCATCGGGTTGTCACTGAACAGGATCAGGCTGACAAACGGCACCTGGAAGTCCTGGCGCAGGCTGTCTTCGACGGCAATGGTCAGGTCTTCCAGGCTGGCGGCATCCAGCAGTGCCAGGATCAGGCGGCGGGTCTTGTCGAACAGGCGGTCGTTGTCGCGGGCCACGTCCATCAACTGTGAGAGCCGATGGCGCATTTCGATATTGCGCTCGCGCAGGATCTTCATCTGCCGCTCCACCAGCGACACGGTATCGCCGCGCTGGTGAGGGATGCGCAGGGCCGGCAGCAGTTCGTCGTGTTCGACGAAGAAGTCCGGGTTAGCCTCCAGGTAAGCGGCGACGGCCGCTGCCTCCAGGCTTTCGCAAGGGGATCCTTCGGGCTGCTTGGCGGGTGCCTGGGGCTTATCGGTCATTGGCGAGTCGCTCTCATAGACGGACCTGTCCTTCGTATACACGGGATGCCGGGCCGGTCATCTTCACCGGTTGGCCTGGGCCTGCCCATTCGATGGACAGGCGTCCGCCGGGCAGGTCGATCAACAGGGGCGAATCCATCCAGCCCTGGCTGATCGCAGCCACGGCGGCGGCGCAAGCGCCGGTGCCACAAGCCTGGGTTTCCCCGGCGCCGCGTTCCCACACGCGCAATTGCGCACGGGAGCGGTCGATGACCTGCAGGAAGCCGACGTTGACCCGCGCCGGAAAGCGCGGGTGATGTTCGATCTTCGGTCCCAGTTCATGCACCGGCGCATTGTTGATGTCGTTGACCCGCAGCACCGCATGGGGGTTGCCCATGGACACAGCGGCCACCTCGACCACAGTGCCGTCGACATCCAGTGGATAACTCAAGGCCTGGGCCTCAGCCTGGAACGGAATATCGGCCGGCACCAGGCGCGGGGCGCCCATGTCGACGCTGATCTGGCCGTCGCTGCGGATATCCAGCTCGATAATGCCGCTTTTGGTCTCGACGCGAATCTGCCGTTTGGCGGTCAGGCGCTTGTCCAGCACGAACCGGGCGAAGCAGCGCGCACCGTTGCCGCACTGTTCCACTTCGGAACCGTCGGAGTTGAAGATCCGGTAACGGAAATCCACCTCCGGATTGCTTGGCGCCTCGACGATCAGCAACTGATCGAAGCCGATGCCGGTATGGCGGTCGCCCCACAGCTTGGCGTGCTTGGGCAGGATATGCGCGTGCTGGCTGACCAGGTCAAGGACCATAAAGTCATTGCCCAGGCCGTGCATCTTGGTAAAACGCAGCAGCATGGCTTACTCCGGCAGCAGGCTTTCGCCAGCAAACAACTCGGCTACCGTCTCGCGGCGACGCACTTCAAACGCTTGATCACCGTCCACCAACACTTCGGCGGTACGCCCGCGGGTGTTGTAGTTGGAGCTCATGACAAACCCGTAGGCACCGGCCGAATGCACGGCCAGCAGATCGCCTTCTGCCAGGGCCAGTTCACGGTCCTTGGCCAGGAAGTCGCTGGTTTCACAAATCGGGCCGACGATGTCATAGGTGCGCGGGGCGCTGTCGCGCGGGCGCACGGCGCTGACATCCATCCAGGCCTGGTACAGCGCCGGGCGGATCAGGTCGTTCATCGCCGCATCGACGATGGCGAAATCCTTGTGTTCGGTGTGCTTGAGGTACTCGACCTGGGTCAGCAGTACGCCTGCATTGGCAACGATGTAGCGGCCCGGCTCGAATATCAGCTTCAGGTCGCGGCCTTCGGTGCGCTCGCGTACGGCCTTGACGTAGTCGGCCACCAGCGGCGGCTCTTCGTCGCGATAACGCACGCCCACGCCACCGCCCAGATCAATGTGGTGCAGGTAGATGCCGCACTCGCCGAGGCGGTCGATCAGCGCCAGTAGGCGGTCGAGGGCATCGAGGAAGGGGGGCAGACTGGTCAGTTGCGAACCGATATGGCAGTCCACACCCAGTACTTCCAGGTTTGGCAGTTGGGCGGCGCGGATATACACGTCTTCGGCGTCGGCAATCGCGATGCCGAACTTGTTCTCTTTGAGACCGGTGGAAATGTACGGGTGGGTACCGGCATCGACATCCGGGTTGACGCGCAGGGAGATCGGCGCACGCACGCCCATCTCGGCGGCCACCACTTGCAGGCGCTCCAGCTCGTCGGTGGACTCGACGTTGAAGCAATGCACGCCGATTTCCAGGGCGCGGCGCATGTCTTCGCGGGTCTTGCCGACCCCGGAGAACACGATTTTGTCAGCCTTGCCGCCTGCGGCCAGTACACGCTCCAGCTCGCCACGGGACACGATGTCAAAACCAGCGCCCAGGCGCGCCAGGACATTGAGTACACCCAGGTTGGAGTTGGCTTTTACTGCATAGCACACCAGGCTTGGCGTGCCCTCCAGTGCATCGGCAAAGGTGCGGTATTGCGCTTCGATATGCGCTCGCGAGTACACATAGGTCGGGGTGCCGAAGCGTTCGGCAATCGCGGACAGCGCCACGCCTTCCGCGAACAGCTCGCCGTTCCGGTAGTTAAAAGCGTCCATGAAATTCCCTTAGTAGGTGTCGTGCTTGTGCGCTTTGGATTGCGACGTTTGCGCCTGTTCATTCGGGTCTTTGCTGTCATCGGGCAGGTACAACGGGCCTTTTTGACCACAGGCACTGACGAGGCAAGCGACCGCGACGAGCGCAGCAAGGGAAGAGATCAGGCGCTTCATGGCTAAATCCTTGAATATGCATTAATTGCGCCCGAGTATACCGACCACCCGCCAGCTTGCCTATGTGCCGGGACACCCGTCCGGCGGGGCTTTGCCGAGTATGTCGTGAAGTGGCCTACATTAATTTGGGATATTTCTCGCGGCTGATGGGAACGAAATCGGTATTCTTTGCAATCATGATGGCGCCTCCGTATCGTGCGGCGCTTGAGCGTGAGTAGACACTTTTTGAGGTTCCCACCATGAGTTTGACCGAAGCCCGCTTTCACGACCTGGTCGATGCGACCCAGCAAGCGCTGGAGGATATTTTCGACGAGAGTGGCCTGGATGTGGATCTGGAAAATTCTGCCGGCGTGCTGACCGTCAAGTTCGAGAACGGCAGCCAATTGATCTTCAGCCGCCAGGAGCCGCTGCGTCAGTTGTGGCTGGCGGCACGTTCCGGAGGTTTTCACTTCGACTATGACGAAGAAGAAAAACGCTGGTCCCACGACACCAGCGATGAGCTGCTGAGCGAAATGCTTGCACGCATCACTCAGGAACAGGCCGGCGTCGAGCTGGATTTCGACGAGATTTGATCGTGACCCAGCCCACACCCGCCCGTCCGCCCAAGCCGCTGTTCAGCAATGTCAGCCCGGCAGTGCCGTCACCTTGTATCAGTTTGTGTCGGCTGGATGAGCAGAAAGTCTGCCTTGGCTGCTTCCGACACGTGGAAGACATCCGGGAATGGCGTTCCGCCGACGATCAGCGGCGCCGCGTGATCGTCGCACAGGCCGAGCAACGCAAGGCCGGTGCCTGACCTTCAGACCAGCCCATCTTGTTTATTTGGTGTGCTGTGGTAGTGTCCGGGTACACCTCAACTCATCGAGGTCCGTGAGAACCCCGCCGTTTATTGGCGGGGTTTTGCTTTTTTGTGCAGAAAAAAAGGAGTCTGCCGCAATCATGACTGCACCTTCCATCATCCTCACCCGTCTCGATGTGCAACGTCTTGAGCAACTGATCGACCGTATGGACGATAAACTGCCAGGCGTCATCGCCCTGCAAGCCGAACTTGACCGCGCTGAAGACGTGGTTGGTCACGATGAAGTGCCTGCCGGTGTCGTGACCATGAACTCCAGCGTGCATTGCCGCGAGCAAAGCAGCGGCAAGGACTATCACCTGACCCTGGTCTACCCCAAGGACGCGAATGCCGACGAAGGCAAGATCTCGATCCTCGCCCCTGTGGGCAGTGCGCTGCTGGGCCTGCAGGTTGGCCAGCACATCGACTGGCCCGCTCCAGGTGGCAAGACCCTCAAGCTTGAGCTGCTGAGTGTCGAAGGCCAGCCTAAAGACGGCGGCGCATTCACGCTCTAGACCTGATTCAAGGCCTGGTTGAGCGCCTGCTCCAACTCGGCCTTGTAGCGCAGGTAGAGATTGCTTGGGCTTTGAACATCACCGAGTAGCCCGGACAGGTCCAGGTCGGTGATGTAGCAACGATAGCGCTCGGTTTCCCGACGCTGCCCGACGATCTCCTGGGCGACCACTGCAAACAGCTGGTCGCCAAATTCCAGTTCACAAAACTCCCGCTGATTGCAGTACAGGGTAATCCCCACCTGGCCTGGCGCGCCCTTGCCGATAATCGCCTGCACGTCGTAGAACGGTTTGTTGGCCTGGACCTGGGGTGCCGGTCGTGGCTCGACCCGACGGGCCCGACCGCTTGCCGATGGCAACAGCTGGTAATACAGCGTTTGCACGGCCCCCAGTGGCTGCTGCGGGTCCAGCGGTGACAGCGCGTCCCGACGATAGATGACCGACTGCAGGAAGCGCTGCAAAGGGGCGAGCAAGCTTTGCTCATCATGAAACGGCAGGCGCTGTTGCCAGAGGGCGTTGAATTCGTCGAGCACGTACAGCTCGGCAAAACCGTCATTGATGCGGTAGAACACCTGCACACAATCCGCCTGGCCCATCGGTAGCAGCGCCGCCAGATCGTGGTCTTCCAGGGCCATGGCATCCAGGTGCAACGGGCTGTAGCTGGCCAGTTCTTCGCTGAGGTATTCCACCAGCGCCTGCTCGCTGGCCAGGGACACATGATTGGCCTGCCCCGGCGCCAGTTCCATGACGTGATAGTGCTGCTGCACCTGGATCAGATAGCGGTGGTTGAGCTGGCTGAGCATCAGGTTTTGCGCGGTATCGAAAATCTCTTCCACACGCTGGGCAATGAACTGCGCACGGTTATGGCAGAAACAGCGCACCCGCAGCCGTGGCAGTTGGTCGTGTGGTAACTGATTCAGGTAATCGCGCAGGCAATCGAGCAGGGCGTGAGGGCCCTCGTAACGGCTGACCATTACCTCGTTCCAGCTGTTGAGTGTCACCTGGTCCAGGGTCAACACCAGGTTTTCCCTGACGCCGGCGTAACTCAGGGAGTCGGTGCGCTCGGTGGTCATCAGGATATTCAAGTCACGGTGGTGCTTGAGCGGGTCGACGCCGACGTTGACCAGCAACAGCACCTCCTCGGGTATCGCCGTACGCAGCAGGCGTTCCTCATCCACCGTGGCCAGGGGCAGGGCGACGGTCTGTTGCAGGCTGCCCAGCAGATTGAACAGCTCGAATTCGCTCAAATCGCTGGTGCCCGGATGCAGGGCCAGGCGCGTGCTGCTGTCGATCACGCCGTTGCGATGGCACCAGGTGAGCATCTCCAGCAGGTCGCGGCTGCGTTTGATCGGCGCAAAGTGCTCCCATTCCAGGGCGGTCAGGCTGCCGTTGTACAGGCCCCAATGGTACTGGCCCGGCTCCTTGCGATTGGGCGAGTGGACCAGGGTGAGGGTGTCTTCGGCCAGGTCCGGGGCAATCCCCGGGTTGATGAACTCGACCTTGCCGGCCTTGCGTTCAAAGGCGGCGTACAGGCGCCGGCCCAGCACATTGAGGTCGCGCTTGTTGATCAGGCTCACGGTCTGTTCGGTGCGGGCGAATTGGGTCAGGAAGCGATAGCTGTAATTGAGCTCATTGACCAGGGCGCGGCGTTCGGACGCGACCTGTCGCACTTTCCACTGGCTGCGGCTGTCGAGCAGGGCCAGTTGCCGCTGGTCCCAGCCCCATTCGTGGGCCAGGCGCTCCAGCAGCGCGCGTTGCCAGCTGGTGGTGCGCTTGCGGTTGACCTTCAGGTACAGGCTGCGCCGCACCAGTTCCAGGCGCTCGGGTTCGTTGCGTCCGCGCAGGTATTCCTCGATGCGACGGTAGACCACGATATACGGGTCCAGCTCATCCAGGTCCAGTTGGTTGGCGAACACCGCGCGTTTGAAACGCAGGCTCAGGCACTGCACCTTGGGGTGCTCGCTGGCATACACCTCGGTGAGCAACAGCTTGAGCACCGACTTGTAGGGTGACTCGATACCCTTGAACAACTGCCACAGGCCGGCGCCGATAAATTCTCCCGGCGGGATATGGGCCAGGTGCCCGAGGTCGAGGGTTTCGTCGGCGCGGATAAAACGTTTGGAAATCAGCGCGTGGGTAAATTCGGCGTAGCGCGCTTCTTCGTAGACTGGCACCAGCCACCAGATTGGCGTGCGCCCGGCCAGCCAGATGGCGGTGCGGTAGAACTCATCGAGCAACAGATAGTGCTGGCTGGTGCCGCAGTCATCTGAGCTGAGCTGGGTATCGCGACCGCCCTGAGCAAAACGGCTGGGTTCGATCAGGAAAAAATGCGCCTCGGCGCCCATGCTCAGGGCCCAGGCCTCCAGCAACTGGCACTTTTTGCGCAATTCGACCAGCTCGGCCTCGTTTACCTCTGCGGCGTGGCAGACCCACACGTCCATATCACTCTGGTCGGCCTGGGCCAGTGTGCCAAGGCTGCCCATCAGGAACAGGCCGTGGATCGGGGTGGGCGGGTTGCCGTGGCGTGGCTTGTAGGAAAACGAGCGGGTCAGGCGCTGGGCTTCGGCCAGGACCTGGGCATCCGGTTCAAAATTCGACAAACCGGCCGGCGTGCTGCCCGAGACATAACCAGGCAACAAGGGGTGATTGACATGGAAAAACAGCGGCAGCAGTGCCAGCACGCTTTGCTGGCGCGGCGTCAGGCCTTCGACAGCCCGGGCCATGCGGCCGGCATTGAGGGTGAGGAAACGCGAGCGCAGTTGGGCCAGTACCTTGCGGTCAATGCCTTCATCCAAGTCAGGGCGGATTTCATGGGTACTGGTCATGTCGAACTCAACGGCTCGCAGGCCCGGCGTGGGCGGCCGTGTAGGAGTTTACAGACAGAATCGTAGGAGGTTTAAGGGGAATTTGTTTTTGGCGCCAGAATTTTATCGTCGGCGCAGAAGTGCCCGCGGAATCCGTGAACAGAGGATTCCGTGGGCGATACGGTAGGTCAGGCGGCTTCTTTGGTGGTAGCGGTGGTCAGGATCGTCAGCAGTGTTTGCGCTTGTTCTGCTGCGTCGCGGCCCAGACTGGTCAGGTAGCCGCCATCTGGCTGGTCGATCAGTTTTTTCTCGAACAGGCGTTTGGCCGCAGCAATGGCAGTGGGAGCAGCGGTCTGATGGACTTTCAGACCTTCCTGGGAACTGCCCAGGTTGAAAAGTGCAAGG
Organism: Pseudomonas shahriarae; assembly: GCF_014268455.2. Lineage (NCBI taxonomy): Bacteria > Pseudomonadati > Pseudomonadota > Gammaproteobacteria > Pseudomonadales > Pseudomonadaceae > Pseudomonas > Pseudomonas shahriarae. Next base: position 6,031,823 of record NZ_CP077085.1, on the reverse strand, counting down.
ATTTCCAGTTCGGCAACCAACTCAGGGGTATACGACATAAGGACTCCAGACGTTCTAGGAATTGTCAGACGCTAGCAGCCCCTAAGGTGAACGTACTTGGGCGAACTGTCCAGTGTGGAGGAGCGAGCTTGCTCGCGAAAAGCGTTAACGTTGACCCGGGGCAGCTGGAGAAACGCGGCGCGCTCAGGTTTTTCGCGAGCAAGGGCAGGGTTACTGGTTTTCCGGCGGCAGCTCTGGCAGGGCGCGCAGGGCGGTTTCATACCAGTCGGTGTTGAACGGCCGGTCTTCTTCCAGCATCGCGTCGATTTCCACGGCCAGCACATGAGCCATCAGGTTCAGGATGTCTTCGCGCTCGTAGCCCACCAGGGTCAGCTTGTTGAATGTGGCCTTGGCCGCCGGCGGGTTATCGCTTTCGATCTGGTTTTCGATCGCTTGGGTCAAGGTGGATTCGGCGAACTCTTCGTCGTCGTTGTCGATATCGGTTGGCTCGCTCATGGCTGCCTCCTGTCAGGAAAGGGCGCCAGTCTACCTCCATTCAGCCCGGTGATGCTGCTGGTCAGGTGGCGCGTCACGTTCTATAACCTACCCAGCCAACCCCTGCACGGCCTGGAGGCTTTGTGATGCTCAAGCTCTACGGATTTTCGGTCAGTAACTACTACAACATGGTCAAGCTGGCGCTCCTGGAAAAGGGCCTGCCCTTCGAGGAAGTGGCGTTTTATGCCGGGCAAACCCCTGAAGCCCTGGCGGTGAGCCCGCGCGGCAAGGTGCCGGTGCTGAAGGTGGAAAACGGCTTTATCAACGAAACCAGCGTGATTCTCGAGTACCTCGAACAGACGCAATCGGGCCCGGCCCTGCTGCCAGGCGATGCGTTCCAGCGTGCCCAGGTATTGGCGTTGTGCAGGGAAATCGAGTTGTACATCGAACTGCCGGCCCGGGCTTGCTATGGCGAGGCGTTCTTTGGCATGCCGGTACCGCAGGCGATCAAGGACAAGGCCAAGGCCGAGTTGCTGTTAGGGGTTGCTTCGCTGGGGCGGCACGGCAAGTTTGCGCCGTATGTGGCAGGGGAGCGTTTTACGCTTGCTGATGTGTACTTCATGTACAGCGTGGACTTGGCGTGCGCGGTTGGTGGGAAGCTGTTCGGCCTGGATCTGCTGGCTGAGTTGCCGAAGGCCAAGGCTTTGCTGAAGACGCTGCAAGACCTGCCCAACGCCCAGCGAGTGGCGGCGGACAAGGACGCGGCGATGCCGGCCTTTATGGCGATGATCGCGGCGAAGAAGTAATAAATGTGGGAGCTGGGCTTGCCCGCGATGCAGGCACCTCGGTGTGTCAGTGACACTAAGGTGATGCTATCGCAGGCAAGCCAGCTCCCACACAAGCGGGCTCCCACAGTTGACCGAGGTAGATTGAAGGCCCCGGTCAAAGGTGGGAGCTGGCTTGCCTGCGATGCTTTTAGCGGCTGGCGAGCAGGGCCTGGCCGCGCACTACGGCTGCCTTGACCTGGGCCGGAGCCGTGCCGCCGATATGGTTGCGAGCATTGACCGAGCCTTCCAGGGTCAGTACCGCAAACACGTCTTGCTCGATCTGGTCGCTGAACTGGCGCAGCTCTTCCAGGCTCATTTCCGCCAGATCCTTGCCAGTATCCACGCCGTATTTCACCGCATGGCCAACGATTTCATGGCAGTCACGGAATGGCAGGCCACGGCGCACCAGGTAGTCCGCCAGGTCTGTGGCGGTAGAGAAACCGCGCAGGGCCGCCTCGCGCATGATGGCGTGCTTGGGCTTGATCGCCGGGATCATGTCGGCAAACGCGCGCAGCGAGTCGCGCAGGGTATCGGCGGCGTCGAACAGCGGTTCCTTGTCTTCCTGGTTGTCCTTGTTGTAGGCCAGAGGCTGGCCTTTCATCAGGGTCAGCAGGCCCATCAGCGCGCCGAATACACGGCCGCTCTTGCCCCGCACCAGCTCTGGCACGTCGGGGTTTTTCTTTTGCGGCATGATCGAACTGCCGGTGCAGAAACGATCCGGCAAGTCGATGAACTGGAACTGCGCGCTGGTCCACAACACCAGCTCTTCGGAGAATCGCGACAAGTGCATCATCGCGATGCTGGCGGCGGCGCAGAACTCGATGGCGAAGTCGCGATCCGATACGCCGTCCAGGGAGTTGCCGCCCACGGCGTCGAAACCCAGCAGTTGCGCGGTGTATTCGCGGTCGATCGGGTAGGTGGTGCCGGCCAGCGCGGCGCTGCCCAGGGGCATGCGGTTGGCGCGTTTGCGGCAATCGACCAGGCGCTCGTAGTCGCGGCTGAGCATTTCGAACCAGGCCAGCAGATGGTGGCCAAAGGTCACAGGCTGCGCGGTTTGCAGGTGGGTGAAGCCGGGCATGATGGTGTCCGATTCACGCTCTGCCTGCTCCAGCAGACCTGTTTGCAGGCGGGTGATTTCGGCCAGGATCAAGTCGATTTCATCGCGCAGCCACAGGCGGATATCGGTGGCTACCTGGTCGTTGCGGCTACGCCCGGTGTGCAGTTTTTTGCCGGTCACGCCGATGCGGTCGGTCAGGCGAGCCTCGATATTCATGTGCACGTCTTCAAGGTCCACGCGCCAGTCGAAGGTACCGGCCTCGATTTCGCCACGGATCGTGGTCAGGCCGTCAATGATGCTGTCGCGCTCGGCATCGGTCAGCACGCCGACCTTGGCCAGCATGGTGGCGTGGGCGATGGAGCCCATGATGTCGTGGCGATAGAGGCGCTGGTCGAAATTGACGGAGGCGGTGAAGCGCGCGACGAAGGCGTCGACGGGCTCACTGAAGCGGCCGCCCCAGGACTGGTTGGTCTTGTCGGTGCTCATGGATTCGCTCGTGATCTGCTTAAAAGAGGCATGAAAGTGTGCCGCCGATAATAACAGGGTTGCTGATGGAGGCGTTGATACGCCGCGTCGGCATTTTTATTTGTTTGCTGGATGGCAAAGTGCCTTGCCGTCTGCCGCGTCCGGGATGAGACTGGAGGTGGGAGTGACGCGGGGGTTTAACCCGGCCGGTTCCTGAGGTAAACAAAGGATGTTTATTGAAACGATATTTGACGATTGAGCAATGTCGTCTTCATGAGCGTCTACAGTTGCACTGACAGGGGTGCACTGCACCAATGCCAGGCAATGAGGTCGAACTCCAGGCTAACCTTAAAGTAGAGGGGGTGTTCATATTGTGTATCAGCAAACCCTATGACGATGCCCTGCGGTATCGGGTTATGGGCGGTATTGAACAGGTCCGGGTAAATATTGGTGTCGCTCTCGGGGCACTTTTTGCCGCTCGCGCTAGTCTTAGCGTGGATCGCCGTGACGGAAGTCACCGCACCTGTCTACGCTATCCTTGTGCGAGACTCACGCAGGAATCCAGCGCAATATGAATGTCCTGATCGTTGATGACGAACCCCAAGCCCGCGAGCGACTGAGCCGTATGGTCAGTGAGCTTGAGGGATACAGTGTCCTTGAACCCAGCGCTTGCAGTGGCGACGAGGCATTGGCCTTGATCGAAAGCCTGAAGCCGGATGTGGTGCTGCTCGATATCGCCATGCCGGGCCTTGATGGCCTGCAGGTAGCTGCCCGCTTGAGCGAGCGCGAGTCGCCGCCGGCATTGGTGCTTTGTGCCAGTGAAGAGGAGTTTCCCTCGCAGGCCCTGGAGGCCAGCGGTGTCAGCTTCCTGGTCAAGCCAGTGGCTGCCGATGCGGTACTCAAGGCCTTGAAGAAGGCTGAGCGACCCAATCGCGCCCAACTCGGCGCCTTGACCCAGCCCGCAGCGCAAAGTGGCAACGGCCCGCGTAGCCATATCAGCGCGCGGACCCGCAAGGGCATCGAGCTGATTCCCGTGGACCAGGTGATTTATTTTATCGCCGACCACAAGTACGTGACCTTGCGCCACGAGGTCGGCGAAGTGCTGCTCGATGAGCCGCTCAAGGCCCTGGAAGACGAATTTGGCGAGCGCTTTGTGCGCATCCATCGCAATGCGCTGGTGGCCCGCGAGCGTATCGAGCGCCTGCAACGCACGCCCCTGGGGCATTTCCAGTTGTTCCTCAAAGGGCTCAACGGCGATGCGTTGATCGTCAGCCGACGCCATGTCGCAGGCGTGCGCAAAATGATGCAGCAGCTTTAGCCCGAGGGCTTGAGCGACCTGCATGCCCCGAATCCCGGAGTGACGCGGCCAGGGAGGCCCCGCACTTGCTGATTCAAATCAAGGCGGTTCTGCCTGAGCTGTTATTATCTGCCGTATCTATTCAGTACGGATTGATCCATGTCCTCTCGCGAAATCCGCATCGCCACCCGTAAAAGTGCCCTGGCCTTGTGGCAGGCCGAATACGTCAAAGCCCGCCTTGAGCAAGCCCATCCGGGCCTTACGGTGTCCCTGGTGCCCATGGTCAGTCGCGGCGACAAGCTGCTCGACTCGCCACTGTCGAAAATCGGCGGCAAGGGGCTGTTCGTCAAGGAGCTGGAAACCGCGCTCTTGGAGAATGAAGCCGACATCGCCGTGCACTCAATGAAAGACGTACCGATGGACTTTCCCGAAGGCCTGGGCCTGTATTGCATCTGCGAGCGTGAAGACCCGCGCGATGCCTTCGTGTCCAACACCTACGCCTCCCTTGATGAGCTCCCCCTGGGTAGCATCGTCGGGACTTCCAGCCTGCGTCGCCAGGCCCAGTTGCTGACCCGTCGCCCGGACCTGCAGATCCGCTTCCTGCGGGGCAACGTCAATACCCGCCTGGCCAAGCTGGATGCCGGCGAGTACGACGCGATCATCCTGGCGGCGGCGGGCCTGATTCGCCTGGGCTTTGAAGACCGCATCACTTCGGCCATCAGTGTCGAAGACAGCTTGCCGGCCGGTGGGCAGGGGGCCGTCGGTATCGAATGCCGTACCGCAGACCGTGAAATCCAGGCGCTGCTCAAGCCTCTCGATCATCAGCAAACCGAAATTCGCGTCACCGCCGAACGCGCCCTGAACAAGCACCTCAACGGTGGCTGCCAGGTACCGATCGCCTGTTACGCGGTCCTTGAGGGTGACAACCTCTGGCTGCGTGGCCTGGTGGGCGATCCCGACGGTGGTTTACTGCTCACCGCTGAAATTCGCGGGCCACAAGCCGAGGCCGCCAGCCTGGGTGTGAAGGTTGCCGAAGAATTGCTGGCCAAAGGCGCCGGCGCCATTCTGCAAAAAGTCTATGGCGAGGCCGGTCCGCAGTGACCGGTTGGCGTGTGCTGCTGACGCGGCCTGCCGAGGAATCGGCAGCCCTGGCGGCCTCGTTGTCCGAAGCCGGTATCTTCAGCAGCTGCTTGCCGTTGCTGGAAACCGAACCCTTGCCCATCACTCCTGAGCATCAGGCGGTTTTCCAGGGCCTGGATCGCTACTGCGCGGTGATCGTGGTAAGCAAGCCGGCCGCGCGCGTGGCGCTGCAATTGCTCGATCAGTACGCGCCAGCGGTGCCGGCGTTGCCGTGGTTCAGCGTCGGCGCAGCAACGGCCCAGGTTCTGGCTGACCAAGGCCTGGATGTGAGCTACCCCGAGGTTGGGGATGACAGCGAAGCCTTGCTTGAAGTGCCCCGGTTGCGCGAGGCTGTCGCCATTGCCGATGCCCGGGTATTGATCCTGCGCGGGCAGGGTGGGCGAGAGTTGCTGGCTGAGCGTTTACGCGGCCAAGGTGCTAGTGTCGATTATCTGGAGTTGTATCGTCGGTTTCTGCCAGCCTACGACCCGGATGTGCTCGCCCAGCGCATTGCTGTGGAACGCTTGAACGGCCTGGTGGTCAGCAGTGGGCAGGGTTTTTTGCATTTGCAAAGCCTTGCCGGCGCCCATTGGCCACGCGTGGCACAGTTGCCGTTGTTCGTGCCCAGCCCACGCGTCGCCGAAATGGCGCGGGCGGCGGGCGCGGAAAAAGTTGTGGATTGCCGCGGTGCCAGTGCCGCGGCTTTGCTAGTGGCGTTACGGAGCCAGCCCGTTCCCACTCTCTAATAACGCAAAGGATGGACACGTGAGCGAAACAGCCTTGCCTAAAGATGAAGCTCAGCCCGCGCTTGATGCGCCTGTTGAGACCCCGGTCACTGCGCCGCGCCGTGGCAACGGCCTGGCGGTCTTCGCCTTGCTGCTCGGTGCCGCCGGTGTTGCGGCCGGCGGCTGGGGGCTCTGGCAGGTCCGGGCCCTGCAAGCGAGCAGTCAGCAACAGTTGGGGCAGGTGCGTACCCTGGATGAACAATCCCAGGGTATTGAGCAGGCACAACAGCAGTTGGCCGCGCGCCTGGCGCAATTGCCGGGTGCTGATGAGCTGGAAGAACGCCGTCGATTGGTGGCGCAATTGCAGGGCGACCAGCAACGCTTGAATCAGCGTCTGGAAACCGTCCTGGGCGCTAGCCGCAAGGATTGGCGCCTGGCCGAGGCCGAGCATCTGCTGCGTCTGGCCAGCCTGCGCCTGTCGGCCTTGCAGGATATCAACAGTGCCCAGGCGCTGGTGCAGGGCGCCGATGAGATCCTGCGCGAGCAGAGCGATCCCGGTTCCTACGCCGCCCGTGAGCAGTTGGCCAAGAGTTTGGCGGCCTTGCGCAGCGTCGAGCAGCCAGACCGTACCGGGCTGTACCTGCAACTGGCGGCGCTGCGGGACCAGGTGGTGCAACTGGCCGCCGTGTCCCCGGAATATCAGCTGCAAGAGAGCCCACAGGGCCGTCCGAGCACCGACACGGACAGTCGCTGGAGCCAGTGGTGGGAACAGATCTCCCGCTACTTCCGGATCGACTTCAACCCTGACGATAACATCCGCCCGCTGCTGGCAGGCCAAGGCTTGAACCAGGTGCGACTGGCCCTGAGCCTGGCGCTGGAGCAGGCGCAATGGGCGGCGCTCAATGGCGAACCGGCGGTGTACGCCCGTGCGTTGGGCGAGGCGCGCAGCGTCTTGCAAGACAACTTCAACCAGGACAACCCGCAAAGCCAGGCCATGCTGGCGCGTATCACCGAGCTTGAGCCCAAGGCCGTCTCGGTGGTGACCCCGGACCTCGCCGCGAGCTTGTCTGCGGTGCAGGCTTACCTTGAACGCCGCCATCTGTCTGCCGATGAAGCCAAGGCTTCCGCCGGTAAGCCGGCGACCCAGGAGTAAAGCCGATGAAGCGTTTCTATGTGATCCTGATGCTGGCGATTGCCCTCGCCCTGGCGCTGGCGGTAGGCATCTCGAAACACACCGGCTATGTGCTGATCACCTATCCCCATGTGCTGCATTACGAGTCTGGCCTGTGGTCGACCCTGGTGGCGGTGTTTGTCGTCGGCCTGGCGATCTATCTGCTGCGGGTGCTGCTGGGGCTGGTGACAACCTCTGGTGGCGTGGTCAATCCCTGGTCGCGCCGCAATCGCAGCCGACGCGTGCAGGTCGCCATCGAGCAAGGGCAGATGGACCTGGCGGAAGGCCGCTGGGCCAGCGCCGAGCGACACCTGCACCGTGCTGCAGAAGCCGAGCGTCAGCCGCTGCTGTATTACCTTGGCGCGGCCCGGGCCGCCAACGAGCAGGGGCGTTATGAAGAGTCCGACGGCCTGCTTGAGCGCGCCCTGGAGCGTCAGCCCCAGGCCGAATTGGCCATCGCCTTGAGCCACGCGCAGTTGCAGATGGACCGTGGCGACACCGACGCCGCCCTGGTGACTCTGCAGGCCATGCATGAACGCCATCCGCACAACGCCCAGGTATTGCGTCAACTCCAGCGCTTGCACCAGCAGCGCGGTGACTGGTCTTCGGTGATCCGCCTGTTGCCGGAACTGCGCAAGGACAAAGTGCTGCCTGCCGCCGAACTGGCAGATCTGGAGCGCCGGGCCTGGGGTGAAAACCTGAGCCTGGCGGTCCAGCGTGAAGAGCACGGTGAAGCCGGTCTGCAATCCCTTGAGCGGGCCTGGCAGCAGTTGACCTCGGCCCAGCGCCAGGAGCCCCAACTGGTGCTGGCCTATGCCGAGCAGTTGCGTCAGCTGGGCGCCGATGCCAAGGCCGAAGAGGCGTTGCGTGTGGCGCTCAAGCGCGGTTATGACAGCCACCTGATCCGGTTGTATGGCCTGTTGCGCGGTAGCGATCCGGCACGCCAGCTGAAATTCGCCGAAGGTTGGCTCAAGGATCACCCGGGGGATGCCAGCCTGTTGCTGACCTTGGGTCGGCTTTGCCTGCAAAACAGTTTGTGGGGCAAGGCGCGGGACTATCTGGAAAGCAGCCTGCAAGTGCAGCGCAACCCCGAGGCCTGCGCCGAGTTGGCGCGCTTGCTGGCGCAGTTGGGTGATACCGAGCGCAGTAATCAGCTGTTCCAGGAAGGCCTTGGGCTGCTGGATAGCCGTCTGCTGGCTTCACCGCTGCCGGTGCCTGCACGGGTTTGACGTAGGATTTTTTGAAGGGTTGGCTGGGAAACATCTGGCAGCCAGCCCTTCAAATCCCCTTGGTTAGGGGCGTTTCAGGGGCTGAGGTGGTTTCCCACACTGAGCCACGCAAAGTTACCTACCTTCTGACGGTATATCCCTGCAATCTCACGGAAGCGTCTGCTCCAGCGCGTATTGAAAGGGGTAAGGTCTTTCCTCTACCGTAACTACCTATCTCTTGCGTTGCGGATAAACAATGTCTTTGGCCCCCTCACGCTCCTTGTTCTTCCTGGCGTTCATGGCCGGTGTGCTGACGTTGGGCGCGTCTTTTTATCTGGAATATGGGGCATTGCTGCGACCTTGTTTCCTGTGCCTGATCCAGCGCAGCCTGCTGGCGGTGTTCACCCTGATCAACCTGATAGCGACGCTCCATGGCCCCAGGCGTGTGGGCATTTACCTGTATTGGGCGGCGAGCATGGGCTGTGCATTGCTCGGCGCAGTGACAGCGGTGCGCCAGGTGCTGTTGCAGAATATCCCGCCTGACCAGATGCCCAACTGCTGGCCAAGCCTGGAATACATGATCGAAAACCTGACGCTGGGGCAAGCCCTGCAACTGGCATTCAAGGGCACCGTCGACTGTGTGGAAATCAACTGGACGTTGTTCGACTTGAGCATCCCGGAATGGAGCCTGCTGTTCTTCATTGCCATGCTCATCCTGGGAGGGACGCAGTTTTCACGCCTGTTGTCCGGTCAGGGTTTGCGGTTTGTGAAGCACTGATTGGGGTTGTTGGCTCGTAGGATGGGATTAAACACTTGTATGAACTTTCTGGTCTGCGTACCTTGAAGCCATAGTCATGCGGGCATAATCTGGCCCGCACGCGTTATTGAAACAGTTTGTTCGATGCGGCGTTGTCCGGTGCCGCTTTATCCTCGAAGTGTTGCGCGGGCAAAAGCGGCACCGCCCATAAGGGAAGAGATCATCATGTTGGAAAGTTGTCAGAATGCTCAGGAACGCTGGGGTGGTGTGCATAAGCTGATCGACAGCTGGTTGAAGGCACGTCACGAATTGGTTCGAGCCTTTGATGCTCTCGGTGAGAAGCCCGAAGCGCTGGCTGAGAACCGTGGATCTCTGCAGGACTTCTGTGGTGTCTTGGTGGATTACGTCTCGGCAGGTCACTTCGGGGTCTATGAGCAATTGACCAAGGAGGCCGAGGCCTTCGACGACCAGCGTGGCCTGGACTTGGCCGAGACTATCTACCCGCGCATTGATGTCATCACCGAAAAACTCCTGGCCTTTAACGACCTTTGCGACAAAGGCAAGTGCGTTGCCGAAAAATTCAAAGAGCTGGGCGGCCTGCTCCATGAGCGCTTCGAACTGGAGGACTGCCTGATCGAAGTGCTGCACAACGCCCACAAGGAAGAGCCTGCAACCCAGGCTTGAGCCTCAGCGGCAAGACAAAAAAACGGTGCGCATGGCGCACCGTTTTTCGTTGGGTTCAGCTACCGATTGCGAGCAGCTCAATCTCGAAAACCAGTGGCGTGTAAGGCGCGATCAGCTCACCCGCACCGTCTGCGCCATAAGCTTGGGCCGATGGAATGACCAGGCGCCACTTCGCGCCAACCGGCATCTGTTGCAATGCGCTTTGCCAGCCGCTGATCACGCTGTCCAGGCGAAACCATTGGGGCTGGGCACTCTGGTCGAAAATCGTCCCATCGGGCAATCGCCCCACGTACTTCACTTGGACCCTGTCACGGGCGCCCGGCTTTTTCCCGCTGCCGGCGGCCAACTCTGTGAGCAAGATGCCGTCGGCCAATTCGCGCACGCCGGCCCGGGCTTTTTCCGTGGCCATGAATTGTTGCTCGGCGGTGAGGGCCTTTTCGCTTTGCGGCACTTGGGCCTCGGCGCTGGCCTGCGCTTCGTGCTGGGCAAGAATTTGTGTGATACGTGCGTCATCCAGGGCCAGGGGCTTGCCTTGATAGGCCTGTTTGAGACCTTCGAGCAAGGCCTGGATCTGCAAGTCGGGGACTTCCTGGCGCAGGCGTTCGCCTAGGCTGGCGCCCAGGCTGTAGGCCAGATCGTGGCTGTCTTTGGACGCCGTCGGCTCAATTGCGTTGGCCACTGAAAGCGACAAACCCAGGATGAAAAAAAGGTAACGCGACATGGGTGTTCTCCAGCCGAAAGTGCGGTGGATTATGCCAGTGTGGATGGGCAAAAACCGGAGCGGTTTTTCGTTATATCAATAAGAATTTTTGTGCGGTGCAACGCAACGCATTCGATACTGTCAACATGCCCTAGCGGCGGTAAGAGCAGAGGGCTAGTATGAGCCGCACCCACGTCAGCCAGGAGGTAAACCATGTCGGCCAAACAGAAGCCTGTTAATACCCCGTTGCACTTGCTCCAACAACTCTCGGGCAGCCTGCTCGAACATTTGGAAAGTGCTTGCTCCCAAGCCTTGGCTGATGCAGAGAAATTGCTCGCCAAGCTGGAAAAACAACGCGGCAAGGCTCAAGAAAAACTGCACAAATCCCGCACTAAACTGCAAGACGCCGCGACCGCCGGCAAAGCCAAGGCGCAAACCAAAGCCAAGGGCGCCGTCAAAGAACTTGAGGACTTGCTCGATGCCCTCAAGGATCGTCAATCCGAAACCCGCACCTACATCCTTCAACTCAAGCGCGATGCCCAAGAGAGCCTGAAACTGGCGCAGGGCGTGGGTCGTGTGAAAGAAGCTGTGGCCAAAGTGTTGAGCACTCGTACACCAGCCAAGGCAGTTGCGGCCAAGGCGCCGGCCAAAGTTGCGGCCAAGCCTGCTGCTAAAAAAGCGCCTGCTAAAGCTGCTGCTGCGAAACCAGCCGCCAAGCCAGTTGCTAAAACTGCTGCTGCGAAACCAGCCGCCAAGCCAGTTGCTAAAACTGCTGCTGCAAAACCAGCCGCCAAGCCAGCTGCTAAAACTGCTGCTGCGAAACCAGCCGCCAAGCCAGCTGCTAAAACTGCTGCTGCGAAACCAGCCGCCAAGCCAGCTGCTAAAACTGCTGCTGCGAAACCAGCCGCCAAGCCAGTTGCTAAAACTGCTGCTGCAAAGCCAGCGGCCAAGCCAGCTGCCAAACCTGCTGCTGCAAAACCAGCGGCCAAGCCAGCTGCCAAACCTGCTGCTGCAAAACCAGCGGCCAAGCCAGCTGCCAAACCTGCTGCTGCGAAACCAGCAGCCAAGCCGGTTGCCAAACCTGCGGCTGCCAAACCCGCGCCAGCTCCAGCAGCTGCCAAGCCAGCGACTCCTGCCGCACCGGCAGCGCCAGCCGCTACCACTGCACCGGCCAGCAGCACGCCTGCCCCGGTAGCACCAGGCACCACCCCAACCAGCGCTTCCTAAGTGCCGGTGGCCGCGGCGCGCAGCTGAAGCAGCGCGTCGTGGTCAAGGTTGGCGGCTTCGGTCGCCAGTCCTTCAAGCCATGTCTGATGCGTGGCGCGTTCTCCCGTTGGCCAAGCCTGTGCCAGCGCTTCCAGACGTAACAGCAACTGCTGTTCGGCTTCCAGTTCCAGGGCCTTGACCCGCTCGCGCAACGTTCCCAGCCCCACATCCTGCTGCGCTATGGCGCGCCATTGCTTGCGCACCCTGCGCAAGGGCTCCACAACGTCTGCCTGCCAGGGACCGGCGATTGCTCGCAGCGCCTGCACGCGTCCAGGTTCAAGGGCCACCCCGCGCTGTTCCAGCCACAGCCCGCACAACAACAGACACACATCCGCCCCTTGCTCCTGCAAGCGCAGGCAGGCATCTTCAGCGCCCGTACGGGCGTAGGTCGAGAGGGCAAAGCTCCACAGGTCAGCGCACATGTTCACACCCAAGCCAGCGGCCAACGAAGCTGGTAGACTCCGCCGCCATTATGATCCGACTTCAAAGCCTAACATTACAGCGTGGCCCGCAACGTCTTCTCGAAGACGCCGAGCTGACCCTGCACGCCGGTCACAAAGCCGGCCTGATCGGTGCCAATGGCGCCGGCAAATCCACGTTGTTCGCCCTGTTGCTCGGTGAGCTGACCCCTGATTCCGGGGACTGCCTGCTGCCAGCCGACTGGCGTATCGCCCACATGCGCCAGGAGATCGACACCCTGGACCGCATCGCGATCGACTACGTGCTCGATGGCGACCTGCGTCTGCGTCAGGTGCAACACGACCTGGCCGAGGCCGAGAAAGCCCAGGACGGTGCCGCCCAGGCCCGCCTGCACTCGGAACTCGACAGTGCCGACGGCTACACCGCCGACGCCCGCGCGCGCAAAATGCTCGCCGGCCTCGGGTTCACCAACGAACAGATGGACCGCCCGGTTGCCGACTTCTCCGGTGGCTGGCGCATGCGCCTGAACCTGGCCCAGGCGCTGATGTGCCCCTCGGACCTGTTGCTGCTCGACGAACCGACCAACCACCTGGATCTGGATGCAATCCTGTGGCTGGAGGATTTCCTCAAGAGTTACCCAGGCACGTTGCTGCTGATCTCCCACGACCGGGATTTCCTCGACGCCGTGGTCGATAACATCGCCCATGTCGAACAGAAGAAAATCACCCTCTATCGCGGCGGCTACACCGCGTTCGAGCGGGCCCGTGCCGAACGCCTGGCCCAGCAACAGCAGGCCTTCGAGAAGCAGCAGGCGCAACGTGCGCATATGGAAAGCTACATCGCCCGGTTCAAGGCCCAGGCCACCAAGGCCCGTCAGGCCCAGAGCCGGATCAAGGCCCTGGAGCGCATGGAAGAGCTGTCGGCGGCCCACGTCGATTCGCCGTTCGACTTTGTGTTCCGCGAGTCAGTGAAAATCTCTAGCCCCTTGCTCGACCTCTCGGATGCCCGCCTGGGTTATGGCGACAAGACCATCCTGGAGAAGGTCAAGCTGCAGCTCACCCCGGGCGCGCGCATCGGCTTGCTCGGCCCCAACGGCGCGGGCAAGTCGACGCTGATCAAGAACCTGTCGGGCGAGCTGCAACCCCTGGCCGGACGCCTGACCCGTGGCGAGAACCTGGTGGTGGGCTACTTCGCCCAGCATCAATTGGACTCCCTCGACGCCAAGGCCAGCCCGCTGTTGCACCTGCAACGCCTGGCGCCGACCGAGCGCGAACAGACCCTGCGCGACTTCCTTGGCGGTTTCGACTTCCGTGGTGCGCGCATCGACGAGCCGGTGCTGAATTTCTCCGGCGGCGAAAAAGCCCGCCTGGCCCTGGCCCTGATCGCCTGGGACCGTCCCAACCTGCTGCTGCTCGACGAACCGACCAACCACCTGGACCTGGAAATGCGCCTGGCGCTGACCATGGCCCTGCAGGAATTCAGTGGCGCTGTGCTGGTGGTGTCTCACGACCGCCACTTGCTCAAGAGCACCACCGACAACTTCCTGCTGGTGGCCGATGGCAAGGTCGAAGAGTTTGATGGCGACCTGGACGACTACGCCCGTTGGTTGACCGACTACCGTCTGCGCAACGCGCCGGTCAGCAACACCCCGGTCAACCCGGACAAGACCGACAAAAAAGCCCAGCGCCAGGCTGCTGCGGCCCTGCGCCAGCAGTTGGCACCGCACAAACGCGAAGCCGACAAGCTTGAAGCCGAATTGGGCAAGGTCCACGAACGCCTGGCCAAGATCGAAACCAGCCTCGGCGACAGCGCGGTGTACGAAGCGGCCCGCAAGGATGAGCTGCGCGACCTGCTGGCCGAACAGGCCAAGCTCAAGGTGCGCGAAGGGCAACTGGAGGAGACCTGGATGGAAGCCCTCGAACTGCTGGAAGGCCTGCAAGCGGAGTTGGAGGCGCTGTCCTGATGGAAGCCTTGCAGCTGCCACTGCCGGCGCAATGGATCGAACCGATGTGGGTCGGTGTGCAAATCCTGCTGATCCTGCTGGCCGGTTACCTGGCCCAGCGCTTCGTCGCCAAGGGCCTGACGCGCCTGGGTGAGCGCTATCCGTTTCCGCCGCAACTGCTGATGCCCCTGCGTGGTGGCCTGCGTTGGCTGATCATGGGCAGTGCGCTGATCTTCGTCCTCGAACGCCTGGGGGTCTCGGCCACCGTGCTGTGGACCGCGCTCTCGGGTTTTGTGGCCGTCGCGGCGGTAGCGTTCTTTGCCATGTGGTCGGTGCTGTCCAACCTGCTGTGCGCGATCCTGATCTTCACCGTCGGGCCGTTTCGCCTGGGTGATGTGGTCGAGCTGGTGGACACCGTCGACAAGCCCGGCGTCAAAGGCCGGGTGATCGCGATCAACCTGCTGTACACCACGCTGATCGAAGTGGCCGAAGCGGGCACCGACAGCGCCGTGGTGCAAGTACCCAACAGCCTGTTCTTCCAGCGCTCGGTACGCCGCTGGCGCGGTAGCGATATCAGCCCTTTACCTTAAAAATTCTCTAGCCAGCCCTCGGTCCTTGGCGTTAGCTTAGTGCTGACAACGAATTTGCTACGAGGTGTGTAATGGCGCTCGACACATGGCTGGCCTTCTTCCTGGCCAGTTGGATCATCAGTCTCTCCCCCGGCGCGGGCGCCATCGCCTCCATGTCCAGCGGCCTGCAATATGGTTTCCTGCGCGGTTACTGGAACGCCATTGGCCTGCAATTGGGCCTGGCGATGCAGATTGCCGTGGTGGCGGGCGGCCTGGGCGCCGTTCTGGCGACGTCCTCAACCGCGTTCTATGCGATCAAATGGTTTGGCGTGGCGTACCTGGTGTACCTGGCCGTCAAGCAATGGCGCGCCCTGCCCATGGACATGAGCGATGACGGGCCAGTCCGCCCGATCGGCAAGCCGCTGGCGATGATGTTCCGTGGTTTCCTGGTCAATGCCAGCAACCCCAAGGCTCTGGTGTTCATGCTGGCGGTGCTGCCGCAGTTCGTGAACCCACAGGCGCCGCTGCTGATTCAGTACCTGATCCTCGGTGCGACCATGATTGGCGTGGATATGATCGTGATGGCGGGCTACACCGGGCTGGCGTCGAAGGTGCTGCGCCTGTTGCGCACGCCCAAGCAGCAGAAACGCGTGAACCGCACGTTTGCCGGGTTGTTCGTGGGCGCTGCGGGTTTCCTCGCCAGCCTGCATCGCGCCACGGCCTGACTGAACAAGTCCAATCAAAACTGTGGGAGCTGGCTTGCCTGCGATGCAAGCGCCGCGGTGTATCAGTGACACCGCGGCGCTTGCATCGCAGGCAAGCCAGCTCCCACATTGATGTGTGCTAGCCGAGCCATTGAGCTTCAGTGCAGGATTTTCGGCGCCTCATCCCTTGGCAGGTTGTTGCGCAATGCCGGCTGCCCAGGCTCCTGGTAGCCACCGCCCAGTTGCTCCTGCAGCTGGCGCGCCACATCTTCACCCAAGGTTTTCGACACTTCCTTCACCACCCGTGGCCGGCTCAGGCTGACGCGCACGTCGCGACTGTTCACCAGCTTGGTGTCCTGGCCCTCACCCATGGCGGTAAACGCCGAGGTGATTTCATAGGTGCGGGTGTTGATCAGGCTGAAGTCCGCCACGACCGCCAGTCCCAGCACCGCTGAATAGCTGTTGGTGCGATCCAGGGCGTTGATGTCCTGGGTGAAGTCGATATCCGACAAAGTACCAAACAGCACATAGTCGGCGCCCTTGAAGTGGCCGGCCTTGATCCGCTTGATCACGTCGTACACATCGCCCTTGGCCTCGCTGGTGTAGGGCGTGCCCTGGACCAACTGGAACTGGCGCGACTTGAGAATCTCCCCCTTGATATCGCCGCTGAATTTACGCAGCTCACTCTGTTCGATGTAGCTGTTGCGGCTCTCGAACTCGGTGTAGCTGGACGCACCGCTGGCGTTGTACGGGCTGGCCTGGAAGTTATTGGTCGCCGCGACGGCGTGGATGTATTCCTCCACCCGCGCCTCGTAGGCCAGGTCCGTCACCGCGATTTTCGGCGCCGCCCAGGCGCCAACGCTGCACAGCAGGGCGATGATGCCGATCCATGGACGCATGGCTTAGCGCTCCGTGGTCTTGCGGATTTCTTTTTCGTCCATCCATTCCGCCAGGCCGCTTTCGACGTCGATCAACTGCAGGCTGAACTTGTAGAACACGTCCTTGTAGTCGGCGCTGCGCTTAACGATGGAGCTGATGGAGCCTTCCAGGCGGTACTTGGCGGCAACCATGTTGCCGGTCTTGCTGACCGTGGATTTCTTGTACAGGCCGCTCTGGTTTTGCAGCTTGAGCTGGTCGACCTGGCTTTGCATATCGGTGTTGTCGCTGGCGAAGCGGGCGGTGCCGGTCTTCATCAGTTGGGTCTTGATCGAGGTGGTGATCTCGCGGGTGTCGATGTACTCGCTGGTCTTGTTCTTCACGTCATACACCTGCACCACCGGGCGGCCCTGGAGGATGCCGGACTGCGCCAGGGAGCGGGTCATGCTTTCGGCGATCATCTGCAGGTCGGTGGAACCGAACTCGTTGGTCACCAGTTCCACGGCCTTGGTGTCGCCGTAGCTGATATTTTTACCGCCGATGACCGGCGAGGTGTTGGCGCAGCCGCTGGCCAGGACGGCGACTACGGCGAGGAACGAAAAGCGTACAAACATGGGAATGTCTCTCGAAAACTGAATAGGGGGCTGGCTCAAGGCGTCTTGACTTCAAGGCGGAAGTCGGCGGCCTGGGGCAGGTTGGCGATGGCCGGCAGGAAGGTGGCCTGGTTGGCGTAGAGGTTCAGCACTTTCCAGGTTTCTTCGTCACCCACCGGGAAGCCATCGGCGCCCAGCCAGGCGAAGCGGTAATACATCATCTGGTTGCTGCTGGTGATGTTGCTCAGTTGCACCTTGGCCGTCAGGAAGCCGTTCTCGCGGGCTACCCGAATGGCGCCGACGGCGATGCCCTTGAACTTGCCCATCACCACGACTTTGCTCGCGGCGCTGCCTGGTTCCGGCGGCGGGGTGGCGCAACCGGCGAGGAAGATCAGCGCCAGGGCGCCGAGGATGAAATGACGCATAGCGTGCTCCTTAAGGTTGTTTGAGGCTGGCGACGGCCTGGGCCGGGTTGCTCGCGACCACATGGGCGGCCACGCCGCTGGTGAAGACCTGGTTGCCGACCACTCGCAAAGTGATCACCTGATGGCGTTGTTCGGCCTTGACCGTCACCAGGGTGCCGCCCAAGGCATTGGGCAGGCTCACCTGGTGCTCACCGTGCTTGAGGCGCAGGCGCGTGACCTGGGTCAGGTCCGGCAGGGTGCGCCAGGTGCGGGTATCGGCGCCTTCGGTGACGGCGGACGCGATGCCCAGCACCAGGCCGGCCATCGGGTTGGTCTGGTTGAGGTTTTTTTGCGTCACGCCGCGGCTGATGGCGCGCACGGTGGTACGCAGGATGATCCCCGGCATGTCGTCGCGCAGGGCGCGGCGCGACATTGCAGTGGTGCTGTTGAGGGGCGTGAGGTTCTGCTGCCGACCATCGACGCCGATCTGCGCAAAGGTGGCCGTCGAAGTGTCTGGCTTGATCACCGGGAACGACAGCGGTGTGATCACCCAATGCCCGTCGATAGGGATCGGCAACGGCAGGCGGATCGAGTCGCGGGCCGGCGCCAGGCCGCTCTGCACTACGATCAGCACGTCGCTTTCGTCAGCTGCCACGCGGGAGGCATCCAGGTCGAGCAGGGCCTGTTCCAGCAACGGTGTATTGGGGCGCAGTTCGGCGGCTTTGCGGTAGCCCGGCGCGGCCAGGTCCTTTTCGCCCAGGGCTTCGTAGATGAAACCGGCCAGGTAATGACTGAACGCGCTCTGGTAGCTGTTCTTCAGGCCCACCACGTCCGGCGCATCGAGACTTTCCACCGGATAGCCGCGCAGATCCTTGAACTGCGTGGCCACGCCCTGGCGCTCGGCTTCGTTTTCGCGCTTGAGGTATTCCTTGTCCCGCAGTTCGGCGATCACCGCTTCGCGTTCGTGGGTTTTCTTGATTTCGGTGCGCGCGCCGTCGAAGTCATTGACGGCCAGCAGGTTCAACGCCATCTGGGTGGTGAGCATGACTTTTTCATAGTCATACCCTTCGTAGCGCCGCACCTTGTCGTTGACCAGGAAGCTACCGAATTGCGCGAGATAGCGCTCGGTGTCGAACCTGACCGACTCTTCCCACTTGTACACCACCAGGTCTGCCCGGTGCCAAGCCGCCTGGCTGCCGGTCAGATCGCCCTTGGCCCGCAGCAACTCGCCTTTTTCGAAGTAGTAGAGAAGGTCTTTGTCTTCGCTGCTGTTGTTCTTCTCCAGCAGGGTCAGCGCGCCATCGACATTGCCGCTGGCCAACTGCTGGTTGGTGGCTTGCAGTTCAGTGTCGTAGCTGCGGAACATCGAACAGCCCGACAGCAGCGTGAGTGCCGCGAGGGCAAGGGAGGTAAAGACGCGAGATGCCATTGAGGTGCTGCTTCCCTGAGCGTAATCGGCCGAAGGGGCTGGTCGGGCCAAATAACCAAGTGCAGGAAAAACCTTTTCCCACACATCCCTCATAAAAAGAGGAGCCTAAATGCCGTTTCGCGATAACGAAGGCGGCGCATTATAGGCCTCGTTACTGGCAAAACAATGGCTTTTCCGCTGCTTTATTTGAGGGTTGGCCCCTACCTGAGCGAGTCATTTCAGCGGCCAAAGCACTAACGTCTTGAGTCAAACCGATTAACATTCGACAATGTGTTACTTCTTGTTTCCATTTGGGATTCATTCATGACTGCCCCCTCCCGTTTTCTCGCCTGGCTGTTGCTGCCGGCGTTGGTGTCGTGCAGCTTCAATCTGCTGGCTGCTACCGCAGAGGGTGCGCCCCAGGCCCTGCATTTACTGGACTACATTGGCGCTGACTATCCGCCGACGGTGGAGGCGGGCAAGGTGGTCGACGACTCCGAATACCGCGAACAGGTGGAGTTTCTCGGCGTGTTGCAGGGGCTGGTGGTAGAGCTGCCCGACAAGCCCGAGCGTGCGAGCCTGGTCAAAGGCGTCGATGAGCTGCTGGCCGCTGTCACTAACCGCCAGGATGGCAACGCGGTAGCGCGCCAGGCGCGTCAACTGGGTGCGCAACTGGCGGCCGCCTATGAGGTCAGCCAGGCGCCGGCCATTACCCCGGACCCTACGCGCGGTGCGCCGCTGTACGCCCAGCACTGTTCGGTGTGCCACGGTGACGCCGGTGCGGGCGATGGCCCGGCCGGTGTCGGTATGGCCCCACCGCCGGCCAACCTGCGCGATGCCCAGCGTCTGGACCGTCTGAGCCTCTACGGTATCTACAACACCCTGGGCCTGGGCGTCGAAGGCACCGACATGCCGTCGTTCGCCGACCAGTTGGATGACCGGCAGCGCTGGGACCTGGCCACCTATATCGCCGGCTTTACTGCCGACCCGGCCGCCGCGAAAAGCGAAAAATCCTTCAACCTGGCCGACCTGGCACGCCAGACCCCGGAAGAAGTGCTGGCCGCCGAGGGGCCGGACGCGGTCCGGGTGTTCCGCGCCCAGCGCGCCCAGCCGCCCCAGGTCCAGCGTGGCCCGGCGCAGTTGCTGGAGTACACCGCTGCCACCCTGGACAAGAGCCTGGCAGCGTTCCGCAGCGGTGAGCACGAACAGGCCTACGACCTGTCGGTAGCGGCGTACCTGGAAGGCTTCGAGCTGGTGGAAAGCTCCCTGGACAACGTCGATGCCAACGTGCGCAAGGACACCGAGAAAGCCCTGATGGCGTATCGGCAGTCGTTGCAGGATGGTTTGCCGATCGAGCAGGTCCAGCAGCGCCTGGACGTGGCCAAGGGCAAACTCACTGAAGCGGCCGGCCTGTTGGGCGGCGACGGCCTGAGCTGGTCGTTGAGCTACATCTCGGGCTTGCTGATTCTGCTGCGTGAAGGGTTGGAAGCGATTCTGGTGCTGGCGGCAATCCTGGCCTTTTTGCGTAACACCGGCCAGCAATCGGCGGTGCGCAGTGTCAACGTCGGTTGGGCCCTGGCGTTGGTCGCCGGTGCGGCGACCTGGGCCCTGGCGGCGTATGTGATTGACGTCAGCGGCGCCCAGCGTGAACTGCTCGAAGGCTGTACGGCGCTGTTTGCCAGCGTGATGGTGCTGTGGCTCGGGGTGTGGATGCACGACCGACGCCACGCGGCCGCCTGGCAGGACTACATCAAGAGCAGCCTGGTCGGCGGTGGTGGGCGTTTTGGGTTTGCGGTCCTGGCGTTCTTCTCGGTGTACCGCGAACTGTTCGAAGTGATCCTGTTCTACGAAACCCTGTGGCTGCAAGCCGGTCCTGCCGGGCATAACGCGGTACTGGCCGGTGGCGCCACGGCGCTGGTGCTGTTGATGGGCTTGGCGTGGATCATCCTGCGCGGCTCGGCGAAGCTGCCGTTGGCGCTGTTCTTCGGGATTAACGCGGCGTTGCTGTGCGCGCTGTCGGTGGTATTTGCCGGGCATGGCGTGAAGGCGTTGCAGGAAGCGGGCATCTTCGGCACCCGGCCGGTGGCGTTCTTTGACTTCGACTGGCTGGGCATCCATGCCGATGCGTATTCGTTGAGTGCCCAGGCCGTGGCGATCATTGCGATTGTGGTGCTGTACAGCCGCAGCCGGTTGGCCGATAAGCGCCGGGTGGCGGCTTCCTGAAGGTACTGGCGGTCAAGTTGTGGGAGCTGGCTTGTGTGGACGCTGGCTCCCACACAAGCCAGCTCCCACATTTTTAATCGGTGTCGCCCATTCAGTCGCTCTCGTGGGTCAGCTCCAGCACCCGGTCCACCAGCTTGTTGATCCCCGATGCCACTTCGCTGATGTTTTTGCCCAGCATATAGGCCGGCGTGCTCACCAGCTTGCGCGCCTTGTCTTCGACGATTTCGTCTACCGCGCATTCCTGGTGGGTGGCACCCATCTTGTCCAGGGCGGCCGCGGTGTCGGCGTCGTTGCCGATGGTGCAGGTCACGCCAGGGCCGTAGATTTTTGCCGCCAGGGCCGGCGAGATGCAGATCAGCCCCACGGGCTTGCCTGCTTCGGCAAAGGCTTCGGCCAGTGCCAGTACGTCCGGGTTGACGCTGCAACCGGCGCCTTCGATGGCAAAGTTCGACAGGTTCTTCGCCGCGCCAAAACCGCCGGGCACGACCAGCGCATCGAACTCTTCCACGCGGGCCTCGCGAATGTCTTTCACCTCGCCTCGGGCGATGCGCGCCGACTCCACCAATACATTGCGCGACTCGGGCATTTCTTCGCCCGTGAGGTGATTGATCACATGCAGCTGCGCGATGTCCGGGGCAAAGCACTGAACCTGAGCGCCGCGCTGATCCAGGCGCAGCAGCGTGATAACACTTTCATGGATTTCAGCGCCGTCGTACACGCCACAGCCGGAAAGGATCACTGCAATCTTTTTGCTCATGGGCATTTCTCCTGATTTATGGCGTTAAATGTCTACTTATTTGTCTCGCATTGCCATTGGGATATCCGGTCACTGGCCTAACCTTGATGTAACAATAATTGACCGGACTGGCCCATGGACTTCGTCCCTTACGCGGTACCGTTTTTCATTGCCTTGATTGTGGTCGAACTGTTGGCTGACCGTTGGCGCGGCGAGCGCAACTACCGGGTGGCTGACGCCATCAACAGCTTGAGCACCGGTGTATTGTCCACCACCACTGGGCTGCTGACCAAAGGCGTGGGCCTGCTGACCTACGCCTTCGCCCTCAAGCATTTGGCACTGTTCGAGCTGCCAACCCAGAGCGCCTGGACCTGGGTGTTCGCCTTTGTCCTCTACGACTTCTGCTACTACTGGCTGCATCGCTGCGGCCACGAGCGCAATATTCTGTGGGCGGCGCACTCGGTGCATCACCAGAGCGAGGACTATAACCTCACCACCGCCTTGCGCCAGACCAGCACGGGCTTTTTGCTGAGCTGGATCTTCTATCTGCCACTGGCTGTCGTCGGCGTGCCGCTGCTGGTGTTTATCAGCGTGGCGTCGCTCAACCTGTTGTATCAATTCTGGGTGCATACCCGCCATGTGCCCAAGCTCGGTTGGTTCGAGTGGTTTTTCGTCACCCCGTCCAATCATCGGGCCCACCATGCACAGAACGCTCTCTACATGGATCGCAACTACGGCGGGGTGTTCATTATTTGGGACCGTTTGTTTGGCTCGTTCCAGGAAGAAGACGAAAACGAGCCGGTGATCTTTGGCGTGACCACGCCTCTGGCCAGTTGGAATCCGCTGTGGGCCAACCTGCAGTTCTATGCCCAGCTGTGGAGTGATGCCCGGCGTACCGAAAGTGGGTGGGACAAACTGCGCATCTGGTTCATGCGCACCGGCTGGCGCCCGGCGGACGTCAAGGCCAAGTACCCACTGGCCAAGCCGGACTTGAGCCAGTTCCGTAAATTCGAGGTGCCCCTGGACGCGCGCCAGCAGATTTACATCGCCCTGCAATTTGCCGCGTATGTGGGGTTGGGCAGCTATTTGATGAATGTTGGCGAAGGCATGCCGACGGCTGCGCTGGTGCTGGGTTGGAGTGTGATGGCACTGGGACTGTTTACCCTGGGCGTGGCCCTGGAAAATCGCCCGTGGGCCTTGAAGGCCGAGTTGCTGCGGTTGGGGCTGAATGTGCCGCTGGTGTGGCTGGCGCCGCTGGTCGGGTTGTGGCCGGCCAGTGCGTTGGGCTGGCCGGGGCTTGCCAGCTATAGCCTGCTCAGTGTCATCGGCCTCTACTGTTGCAGGGGCCGGCTTACTCGATGGGTGTCGTAGGCTCGGGCTTTTTCAGCTCGGCCAGTTGCTCCTGCGCCAGCCGGGCTTTTTCGGTCGCGCAGTTTTCCCGGGTCAGGCGGGCGTTGCGGATGCGCCGGCGCAGCCACAAGCCCAGGCCGAGTACCAGCAAGGCACCCAACACCCACAGCTCATATTTCTTGACGCTGCCCAGCATACCTTCGAGCACAGCGCCGAAGTGGTAGGCCGCCGCGCCCAGTGCTGCTGCCCAGATCGCCGCGCCGATACCGTTGAGAAACAAGTAGCGCCCCGGCGGGTAGCCGGACAGGCCAATGGCCACGGGCATGACCGTGCGCAGGCCATAGACGAAGCGGAAACTCAGAACCCAGATATCGGGGTGTCGGCGGATATGCTCCAATGCCCGATCGCCCAGCAGTTGCCAGCGTGGCCTGCGCGCCAACAATTTGCGCCCATGCTTGCGGCCCATGAAGTACCAGAGCTGGTCGCCGGCGTAGCTGCCGAAGAACGCCACCACCACCACCACGTTGATATCCATGTATCCGCGGAACGCAAGGAAGCCTGCGAGAACCAGGATGGTCTCACCTTCAAAGAACGTCCCCAGGAAGAGGGCAAAGTAGCCAAAGTCATTCAGAAATTGTTGGAGCATTGTCTGGGTGCTGGCGAAATGAACGCGCAGCCTACGCCTTCGTGAACATTCATGAAAGTATCGAGATGTGTCACGAAGTGAACATTTCCTACGGAAAGCATGAATGCGACTACAGGTCACATGCCGGTCGTATGAGTAAGCACAACTGTCATTCCTTCGTCATAATGGCCGCTTATAACTGTCACGCTCGCCCGTCAAGTCGGGCTCAGGAGTCTGCCGTGAGCTTTACCCCCGCCCAACGCCTGTTTCCCGCTACCCGCCTGCGCCGCAACCGTCGTGATGATTTTTCCCGTCGTCTGGTGCGTGAAAACGTCCTGACGGTGAATGATCTGATCCTGCCGGTGTTTGTGCTCGACGGTGAAAATCGTCGGGAAGCGGTGGCGTCGATGCCGGGTGTCGAGCGTTTGACCATTGATCTGCTGCTGCAAGAGGCGGCGCAGTGGGTTGAACTGGGGATCCCGGCGCTGGCGCTGTTCCCGGTCACGCCCGCCGGGCTCAAGTCCCTGGACGCCGCCGAGGCCTGGAACCCCGAAGGCATTGCCCAGCGTGCGACCCGCGCCCTGCGCGAGCGTTTCCCGGAGCTTGGGGTGATTACTGACGTGGCGCTGGACCCGTTTACCACCCACGGGCAGGATGGCATCCTGGATGAAGAAGGCTATGTGCAGAACGACATCACCGTCGACGCACTGGTCAAGCAGGCGCTGTCCCATGCCGCTGCAGGCGCCCAGGTGGTGGCCCCGTCAGACATGATGGACGGCCGGATCCAGGCGATCCGCGAGGCGTTGGAACTGGCCGGGCACGTCAATGTGCGGATCATGGCCTATTCAGCCAAGTACGCCAGCGCCTACTACGGCCCGTTCCGCGATGCGGTCGGCTCGGCGTTGAACCTGGGCAAGGCCAACAAGGCCTCGTACCAGATGGACCCGGCCAATAGCCACGAAGCCCTGCACGAAGTGGCGGCGGACCTGGCTGAAGGCGCTGATATGGTGATGGTCAAGCCCGGTATGCCGTACCTGGACATCCTTTATCGGGTCAAGGAGGAATTCAAGGTGCCGACCTTTGTCTATCAGGTCAGTGGTGAATACGCCATGCACATGGCTGCGATTCAAAATGGCTGGTTGAGTGAAGGCGTCATCCTGGAATCCCTTACCGCCTTTAAACGTGCGGGTGCCGATGGCATCCTGACTTACTTTGCCGCCCGTGCCGCCCAATTGCTTAGAGAGCAACAATAGCCCTCACAGGAACACTCGATGAATACCGAAGGACTCACAGAAGTTGCCGTAAAAGATGCGCACCCGGTAGTTGAACAGGTCGCCGAAACCCCGCCGGAGCTTGCGCCTGAGCAGCCTGCCGTGGTCGCGGAGCCGGTGGTGGCGGCACCGCCTATCGTGATTCCGAACCTGGATGACAGCAGCCTGTACATCCATCGCGAGCTGTCGCAACTGCAATTCAATATCCGCGTGTTGGAACAGGCGCTGGATGAGTCCTATCCGTTGCTGGAGCGTTTGAAGTTCCTGCTGATCTTCTCCAGCAACCTGGACGAGTTCTTCGAGATTCGTGTCGCCGGCCTCAAGAAACAGATCACCTTTGCCCGTGAGCAGGCCGGCGCCGACGGCTTGCAGCCGCACCAGGCCCTGGCGCGCATCAGCGAGCTGGTGCATGGCCATGTGGATCGCCAATACGCCATCCTCAACGACATCCTGCTGCCGGAGCTGGAAAAGCACCAAGTGCGCTTCATCCGTCGCCGCAACTGGACCGTCAAGCTCAAGACCTGGGTCCGTCGCTATTTCCGTGACGAGATCGCGCCGATCATCACCCCGATTGGCCTGGACCCGACGCACCCGTTCCCGCTGCTGGTGAACAAGAGCCTGAACTTTATCGTCGAGCTCGAAGGGATCGATGCCTTCGGCCGTGATTCGGGCCTGGCGATCATCCCCGCACCGCGCCTGTTGCCACGCATCATCAAGGTACCGGAAGAGGTCGGGGGGGCTGGCGATAACTATGTATTCCTTTCGTCGATGATCCACGCCCACGCCGATGACCTGTTCCAGGGCATGAAGGTCAAGGGTTGCTACCAGTTCCGCCTGACCCGAAACGCCGACCTGGCGGTAGACACCGAAGACGTCGAAGACCTGGCCCGCGCCCTGCGTGGCGAGCTGTTCTCGCGGCGCTACGGTGACGCGGTGCGCCTGGAAGTGGCGGATACCTGCCCCAAACATTTGTCGGACTACCTGCTCAAGCAATTCAACCTGGCCGAGACCGAGCTGTACCAGGTCAACGGCCCGGTGAACCTGACGCGCCTGTTCAGCATCACCAGCCTGGACAGCCATCCGGAGCTGCAATACACGCCGTTCACCCCGCAGATTCCGAAACTGCTGCAAAACAGCGAAAACATCTTCAGCGTGGTCAGCAAGCAAGACATTCTGCTGCTGCACCCGTTCGAGTCGTTCACCCCGGTGGTCGATCTGTTGCGCCAGGCCGCCAAGGACCCCCATGTCCTGGCCGTGCGCCAGACCCTCTACCGCAGCGGTGCCAACTCGGAAATCGTCGATGCGCTGGTGGACGCCGCGCGTAACGGCAAGGAAGTCACGGTGGTGATCGAGCTGCGTGCGCGGTTCGACGAAGAGTCCAACCTGCAACTGGCCAGCCGCCTGCAAGCGGCCGGTGCGGTAGTGATCTATGGCGTGGTGGGCTTCAAGACCCACGCCAAGATGATGCTGATCCTGCGCCGCGAGGCCGGTGAGATCGTGCGTTACGCGCACCTGGGCACCGGTAACTATCACGCCGGCAACGCCAAGCTCTACACCGACTACAGCTTGCTGACTTCCGACGACGCGCTGTGCGAAGACGTCGGCAAACTGTTCAGCCAGTTGATCGGCATGGGCAAGACGCTGCGCATGAAAAAGCTGCTGCATGCGCCGTTCACCCTGAAGAAGGGCATGCTCGACATGATTGCCCGCGAGACCCAGTTCGCCATCGACGGCAAGCCGGCGCACATCATCGCCAAGTTCAACTCGCTGACCGATCCGAAGATCATCCGCGCGCTGTACAAGGCCAGCCAGTCCGGCGTGCGTATCGACCTGGTGGTGCGTGGCATGTGCTGCCTGCGCCCGGGCATTGCCGGGGTGTC
This sequence comes from Pseudomonas shahriarae, assembly GCF_014268455.2. Classification (NCBI taxonomy): domain Bacteria; kingdom Pseudomonadati; phylum Pseudomonadota; class Gammaproteobacteria; order Pseudomonadales; family Pseudomonadaceae; genus Pseudomonas; species Pseudomonas shahriarae. The sequence continues at coordinate 6,005,072 of NZ_CP077085.1, read as the reverse complement.
CCACAATATCCACGTGCGTTCGATCATCGGCCGCTTCCTGGAGCACACGCGGGTGTTCTACTTCCTCAATGGCGGTGAAGAGCAGATGTTCCTCTCCAGCGCCGACTGGATGGAGCGCAACCTCGACAAGCGTGTGGAGACCTGCTTCCCGGTGGAAGGCAAGAAGCTGATCATGCGGGTCAAGAAAGAGTTGGAGAGTTATCTGACCGATAACACCCACAGCTGGAGCCTGCAGTCCGATGGGCGCTACGTGCGCAACACCCCGACGGGCAACCAGAACCCGCGCAGTGCCCAGGCCACGTTGCTGGAGCGGTTGGGCAGCCCGTTGCTGGCGGTTCGCTGATATCGACTAGACCTACATCCCTCACTGGGAAATCGGACAGGACCGTCAGATTTCCCAGGTTGGGGATCCCATGCTCCCGTTCCTAGACTGACCTTGGGCTATCAGACGATAGCCTGTACAGGGCAGTTAAGGAGTTTTCGATGGTGGGATCAGGCATAGGTATCGGGTTCGGAACTGCGGGGCTATTCGAGGCGCTGGCCTTGCCGCCGAAGGGCTACCGCAGTGCACAGGCCATGGCGTCCGATATGGCTGGGGCGGTAGTCACTTCAGAGTCCCTGGTGCGGGACTCATTAAAAAGTATTGCCAACATCGATCAGGGTCTGCAGGGCGGCAATGCCTTTGTGCAGGTTAACCCCGATGCGCGTGAACAGGCTCGGGCGCGTGACCAGGAGCGAGCCAGCGGTACCGTGCGCGGTTTTTTGCACGGCGTGCCGATTGCCCTGAAAGATGTCTTCGAAACCAGTGGGAAAATGCACACCAGTGCCGGTTCCCGTGCGCTGGTCGGCTCACCGACGAGCAAAAACGCCAAGGTTGTGGATAACTTGCTCAAGGCCGGGGCCGTGATCGTGGGCAAGACCAATATGAGCGAACTGTCCAACTTCCGCTCCAGCGTGCCGGTGGATGGCTGGAGCTCCCGTGGTGGGCAAACGCTTAACCCCCATCGGCTGGGAGGGCAGGTGGCAGGGTCCAGTTCGGGATCGGCGGTGGCGGTCGCCCAGGGGCTTGTGCCGCTGGCATTGGGCATCGAGACCAATGGCTCGGTGGTTGCCCCGGCGGCCTACAACGGCGTGGTCGGTTTGAAAACCACGGCCGGGCTGGTGAGTACCGAAGGGGTGATGACCAGTTCAAAACTGGACGCGGTGGGCACCTTTACGCGCAACGTGCGCGATGCTGGCGAAGCGCTCAATGCCATGACCGAAACAACGGCCTACACCGCCGGGCTCACACCGGATGCCTTGCAGGGCAAGCGCATTGGCTACACGCCGCTGCCGGTGCTGTCGCCTGAAGACGCCAGGGACCCGGCCCTGCGTGCGGACCGGAAGCACTTCGAAGACGCGATCGCGATGCTCGGGGCCAAGGGGGCAGTCATGGTGCCGATAGGCAGGCTGGACGCGGGTGTCTCACGTGAGGCTTACGATCAATACAGTGACGCGCTGCTGGCCGGGATCAAGCAAAACCTGAACAGCTACCTGGCCGGCCGGGAAGGCCTGCCAGTGAAGTCGCTGGCTGAACTGATTGCCTTCAACGAGCGCGACAAGCAAGCCGGGGAACCGGACCAGGCGTTGCTGGAGCACATCAACAGCCTGGACGTGACGGATGAGCAGCGCGAGCAACTGTGGGCGGCCGTTCTGCCGATTTTCAAAGGCACCCTCGACAAGCCGCTGAGCGAACACCGCCTCGATGCCATCGTGTCGAACTTTCGCGCCGACAGTTACTACTTTGCCGCCGCCGCCGGTTACCCCGGCATCTCGGTGCCCTCGGGCATGGATGATGAGGGTATGCCGACCGCGCTGCACTTTTACGGTACGGGCAACAGTGAAGCCACACTGCTCGCGGTCGCCTATGGTTATGAACAGGCCACGCAGGCTATCCGTGAGCCGGCGTTCCTGCCGGGGGCGCCGGTGTCGTCCGAGAGCGTCTAGGGGTTAGCGCACATTCAGGCTGAAGCCCACTCGCGTCAGCCACTCGGCTTCCTGGGCGAAATCCGCCTGGGTCAGTTGGTTCTCGTCCAGCCAGCCTTTAGGGAACACCACATCCAGGCTGTCGCCGTTGGCGCGCAGGGTGACTTGCGGCATCTGCTGAGTGCCGCGAATGTGGTGGAACAGGATCGCAAAGCGCAGCAGGGCACACAGGCGAATCAGCTTGATGCCCTCGGCGCCGAACTCGGCGAACTTGTCCCTGGGGATGTTACGGCGATGGCCGCGCACCAGCAGCGCCAGCATCTGCTGATCCTCGCGGGAAAACCCTGCCAGGTCGGAGTGTTCGATCAGGTACGCGCCGTGTTTGTGGTAATGGTAGTGGGCGATATCCAGCCCTACTTCATGGACCTTGGCGGCCCAGCCCAGCAGTTCACGCCAGACCCCGTCTTCCAGTTCCCAATCTGCAGCGACCTGGTCGAAGGCATGCAACGCTTTGCGCTCGACCCGCGCCGCCTGTTCCAGGTCGACGTGGTAACGCTCCATTAGCGAGCCCAGGGTGCGTTCACGCACGTCTTCGTGGTGATGGCGACCCAGCAGGTCGTAGAGCACGCCTTCACGCAGGGCGCCATCGCAATGGTCCATGCGTTGCAGTTCGAGGGCGTCGAAGATGGCTTCGAGGATTGCCAGGCCTGCAGGGAAGATGGTCCGGCGGTCGGGCTTGATGCCGTCGAAGTCGATCTTCTCGGCATCCCCAAGTTTGAACAGTTTGCGCTTGAGCCAGGCCAGGCCTTCGGCATTCACCTCACCGGTGCCATGACCGCCGGCCTTCAGGGCCAGGCCGATGGCGCGGATAGTGCCGGATGAGCCGATGGCTTCATCCCAGGTCAGGCGGTGCAGGGCGTGTTCGATGCTCATGATCTCCAGCCGCGCCGCCGTGTACGCCTGGGCGTAGCGGGCCGGGGTGATCTTGCCGTCCTTGAAATAGCGCTGGGTGTAGCTGACGCAGCCCATTTGCAGGCTTTCGCGCAGCAACGGCTCGAAGCGCTGGCCGATGATGAACTCGGTGCTGCCGCCGCCAATGTCGGCCACCAGGCGCTTGCCGGGGGTATCGGCCAGGGTGTGGGAGACGCCGAGGTAGATCAGGCGTGCTTCTTCACGGCCGGAAATCACTTCTACCGGGTGCCCGAGGATCTCCTCGGCACGGCGGATGAATTCGCCGCGGTTACGCGCTTCGCGCAACGCGTTGGTGCCAACGATGCGCACGGCGCCCTGGGGCATGCCGTTGATCAGTTGGGCAAAACGCTTGAGGCAATCGAGCCCGCGCTGCATGGATTCTTCGTTGAGCTTGCGCTCGTCGTCGATTCCGGCAGCCAGTTGTACCTTTTCGCCGAGCCGCTCAAGGATGCGGATCTCACCGTTCTGGGCCTTGGCCACGACCATGTGAAAGCTGTTGGAGCCCAGGTCGATGGCGGCGATCAGGGACAGATTCTTGGCTTGGGATTGCGGCATGGGTAGGGGATCTCGGTCGATAACCTCGCCATCGTGCCACGATCAAACGCTGACGCCAACGCGTAGTGCGCAGAGGAGTTCTCCTACGGAGGTTCGGGACGCAGGTTTGTAGGGAATGTAGGGGGGCTCCATTGGTTCCTTGTAATTATTCCGTAGGATCTATGGGAAACAGTAGAATTTCAAAATTTGGAAACTTCTCTTGATTTAACCTACATCTTAAGATCAGTTATACCCATTGGTTATTTGTTTGGTACTACTCTTGAGTTGGGTTAAGGCGACGATTGTTTTTTATTGTTCTGACAGTAATCAGGGTATTGTCTTATTCTTTAGTGGGGTGCATGCGGGAGAGACTGTCACTCGGCAATTCTGCCTTGGTGTTATTTATTTACAGCTCATTTGTCACGGATGGCGGGATGTTGGGCAATGCAATTGCCCGGGTAGGAATAAAGGCACCTGATAACTTCTAGTGACAGGTTCAGCATGAAAAAAATATCTGGTTTGGTAATGGGTGTTGTCTGTTTGGCCGCAAGCGTGGTTGCACACGCCGATACAAGTGGTTCGGGGAACTTGAGGGTCATTGGCACTATCAAGCCAGCGCCCTGCACGGTCAGTATCAGCAGCGGCGTCATTGATTATGGTCAGATCAGTGCAGCTTCTATCTTGCCAAATGCTTTCAACCCCTTGCAGGAGAAAACCCTGCCGCTGTCCGTGAACTGCGGCACCGCGGCTACGCAGATGGCGCTGTCGGTATCTGACACGCAGGCGGCCAGCACCGTTGCGGGTATCCTGGGAACCGGCTTCGCCGAATCCCAGAACTTTGGCCTGGGTGCGGTGGATGGCCGGCGTACCGGTGGCTATTCGGTCAGGCTTTCGAACCTGTCCAGCGCCGGTGCCAGCCTGCTACCGCTCAAAAGGACCAGTTCCGTCGCAGCCTGGATGTATAGCGCCGATGGCCGGGTCGACAAGTTCCCGTACCAGCACTCCTGGAGCCGCACCACCAGCCCGGTTCCAGCACTGGTCAACGTTGTCAGCGGCACGATCAACGTCAAGGCCGTCATCAACCGGGGCAGCGCCCTGGACCTGAGCAAGGATGTTCCTTTGAACGGCCTTGCCACCTTAGTCGTTACTCGTATCTAAACAGGTAGTAAATCCGCACTGCAGTCGTAACTAGCTGTTGCGACTGCGTGCGGGCTGCTTACAGTTCTGGGTGTATTGACGGTCTCTTAAATTGTGTGTGGGTAGAACTTGATGAGTTTTCTTTTCAATACAGTTGCTGCCCTGCTAGGGGGCGTAAGTCTTTCTCTGCTACTACATGGCAACGTACTGGCTGACGGTATGGAGCCTGAAACATCTGTTGTAATTCTTTATGAAGAAAATGGCGAGGCGACTATTAATGTCAAGAATACCGATGCCGGTCCGGCTTTATTACATTCGGTCATTCAAAATCTTGCTGAAGACCCGGAACCATTATTGATTGTTACGCCGCCGATTGCGCGCGTGGAACCTGGCGAAACACAACTAGTGCGCTTTATCGCAACACTCAAGGAACCACTCAAGACTCAACGCTTGAAGCGGGTCACTTTTGAAGGGATTCCCCAGGCCAGGGCCGAAGGGCGTGCGACCATTGGTATCACCATTCGCCAGGACCTGCCGCTGATCCTGCACCCCCAGGGTTTGCCGCGGCTTGAAGAGCCCTGGAAGTTGCTCAAGTGGACCCTGCAAGGCAATCGCCTGGCCGTGCAGAACGACAGTGCCTACGTTGTCCGCTTGGGCTTACAGGTGCAGCTGCTGCCGGCCAAGCGCCCGGCAATATTGTCGCGCACCTATGTGCTGCCTGGCGAAACGCTTTGGACCACGGTCGAGGGCAATGTCGCAGGGGTCAATGCCGTCGAGATTCAACCGGCGACGGTCTACGGCTATTCGACCTCCGTCTACCAGGCTCCCGTTGTTGTCGAGGCGGGTTGATCGAGCTATGAGAACTGTCGACAAAGCCGGTTGTTTCAATCAGTCCGCATCGTTCTTCCGGGCCCCGGGCTCCCTGGCGTATGGCTCGGGCATTGTCATCGGGCTGGCCTCACTGTGCAGCGGGCCTGCCCATGCCTTGGAGCTGGGAGAGGGGTTTGATCTTGCCGTACTCTCTGCGAACGGTATTGACCCGAAGGTTGCCCATTATTTTCGCAGTGCGGCGCGCTTTCGCGAGGGCGTCCATGTGGTCGGGTTGCGGGTCAACGGCAACCCACTGGGCTTGGTGGAAGCGCGTTTCGACTATGAAGGGCAGCTGTGTTTCACCCCCGGCCTGCTGGAAAAGGCCGGGCTGCGCGTCCCGGCGATGGTCACTCGCCAGGGCATCGCGCGCGATCAGGCGTGCCATGATTTTGTCGGTGAGTACCCGGCGACCCTTGTGCGGCTGAGCCCTGGCAGCGATGAAGTCTCCCTGGTGGTGCCCACCCAGTCGATGCGCGAGTTTGAATGGGGCGGGGGCAATGCTTCCCAGGGTGGCATGGCGGCCTTGTTCAACTACGACGTGCAGGGTTTTGAGGATCGTTTCAACAGTGGCTCTTCCCGCTCCGTCTCCGCCTATACCGAGGCGGGGTTCAACCTGGGCAACTGGATTGTGCGCAGTCGCCAGTTTTATATCTCCGATAATGGCAAGGCCAGCAGCGAGCATGTGAACGCCTACGCCCAGCGCGATTTCGCGGGCCTGCGCTCGACCTTTCAGGTGGGGCAGATCTCCAGCAACAACCCGGTGTTCGGCGGGCTGCAGCTCTCCGGCCTGCAACTGTTCCCCGATGGGCAGTCGCGCGCGGCCGGCGGCAGCGCGGTGGTGGTCGAAGGGCTGGCTCGCAGCCCGTCCAGGGTGGAGGTGCGCCAGTCAGGGGTGTTGATCCATACCACCCTGGTACCGGAAGGCCCTTTCTCCCTGACTGACCTGCCGTTGCTCAATGGCACCAGCGACCTGGAGGTGAACGTGATTGGCACCCGTGGCGGTGGGCACAGCTTCAGGGTACCTGCGGCGTCCTTTGGCGCGAGTGTGCCGGTGGTGCCGGGCTACTTCTTTTCCATGGGCAAGGTGCGGGGCGCAACGCTGGACGAGCGGGAGCCCCCGGTGGTGGCGATGGCCAGTGGTACCTGGGGCCTTGGGCGCAGTTCTTCGCTGGGTTTTGGCCTATTGAGCACTGACGAGTACCAGGCCGCGGGCGGAACATGGAGCAGCGTTTTTTTCCAGCGGCTGGCAGTGGGCGGGCGTCACAACCTGTCTCGCGATGGTTCAGGCAATGTCAACGGCGCTCGCAGCTCCATTTCATTGAGTAGCCCGCTGTCTGCCAGCCTTGAGGCCAACCTCAGCGCTACACGCCAGACGCGGGGGTATCGCGAAGTCACGGAGGCCGGGCTGTCGAGCGCCCGCGACGACCTGGACGCGCGCTTCAAGAACCAATACACCCTGGGCCTGAGCTGGGCTGACCCGCTGCTGGGTGGCTTCTCCATCAGCTACTCGCACAGTGCGCAATTTGACGGGCAATCGGCTGAACATGTCTTTGCCTCCTGGAACCGAGACTTCAGTGGCACCCAGGTGTCGTTGATCGCCGACTCCCGGGTGGGTGGGGCTCGACCGCGCAAGGAGCGGAATATCCGCCGCCACGAGCGCAATGATGCTCTCGAGACAGGGCTGTCGCTGCGATTGCAAGTCACCATGCCATTTGGCGGCGAACGTCGTGTCACTTCCTATGCCAGCCGGCGCGGGGGCGAGGTGGAGTTCGGCAGCGCGTTCAGTGATCGGGTGAACGACTATGTGAATTATGAGGTGGGTGTTGCCCGGGAGCAGACGAGTGGTGATCAGTCGGTTCAAGGCCGGGTAAATGCCATACCGCGTTACACCCAGGTTGGCTTGGGCATGCGTCGCGACTCTTTCAGTACCAGCTACACCGGGCAATTGCAGGGCGGCGTGGTGGCCCATGAACGCGGTGTGACGTTCTCGCCCTACGCCGTCCAGGACACCTTTGGCATCGTCTCGGTGGGCGATGTTGGCGCGGTCAAGGTCGCGACCCCCCAGGGCCCGGTCTGGACCGATTATCGCGGGCAGGCGGTGATCGCCGGTTTGCCGGCCTACCTCAACAGTAACGTTGAGGTGCAGACCCGCTCCCTGCCCAAGCGTGTCGACCTGAAAAACGGCACCAAGGCACTCACGGCGGGTCGTGGATCCTTCAATACCGTTGATTTCGAGGTGGTGAAAGTGCGCCGCCTGCTGCTGGAAGTGCGTGACGAGCAAGGGCGCCCCTTGCCTCAAGGGGCCTCGGTATTCGGCCCGGGCAATGCCTTCCTGACCAGCGTGGTGGGTGAGGGCATGGTGTTCCTGAACAATCTGGACGAGTCGCAAACCCTGAGCGTCTCCCTGCCGGATTCAACCTCCTGTGTATTGCAACTCAACCCTGAGCCAGAAACCGATGACGACAAACTCTACGAAACAGGTTCGGCAGTCTGCCGTGCGCAGTGAATCCCTGAACCGCTTTGGGCCTGGCCTCGCTCTGTGCAGCGTGCTGCTGTGGGCGGGGCTGATGCCGGAGGAAGCGCTGGCGGGTGAATGCCGTATGTCCTTGAGCCAGCCCCGGGTCGACTACGGTTTGATCCGCAGCGCGGAGCGGGCGGGAGACCAGTTGGCCCTGGGGAAACGCACGCTGCAACTGAACATCGCCTGTGCCGAGTCGGCACCCATGGCCCTGCGTTTCACGGGGGTGTCTGCCGGGTCGAAAGGTTTTCGGTTCGGCCGCCAAGGCTATTTCACCCTGAGCCTGCAGCATCCTCAGGTGGATGGGCAGGCGGTGGAGTTGCGGGTGTCGGGAGAGCCGCCAAGCGGACAGTTGTTGCCCGGCCAGACGCTGGTCGCACGGGCAGGCGGCGCCCCGATACACGGGCGCCGATTTACAGCGCTGGTGAACATCGAGACCTTTGTGCCAGCGGTCGGGCTGGCAGTGCGTGACGAAACGGCCTTCGAGGGGCAGGGCAGTTTCGAATGGGTACCCGGCGCCTGAAGCCTCAGCCTGGTTGTTCCACCGAGCCTATAAAGTTAGCCAATTCGGGCGTGCGCGGTTGGGCAAACAGGACGTTCGGGTCGCCGACTTCATGCACCTTGCCCTGATGCATGAACACCAGCTTGTCGCCGACCTCACGGGCAAAGCGCATTTCATGGGTGACCATGATCAGGGTCATGCCGTCCTTGGCCAGTTGGCGCACCACGCTGAGGACTTCATTGACCAGTTCAGGGTCCAGCGCCGAGGTGATTTCATCGCACAGCAACACCTTGGGCGACATCGCCAGCGCGCGGGCGATCGCCACCCGTTGCTGCTGGCCGCCAGACAGGCGATCGGGGAATGCATCGAACTTTTCCCCCAGGCCGACCCGCTCCAGCATCTGCCGGGCCAGCTCCGCAGCCTTGGCCTTGGCGACTTTTTGCACGACCTGGGGCGCGAGCATGACGTTTTCACCCACGGTCAAATGGGGGAACAGGTTGAATTGCTGGAACACCATGCCGACTTTTTGCCGCAGGCTGCGCAGGTCGGCGCGGGCCGCGTCGAGGTATTCGCCGTCGACCTCAATCACCCCGTCGTTGATCGACTCCAGGCCGTTGAGGGTGCGCAGCAGCGTGGATTTTCCCGAGCCGCTGCGGCCGATGATTGCTACCACCTGGCCTTCCTCGATACTCAAGTCGATGCCCTTGAGCACATGGTGATCGCCGTAATACTTATGCAGCGCGGATATTCTAAGCAGAGGCATGCAGTCTCCTTTCCAGGTAGCGGGCACTGAGGGACAAGGGGTAGCAGAGCAGGAAGTAACCGAGCGCCACCAGGCCGTAGACCATGAAGGGCTCGAAGGTGGCATTGGCGAGCATGCCGCCGGTCTTGGTCAGTTCGGTGAAGCCGATGATCGAGGTCACCGCTGTGCCCTTGACCACCTGCACCGAGAACCCCACCGTCGGCGCCACGGCAATTCGCAGGGCCTGGGGCAATATCACGTAGCGCAGTTGCTCATAAGGGTTGAGGGCCAGGCTGGCGGAGGCTTCCCACTGCCCGTGGGCGATGGAGTCGACACAGCCGCGCCAGATATCGGCCAGGTAGGCACTGGTAAACAGGGTCAGGGCAATCGCGGCGGCCAGCCACGGCGAGATATCAATCCCCAGCAAGGCGATGCCGAAAAACACCAGGAACAGTTGCATCAGCAGCGGTGTGCCCTGGAACAGTTCGATATAGGTCCGGGCAATATTGCGCGGTAGCGCCTTTTTGCTGATGCGCAGGGTCATCACCAGCAGGCCAATCAGCCCGCCGCCGACAAACGCCACCAGCGACAGCAGCAGGGTCCATTGCAGGCCGGTCAGCAGGTTGCGCACGATGTCCCAGAACGAAAAATCACTCATCGGCTGTTCCTCATCACATAGCGGTGACCGATCCAATTGAGCAACTGGCGGATCATCAACGCCATGCACAGGTACACCAGCGTGGTCAGGGCATAGGTTTCAAAGGCGCGGAAATTGCGCGATTGAATAAAGTTGGCGGCAAAACTCAACTCTTCAGTGGCGATCTGCGAGCACACCGCCGAGCCAAGCATCACGATGATGATCTGGCTGCTCAGGGCCGGCCAGACCTTGCCCAGCGCCGGCAGCAGCACCACATGGCGGAACGCTTCAAAGCGGGTCATCGCCAGCGCTGCCGCGGCCTCCAGCTGCCCACGAGGGATCGCCTGGATCCCGGCGCGGATGATCTCCGTGGAATAGGCCCCCAGGTTGATCACCATCGCCAGTACTGCGGCCTGCCATTCGGAAATCTGTACTCCCAGTGAAGGCAGGCCGAAGAAGATAAAGAACAACTGCACCAGAAACGGCGTGTTGCGAATCAACTCGACATACACCCCGAAGAGCCAGCAGAACGGCTGGATTTTCCATGCCCGCACTACGGCGCCGACGATGCCCAGGGCCACGCCGAGGAGGGCGCCGATGGCTGTCAGCTCCAGGGTGAACAGCGCGCCGCGCAACAACAGGTCGGTATTGGCCAGCACCGGCACAAAGTCGAATTGATAGGCCATCAATCAGCTCCGCTTCAGAGATCGGCAGGCAATGGTTCTTTGAGCCACTGCATCGCGTTCTTTTGCAGGCTGCCGTCAGCCTTGGCGGCGACCAGGATCTGGTTGACCTTCTCCAGCAGTGCCGGCTCGTTTTTGTTCACGCCGATATACACCGGCGAATCCTTGAGTTTGACTTTCAACGCCGGCACCCGCTTGGGGTTGCGCTCGCTGATCGCCACCATCACCACGTTGCCACTGGCGATCAGGTCTACCTGGCCGGCGAGGTAGGCGGCGATGGTCGAGTTGTTATCCTCGAAGCGCTTGATCGTGGCTTCCTTGGGGGCGACAGCGCTCAACTCGATATCTTCGATGGCACCGCGGGTCACGCTGATGGTCTTGCCCTTGAGATCGTCCAGGGTCGCAATCGCCGCGTCAGGCGGGCCGAACACGGCGAGATAGAACGGCGCGTAGGCCTTGGAGAAGTCGATGACCTTCTCGCGATCCGGGTTCTTGCCCAGGCTGGAAATCACCAGGTCCACTTTGCCGGTGGTCAGGAACGGGATGCGGTTGGTGCTGTTGACCGGGGTCAGTTCCAGTTTGACCTTGAGCTGCTCGGCCAGCAGTTTTGCGGTGTCGATGTCCAGGCCGCGCGGCTTCATATCGGGGCCGACCGAGCCGAAGGGCGGGAAGTCCTGGGGCACTGCGACCTTGAGGGTGCCACGGGCGACGATATCGTCCAGGCCATTGGCCTGGGCTGGCGTCTGGCTGAGCATCAGGCTGGCAAACAAGGCAGTGAGCAGGGCGCTGCAACGCTTGGTCATGGCAACTCTCCGAAAAGGGCGAAGGGATTTTCTGAGTCTTGCCAGTGCACAGCCCATGCCATGCCGCGCCAAAGCGCCTGCAAGGCAGGGTTTTACAGGTGTACAGCGGTCTTACTGGTCTGAACAGTCAGAAGCGATTGCGCACCCTTTTCGAGCGCCCGCAAAACCCGGCGAGCCCCTTTGGGGCGTGGCTTGCCGGCCAGCGAGAATAGATTTACAACTAGCCTCACTGTTGACCGAAATCTTGAGTTTTTTATGAATTCCATCGCCCAAGCCGTACCGGAAGCGGCTTTGCAAGCCATCCGCAAACTGATCAAGCAACGGGGCTTCGGGCCAGGTGATGCACTGCCTTCCCAGCGCGACCTGGCATTGCAGTTGGGGGTCAGTCGGGCCTCGTTGCGCGAGGCCTTGTCTTCGCTCAGTGCGCTGGGGCTGGTCAGCGTGCAGCCGGGCAAAGGCGTGTTTGTGCAAGCGCCACCGACGGCCGACATGAGCGGGGTGGCCTGGCCCTTTACAGCGCAGGCCAGCCCCCTGGATATCTTCCAATTGCGTTATGCGCTGGAGGGCTTTGCGGCGGGGCTGGCGGCCATGACCCTGACCACCGAGGAACTGGATGGGCTCGAAGACAATGTCCAGGCCATGCGCCGGGAACTCAAGGCCGGGGATTTCGAGGCCGCTGCGCGGCTGGACTTCGCGTTCCACCAGCGCATCCTGTTGGCCAGTGGCAATCAGGCGATGATGAGCATCCTCAGCGCCAGTGCCGAGGTGTTTCTGGAAAGTCAGAAGCTACCGTTCATCCGACCGGAACGGGCGATGGAAACCTGGCAGGAGCATCGCAAGATCCTCCGGGCCCTGGCCCGGCGCAGCAGCGCGGCGGCGCACAAAGCTATGCAGGAACACGTGCGTAACGCTGCGTTGCGCACGGGAATAGCCTTTGTGACTCCGACGGCCTCTTGAACCCGCCATATCCAAAATGATGACGCTCCATAGCAAGAGTCAATCAGCAGCGGCTTCCTGAACGCAGGAAGGGCGGCTATGATGGGCAACGTTTTTTTTGCTTACAACCCGGAGACATCCATGAGCAACGATCTTATCAAGCACGTCACCGACGCGACCTTTGAGGCCGAAGTACTGCAGGCCCAGGGCCCGGTGCTGGTTGACTACTGGGCTGAGTGGTGCGGTCCTTGCAAAATGATCGCTCCGGTCCTGGACGACATCGCAACCACCTACGAAGGCAAACTGACCATTGCCAAGCTGAACATCGACGAGAACCAGGAAACCCCGGCCAAGCATGGCGTGCGTGGTATCCCGACGCTGATGCTGTTCAAGAACGGCAACGTCGAAGCGACCAAGGTCGGCGCACTGTCCAAGTCGCAACTGGCTGCATTCCTCGACGCCAACATCTAAGCGTCGTCAAAAAGCCCCGCAAATTGCGGGGCTTTTTCGTAAAGCAGGGCTAGACGCTCTGAAATTCAGGTGGTACATTCGGCCCCGCACTGGTTTCTCCACTGCCCCCTGCAAGCCGTCGCCGACGCATTCCTTTCGATTAGTACGCGATCCTGTCGCCTTCTCTGCGGCGCGGCCTCATTAAGCCAAAAGCTTAATTCCCCCCCTCTATAAATGATTACGTCATTCCTATATGAATCTGACTGAACTCAAGCAAAAGCCGATTACCGACCTGCTCCAACTGGCCGAAGAAATGGGCATAGAAAATATGGCCCGTTCGCGCAAGCAGGACGTGATTTTCTCCCTGCTGAAAAAGCACGCGAAAAGCGGCGAGGAAATCTCCGGTGATGGCGTGCTGGAGATTCTCCAGGACGGCTTCGGCTTCCTTCGCTCTGCAGACGCGTCCTATCTCGCCGGCCCAGACGATATCTACGTCTCGCCGAGCCAGATCCGTCGCTTCAACTTGCGCACCGGTGACACCATCGTTGGCAAGATCCGCCCTCCAAAGGAAGGTGAGCGTTATTTCGCCCTGCTCAAGGTCGACACGATCAACTTCGATCGTCCTGAGAACGCGAAGAACAAGATTCTCTTCGAGAACCTGACGCCGCTGTTCCCGACCGTGCGCATGAAGATGGAAGCCGGTAACGGTTCCACCGAAGACCTGACCGGTCGTGTGATCGACCTGTGCGCTCCGATCGGCAAAGGCCAGCGTGGCCTGATCGTCGCACCGCCGAAAGCCGGTAAGACCATCATGCTGCAGAACATTGCAGCGAACATCGCGCGTAACAATCCTGAAGTTCACCTGATCGTGCTGCTGATCGATGAGCGTCCGGAAGAAGTCACCGAAATGCAGCGCACCGTGCGCGGCGAAGTGGTTGCCTCGACGTTCGATGAACCGCCAACCCGCCACGTGCAGGTTGCCGAAATGGTGATCGAGAAGGCCAAGCGCCTGGTCGAACACAAGAAGGACGTGGTGATCCTGCTCGACTCCATCACCCGTCTGGCCCGTGCCTACAACACCGTGATCCCGAGCTCCGGCAAGGTATTGACCGGTGGTGTCGATGCCCACGCCCTGGAGAAGCCGAAACGTTTCTTCGGCGCCGCGCGTAACATCGAAGAAGGCGGCTCGCTGACCATTATCGCCACCGCGCTGGTTGAAACCGGCTCGAAGATGGACGAAGTGATCTACGAAGAGTTCAAGGGTACCGGCAACATGGAACTGCCTTTGGACCGTCGCATCGCTGAAAAGCGTGTGTTCCCGGCCATCAACATCAACCGCTCCGGCACCCGCCGCGAAGAGTTGCTGACCGCCGACGACGAACTGCAGCGCATGTGGATCCTGCGCAAGCTGCTGCACCCGATGGACGAAGTGGCAGCCATCGAGTTCCTGATCGACAAGCTGAAAACCACCAAGACCAACGACGAGTTCTTCCTGTCGATGAAACGTAAGTAATACGACGTTTCAGGTCCGAAAGAATGGCGCCCCCAGGGGCGCCATTTTTTTTGCCTGAAATCTTTAACCACAGCTGGTGGGCAATTGCGCCGTCGATAGGGCTGCCAGCCGCCCTCAGAGCAGGTACGATGTACGCCTATTTTACGGGTGGCATGGTTAATGAAATTCAAGGATCTTCGGGATTTCGTGCAGCAACTTGAGCAGCGCGGAGAGTTGAAACGTATTCAGGTGCCGGTTTCCCCGGTCCTGGAAATGACTGAGATTTGCGACCGCACCCTGCGTAACAAGGGGCCGGCGCTGCTGTTCGAAAACCCCACAGGCTTTGATATCCCCGTGCTGGGCAACCTGTTCGGCACGCCCGACCGGGTGGCGTTCGGCATGGGGGCCGAGTCGGTCAGCGAACTGCGCGAGATCGGCAAGCTGCTGGCCTTCCTCAAGGAGCCCGAGCCGCCCAAAGGCCTGAAGGACGCGTGGTCGAAGCTGCCGATCTTCCGCAAGATCATTGCCATGGCGCCCAAGGTGGTCAAGGACGCGGTCTGCCAGGAAGTGGTCATTGAAGGCGATGATGTCGACCTGGCGATGCTCCCGGTGCAGACCTGCTGGCCCGGCGACGTCGGCCCGCTGATCACCTGGGGCCTGACCGTCACCAAAGGCCCGAACAAGGACCGCCAGAACCTGGGGATCTACCGTCAGCAAGTGATTGGCCGCAACAAGGTGATCATGCGCTGGCTGAGCCACCGTGGCGGCGCCCTCGACTTCCGTGAGTGGTGCGAGAAGCACCCCGGCCAGCCGTTCCCGGTTTCCGTGGCCCTGGGGGCCGACCCGGCCACCATCCTCGGCGCTGTGACGCCGGTGCCCGACAGCCTGTCCGAATACGCTTTCGCCGGCCTGTTGCGCGGCAATCGCACCGAACTGGTGAAATGCCGTGGCAACGACCTGCAAGTGCCGGCCACCGCCGAAATCATCCTCGAAGGCGTGATTCATCCGGGCGAGATGGCCGATGAAGGCCCTTACGGCGATCACACCGGCTACTACAATGAAGTCGACAGCTTCCCGGTGTTCACCGTCGAGCGCATCACCCACCGGGTCAAACCGATCTACCACAGCACCTACACCGGCCGGCCGCCGGATGAGCCGGCGATTCTCGGCGTGGCGCTGAACGAGGTATTCGTACCGATCCTGCAGAAGCAGTTCCCGGAAATCACCGACTTCTACCTGCCGCCCGAGGGCTGCTCGTACCGCATGGCCATCGTGACCATGAAGAAGTCGTATCCGGGCCATGCCAAGCGCGTGATGCTCGGTGTGTGGTCGTTTTTGCGACAGTTCATGTACACCAAGTTCGTTATTGTCACCGACGACGACATCAACGCCCGGGACTGGAACGACGTGATCTGGGCGATTACCACGCGCATGGACCCCAAGCGCGATACGGTGATGATTGATAACACACCCATCGACTATCTCGACTTCGCCTCGCCGGTGTCGGGCCTGGGTTCGAAGATGGGCCTGGATGCCACCCATAAATGGCCGGGTGAAACCACCCGTGAGTGGGGCCGGGTGATCGTCAAGGATGAAGCCGTGACGGCGCGTGTCGATGCGATGTGGAAAGAATTGGGAATAGATTGATGCGTGTAACCCTGCAACCTTCCGGCGCGGTCCTCGACTTGCAGCCGGGCGAGCGGATTCTTGAAGGTGCGCGGCGCCTGGGCTACGACTGCCCGCAGGCGTGCCGTAACGGTGTGTGCCATGTGTGCGCGGCGCTGTTGGTCGAGGGCCGGGTGCAACAGGCCGGCGAGGTGCGTGACCATGGCGAGTTCTACACCTGCATCGCCGAGCCGCTGGAGGATTGCATCGTGCTGTGGGATGGCGTGCTGGCGCCGGGGGAGTTGCCGGTGCGCACGCTGGCCTGCCAGTTGAGCGAGTGCGTGGAGCTGGGTGGCGATGTGTGGCGCGTGCGCCTGCGGGCCCCGGCCGGCAAAGCGGTGCGTTACCACGCTGGCCAGTACCTGATGATTGAGCGCGAAAACGGCGAGAAGTCGGCGTTTTCCCTGGCCTCGGCGCCCCACGCCGGGCGCGAGCTGGAATTGCATGTGCTGGTACGCGAAGACAGCGCCCGCAGCCTGATCGAGCAGTTGCAGCGTAACCAGATGGCGCGGGTCGAGCTGCCGTTTGGCGATACCCACCTGGCCGAGCTACCCGACGGCCCGCTGGTACTGATCGCGGCCGGCACCGGCATGGCGCAGATGCACAGCCTGATCGAACATTGCCGGGCCACGGGGTTCAAGTATCCGGTGCACCTGTACTGGGGCGTGCGTCGTCCTGAGGATTTCTATCAGGTCGAACATTGGGAACAGTGGCAGCAATTGCCCAATCTGTTCCTGCACAAAGTGGTCAGCGACCTGTGTGGTTGGGAAGGGCGCTGTGGCTTGTTGCACGAGGCGGTGTGCGAAGACATAACCGACCTCAAGGCCGTGCATGTGTATGCCAGCGGATCGCCGGCGATGATTTACGGCACGCTGGACGCGCTGGTGAATGCCGGGATGGATGCGCACCAGATGCGCGCTGACGTATTTGCCTACGCCCCTCGCTCCTGACCGCTACGAAAACATTCTCGTAAGCCGATCAAACTGTGGGAGCGGGCTTGCCCGCGATAGCGGAGTGTCAGCCAACAAATCTGGCACTGATACACCGCCATCGCGGGCAAGCCCGCTCCCACATTGAACTGTGTCTACTCAGGTGTGCGGCGTCAGAACCGCACGCCCGTGGTCACCATCGCCGCATTGAACCCCAGCAACACAAACTCCGCCGCCACCGGCCCGTAGTGCGCACCCACCGACGGAATGATCACCGGTGCCACGCCGTAGCGGTTCAGCGGGATCTTGTCGCGGTACTTGCCGCGATAGCCCTGGATCGCCCCGCCGGTCAGTTTCAGATACACCGGATAGTCGGCCATGTCGAAGCGCTTGCCGGCGTAGGCGTAGTACGAGCGTTGGCGAAACGAGTTGCGAAAGGTCGCACCGCCATACACCCACCCCGCAGCGTCATTGCGCTCCAGGCCGATCAGGTCTTGATGGTTATTGTGCTCGGGGTCCGGCGCAAAGTGCCGGGTGTAGACGCTGGTCTGGGCGTACCAGAAGCCTTTGTCGTCGTTGGCCGGCGCTTCGGCGGCCAGGGCGGTGGTGGCCAGCGCCAGGAGCAGCAGGCCGGAAAGTCGGTTTTTCATGGTGCGACCTCGATAGTCGGTGAATGCGCGGCTAAGTGGGTCGTGACGTGACGCTATTTTGAGGTCCCGTCGGGCATAAAGGCTGAACGGGCGCTGAAAATAGCGCGGTTTTGCGCGGCGAACCTGACGAATGGGGCCTATTGCTTATGCTTTTTCATATTTTTAAAAGGTATTGATTGCAAGGGGAGCGGTATGGGGAGCGGTCGACATATTGAAGTGCTGCGCGAGGGTGCGTCGGCCCGCTACGGGTCTGACGCGGTGGCCGGGGTGATCAACCGCCAGCAGTGGCGGCAACCTGGCCCATAGTACTTTTTCGCCTTACGGTTACAGCGGCGCGTTCTATTACGGTAAAGTCGCCTATAACTGGTAGTACACAGGAGACCTAAGCGATCTGCCATGACCGTTCTCGAATCCGAACTTCTGCAATTGGCTTACCCGCCGCGGCTTGATCTGGGGCCGCAACTCACTCACGAACAATTGATGAGCTCGATGCAGGCCACCATGGGTCTGCACAAGGGTGGGCCGGTCTGGCTGTTTGCCTATGGCTCGCTGATCTGGCGCCCTGAGTGTTCGGCAACCCAGCGCCTGCGCGCCCGGGTCCATGGCTATCATCGAGGCCTGTACCTGTGGTCCCACGAGCACCGGGGTACGCCGGAGTTACCGGGGCTGGTGTTTGGCCTGGATCGCGGCGGCTCGTGCAGCGGCTTTGCTTACCGCCTGCCGGAAGATCAACTGGAGGCCTCGCTCTATGCCTTGTGGCAGCGCGAGATGCCTTACCCATCCTATCGGCCACACTGGCTCAGTTGCCGGCTTGAAGACGGCAATCAGGTGCAGGCATTGGGTTTTGTGCTGGAGCGACACCTGCCCAGCTATGCCGGTAACTTGCCCGACAGCGTGCTGAACCAGGTGTTTGCCAGCGCTTGCGGGCGTTACGGCACCACTCGCGATTATGTCGAGCAGACCGTCAACGCCCTGCGTAGCCACGCCATGCCAGACAAGAATCTGGAGGCGCGGCTCAAGCGATGTGCCAAAGGCATCGCGGCGATTAACGTGCCGAGCTGACGCTATTGGTGTGCCACAGGGTTGGGATCAGGAACGCGATGGCCAGCAGGCACGCGCCGATCAGCAGCACAAAGCCGCCGTCCCAGCCGAAGTGGTCCACGGTGTAGCCCATGGCTGCACTGGCTGCCACCGATCCACCCAGGTAACCGAACAGGCCGGTAAAACCTGCGGCTGTACCTGCGGCTTTCTTCGGCGCCAGTTCCAGGGCCTGCAGGCCGATCAGCATCACCGGGCCGTAGATCAAAAAGCCAATGGAGAACAGCGCGATCATGTCGACCATCGGGTTGCCTGGCGGGTTGAGCCAGTACACCAGGGTCGCCACGGTCACCAGAGCCATGAACACAATGCCGGTCAGGCCACGGTTGCCACGGAAGATCTTGTCCGACATCCAGCCGCACAGCAGCGTGCCGGGGATCCCTGCCCACTCGTAGAAGAAGTACGCCCAGGACGACTTGTCGACGGTGAAGTGCTTGGCTTCCTTGAGGTAGGTCGGTGCCCAGTCCAGCACGCCGTAGCGCAGCAGGTAGACGAACACGTTGGCGAAGGCGATGTACCACAGCATTTTGTTGCGCAGCACGTATTTGACGAAGATTTCCTTGGCGCTGAATTCGTCTTCGTGGCTGGCGTCGTAGCCTTCCGGGTAGTCGTTCTTGTACTTCTCGATCGGCGGCAGGCCCACCGATTGCGGGGTGTCGCGCATGGTGATGAAGGCAAACGCCGCCACTGCCAAGGCCACGGTGGCCGGGACGTAGAACGCTGCGTGCCAGTCGTTGAACCAGGCCATGCCCAGCAGGAACAGCGGGCCGATCAGACCGCCGCCGACGTTATGCGCCACGTTCCACACCGACACCACGCCGCCGCGTTCTTTCTGCGACCACCAGTGCACCATGGTCCGCCCACTTGGCGGCCAGCCCATGCCCTGGGCCCAGCCGTTGATGAACAGCAGAATGAACATCATGGTCACGCTGGAGGTTGCCCAAGGCGCGAAACCGAAAATGAACATCACCCCGGCCGATACCAGCAAGCCAAACGGCAGGAAGTAGCGCGGGTTGGAGCGGTCGGACACCAGGCCCATGAGGAACTTGGACAGGCCGTAGGCAATGGCGATTGCCGACATGGCCAGGCCCAGTTGACCACGGGTATAACCCTCGTCGATCAGGTACGGCATGGCCAGGGAGAAGTTTTTGCGCAGCAGGTAGTAACCCGCGTAGCCAACGAAAATACCGGCGAAGATCTGCCAGCGCAGTCGTCGGTAGGTACTGTCGATCTTTTCTTCAGGCAGGGGTGCCTGGTGGGGGGCAGGACGAAAGAAAGCAAACATTCAAGAGCTCCAAATTTCTTGTTTTGACTGCGGATGCGAATGTTACAGTTTCGTTACCGAAAATAGCATCGCCTCTTATCTGCAAACACAGGAAACGGGAGTAATTGCATGTTCTTTTACGAACATGTCGCGAATAGATAAGTATAGGGCGTGATCAGATTCCTCACGGCACTTGAGATCAAATGTAGGAGCTGGCTTGCCTGCGATGGCGGTGGACCAGTTACCAAAGACGTAGCTGACCCACCGCCATCGCAGGCAAGCCAGCTCCTACACTAATTGCATTTCAAATCACTGGCGGACCTGCACGACCACCTTGCCCACTGCCTTGCGCTGCCCCAGGTCATTGATCGCCTGCGCCGCGTTGTCCAGCGGATACACCTGCGACACCAGCGGCTTCAACTTCCCCTCGGCATACCAACCAAACAGCTGCTGGAAATTCGCCGCGTTATCCTGCGGCTGGCGCTGGGCAAACGAGCCCCAGAACACCCCGACCACCGCTGCGCCCTTGAGCAGCGCCAGGTTCACCGGCAGCTCGGGGATACGCCCGCTGGCAAACCCCACCACCAACAGACGGCCGTTCCAGGCAATGGCGCGGATGGCCTGGTCAAACAGGTCGCCCCCTACCGGGTCATAGATCACATCGGCACCGTTGCCATCGGTCAGGCGCTTGATCTCATCCTTGAGGTTGCTTTCGCTGTAGTTGATCAATTCATCGGCGCCCGCCGCCTTGGCCACGGCCAGCTTGTCGGCACTGCTGGCGGCGGCAATCACCCGGGCACCCATGGCCTTGCCGATCTCCACGGCAGCCAGGCCCACGCCACCGGACGCGCCCAGTACCAGCAGGGTCTCGCCAGCGGCCAGGTGGCCACGCTGCTTGAGGGCGTGCATCGAGGTGCCGTAGGTCATGCTGAAGGCGGCAGCGGTGTTGAAATCCATGCTCGGCGGAATCGGCAGCACGTTATAGCCCGGTACCGCGACCTGCTCGGCAAAGCTGCCCCAGCCGGTCAGCGCCATGACCCGGTCGCCGACCTTCAGGTGGCTGACCTTTTCCCCGACTTCGCTGACCACCCCAGCCGCTTCGCCGCCCGGCGAGAACGGGAAGGGCGGTTTGAACTGGTACTTGCCCTCGATGATCAGCGTGTCCGGGAAATTCACCCCGGCGGCATGGACGTCCAGCAGGATCTCGTTCTTCTTGATCGCCGGGCTTTCGACGTCTTCCAACACCAGGGTTTCGGCAGGGCCGAAGGCTTTGCACAGCACGGCTTTCATCGGACTATTCCTTTTGGCGTATTGGCCGATAAGTGTAGGTGGGTAAGGTCACGGGTCAACGAGCATGCCCCGGCCTGATAAGTCGCCATAAGCTTGTGCTCTGCCTTGCTAGCGTTATGCTACTGGCAACCGAATGTGAGGAATGAACTGTGAAAGCGTGGATCCTGTTGATGCTGGCCCTGATGTTGCCGATGGCAGCCCATGCCGAAGAAGCCAAGGAAGGCGAAGCGCCGAAGGTCAGCTACTACAGCCTGACGCCGCCTTTTGTGGGCAACTACGCCCTGGATGGCGGTCCGAAACTGCGGGTGTACAAAGCGGATGTGGCCCTGCGTGTGACCGGCCCCGAAGCGGCGGCGGCGATCAAGGCCAATGAGCCGTTGATCCGCAACCAGCTGGTGGCGTTGTTTACCCAGCAGACTGTCGAGAGCATGGGCAGTGTCGAGGGTAAGGAAAAGTTGCGTCAGGAAGCGTTGAAGCAGACGCAACAAGTGATGAATGACGAGACGGGCAAGCCGGTGGTTGAGGATTTGTTGTTTAACAATCTGATTATCCAGTAACGCCCATCCTGTGGGCGTCGGCTTGTTGGCGATGGGGCCTTGAAGCTATCGACGCTCACCAGACCGTCACCGTCAGCAACCCGAACTTTGGCGCCAACCTCAGGAGGGGTAACGCCTCTGCACGATGATGATAAAGATTCAGAGGGTCGGTTGGTTTCTATTGTGGAGGTTTTTCTATCGCAAACGTTATGCTTTGGAGACGGAAATTGTGGGGCCTCCGCCTGATCCAGGATTATCGAATATAAAAGTAAAACGATAAGTTGTTCCTTTTGAAATATGGGTATCCTCGGAGGATATCCAGCTGTGCCAATTACCGCCCTTTATAGGTACTCTTGCCAGTACCACCCCACTGGGGCATATAACTTCAAATATCGGATTTCTGCTTTGGTTGAGTCCACTAAATTTATACTGGATCGTGGAGACAAGTCCGGATGGGCGGGAGTTCAATGAGTTTGGAAAACCAGCAACTAAGTTGCTGGTTATAATAGGGCTTATATATAGATTTTCACTCTTTTTCTATCCGTTCGCCATACCCCGTCGGGGGGCGCGTCGAAGACAAAGTAGAACTCGAATGTGTCTACTGTGTTAGATGTTGTGTATTTTGTTGACGACCCCCAAACGCGCCATTGGCCATCTTGTGGAGGGTGGACTGCTAGTATCGGGCCGCCGAAGGTAACAGAGTGAATCTCGAAACGCGGGTTTTTTCCCGTCACCGCACCTCGCTCAAACATATAGCGGAGCGCATGTATGATGTAAATGCCATTACTCCAAGTGGCTTCAACCTCGATGGCTCCTTTGTATCCATGTAATGAATATTCCCCTCTCACTGTTGTTACGCTGGTTGGGTTATTTCGGTCGACCTTAATCTCTATTGTTTCTGAGGGGGCTTCGTCGCTGGAGCCCTTCTTGTCCGAGTCTGATATGTCGCTCATTTTTTGCTCTCCCGAGAGTCTCGATGCAATGAATTTGCGGTCGATTGTTATAGTTAATAACGAGAGATAAACGCCGGCTACTGTCAGAATTGACAGTTTTTCATTTTGTTTTTTAATAAGCTCAGTGATTTTTATAAGTGAAAGTTTAAGAGGCCAGACTCTTCCTGAACCGCGCCAACGCCACCGCAAAAAACAACAAGCCAATCCCCGCCAGCGCTAGCAAATCCGGCCACACCACGCTCACCCCCGCATCGCGAAACAGAATCGCCGCACTCAAACTCACAAAATGTGTGGATGGCGAGCCCTGCATCACCCATTGCAACCATTCGGGCATGCTGTCCAGCGGCGTACTGCCGCCTGACAACAGCAGCATCGGAATAATCACCGGGATCGCCAGCAAGCCAAACTGCGGCGTCGAGCGGGCGAGGGTAGCGAGGAAGATGCCCAGGGCAGTGCTGGCAAACAGATACAGCGCGGTTACCAGCAGGAACAGACTCAATGAGCCGGCCAGCGGCACGCCGAGCATGCCCTTGACCACCACTTCCAGTGACAGCCAGGTACACAGCACCACCACCAGCATGTTGCTCCAGATTTTTGCCAGCATGATTTCCAGGGCGGTCAGCGGCAGCACCAGCAAATGGTCGAGGGTGCCATGTTCGCGTTCGCGCAGTAGCGCGGTGCCGGTCAGGACGATGGCGAGGATGGTGATGTTGTTGACGATCTGGATCACCGCCAGGAACCAGCCGCCTTCCAGGTTGGTGTTGAACAATGCCCGGGTGGTGAGGGTCGCCGGTGCGCGCTGGCTGGTGTCCGCCTGGCCGCTGTAGGTCAGCAATTCACGCTGGAAGATCCGCCCGATATAGCCCGCGCCCATAAAGGCCTGGCTCATCGCCGTGGCATCCACATTGACCTGAACGCTCGGCTGGCGGCCGGCCAGGAGGTCGGCCTGGAAATTGGCCGGCACGTTGATCACGAAAGTGTACTGGCCGCTGTCCATGACCTTATCCAACTGGTCGTAGGCCAGTGGCACGGCGGGCTGGAATTCTGGTGGTTGCAGGGCTTCGGCCAGTTGGCGTGACAATTGGCCATGGTCTTCATCGACAAAGGCCACGCTGGCGTTATGCACGCCAATCACTGAACCGGCCGCTGGCATATAAATGGCGACGGTGAAGGCGTAGAACAGAAACAGCAGCAACACGCTGTCGTGGCGCAAGCTGGTGAGCTCTTTGATTCCCAGGCGCAGGATATGGGCGAACTTATGCATCAGGCCTCCTGCTTCTTGAGCATCACCAGGCTCAGCCCGGTGAACCCCAGGAAAAACCCGAACAGCGCCAGGCACTGTGGCCACAGCTGGCGCAGGTCCAGGGCTTTGGTAAAGGTGCCGACGGCGACATCCAGGAAGTAGCCGGCGGGAAACAGCATGCCCATCAGCGCGGCCGCCCCTTCCAGGGACGAGCGCGGCACGATCAGCCCGGAGAACTGGATGGTCGGTAGGCTGGTGATGATCATGGTGCCGAGAATCGCTGCGATCTGGGTGCGGGTGAACGCAGAAATCAGCAGGCCCATGCTGGTGGTGGCCAGCACATACAGCAGGCCGCCAAACGCCAGGGTCACGCCACTGCCCTTGAACGGCACGCCGAACAGCCAGCGGTTCATCGCCACCAGCAGCGCCAGGTTGATCAGGCTGATAACCAGATACGGCGCCTGCTTGCCGAGGAGAAACTCCAGGCGGGTCAGCGGTGTGGCGTAGAAGTTAGTGATCGACCCCAGCTCCTTCTCGCGCACGATGCCCAGGGCGGTGAGCATGGCCGGGATAAACGCCAGGATCAGTGCCATCACGCCGGGGCCGATGGCATTTACGCTGACCACGTCCTGGTTATAGCGAAAGCGCGTCTCCAGTCTGGCGGCGGCGGGCTGGGCTCGCGGGGAGCTGTTGAGTTCCGCCAACTGCTGCAGATTGGCCTGGTGTACCGCTTCGACATAGTTGCGGCTGGTCTCGGCGCGAAACGGCATGCCGCCATCCAGCCAGGCGGCCACTGCCGGTTGGCGCCCGGCGTACAGGTCGCGGCCAAATCCGGGAGGAATCTCCAAGGCGAGTTTGATTTCCGAGCGTTGCAGGCGCCGGTGCAGCTCGGCCGAATCGCTGATCGACGGTTGTTCGGCGAAGTAGCGCGAACTGCGAAAGGCCTCCAGATAGGCGCGGCTTTGTGGCGTCTGGTCCTGGTCATACACGGCGAAGGCGAGCTTCTCCACGTCAAGGGAAATGCCGTAGCCGAAGATCACCATCATGAAAATCGCCCCGAGCAGGGCAAAGGCCATGCGCACTTTGTCGCGCAACAACTCCTTGCCTTCGCGACTGGCCACTGCCAGCAGGCGGGCCAGGCTGAAGCCGCGCTTGCTGACTGGCGGCGTGGTCGGAGTGCTGACGGTTGCGCTGGGCGCGGCGGCTTCTGGGGCTTCCTGGGCTTGTTCCAGACAGGTGACAAATGCGGCTTCCAGGGTCTCGCCGTGGAAGTGTTGCTGCAGGGCGTCCGGGGTGTCGCAGGCCAGCACCTTGCCGGCGTGCATCAACGAGATGCGGTCGCAGCGCTGGGCTTCGTTCATAAAGTGGGTGGAGAGAAAAATCGTCACCCCTTGCTCGCGGGACAACTCCACCAGCAAACGCCAGAAATCGTCGCGCGCGGCGGGGTCCACACCGGACGTGGGTTCGTCGAGGATCAGCACTTCCGGGCGATGCAACACCGCCACGGCCAGGGACAGGCGCTGGCGCAAACCCAGGGGCAGCTCGCCGGAGGGTTGTTCGGCGACACTGCCCAGGTCAAAACGCTGGATCAATTCTTCGATGCGCGGGCCGCTGTCGGCCTTGGGCAGGTCGAACAACTGTGCG
Organism: Pseudomonas shahriarae; assembly: GCF_014268455.2. Classification (NCBI taxonomy): domain Bacteria; kingdom Pseudomonadati; phylum Pseudomonadota; class Gammaproteobacteria; order Pseudomonadales; family Pseudomonadaceae; genus Pseudomonas; species Pseudomonas shahriarae. The sequence continues at coordinate 5,979,559 of NZ_CP077085.1, read as the reverse complement.
TGCAGCACCAGGTTCTGGCGCACGCTGAGCTCGCCGTACAGCGAGAAGCTCTGGGACATAAAGCCCACGCGCTTGCGGGTTGCCAGGTCCTTGGCATTTACCGGGTTGCCCAGCAGTGTGGCGCTGCCTTCACTGGCCGGCATCAGCCCGGTGAGGACTTTCATGGTGGTGGTCTTGCCGCAGCCGTTGGAGCCGAGAAAGCCGAAGATCTCGCCACGGCCAATGGCGAAGCTGACCTTGTTGACTGCCGTAAAGTCGCCAAAGCGCAGGGTCAGGTCGTGGGCTTCGATGGCGATGTCGGTGTTGTCGTTTGCCCGAGGAGGGATCACCAGCGGCTGGTTGTTGTGCGCGCTGTCGCCCTGGAAATGGGTGAAGGCCTCATCCAGCTTGCCGCTGGGCGTGACCGCCGCCAGTTCGCGGCTCAGGCCATCGGCGATCAGCTTGCCGCGGTCGAGCATCAGGCAGTGCTCGAACTGCTCGGCTTCTTCCATGTAGGCCGTGGCCACCAGCAGCGTCAGTTGCGGGCGTTCGCTGCGTACGGTTTCTACCAGTTCCCAGAAGCGCCGGCGTGACAAAGGGTCGACGCCGGTGGTGGGTTCATCGAGGATCAGCAAGTCCGGGTCGTGGATCAGCGCGCAGCACAGCCCCAGTTTTTGCTTCATCCCGCCCGACAGTTTGCCCGCCGGCCGGTCGGCGAAGCGTGCCAGGTCGGTGGCCAGCAGCAGGTTGTGCATGCGCTGCTCGCAATCGGCTTTGGACAGGCCAAACAGGGTGGCGAAAAAACGGATGTTCTCGCTGATGGACAGCTCGGGGTACAGGTTGCCGCCCAGGCCCTGGGGCATAAACGCGATCAGCGGGTACAGGCTGTTGCGGTGGCGGCGGTCTTCGATGGAGCCGCCCAGCACCTGCAAGTCACCGTCCTGCAGTTTTTTCACCCCGGCGATCAAGCCCAACAGGCTCGACTTGCCCGCGCCATCCGGGCCGATCAACCCGCAGCGGGTACCGGCCGGCAGGCTGAAGGCGATGTCGATCAGCGCCTGTTGCTTGCCGTAGCGGTGGTTGATGCCCGTGGCGTGCAGCGCCAGCCCGGTCATTGCAGGTTGGCCGGCCAGTCCAGGTCGGCGGTGCGCACATAGCCGGCGCCGGGCATGCCGGGCTTGGCCTGGGGCACGGCGCTCGGTTGAGTCAGGCGCAGTTTGACGCGGAACACCAGTTTCTGGCGCTCGTCGCGGGTTTCCACTTCTTTGGGGGTGAACTGCGACTTGGCGGCGACAAAGCTGATTTTCGCCGGCAGGGGTTGATCCGGCAGGGCATCGAGCACGATCCGCGCTTCACTGCCCACGGTCAGGCGACCGGTGACGGAGGCGGGCAGGTAGAGGTTCATGTACTGGTCATTCGGATCTATCAGCAGCAACACGCGCCCGCCGGCACCGAGCACTTCGCCAGGTTCGGCCAGGCGCAACTGGATGATGCCGTCGATGGGCGCGCGCAGGCTGCTGTCTTCGATCTCGCTGGTCAGTTGTGCCACCTGGGCCTGGGCCGCACCGATGGCGGCCTTGACCGCATTGACCTGGGCCTGGGCTGCCGTCACCGCCGCATTGCCGGTGTTCTGCCGTGCCTGTTGCTGGTCGATCAGCTGTGCGCTGGCGAAGCCGCGGCGGTACAGCTCCTGGGTGCGCTTGAGTTCCTGGCTGGCCAGCAGGTTTTCGCTCTGGCGCAATTGCACGTTGGCTTCGGCGGCGGCGAAGTTCTCCTTGGCGCGCAGCACTTCGGCCTCGGCCTGGGAACGCTGGGCTTCGAGGGTGCGGGTGTCGATACGCGCCAGCAGTTGGCCCTTGAGCACTTTGTCGCCTTCATCGACCCGCACTTCAGCCAGGCGGCCGGGGATCTTGGTGGCGATCTGCACTTCGGTGGATTCCAGCCGGCCATTGCCCATGTTCAAACCTTCCGGCAGGCGGTCCAGGGTGGACTTCCAGTAGCCGAAGCCACCGGCGGCCACCAGCAATAGAATCAGGAGAAAGGCAAAGAAGTGCGAACTGCGATGTGACGTCGACATGGGTGCATCCTGCGGTGTTAGCGTCCTAGTTTGCCGGGATCGTAACCGATAGCCGTTGATACCGGTCAAATGAATACCGTTAGGCGTTAACGCAAGGCCATTACCGCCGCCCATTGCTGGGCCGTCACCGGCATCACCGACAAACGACTGCCTTTTTGCACCAGCGGCAGTTCGGCCAGGGCCGTCTGTTGCTTGAGGTAGCCCAGCCCGAGAACGTTGGGGAAGGTCTCGACATGCGCCACTGTAATGGCGCTCCATGGATTTTTTTCCGGGGTGGCCTTGGCATCGAAGTAATGGCTGTCAGCTTCCAGCGCTGTCGGGTCCGGATAAGCCGCCTCAATGATTTTCCCTACACCGGCAATCCCCGGTTCGGGGCAACTGGAGTGGTAAAAGAAGAACGCGTCACCCACGGCCATGGCCCGCAGGAAGTTGCGTGCCTGGTAATTGCGCACGCCATCCCAGCGCGCCTCGCCGAGTTTCTCCAGGCCCTTGATGGACAGCTCATCGGGCTCGGACTTCATCAGCCAATAGGCCATGGTTTTGCTCCTTTGCAGGGAATTGGGCAGGTTGTCTGTCAATTTCATGACAAACCGACGGTCGGTTGACGTCAAGGTTTGCGTGTTGGTTCACGTTACCGCAGAATGCCGGGATTTTAAGCTTGACGCAGCTGGAACGGACTACTTTGGAACGTTGCTGTCATCGTGTGTGATAGGCCTGAAGGGGGGCAATCGATGAAACGCAAACCGGATTTACTATGGATTTTGGTTATTTTGTTCGGTCTGGGCGTCGTGACCACCGGGTATGCGCAAAGCCTGTGGTCGAACAAGACCGAAGCCCCGGTTGAATTTGCACAGCAGCAGCCACAAACCTTCAAGCGTTGATGCTATTTCGGCGCCGTTGATTCCAGCGGCGTCCCCTCTGCGATATACCACTTCTTATCGGTAACGGTGCCATTCAACGGCACGTCCCAGCTGGCCTGTGCCAGTCGTTCGACTTTCTGACATTCATGGGCCAGGCCCAGCAGCGTCGGCTTGCGCCACGACGAGCGGCGCGCCAGGTACGCCAGGCTGCGATCGTAAAAGCCGCCGCCCATGCCCAGCCGCCCGCCCGCATCATCGAAACCCACCAATGGCAGCAGCACCAGGTCCAGTGCCCAGACCTTGCGCTGGCGCCCGATATTGACCTGTGGCTCAAGAATGCCGAAGCGATTGGGCGCAAGTTTTTCCCGGGGACGTACCCGTTGGAACACCATCTTGGTCCGTGGCCAGGCGCTGAGCACCGGCAGGTAGGTGGCCTTGCCCCGGCGCTGGGCAGCGCGCAGCAGCAAGCGCGGATCGATTTCGCCATCCGTTGGTAGGTATAAAGCAATATGTTTGGCCCGGCGAAACAGCGGGTGCTGTGCCAGTTGCCGATACAGGCCAAGAGCTGCCTGGCGCTGCTCGCCCGGCGTCAGGGCGCGGCGGGCATTGCGCAACATGCGTCGAAGTTGCGGACGGGAAAGCGGCGCAGGTTCGGTCATGGTGTTCGGCTCATAAAACAATGCCAGTCCGGGGACTGGCATTGAGTTTGGGAATTCAGGCTCCCCGACAGAACCGCTGTCGACTAAGCCCTTGAACCCGAAAGTTCAAGGTGGAAGAAGCAGTAGGCTTTAAGGCTTTCCGTCTAGCGGACATGCACACCAGCCCAACGTGCAACTTCCAGGGTAGTGCGAATCGGCTCCGGGACATCGCCGACTGGCAAGCACGCCAGGGAGTGGGGCGAGTATACCCCAAACAGACTCGGCAATCAGCCCTTGGGTACGTCTGAATCGCTGGAAAGCACCAGATCCACACGTTCCAGCAGGTCACGCACCTGCTCGCGTGTCGAGCCGCTGGCCTGTACGTCAGGGCGCTCCTGCTTATGCAGCAAATCGTGGGTAATGTTCAGGGCGGCCATCACGGCGATACGGTCGGCACCGATGACTTTGCCGCTGCTGCGGATTTCACGCATCTTGCCATCCAGGTAGCGGGCGGCGCTCACCAGGTTGCTGCGCTCTTCCTGGGGGCAGATGATCGAATACTCTTTGTCGAGAATCTGCACGGTGACGCTATTGCTTGAACTCATGAGTCTTGCTCCAGGGCCTTCAGGCGCGAAATCATCGACTCGACCTTACGCCGGGCGATTTCGTTTTTTTCAATGAGGTGAGCGCGTTCCTCGCGCCAGGTCTTTTCCTGAGCTAATAGGAGTCCGTTTTGACTCTTTAGTTGCTCGACCCGGGTAATTAGCAATTCGAGTCTGGCCATCAGCGCTTGCAAGTCGGCGTCTTCCATAGGGTTCCACTGGATTTGTCTGATGAATGGCAACTGCAGGATAAACGATCTGACGCCCTTGATAGTCGGGTGCGTCTGCCGGTGCTAGGATACAGCGCTTCATTCTAGACATCGCGCCGCCTGGCGCCTAGCTCATCATGCCTATTCAGAATTCCCCGTACGACGCTTTTTCCAAACTGCTGAGCTCCAGCGGTCACCCTTGCTCGCCTGCCGAACTGCATGGCGTGCTGCTGGGCCGTAGCTGCACCGGTGTCGGCTTTGACGCCGACAACTGGCTGGCCGACGTCGCCGAGCTGCTGGAAACCGAGCCTACCGAAAACGTGCGCAACGCGTTGATCGGCTTGCAAGAAATGGTTAAAGGCGAGCTGACCGGTGATGACGTCACCGTAGTCCTGCTGCTGCCAACCGATGATGCGCCGCTCACCGAGCGTGCTGCTGCACTGGGTCAATGGTGCCAGGGCTTCCTCCATGGCTTTGGCGTGAACGCCGGCGGCCTGGAGTTGAGCACCGACGCCAAGGAAGTGTTGCAGGACCTGGCAGCCATCTCCCAGGTGCAAGACGCCCTGGAAGAGTCCGAAGACGGCGAAGGCGACTATATGGAAGTCATGGAATACCTGCGCGTCGCGCCGCTGCTGCTGTTCACCGAGACCAAAAAGTCTGCTGAACCCGCAGCAGTCAAGCCGTCGCTGCACTAAGAGAGGGAACCCACCTGCCCATGATCCATATCCCCAAAGCGGAATACACCCGCCGCCGCAAGGCGCTCATGGCGCAGATGGAACCCAACAGCATCGCGATCCTGCCGGCCGCCGCCGTGGCGATCCGCAACCGCGATGTCGAACACGTCTACCGCCAGGACAGCGACTTCCAGTACCTGAGCGGCTTCCCCGAGCCCCAGGCAGTGATTGTGTTGATGCCTGGGCGCATTCACGGCGAGTACGTGCTGTTCTGCCGTGAACGCAATGCCGAGCGCGAATTGTGGGACGGCCTGCGCGCCGGTACCGAAGGCGCGATTCGCGAATACGGCGCCGACGATGCCTTCCCGATCACCGATATCGACGACATCCTGCCCGGCCTGATCGAAGGTCGCGACCGGGTGTATTCGGCCATGGGCAGCAATGCCGAGTTCGACCGGCACCTGATGGAGTGGATCAACGTGATCCGCTCCAAGGCGCACCTCGGTGCGCAGCCGCCGAACGAATTCGTTGCCCTGGATCATCTGCTGCACGACATGCGCCTGTATAAATCCGCCGCAGAAGTGAAGGTCATGCGCGAAGCCGCACGGATTTCCTGCGCGGCCCATATCCGGGCAATGCAGGCCAGCCGCCCGGGGTTGCATGAATTCAGCCTGGAAGCCGAGCTGGACTACGAGTTCCGCCGGGGCGGGGCGAAGATGCCGGCCTATGGCTCCATCGTCGCTTCGGGGCGCAACAGCTGCATCCTGCACTACCAGCAGAATGATGCGGTGCTCAAGGACGGTGACCTGGTGCTGATCGACGCCGGTTGTGAAATCGACTGCTATGCCAGCGATATCACCCGTACCTGGCCGGTCAACGGCAAGTTTTCCGCCGAGCAGAAGGCGATCTACGAAGTGGTGCTGGCCTCCCAGGAAGCCGCCTTTGCGCAGATCGCGCCGAACAAACACTGGAACCAGGCCCATGAGGCGACGGTGCACGTCATCACCGCCGGGCTGGTGAAGCTGGGCTTGTTGCAAGGTGAGGTGGACGAGTTGATCGCCAGCGAAGCCTACAAGGCGTTCTATATGCACCGCGCCGGGCACTGGCTGGGCATGGATGTGCATGATGTGGGCGAGTACAAGGTCGGCGGCGAGTGGCGGGTGCTGGAAGTGGGCATGGCCCTGACCGTGGAGCCGGGCATCTACATTGCCCCGGATAACCAGAATGTGGCAAAGAAATGGCGTGGCATAGGCGTGCGCATCGAGGATGACGTGGTGGTGACCAAGCAAGGCTGTGAAATTCTGACCGGTGGCGTGCCCAAGACCGTGGCCGAGATTGAAGCACTGATGGCGGCCGCCCGATGAGCCGGGTCAACCTGGCGATTATCGGTGGCGGCCTGGTGGGCGCCAGCTTGGCGCTGGCGTTGCAGGCCGGGGCCAAGGCTCGCGGTTGGAAGATCGTGCTGATCGAACCCTTTGCCCCCGGCGACAGCTACCAGCCGAGCTACGACGCACGTTCCTCGGCACTGTCCTTTGGCGCGCGACAGATCTACCAGCGCCTGGGTGTGTGGCAAGACATTTCCCGGCGCGCCGAGCCGATCAAGCAGATCCATGTTTCCGACCGTGGGCGCTTCTCTACCGCGCGCTTGTCGGCGCTCGAAGAGGGCGTACCGGCCCTGGGCTATGTGGTGGAAAACGCCTGGCTCGGGCAGTGCCTGTGGCAAGGCCTGGACAAGGACGTGATCAGTTGGCGTTGCCCTGCAGAAGTCAGCCGCATGGAACCGCTGGCCGACGGCTACCGCCTGACCCTCAACGATGAAACTGTCATCGAGTGCGATCTCGCGGTACTGGCCGATGGTGGCCGCTCCGGCCTGCGCGAGCAGTTGGGCATTGGCGTCAAGCAACGGCCTTACAACCAGAGCGCCCTGATCGCCAACATCACCCCCAGCGAAGCCCATAACGGCGAGGCTTTCGAGCGTTTCACCGACGAAGGCCCGATGGCCTTGCTGCCGCTGGCAGACAACCGTTGCGCACTGGTCTGGACCCGCGTCGGCATGGACGCCCAGCGCTTGGCGCAACTGGATGAACGCAGTTTTCTCAGCGAGTTGCAGGGCGTGTTTGGTTATCGCCTGGGCACCTTGAAACAGGTTGGCGCGCGCCACTTGTATCCGCTGACCCTGGTGGAGGCCGAGGAGCAAGTGCGCTCGCACCTGGTGATCCTCGGCAACGCGGCCCACAGCTTGCACCCGATTGCCGGCCAGGGTTTCAATCTGTCGCTGCGCGATGCCTATGCGCTGGCCGAGGCCCTGTTGGCCGGGCCGCAAGTGCCGGGTGACCTGGCGACCTTGCAGGCCTACCGCGAACGCCAGCGCCTGGACCAGCAGTTGACCGTGGGCTTTTCCGACCAGGTCACCCGCCTGTTTGGCAGCGGCCAGCCGCTGGTCGCCATGGGCCGCAACCTCGGCCTGCTGGGCCTGGACCTGTTGCCGCCGGCCAAGCGCTGGTTCGCCCGGCAGGCCATGGGCCTGGGCACGCGTCCCGATGCGTAAGTGGCTGACGGAGCGCCTGGGCAAGGCGCGGTTGTTGCGCTGGATCATGACCCTGTATCCGCCGTATCTGGGCGCAGGCGTCCGTGTGCAGCACATGAGCGCTGATTTTCGTCAGGTGAAGGTGCGCATGGGCCTGGGCTGGTACAACCGCAATTACGTCGGTACGCAATTTGGCGGCAGCCTGTACTCGATGGTCGACCCGTTCTACATGCTGATGCTGATGGAGAACCTGGGGCGCGACTACATCGTCTGGGACAAGGCCGCGACCATTGATTTCATCTCGCCGGGCAAAGGCCCGGTGTTTGCCGAATTCTCCATCGACCAGGCCTTGCTCGATGAGGTGCGACGGCAGACCGAGGGCGGCGAGAAATACTTGCCGCACCTCAAGGTGCAGATTCACGACGGCTCCGGCACCCTGGTGGCGCGAGTCGACAAAACCCTTTACGTGCGGCGCAAGCCGCCAGCGAGACAGGCATAAAGCATGGACATGCGCGCAGATGTGCTGATTGTCGGGGCCGGAATGGTCGGAAGCGCCCTGGCGCTGGCGTTGCAGGGCAGTGGCCTGCAGGTGCTGCTGCTCGACGGCAGCCCAATGAGCGTCAAGCCATTCGACGCCGATGCGCCGTTTGAACCGCGGGTGAGCGCCTTGTCGGCCGCCAGCCAGCGCATCCTCGACCGCCTGGGTGTGTGGGATGGCATCGCCAGCCGCCGCGCCAGCCCCTACGGCGAGATGCAGGTGTGGGATGGCAGCGGCACCGGGCAGATCCACTTTTCGGCGGCCAGTGTGCATGCCGAGGTGCTGGGGCATATCGTCGAAAACCGCGTGGTCCAGGACGCCCTGCTTGAGCGCCTGCACGACTGCGACCTGGGCCTGCTGGCCAATGCACGCCTGGAGCAGATGCGCCGCTCCGGCGATGACTGGCTGCTGACCCTGGCCGATGGCCGCACTTTGCGCGCGCCGCTGGTGATCGCCGCCGACGGCGCCAACTCGGCTGTGCGTCGCCTGACCGGCACCGCCACCCGCGAATGGGATTACCTGCACCACGCCATCGTCACCAGCGTACGCAGCAGCCAGCCGCACCAGCGTACCGCCTGGCAGCGCTTCACCGACCATGGTCCGCTGGCGTTCCTGCCGCTGGTACGAGATGGCCAGGAAGATTGGTGCTCGATCGTCTGGTCGACCACGCCAAGTGAGTCCGAACGCCTGATGGCCCTGGACGACGACAGCTTCTGCCGCGAACTGGAGCGCGCTTTTGAAGGGCGCCTCGGCAGCGTGGTCAGCGCCGACCCGCGTCTGTGCGTACCGCTGCGCCAGCGCCACGCCAAGCGCTACGTCGCCGAAGGCCTGGCGCTGATTGGTGATGCTGCCCACGTTATCCACCCATTGGCGGGGCAGGGGGTGAATCTGGGGTTCCTCGATGCCGCCGTGTTGGCCGAGGTGCTGCTAAAGGCGTGCGAGCGCGGTGAGCACTTGGCGGATGTGAAGGTGCTCAGTCGCTACGAGCGTCGACGCATGCCGCACAACCTGGCGCTGATGGCGGCGATGGAGGGCTTTGAACGGTTGTTCCAGGCTGACCAGTTGCCATTGCGCTGGTTGCGCAATGCGGGGCTGAAGATGGTCGACCAGATGCCCGAGGCCAAGGCGCTGTTTGTGCGCCAGGCATTGGGCTTGACCGGAGACCTGCCGGATCTGGCCAAGGCCTGAGGCCTTCTGTCGCACCTTAAATGGCATTCGTGCAACATCTCGTAACTCCTCCGGCCAGTGTTCGGTTGAGATGCTAAATGTGAGTCCTTATCATTTGCGCTCACTTTTCCTACGAGAGACCGCACCTATGTTGGCACCCAAGCGCCTCCTGACTGCCCTGGCACTCACCCTTATCGCCAGCACCACCGCCCAGGCGGCTGACGAAGTGGTGGTCTACTCCTCTCGTATCGACGAGTTGATCAAGCCGGTGTTCGACGCCTACACCAAGAAAACCGGGGTGCAGGTGAAGTTCATCACCGACAAGGAAGCGCCGCTGATGCAGCGCATCAAGGCCGAAGGCCAGAACGCCACCGCCGACCTGCTGCTGACCGTCGATGCTGGCAACCTCTGGCAAGCCGAGCAGATGGGCATCCTGCAGCCGTTCACCTCCAAGGTGATCGACGCCAACATCCCTGCGCAATATCGCGCTTCCAGCCACGCCTGGACCGGCTTGAGCCTGCGGGCGCGGACCATCGCGTACTCCACCGACCGCGTGAAACCGGCAGAGCTGACCACCTACGAAGCCCTGGCTGACAAGCAATGGGAAGGCCGCCTGTGCCTGCGCACCGCTAAAAAGGTCTACAACCAGTCGCTGACCGCCACCCTGATCGAGACCCATGGCGCAGAAAAGACCGAAGAACTCATTAAGGGCTGGGTCAATAACCTGTCCACCGATGTCTTCTCCGATGACGTCGCGGTATTGCAGGCAATCAACGCCGGGCAGTGCGACGTGGGGATCGTTAACACTTACTACTACGGCCGCCTGCACAAGCAGGACCCGAAGCTGGCAGTCAAATTGTTCTGGCCGAACCAGGGCGATCGTGGCGTGCACGTCAACCTGTCGGGCATTGGCCTGACCAAGTACGCCCCGCACCCGGAAGCCGCCAAGGCTCTGGTGGAGTGGATGACTACGCCTGAGGCGCAGAAGATCTTTGCCGACGTCAACCAGGAGTTCCCGGCCAACCCGGCGGTAGAACCCTCGGCTGAAGTGGCGAGCTGGGGCAAGTTCAAGGCTGACACCCTGCCGGTGGAAGTGGCGGGCAAGCGCCAGGCCGAGGCGATTCGCCTGATGGATCGTGCGGGCTGGAACTGAGTACAATTTGTAGGACGCCGCAGTTCTAGTGTGGGAGCGGCTTGTGTGGGAGCTGGCTTGCCTGCGATAGCATCACCCCGGTATCGCTGATAAACCGAGGTGTCTGCATCGCAGGCAAACCAGCTCCCACACAAGCCCGCTCCCACAGTGCTTTGTGCAGGTTTCCACATCATCCACTGCTTGAGAATTCCTTTTGGCCCACCCCGCCCAACGCCGCTGGTACCTGCCAGTCTTCACTGTCGCCGCCCTGGTGCTGCTGCCGTTGAGCGTGTTGTTGCTGTCCTGGCAAAGCATCGACACGCAAATCTGGTCGCACCTGTGGGACACCCAGATGCCGCGTCTGCTGGGCAACACCTTGACCCTGGTGCTGGGCGTCGGGGTCGGTGTAACGGTGCTGGGCGTGAGCCTGGCGTGGCTGACCAGCCTCTGTGAGTTCCCCGGCCGGCGTTGGCTGGACTGGGCGTTGATGCTGCCGTTTGCCATCCCGGCCTATGTCCTGGCGTTTGTCTTCGTCGGCCTGCTGGACTTCTCCGGGCCGGTACAAACCCTGCTGCGCGAGTGGTTCGGCACGGGCCTGCGCCTGCCGCGCGTGCGCTCCACCAGTGGCGTGATCATCGTGCTGGTGCTGGTGTTCTATCCCTACGTCTACCTGCTGGCGCGCACCGCCTTTCTGGCCCAGGGCAAGGGGTTGATGGAAGCGGCGCGGGTGTTGGGCCAATCACCCTGGCAGGCGTTCTGGCGGGTGGCCCTGCCCATGGCGCGCCCGGCCATCGGCGCCGGCGTGGCCCTGGCGTTGATGGAAACCCTGGCGGATTTCGGCGCGGTGTCGGTGTTCAATTTCGACACGTTCACCACCGCCATCTACAAGACCTGGTATGGCTTTTTCAGCCTGTCCAGCGCCGCGCAACTGGCGAGCCTGCTGCTGTTGGTGGTGATGCTGGTGCTCTACGGCGAGCGCCGGGCCCGTGGCGCCAGCCGCCCGAGCAACGAGCGACCGCGGGGCAAGGCGCTCTATCACCTGAGTGGCTTCAAGGCCGCCGCCGCCACTGGCTGGTGCGCCCTGGTGTTTGCCTGCGCCTTTGTCATCCCGATGCTTCAGTTGCTGGCCTGGTTCTGGCAGCGCGGGCGTTTCGACCTCGATGAGCGCTACGCCGGGCTGATCATGCATACCCTTTACCTGGGTGGCATGGCCGCGTTGATCACAGTGAGCGTGGCGTTGCTGCTGGCGTTTGCCAACCGCCTGGCGCCAACCCGCGCCATCCGCGCCGGGGTCAGCCTGGGCAACCTGGGCTACGCCTTGCCGGGTTCGGTATTGGCGGTGTCGATCATGCTGGCGTTCAGCTATTTGGATCGCGAGTTGGTGATCCCTGTGTCCAGTTGGCTGGGCGGTGCTGGCAAACCGTTGCTGTTGGGCAGCCTGTCGGCGCTGCTGATGGCCTATCTGGTGCGCTTCCTGGCCGTGGCCTACGGTCCACTGGAAAACAGCCTGGCGCGCATCCGCCCGTCCTTGCCGGAAGCAGCGCGCAGCCTGGGGGTCAGTGGGCCACGACTGTTTTGCAAAGTGTATCTGCCACTGTTGTTGCCCGGCACCTTGAGCGCCGCGCTGCTGGTGTTTGTCGATGTGCTCAAGGAAATGCCCGCGACCCTGCTGATGCGCCCGTTCGGCTGGGATACGCTGGCGGTACGCATCTTTGAGATGACCAGCGAAGGCGAGTGGGCGCGCGCCTCCTTGCCCGCCCTGACCCTGGTGTTGGTCGGCCTGTTGCCGGTCATCGGCTTGATCCGACGTTCGGCGCGACGAATCGGTTAGGTGTCAGTCCTACGGCTTGAGGCTACAATGCGCGGCATTCGGTGCGGCCCGTCTTTCGGGTTGGGTTGCTGATTGTGGCTGCAAGCCTTGTATTTCAAGGTGTGTAGCCCGAACAGCAACCGTCCGCACCTTCGCCACGCCCGGAAGGAGAAACCCATGGGACAGCGTACGCCTCTGTATGACCTGCATCTCGCCCTTGGCGCGAAAATGGTCGATTTTGGCGGTTGGGATATGCCTCTGCACTACGGCTCGCAAGTCGAGGAGCACCATCAGGTGCGCCGTGACTGCGGGGTGTTTGATGTTTCCCACATGACCGTGATCGATATCTCGGGCCTGCAGGCCAGGGAATGGCTGCAGTACCTGTTGGCCAATGATGTCGATCGTTTGCATGGCTGCGGCCATGCGTTGTACAGCGCCATGCTCAACGAGCAGGGCGGGGTGGTGGACGACATGATTGTCTACCGCACCGAAGAGGGTTGTTACCGGCTGGTGGTCAATGCGGCCACCCGCGACCAGGATATCGCCTGGATGCAGAGCCAGTTGGGCAGCTACCAGGTGCTGATGCGCGAACGCCCGGACCTGGCCATGCTGGCGATCCAGGGCCCCCAGGCCCGGCACAAGATTGCCGAGTTGGTCACCCAGTCTCGCGGCGTGTTGATCCAACAGCTCAAGCCTTTCGAGGGGCGTGCCGACGGTGACTGGTTTATCGCGCGCACGGGCTATACCGGCGAAGATGGCCTGGAAATCGTCCTGCCTGCCGATCAGGCCCCGGGTTTTTTCAACGACCTGGTAGGCGCGGGCATCTCGCCCATCGGCCTCGGTGCTCGCGATACCCTGCGCCTGGAGGCCGGCATGAACCTCTACGGCCAGGATATCCACCTGAATGTGTCACCGTTGGCCGCCAACATGGCCTGGAGCATCGCCTGGGAACCCGTCAGCCGCGATTTCATCGGGCGCGCCGCCCTGGAAGCCGAGCGTGCGGCCGGGGTGCAGCTCAAACTGGTAGGCCTGGTGCTGGAAGAACGCGGGGTTTTGCGCGCTCATCAAGTGGTTCGTATCGCCAATGTTGGCGAAGGAGAGATCACCAGTGGTAGTTTCTCTCCTACGCTAAGCAAATCCATTGCCCTGGCGCGTGTACCGATGGCAACCGCCGACCGTGCCGAGGTAGAAATTCGCGGTAAGTGGTACCCGGTGCGAGTGGTCAAACCGACCTTCGTGCGCCATGGTAAAACCTTGATCTAATCTTTTCCGGGCCAATGGCCGCTGACATTTCTTTTTGAGGACACAGACTATGAGCGATATCCCTGCCGCACTACGTTTTGCTGAAAGCCACGAATGGGCACGCCTGGAAGCTGACGGCAGTGTGACCGTCGGGATCTCCGATCACGCCCAGGAAGCATTGGGTGATGTGGTTTTTGTTGAGTTGGCTGAGGTGGGCAAAGTGTTCGCTGCAGGCGACGCAGCAGGCGTTGTGGAGTCGGTGAAGGCTGCTTCGGATATTTATTCGCCAGTGTCGGGCGAAGTGATTGCGGTCAACGAGGCCTTGGCCGATGCCCCTGAGTCGCTCAATGACAAGCCGTACGAGGCCTGGATCTTCAAGGTCAAGCCAAGCAATGCCGCCGAACTGGACAAGCTGCTGGATGCCGCTGGCTATAAAGCCGCCATCGGCGAATAACACCGCCCCCTGCAGGAGCCGGCAAGCCGGCTCCTGCAAAGGTCAGGGCTTGAGCGCCTGCTTCACCGCTGCGACAGCACGCTCCACATCCGCCTTGGTCATCGCTGTAAACATCGGCAACGACACAATCAAACGCCCGACTTTTTCCGCTACCGGGAACATGCCTTCCCTGAATCCCTGTGCCCGATACAAACTCAGCAAGTGGATCGGTGGGTAGTGATAGCCGATGCCCACGCCCTGAGCCTGCATGCGCTCCATAAACGTGGCGCGGGCCGGCAGGCCATCCCCACGCTCAGGCAGTACCAGTTGGAACAGGTGCCAGTTGCTGTTTTCAAAGTCCGCAGGCGGTAATTGTGCGCCGTACGTTGTCTCGAAGTCGCTGCCAAAACACTCGAAATAATGCCGGGCCAGCGCTTGGCGATGGGCAGTTATCTGCTCGATATGGGCAAACTGGCCCAGGCCAATGGCGGCGGCGATATCGGTCATGTTGAACTTGCCGCCCAATACATCCACGTCCAGGCCATCAAACCCGCTGCGGGTCACGCCTTGCAGGCGGTACTTCTCTGCCAGGCGCGCCTCCTCAGCATTGTTCAATACCAGGCAACCGCCTTCGGAACAGGTGATGTTCTTGTTCGCCTGGAAACTGAACGAGACAAAATCCCCGGTGGCGCCAATGCGCTGGCCATCCCAACGGGAGCCCAGCGCCTGGGCGGCATCCTCGATGATCCGCAGACCGTACTTGTTGGCCAGCGCGTAAAGCATCGGCATGTCCAGCGGCAGGCCGGCCAGGTACACCGGGATGATCGCCTTGGTGCGCGGCGTAATAGCCGCTTCCAGTCGGGCCAGGTCGATATTGCGGGTCACCGGATCAATATCGGCAAACACCGGCGTGGCGCCCACCTCCAGAATCACATTGGCCGTTGCCACCCAGGAAATCGGCGTGGTGATCACTTCATCCCCCGGCCCGACACCGGCGATGCGCAAGGCAATCTCCAAGGTGCAGGTGCCGGAGTTGAAGGTGCGTACCGGCCGGCCGCCAAAATATTCCGACAGCTGCGCTTCGAACGCCTGCACCTTGGGCCCGCTGGTGATCCAGCCGGAACGCAACACATCACCGACCGCCGCGATGGTGGCTTCATCAATGGTAGGTTTTGAAAACGGCAGGAAGGGCAGTTGGCTCATGACGTTGAAGGCATCCGTTTTAAGAAGAACTAAGAATAAAAGCTCATATCAACCCCGGCATCGTCGCACGGGGCAACTGAATATAGCCTGTCGTCCGTGAACGAATCGTCGAACGACGAGCGCAAAAAAGCCGCTTCATAAGCGGCTTTTTTGCGTGTCGTGTATTACTCGGCGGCGATGGCGTTCTTCGCCAGGATGGCGTTGGCCAGTTCCATGTCAGTGGCCTTCAGGCCGGGGTTGTCGGCACGCACTTTCTGCATGGCGGCTTCCAGGTAAGGGCCACGGATGCCGCCGTCGCTGGCGACGAAGCTACCGGCGTCGTCCTGGGCGGCGACTACCAGCTTGTGGTCCTTGAAGGTCAGGTACGTGGAGCCGGTGGTGGCGCCGGACGAGATGACATTACGCCAGAAGCTGTCGGCCATGGCCGATCCAACTGGGAGAGAGAGCACGGCGAGGGTGGCGACAGCATATTTGAGACGCATGATGGGTGACTCCGACTGGGTTATCTGAACGGTTTGATTGTAGATAACCCAGCCTAGTTCCATGACTGACTAAACAGTTTCGATCCGTAAAATCACGCCGTCCTGACCAATCACCCGTACTTGAGCCCCTGCAGGCGCATCGGGGCCGGTGACCATCCAGACGCCGTCACCGACCTTGATCTTGCCCCGGCCGTCGATAATTGCCTGATGCACCACAAAGGTGCGGCCAACCAGCTCCGATCCGCGCATATTCAGCCCTGGCTGGTCGCTGGCCTTGGCACTGCTGCGCTGGCGCTTCCACCAGTACACCGCCGTCAGTATGGACAGCACGGCAAACAGTAGCAGTTGCAGTTCCAGCCCAAGCCCCGGAATCAGGAACTTGAGTACGCCAACGGCCGCCGCCGCGATCCCCATCCACAGCAGATAACCGCCGGCACCAAACACTTCAAGAATCAACAGCACCGTGCCCAGCGCCAGCCAATCCCAGAACGACAGGTGTTGCAGGAATTCCCACATGGTGCCGGCCTCAGGCTTTCTTGTTGTCGAAGGTAGCCTTGACGATTTCGCCGATGCCGCCCACTGCGCCGATGACCTGGCTGGCCTCCAGCGGCATCAGGATCACTTTGCTGTTGTTGGCCGAGGCCAGCTTGCCCAGGGCATCAATGTATTTCTGCGCGACAAAGTAGTTGATGGCCTGCACGTTACCGGTGGCAATCGCTTCCGACACGACCTGCGTAGCGCGGGCTTCCGCCTCGGCCTGACGTTCACGGGCTTCGGATTCGAGGAACGCGGCCTGACGCCCCCCTTCAGCCTCGAGGATCTGCGCCTGTTTCTTGCCTTCAGCGGTCAGGATTGCAGAAGCCCGCAGGCCTTCGGCTTCGAGGATCTGGGCACGCTTGATCCGCTCGGCTTTCATCTGACCGGACATGGCAGCCATCAAGTCGGCAGGCGGGCTGATGTCCTTGATCTCGATACGGGTGATCTTGATGCCCCAGGGAGCAGTGGCTTCATCGACCGTGCGCAGCAGCTTCTCGTTGATGCCGTCGCGCTGGCTGAGCATGGCGTCCAGTTCCATGGAGCCGAGCACCGTACGGATATTGGTTTGCAGCAGGTTGCGGATCGCATGTTCGAGGTTGTTCACCTCGTAGGCCGCCTGGGCGGTGTTCACCACCTGGAAGAAACACACTGCGTCGATCTGCACCGTGGCGTTATCGGCGGTAATCACTTCCTGGGGTGGAATATCCAGCACGCTTTCCATGACGTTGATCTTGCGACCGATGCGGTCCATCACCGGAATGATGATATTCAGGCCCGGCTTGAGCGTATTGGTGTAGCGGCCGAAGCGCTCCACTGTCCACTGGTAGCCCTGGGGTACGACCTTGAAGCCCATGAATAGGATGGCAATGGCCAAGCCTACGAAGAGAAGAAGCACTGTTCCGATCTGCATAACGATTCCTTGTCTGGTGGTGGCGGTAACGCGAGGTCTGTCGATTGTAACGGGCTTGTCGCAGATAAGAACGGTTTACTCGTTCGCAGGCGTGACCCTTAACACTTCTTCCAGGGTGGTCAGCCCCGCCGCAACCTTGTGGGCGCCCGACAATCGCAGGCTGTGCATGCCGCCCTTGAGCGCCTCGCGACGCAATGCCTGCAGATCGGTATCGGCGCTGACCAGGGCCTTCGCCGCGTCATTCATCAGCATGATCTCGTAGACCCCGATGCGTCCACGATAGCCACTTTCCCGACACTCTGCGCATCCGTTGGCCCGGTATACGCTGGCGGGGGGCGGCGTGCAGGACTGGGTGGCGCTGCGCCAATCGTCCTGGTTCAGTGCCACCGGGCTTTTACAGTGCGGGCACAACCGGCGCACCAGACGCTGGGCCATGACCCCAATTAATGTGGCCTTGATCAAGTAATGGGGGATGCCCAGTTCCAGCAGGCGACTGATCGCGCTGGGGGCGTCGTTGGTGTGCAGGGTCGACAGCACCAGGTGGCCGGTCAATGCCGCCTGGATCGCCATTTCAGCGGTTTCCAGGTCGCGGATCTCGCCGATCATGATGATGTCCGGATCCTGGCGCATCAGCGCGCGGATGCCGCTGGCAAAGGTCAGGTCGATATTGTGCTGGACCTGCATCTGGTTGAAGGCGGGCTCCACCATCTCGATCGGATCTTCCACCGTACACAGGTTGACCGTGCGGGTCGCCAGCTGTCGCAGGGTGGTATAGAGCGTGCTGGTCTTGCCTGATCCGGTGGGGCCTGTGACCAGGATGATACCGTTGGCCTGGCCGGTCATATGTTGCCAGCGCTGCAGGTCATCGGCCGACAATCCCAACTGCGGGAAGTCCTGAAGCAGCACCTGGGGATCGAAAATCCGCATCACCAGCTTCTCGCCGAAGGCCGTGGGCAGGGTCGCAAGGCGCAGTTCCACTTCGATACCCGTGGGCGTCTTGGTCTTGACCCGGCCGTCCTGGGGTTTGCGCTTCTCGGCGACATTCATCCGGCCGAGGCTTTTCAGGCGGCTGACCACGGCGGTCGTGACCTGGGGCGGAAACTGATAGACATCGTGCAGCAACCCATCAATACGGAAGCGCACGCGGCCCTGGTCGCCGCCAGGTTCGATATGGATATCGCTGGCGCGCTGGCCAAAGGCAAATTGCAGCAACCAGTCGACAATGTTGACGATGTGCGCATCGTTGGCATCGGGCTCCCGGTCGCCGGCACCCAGGTGCAGCAGTTGTTCGGCAGGGACCGCCGTGGGGGTGGTCTGGTCGGCCCCGCTGACCGACCGGGCCAGCCGGAAGAACTCCTGGGTACAACTGCGGATCGTCTGGGGGTTGGCCAGTACGCGCTTGATCGAGCGTTTCAACACGTGGGCCAGGCCGGCCTCCCACTCTCGCAGGTACGGTTCGGCACTGGCCACCGTCACGCTGTCGCGATCAAGGGCGACGGCAAGGATATGGTGGCGCTGGGCGAAGGCGTGGGACATCAGGGGCACCATGCTTGCTACGTCGATTTTCAGCGGGTCGATGCGCAGATAGGGTTGCCCCACATGACTGGCGAGCCATTGCGTCAGTTGCTCCAGGGACAGCGCCATGCCGGGCCGGGCGGGATCGGGCAGTGACTGGTTGGCAAGCAATTCCAGCGGGTGCAAGCCATTGCCCGGGGTGCGCCGCAAGCGCTCGGCCAGGGCGTTGTCGAGCATGCCGTGGGCGGTGAGGGCGGGCAGCAGTTCGTCGAGGCAAAGCCTGCGATCCTGAAGTTCTGGCGCAGCGGGCATGGTGGTTTCCTGGGCGGTTTCAAGTGGTAGCGCCAAGGCTAGTCCGGTCCTGGTTGCTGTCGCCCCGAGGGTTGTTGCCGCTTTTTACTGCGCCACTGCCTGTACGGTTTGCAGCCTCGTGGATTCAACGGGTTGCAGTTCGAGCGAGCACACGCTGATCAGGTTACGAAGTTTTTCGCCGATCACCTGGGCGCGGTGCCAGCTCAGGCCATCCATCACCACGTCGATGTTCAGCAGGTCTTCGTCGCGTGTCACGCTCACCTGTTGTGGCACCAAAAACTGCAAGGCGAAGTAATTGAGGATCCGACACAGCACATCGGGTTCAGCCTCGGCGAGGATCTGATAGCGCGCCTGGCAATGGCTGTTGCTGACTGCCCAGGCGTCGAGGCGCGTGGCTGGGCTGGCGGGGACTGAATGCATGGCCGTTCTCCGAGTTTGACTGGAGAAATTTTTACATGGGCTGTGGGGTATTTCTTATCTATGTTGGAGTGATATGCCTTATAAATGAATCAGGCAATTCGCAGAATATGGATTGAAAGGTATTTTTATGCACAGTGAGTTGGATATCTACGACCGCCGGATTCTGGCGCTGCTCCAGGAAGACGCATCGCTCTCCAGCGCGCAGATTGCCGAACAGGTCGGCCTGTCGCAGTCGCCCTGCTGGCGACGGATCCAGCGGCTCAAGGAGGAGGGGGTGATTCGAGGCCAGGTGACGTTGCTCGACCGCAAGAAAATCGGCCTTAACACGCAGATCTTTGCCGAGGTCAAACTCAACGCCCACGGGCGTTCCAACTTCACGGAATTCACCGAGGCGATTCGCGGGTTCCCGCAAGTGCTGGAGTGTTATGTGCTGATGGGGTCGGTGGATTTTCTACTGCGCATTGTCACCTCGGATATCGAGGCATATGAGCGTTTCTTCTTCGAGAAACTGTCGATGGTGCCGGGGATACAGGAGGTCAACTCGATTGTGGCACTGTCGGAGATCAAGTCCACTACCAGTCTGCCAGTGTTGCGGTGAGAGGGCGGGTGTCATCGCGGGCAAGCCCACCTTCAAACCGGTCTACTTTAGAAAGCTCGGTCAAATGTGTGTGGGCTTGCCCGCGAAAGCAATCTTACATGCGCAACAAGGTCTTCCAGGCACGGTTCTGATACACCGCAATCACCTGATGCATCCGCGCATCCAGCGACTCATCGGTGATCGGCTGGTTGGCCAGTACCGCCAACTTGTTCAGTTCACCGTACAAGCGATCCAGTTCTGGAACCTCCAGCAGGTGACGGGCATGGTGCAGCCAGGCCTGCAGACGCTCGATGCGCGGCAGTTGCTCGGCCAGGTCTTCCGGCTGTTGCTGGTAGCGCGGCAGGCGCAGGGCGACGGCTTCGTCGGCCAGCAGACGTGGCAGCCAGTTGGCGACCTGGGCCGCACCTTGGCGGTTGCCGCGCACATTGCGCTCCAGGGTCCAGGTGCGGGCCAGCAGCCAGCGGGACGTGTTCAGTGAGAACAGGCCCCAGCGCACGTCGGTCAATTCTTCGAGGAACTGTTCCGGCGCGGCCTTGCGCACGTCTTCATCGTCTTCACCGGCCTGGACCAGCGGGCGCCAGTCTTCCAGCAGGGCGTCGAGGGCGCTGCGCAGTTCGCTGGTGGATTGGCGTGGCGCGGCCTGGCCAAGGCTGCCGATCAGGGCGCGCATTTCGGCGAGGTTGTCTACCCAGTCCTGCAACAGGCGCCAGTGCCCGTTGAAACGGTACTGTTCGGCCAGGCGCTGGCTGCTGCCCAGCAAATGCCAGGTCAGCGCGGCGAAGGCGTCGTCCAGGGGCATTTCTGGTTGCAGTTGCGGGGCCGGCAGGCTCAGGGAATAGCTGTTGGCGTCGAACAGGCGATAACCGCGCTCGGCCTTGCTGATATCGCAGGGCATCAGCGCCAGGGTCTGGGCCAGTTCGGCAGCCAGTTCCAGCAGGGCGGCAGGTTCGCCTTCGCGCAGCTCCAGCTCCAGCTCGCAGATTTCTTCCTTCTGCTTGCCGGCAATCACATGGCCCAGGTCCAGGGCGGCTTCGATCACCACCTTGGCCTTGCCACGGCCCCAGGCGATCTCGGCACGTTCACGCACGAAGTCGGTGGTGAAGATCGGCTTGAGGGTCTTTTTGTCCAGCTCGGCCAGTTGCTCGGGCCAGCATTCGCCGTCGAGTTTTTTCACGTCGAGCTTGGCCTTGGCCAGTTTCCAGTCGTATTCATTACGCTCCGACAAGCCGGCAACGCTGTGGCCGCGGGTCTTGAGGGTCTGGATCACTTCGTCGCCATCCTTGCGCAGGCGCAGGGCAACCTTGGCCTGGGCCAGGTCGCGCTCGGGGGTGTCGAAGTACTGGTTCATCAACTCACGGCGTTCCCAGCCACTTTTGTTGCGTTTTTTCAGGAGCGGGTGCTCACGCAGCGCGGCGAGGGTCTCGCGACTGACGCGGAGCTTGATTTCGGTTTCTTTTTGCATGGCCGGAACATCCAGGATCGGGAGTGCAGCCGGGAGAATAGGTGGCTGCCAAGGTCGTGCAGTGTACAGGACTGAGCCGGGCAACGTGCCGCAACGGGTTTATTGTGCAGCGCAGATGGTTCTATGATGGGTTTCATCTGTGGAAGTTGAGAGACAGCGCATGCCTTTACCGTCCATGAAAGAACAATTTGCCGCCCTGATTGCCGCGCCCTCTGTCAGTTGTACCCAAGCGTCTCTCGACCAGACCAACCGCCCGGTGATCGACTTGCTTGCCACCTGGCTCGGCGACCTGGGTTTTGCCTGCGATATCCAGCAAGTCAGCCCCGGCAAATTCAACCTGTTGGCCAGCTTCGGCAGCGGCCCCGGTGGCCTGGTGCTGGCGGGGCACAGCGATACGGTGCCGTACGATGAAGCGCTGTGGCAGACCGATCCGCTGAAGCTGACGGAAGTCGACGGCCGTTGGGTAGGGCTGGGTAGCTGCGACATGAAGGGGTTTTTCGCGCTGGCCATCGAAGCGGTCCTGCCGCTGTTGGATCAACCGTTCAAGCAGCCGCTGCTGATTCTCGCCACCTGTGATGAAGAAAGCTCCATGGCCGGCGCCCGCGCCCTGGCTGCAGCCGGACGCCCGCTGGGGCGTGCCGCGGTGATTGGCGAGCCCACAGGCCTCAAGCCGATCCGCCTGCACAAAGGCGTGATGATGGAACGCATTGATATCCTCGGCCGCAGCGGCCATTCGTCGGACCCGAGCCTGGGCCACAGCGCCCTCGAAGCCATGCATGACGCCATGGGCGAGCTGCGCGGCCTGCGCCTGGCCTGGCAACGGGAGTACCGCAACCCACAGTTCAGTGTGCCCCAGCCGACCTTGAATTTCGGCTGCATCCACGGTGGCGATAACCCCAATCGCATTTGCGGCCAGTGCTCCCTGGAGTTCGACCTGCGGCCCTTGCCCGGCATGGATCCCCAGGTGTTGCGCGAGGCCATCCGCCAGAAACTGCGGCCCATCGCCGAGCGCCATCAGGTGCAGATCGACTACGCGCCGCTGTTCCCCGAAGTACCGCCCTTCGAGCAGCCTGAAGACGCCGAACTGGTGCGGGTCGCGGAACGATTGACCGGTCATCGTGCCGAAGCAGTAGCGTTCGGCACTGAAGCGCCTTATCTTCAGCGCCTTGGTTGTGAAACCCTGGTACTCGGCCCTGGGGACATCGCCTGCGCCCACCAGCCGGGCGAGTACCTTGAAATGTCACGCTTGACGCCTACAGTGCGTCTATTGCGGGAATTGATTGAACATTACTGCCTCAAGCCTGCATAAATTAACCCCATTGCATCCCGTACTTAAAAGGAGAGCGAGCGTGTCGCCAAGCCTGTTCCGACGATAACCATCAGCCCGCTGTGCGTTTAGCGATTCATCCTTTTTTGGCTGCTTTTTATTACAGGCCCAGGTTTTATGCCCGAATACGTCAATTGGCTTCGCCACGCTTCGCCCTACATCAATGCCCACCGTGACTGCACCTTTGTGGTCATGCTGCCGGGTGATGGTGTGGATCACCCCAACTTCGGCAATATCGTCCATGACCTGGTGCTGCTGCACAGCCTCGGCGTGCGCCTGGTACTGGTGCATGGTTCGCGCCCGCAAATCGAAACCCGCCTCGCCGCTCGCGGCCTGACCCCGCATTACCACGATGGGATGCGCATCACCGATGCCGCGACCCTGGAGTGCGTGATCGACGCGGTCGGCCACCTGCGTATCGCTATCGAAGCGCGGCTGTCCATGGACATGGCGTCCTCGCCGATGCAGGGCTCGCGCCTGCGGGTGGCCAGCGGCAACCTGGTGACCGCGCGGCCTATCGGCGTGCTGGACGGCATCGACTACCACCACACCGGCGAAGTGCGCCGGGTCGACCGCAAGGGTATCAACCGCCTGCTCGACGAACGCTCCATTGTCGTCCTGTCGCCCCTGGGCTATTCGCCGACCGGGGAGATTTTCAACCTGGCCTGTGAAGATGTGGCCACCCGCGCCGCCATCGACCTGGGCGCCGACAAGCTGCTGCTGTTTGGCGCAGACCTGGGCCTGATCGACGAAAACGGCCGGCTGGTGCGCGAACTGCGCCCGCAACAAGTACCGGTGCACCTGCAGCGCCTGGGCAACAATTACCAGGCCGAACTGCTGGATGCGGCGGCCGAGGCCTGTCGTGGGGGCGTGGGGCGCAGCCATATCGTCAGTTATGTCGAGGACGGTGCGCTGTTGACCGAGCTTTTTACCCGCGACGGCGGCGGTACCCTGGTGGCCCAGGAGCAGTTCGAACTGGTGCGTGAGGCGGCGATTGAAGATGTCGGCGGCTTGCTGGACCTGATCAGCCCACTGGAAGAACAGGGCATTCTGGTACGCCGCTCCCGGGAAGTGCTGGAGCGGGAAATCGAGCAATTCAGCGTAGTGGAACGCGAAGGCATGATCATCGCCTGCGCTGCGCTGTACCCGATTGCCGACTCGGATGCTGGCGAACTGGCGTGCCTGGCGGTCAATCCGGAGTATCGCCATGGCGGCCGTGGCGATGAGCTGTTGGAGCGCATCGAAACCCGCGCCCGCACCCAAGGCTTGAAGACCTTGTTCGTGCTGACGACCCGCACCGCCCACTGGTTCCGCGAGCGCGGCTTTGTGCCGAGCAGCGTGGATCGCCTGCCGTCGGCGCGGGCCTCGTTGTACAACTTCCAGCGTAACTCGAAGATCTTCGAAAAGACCCTGTAAACACGGTATTCGGTACACCCAATACCTAATGTGGGAGCGGGCAAGCCCGCTCCCACATTCTTTGTCCGGGTTTATTCTTTGATGAATTTTCCGGTCACATAGGCCGAATAGTCCGGTAACACGGTCTCTACTTTCCCTTGTTCCTTAAGAAACTTCGCCGTCTCCCCAATGGCCTTGGCTGTCCCACCATTGAGCAAGGCGTCGGTTCGCTGCGCCTGTGCATCGGGGAAGGTGCTGCCTTCCAGCAGTTCCGGGATATCCGCAGCATTTGCACCTGTCAACCGAGCGATCTTTTGCACCGGGGCGGAATCCACCGTCCAGCTGCTTTTATTGGCGGCATAGTCGGCAAACGAATCCAGGGTGATCTTGGCAAACTTGGCCACGACCTCCGGATGTTTCTCGGCAAAGTCCTTGCGCACTACCCACACCTCGAACGTCGGCGCGCCCCATTGGCCCACCTCGGTGGCGTCGGTCAACGTCTTGCCGGTCTTGCGGATTTCTCCCAGGGCCGGCGACCAGACAAAGGCGCCGTCGATATCCCCGCGTTTCCAGGCTGCGGCAATTTGCGCCGGTTGCAGGTTCACCACTTTCACCTGGCGGGTGTCCAGGCCCCAGTGTTTCAAGGCCCCGAGCAGGCTGTAGTGGGATGTGGAGACAAAAGGAGTGGCAATGGTTTTGCCGATCAGGTCCTTGGGTGCGTCAATTTGGCTACCGTTACGCACTACCAAAGCTTCAGAACTATTGATTTGAGCCGATACGATGAACGCCACAATGGGTAGATTACGGGATGCGGCGGCCGCCAACGGGCTGGAGCCGAGATTGCCGATCTGCACATCGCCTGAGGCAATCGCGGTGATGACTTGCGGGCCACTGTTGAAGCGGCGCCAGTCGATTTTCTCGCCAATGGCTTGTTCGTAAAGACCATCGGCCTGGGGCACTTTGCTCGGATCAATGCCGGTCTGGTAGCCGATGGTGAGGTTGGCTGCCTGCACGCCAATAGAAAGTGTAAGCGATAGTAAAACTGTAACAAATTGACTAGAGGATGCGCGTTTGGCCATGATGGCGTCGCCTTTTTGATCGTGAGTGACGTGTGCAAGATTCTGCTCACACTAAACGATCTAAAAAATGGCCAACAAATACCCTTTGGGAATTAGCTTATGGAGCGATACCCCACTGCGGGCTAGTTGCTCCATGGAAAGTGTTATTCCTGAATAGTATGAAAAAGGATGAAATAATTCTTTTTGGGTGTATGAAAAACTCATTACCCTGCAAGGACCAAATCAACTGCGGTTAGACGAAAGTAGTAGACACACAAGGTTACGATTGACTTGTCAGTCACTATCTGGCGCTAATCGCGCATCTGTGGATCGAGGGCGTCAGACCCGAGACCAAAGAACTACAAAAATTAGAAACGAGAGGAGCGGTACATGAAGAAGTCCACATTGGCGTTCGCCATCGCGGCTGGGGTTTTGGCTCAGCAAGCAGGCGCCGCTGGTTTTGTTGAAGACACCAAGGCATCCGTCAGTTCTCGGACCCTGTATTTTGATAACGATCAACGCGAAGGCGGTGCTGACCAGCGCGAAACGGCCACTGGCCTGAAGTTCAACGTCCAGTCTGGTTTCACTGAGGGCACCGTTGGTTTTGGTATTGATGCCCAGGCATTGGTCGGCATTCACCTGGACGGTGGCCGTGGTCATCACCCAGACAACAACTCTTTCGTTCCAAGCGACACCGACGGTTCGGCTGTGAGCAATTGGAGCAGCGCGAGCGCCAACGTCAAAGCCCGCTTCTCCAAGACCGAAGCCCACCTGGGTGGCGCTCTGGCGCCAAACCTGCCGGTCGTGATCGCAAGCGATGGTCGTCTGCTGCCACAAACCTTTGACGGTGGCACTATCACCTCCAAAGAAATCGACAATGTAACGTTCAACGCCGGTCAGCTTGAGCACGCTACCGGGCGTGCTTCGACCAACAGCACGGGCCTGTCTGTTGCCGGTGCTAGTCAGGAAAGCAACCAGTTCCGTTATGGTGGTGCTGACTGGAAGGTCACCAAAGACCTGACCTTGCAGTACTACTACGCCAACCTGGAAGACTTCTATAAGCAGCACTTCCTGGGTCTGGTTCACGTCTACCCGATCACCGAAGGCCAGTCGTTCAAAACCGACGTGCGCTACTTCGATAGCAGCTCCGACGGTAAGAACGGTCAGGCTGGCTACCAGTTCAACAACAATGGTGGTTACGCGAAGGATGCTGGCGAGGTTAATAACAAAACCTGGAGCGCCATGTTCACCTACTCCCTGGGTGGCAGCGCGTTCATGGTCGGTCATCAGCGTGTCAACGATGACGGCGGTTTCGTTTGGTTGAACCAGGGCGGTGTGGTTGACGGCAATGGCCGTAACGAAGGTGCCGGGGGTTCCAGTTTCTACCTCTTCACCGACAGCATGATCAACTCCTTCGTGCGTGCGGGTGAAAACACCACCTTCGGCCAGTACTCCTATGACTTCGCTGCATTGGGCGTTCCAGGTTTGAAAACCTCGATTGCTTACCTGCATGGCGACAACATCAAAGCCAAGAACGGTGGCAGCGATCAGTCCGAGTGGGAACGCGATATGCGTGTCGACTACACCATTCAACAGGGCGCGCTGAAAGGTTTCGGTACTACGCTGCGTCATGGTGTCTACCGCGGTAGCGGTACCGGCATTCAGGATCAGGATCAGACTCGTCTGATCTTTAACTACACTTACAGCTTCCTGTAAGCCAAGTTAAGAAAAAAACCTCGCGATAAACGCGAGGTTTTTTTTTGCTCGTTTTGCACAAGTCAGGCTCACCCCCGCAAGCCCTTCCTGAATCCCTCTTTTTTACAGCGTCTCAAGGCCTTCTCGAACCATGGGTGCATGTTGGTCTACGCTTCTGCCGCGGTCCAGTGAACAGACTTTTAATATTCCTATATCGTCTAAATAAATTGATATTTATTCTTTTTAAAAATTCTTCAGCACAGGCACAGTGGTTCCCATAAGCACTCATCAGGAGCCACACCATGAGCCTCAGACTGGGCGATATCGCCCCCGACTTTGAACAGGATTCCAGCGCCGGCAAGATTCGTTTCCACGAGTGGCTGGGCGACAGCTGGGGTGTGTTGTTTTCCCACCCGGCGGACTTCACCCCGGTGTGCACCACCGAGCTGGGTTTTACCGCCAAGCTCAAGGACGAGTTCGCCAACCGTGGGGTCAAGGCCATTGCCCTGTCGGTGGATCCGGTGGACTCCCACCACAAGTGGATCGAGGACATCAACGAGACCCAGCACACCGTCGTCAACTTCCCGATCTTGGCCGATGCCGACCGCAAGGTCTCGGACCTGTACGACCTGATCCATCCCAATGCCAATGACACGCTTACTGTGCGTTCGCTGTTCGTGATCGACCCGAACAAAAAGATTCGCCTGACCATCACCTACCCGGCCAGCACCGGGCGTAACTTCCATGAAATCCTGCGGGTCATTGACTCGCTGCAACTGACCGACAACTACAAGGTCGCGACGCCGGCCAACTGGCAGGACGGTGATGAGGTGGTGATCGTGCCTTCGCTCAAGGATGAGGACGAGATCAAGAAACGCTTTCCCAAGGGCTATCGTGCGGTTAAGCCCTATCTGCGGCTGACCCCGCAGCCCAACCGGTAACCCGAATCCAATGTGGGAGCGGGCTTGCTCGCGAATGCGGTGGTTCAGCAAGAAATGTGCTGACTGATACGCCGCAATCGCGAGCAAGCCCGCTCCCACAAGTTAATCGCATTTCAGGACTTACATAGCAGGGGTTTTCAGGCCGTTTCGACGGCCTTTTTTTTCGCCCGCCGAATGCTCTTTCTCATATGCAATTTAAGAATAAACAAATGAATAAATAAGATTTATAGATATATAAATCTGCTGATATGGTCTGTTCCATCTTGGCGCCATCGCTGCACTGCGAACCGCCGACACTTGCTCAAGGAAACTCCAGATGCTGGTCGTAACACTTGGTGGCAGTCCCAGTCAGCGTTCCCGCTCCGGGGTCTTGCTGGATCATTCCCGGCGCTGGTTGCAGCAGCAAGGCGTGGAAGTGGTGAGTTATCAGGTGCGGGACTTCCCGGCCGAAGATTTGCTGTATGCCCGCTTTGACAGCCCGAAGGTGCTCGACCTGCTGGCCCAAGTGGCCAATGCCGATGGTCTGGTGATTGCCACGCCGGTGTACAAGGCCTCGTTTTCCGGCGCGTTGAAAACCGTCCTCGACCTGCTACCGGAACGGGCCCTGGCCCACAAAGTAGTGTTGCCCATGGCCACCGGCGGCAGCATTGCCCACATGTTGGTGGTGGATTACGCCTTGAAACCAGTGCTGTCGGCGCTGAAAGCCCAGGAGCTGCTGCACGGGATTTTTGCCGAAGACAGCCAGATCGCCTACGGCGAAGGCAGTGCCCAGGCGCAGTTGGTGCCGATCCTTGAGCAACGCTTGAGCGAAGCCCTGGAGCAGTTCTACAGCGCCATGGCTCGCCGCCCGCAACCGCTGGACCCCCATGTGTTGAATGAACGTTTGTTGAGTGCTCGCTGGAGCATCTAAGCCGAACCCGAATACCAGAAACCCTCACCTTACTCAGCCGCCAACGGCCAAGCAGGTGCAGCCACAACCCTCATCGTCAATTTGGAGAGCGCCATGCGCACTGTCATCTTGCGTCGGGGCCTGGTCGCACTGTTTGCTGCGGCTGTGTCCTTCGGCGCCACTGTTCAAGCCCAAGCCGCAGAAACCCTGCGGATCGGTTATCAGAAGTACGGCACCCTGGTGCTGCTCAAAGCCAAGGGCACCCTGGAAAAACGCCTGGCTGACCAGGGCGTGAACGTGCAGTGGACCGAATTTCCCGGCGGCCCGCAGTTGCTGGAAGGGCTGAATGTGGGCTCCATCGACTTTGGCGTCACCGGCGAGACTCCGCCGGTGTTCGCCCAGGCCGCCGGTGCCGATCTGCTCTATGTGGCCTACGAACCGCCAGCGCCGACCAGCGAAGCCATCCTGGTACACAAGGACTCGCCGATCACATCGGTGGCCGAGCTCAAGGGCAAGAAAGTCGTGCTCAATAAGGGCTCCAACGTGCATTACCTGCTGGTGCGCGCCCTGGAAGACGCAGGCCTGAAATACACCGACGTACAGACCGTGTTCCTGCCGCCCGCCGACGCCCGTGCCGCCTTCGAGCGTGGCAGTGTCGACGCCTGGGTCATCTGGGACCCGTACCAGGCGGCTGCCGAGAAGCAACTGCAAGCCCGCACCCTGCGTGACGCCACCGGCATTGCCGATAACCACCAGTTCTACCTGGCCACCAAGCCTTACACCGAAAAACACCCCGAGGTGATCAAGGCGCTGATTGAGGAAGTGCGCGCCGTGGGCGAATGGTCCAAGGCCAACCCCAAGGAAGTCACTGAGCAAGTCGCACCGCTGCTCGGCCTGCCGGCGGACATCACCCTGACTTCGGTGAAGCGCCAAGGCTACGGCGCGCTGTTCCTGACCCCGGCAGTGGTCGCCGCCCAGCAGAAAATCGCCGACAGCTTCTACCAACTCAAATTGATTCCCAAGCCCTTGAGCATCAAGGACGTGATCTGGACGCCACCTGCGAGCGTTGCCAAAGCGCCGTAATCCGATTTCTTCAGGAGACAACTCCATGAGCCTCACTATTTTCTGGTTCCTGCCTACCCATGGCGACGGCCATTATCTGGGCACCGCTGAAGGCGCTCGTGCCGTGGATCACGGCTATCTGCAACAGGTGGCCCAGGCCGCTGATCGCCTGGGCTTTGGCGGGGTGTTGATCCCTACCGGACGCTCCTGCGAAGACTCGTGGCTGGTGGCCGCCTCGTTGATCCCGGTGACCCAGCGTTTGAAGTTTCTTGTCGCTCTGCGCCCCGGGATCATTTCCCCGACAGTGGCGGCGCGGCAGGCGGCGACCCTGGACCGGCTGTCCGGTGGCCGGGCGCTGTTCAACCTGGTGACCGGCGGTGATCCGGAGGAGTTGGCCGGCGACGGTCTGTTCCTCAGCCATGAGGAGCGTTACCAGGCCTCGGTGGAATTCACCCGCATCTGGCGTCGCGTGCTGGAAGGCGAAACCGTGGACTACGACGGCCAGCACATCAGCGTCAAAGGCGCCAAGCTGCTGTACCCGCCGATCCAGCAACCTCGGCCGCCGCTGTATTTCGGCGGCTCTTCCGAAGCGGCCCAGGACCTGGCAGCCGAACAAGTGGAAATGGTCCTGACCTGGGGCGAACCGCCGGCTGCGGTGGCGGAAAAAATCGAACAGGTGCGGGCCAAGGCGGCCAAGCTCGGGCGCACCGTGCGCTTCGGTATTCGCTTGCATGTGATCGTGCGTGAAACCAACGAGGAGGCATGGAAAGCCGCCGACAAACTGATCTCCCATCTGGACGACGACACCATTGCGCGGGCCCAGGCATCCCTGGCGCGCTTTGATTCGGTGGGCCAGCAACGCATGGCCGCCCTGCATGGTGGCAGTCGCGACAACCTCGAAGTCAGCCCCAACCTGTGGGCCGGCGTCGGCCTGGTACGCGGCGGGGCCGGCACGGCGCTGGTGGGCGACGGGCCGACCGTGGCGGCGCGGGTCAAGGAGTACGCGGACCTGGGCATCGACACCTTTATCTTCTCTGGCTATCCCCATCTGGAAGAGTCGTACCGGGTCGCGGAGCTGCTGTTCCCGCACCTGGATATCGAACGTCCCGAGCTGCCGAAAAGCGCCGGCTACGTCAGCCCGTTTGGCGAAATGGTGGCCAACGACATTCTTCCCAAAGCCGCGTCGCAGAGCTGAGGCGCCGTCATGAACAGTCAGCGGATTTTGCATCGACTGGCACCGTGGGCGCTGCCGATCCTGTTGCTGGCGGTGTGGCAGTTGTCGGTGTCGGCGGGCTGGTTGTCGACACGGATTCTGCCGGCCCCCAGCGCGGTGATTGCAGCCGGGGTGCACCTGGTCAGCAGCGGTGAAATCTGGACGCACCTGGCCATCAGCGGCTGGCGCGCCGGCCTCGGTTTTGTGATCGGCGGCGGCATCGGCCTGGCCCTGGGGTTTATCACCGGCCTGTCGAAATGGGGTGAGCGCCTGCTGGACAGCTCGGTGCAGATGATTCGCAACGTGCCGCACCTGGCGCTGATCCCGCTGGTGATTCTGTGGTTTGGCATTGATGAAACGGCGAAGATTTTCCTGGTCGCCCTCGGCACGCTGTTCCCGATCTACCTCAACACCTATCACGGTATCCGCAACGTCGACCCGGCGCTGGTGGAGATGGCACGCAGTTATGGTTTGTCGGGCTTCAGCCTGTTTCGCCAGGTGATCCTGCCCGGGGCCTTGCCCTCGATCCTGGTGGGGGTGCGTTTTGCCCTGGGCTTTATGTGGCTGACGCTGATCGTTGCGGAAACCATCTCTGCCAGTTCCGGTATTGGCTACCTGGCGATGAATGCCCGGGAGTTCCTGCAAACCGACGTGGTGGTGCTGGCGATTGTGCTGTACGCGGTACTCGGCAAGTTGGCGGACCTTGCCGCGCGTGGCCTGGAGCGGGTTTGGCTGCGCTGGCATCCGGCCTATCAAGTGCATAAAGGAGGTGCGGCATGACCGCCCAACAACCTCCACGTCTGCTGCGGGGCATCCCGTTGGCGGTGCGCACATTGCGCAAGGCATTTGGCGCGCGGGAGGTGCTCAAGGGCATCGACCTGCATATTCCGGCGGGTCAATTTGTCGCCGTGGTCGGGCGCAGCGGCTGCGGCAAAAGTACCTTGCTGCGCCTGCTGGCCGGCCTGGATGAAGCCAGCAGCGGCGAGTTGCTGGCCGGCTCTGCAGCGTTGAGCGAAGCCCTGGAAGACACGCGGCTGATGTTCCAGGAAGCGCGCCTGCTGCCGTGGAAAAAGATCATTGATAACGTCGGCCTGGGCCTTAAGGGCAACTGGCGACCCCAGGCCATGGAGGCCTTGGAAGCGGTCGGCCTGGCCGAGCGTGCCGATGAATGGCCAGCGGTGTTGTCCGGTGGCCAGAAACAACGGGTGGCCCTGGCCCGCGCCTTGATTCACCAACCGCGCCTGTTACTGCTGGATGAACCCTTGGGCGCGCTGGATGCCCTGACCCGGATCGAGATGCAGCAACTGATCGAGAACCTGTGGCGCAAACACGGGTTTACCGTGTTGCTGGTGACCCATGACGTCAGCGAAGCCGTGGCCATTGCCGATCGGGTGATCCTGATCGAAGACGGCGAAATCGGCCTCGACCTGCACGTCGAACTACCGCGCCCGCGGGTCCGTGGCTCCCATCGCCTGGCGGCCCTGGAAACCGAAGTGCTTAACCGTGTGCTGTCACTGCCCGGCACGCCGCCTGAGCCGGAACCTGTTTCACCGTTGCCTACGCAGTTGCGTTGGGCGCACTAACTCACTTGTCCCTTGAGGAATAACACCATGACTATCAAAGCGATCAACGTGCGTAACCAGTTCAAAGGCACCATCAAGGAAATCGTCGAAGGCGACGTACTGTCGGAAATCGACGTGCAGACCGCGTCCGGTATCGTCACGTCGGTGATCACCACCCGCTCGGTGAAAGAGCTGGAGCTGGTGATTGGCAGTGAAGTGATTGCCTTTGTGAAATCCACCGAGGTGTCGATCGCTAAACTGTGATGATCGTTCCCACGCTCTGCATGGGAATGCACCCCGTGACGCTCTGCGTCACAAGAGCGGACGCAGAGCGTCCTATGAGGCGTTCCCACGCAGAGCGTGGGAACGATCATTGAGGGCGCTTGGGCAAAAACACCGGCAAATAAAGCCCCACATACGCATCAAACACCCGCATCCCTTCCTCCGCCATGCGCGGGGTGATCTGCCCATGCTGATGCACCGAGCGTGCATACACGCGGTCGCTCAGCTCCAGCGCCAGGGCAAACACGTCCACATCCGCCGGCAGCACCGGCACTTCAAAGTGGCGGTTGAACACTTGCTGCATCAAGTCCCCCAACTCCAGGTCATGCTGGCGGTCGGCCTGGGTCACTTCGGTGAGGCCGTGCTGGGCGAGGATCAGTTGGCGGGCGGCGGCGTCCTTGCTGTAGATCGCCAGCATGCGCAACTCCACCAGGCGCGACAGGTCGCGCCAGTGGTGCAGGCTGTCGTGGTCGATGGGGGCTTGCAGCGCGGCGCGGAAGGCGGCGTGAATGTCAGCGGTCAGGGCTTCGAGCAAGGCCGGGACGCTGGCGAAAAAGTGATACACCGATGACGGCGGAATCTGCGCCCGTTCGGCCACGCTGTAAATCGACAGACTGGCCACGCCTTCGGCGGCCAGCAGGGTGCGGGCAGCATCGAGGATCGCGTCGATCCGGGCCTGGCTGCGGGCGCGGGGTTTGCGAGGGGCGGCGGGGCGGGTCATGGATGTCTCCTACAGGGCAGCGGGCATTGTACGCGACCTTGATCGTTCCCACGCTCTGCGTGGGCACGCCTCTTAGGACGCTCTGCGTCCGCTGTTGTGACGCAGAGCACCACGGGCTGCATTCCCACGCAGAGCGTAGGAACGAGATAGCAGGCCATAAAAAACGCCGCAGGCCATAAGCCTGCAGCGTTCATTTGTTGCAGCATCCGCTTACACGGTATGCAGGTACCAGTTGTACTCAAGGTCGGAGATGGAGTGTTCAAACTCCTCCAGCTCACTTTCCTTACAGGCGACGAAGATATCGATGTATTTCGGGTCGATGTACTTGGCCATCACCTCGCTGTCGTCCAACTCGCGCAGGGCATCGCGCAGGTTGTTCGGCAGGCTTTGCTCGTTCTGCTCGTAGCTGTTGCCTTCCACCGGTGCGCCAGGTTCGATCTTGTTGGTCAGACCGTGGTGCACGCCCGCCAGGACCGAAGCCATCAGCAGGTAAGGGTTGGCATCGGCGCCGGCCACGCGGTGTTCGATACGGACGGCGTCGGACGAGCCGGTCGGTACGCGAATCGCCACGGTGCGGTTGTCCAGGCCCCAGCACGGCGAGTTCGGCACGTAGAACTGTGCGCCGAAACGACGGTAGGAGTTGACGTTGGGGCACAGGAAGGCCATTTGTGCAGGCAGGGTCTCCAGCACACCGCCGATCGCGTGACGCAATGCGGCGTTCTGCTCGGGATCCTCGCTGGCAAAGATGTTCTTGCCGTCTTTGTCCAGGATCGAAATATGCACGTGCAAACCATTGCCGGCCTGGCCTGGGTAAGGCTTGGCCATGAAGGTGGTGTCCATCTCATGGTCGTAGGCAATGTTCTTGATCAAACGCTTGAGCAGTACCGCGTAGTCGCACGCCTTGATCGGGTCGGCGACGTGGTGCAGGTTCACTTCGAACTGCGCCGGGGCACTTTCCTTGACGATGGCGTCAGCCGGGATGCCTTGCTCTTTGGCACCTTCCAGAATGTCCTGGAGGCAGTCGACGTATTCGTCGAGGTCGTCGATCAGGTAGACCTGTGTCGAGTGCGGGCGTTTGCCGGAAATCGGCGAGCGGGGAGGTTGTGGCCGGCCGTTCACGTTCTCCTGGTCGATCAGGTAGAACTCAAGCTCGAAGGCGGCGCAGATGGTCAGGCCCATGTCGTCAAACTTGGTTACAACTTGGCGGAGCACTTCGCGCGGATCGGCGAAGAAAGGTTCACCTTCAAGTTCGTGCATGGTCATCAGCAGTTGCGCGGTAGGGCGCTTTTGCCAGGGTTCATTGCACAGGGTGTCGGGGATTGGATAACAGATTCGGTCAGCATCACCGATGTCCAGACCCAGGCCGGTGCTTTCCACCGTTGAGCCATTGATATCCAGGGCAAATAAAGAGGCCGGCAAGTTGATGCCTTTCTCGTAAACCTTGTGGAGGCTGGTGCGTTCGATGCGCTTACCGCGCACCACACCATTCATATCCGCAATTAGAAGGTCTACGTACAGAACCTCAGGATGATCCTTAAGGAACGCGTTCGCTTCGTTAAGCTGAACGGCACGCGGGGGTACCGACATGATGCAACACCTTTGTTGTTAAAAATATCAATCATTGATCTTTTCTGGTTTCAGTCAACCCGAACGGCTTGCCGAAGTCAAGCGAGGCCTTTTTTGCCCTAAAAAAGCGCCTTGAGGGGTTTTTTGCGGCTTTTTTGGGCAGTTTTTCCAGTTTGACCGGCTTGGGACTAGCAGGCTTGAGCGGGCCGTGTTGTATTTTTTACGGGGGTGTTGTGTAAAAAAATGAACAAGGCTAAGCTCGATTCAAACCCATAACAGCAATAATACCGGGGTGCTTCATGTCTGGCCTGCCGTTAATCGGCGTCACCGCCTGCTCCAAACAGGTTGGTCTGCATGCTTATCACATCAGTGGCGACAAATACGTCCGCGCCGTGGCAGTCGCTGCCAAGGGCCTGCCATTGATTATTCCGTCCCTGGCGGAGCTGTTCGAACCGGCCAATATTCTTGACGGTCTGGATGGCATTCTCTTTACCGGCTCCCCTTCCAATATCGAACCCTATCATTACGACGGTCCGGCCAGCGCGCCCGGGACTGCTCATGATCCTGCACGGGACCAGAGCACCCTGCCGCTGATTCGTGCTGCGATTGCCGCAGGTGTGCCGGTGCTGGGGATCTGCCGGGGCTTCCAGGAAATGAACGTGGCCCTGGGCGGCAGCCTGCACCAGAAGGTTCATGAGTTGCCGGGTATGCTTGATCATCGCGAAGACGATACCCAGCCGCTGGATATCCAGTACGGCCCGGCGCACGCCGTGGCGATCACGCCGGGCGGGGTATTGGCGGGCCTGGGCTTGCCGGCCACGATCCAGGTCAATTCGATCCACAGCCAGGGCGTTGAGCGCCTGGCGCCGGGCCTGCAGGTCGAAGCGACCGCGCCGGATGGCCTGATCGAGGCTTTTTCGCTCAAACAGGGCAAGGCATTTGCAGACGCTTTTGCATTAGGAGTGCAATGGCACCCCGAATGGCAGGTAAGCTCCAACCCGTACTACCTCGCGATCTTCCAGGCATTTGGCGATGCCTGCCGAACGCGGGCGAAACAAAGAGACGCACACGCGTCAAACAACGCCTGACCTTTAATGGATGTCAGGAAACCCAGCCCAGAGGCATTTATGAGTAACAACCTCGACCAGCTCACCGATTGGTTGAAAGACCACAAGATCACAGAAGTCGAATGCATGATTGGCGACCTCACGGGGATCACCCGGGGCAAGATCTCGCCGACCAACAAGTTCATTGCCGAAAAAGGCATGCGCCTGCCCGAGAGCGTTCTGTTGCAGACCGTGACCGGCGACTATGTCGAAGACGACATCTATTACGAATTGCTCGACCCGGCCGACATCGACATGATCTGCCGTCCCGACCAGAACGCGGTGTTCCTGGTGCCCTGGGCCATCGAGCCCACCGCCCAGGTGATCCACGACACCTACGACAAGCAAGGCAACCCGATCGAGCTGTCGCCGCGCAACGTGCTCAAGAAAGTCCTCAAGCTCTACGCCGACAAAGGCTGGCAGCCCATCGTGGCGCCGGAGATGGAGTTCTACCTGACCAAGCGCTGCGAAGACCCGGACTTCCCGTTGCAACCGCCGATTGGCCGTTCCGGCCGCCCGGAAACCGGTCGCCAGTCCTTCTCTATAGAAGCGGCCAACGAATTCGACCCGCTGTTCGAAGACGTCTACGACTGGTGCGAGCTGCAGGAGCTGGACCTGGACACCCTGATCCACGAGGACGGCACGGCGCAGATGGAAATCAACTTCCGTCACGGCGATGCCCTGTCCCTGGCCGACCAGATCCTGGTGTTCAAGCGCACCATGCGTGAAGCCGCGCTCAAGCACAACGTGGCCGCCACCTTTATGGCCAAGCCGATGACCGGCGAGCCCGGCAGTGCCATGCACCTGCACCAGAGCATCATTGATATCGCCACCGGCAAAAATGTGTTCTCCAATGAGGACGGCTCCAAGAGCGAGCTGTTCCTGCACCACATCGGTGGCCTGCAGAAGTTCATCCCCGAGCTGTTGCCGCTGTTTGCGCCCAACGTCAACTCGTTCCGCCGCTTCCTGCCCGACACCTCGGCGCCGGTGAACGTGGAGTGGGGCGAAGAGAACCGCACCGTGGGCCTGCGCGTGCCGGATGCCGGCCCGCAGAACCGCCGCGTGGAAAACCGCCTGCCGGGCGCCGATGCCAACCCGTACCTGGCCATCGCCGCCAGCCTGCTGTGCGGTTATATCGGCATGGTCGAAGGCATCAGCCCGAGCGCCCCGGTGGTCGGTCGTGGCTACGAGCGACGCAACCTGCGCCTGCCGTTGACCATCGAAGATGCACTGGAACGCATGGAAAACAGCAAGACCATCGAGAAATACCTGGGTCACAAATTCATCACTGGCTACGTCGCGGTCAAGCGGGCCGAGCATGAAAACTTCAAGCGCGTGATCAGTTCGTGGGAGCGGGAATTCCTGCTCTTCGCCGTCTGATGCGCCGGGTGCGGCCAGGATGGGCCGCACCTTCACCTACTTTTTGGAGATTGGTATGTCCAGCAACAACCCGCAAACCCGTGAATGGCAAGCCCTGAGCAACGATCATCACCTGGCGCCGTTCAGCGACTTCAAGCAGTTGAAAGAGAAAGGCCCGCGCATCATCACCAACGCCAAGGGCGTTTACCTGTGGGACAGCGAAGGCAACAAGATCCTCGACGGCATGGCCGGCCTGTGGTGTGTGGCCATCGGTTATGGCCGCGATGAGCTGGCTGACGCCGCCGCCAAGCAGATGAAACAACTGCCTTACTACAACCTGTTCTTCCAGACTGCCCACCCGCCGGTGCTGGAACTGGCCAAGGCCATCGCCGATATCGCCCCGGCCGGCATGAACCACGTGTTCTTCACCGGCTCCGGCTCCGAAGGCAACGACACCATGTTGCGCATGGTCCGCCACTACTGGGCGATCAAGGGCCAGCCGAACAAGAAAACCATCATCAGCCGCAAGAATGGCTACCACGGTTCCACCGTGGCCGGCGCCAGCCTGGGCGGCATGACTTATATGCACGAGCAGGGCGACTTGCCGATCCCGGGCATCGTGCATATCGCCCAGCCGTACTGGTTCGGCGAAGGCGGCGACATGAGCCCTGAAGAGTTCGGGGTGTGGGCCGCCAACCAACTGGAAGAGAAAATTCTGGAACTGGGCGTGGACAACGTCGGAGCCTTTATTGCCGAGCCGATCCAGGGCGCCGGCGGTGTGATCGTGCCGCCAGCCAGCTACTGGCCGCGCATCAAGGAAATCCTCGCCAAGTACGACATCCTGTTTGTCGCCGACGAAGTGATCTGTGGCTTTGGCCGCACCGGTGAGTGGTTCGGTAGCGATTTCTACGATCTCAAGCCGGACATGATGACCATCGCCAAGGGCCTGACCTCGGGCTATATCCCCATGGGCGGCCTGATTGTGCGCGACGAAGTGGTGGCGGTGCTCAACGAAGGCGGCGATTTCAACCACGGCTTCACCTATTCCGGGCACCCGGTGGCTGCTGCGGTGGCCCTGGAAAACATCCGCATCATGCGCGATGAAAAAATTGTCAGCCGCGTCCATGACGAAACGGCACCGTATTTGCAGAAGCGTCTACGCGAGTTGGCGGATCATCCGCTGGTGGGCGAAGTGCGCGGTGTCGGCATGTTGGGTGCGATCGAGCTGGTCCAGGACAAGGCCACGCGCAAGCGTTATGAAGGAAAGGGCGTGGGTATGATCTGCCGCACCTTCTGCTTCGAAAATGGCCTGATCATGCGCGCCGTGGGCGACACCATGATCATTTCGCCGCCGCTGGTGATCAGCAAGGCCGAGATTGACGAGCTGGTGACCAAGGCTCGCCATTGCCTGGACCTGACTTTGGCGGCATTGCAGGGCTAAGTGCTAGGCTCAGGATGCAGCGGCTGCGGCTGTTGCATTCGGGTAATGATAAATGCGGGGCTTTGGTTGAAAGCCGGCCCCTGAACTTGCCAGACTGTCGCCCTGTTTTGTCGCCCTTCGACGGGCCATGAAACGTAGAAAAATGTGGCCCAAAAAAGAAAAATTGGAGCATGACCGAATGAAGGCATTAGGTTTGAAGAACGCCGGCAAGACCCTCCTGGCCTTGTCCCTGATGGGCGCAATGGCCGGCACGGCCCAGGCTGCCGACAAAGTGCTGCACGTCTACAACTGGTCCGACTACATTGCACCGGACACCGTAGCCAACTTTGAGAAAGAGTCCGGCATCAAGGTGGTGTACGACGTTTTCGACAGCAACGAAACCCTGGAAGCCAAGCTGCTGGCGGGCAAGTCCGGCTACGACATCGTCGTACCGTCGAACAACTTCCTGGCCAAGCAGATCAAGGCCGGTGTGTATCAGGAGCTGGACAAGTCCAAGCTGCCAAACTGGAAGAACCTCGACACCGACCTGCTCAAGGCCGTGGGTGATGCCAGCGACAAAGGCAACCTGCACGCATTCCCGTACATGTGGGGCACCATCGGCATCGGCTACAACCCGGACAAGGTCAAGGCTGCGCTGGGCGTCGACAAGATCGATTCGTGGGATGTGCTGTTCAAGCCCGAGAACATCGAAAAACTCAAAAGCTGTGGCGTGAGCTTCCTCGACTCGCCAACCGAAATGATCCCGGTGGCCCTGCACTACCTGGGCTACCCGACCGACAGCCAGGACAAGAAGCAACTGGCTGAAGCCGAAGCGCTGTTCCTCAAGATCCGTCCTTCGGTGGGTTACTTCCACTCCTCCAAGTACATCTCGGACCTGGCCAACGGCAACATCTGCGTGGCCGTGGGTTACTCGGGTGACCTGGAACAGTCCAAATCCCGCGCGGCTGAAGCCGGTGGCAAGGTTAAAGTTTCCTACGCCATTCCCAAGGAAGGCGCAGGCAGCTTCTACGACATGGTCGCCATCCCCAAAGATGCCGAGAACCTGGACGCCGCCTACCAGTTCATGAACTACCTGCTCAAGCCTGAAGTCATGGCTGAAATCACCAACAGCGTACGTTTCCCGAACGGTAACAAGGCTGCCACGCCGCTGGTGAGCAAGGATATCTCGGGTGACCCGAGCATCTATCCGACGGATGCAGTGAAAGCCAAGCTGTATGCAATCAGCGATCTGCCGGCCGCTACCCAGCGCTTGCTGACGCGCAGCTGGACCAAGATCAAGTCGGGTAAATAAGCCTTGATAGGTGTGGGAGGGGGGTTGGATGGGAGCGGGCTTGCTCGCGAAAGCGGCGTGTCAGTAGAGGCATATGCAGGCTGACACGCCGCCTTCGCGAGCAAGCTCGCTCCCCCACAAGCCCGCTCCCACCCATTAAATGACAGAAAGCTTTGCCGGATCGGTTTATCGAGGGTAAGTTGCGCGCCGGTTTTGTTGTCGGGCAACAACTTTGGGCCCAACTATTTAAGAGGACCTCCACTTGCCAATTTCTTTATTTCGCAAAGCCTTGCTGGTAGGGGCGGGTCTCACGTTGGCAGTCAGCGTGCAGGCGGCTTCGACTGTGCATGTTTATAACTGGTCGGACTATATCGGCCCCGACACCCTGGCCAACTTTGAAAAGGCCACCGGCATCAAGCCCGTCTATGACGTGTTCGATTCCAACGAAACCCTGGAAGGCAAATTGCTGGCCGGGCGCACCGGGTATGACGTGGTGGTGCCGTCCAACCACTTCCTGGGCAAGCAGATCAAGGCGGGCGCGTTCCAGAAAATCGATAAGGCGCAGTTGAGCAACTACGCCAACCTCGACCCGGCGCTGCTCAAGCGCCTGGAAAAGAACGACCCGGGTAACCAATACGCCGTGCCTTACCTGTGGGGCACCAACGGCATTGGCTACAACGTCGACAAAGTCAAAGAAGTGCTGGGTGTCGACAAAATCGACTCCTGGGCCGTGCTGTTCGAGCCGGAAAACATGAAGAAGCTGGCCAGTTGCGGCGTGTCCTTTATGGACTCGGCGGATGAAATGCTGCCAGCGGTGCTCAACTACATGGGCCTGGACCCCAACAGCACCAACCCGGCCGACTACAAGAAGGCTGAGGAAAAACTCCTGAAGGTGCGTCCCTACGTGACCTACTTCCACTCATCCAAATACATCTCGGACCTGGCCAACGGCAATATCTGCGTGGCCGCCGGGTTCTCCGGCGATGTGTTCCAGGCCAAGGCCCGCGCCAGCGAGGCAGGCAAGGGCGTAAACATCGCCTACGCGATTCCGAAAGAAGGCGGCAACCTGTGGTTTGACGTGCTGGCGATCCCCAAGGACTCGACCAACGTCAAGGAGGCCCACGCCTTCATCAACTATTTACTGCAACCTGAAGTGATCGCTCAGGTCAGTGATTACGTCGGCTACGCCAACCCTAACCCAGGGTCGGATACGTTGATGGAGCAATCAATACGCACCGACGAAGCGGTTTACCCACCGCAGGCGGTTCTCGACCGGACATTTGTCAACTTCGAGCTACCCCCGAAAGTGCAACGCTTGATGACCCGTAGCTGGACCAAGGTCAAGACGGGCAAGTAAGGCTCACACTATCTAAGGTTCGTCTGTATTGGACGTTCTGCACTCTTTTTTTCTGGGAGTTTCGTAAATGGCAGTTGCCTCCGGCGCCTATAAGAAAGCCCTCGAGGGCGACCAGACACCGAAAAAGGTGTTGGTCAAAATCGACCGGGTCACGAAGAAGTTCGACGAGACGATTGCCGTGGACGATGTGTCCCTGGAAATCAAGAAAGGCGAGATCTTCGCCTTGCTCGGCGGATCGGGTTCGGGCAAATCCACCTTGCTGCGCATGCTCGCAGGTTTCGAGCGCCCGACCGAAGGGCGGATTTTCCTCGACGGTGTTGATATCACCGATATGCCGCCCTACGAGCGGCCGATCAACATGATGTTCCAGTCCTACGCCTTGTTCCCCCACATGACCGTGGCGCAGAACATCGCCTTCGGCCTGCAACAGGACAAGATCCCCAAGGCCGAAGTCGAGGCCCGCGTAGCCGAGATGCTCAAGCTGGTACAGATGAGCCAGTACGCCAAGCGCAAGCCGCACCAGTTGTCTGGCGGCCAGCGTCAGCGGGTGGCCCTGGCCCGTTCCCTGGCCAAACGCCCGAAACTGCTGCTGCTCGATGAGCCGATGGGCGCCCTGGACAAGAAGCTGCGTTCGCAGATGCAGCTTGAACTCGTCGAAATCATCGAGCGCGTCGGCGTGACCTGCGTGATGGTGACCCACGACCAGGAAGAGGCCATGACCATGGCC
The DNA here is from genome assembly GCF_014268455.2 of Pseudomonas shahriarae. NCBI lineage: Bacteria > Pseudomonadati > Pseudomonadota > Gammaproteobacteria > Pseudomonadales > Pseudomonadaceae > Pseudomonas > Pseudomonas shahriarae. The sequence continues at coordinate 5,937,261 of NZ_CP077085.1, read as the reverse complement.
GAGCGCATCGCGATCATGCACCTGGGCTGGATCGCGCAGATCGGCAGCCCGATCGACATCTACGAAACCCCCACCAGCCGCCTGGTGTGCGAGTTCATCGGCAACGTCAACATCTTCGACACCGTGGTGGTGGATGACGCCGAAGGCCACGCAGTGCTCAAGTGCGCCGACCTGGACCGCGATATCTACGTGGGTTATGGCATCGCTACGTCGGTGGAAGACAAGTCGGTGACCTACGCTATCCGCCCGGAAAAGCTGCTGGTCACCACCGAGATGCCGACCTGCGAGCACAACTGGTCCAGCGGCAAGGTGCATGACATCGCCTACCTGGGCGGCCATTCGGTGTTCTACGTCGAGCTGCCGAGCGGCAAGCTGGTGCAGTCCTTCGTCGCCAACGCCGAACGCCGTGGCGCGCGGCCGACCTGGGGTGACCAGGTCTACGTGTGGTGGGAAGACGACAGCGGCGTGGTACTTCGCTCATGAACATGAAGAAATTCAAACGGCGATTGCACCGAATAATTCCCAGCGGCAAGCAGGTGGTCATCGGGATTCCGTTCCTGTGGCTGTTCCTGTTCTTCATGCTGCCGTTCTTCATCGTCCTGAAGATCAGCTTTGCCGAAGCGGACGTGGCGATCCCGCCCTACACCGAGATCTACACCTACATCGAGCAGAAGCTGGAGGTGGTGCTCAACCTGGCCAACTACAGCCTGCTGGCCGGCGACGAGCTGTACATCGCCGCCTACCTGGGCTCGTTGAAGATGGCGTTTTTCAGCACGGCCTTGTGCCTGCTGATCGGCTACCCGATGGCCTACGCCATCGCCAGTGCGCGCAAAGAGATGCAGACCGTGCTGGTGCTGCTGATCATGATGCCGACCTGGACCGCGATCCTGATCCGCGTGTATGCGTGGATGGGCATCCTCAGCAACAACGGCTTGCTCAATGGCTTCCTGATGTCCATCGGCCTGATCAACGAGCCGTTGCAGATCCTCAACACCAATATCGCGGTGTATATCGGCGTGGTCTATTCGTACCTGCCGTTTATGATCCTGCCGCTGTACGCCAACCTGGTGAAGCACGACCAGAGCCTGCTGGAGGCCGCGTCGGACCTGGGTTCGAGCACCTTCAACAGCTTCTGGAAAATCACCGTGCCGCTGTCCAAGAACGGCATCATCGCCGGCTGCATGCTGGTATTCATCCCGGTGGTGGGCGAGTTCGTGATCCCGGAACTGCTGGGCGGCCCGGAAACCCTGATGATCGGTAAAGTGTTGTGGCAAGAGTTCTTCAACAACCGTGACTGGCCGGTGGCTTCTGCGCTGGCGGTGGTGATGCTGGCGATCCTGATCGTGCCGATCATTCTGTTTAACCGCAGCCAAGCCAAAGAGATGGAGGGCAAGGTATGAAGCGCTTCAGTTTCTCCAGCTTCATGCTGGTCGTAGGGCTGCTGTTCATCTACCTGCCGATGCTGATCCTGGTGATCTATTCGTTCAACGAATCGAAGCTGGTGACGGTGTGGGGCGGTTGGTCGATCAAGTGGTACGTGGGCCTGTTGGACAACACCCAGTTGATGGGCTCGGTGGCGCGCTCCCTGGAAATCGCCTGCTACACGGCAGTGGCCGCGGTGGCGCTGGGTACGTTGGCAGCGTTCGTGCTGACCCGTATCAGCCAGTTCAAGGGCCGCACGCTGTTTGGCGGCCTGGTGACCGCGCCACTGGTGATGCCGGAAGTGATCACCGGTCTGTCGCTGTTGCTGCTGTTCGTGGCCATGGCGCAGATGATCGGCTGGCCCCAGGAGCGTGGCATCGTCACCATCTGGATCGCCCACACCACGTTCTGTGCGGCGTATGTGGCGGTGGTGGTGTCGGCGCGCTTGCGTGAGCTGGACCTGTCGATCGAAGAGGCGGCCATGGACCTCGGTGCGCGGCCGTGGAAGGTGTTCTTCCTGATCACCATCCCGATGATCGCGCCGTCGCTGGCGGCGGGCGGCATGATGTCCTTCGCGTTGTCCCTGGATGACCTGGTACTGGCCAGCTTCGTCTCGGGCCCGGGTTCGACCACCTTGCCGATGGAAGTGTTCTCGGCGGTGCGCCTTGGGGTCAAACCCGAGATCAACGCCGTGGCCAGCCTGATTTTGCTGGCGGTGTCGCTGGTGACGTTCCTGGTGTGGTTCTTCAGCCGCCGTGCTGAAGAGCGGCGCAAGAAGGCCATCCAGCAAGCCATCGAAGAAGCGGCAGCGGATGGCTGGAAACAGCCGGATGTACGCCGGGCGCCAGCACCGGTCTAAACGCCGGAATAGGCTCAAAATGTGGGAGCTGGCTTGCCTGCGATAGCAGAGTGTCAGTCACTGAAGATGTGACTGAACCACCGCTATCGCAGGCAAGCCAGCTCCCACATTTGATTGCATTTCAAGTTGATTAAGCCGTCCACGGCGACTGGCGAATCACTTCGACAAAGTTCATCGGCTTGAACCCCGGTTCCTGATCCACCAGCACATCGGTCTTCACGTTGCCAAACGTGGTCTGCGGGCGATGGCGCAAACCGTCGGCAAACGCGCAGATGATGCACTCCTTGAACCCTTCACCCCGTGGATGCGCATGCACCACCGCCTCGCGCTGCACGTGGGTAAACGCGGCGTAGTCCATGCCCAGCACGTCCATCTCCACGCCAGCGGTCACCAGGGCGACGGTAGGGCGCAGGTGCTTGGGCACGCCTGGCGTGGTGTGCAGGGCGATGGACAGCCATACTTGCTCGATATCGTCATCGCTCAAGCCATAGGGCTTGAGAAAGGCGGCGGCCGCGTTGGCGCCGTCCACTTCAAAACGCTCGTCATCGCTGCGGTGCCCGTCCATCAGGCCCAGGTCATGGAACATCGCGCCGACGTACAGCAGTTCCGGGTTATAGGCCATCTGCTTGCGCTCGCCGCTCAAGGCACCAAACAGGAACACCCGGCGGGAGTGGTGGTAGAGCAGGTCGGATTCAATGTCGCGGATGTATTCGGTGGTGGCCTTGGCCAGGGCGCTGTCGGGGATTTGGATGCCGGCGATGGTGGTGCTCATGGTCATGATCCTCAAGAAAACGCGGGGTTGGCGCTGATGAGTGCAGTCTGATCGCCCAGTTGCCAGGCAACCACCACCGCAGGGGCGCGATCCCGGCCAATGTGCCTTCATATCGCGCCATGGTTGTACACGATCCAGTGTGGGAGCTGGCTTGCCTGCGATAGCATCGCCTCGGTACATCAGGTATACCCAGGGGATGCCATCGCAGACAAGCCAGCTCCCACAGGGTTTTGCGACAGTCCAGAGGAAGGTTTACCCATGCACAAGACCGTCGCGATCCTGATCTTTCCCGGCGTCCAGTCACTGGATGTGACCGGTCCCATGGATGTGTTCTGCGAGGCCAATCGCTTCCTGGCGCCGGAGGATCATTACCAGCTCGAAGTCATCGGCCAGGTCCAGGGTCAGATCGCCTGTTCCAACGGTCTGTCCTTGCAGGCCCACACCCATTACAGCGAAGCCCTGCAAGCCTATGACCTGCTGTTGGTCGCTGGCGGCCCGCAGTTGCCCTTCGAGGATTTCGGCCTGGCGTTCAATCAATGGCTGCAGTACGCCAGCGCCAGGGCCCGGCGCTTCGGTTCGATCTGTAACGGCGCCTTCATGCTGGCCCGGGCCGGATTGCTGGATGGCAAAACCGTTACCACCCACTGGAGCGACGCGGCTGATCTGGCGCGCCTATGCCCCTCGACTCAGGTCGACGCCGACCGCCTCTACGTGCAGGACGGCAACCTCTACACGTCGGCCGGGGTCACGGCGGGTATCGACCTGTCGTTGTACCTGCTGGCCCAGGACCACGGCCCGGAAGTGGCCCTGAGCGTGGCCAAGCGCCTGGTGGTGTTTACCCAGCGCAGCGGCGGCCAATCGCAGTTCAGCCCGTTTCTCACGCCCCACGCCGAAGCCACCTCGGCCGTGGCACAGGTGCAGTTGTATGTGCTGGCGAACCTGACCGGCGACCTGGGCATTGCTGATCTGGCCCGCGCGGCCAATATGAGTGCGCGCAATTTCTCGCGGGTATTTGCCCGCGAGGCGCGGATCACTCCGGCGGAGTTTGTCGAGCGGGCGCGGGTGGATGCGGCGCGGGTGCTACTGGAAAGCAGCACGGCGCCGCTGAAGACCGTGGCCTACCAATGCGGCTTTCGCGACGCCCAGCACCTGCGCAGTGTGTTCAATCGCCGGCTGGGGGTGACGCCGCAGCAGTTCCGACTCAACTTTGCGGCGCTGGTTTGAGCTCCCACATGTTTAGTGTGTTTCTTCAGGGCTGTTGTGGGGGGCGGGAGGGCAACAGTTTGAGGGTGCCACGGGTATTGGCCTGGACCTCTTCTTCATCAAAATGCGCCTGTTCGTACCCGCCTTCGATATAGGTCTCGGCCTGATCGGCATAGTGCTTGTCGAATGGCACGCCGCTTTGGCCCACCGGGTTGATGGTCAGGGCGTGAGCGGCGTCGGCGAAGTCCACCAGGCGCCGGGTGGACGGGCCGTAAGTCACCGGCCACGGCGCCGGGCCAATGATTGCCGACAGGTTGTTCGGCACTTCGTGGCTGCCCGGTGCGGCAAACGGCCCGACATTGACGATCTGGTCCAGCGGCTGCTTGATGCCCAGCGGATGGCCGTGGGTCAGGGTATGGGCCTTGCCCCACTGCCATTGTGCAGGGTCGTCGCCGAAGGTGCTTTTCAGATGGGCCAGGCTGTTGTCCCAGGCGCGCTTGACGGTCGCGGCGCGCTGCCCGTTCCACCACGGCGAATCGGCAGCGGCGGCCAGGCGCGGCAAGGCGGCGTCGACCACACGGGTGGTGATCAGGGTCTTGAACATCTCGTCACCCAGCTTGGGACGAAAGGCCGCGTCGGTCAGGTCGTATAACAGTTGGTTGAACAGCGTGGCCGGGATCGACTCCACCGGGTAATCACCTTTCCACGCGGCCAACTGTTCCAGCAACTTGAGTTCGGCGGGATCCTTGACCATCTCGCGCAGCACCGGCAACAGCGGCGCCAGCAGGCGTGGCCCGTAGGCGGTGGTGGTGCCCAGTTGCAGGGCCTGGCTGTTGTCCAGGTCCCATTTGACCTGGCTGTCGCTCAATTGCGCGTTCAACTGTTGGCCACGGTCCGCCAGGTTGTAGTAGCCGGGGATCTGCACGCCAGTAGGCGACACCGGCTGGGCATTGGCCGAGACCACGTAGCCACGGGCCGGGTTTTCTTCCTGGGGGTTGGCGCTGAAAGGGTAGAAGCCCAGCTTGTCGGCCTGGGCCGTGCTGCCATCGAGGATGAATCCGGCGTTGGCCCCGGCCGGGCGGATCGGCAACTGCGCTGCAGCCCACCAGCCAATATCGCCCTTGGCATTGGCCCACACGATATTCAGCCCCGGCGCATGCACCTTGGCCACTGCCATGCGGGCCTTGGCCAGGGTGTCGGCGCGGTTGAGCTGGTAGAAACCATCGAGGATCGGGTTTTCGGTATCGAGGAACGCCCACCACATGGCAATCGGCGTGGTGCCGGCATTGGCGCCGAGCACGTCGTTGATGATCGGGCCGTGGGGCGACTGGCGCAGGGTCAGCGTCACCGGGGCCTGGCCCTTGACCGCGATCTGTTGCTCGCTGGTCGTCATGTCGACCCACTGGTCGTGGTAGCGCACCTGGTTGGGGTTGTCCGGGTTGACCTGCTCGGCGATCAGGTCGAGGTCATCGTTCTGGAACATCGTCAGGCTCCAGCCGAACGCTTTGTTGTGGCCCAGGAACGCCACCGGCACCAGGGCGTTGTGATAGCCGTAGAGTTCAAAGCCGGGCGCCGACAGGTGCGCCTCGTACCACACCGACGGCACCGAGAAGCGGATATGCGGGTCGCCCGCCAGCAGCGGCTTGCCGCTCTTGGTGCGGTTGCCGCTGATGGCCCAGGCGTTGCTGCCTTCGAACTGCGGCAGGCCATTGTCGGCCAGGGTCTGCTCGCTGAGGCGGGCGATGGCACTCAAGCCCTGCCAGTCGGCGGCGGCCAGGCTCAGGTCGCCCTTGGGTTTCCAGTCGAGGTCAAACACCTTCAGGTAGTCGCTGCCCAGTTGGTCGCGCACGTAGGTCAGCAAGGGCTCTGTGCGAAAAGCCGCGGCAAAGCTGTAGGCCAGGTAGCCGGCGATGCTGATGGTGTCTTCGGCGGTGAACGGACGCTTGGGGATGCCCAGCACGTCAAACTCCATGGGGCTGGCGTGGCGGTCCTGATATTGGTTGATCCCGTCCAGATAGGCTTGCAGGGCCTTCCAGTGCGGTGACTGGCGGTCCATTTGCGCCGCGTAGGTGGTGGCGCGCTCGCGGATGCGCAGGCTGCGGAATAGCTTGTCGGTGTCGAGCAACTTGGCGCCGAGCACCTCGGCCAGCTCACCGCGCGCCAGGCGGCGCATGATTTCCATCTGGAACAGGCGGTCCTGGGCATGCACATACCCCAGGGCACGATACAGGTCGGCCTCGTTCTCGGCGCGGATATGCGGCACCCCACGGTCGTCGTAGCGCACCGTCACCGAGCCTTGCAGGTTGGCCAGCTCCACCGTGCCCTGGCGGGTCGGTTGCTTGCTGTAGACGTACCAGCCAGCCCCGAGGGCGATCAACACCAGCAGGGCCGCGAGACCCGACAAGACGCGCTTCATGAACGATCCTTATTATTAGAAGTTGGGCTAGGAGCCTTTTGGCCAGGAACAATAGCAGCCCACCGCCAGGGTGTGGGTCGCATTCACCGCCCGGCCGCCGTTGAGCGCCTGCAGGATCGGTTCGATAAAGCTGTTGCTCGAATTACAGGTCAGGCCCTCGCTGTACGGGCCGAAATACGCCAGTTTGCCGTTGCGGTCCCAGATGCCCACCGCTGGGCTGGCGGGCACCTGGTCGGCGCCGGGCAGGGCGGTGATGATTTTCATCGCGCCGAGGTTCTCGGGCAGTTGGCCGTGGCTGCCGGTTTTTTGCAGGGCATAGAACTCCACGCCCTGGGGCGCGTATTGCTCGATCAGTTCGCTCAGGTGCTGCTGGTTGCCGACATTGCACGGGCAGGCCGGGTCCCAGAAGTGCACCAGGCGGATCGGGCCGGGCCCGGCGAGGTCGTCGGGCAGGCGCAGCAGGTCGCCGGAGAACACCGCCGTATGCTCGCTGAATGCCCGCAGGTAGCGGCCCTGGAACCAGTCATACGCGGCCCACAGCACGGCGGCGCAGATCAGCAGGATCAGGCTGGCGAGCAGGGCAGAGCGGTAGGGTTTTCGCATTCAGAACAATCCTCGACGGTGGCGTAGCTTGCCATGCTTGCCCTGACAGATGAATATCGCGACTCGATATTCATCTGTTCACTGCTGTGAAGCCCTAGTCTGGAAGTACTTATGCCCGTTACCTTTGACCCCGATCATCTGCGCGAAAGCTTGCGGCCCCTGGTGGACGCGCAGCCGCTTTCGGCTGAGGCCAGGGTCTACCAGCGCTTCTACGGGCTGGACCTGGCCGCGCGCAAAACCCTGGTGGCCAGCCGCCTGGGGCGCTTCGAAGTGGATGGGTTCGAGGTAGTCAGCCAGGTCTGGTGGCCGGCGCAACCTGTGGCAACACTGTTTATGTTCCACGGTTTCTACGACCACATGGGGTTGTACCGCAGCGTGGTGGAATGGGGTCTGGACCAGAGCTTCGTGGTGATTGCCTGCGATTTGCCGGGCCATGGCCTGTCCAGCGGTGAGCGCGCCAGTATCGACGACTTCGCGGTGTACCAGCATGTGGTGCAGGGCTTGTTCGCACAGGCCGACGCGCTGCAGCTGCCCAAGCCCTGGCATCTGTTCGGGCAAAGCACTGGCGGGGCGATTGTAGTGGACCATCTGCTCAACCAGGGCGCCAGCAGCCCGGCGCAAGGCCAGACCTTCCTGTTGTCGCCACTGGTGCGGCCGCGTGCCTGGGGTTGGTCGCAACTGAGCTATTACCTGCTCAAGCCGTTCGTCAAAGGCATCGCCCGACGTTTCAGCGATAACAGCAATGACCCGGCGTTCCGTCCGTTCCTCGAAGCCGATCCGCTACAGCCCCGGCAGTTGCCGACCGCCTGGGTGGGCGCGCTGGCGCGCTGGATCAAACGCATCGAGGCCGCGCCGCGCAGCACGCGGCGGCCCCTGATCGTGCAGGGCGAGGAGGATATGACGGTGGATTGGCAGCACAACCTGCAGGTGCTGCGCGGCAAGTTTGATCAGCCGCAGATCCTGATGTTGCCCAAGGGCCGGCATCATCTGGCCAATGAACTGCCGCAAATTCGCGAGGAATACTTCAAGTTCCTCAGCGACCATCTGACCTGACGCAATCAAATCTGGGAGCAGGCAAACCCGCTCGCAGATTGTTACGGGGCCAGGCTTGAAGTGCTTTGCCCCACCGCCAGCCCGGCGCGGATCGCCGCCAGTGCCGCCTGGTAGTAAGCCTTGCCTTCTGGCGATTCGGCAAAGGTGGCGAACTCTTCCAGCTCCGGGTCCGACAGATCCCGATAGACGTACAGCAAAGTGTTGTTCAGGTCATTGCCGATCTGCTGCATCAAGCGCTCGCGCTGGCCGTTGAGCATGCTTTGCGCCTGACCGCCGCCCAACAGGCCGGGGATCATCTGGCTCAGGCTATCTGCGGCCACGCCGGCAATCGCCAGGCTGACCTCGGCCCCGGCTTCGCGGGCGGGCAGGGCCTGGGCCAGGTGGCCGATGATCAGGCTGCGGGTGGCGTCGGCCTGGATCTGCGGCAAACCCTGGGCGTTCTTGGCCAGCTGGTCACGGCGGGTCGCCAGCAACTCGGCGGCGACAATCTTGCGCCCCAGCGGCGATTGGAAAAACGCCAGCGCCGGTTTGGGGTCCGCCAGGTTCTGGCGCAACTGGGCTTCGGCGCGCTGATCCATGGCCTTGGGGGCGAAGCGTTTATTGCTGTTGTCCACCAGCGCCTGGTACACCGCCGGCGGCAAGCTGTTGCGGTAGCGCTGCTGGGCAGCACTCAAGGCGTCATTAAAATGCGCGCGTTGTTCCGGCCAGCCGGCGACCGCATACAACTGGTCATGGCTGTCTGCCCAGGCGGGCAATACGCAGAACATCAGCAAGGATAAAAACAAACGACGCATAGGGACTCCTGTCAGTCGGCCACTATTGTCCGTGTCGGGCGTAGGATTTGTCGAGAAGTCCTATCAGTCACCTGACTAAAGTGTGTTTAGGCGCTAGGCGGCGCTGTCGGTTTGCCAGGCGTATGGATACTATGCGCGCCATGCAAATATCCCCTGATGACCCGCTGCTGCTACGCATTGTCGACGACCTGGCCGTGAAGGGCTGGTCGCAGCAGAACATCTTCCTGCCAGAGGCTCTGACCCTGGAACTGGCGGCTGAGTGCCATAAACGTGCCGCTGAAGGTGAATTGGCACCGGCCGCTGTCGGACGCGGCCCGGCCCAGGAGATTCGCGAGGGGATCCGTGGCGACCATATCCAGTGGCTGGAGCCCGGCCAGGCAGCTATCTGCGACCGCTATCTGGCGTTGATGGACAGCCTGCGGCTGGCGATGAACCGTGGGCTGTTCCTCGGCCTGGAAGAGTTCGAATGCCACTTCGCCATGTACCCGCCGGGGGCGTTTTACCTCAAGCACCTCGACCGTTTTCGCGACGATGACCGGCGCATGGTCTCGGCGGTGGTCTACCTGAACCAGGACTGGCTGCCCGAGCACGGCGGCCAGTTACGCATGTACCTCAAGGACGGCGTTGAGCACGATGTGGACCCCGCCGGCGGTTGCCTGGTGGTGTTCCTGTCGGGGGAAGTGCCCCATGAAGTCCTGCCTGCCCACCGCGAACGCTTGTCCCTGACCGGCTGGTTTCGCCGGCGGGGCAACGAGCCGTTTTGAGCATGCAAAAGATTCTGGTCAGCCGCTGCCTGCTGGGGCATCGCGTACGTTACGACGGTGGGGCCAGCGGGCCGTTTGACCAACTTGCGACCTGGCAAGCCGAGGGCCGAGTGGTCGCGGTGTGTCCGGAAGTGGCCGGTGGCCTGCCTACCCCACGGCCATCTGCCGAGATTCCGGGCGGGCAGGGCATGGATGTGTGGGAAGGCCGCGCCCAAGTGTTGACCGCCAATGGCGAGGACTTCAGCGAAGCCTTCCTTGACGGCGCGCGCCAGGCCCTGGCTTTGGTGCAGCTTCATGGCATCCGCATCGCCGTACTCAAGGCCAACAGCCCGTCATGCGGCAACCTGCTGACGTATGACGGCACCTTCAGTGGGGTGAAAGTCACGGGCGAAGGCGTGACGGCCGCGTTGCTCAAGCGCCATGGGGTACTGGTGTTCAGCGAGCTGGAGCTGGTTGAGGCGGCTGCCGCCCTGGCCCAGCTCTCAAACCCGACCTAGATCCAATGTGAGGTTAGGCTTGTGCCCACATTGCTTATTGGGTGGGTTTGCTGGTGTCAGCCTCAAACCACTTTTCCGACAGCGCCGTCAGCCGCCCATCGGCCTTGATCCGCTCCAGTGCTTTGTCCAGGCTCGATTTGAACGCCGGGTTGCCCTTCTGGAAGGGGATCGCCAGGGTCAACGTCGCGTTGGCATTCACCGGGCGGCGCAGGTCCACACCTTCAGCGGGCTGCGCCTTGGCTATGAACTGGCTGCTCTTGAGCGCATCGAGGCTGCCCAGCAGGGGCTTTTGCTGCTTGTGTGCAATCAAGCTTGCGCTGGAATAGCTATACGGCGCGCTGAAATCGAAACGATCCTGCAGTTCAGGAGTCACAGCGATGTGGTTGATCGCCACGTCGTACTTGCCGCTTTCCACGCCGGGCAGCAAGTCGCTGTCGTCGGTGGTGATAAAGGAGGCGCGTACGTCCATTTCCCGAGCCAGTAACTCACCCAGTTCCACTTCAAAACCGGTGAGTTTGTCGCCTTCCTTGAAGTTGAAGGGCGGCGTGTCCGCTTCCAGGGCAATGCGCAGCTCCCCACGGTCAAACACGTCGTCGAACAGTTCGGCGTGAGCCAGGGGGCTCAGCAAAGGCAGCACAAGTAACAGGCCAGGCAGAAAACGCATGGTCACTCCTAAAGAATTCGAAGGTGCGAGACGCGGTTAAGGCTCGCTTTGCTATGGTGTCGAGTGCCTTGGACAACGTTTCGTCACTAAGTTGTCATAACCCTACAGATTTCACAGAAAAACTGGAGAAGTTAATGAAAGCCATTTTGTCTCGTGCAACCCTGGCCAGCCTGCTGCTGGGGGCTTCAATGCTGGCGTCTGCCGCAGATATCCCACGTACACCGGCGCCAAAGGGTGCTGAAGTGTTCATTGTTTCACCCAAGGATGGTGCTACGGTCGATAAGACCTTCACCGTCGAGTTCGGCATCAAAGGCATGGACCTGGAACCCATCGACAAACAGGTGCCAGGCGCAGGCCATCACCACCTGCTGGTCGACCAGACCCAATTGCCTGACCCAAGCCAGCCGATTCCGGCCACCGATACCGTGATCCACTTCGGCAAGGCGCAAACCAAGACCGAGCTGACCCTGGCCCCAGGCAAGCACACCCTGCAACTGGTGGCGGGCGATAACCTGCATCGTCAGTTCGAGCCTACTGTAGCCTCAAAAGTGATCACCGTTACCGTCAAGTAAGATTTGTTCAGACGAAAAAAAGGGAGCCCCGAGGGGCTCCCTTTTTCGTACACGCTTGAAACCTTAGAACAACACGCGGCTACGAATAGTGCCGCTGATGTGCTGCAGCTTCTCTTGCGCCAGGTCCGAGTACTCGGCGTCGACGTCGATCACCACGTAGCCGACCTTCTCGTTGGTCTGCAGGAACTGACCGGAGATGTTGATGCCGTTTTCCGCGAAAACCTTGTTGATCTCCATCATCACACCCGGGATGTTCTGGTGGATGTGCAGCAGGCGGTGCTTGCCAGGGTGAGCCGGCAGGGCCACTTCCGGAAAGTTGACCGAGGACACCGACGTACCGTTGTCGCTGTACTTGACCAGCTTCTCTGCCACTTCCAGGCCGATGTTGGCCTGGGCTTCAGCGGTGGAACCGCCGATGTGCGGGGTCAGGATGACGTTGTCCAGGCCGCGCAGCGGGCTTTCGAAGATGTCGTCGTTGGAGCGCGGCTCCACCGGGAACACATCGATGGCGGCGCCGATCAGGTGCTTGTCCTTGATCGCGTCGGCCAGGGCATCCAGCTCGACCACGGTGCCGCGTGCGGCGTTGATCAGGATCCCGCCCTTCTTGATGGCGCGGATTTCTTTCTCGCCGATCATCCACTGGGTCTCAGCGGTTTCCGGCACATGCAGGGTAACGATGTCGGACATGCCCAGCAGTTCGGTCAGGCTCGACACCTGGGTGGCGTTGCCCAACGGCAGCTTGGTCAGGGTGTCGTAGAAGAACACCTGCATGCCCAGGCCTTCAGCCAATACCGACAGTTGGGTACCAATGGAGCCGTAACCGACGATACCCAGCTTCTTGCCGCGGATTTCGAAGGAGTTGGCCGCGCTCTTGATCCAGCCGCCACGGTGGCAGGAAGCGTTCTTCTCAGGGATACCGCGCAACAGCAGGATGGCTTCCGCCAACACCAGCTCCGCCACGGAACGGGTGTTGGAGTACGGGGCGTTGAACACCGCGATACCGCGCTCGCGCGCTGCATTGAGGTCGACCTGGTTGGTGCCGATGCAGAAACAGCCGACCGCCACCAACTTCTTGGCGTGGTCGAAGATCTCTTCGGTCAACTGGGTGCGGGAGCGAATGCCGATAAAGTGCGCGTCGGCGATCTTTTCCTTGAGCTGGGATTCCGGCAGAGAACTGGTGATGTACTCAATGCTGGTGTACCCGGCGGCCTTTAGGACGTCGACGGCCGATGGGTGGACGCCTTCCAGAAGAAGGAACTTGATCTTGCTCTTATCGAGAGAAGTCTTGCTCATCTGCGTAAACCTGTATCCCGGAGAAAAATGGCAGGGAATCGGATCGCTTAAGCTGACCCGGACGGCAGGAAAGCCGTCACCGCAGAAACGCCCTTGGGCTCTGTCCTGCGGGGGCGGTATGCTAGCATACGCGCCCCGCTAAACACTCATTCCTGCGACGTGAAGCGTTCTCAGGATGACCATGAATTGTTCGAGAGTTCTGTCGATGACCCATCCTGCCCTGATTGATGAGCTAAAGACCCTGGTTGAGCCCGGCAAAGTGCTGACCGATGCCGACTCCCTGGAGGCTTACGGCAAGGATTGGACCAAGCACTTCGCCCCCGCGCCGACCGCTATCGTCTTCCCCAAGACCATTGAACAGGTGCAGGCCATTGTCCGCTGGGCCAACACGCACAAGGTGGCGCTGGTGCCATCCGGTGGGCGTACCGGTCTGTCGGCGGCCGCCGTGGCGGCCAATGGCGAAGTGGTGGTGTCGTTCGACTATATGAACCAGATCCTCGACGTGAACCTCACCGATCGCACCGCCGTGTGCCAGCCGGGTGTGGTCACCAAGCAGTTGCAGAACGTCGCCGAAGAAAACGGCCTGTACTACCCGGTGGACTTCGCCTCGTCCGGTTCCAGCCAGATTGGCGGCAATATCGGCACCAATGCCGGCGGGATCAAGGTCATTCGCTACGGCATGACCCGTAACTGGGTGGCGGGCATGAAGGTCGTCACCGGCAAGGGCGATGTGCTGGAACTGAACCGCGACTTGATCAAGAACGCCACCGGCTACGACATGCGCCAGCTGTTTATCGGCGCCGAAGGCACCCTGGGCTTTGTGGTCGAAGCCACCATGCGCCTGGACCGGGCGCCGAAAAACCTCACCGCCATGGTGTTGGGCACTGCTGACTTCGACTCGATCATGCCGGTACTGCACGCGTTCCAGAGCAAGCTGGACCTGACCGCCTTTGAGTTCTTTTCCGACAAGGCATTGGCCAAAGTCCTCGGCCGTGGCGATGTGCCGGCGCCGTTCGACACCGAGTGCCCTTTCTACGCCCTGCTGGAATTCGAAGCCACTACCGAAGAAGTGGCCAACCACGCCCTGGAAACCTTCGAACACTGCGTCGAGCAGGGCTGGGTGCTGGATGGCGTGATGAGCCAGAGCGAAACCCAGTTGCACAACCTGTGGAAGCTGCGCGAGTACATCTCCGAGACCATCTCCCACTGGACGCCGTACAAGAACGACATCTCGGTCACCGTGTCGAAAGTGCCGGCATTTCTCAAGGAAATCGACGCGATCGTCGGCGAACACTACCCAGACTTCGAAATTGTCTGGTTCGGCCATATCGGTGATGGCAACTTGCACTTGAACATCCTCAAGCCGCAAAACCTGTCCAAGGACGAGTTCTTCGCCAAGTGCGCCACCGTCAACAAGTGGGTGTTCGAGACCGTCGAGAAGTACAACGGCTCGATCTCCGCCGAGCATGGCGTGGGCATGACCAAGCGCGACTACCTGACGTACAGCCGTTCTCCGGTTGAAATCGAATACATGAAGGCAGTGAAAGCGGTGTTCGACCCGAACGGGATCATGAACCCGGGCAAGATCTTCGCTGTTTAACCATCACGAAAGAGGAAGCGGGCCATGAGCTATCAGCACAAGTACGTCGACGGCACCAACATCCACTTTCCACTGGGTAAAGTGGTCTGCATCGGGCGCAACTACGCCGAACACGCGAAGGAACTGGATAACCCGGTGCCGACCGAGCCTCTGCTGTTTATCAAGCCGGGCAGTTGCGTGGTGCCGTTGGAAGGCGGCTTTGCCATTCCAGCCGAGCGCGGTTCGGTGCATTACGAAGCGGAAATCGCGGTGCTGATCGGCAAACCCCTGTCGAAAACCCCGAGCCGTGAAGAAGTGCTGGACGCCATCTCCGGCTTCGCCCCGGCCCTGGACCTGACCTTGCGCGACAAGCAGGCCGAACTCAAGGCCAAGGGCCTGCCGTGGGAAATCGCCAAGTCCTTCGACGGCGCGGCGGTCATTGCCCCGTTCGTGGTGGGCAGCACCTTCCCGGACTTTACCGATATCGGCATTCGCCTGACCATCAATGGCCAGGTGCGCCAGGACGGTAACAGCGCGCAGATGCTCAACCCGATCGTGCCGATGATCCAGCACATGGCCGGTTGCTTCTCGCTGCAGGCCGGGGATGTGATCCTGACCGGCACCCCTGTGGGCGTGGGCCCGCTGCAAGTGGGTGACGAACTGGTGCTGGAATTGCCGGGTGTCAGTCGCTTCGAAAGCGCCGTACGCTAACCCCATCTCTCTGTAGGAGCCGGCTTGTGTGGGAACTGGCTTGCCTGCGATAGCATCCCCGCGGTGTGCCTGATACACCACGGTGCTTGCATCGCGGGCGAGCCCGGCTCCCACACAAGCTCGTACACAGATTATTTGTGCGTGCTGCGCACATCAGGGCTTTGCATTTTTTTCACACGCCATCCGGATAATCCTCGGCCATATGGCACCCAGGCGCTCTGAGCCCTGGGCCATCACCGACAGCCGATTATCTGGAATGCCTCCATGGCCGTACCCCTTTCTTCTGCGAATCCCACCCCGCGCCCGCGCCTGAATATGCGCTGGTACTCCTGGCTGTTGCTGGCCGGGGTGATCATGTACGGGGTTTCCTGGTTGATGCACTGGGATGACCGGGGCGCGTTATGGGTGTTGGAGCGCTTTGAAAGCCCGGTCGAACGCCGAGAAAGCGTCTGGCTTCCGGACTACCAGACGGTGATCGACGCCAAGCCATTGCCCGGCATGGAAAAGGACGAAGCGTCGGACCTGGCCTACAACCCGCAGACCAAAACCTTATTCGCAGTGATGGGCCGCAACCCGTTCCTGGTGGAACTCAGCCTGCAGGGCGATGTGCTGCGCAAGATTCCCCTGGTGGGCTGGAGCAACCCGGAAGGCGTGACGGTCATGGAAAACGGCGTGATAGGCATCGTGGATGAGCGCAGGCACAACGTGACGCTGGTCAAGGTGGATGCCGACACCCACGAACTGGCTTTCGCCGACTTCCCAAGCTACGACCTGGGCCCCTCCGAGAACCAGAACAAGGCATTCGAGGCCATCACCTGGGACAAACGCAATCAACAGCTGGTGCTGGGTATCGAGCGCCCGGCGCAGTTGTTTACCTGGGCCAGCGATGGCGGCCAGGTCCTGGCGGGCGACAAGCGGAAGTTGCCCAGCTCCGAACTGGATATCCGCAACCTCTCGGCCTTGAGTGTCGATCCGCGTACCGGCCACCTGTTGGTGCTGTCCGCCGACTCTCATCTGCTGCTGGAGCTGGACGAAAAGGGTCAGCAGGTCAGCTTCATGACCGTGCTGGGCGGCTTCAATGGCCTGAAAAGCACGATCCCCCGCGCCGAAGGCGTAACCATGGACGAAAACGGCACGCTGTACATGGTCAGCGAGCCCAATCTGTTTTATCGGTTCGATAAGCAGAAATAGCTGATTGATTACGTCGGACTCTTCTCTATGCGCGGCATTCCCCAGACATTGAGCTGCGTTTAAGTTTAAATTCAGACGGCTGTGATATTCATTTGCCAGTTTTGACTTTGAGCCAGCCTCCATGCGCCGATTTGCCCGCCCCAAACCTGCCCTTCTTATCCTACTGTTGATCGCCCTGGTTGCCGTGGGCGTGGTTGCCCAGCAGTTTCGTTTATTCGAGCGCGCCTGGTTCAACTGGCAGACCTGGCGCCAGCCGCTGGATGAACGCTCCATTGGCCTGGCGGACTATGAGGTGGTGCTGGAAGCCCAGGTGATTGAGGGCCTGGATGATGATGTCTCGGCGTTGACCTACGACCCGGTGCGCAAGAGCCTGTTTACCGTGACCAATCAAAACGCCGAACTGGTTGAACTGTCCCTGGACGGCAAGATCCTGCGGCGTATCAACCTGGTGGGGTTTGGCGATGCCGAAGCGGTGGAGTTCATCAGCGAGAACACCTATGTGGTCAGCGATGAGCGCCAGCAGCGGCTGATCAAGATTCACCTGGAGGACGACACGCAGTTTCTCGACGCGGCCGAGGCCGAGCAGATGACCCTGGGTGTGCACCTGAAGGGCAATAAAGGCTTTGAAGGGCTGGCCTATGACTCGGTGGGCAAGCGCCTGTTTGTCGCCAAGGAGCGGGACCCGATGCTGATCTACGAAGTGCACGGCTTTCCCCATTTCAAACCGGAAAAAACCTACTCGGTCCACGTAGTCAACAACCCCCGACGCGATGCCGGGCTGTTTGTACGCGACCTGTCCAGCCTGCAATACGATGAGCGCAGCGGCCATTTACTGGCGCTGTCCGATGAGTCGTACCTGGTGCTGGAACTGGATATCGACGGTCGCCCCTTGAGCAGCTTGTCGCTGCTCAAGGGGCGCAATGGCTTGAAAAAACGCGTGCCCCAAGCCGAGGGTATCGCCATGGATGACGATGGCACGTTGTACCTGGTGAGTGAGCCGAACCTGTTCTATGTCTTCAAGAAAAAGCCCGAGCAGCGGTAGGCGCGGGTCAGAACATCCACTGCACACCCAGCGAATAGCCGGTCTGGCTGCCTTCGGCATGGCCCAGGCGGCCGTTCACTTCGGCGTACACCCCAAGCTGTGGGGTGATCGCCAATTGGCTGCCGACCTGCGCGCGGCCGAAACTCTTGTCCACTGAACCCAGGCGTGCGGTGCGGGCCTGGCCGTCGGCGCGGGCGGTCAGGTCGAGGTCGTCGAGGCGGCCGTCGGCCAATTCCTTGACCCAGGCGATGTCGCCGTAGGGCATCAGGCTCAGGCCGTAAGGCAGGGCCACGGCACCGCGCACACGCCAGCCGAGGCTGGCTTCAAGGGAGTCGAAGGATTGCTCTTCATATTCGAGGGCGGTGCGCAGGTTCTGCTTCTCGTGGAACTTGTCGATGCGCGAGTGGCTGTAATCGAGCCCGGCAAACGGCCCGGTCTTGATCGCGCCCAGATCGAAGTCATAACCGCCGAGCACTCGGGCACCCAGGGACAGGGCGTCGGTCTCGCCAGTCAGTTGCTGGTTAAGCAGCACGGGGCCACCATTGGCCTGGATCAGCAGGTTGCGTTTTGAGTCGAAGCTGCTGTGGCCCACGCTCAGGTCACCGGCCAGCCAGGTCGGGCCGCCATCGTTCAACAGGGCGTAGACCGCAGCTTGCCAGGTGTCGCTTTGCAGCTTGCCACGGTGTTCCAGCTTGTCGCGGCCGTTGAGGTAGCTGAGGCTGGCGCCGATGTTCAGGCTGCTGCTCAGTTGATAGTCGCCCAGGGCATGCAGGCCCAGGCGCCGGGCCTCGGGGTTGGGGGCGGTGTCGAAGCCGCTGTCCGGGTTGTATTCGCCGTCCACGCCGATCTCGCCATCGAAACTGCCCACTTCACGGCTGGCCGATTGCAGGGTCAGCCAGCGCCGGTCATGCAGGCGCACCATGGCCTGGTGCTGGCGCTGCAGGTTGTCCTGCATATTGCGCGCAACTGCGCCGCCCGAGGTGGTGGAAGCCATCAAGTCGGCATTGGTCAGCTCCAGCACCAGGCGGCTGAGCAGGCGCGAATAGTCGCGCAGGCGCTGGTCGATGCGTTCCTGGCCGAAGGCGTTGGTCAGGACCGTCTTGTTGTCTTCATCGGGGTCGTGCCAGGTCGAGCCGCCGGGGATCGCCGGGTTGTCGGTCTGGGTGTAGCCGTCCAGGGCACCCAGTTCCCAGTTGGTGGCTTCCACATACAGGATTGGGATATTGAGCCCCTCGAAGGCTTCGCCGTCACTGCAACAGCCGGTGCCGGCGGGGTATTGCGCGTCCAGGCCGGGGTTGGTGAACAGGTTGATGTTCAGCTCCTTGGCGATCTGGAAGGTGTGCTCGCGCAATGAGGCGAGGGCCGGGTTGGCGGTGCTGTTCTGGCCGGCGTGGGCGTACATCATGTCGCCGGTGATCAGGCTGTCGAGGTTGATCATGGCCAGCATATTGGCGCGCTGGCTGGCGCTCAACGAATCGACAAAGGCCCTGGAGCCACGCAAGCCTTCCTCTTCGGCGCCGAAGCCGACGATCTGCAAGCCGTTTTCCAGTTGCAGGCCGCCGAGGTTCTTCGCCACTTCGGTCAGCACGCTGGCGCCTGAACCGTTGTCGTCCAGGCCTTGCAGGGCCGGGCGGCCGAAGTAGGTATCGAAGTGCGCGCCAATCACCACGTACTGCGGTTTGGTGCCGGCGGCGTAGGCCACCACGTTCTGCGAGGCGCGGCTGCCGCCATTCCAGGTGAAATCCTGGCGGCTGATGTCATAGGCGCTGCCCATCTGGCTCTGCATCCAGTCGGCGGCCCCGGCGAAGTTGGCCGTGCCGCGATAGCGGCCGGGGTAGTCGGTGATCAGCTTTTCCAGGGTGACATTGGCGTGCTCGCCATAGTCGTAGGCATGGGATTGAGTCGACAGCAGGGCACAGGCAACGCTGACAGCGAGGGCTAGGGGCTTGATCACAAGGTCTTCCTTGAGGTGGTTGAGGGAGTGGCTCGGCGGGACCGACTGCACAATGCGCGCCTCATTCCATGGGGCAAGCGCGAATTGGCGCGTTGTTGGAAGTGGGGGTCGCCTGGCTATAAGTTGTAACGGATTTGATACCAGATGCGGCGGGGGCTGCCGTGACCTGGCGCACAGATTGGGGCAGGCGGGGGAGGGGATGCTGCGAAAAGTAGCGGTTTTGTTACATGTCCATCGGATGGAGCGCGGTCAAAAATGTGGGAGCGGGCTTGCTCGCGAATGCGGTGTGTCAGCTAGCAAAATCGGTGACTGGCACACCGTATTCGCGAGCAAGCCCGCTCCCACAGGGGTTCTGTGTGTACTTAGGCCTTGAGGGTCTTCACGCCTTCACGGGTCCCCAGCAGCAGCACATCAGCAGGCCGTGCCGCAAACAAGCCATT
Organism: Pseudomonas shahriarae; assembly: GCF_014268455.2. Lineage (NCBI taxonomy): Bacteria > Pseudomonadati > Pseudomonadota > Gammaproteobacteria > Pseudomonadales > Pseudomonadaceae > Pseudomonas > Pseudomonas shahriarae. The sequence continues at coordinate 5,917,432 of NZ_CP077085.1, read as the reverse complement.
GGTCACCACACCGACGATGGCATTGATCTGGGTCTCCAGCTCCACCGGGTTGGTGATCTGCATGTTGAACACGTCGAGGATGATGTTGCCGTTATCGGTCAGCACACCTTCGCGGTACACCGGGTCGCCGCCCAGTTTCACCAGCTCGCGAGCCACGTGGCTGCGGGCCATGGGGATCACTTCGACGGGCAGCGGGAAGTTGCCCAGGACCGGGACCAGCTTGCTGGCGTCGGCGATGCAGATAAAGGTCTTGGCCACGGCCGCGACGATCTTCTCGCGGGTCAGGGCTGCGCCGCCGCCCTTGATCAGGTTCAGGTGCTCGTCGCTTTCATCGGCGCCGTCGACGTAGAACTCCAGGTCGCTCACGGTATTGAGCTCGTACACCGGAATGCCATGGCCCTTGAGGCGCGCGGCGGTGGCTTCGGAGCTGGCCACGGCGCCGTCGAATGCGCCCTTGTGCAAGGCCAGCGCGTCAATGAAGCAATTGGCGGTGGAGCCGGTGCCGACGCCGACGATGCTTTTATCGTCGAGTTTAGGAAGGATTAAATCGACGGCGGCCTGGGCCACTGCCTGTTTGAGTTGATCCTGGGTCATGCGGGCTCCGGAACGGGCGGGGAGTAAAGAGGGGCGCGAGTATAACCCAACAAAACCTCTGGATTCGTGTGGTCGTCCGGCCAAAAGGCGGGTTAGACTCCTCGGCCCTGCCCAACCCGCCCAGTGATGCTTTCCGATGCTCGAACAGTACGTCAAAAAGATCCTCACCTCGCGCGTTTACGACGTTGCCGTGGAAACCCCGTTGCAGACCGCCCGCCAGCTCTCCGAGCGCCTGGGCAACAAGGTCTGGCTCAAGCGCGAAGACTTGCAGCCGGTGTTTTCCTTCAAGATTCGCGGCGCCTACAACAAGTTGACCCAACTGACGGCCGAAGAACGCGCCCGTGGCGTGGTCACCGCCTCGGCGGGTAACCATGCCCAGGGCCTGGCCCTGGCGGCCAAGGTGCTGGGGGTCAAGGCCACGATCGTGATGCCCAAGACCACCCCGGAAATCAAAGTCGAAGGCGTACGCTCCCGTGGCGGCAAAGTGGTGCTGCATGGCGACTCCTTTCCGGAAGCGCTGGCGTATTCGCTGAAGCTGGTCGACGAAAAAGGCTACGTCTACATTCACCCTTACGATGATCCGCACACCATTGCCGGGCAGGGCACCGTGGCGATGGAGATCCTGCGCCAGCACCCGGGGCCGCTGGACGCGATTTTCGTCCCGGTGGGCGGTGGTGGCCTGATTGCCGGTATCGCGGCGTATGTGAAGTACCTGCGCCCGGAGATCAAGATCATCGGTGTCGAGCCGGACGACTCCAATTGCCTGCAGGCTGCCATGGCCGCGGGCGAGCGCGTGGTGCTGCCGGCCGTGGGGATCTTTGCCGATGGCGTGGCGGTGGCGCAGATCGGCCAGCACACCTTCGATATCTGCAAGGACTACGTGGATGAAGTGATCACCGTCAGCACCGATGAAATCTGCGCGGCGATCAAGGATATCTACGACGACACCCGCTCCATCACCGAGCCTGCAGGGGCATTGGGCGTGGCGGGGATCAAGAAGTATGTAGAAACCCGTGGTGTCAGCGGCCAGACCTTTGTCGCCATTGATTCCGGGGCCAACGTCAACTTCGACCGCCTGCGCCATGTGGCCGAGCGCGCCGAGTTGGGTGAAGGTCGCGAGGCGATCATTGCCGTGACCATTCCCGAGCGCCCGGGCAGCTTCAAGGCCTTCTGCGAGGCTGTGGGCAAGCGCCAGATCACCGAATTCAACTACCGCTACCATTCCGGCAGCGAAGCGCACATTTTTGTCGGGGTGCAGACCCACCCGGAAACCGACCCGCGCAGCGCGCTGATTGCCAGCCTGAGCGAGCAGGGTTTCCCGGTGCTGGACCTGACCGAGAACGAACTGGCCAAGTTGCACATTCGCCATATGGTCGGCGGCCACGCGGCGCACGTCAGCAATGAACTGGTGTTCCGCTTCGAGTTCCCGGAGCGTCCGGGGGCCTTGTTCAACTTTCTTAACAAATTGGGCGGGCGCTGGAACATCTCGATGTTCCACTATCGCAACCACGGCGCGGCCGACGGCCGTGTGGTCGCCGGGCTGCAAGTGCCGGCCAACGAGCGCCATCTGGTGCCGGCGGCGTTGGCAGCGATTGGTTACCCGTATTGGGATGAAAGCGACAACCCGGCCTATCAGCTGTTCCTCGGTTGAGCGACTACGCTGATTGGGCGGCCTTTAAGGAATCGAGAGCATGGAATATCTGACAACCCTCAAGACGATCCACATGGTGGCAACGGTGCTGCTGTTGGCCAGTGGCCTGGCCCTGGCCGTGCTGAGCTGGCGCAAGCGCGCCGCTGGCCCGGCGGTTACGTTGCATCGGCCATGGCTGTTTGTCTGGTTGTTGATGGGCGTAAGCCTGGTGAGCATGCCGTTTACCGGCTGGTGGCTGGTGCACCTGGTCGGCTGGCCGTTGGGGCAGACGTGGATCCTGGGTTCCAGCGTGATCTACAGCGTCGCGGCGCTGGCCTGGTTCTGGCTGGTGGTGCGCCTCAATCGCCTGCGGCTGGGCGGTACGGGCAGTGCGAAGTTCACCCTGGCCCTGGCGATTGTCAGCCTGGTGGGGTTTGTGGCGATTGCCGGGTTGATGGGCGCCAAACCCGTTTAAGGCTGGAAACCGGGTCGCCTTCATTCGCGAGCAAGCCCGCTCCCACATTCGACTGCATTCCAAAGGTGGAACCCGATCAAATGTGGGAGCGGGCTTGCTCGCGAAAGCTTTATCAGCCGCGTAGGCTAATCACCGGCCAACCACGCTTCTGGGCCTCGGCCCGCAGATTTGCATCCGGATCCACTGCCACCGGGTGAGTCACCTGCTCCAGCAGCGGCAGGTCATTCATCGAATCGCTGTAAAAATAGCTGTCTTGCAGGCTAGAGCCGGTTTCTTCCAGCCACCGATTCAAGCGCGTCACCTTGCCCTCACGGAAGCACGGTACATCGGTGCTGCGCCCGGTGTAGCGGCCATCGGCCATCTCGCATTCGGTGGCGATCAGGGTTTCAACCCCCAAACGTGCGGCAATCGGCGCGGTGACAAAGCGGTTGGTGGCGGTGATGATCACCAGCGTGTCACCGGCGGCGCGGTGTTTGGCCAGCAGTTCCACGGCCTGGGGCAGGATGATCGGCTCGATGCAGTCGCGCATGAAGTCGCGGTGCCATTCGTCGAGCTGGGCCATCTCGGTGCTGCCGAGGATTTCCAGGCTGAAGTTCAGGTACGCGGCGTTATCCAGCTTGCCGGCCAGGTAATCCTGGTAGAACTCGTCGTTGCGGGTCTTGTAGGCAACGGCATCGAGGATGCCGCGTTCACACAGGTAATCACCCCAGGCGTGGTCACTGTCGCCGCCCAAAAGCGTGTTGTCCAAGTCGAATAAAGCCAGGCGCATTGCGGTTACTCGCTGAAAAGTCTGTAAAAAGGCGTCCAGAATACGGTCTTTTCACAAGAGTGCACATAAGGTAAGCAGCCTCGTTGCCGCTGCAACAAGCTTTGTGGAACAATGCGGCGACATGCGTTTGCGAGGTTGTTGCCGTGATCGACCCCGATGGTTTCCGTCCAAATGTCGGGATTATTCTTACGAATGATGCCGGACAGGTGCTATGGGCTCGCCGAATCAACCAAGATGCCTGGCAGTTTCCCCAGGGTGGGATCAACCCCGACGAAACCCCTGAAGACGCCCTGTACCGTGAGTTGAACGAAGAAGTCGGCCTGGAGCGCGAAGATGTGCAAATTCTGGCCTGTACCCGAGGCTGGTTGCGCTATCGTTTGCCGCAACGCCTGGTGCGTACCCACAGCCAACCGCTGTGCATCGGCCAGAAGCAAAAGTGGTTTCTCCTGCGCCTGATCTCCAACGAGCAGCGGGTGCGGATGGATTTGACCGGTAAACCGGAGTTCGATGGCTGGCGCTGGGTCAGTTATTGGTATCCGTTGGGCCAGGTGGTGACATTCAAGCGCGAGGTTTATCGTCGCGCTCTCAAAGAGCTTGCCCCGCGCCTTTTATCGCGCGACTGACGACGGAGTTCGACCCCGAGCCATGCTCAATACGCTGCGCAAGATCGTCCAGGAAGTTAACTCCGCCAAGGATCTCAAGGCGGCGTTGGGGATTATTGTGTTGCGCGTCAAGGAAGCCATGGGCAGCCAGGTCTGCTCGGTTTACCTGCTGGACCCCGAGACCAACCGTTTTGTGCTGATGGCCACGGAGGGCTTGAACAAGCGCTCCATCGGCAAGGTCAGCATGGCGCCCAATGAAGGTCTGGTGGGCCTGGTGGGGACGCGTGAAGAACCCCTGAACCTTGAAAACGCGGCCGATCACCCGCGTTATCGCTACTTTGCCGAAACCGGTGAAGAGCGCTACGCCTCATTCCTCGGCGCACCGATCATCCACCACCGCCGCGTTGTCGGCGTATTGGTCATCCAGCAGAAAGAGCGCCGCCAGTTCGATGAAGGTGAAGAAGCCTTCCTCGTGACCATGAGTGCGCAGTTGGCCGGGGTGATCGCCCATGCCGAAGCCACCGGCTCGATTCGCGGCCTGGGGCGCCAGGGCAAGGGGATCCAGGAAGCCAAGTTCGTCGGCGTGCCGGGTTCACCGGGCGCGGCGGTCGGTACTGCGGTGGTCATGCTGCCCCCGGCCGACCTGGACGTGGTGCCGGACAAGTCCGTCGACGACATCGACGCAGAAATCAAACTGTTCAAGACCGCCCTGGAAGGCGTGCGCGCCGACATGCGCAACCTGTCGACCAAGCTGGCCACCCAGCTGCGCCCCGAGGAACGGGCGCTGTTCGACGTGTACCAGATGATGCTCGACGACGCGTCCCTGGGTAACGAAGTCAAGACCGTGATCAAGACCGGCCAGTGGGCCCAGGGCGCGCTGCGCCAGGTGGTCACCGATCACGTCAACCGCTTTGAACTGATGGACGACGCCTACCTGCGCGAGCGCGCCTCGGATGTGCGCGACCTCGGTCGGCGCCTGCTGGCCTACCTGCAGGAAGACCGCACCACCAACCTGGTCTACCCCGACAACACCATCCTGATCAGTGAAGAGCTGACTGCCACCATGCTCGGCGAAGTGCCGGAAGGCAAACTGGTGGGCCTGGTCTCGGTGTTGGGCTCGGGCAACTCCCACGTGGCGATCCTGGCCCGGGCCATGGGCATCCCGACGGTGATGGGCCTGGTGGACCTGCCGTATTCCAAGGTCGACGGCATCTCGATGATCGTCGACGGGCACCGTGGTGAGGTGTATACCAACCCCAGCGAAGTGCTGCGCAAGCAATACGCCGAAATCGTCGAGGAGGAGCGCCAGCTGTCCCAGGGGCTCGATGCCCTGCGCGAACTGCCCTGCGTGACCCTCGACGGCCACCGTGTACCGCTGCTGGTCAATACTGGCCTGCTGGCGGACGTGGCGCGTGCGCAACAACGTGGCGCTGAAGGGGTGGGCCTGTACCGCACCGAAGTGCCGTTCATGATCAACCAACGTTTCCCGAGCGAGAAGGAGCAGCTGGCGATTTATCGCGAGCAACTGTCCGCCTTCCATCCGTTACCGGTGACGATGCGCAGCCTGGATATCGGCGGCGACAAGTCACTGTCTTATTTCCCCATCAAGGAAGACAACCCCTTCCTTGGCTGGCGCGGTATCCGCGTTACCCTCGACCACCCCGAAATCTTCCTCGTCCAGACCCGCGCCATGCTCAAGGCCAGCGAAGGCCTGAACAACCTGCGCATCCTCCTTCCGATGATCTCCGGCACCCACGAGTTGGAAGAAGCCCTGCACCTGATCCACCGGGCCTGGGGTGAGGTGCGCGACGAAGGCGCCGACGTGCCGATGCCGCCGGTTGGCGTGATGATCGAAATCCCGGCAGCGGTGTACCAGGCCAAGGAATTGGCACGGCAGGTGGACTTCCTGTCGGTGGGCTCCAACGACCTGACCCAATACCTGCTGGCCGTGGACCGCAACAACCCACGGGTGGCCGACCTCTACGACTACCTGCACCCGGCGGTGCTGCAAGCCTTGCAGAACGTGGTGCGCGACGCCCATGCCGAAGGCAAGCCGGTGAGTATCTGTGGGGAAATGGCCGGTGATCCGGCGGCGGCGGTGCTGTTGATGGCCATGGGCTTTGACAGCCTGTCGATGAACGCCACCAACCTGCCGAAGGTCAAGTGGATGCTGCGCCAGATCAACCTGAGCAAGGCCAAGGATCTGCTGGCGGAATTGATGACCATCGACAACCCGCAAGTTATCCACAGCTCGCTGCAGCTGGCCCTGAAAAGCCTGGGGTTGGCGCGGATGATCAATCCGTCTGCGACAAAAACCCTCTAGACCGCGGGGGGCCATCGCAGGCAAGCCAGCTCCCACACTTGGAATGCATTTCAAACTGTGGGAGCTGGCTTGCCTGCGATGACGGTGGCCCAGTCTCCACTAAATCCTCAGTTCCACCTCGCCCAGCCGCCCGCCATGGGGCCCAAAGCTGCGCTCAACCATGTGCCGCAGCCCATCGGCATGCACAATCAGCGCGGTACTCGCCCGCGTCCCGTAACTGGGGCTGGCGATAAACACACTCGATAACAGACTCTCCGTGGCCAACCCGACCCCGGTATCCGGCAGTTCGGCAAAGGGTGCGGTCTGCGGGTCGCTCAAAATCCCCAGCAAGGCTTCAGGCTGCGGATCATCCAGCACTTGGGCCAGTGCTGCCTTGGCCTTGAGCAGCTTTGGCCAGGGCGTATCCAGCCCGGCATTGGATAAGCCATAGATCCCGGCCGTCAGTTGGGTAGGCGTCGACTCATTGGCGTTGTAGTGCCACAGCTCTTGCGGCGTGCCAATCAGCAGGTTGAAGCCGGCATATTCAATTGATCTGCCGTTAACATCGGCTAAATAGTGGTCAATCGGCAGGGAACCGTGGAGAAAGCGCGCCACCAACTCGCCCCGGGACTTGCGCGCCGGTGGCTGGTGCGGGTCGCGGATATTGGTCAGCGCGGCAAACCGTCCGTCGGCGCCGATCCCCAGCCAGGTGCCCCCGGCTTCCTGGTCGCGACCGGCATACACCTGCGGTGTATCGGGCCACTGGGCCAAGGGCAGGCTGGGCCGGGCGTAGAATTCGTCACGGTTGGCCGCGACGATCAGGGGCTGGGCATGGCCCGGCCGCCAGGCGAAAACAATCAGGCACATAAGGCGATCCTTTTGTGTTTTGCTCACTCTACCCATAGATCCGCCGGCTATCCATCGTATCCAAGTTGGGCCAGATGCCTCCCATCCGTTAACATGCCAGGCTGCTTGGCGCGGGTGCGAACTTCTTCATTTGATCGAGCCGCTGTAACGCAGGCTTAATCGTCCACCGGCAAGGTCCGTGCGCAATAACGAATGATTTAACGAGGAGTCGCAATGCTGCCTTACCCGCAGATCGACCCGGTGGCCTTGGCCATCGGTCCGCTGAAAATCCACTGGTACGGGTTGATGTACCTGATCGGCATCGGCGGCGCCTGGCTGTTGGCTTCCCGACGCCTGAACCGCTTTGACCCGACCTGGACCAAGGAGAAGCTCTCCGACATGGTGTTCTGGATGTCGATGGGCGTGATTGTCGGCGGGCGCCTGGGTTATGTGTTGTTCTACGACCTGAGCGCGTACCTGGCCAACCCGACCCTGATTTTCGAGGTGTGGAAGGGCGGCATGGCGTTCCACGGCGGTTTTATCGGCGTGATGCTCGCGGCCTGGTGGTTTGGCCGACGCAATGGCAAGTCATTCTTCCAACTGATGGACTTTATCGCGCCGATGGTGCCGATTGGCCTGGGTGCCGGGCGTATCGGTAACTTCATCAACGCCGAATTGTGGGGCAAGCCGACCGACGTGCCGTGGGCCATGGTGTTCCCGCCGTTCAGCGACCCGGCGCAGTTGGCGCGCCATCCGTCGCAGTTGTACCAGTTCGCCCTGGAAGGCGTGGCGCTGTTCCTGATCCTCTACATCTACTCGCGCAAACCCCGCCCAACCATGGCGGTTTCGGGGATGTTCGCCCTGTTCTACGGGATTTTCCGTTTCATCGTCGAGTTCGTGCGGGTGCCGGATGCGCAGTTGGGCTACCTGGCGTTCGGCTGGCTGACCATGGGTCAGGTTCTCAGCATTCCGATGATTCTTGCTGGCCTGGGCCTGCTCTGGTGGGCTTACAACCGCCCGCAGGCGATCAAGACCAGCGCGCTATAAATTCGAACGCCGGGGCCTGAGGGCCTCGGCTTCACCGATACAGGTAATGTCATGAAGCAATATCTCGAGCTGGTTTCCCACGTCATCAACAACGGCACCAAGCAGGCCAACCGCACTGGCGTGAACACCATCAGCTTCCCCGGTGCGATGTTGCGCTTTGATCTGCAGGAAGGTTTCCCAGCCATCACCACCCGCAAAATGGCCTTCAAGTCGGCGATTGGCGAGATGTGTGGCTTTTTGCGCGGGGTGAATAACGCCGCCGAATTCCGCGCCCTGGGCTGCAAGGTGTGGGACCAGAACGCTAACGAAAACGCGCAGTGGCTGGCCAACCCGTTCCGCCAGGGCGAGGACGACCTGGGCGAGATCTACGGTGTGCAATGGCGCAAATGGCCGGCGTACAAACAGATCCCGTTGAGCAACCAGGCCGCTATCGAGCAGACCCTGGCCCAGGGCTATCGCCAGATCGCCGAAGGCGAGGAAGACGGTCAGGCCTACGTGGTGCTGTACAAGGCCATTGACCAGATTCGCCAGTGCGTCGACACCATCATCAAGGACCCGGGCAGCCGGCGCATCCTGTTCCACGGCTGGAACTGCGCCCAGCTCGATGAAATGGCCTTGCCGCCGTGCCACCTGCTGTACCAGTTCCACCCGAATGTCGAGACCAGGGAGATTTCCCTGACCCTCTACATCCGCTCCAACGACCTGGGCCTGGGCACGCCGTTCAACCTCACCGAAGGCGCCGCACTGCTGAGCCTGATCGGCCGCCTGACTGGCTACACGCCGCGCTGGTTCACCTATTTCATCGGTGACGCGCACGTCTACGAAAACCACCTGGACATGCTCAACGAACAGCTCAAGCGCGAGCCTTTCGCCGCGCCGAAACTGGTGATCAGCGAGCGCGTGCCGGAGTTTGCCAAGACCGGGGTGTACCAGCCAGAGTGGCTGGAGCTGATCGAGCCGAGCGATTTCTCGCTGGAAGGCTATGAGCACCATGCGCCGATGACGGCGCCGATGGCGGTCTAGTCGAGACCGTATCGTCTGCATCGCAGGCAAGCCAGTTCCCACATGTGACCGAGTACTTAGGCACATGTGGGAGTTGGCTTGCCTGCGATGGCGTCAACTCAGTCACCCCATTATCTAATGCCCGTGACTACGACCCACATGTGAATGCTCCGCCTCACTGGCCGCCACACTCCCACTGACCTCCAGCCGCTGCAAAATCCCACACTGGTCGATCTCCGGCCCTTCGCCACAGCGCTGGCGCAGGTCGATCAACTGTTTCTGCAAGGCCAGCAACCCATCAATCCGCGCCTTGACGTGATGGATATGCTCGTCGATCAGCGCATTTACATTTTCACACTGGTCCTGGGGACTGTCGCGCAGGCCCAGCAGGCTGCGGATTTCCTCCAGGGTCATGTCCAGGCTGCGGCAGTTGCGGATAAACGTCAGGCGCTCGGTGTGGGCCTGGGTGTACAGGCGGTAGTTGCCCTCGCTGCGCGCCGGTGGCGGCAGCAGGCCTTCCTTCTCGTAATAACGGATGGTCTCCACCGGGCAGTCGGTCAGTTTGGCCAATTCACCGATCTTCATCGCAGCAATCTCCAAAAGGGTGCTTGACCCTATAGTGGCTACAGGGTCTTTACTTGGCAACAGGCACCTTCATGGACGCGACACAATGAGCGAATCCCTGCGCACCCCGCACAAGCACGACCACAGCCACGATCATGATCACGACCATGATCATAGCCATCACGACCACGGCCATGATCATGACCACAGCCATCATGATCACGCGCAAAAGCTTGCCCCTGTGAAAGAGCATGATCATGGCGGCGGCTCCTGCTGTTCCGGCGCGGCAGCCCCCTCGTTGGTGACGTTGACGCAAACAACCAGCGCCAACGCGCGCCTGAGCACTTTCCGCATCGAGGCCATGGACTGCCCCACCGAGCAAACGCTGATCCAGAACAAACTGGGCAAGATGGCCGGTGTGCAGCAGTTGGAATTCAACCTGATCAACCGCATCCTCGGTGTCACCCACGACCTGCCGAGCACCGCGCCGATCGTCGAGGCCATCAAGTCCCTGGGCATGCAGGCCGATCCGATCGAGGAGGGCGTGCCGGCCGCCGCACCACCGGCCAAGAAGCACTGGTGGCCGCTGGCCCTGTCCGGCTTTTGCGCCCTGGCGGCGGAGGTGATCCATTTCACCGACGCGGCTCCGACCTGGGTGGTGGCACTGGTGGCGCTGGTGTCGATCCTCAGTGGCGGCCTCACCACCTACAAAAAGGGCTGGATTGCCCTGAAAAACCTCAACCTGAACATCAACGCGCTGATGAGCATCGCCGTGACCGGTGCGATCCTGATCGGCCAGTGGCCGGAAGCGGCGATGGTGATGTTCCTGTTTACCGTGGCCGAGTTGATCGAGGCCAAGTCCCTGGACCGTGCGCGCAATGCCATCAGTGGCTTGATGCAGATGACCCCGGAGCAGGCCACGGTGCGCCAGGCTGACGGTAGCTGGGTCGAACAAGAGGTCAAGACCATTGAACTGGGTGCCATCGTGCGGGTACGCCCCGGCGAGCGCATTGGTCTGGATGGTGAAGTCACCGCCGGCCAGTCCACCATCGACCAGGCGCCGATCACCGGCGAAAGCCTGCCGATCGAGAAAACCGTGGGCGATAAAGTCTTCGCCGGCACCATCAACCAGGCCGGTTCCCTGGAATACCGGGTGACCGCTGCCGCCAATAACTCGACCCTGGCGCGCATCATCCACGCAGTGGAACAGGCCCAGGGCTCGCGGGCGCCGACCCAGCGCTTTGTGGACAGCTTCTCGAAAATCTACACCCCGGCGGTGTTCCTGTTTGCCCTAGGCGTGGCCGTGATCCCGCCGCTGTTCATGGGCGCGGTGTGGTTCGACTGGATCTATCGCGCCCTGGTGCTGTTGGTGGTCGCGTGCCCTTGTGCCCTGGTGATTTCCACCCCGGTGACCATCGTCAGCGGCCTGGCGGCGGCGGCGCGCAAAGGCATCCTGATCAAGGGCGGCGTGTACCTGGAGGCCGGCTACAAGCTCGACTACCTGGCCCTGGACAAGACCGGCACTATCACCCACGGCAAGCCGGTGCAGACCGACTACCTGGCGTTGTTCCCCAATGTAGAAGACAACGCGCCGGCCCTGGCCGCCAGCCTGGCCGCGCGTTCCGACCACCCAGTGTCGCTGGCGATCGCCAATGCCGCTGTGGATAAAAAACTCCCGCTGCAGGTTGTGGATAACTTCGAGGCCCTGGCCGGGCGCGGGGTCCGTGGCGAGATCAACGGTGAGGTCTATCACCTGGGCAACCACCGCCTGGTGGAAGAGCTGGGCCTGTGCTCGCCGGCCCTTGAAGAAAAACTCTTCGCCCTGGAAAAACAAGGCAAGTCCGTGGTGCTGCTGCTCGACAAATCCGGCCCGCTGGCGCTGTTCGCCGTGGCCGATACGGTCAAGGACAGCAGTCGCGAAGCCATCCAGCAGTTGCACGACCTGGGCATCAAGACCCTGATGCTCACCGGCGACAACACCCACACCGCCCAGGCAATTGCCGCCCAGGTGGGCATCGACCAGGCCCAGGGCGATCTGTTGCCCACCGACAAGCTCAAGGCTATCGAGGACCTGTACGGGAAAAACCACCGGGTCGGCATGGTCGGCGACGGCATCAACGACGCCCCGGCCCTGGCCCGCGCCGAGATTGGCTTTGCCATGGCGGCAGCAGGCACCGACACGGCCATCGAGACCGCCGACGTGGCGCTGATGGACGATGATTTGCGCAAGATTCCGGCATTCATACGCTTGTCGCGACAAACGTCGAGTATCCTCAAGCAGAACATCGCCCTGGCGCTGGTGATCAAGGCGATCTTCCTGGCCGTCACCTTCATGGGCATGGCCACCATGTGGATGGCGGTGTTTGCTGACATGGGCGTGAGCCTGCTGGTGGTATTCAATGGTCTGCGCCTGTTGCGCAAATAGTCGATGAGAGGGTGGTGTGCTGAGTGCCGAGTTGAAGGCGTTTTACATGGTCGCCCGCCTGGGCAGCATTACCCAGGCGGCGAAAAAACTCGGCCTGAGCCAACCCACGGTGACCACCCAGATCCGCCATCTGGAAAGCCAGTACTCGGTTGAGCTGTTCTATCGCGGTGGCCGCCGCCTCACCGTCAGCGACGAAGGGGCGCGGCTGTTGCCGATGGTCAAGGCGCTGTTGCAGCAGGAGGCGGATATCGAGTTTTTCCTGCGCAACAGCGGCCAGGTCCAGGGCACGTTGCGCATCGCCGCGACCGCGCCCTATTACATCCTTGATCTGGTGAAAACCTTCCGCGAACGCTTGCCCCACGTGGAAGTGGCAGTGGAAATCGGCAACTCCCAGCAGGTCCTCGAAGCGCTGGATGATTACCGGGTGGACGTCGCCGCCTCCTCGCAATTGCTGGAAGACCCGCGCCTGATCCGCCGGGTGTTGGGCACCGACCCGCTGGTGCTGGCGGTGCATCGCAATCATCCGCTGGCCGTGCTGGAGCATGTGCCGCTCAGTGCGCTGGCGGGGCATACCCTGTTGATGCGCGAGGCAGGCTCGACCACCCGGCGCTTGACCGAAGAGATGCTCAAAGGCGCTGGCGTGGGTTATGGGCCGCTGCTGGAAATCGGTAGCCGTGAGTCGATCCGCGAGGCGGTGCTGCGCAATATCGGCATCAGCATCATCGCCCGCCAGGAAGTGCCCCATGACCCGCAACTGCGGGTGCTGACCATCGAGAATGCGCCGCAGATTCCTGAATACCTGTACTGCCTCAAGGAGCGTAAAGGTGCGCGGTTGCCGGCGGCGTTTCTGGGGTTGGCGCAGGAAATGTCGCCGCTCTGAAAGATTTTGGGTGGTTTTGAAATCGCCATCGCAGGCAAGCCAGCTCCCACATGTGAAGGTATTCACAGCTCCAAATGTGGGAGCCGGCTTGCCTGCGATAGCGGTAGACCCAACACCCCATGGCTCTGCCCCTACCCAAATCCACCAATACCACTATCACCCGCTTTTGCCTTCCTGCCACACCAGGGACGCATTTGCTGCCTAGCATGGCCTTCATCAGTTTGATGAGGTGCCACCATGAACACAGCCCAGCTCAACCCCGGCGCGCCGATGACGGTGCGTGGTATCCAGAAGCGCTTTGGCGCCTTTACTGCCCTGGACCATGTGTCCCTGGACGTCGCCGCCGGTGAACTGGTGTGCCTGCTCGGCCCCTCGGGCTGCGGCAAGACCACCTTGCTGCGCTGCATCGCCGGCCTGGAGCGCCAGGACAGCGGCGAGTTGTACCTGGGTGATCGTGACGTTTCCCTACTGGCACCCCAGGCGCGGGACTACGGCATTCTGTTCCAGTCCTACGCGCTGTTCCCCAACCTCAGCGTCGAGGCCAATATCGGCTACGGCTTGGCCGGCAGCGGGCGCGATGAAGTGCGCAAACGCGTGGCGCAGATGCTGGAACTGGTGGGCCTGACCGGCAGCGAAAAGAAATACCCCGGCCAACTGTCCGGCGGCCAGCAGCAACGGGTCGCCCTGGCCCGTGCCCTGGCGCCGGCCCCGTCGCTGTTGCTGCTGGATGAGCCGATGTCGGCCCTCGATGCCCGGGTGCGCGAGCACCTGTGCACCGAGTTGCGCCAGCTGCAACGCCGCCTGGGCATCACCACCCTGATGGTCACCCACAACCAAGACGAGGCCATGCTGATGGCCGACCGTATCGCCGTGATGAACAACGGCAAGGTCGAGCAGTACGCCACCCCTCAAGAGATCTACGACCGCCCGGCCACCCCGTTCGTGGCCGAGTTTGTCGGCCAGGGCAACTGGCTGCCCTTCAGCCGCAACAGCGCCAGCCACGCCCAGGTTGGCGGGATGAATGTGCGCCTGGCCGAAGACAGCGGCAAGGCCGCGTCGGGCCGCCTGTTCTGCAGGCCGGAAGCGATCAGCGTCAACCCGCCCGTACACGAAGAAAACCTGTTCCCGGCCAAGGTCCGCGAGATCACCTTCCTCGGCAACCGTTGCCGCATGAGCTTTGAACTGGACCAGTTGCCCGGCCATCCGCTGCTGGCCGAACTGGCGCCGGAAGCCATGCCACGCCTGGGCGCCCAGGATATCTGGGTGGCGCTGCCGCCGCGCAGCCTGCAGGTGTTTGCCTGAGATGGCCACTGATATGACCCTGCCAGTACCCGGCCGTGTGGCGCGTCAGGCTTCCCGTGCGCAAATCGGCGACCGTATCTTCGTACTGGGCGGCAAGCTACTGCTGCTGTGCCTGTTGGGCCTCGCCGTACTGCTGCCGTTGCTGGCGATCTTCTGGCGCGGTTTCAGCGCCGAAGACGGCCAGGGCGGCGGCCTGGTGGCGGCGCGTGAGCTGCTGACCAGCGCCAACTTCCACTGGCTGCTGGGCAACAGCCTGAAGGTTTCCCTGAGCGTCGCGATCATTGTCGTACCCCTGGCCTACCTGTTTGCCTACGCCTTGCAACGCACGCTGATCCCCGGCAAGACCCTCTGGCGCGGCCTGTCGTTGCTGCCGCTGATGGCGCCGTCGATGCTGCCGGGCATCGCCCTGGTGTACCTGTTCGGCAACCAGGGCATGTTGCGCGGCCTGCTGTCCGACAACATCTACGGCTTCTGGGGGATTGTCCTCGGTGAAGTGATCTACACCTTTCCCCATGCGCTGATGATCCTGCTGTCGGCGCTGTCCCTGGCGGATGCGCGGTTGTTCGATGCCGCCTCGAGCATGGGCGCCAGCCCGGCCCGGGCGTTTCGCAGCATCACCTGGCCGGCGACGCGCCAGGCCGTGTTCGCCGCGTTCTGCCTGGTGTTCACCCTGACCATCACGGACTTCGGCGTACCGGTGGTGGTGGGTGGTGACTATCAAGTGCTGGCGCTGGAGGCCTACAAGGCCGTGGTTGGCCAACAGCAGTTCGGTCGCGGCGCCTTGATCGGCATGGTGCTGCTGCTGCCGGCGTTGCTCAGTTTCGCGGTGGATACCTGGCTGCGCCGGCGCCACGGCGACTCCATGAGCGGCCGCGCCCAGGTGTTCCAGCCGGCGCCATCGCGTCTGCGTGATGGCTGCTACCTGGCGATTGTGCTGCTGATCTGCGCGGTGCTGCTGTTGGTGTTCGGCATGGCGGTGTACTCGTCGCTGGTGAAGTTCTGGCCGTACAACCTGTCGCTGTCGCTCAACCACTACCAGTTCAACGACACCGCTGGCGGCGGCTGGCTGGCCTATCGCAACAGCCTGACCATGGCGATCTGCACCGCACTGATTGGCAGCGTGCTGATCTTCACCGGCGCTTACCTGATGGAAAAGACCAAGGGGCAAAAGGGCTTGAACCTGGCGCTGCGCATGCTCAGCTTTGTGCCGATGGCGGTGCCTGGCCTGGTGCTGGGCCTGGGCTACGTGTTCTTTTTCAACCTCAACGGCAACCCGCTGCATGTGCTCTACGGGACCATGACGCTGCTGGTGGTGTGCACCATTGCTCACTATTTGACCACCGCGCAAATGACCGCCACCACCGCCCTGCGCCAACTCGACGCCGAGTTCGAAGCCGCCGCGCTGTCGCTCAAGGCGCCGCTGTACCGCCACTTTTTGCGGGTCACCGTGCCGATCTGCCTGCCGGCGCTGTTGGACATCCTGCGCTACCTGTTTGTCTCGGCGATGACCACCGTATCGGCCGCGATCTTTCTCTACAGCCCCGACACCATCCTTGCGGCGGTGGCGGTGCTGAACATGGACGACGCCGGCAACGTGGGCGGCGCGGCGGCCATGTCGACCTTGATTCTGTTCACTTCAGCCGGCGTCTCGCTGCTGCTGGCGTGGGCCTCACGCGGCTTGTTGCGCCGCTCCCAGGCCTGGCGCCAAACCGCGCCCGGTCAATAACTCTGCCCCACACAAGGAAACGCACCATGTTCAAGCCCCTGGCCCTCGCCGCTGCTGTGCTCACCGCGTTCAGCCTGAATGCCTTTGCTGCCAAGACCGAGTTGACCGTGTACACGGCCCTTGAAGCCGAGCAGTTGAAGACCTACAAGAAAGCCTTCGAAGCGGCCAACCCGGACGTCGAGATCAAGTGGGTGCGCGACTCCACCGGCATCATCACCGCCAAGCTGCTGGCAGAAAAAGCCCGCCCACAAGCCGATGCAGTGTGGGGCCTGGCGGCCTCCAGCCTGGCGATCCTCGATCAGCAAGGCATGCTGCAAAGCTACGCGCCGAAAGATCTGGACAAAATTGGCAAGAACTACCGCGACGCCGCCAACCCACCGGCCTGGGTCGGCATGGACGTGTGGGCTGCGACCATTTGCTTCAACACTGTCGAAGCCGAGAAACAGGGCCTGAGCAAACCGATCAGCTGGCAAGACCTGACCAAGCCTGAGTACAAGGGCAAGATCGTCATGCCTAACCCGGCGTCGTCCGGCACCGGTTTTCTCGACGTCAGCGCCTGGTTGCAGACCTTCGGCGAGAAGCAGGGCTGGCAGTACATGGATGACCTGCACCAGAACATCGGCCAGTACGTGCACTCCGGTTCCAAGCCGTGCAAGTTGGCGGCTTCCGGTGAGTTCCCAATCGGCATTTCCTTCGAATACCCAGCGGTGCAGCTCAAGCGCCAGGGCGCGCCGCTGGATATCGTATTGCCCAAGGAAGGCCTGGGCTGGGACATCGAAGCCACTGCGGTGATCAAGGGCACGGCCCACCCGGAAGCGGCACAGAAGCTCGCCGATTTCTCTGCAAGCCCCGCAGCGATGGAGCTGTACAAGGAAAACTTCGCCGTGCTGGCCCAGCCGGGCATTGCCAAGCCGCAGACAGAATTGCCGGCGGACTATGAGCAGCGCCTGATCAAGAATGACTTTGCCTGGGCCTCGAAAAACCGCGATAACATCCTGGCTGAATGGCGTAAGCGCTATGACGGCAAGTCGGAGAAAGTGGCAGGTCAATAATATTCGTTGGGGCTGATGGCCTCGTCGCCGGCAAGCCAGCTCCCACATTTGAAGGTGTTCACAATTCACCCTGTGGGAGCTGGCTTGCCGGCGATGAGGCCTCAAATTCAGGACATCACTTAATGACACACCACAGCGATCTGCTGATCATCGGCGCCGGCATCCTCGGCCTGTCCCATGCCTACGCCGCCGCCAAACGCGGCCTCAAGGTCACGGTGTTCGAGCGCACGGCCACGCCCCTGGGCGCCTCGGTGCGCAACTTCGGCCAGGCCTTGGTCACCGGCCAACCGCCGGGGCAGATGCTCGACCTGGCCCGGCAAAGCCGCGAGATCTGGGGCCAGTGGGCGCAACAGGCGAACCTGCAACTCAAGCGCAATGGCTCTTACCTGTTTGCCCGCACCGAAGCCGAAGAGCACCTGCTGGAGGCTTTTTGCGCCGGGCGCGCCAAGGCGCATGGCTACCGCGTCAACCTGTTGCAAGGCGCAGCGCTGAACGACTTGTATGGCGGCCAGTTCCGCCATCACCGCGCCGCGCTGCACGGCCTGGACGATCAGCAACTGTATTCCCGTGAGGCGCTGCCGGCACTGATCGAGTACCTGCGCTGCGACCTCAAGGTGGAGTTCCACTTCTCCACCCTGGTACGTGACATCGAACCGGGCCAGGTGCACAGCACCGCCGGCAGCTTTCGTGGCAAGCAGATCATCGTGTGCTCCGGCCACGACTACCAAACCCTGCTGGCCGAACAGATCGCCGCACTCCAGCCGCAAATCTGCCAACTGCAAATGCTGCGCGCCCGGCCCAAGGAGGAGCTGAACCTGCAACACGCGCTGCTGACCGGCCTGAGCTGCGTGCACTACGGCGCCTTTGCCGACTTGCCGGAAGCGGCGCCGGTGCAGGCGCAGATCCTGCGTGACACACCGCACCTGCATGAACATGGCATCCACCTGCTGATCAGCCCGACGCCCCATGGCGAGTTGATCATCGGGGATTCCCACCATTACGGCAGTGATCCTTCGCCATTCAACGCCGAACAGGTGGACAACTGGATGATCGAACTGGCCGAGCAGACCCTGGGCTGTCAGATTCAGGTCGTCGAGCGCTGGCAAGGCGTTTATGGCTCCCGTGGGCCGGGGCCGTTTTCGTTCCTGCGCGCCGCCGAGGGGGTCAGCGTGGCGTTGATGCACACCGGCGTGGGCATGAGCGTGGGGCCGGCGCTGGCCGAGCGCAATATCACTGAACTGTGGGGGCAGGCGTGATGAACGCTGAACAGGTGGTCGCTGAAGTCTTTGGCCTGTACGAGCAGCATGGCGCTGCCGATTACATTGGCGAGCCGGTGTCGCAGATCGAGCATATGTCCCAGGCCGCGCAACTGGCCATGGCTGAAGGCTTTGACGATGAAGTGGTGCTGGCGGCGTTCTTCCACGATATCGGGCACATCTGCGGCCAGGGTGGGGAGAATATGGGTGGCTACGGCGTGGTCAGCCACGAACGCCTGGGTGCCGATTACTTGCGGCGTGCCGGGTTCAGCGAGCGCCTGGCGAAACTGGTGGAGTATCACGTGCAGGCCAAGCGTTACCTGACCTTCAGCCAGCCGGACTACTATGCGCGCTTGAGCGAGGCCAGCCGCCGCACCCTGGGTTACCAGGGCGGGGTGATGACGGCCGACGAGGCCCGTGTGTTTGAGCAGGACCCGCTGTGTGCGGTGAGCCTGCGCATGCGCCACTGGGATGAGCAGGCCAAGGCAATGCACGTGCCGGTGCTCGACCTTGAGGTGTTGAAGGCCAAGGCCCGGCACCTGCTGGCGGCTTAAGCCTCGTCCAGGCGCTGGGCCAGGGCTTCGATCTGTTCCTGGCGCTCGGCCTGGCTCAACCGTGCATGGGGGTTGAGCGATGACCATTGCGGATGGGCACGCGCCTTGTGCAGGGCCTCAGGCAGTTTGCCTTCGCGCCAGCTCTTGTCCTGCGGGGTGTCGACCTTGATGCTGTGCATCGCGGCATGCCCCCGCAGGTTCAGGGCCTTGAGCAACTGGCGCTGGCGCAGGGCCAGCAGGCGCAACACGCTGTCATCCACGGTCAGCTCGCGCTGGCCCTTGATCTTGCCCAGCAAACGGCTGCCGTAGCTGCGCGCAGTTTGCAGGGCGCCCCCGGCAATCGCCCCGGCCAGGGCGGCGGCGCCCAGGGTCAGGCCGCCGACCAGCAAGTCCACACCGGCACCGGCCGCAGCTCCCGCGGCAATCCCGCCGCCGACCCGCACCCCCAGTTGCTTGAGGGTTTCGGGGTTGAACAAATCATCGCCCCAACGTCCGTCCAGCAGCGGCAAGTCGCTGGCAGCGGCGTCTTGCGCACGGAAGCCGTAGAGTTTGAGCAGGGCCTCGACGCAACGTTGTTCGCGCTGGCGCACGGCCTTGCGCAGATCGCTGACGGCCTGCTGTTCATCCTCGATGACCACGCTGCGCCGGCACGCGGCGCAGTCGATCAGCAGCTCGGCGATCAGGCGTGCGGCGCTTTGCTGGCGCGCCTGGCGTTGGGCCTCCTGGTCGAGAATCAGCCGCTCCAACTGTGGCCGTGAGCTTTCCAGCAACAGGGCCAGGCTTTCATACAGCCGCCGCTCGCCATCTTCTGGGGGCGCCACGCTGTCAAAGCGCACCAACGCATGCAGGCCCAGGCGGGCCAGGGCTTCGCGCCAGTCCGGCTCGCGGTGTTCGGCGCTGCTGACAAAGTTGAGCACCGGCAGCAGCGGTTTGCCGCAACTGGCCAGCACTTGCAGCTCGTCGCGGTACTTGGCCAGCACCGGTTCCCGGGCGTCGATCACGTACAGGCCGGCGTCGGACGCCAATAACTGGCGCAGCACCTTGGCCTCCTGCTCAAAGCGCTGGCGGGCTTCGCTGCCTTCGAGGAAGCGCGCCAGGCGGGCCGGGCCATCCAGGCGTTCGCCGGGGCGGTCGAGGCGCTCCAGGTAATCGAGCAGGGCGATGGCATCTTCCAGGCCCGGCGTGTCGTACAGCTCCAGCAAGGCTTCACCGTCCACCGACAGGCGTGCGCCTTCGACATGCCGGGTGGTGCTGGGGCGGTGGGACACTTCGCCAAAGCCCACGTCCCGGGTCAGGGTGCGCAGCAGCGAGGTCTTGCCGACGTTGGTGTGGCCGACCACGGCCAGTTTCAGGGGTTTAGTCATGGCCCGTCTCCAGCCAGGTGAGCGGCGCGCAGTCGGCGAAGGGGAGGTCCAGTTGCTGCAAGGCCGTGTGCCAATCGCCAAGGCGCTCGGCATCCAGCGCCTGGCCCGGTGGCGCTTGCAACAGCCAGACCCGGGTGGCGCTGGCGCTGCGGGCCAGCTCGCCAATCAGCGCGAGGCTGCCGCGATCCGGCGAGCGGCGCGGGTCGCAGGCGATCACCAGGCGTGCGGGTGGGAAGCGGGTCAGTTGCTCCAGTAGTTTGTGGCGAGACTCACGGCTGTCGAGGATGCCGGCGTCCTTGACCATGGCCGGAAGTTTGGGCGGCCAGGGGTGCTGGTCGTCGAGTTCGATGGCCACCAGCAGGGCGCCATCGCTGTGCAGTTCGCTGGCACCGCCGCTGACGTGGTGCAACTGCTCAGGCGCGGCATCGCTGACGCCAAGGCGTTCGCTGCTGGGCATCAAGGCATCGCGCAAGTGGCTGTAGCCGGGCAGGTTGAGGTCCAGGCCCAAGGCCGCGCGCCCGCGTTTCCAGCGCCATAGGCACAACAGGGCGAGAATCAACCGGGGCAGCAGGCCATAGACCAGCAACACCCCCACCAGCCACGCAGCCCAGGCCTGGCGGGCGCTTTCGATAGTCAGCGCCGAATCGCCGCTGGTGCGAATCATCTCCACGCTGGGCACGCTGAAGCCGAGCAGTGCGGGCAGGCTGCCCAGGGCCTGGGTCACGCTGACAAAGGTGTCGGCCCCGAGAATGGTGGTTTCCCAGACAAACCCGTAGCGCCGGGTGGCCATCAAGGTCAGCAGGATCACCAGCGTGCTGCACAGCGCCAGCAGCCACAGGCCATTGACCAGCACGCCGACCGCCCAGCGGTTGAGCTTCTGGCGTTGCAGCAGCAACAACAGCGCCGGCGCCAGTTGTGCGGCCTTGGCATCGCGGGCAAGTTTTTCGCTGAGCCACAACCACAGACGGCCGAGGCTGGCGCTGTGTTCGCCGGCAAACAACAGGCCCAGGGCCCAGCTCAGCAGCAGGATCAGGTTCAAGCCCAGCAGGCTGCCCAGGGCCCAGAACACATTGACCGGGGCCTGGCCGTTGCCCAGGGCGGCGAAGGCCAGGCCGGCGCCGCTGACGATGGCCAGCACCATCAGCACCATCAGCGCCAGGCGTGCGCCTTGCAGCCAGTGGAGCAGGGCGGCGCGCAGGCCGTCACGTTCGGCCAGCCACAGTGCGCGGTTTTGAATGCGCGTCGGCAGATCGCCGCCGTGGCTGCGGGCCAGGCGATTGGCTTCCTGGTCTTCCAGGGGGCCAGCGTGTTCTTCACGCAGGCGCACGGTTTCCGTCAGCCAGAGTGTTTGCAGAGGTGTAAGTGCAGTCACGCGCCATCCTGTTGTGTCAGTGAGCCTGGAGCATAACCGCTGGCCCGCGCCTCTGGTATTCTCGTCGCCATGAAAAAAACTCTCCCTTTAAGCCTGATCGCAGCCCTCGGTGAAAACCGCGTGATCGGCGTCGACAACAGCATGCCCTGGCATTTGCCGGGGGATTTCAAATATTTCAAGGCCACCACCCTGGGCAAGCCGATCATCATGGGGCGCAAGACCTGGGATTCCCTGGGTCGACCGTTGCCGGGTCGCTTGAACATTGTGGTCAGCCGTCAGACCGATTTGGTGCTCGAAGGTGCGGAAGTTTTTCCGTCCCTCGATGCAGCCGTGGCGCGGGCCGAGGCCTGGGCGTTGGAGCAGGGCGTGGATGAGCTGATGCTGATCGGCGGCGCGCAGCTGTATACGCAGGGGCTGGAGCAGGCGGATCGCCTGTATTTGACGCGGGTGGAGTTGAGCCCGCAAGGGGATGCGTGGTTTCCGCAGTTTGATACCCGCCAATGGAAGCTGGTGTCGAATGTGCAGAATCCGGCTGAAGGTGACAAGCCGGCCTATAACTTCGAAGTTTGGGAAAAAGCCTAAAAGCATCGCGGGCAAGCCCACTCCCACAGTTGACCGATTTTTACTGAAGAAACCGGTTCAACTGTGGGAGTGGGCTTGCCCGCGATAGCGGTCTATCAGGCCTGCGCCAACTCAGCATGCTCATCGGCATTGAGCAGCTCTTTATCCGTCTGCTGCATGATCTGGCTGGTAATCGCCCCCGCCGTCATCGAACCATTCACGTTCAACGCCGTACGGCCCATGTCGATCAGCGGCTCCACGGAAATCAGCAGCGCCACCAACGCCACCGGCAAGCCCATGGCCGGCAGCACGATCAGCGCGGCAAACGTCGCACCGCCGCCCACGCCCGCTACACCGGCCGAGCTCAGGGTCACAATCGCCACCAGGGTGGCGATCCACAGCGGGTCCAGGGGGTTGATGCCCACAGTCGGCGCCACCATCACGGCCAGCATCGCCGGGTACAGGCCGGCACAGCCGTTCTGGCCAATCGTCGCACCGAACGAGGCGGCGAAGCTGGCGATGGACTGCGGGATGCCCAGGCGGCGGGTCTGCGCTTCGATGCTCAGCGGGATGCTCGCCGCGCTGGAGCGGCTGGTGAAGGCAAAGGTCAGCACCGGCCATACCTTGCGGAAGAAGCGCAGCGGGTTGATCCCGGCCAGGGACAGCAGCAGGCCGTGGACCACGAACATCAGCCCCAGCGCCAGGTAGGACACCAGCACGAAACTGCCGAGCTTGATGATGTCTTGCAGGTTGGAACTGGCGACCACTTTGGTCATCAGCGCCAGTACGCCGTAAGGGGTCAGCTTCATCACCAGGCGCACCAGGCGCATCACCCAGGCTTGCAGGGTGTCGATGGCGTTGACCACTTTCTGACCTTTTTCCACGTCGTCCTTGAGCAGTTGCAGCGCGGCAACCCCCAGGAACGCGGCGAAGATCACCACACTGATAATCGACGTCGGCTTGGCCCGGGCCAGGTCGGCGAACGGGTTTTGCGGGATAAACGACAGCAGCAACTGCGGGATATTCAGGTCGGCGACCTTGCCTGCGTAGTCACTCTGGATCACCTGCAGGCGCGCCAACTCCTGGGTGCCGGCCACCAGGCCTTCGGCGGTGAGGCCGAACAGGTTGGTCAGGCCGATACCGATCAGCGCCGCAATGGCGGTGGTGAACAGCAGCGTGCCAATGGTCAGGAAGCTGATCTTGCCCAGGGACGCGGCGTTATGCAGGCGGGCCACGGCGCTGAGGATCGAGGCGAACACCAGCGGGATCACGATCATCTGCAACAGTTGCACATAACCATTGCCCACCAGGTCGAACCAACTGATCGAGGCCTTGAGTACCGGGTGACCAGCACCATAAATGGTGTGCAGGATCACACCAAAAACCACCCCGAGCACCAGTGCCAGCAGGACCTTCTTGGCCAGGCTCCAGTGGCTGTGACGGGTTTGGGCCAGGCCTAGCAGTAACGCCAGGAACACCAGCAAATTGAGAATCAGCGGCAGATTCATTGAAGCTCCAATTAAATGGCTGCCAGTCGCCTGAGCGTGCGACTGCGAACCGGAAAGCCTAACAGCTTGAAATATATTGATTTAATACCTTTATGGAATGACTACTGTCGTTTTTGGAATAAGGCTTTGGCGCCCAGACGTATGCCGGTGGCGGTATCAGGACGCAGACGGTCGTGCTGGTGCCGGGAACGGTCATAAGGATTTGTTAGCGTTTATGCCTTTCACTCAGGGAGAAAACGCACATGAAGCTCGCGCCGAGACTGTTTGCCGCCGCGCTATGCCTGGGGCTTGTCAGCCAGGTCATGGCCGCCACCGAGTTGAAACACTGGCCGGCACCCGCCGCCAAGCAACTCAACGAAATGATTGCCGCCAACGCCAACAAGGGCAATTACGCGGTGTTCGACATGGACAACACCAGCTACCGCTTCGACCTCGAAGAGTCACTGTTGCCGTACATGGAAAACAAGGGCCTGATCACCCGCGACAGTCTCGATCCGTCGCTCAAACTTATGCCGTTCAAAGACACTGCTGACCATAAGGAAAGTCTGTTCAGTTACTACTATCGCCTGTGCGAAGTGGACGACATGGTCTGCTACCCGTGGGTCGCCCAGGTGTTTTCAGGCTTTACCCTCAAGGAACTCAAGGGCTACGTCGATGAGCTGATGGCCTCCGGTAAACCGGTGCCGGTCACCTACTTCGAAGGCGACGTGGTGAAGAACATGGAGGTGCAGCCGCCGAAAATCTTCACCGGCCAGACCGAGCTGTACAACAAGCTGATGGAAAACGGCATCGACGTGTACGTGATGACCGCTGCCTCTGAAGAGCTGGTGCGCATGGTCGCCTCGGATCCGAAGTACGGCTACAACGTCAAGCCGCAGAACGTCATTGGCGTCAGCCTGTTGCTCAAGGACCGCAAGACTGGCGAGCTGACCACCGCCCGCAAGCAGATCAGCGCCGGCAAATACGACGAAAAGGCCAACCTCGGCCTGGAACTGACCCCCTACCTGTGGACCCCGGCAACCTGGATGGCCGGCAAGCATGCGGCGATCCTCACCTACATCGACGAGTGGAAAAAACCGGTGCTGGTCGGCGGCGACACCCCCACTAGCGACGGCTACATGCTGTTTCACGATGTGGACGTGGCCAAGGGTGGCATCCACTTGTGGATCAACCGCAAGGACAAGTACATGACCCAGATTAACGGCATGATGGCCAAGCATGCGGCGGCCCAGGCCAAGGAAGGGTTACCGGTGACGGCGGATAAGAACTGGGTGATCGTCAAGCCGGAGGCGATTCAATAAGGCCCCGCCACAGAGTTGCCAGGCTTTACCGTTGGGTGTAGAAAGGACCATCACGCTTTAATGCATTGTATGCGGTGCATTTGAGTGATTTTTCATGTTTTGCATTGTATAGGATGCAATTTAGCGTGGATGAATTAGGTCTTTTAATCAAACAATTGCGTAAAGCCGCTGGCCTCTCACAGACCCAGCTTGCGCAACGGCACGGGATGAGTCGTGCAACCATCTCTGGGATCGAGAACAACAGCATCCCGGAAGTGGGGATTCGCAAGGTTGCCGCGATCCTTGAGGGCTTGGGATACGAATTGACCGCGACTCCCAGGCGTCGGCGCATGACGCTCGATGAGCTGAAATCAGGACGCATCCATGACCAGGCACAATGACCGACTGTCCATCGGCACTGGTGGTGTGGTGGCAGGAACACTCGGCCGGAGCGAAGAAAACAGGCACGATTCGGTTTTCTCGTATAACGATGCGGTGGCCGAAGAGAATGCCGTCTCCTTGACGATGCCGGTGCGCCTGGAGAGTTACAACTGGGAGTACGGCATCCATCCGCTGTTCGAGATGCACCTTCCCGAGGGGTATCTCAAAGACGAGCTCGTGCGGCGTTTCAGCAAGTCAGTACGCGGCTTCGACGACCTGGCATTGCTGGGTATCGTTGGGCCACACCAGCTTGGCCGAATCAGCATTGTCCACGCTGGCGGTGAGGCATCGCTGCCGCAGATCAACCTGTCTGAACTGTTGGTCCATGACGGGGCAAACGATCTCTTCAGTGACCTATTGCGAACCTACGCCGCCTACTCCGGGGTTTCGGGCGTTCAGCCGAAAGTGCTGGTGCGCGATATTGACGAGATGGCGCCTGATATGGCGCGGTTTACCCACCGGGGTGTCACGCACCTGGTGAAGGCGTTCAATGAACAAGACTTCCCTCAGTTGGCGGCCAACGAGTTTTTTTGCATGCGGGCGGCATTGCACTGCGGCCTTGAAGTGCCGGTTTTTCAACTGAGCAAAAACGCGAAATTCCTTGTTGTGCAACGGTTCGACGTCAGTGATGGCGCCTACCTCGGGTTTGAGGATATGTGCGTTCTGTCAGGGTTGGCGACGCGCAGGAAGTACGACGGGACTTACCAGGGATGCGCCAGGCTGATCAAGTCTTATGTCACGCCAAGCCGGGTAACCAAGGCGCTGGAAGATTTTTTCATGATGGTGGCGCTCTCTGCCGGTATCCAGAATGGTGACGGGCACCTGAAAAACTTCGGTGTGCTTTATGAGAACTGTGCCGAAGAGGCTGACATCTGGCTCGCGCCGGCCTACGACCTGGTGACCACCACGGTCTACCAGGGCAGCGACATCATGGCCCTCTTGCTGGACGGTTCTAAGGCCTGGCCCAAACGCAAGATGCTGGTCCAGTTCGGTCGCCGTTCGTGCAATCTGACAGAGGCGCGCTGCAATGAGTTGCTCGCCAGGGTGCAGGATGGCATGAGCCGCGCAATGACGGAGCTTTTGGCCTATCGAAGTACTCATCCCGCGTTTGAAGGGGTGGCAGACAAGATGGTTGCTGCATGGTCGGCAGGTTTGGCCAGGAGTATCGCCCCGGGGTAATTTGCGCGATTTCTTCGGCGCAAAAAAATGCCCCGCACTTGGCGGGGCATTTTTATGGGCGGGGCTTACAGGCCGTCGAGCATGGCCTTGTTACGCACTGCACCCTTGTCGGCACTGGTGGCCAGCAGGGCGTAAGCCTTCAGGGCGGTGGTGACTTTGCGCGGACGCTTCTCCACCGGCTTCCAGCCTTTCTTGTCCTGCTCGACCCGGCGTGCCGCCAGTTCTTCATCGCTGATCAACAGGTTGATCGAGCGGTTCGGAATGTCGATCAGCACCTTGTCGCCATCCTGCACCAGGCCAATCGCGCCACCGGCAGCGGCTTCTGGCGAAGCGTGGCCGATGGACAGGCCCGAAGTACCGCCGGAGAAGCGCCCGTCGGTCAGCAGCGCACAGGCTTTGCCCAGGCCCTTGGACTTCAGGTACGAGGTCGGGTAGAGCATTTCCTGCATACCCGGGCCGCCTTTCGGGCCTTCGTAGCGGATGATTACGATGTCGCCTTCTTTCACTTCGTCGGCGAGGATGCCGCGTACCGAGCTGTCCTGACTTTCGTAGATCTTGGCGCGACCTTCGAACACATGGATCGACTCATCCACGCCAGCGGTCTTCACCACGCAGCCGTCGAGGGCGATGTTGCCGTACAGCACAGCCAGGCCGCCTTCTTTGGAGTAGGCGTGTTCGACACTGCGGATGCAGCCATTTTCACGGTCGTCGTCCAGGGTGTCCCAACGGGTCGACTGGCTGAAAGCAGTTTGCGTCGGGATGCCAGCCGGGCCTGCCTTGAAGAAGGTGTGCACGGCTTCGTCGTCAGTCAGGGTGATGTCCCACTTGGCGATGCCCTCGGCCAGGGATTTGCTGTGCACGGTCGGCAGGTCGGTGTGCAACAGGCCGCCACGGGCCAGGGAGCCTAAGATCGAGAAGATCCCGCCGGCGCGGTGCACGTCTTCCATGTGGTACTTCTGGATGTTCGGCGCGACCTTGCACAACTGCGGCACGTGGCGGGACAGGCGGTCGATGTCGCGCAGGTCGAAGTCGATCTCGGCTTCTTGCGCTGCGGCCAGCAAGTGCAGGATGGTGTTGGTGGAACCGCCCATGGCGATATCCAGGGTCATGGCGTTTTCGAACGCCTTGAAGTTGGCGATATTGCGCGGCAATACCGACTCATCGTTCTCGGTGTAGTAACGCTTGCACAGCTCGACGATGGTACGGCCGGCCTGCAAGAACAACTGCTCGCGGTCGCTGTGGGTGGCCAGGGTCGAACCGTTGCCCGGCAAGGCCAGGCCCAGGGCTTCCACCAGGCAGTTCATCGAGTTGGCGGTGAACATGCCGGAGCACGAACCGCAGGTCGGGCAGGCGCTGCGCTCGTATTCCGCGACCTTCTCGTCAGAAGCGCTGGAATCGGCGGCGATGACCATGGCGTCAACCAGGTCCAGGCCGTGGGAGGCGAGCTTGGTCTTGCCGGCTTCCATCGGGCCGCCAGAGACGAAAATCACCGGGATGTTCAGGCGCAGGGCGGCCATCAGCATGCCAGGGGTGATCTTGTCGCAGTTGGAGATGCAGACGATGGCGTCGGCGCAGTGGGCGTTGACCATGTATTCCACGGAGTCGGCGATGATCTCGCGGCTCGGCAGGGAATACAGCATGCCGTCATGGCCCATGGCGATGCCGTCATCCACGGCGATGGTGTTGAATTCTTTTGCTACGCCGCCAGCACGTTCGATCTCGCGGGCGACCAGTTGGCCCAGGTCCTTGAGGTGGACGTGGCCCGGTACGAATTGGGTGAACGAGTTGGCAATCGCGATGATCGGCTTCTTGAAGTCGTCATCTTTCATCCCCGTGGCACGCCACAGTGCGCGGGCGCCGGCCATGTTGCGGCCATGGGTGGATGTTTTCGAGCGGTAATCTGGCATTGGAGCACTCCGGGCGGCTAATCAAGTACTAAAGGGGAGTGAGCTTCTAATTGACGACTGGAACACCCGAAAAATGGCCGTGTGTCCGGAAGTTGCCACTCGCGTCGCGGGATCGCCGCTTGCTTGGGCCTCGAGCTCATAAACCCGCCGGGGGATGACTGGCGATGAATAGGGTCGATTCTACACCGCTGGCGTCGGGAGGGAATGGCGAGAAGCATGTCCCGGGGCTTTATCGCCCGACCCTCGTATTTGTCAGCCAGCCCCAGAGGCTGAAGGCGATGAAGCTTGCGGCAATGGTCATCAGCAAATGCGTTCCGGTTTGCGCAAGGGCGGCGCTGCTGATCGCGGCCGTGAGGAACATGATGCTGTTGCCCGCCGAGGCGGCCGTGCCCGCGCTGCTTGAGAACAACAGCATCGCCGCCGAAATCGCCGCCGGGCGCACCAGGGTCACGGCCAGGGCGCTGATCAGCATCGGGATCAGCAGGGTTATGGTGGTGATGGCGTCAAGGCTGACGATCAGCATCAGTAGCACACCGGCCACCAGCAGTAACCCCAGGCCGATATTGATTTGCCGGGACAGCGAGATGCGTTTTTGCAGAAACGAGGCCGCCACGCCGCCCAGCAGATAGGCCACGCCGTAGACCATCAGCACCAGGGCGTACTGGTATTCGGAGAGTTTCAGCCCATCCATGAACATCAGGGGGGTGACACTGATCAAGGCGAAGTAGCAGGCGAACACCAGTGCGGCGATCCACCAGTAGCGCAGGAAGTCCCGGTTGCCGGCCACGGCTTTCAAGGTGGCGATGATCGACACCGGTGCGCGATGGGGGCTGGCGGACTTGGACGGCAGGATGCACAGCGCATGGATCAACATGGCCAATGCCATCACTGCGAACCCGTAGAAGCTGCCTTGCCAGTCAAAGGTGGTTTGCAGCCAGGAGCCGATCAGCGGCGAAAGGGCGACGAACGAGCCGCTCAGGGTCATGTAATACAGGCGCACGCGAGCCCGGTCCTGCTCCTCGAACAGGTCTTCCACCAGGGCGTGGCCCAGCACGAAGAAGCCACAGCCCATGGCCTGCACGCTGCGAAACAGCAGGAAGGTCAGGTAGTCCGATGCCAGCGTGCAGCCTATCGCCCCGAGGATCGACAGTGTGATGCAGCCAAGCAGGACTTCCTTGCGCCCCCATTTATCCGAGAGTGGGCCGGCGATCAGTTGGGAGACCGAAAAAACCAGGGTAAACAGGCTGATGGACAGCGCGACATTGGCGCTGGGCGTGTCGAACCTGGCGGCGAGGGCCGGAAATGAAGGCAGCAGGATATTGATCGGGAAGAAGCTGATCAGGGCAATGCAGGTGATGAGGATGAAGCGGGAAAGATACTGGCGTTTGGCTGGGCCATCGAGGACGGGCGAGCAGGTGGAGTCAGACATTGTTTTTGTTTTCCGCAGTGAAGCCAGAAACCGATACTAGTCTGCAAAAAGTGGAATTCAATCAAAACCTTTGAAGGAAATTTCCTGGGGAGCGCGCGGCTTGCGACGGTAGGAAAAATCTTTCTGACACTGCACAAAAAAGGTGGGAGCTGGCAAGCCCACTCCCACCTTTGATCTGCATGTTACTTAGCTATTGGGCAACAACCGGCACGTAATGCTCTTGATGTAGCGCGTCTCGGCAATCGCCGGGTGCACCGGGTGGTCCGGGCCCTGGCCACCACGCTCCAGCATCTGGATATTGCGGTCCAGGTGGCGGGCGCTGGTCAGCAGGATGTTTTGCAGGTCGTCTTCCGGCAGGTGCATGGAGCACGAGGCGCTGACCAGGATGCCGTCCTTGCTGAGCAGGCGCATGGCTTGCTCATTGAGGCGGCGGTAAGCGCCTTCGCCGTTTTTCATGTCTTTTTTGCGTTTGATGAAGGCGGGTGGGTCGGCGACGATCACGTCGAAGCGCTCTTCGCTGGCTTTCAATTCTTTCAACGCTTCAAACACGTCGCCTTCGATGCAGGTCATCTTCTCGGCAACGCCGTTCAGCGCGGCGTTGCGCTCTACGCCATCCAGAGCAAAGGCCGAGGCATCGACGCAGAACACTTCACTGGCGCCAAACGCGGCAGCTTGCACGCCCCAGCCGCCGATGTAGCTGTACAGATCGAGAACGCGCTTGCCTTTGGCATACGGGGCCAGGCGTGCACGGTTCATGCGGTGGTCGTAGAACCAACCGGTCTTCTGGCCCTGGATCACCGGGGCTTCGAATTGCACGCCGTTTTCTTCCAGGGCAACCCATTCAGGGACCAGGCCGAACACGGTTTCGACGTAGCGGTTGAGGCCTTCGGCGTCGCGCGCGGCGGAATCGTTCTTGAACAGGATGCCGCTGGGCTTGAGCACTTGGGTCAGCGCGGCGATCACGTCTTCTTTATGGGCTTCCATGGTCGCCGAAGCGATCTGCACCACCAGGATATCGCCGAAACGGTCGACCACCAGGCCCGGCAGCAGGTCGGAGTCGCCGTAGACCAGGCGGTAGAACGGCTTGTCGAACAGGCGGTCGCGCAGGGACAGGGCGACATTCAGGCGGTGCACCAGCAGCGACTTGTCCAGCGGCAACTTGATGTCGCGCGACAGCAGGCGCGCGCAGATCAGGTTGTTCGGGCTCATGGCCACAATGCCCAGGGTCTTGCCGCCGGCCGCTTCGAGGATGGCCTGGTCGCCTGCCTGGAAGCCGTGGAGTGGGGTGGCGGCCACGTCGATTTCGTTGCTGTAGACCCACAGGTGGCCGTTGCGCAAACGACGATCGGCGTTGGCTTTGAGACGCAGGCTTGGCAGGGACATGACGTCGCTCCGGAAAAAAGAGCGGGAGTATACCCTTTGCGCGCCCGTTCATGTGGGAGCTGGCTTGCCTGCGATGCAGACGGCGCGGTGTATCTGACGTACGGCGGCGATGCAATCGCAGGCGAGCCAGCTCCCATATTGGATCGGGGTTCGGTTCGGGTTTTTGAGGTGTCGGTCAGCTTTGCTTAGAGGTTAGAATTCGCGCCTAGTCCAGAGTATGTACCTATGTCCCAAGAGCTTTCCGCCGAACAGATCCAACAGGCCCTGCAAGGCATCAGCGTGCCGCCCCAACCGCAAATCATGGTGGATTTGCAGATGGAGCAGTACATGCCCGATCCGGACCTGGAGGTGATTGCGCGGCTGATCTCCCAGGACCCGGGCCTCTCCGGCTCGTTGCTGAAAATCGTCAACTCGCCGTATTACGGCCTGAGCAACAAAATTGCCTCGATCCAGCGCGCGGTGAACCTGTTGGGCAGCCGCTCGATCGTCAACCTGATCAACGCCCAGTCGATCAAGGGCGAGATGAGCGATGACACCATCGTCACCCTCAACCGGTTCTGGGACACCGCCCAGGACGTGGCGATGACCTGCCTGACCCTGGCCAAGCGCACCGGCTCCCAGGCGGTAGACGAAGCCTATGCCCTGGGGCTGTTCCACGATTGTGGCGTGCCGCTGATGCTCAAGCGTTTCCCGGACTACATGAGCGTGCTGGAAGATTCCTACGCCAAGGCGGGGCCCGATTGTCGGGTGGTCGACACCGAGAACAGCGCGTTCCACACCAACCATGCGGTGGTGGGCTATTACACCGCCAAGTCCTGGCGCCTGCCGGAGCATGTGACCAACGCCATCGCCAACCACCACAATGCCCTGGCGATTTTCAGCGATGAGTCGGCGCGTAACAGCCCGCTGAAAAACCTGCTGGCGATCCTGAAGATGGCCGAGCATATCTGCGCGTCCTATCGGGTACTGGGCAACCAGACGGTGGACCATGAATGGGACAGCATCGGCCACCTGGTGCTGGATTACGTGGGCCTGTCGGACTACGACTTCGAGAACCTGAAGTTGTCGATCCGCGAGTTGGGCGCGCACTAACCTTTCTATCGCGAGACGAATATGCCTGAGCTGCCAGAAGTCGAAACCACCCGGCGCGGAATTGCGCCGCACCTGGAAGGCCAGCGGGTCAGCCGCGTGGTGGTGCGTGAACGGCGCCTGCGCTGGCCGATCCCCGAAGACCTGGATGTGCGCCTGTCCGGGCAGCGCATCGTGCTGGTGGAGCGGCGGGCCAAGTACCTGCTGATCAACGCCGAAGTCGGCACCTTGATCAGCCACTTGGGCATGTCGGGCAATTTGCGCCTGGTGGAAGTCGGTCTACCGGCAGCCAAGCATGAGCATGTGGACATCGAACTGGAGTCGGGCCTGGCCCTGCGCTACACCGACCCCCGGCGCTTTGGCGCGATGCTCTGGAGCCAGGACCCGCACAACCACGAACTGCTGCTGCGCCTGGGACCGGAGCCGTTGACCGACCTGTTTGATGGCGAGCGCCTGTTCCAGCTGTCCCGTGGGCGCTCGATGGCGGTCAAGCCGTTCATCATGGACAACGCGGTGGTGGTGGGAGTGGGCAATATCTACGCGACCGAGGCGCTGTTTGCCGCCGGGATCGACCCGCGCCGGGAGGCCAAGGGCATTTCCCGTGGGCGTTACCTGAAGCTGGCGATCGAGATCAAACGCATCCTCGCGGCCGCCATCGAGCGCGGCGGTACGACATTGCGCGACTTTATCGGTGGCGATGGGCAGCCGGGGTATTTCCAGCAGGAACTGTTCGTCTACGGCCGGGGTGGCGAGGCGTGCAAGGTCTGCGGGAGCGAATTGCGCAATGTGATGTTGGGGCAGCGGGCGAGTGTGTTTTGCCCCAAGTGCCAGAGCTGATTGTGTGTGACGGCGGTTGCCGTCATCGCGGGCAAGCCCGCTCCCACATTTTGCTTTGTGAATACCTTCAAGTGTGGGAGCTGGCTTGCCTGCGATGAGGCCCGCCCAGCCACCACAAGGTCTCAGGCCTTGCCGGTAATCAACCGGTACTTCTCCATCAACTGCTCTTCAGTCTCAGGGTGTGCCTCATCCAGGGGGATGCAATCGACCGGGCACACTTGCTGGCACTGGGGTTCGTCGTAGTGGCCGACACACTGGGTGCACAGGTTGGGGTCGATCACGTAGATCTCTTCACCCTGGGAAATGGCAGCGTTCGGGCACTCGGGTTCGCAGACGTCGCAGTTGATGCAATCGTCGGTGATGATCAGGGACATGGAAACTCCTGCCAGGGCGCTCTGCCAAGGCATCTGAAAAACTAATGCGCGCAATTGTGCCGCATTGGCGCCCGCAGTGCGAGCGGGCGCCGGTCGAGCGGTCTTACTTCTTGAAGCGCAGCGTCAGCGCATCGGCGACCGCAGGGTGCACAAACTTGGTGATATCCCCGCCCAATGCCGCGATTTCCCGGACCAGGGTCGAAGAAATGAACGAATAACGTTCCGACGGCGTAAGAAACAGGCTCTCAACGTCCGGCGCCAGTTGGCGGTTCATATTGGCCAGCTGGAATTCATACTCGAAGTCCGACACCGCCCGCAGCCCGCGCAGGAATACATTGGCGTTCTGCTCCTTGGCGAAGTGTGCCAGCAGCGTCGAAAAGCCCACCACTTCCACGTTAGGCAGGTGCTTGGTGACCTCACGGGCCAACTCCACGCGCTGTTCCAGGGGAAACAGCGGGTTTTTCTTGGGGCTGGCCGCGACCGCGATGATCACATGGTCGAACAAGCGCGAGGCGCGTTCGACCAGATCGCCATGGCCTTTGGTAATCGGGTCGAAGGTACCTGGGTACAACACTCGGTTCATCGCGTCGTCCTGGCGGAGTCCGTTGGGGAACCGGATGGTATCGCAGCCATCCCGGTCGGCCAAGTCAACTTATTCAGAAGAAAGCACTATAGACACCGCGAATACCTGGTTTTTTCATGCTGTTTTCAGACGTTCGGCCAGCGCCGTCGCCAGTTGCGCGGTCAGGCCGTACACCGAAAGCTGGGGGTTGGCGCCGATACTGGTGGGGAACAGCGAGCCATCGTGGATCGACAGGTTGCGCAGTTGGTGATGCCGGCCAAGGCTGTCGGCCACGGCATTTTTCGGCTCTTCGCCCATGGCGCAACCGCCCATCACATGGGCGCTGCCCAGGCAGGTGCGATGCAGCTCCAGGTTCAGGCCGTCGATCAGGCTGCGGGCCTCGGCCAGTGTGCTGACGTAGCGCGCATCGTGGTGCAGTGGCTTGACCGACTTGGCGCCGGCGGCGAACTGGATCTCGGCCATGCTATGAAACGCCCGGCGCAGGCCGTCCCAGGCGTAGGGCGAGACCTCATAGTCGAGCACCGGCGTGCCATCGCCGCGCAGGCCGACGCTGCCGCCCTGGCTGTCGGGGTGGAAGCCGTCCCGCAGCAGCGCCAGCATCGCGTGGGTCTTGGGCAACTGGCTCATGTCCAGGGCGTTTTGCGTGCCATACCCCCCGAACAACGTGCTGGCCAGCGCCGGGTGCAAGGGTGGCGCTTCGAGCTTGTAGGACATTTTACCGGTGGTGCCGTCCTGCCATTGGAAGTGGTCGGAGTAGATCGACTGCGGCGCGCCGTAGAACGGGTTGATCACCTCATCGAACAGCCCCGCGGAAAAATTCACCAGATGCAGGAAGGTGCGCTTGCCCAGGCGCGAATGCGGGTCGGGTGCGTCCGAGCGCATCAACAGCGCCGGGCTGTTGATGCCGCCGCCGGCCAGCACGTAATGCTTGGCTTTGACCGTGATCTTGCGGCCGGTGGGCGCGACGCAACGGGAGTCCATGGCCACGCATTCGAGGCTGGTGATGGTATCGCCACTGAACTTCAAGCGCTCGGCGCGGGCCAGGTAGAGCAACTCGCCGCCTTGCTCCAGGGTCGAGGGAATGGTGGTCACCAGCATTGATTGCTTGGCGTTGACCGGGCAGCCCATGCCGCAATAGCCCAGGTTGAAGCAGCCGCGCACGTTGCGCGGGATCACATGCCAGCTGTAGCCGAGCTTTTCGCAGCCTTTGCGGATCACATCGTTGTTGGGGTTGGGCGGCAGGGCCCAGGGTGCGATGCCCAGGCGCTGCTCCATCTTTTCAAACCACGGCGCCATCTCGGCGCTGCTGTGGCCCTTGACCGCGTACTCGCTGGCCCAGTGAGCCAGGGTCGGGTCGGGCGTGCGAAAGCTCGAGGTCCAGTTGATCAGCGTGGTGCCGCCCACGGCGCGGCCCTGCAGGATGGTGATGGCGCCGTCCTTGCTCATGCGCCCGATGCCTTCCTGATACAGGCTGGCGTAGGCCTCGTCTTCCAGCAGCTTGAAATCGCTGCTGGTCTTGAGCGGGCCTTCTTCGATCAACAGCACTTTGTAGCCAGCGGCGCTGAGGATTTCTGCGGTGGTGCCACCGCCTGCGCCGCTGCCGATGATCGCGACATCGGCCTCCAGCACCAGGTCCTGGTCGAGGGCGGCGCCGTTATGGGTCTTCCAGCCGCGGGCCATGCCATCGCGGAACACATCAGGTACGGGCATCAGCTTGTTCTCTTATTGTTATGGCTACGGAGTGGCTATCAACGTGGGTTACCCAGGCTAGATCCTCGGTGGCCCGGGGTACCCGCAATGGGCCCAGGACTCGGGCCGGAAGTACCAGGCCATGATCACCAGCTTGAGCAGCGAGCCCTGGCCCATGCGCAGCAGGTTGAGGAAGCTGTTTTCCCAGCGATGCAGGAAGTTGCGGATCTGCTCGCTGCTGGCGTTTTCCCAACTGCCCCAGATGCCGGTCAGCGGGCCACGGGTGACGGCCATGCCCAGTACGTCGAACAACTGCTGGGTCAGCTTGAACATCTCCGGTGACAGGTGCTGCAGGCTGTAATCGAGTTTTTTCAGGGTGTCTTCAATGCCTGCCGCCACCACCTCGGCGCTGGCCGCGCCTTCGAGCAACACCGGGATCACTGCGCGCAAAAACGGCAGGTCGCTGTTGCGCAACATGGCAAAGCCGCTGGCGGGGGTACTGCTGGAGCAGCCGCTGAGGCTGGCGCCAAGGCCGGCGGTGGCCAGGAAGGCGCTGGCGCACAGGCCGATTTTCAAGACGCCGCGCCGCGACAGCGCGGGTGATTCAGTCAGGCTAGGGTTCATTTTTATTGTTGTCCCGGTGGTAACGGTTTTAGCGCACGAACAGCTTCTGGATCAGTTTCTGGATGGCTTTGCCATACGGCGGGTAAATCAGCTTGGCCGCATTCAGGCGCTGCTTGATCAGCACCCCCTTGGCCTTGCTGAAGGTGAGAAAACCCTCATGGCCATGGTAGTGGCCCATACCCGACGGGCCGATGCCGCCAAACGGCATATCGTCCTGGGCCACATGCAGCAGGGTGTCGTTCAGGCACACGCCGCCGGAATGGGTTTCGTGGAGTACGCGATTCTGTTCGGCCTTGTTGTAGCCGAAGTAATACAACGCCAGCGGGCGCGGGCGCTGGTTGATGTAGGCAAAGGCCTGGTCGATGCCGCGATAGGGCACGATGGGCAGCACCGGGCCGAAAATCTCGTCCTGCATCACGGTCATCTCATCGCTGACATTCAGCAGCAGGCTATGGGCCATGCGCCGGGCCTGGCCCTGGTCGTAGAGCGGCAACAGGGTCGCGCCCTTGTCGGTGGCGTCCTTGATGTAGGCATTGAGCCGGGCGAGTTGTCGCTCGTTGATGATTGCGGTGTAGTCCGGGTTGTCGGCCAGGGTCGGATAAAACCCGCGTACCGCCTGGGTGTAGGCCTCGACGAAACCGTCCACCCGGTCTTCGGGAACCAGCACGTAGTCCGGCGCCACACAGGTTTGCCCGGCATTCAGCGCCTTGCCGAATGCGATCCGTTCGGCGGCGTCTTTGAGTGGTACATCGGCCGAGACAATGGCTGGGGATTTGCCGCCCAGCTCCAGGGTGACTGGGGTCAGGTGCTCGGCGGCGGCGCGCATCACATGCTTGCCGATGCTGGTGGCCCCGGTGAACAGCAGGTGATCGAACGGCAGCTTGGAGAACGCCATGCCCACTTCGGCTTCGCCGAGCACCACGCACACCAGGTCGTCGGGGAAAATTTGCGCCAGCAGGGTCTTGAGCAGTTGGCCGGTGGCGGGGGTGGATTCGCTGAGCTTGAGCATCACCCGGTTACCCGCCGCCAGCGCGCCGACCAACGGCCCTATGGCCAGGTACAGCGGGTAGTTCCAGGGCACGATCACCCCGATAACGCCCAGGGGCTGATAGATCACTTTGGCAGATGCCGGCTGGAAGGCTATACCTACAGCGCGGCGCGATGGTTTCATCCAGCCTTTGAGGTGTTTGCTGGCGTAGTGAATGCCGTGCAGGCTGGGCATCAGTTCGGCGAATAGGGTTTCATCGGCGCTGCGATGGCTGAAATCGTTGCTGATGGCCTCGATCAGCGCCTGGCGCTCATCGCTGAGCAGGTCACGCAATGCCTTGAGCCACTGCTGGCGCTGCGCCGCTGGCGGCATCGGGTTGGCCGCGTAGGCGCGGCGCTGGGCAGCGAACAGGTCCTGGAGCTGGTCCAGCGCCTGGGAATCTTGCAGGTAGGCAACATTGGCAGACATGGCGCAGTTCCCGAATATTATTGGAGTACCTGGGTTTTTAGAGTCATTGCTCTAATTTGTCAAATGCCTTCGCAGTAACATGCAGTTTTATCCTGGCAAGGATAGACCGTAAGATGTTTGCATCAGGATTCAAGAAGCCGATACCCCATGGCACCACGAGTAAAGACCAGCGAACGCATCGTGCAAACCAGCCTGGAGTTGTTCAACCAGCAGGGCGAGCGCAGCATCAGCACCAACCATATTGCCGCCCATATGGAAATATCCCCGGGCAACCTGTACTACCACTTCCCGAACAAGCAGGCGATTATCGCGGTGCTGTTTCGCGAGTATGAAGCCCTGGTGGACAGCTTCCTGCGCCCGCCCCAGGGGCGCGCCATGGTGGTCGAAGACAAGCGTTTCTACCTGCAGGCGGTACTGGCCGGCATGTGGCGCTACCGTTTTTTGCACCGTGACCTTGAGCATCTGCTGGAGAGCGACCCGGAGCTGGCCACCGGCTACCGGCGTTTCTCCCAGCGCTGCCTGATTCAGGGCGGCGCGATTTACCGGGGGTTTGTCGAGGCCGGGATCCTGAACATGGACCCGGTGCAGACCGAAGCCCTGACCCTCAATGCCTGGATTATCCTCACCTCCTGGGTGCGCTTTTTGTGCACCACCAACGAGAACTCCGCACACCTGAGCGCCGAGGCGATCAAGCGCGGGGTCTACCAGGTGCTGGTGCTGGAGGCGGGGTTTATCACGCCACAGGCCAAAGAAGCCGTGGACGCGTTGTTCAAGGAATTTTACGTGCCGTTAAGTCAGGCACTGGAAGAAGTGAAGTAGGCCCTTTCCCGAACGTATTTCCAGGAGTCCTTTATGCCGCTTGCACAACTGATCAGCCCGCAACAACTGGCCGAGCGCCAGCAGCACGCAGGCTTAGTCATCCTCGATTGCCGGTTTGTCCTGGAAGACCCGGATTACGGGCGTTGCAGCTATGCCGAAGGGCATATCGAGGGGGCACAGTATGCCGATCTGGAACGCCACCTCAGCGGGCCGGTGACTAAAGGCGTGACTGGACGCCATCCGCTGCCGGCACCCGAGGCGCTGGTCCAGCAGTTGCGGGCCTGGGGCATCCATGCCGACAGCGAAATCGTGCTGTATGACGATGGTCCTGGCGCATATGCCGCCCGTGCCTGGTGGCTGCTGGCCTGGTTGGGCAAGCGCGACGGGGTGTCGATCCTCGATGGTGGCCTGAAGGCCTGGCACAGCGCCGGTTTCCCTTTGAGCCTGGATGCGCCGGGCACCGAGCCGGGGACCTTTGCTGGCACTGCCGACTACGACCTGCTACTGGACGCAGAGCACCTGCAAAAACGCCTGGGCCAGCCGGGCCTGACACTGATCGACGCCCGGGCCTTGCCGCGCTTTCGCGGTGAGGTGGAACCCATCGACCCGATTGCCGGGCATATTCCCGGCGCGCAATGTGCGGCGTTCAGCGAGAACCTGGGCAGTGACGGGCGCTTCTTGCCGGTGGAGCAGCTCAAGCAGCGGTTTGCCGACAAGCTGCAAGGTCGTTCGCCGAATGAGTTGGTGGCGTATTGCGGCTCGGGCGTGACGGCGTGTCACAACCTGTTTGCCCTGAGCCTGGCGGGGTATCCGTTGGGCAAGTTGTATGCGGGGTCGTGGAGTGAGTGGATCAATGATCCGCAGCGGGCAATTGCTACTGGCGACTGATTTCACCAGGCAAGCCAGCCACATTATTTATCGAGTTGAGACAGCAGCCATTGCGGGATCCGCCGCTCCAGGTAGTACCCGGGCTGTTTCAGCGAACCATCGACAAACCCCACGTGACCGCCCTTGGCCTGCAATTCAAACTCGATGCAGTCCGACAGTTCACTGGCCTGGGGCAGGCTGTGGGCAAACACAAAAGGATCATCTGCCGCCTGGATGATCAGCGTCGGTGTGCGAATCGCCCCGAGGAAGTAACGGCTCGACGCCCGCCGGTAATAGTCCTCGGCACTCAGGTAGCCATGCAGTGGCGCAGTGACGCGCCCATCGAAATCCCAGAACGTGCGCATCTTTTCCAGGGAGCCCAGCTCGGCCAGGGTTTTCAGTGCTTCTTCGCGACCATCCTGTAGGAATTGGCGCTGCTTGACCCGGATATAGCCGAGCATCTCGCGCATGAAGTGCTTCTGATAGACCCGTGAAAAGCCCAGGCCGATACGGTCGGCGCACTGGTCCAGGCGAAATGGTACCGACACCGCGGCCGCGCCTTGCAGGCCGGAGTTGTCGCCGGTTTCGCCCAAGTGCTTGAGCAACACATTGCCGCCCAGGGAGTAACCCACGGCATACAGCGGCGCCAATGGGCGCTTGGCCCGCAGGTGCGCGATGGCGGCCGCCAGGTCTTCACTGGCCCCGGAGTGATAACTGCGGGCCAGCAGGTTGGGTTCGCCGGAACAACCACGCCAATTCAACGCGACACTGGCCCAGCCCTGACTGGCCAGGGCTTTTTGCAGGCCGGCGACGTAGGGCGAATTGGACGAGCCGGTCAGCCCATGCAGCACCAGTACCAGGGGCGCATGCGGGTCGTGGGGGCCGTGCCAGTCGAGGTCGAGGAAGTCGCCATCCTCCAGCCATAGGCGCTCGCGTTGGCGTTCGAGGTGGGTGGTGGGGCGCCAGAGCGGGCCCCACAACGTTTGCAGGTGAGGGTTGCCGAGGCCGAAGGCGGGGGTGAAGCGGTGGGAGGGTTGCGGCACGATGGGTGGTCTCGACACTGCTTTAATGTTGGCTGCGTATTTTGTGGCTGCGGCGGTGGCTGTGGCTATGGGGGTGGCTGTGGCGAGCGGGCTTGCCCGCGTTGGACTGCGCAGCAGTCCCATTTTCTAGGGTCGCTGCGCAACCCAACGCGGGCAAGCCCGCTCGCCACAGTAAAGTGGCTTGCCACGTTATTTAGTCAGC
Organism: Pseudomonas shahriarae; assembly: GCF_014268455.2. Lineage (NCBI taxonomy): Bacteria > Pseudomonadati > Pseudomonadota > Gammaproteobacteria > Pseudomonadales > Pseudomonadaceae > Pseudomonas > Pseudomonas shahriarae. The sequence continues at coordinate 5,876,399 of NZ_CP077085.1, read as the reverse complement.
GGTCTGGACCGTACGTTGCCACAACGCGTAATACACCCGCCCGGATTTTTGTTCGCGGTGCAGGCGCCAGTTGCCCGGCAGGCCCAGGGTCGACGGCGCGGTTTCGCTTTCGGTGTAGACCCAGGCGTCATCGGCCAGCCACTGGCGCTCTTCCAGCAGCGCGCAGACGGTTGGCAACAGGTTCTGGTTGAACGGCGGGTCGAGGAACACCACGTCGAATGCACTGGCTGGCTGGGTTTCCAGGTAGCGCAGGGCATCGGCGGTTTGGACGTGACCGGTGGTGCAACGCAGGGTGCCCAGGTGTTCGCGCAGGCTGGAAACCGCCACGTTGCTCGCGTCCAGCGCCTGGCCCAGGGCGGCGCCACGGGACAGGGACTCGAGGAACAGCGCGCCGCTGCCGGCGAACGGGTCAAGCACCTTGGCCCCTTCGATGTACGGCGCGAGCCAGTTGAACAGGGTTTCGCGGACCCGGTCCGGGGTCGGGCGCAGGCCCACGACATCGGGGAAGCTCAGCTTGCGGCTGCGCCATTGGCCGCCAATGATGCGCAGCTGGCCCACACCGTTATGCACGTTATGGACAGGTTTTTTAGGGCGGGATGGACTAGCCATTAATGCTCCGGAACCCCGAGCGGCTGCTCGGCAGGTTTATCAGTGGGGGGCGGTAGTGGCTTTTGCGCGGTGGTGGGACCAGCGGTCACGATCACCATTTTATCGCTGCTCAAGTGCTTGTTCAGTGCAGCCTTGACCTGTTCGGTAGTCAGGGCCTGGGATTGCTTCATGAAATCTTCCAGGTAGTTGAGCGGCAGGTTGTAGAAACCCATGGCGCCCAGTTGCCCGACGATATCGGCGTTGCTTGCAGTGGACAGCGGGAAGCTGCCGGCCAGTTCGCGCTTGGCGTCATCCAGTTCTTTTTGCGTCGGCCCGGTCTTGAGGTAGTCGGCCAGTACTTGCTCCACCAGGCGCAAGGTGCCGCCGCTCATCTCGGCGCGGGTCTGCAGGTTGATCATAAACGGGCCACGCACCTGCATCGGCGAGAAGCCCGAGTACACGCCATAGGTCAGGCCGCGCTTCTCGCGCACTTCGCTCATCAAACGGGTGCCAAAGCCACCGCCGCCAAGGATCTGGTTGCCCAGGGACAGGGCCGCGTAGTCCGGATCGGCACGGTTGATGCCCAGTTGTGCGAACAACAGGTGCGTCTGCTTGGAGGGAAACTCGATATGCCCCAGGCCGGCCTTGGGCTCGGTCGGCTCGGCGATCTTCGCCAGTGCCGGGCCCTTGGGCAGGGATGCGGACACCTTGGCTGCCATGGCTTCGGCGTCGGCACGGGACAGGTCGCCGACCATCGCGATCACCGCGTTACCGGCGGCGTAGGCCTTGGCGTGGAATGCCTTCAGCTGTGCCTGGGTAATGGCCGGAACGCTCTCGGGCGTGCCTTCGCTCGGGTGCGCATAGGGATGATCGCCGTACAGGCGCTTGAACAGCTCGATGCTCGCCAGCTTGCCCGGGTTCTGCTTCTGGTACTCGAAGCTGGCCAGCAACTGGTTCTTGATCCGCGCCAGGGAGTCGGCCGGGAAGGTCGGCTGGCCGATCACCTGGTCAAACAGCGTGAGGGCGGCCTCGCGCTTGTCGGCGGCACTGAGGCTGCGCAGCGACACCAGCGCCATATCGCGGTAGGCGCCGTTGCTGAAATCCGCCCCCAGGCCTTCAAAACCGGCGGCAATCTGCCCCACATCCTTGCCCGGCACGCCTTCGTTGAGCATGGCGTTGGTCAGCAGGGCCAGGCCCGGCGTGTTGCCGTCCTGGCTGCTACCGGCAGCGAACAGGATGCGCATGTCGAACATCGGCAGTTCGTGGGCTTCGACGAACAGCACCTTGGCGCCTTCGGCGGTGTTCCAGGTCTGCACGTTGAGCTGGCGGTTGGTCGGGTTCTTGCCGTCCAGTTCTGCCAGGGATTGCAGGGTCTTGCTGGACTTGGCCTGCTCCAGCGCCGGGCTGGCAACGGAGTCGTCCGGGCGACCGATATACACCGCGACTGCCGCCACCAGAGTCACGACGATCAGGCCAGGCAGCACCAGGCGGTTGTTTTTGCGATCACTCATGAGTGCTCTCCTGTGGCATGACATGGGCGACACTCAGGCGTTCGCGGGTGAAATACGTGCGCGCGGCCTTCTGGATGTCTTCGGGCGTCACGCTTTGCAGTTCGGCAAGCTCGGTGTCCATGAGTTTCCACGACAGGCCGACCGTTTCCAGGGAGCCAATGGCTGTGGCCTGGCTGGTGATGGAGTCACGCTCGTAGACCAACCCGGCAATGACCTGGGCGCGAATACGCTCCAGTTCCTCGGCGGTCGGTGGCTTGGCCTTGAGTTCATCCAGCAGGCGCCAGAGCCCGGCTTCGGCCTGGGCCACGGTTTTCTTCTTCTGCTGGTTGGGGGTGGCGCTCAAGGTGAACAGGCTGTCGCCGCGGGTGTAGGCGTCGTAGCTGGTCGAGGCAGCCGACACCAATTCTTCACCGCGTTCCAGCTGGCTCGGGATGCGCGCGCTGTAGCCGCCATCGAGCAGTGCCGAGATCAGGCGCAGGGCGTTGACCGAGCGCTTGTCTTCGGCGGTGGCCAGGCCCGGTACGTTGAAGCCGAGGATGACGCTCGGTAGCTGCGTCTGCACATGCATGGTCAGCAGGCGTTCGCCCGGCTCGGCCAGTTCCAGGGGCTTTTTCGCCGGTGGCACGTCACGCTTGGGGATCGGGCCGAAGTAACGTTGGGCCAGGGTTTTCACCTCGTCCGGGGTCACGTCGCCGACCACCACCAGGGTGGCGTTGTTCGGCACATACCAGGATTGGTACCAGTGGCGCAGTTCCTCGACCTTCATGCGGTCCAGGTCGGCCATCCAGCCGATGGTCGGCGTGTGATAGCCGCTGGCCGGGTAGGCCATGGCCTTGAAGCGTTCGAAGGCCTTGGACATCGGATTGTCATCGGTGCGCAGGCGGCGCTCCTCCTTGATGACTTCGATCTCGCGGCTGAATTCGTCGGCCGGCAGGCGCAGGGTGGCCATGCGGTCGGCTTCCAGCTCCAGGGCCACGCCCAGGCGGTCGCGGGCCAGCACTTGGTAGTAGGCGGTGTAGTCGTCGCTGGTGAAGGCGTTCTCTTCGGCGCCCAGGTCGCGCAGGATCAACGAGGCTTCGCCGGGGCCGGTCTTGGAGCTGCCCTTGAACATCATGTGTTCCAGGGCGTGGGACAAACCGGTCTGGCCAGGGGTTTCATAGCTGGAGCCGACCTTGTACCAGACCTGCGAGACCACCACCGGGGCGCGATGGTCTTCGCGCACGACGACCTTGAGGCCGTTGTCCAGGGTGAATTCATGGGTGGGTTGTGGGTCGGCAGCCAAGGCTGAAAGGGGCAGACAAACTGTGCTGAGCAGCAGGCCTGCGGCGCGGCGGGCTAGAGCATTCATTCGTTTTTAAACCTGTTGGGCTGCCCGCTTGGTCTTAGCGTCGGCGGGCGAGGAGGTGCTAGGATACTGATCCGTATTAGCGGCGGCCACTGCGGCTGTCATATCGTTTCGGATCCAGTCGTCGTAAAGATGGAGTTATCCGTGGGTTTCCCCGGTTTTAATTCGCTTTTCGCCGATTTTATCGCTTCAGTCCTATATTGAATCGATTTGTTGAGGCTGTATTCACGCCTCACAAAATGCTGCGCATGAACAAGCTGGCTAAAAAACAGTCTGTTGCGCATCGAATATTATTTACCGAGGCGCCTCCTTGGCGCGTCGCTACCGTGAGATAGCCGTCCTCCATGTTTGGTTCCAACGACGACAAGAAGAGCCCAGCTGCGGCTGGCGAGAAAAAAGGCCTGTTCGGATGGCTGCGCAAAAAGCCGCAGGAAACCGTCGTCGAACAGCCGCAAGTCCAACCCGAGCCGGTGCCTGAGCCTGTTCTGCAAGCGGAACCGGCGATTGAGCCCGTGGCCGAGCCTGTCGTCGAGACGCCAGCGCCGGTGGTGCTGCCTATCGCCGAGCCGGTCTTGCAGCCGGAGGTGGAGGCTGCGCCAGAGCCAGAGCCAGAGCATAAGCCGTGGCCGCCATTGCCGGTGGCTGAAGAACCTGTTGCGTTGGTCGAGGATGTGCAGGCCGAACATGTGACGCCGCCGATCCCTGTGGTGGTGGAGCCGGTCCAGGTCGCCGTCGAGTCCCAGCCCGTTGTCGTTGAGCCGGCGCCGTTGGTGGTCGAGCCAGTGGTTGCCGAGCCCGTTGCGGTGGTCGCCGAACCCGTCGCTGTACCTGCTGAAACCAGTAAGACCGGCTTCTTCGCCCGCCTCAAGCAAGGCCTGAGCAAGACCAGCGCGAGCATCGGCGAAGGCATGGCCAGCCTGTTCCTGGGCAAGAAGATCATTGATGACGAGTTGCTCGAAGATATCGAGACCCGCCTGCTGACCGCTGACGTGGGCGTCGAAGCCACTGCCGTGATCATCCAGAGCCTGACCCAGAAGGTGGCGCGCAAGCAGCTCACCGACGCCGACGCGCTTTACAAGTCATTGCAGGCCGAACTGGCTGCCATGCTCAAGCCGGTGGAAGCGCCGCTGGTGATTACCGAGAAAAAACCCTTTGTGATCCTGGTGGTCGGCGTCAACGGCGCCGGCAAGACCACCACCATCGGCAAGCTGGCGAAGAAGCTGCAACTGGAAGGCAAGAAAGTCATGCTCGCCGCCGGTGACACCTTCCGCGCCGCCGCCGTAGAGCAATTGCAGGTGTGGGGCGAGCGCAACAAGATCCCGGTGATCGCCCAGCACACCGGTGCCGATTCCGCCTCGGTGATCTTCGACGCAGTGCAGGCCGCCAAGGCCCGCAACATCGACGTACTGATTGCCGATACCGCTGGTCGCCTGCATACCAAAGACAACTTGATGGAAGAGTTGAAGAAAGTCCGCCGGGTGATGGGCAAGCTCGACGCCGACGCGCCGCACGAGGTGCTGTTGGTGCTGGACGCCGGTACTGGGCAGAACGCCATCAGCCAGGCCAAGCAATTCAACCAGACAGTCCAACTGACTGGCCTGGCGTTGACTAAGCTCGATGGCACGGCCAAGGGTGGGGTGATTTTCGCCCTGGCTAAACAATTCGGGCTGCCGATTCGTTATATCGGTGTAGGCGAAGGTATTGATGACCTGCGCACGTTTGAGGCCGAACCCTTTGTCCAGGCACTGTTTGCCGAGCGGGAGCGTTCATGATTCGTTTTGAACAGGTGGGCAAGCGCTACGCCAACGGGCATGTCGGCTTGCATGAGCTGAGTTTCCGGGTGCGCCGTGGCGAGTTCTTGTTTGTCACCGGTCATTCCGGGGCCGGCAAAAGTACGTTGCTGCGCCTGCTGCTGGCCATGGAGCGCCCGACCACCGGCAAACTGCTGCTGGCAGGCCAGGACCTGGCCACCATCAGCAATGCGCAGATCCCGTTCCTGCGCCGGCAGATCGGCGTGGTGTTCCAGAACCACCAGTTGCTGTTCGATCGCACGGTGTTCAATAACATCGCCCTGCCATTGCAGATCCTCGGGCTGTCCAAGGCCGAGATCGTCAAGCGTGTGGATTCGGCCCTGGAGCGCGTGGCGCTGTCGGACAAGACCGACCTGTATCCCGGCGACCTGTCCACCGGCCAGCAACAGCGCGTCGGCATTGCCCGCGCCATCGTCCATCGCCCGGCCTTGCTGCTGGCGGACGAACCCACCGGTAACCTCGACCCGCGCCTGGCGGCGGAGATCATGGGGGTCTTTGAAGACATCAACCGCCTGGGCACCAGTGTGCTGATTGCCAGTCACGACCTGGCATTGATCGCGCGTATGCGCCATCGCATGTTGACCCTGCAGCGCGGGCGCCTGATCGGTGACGGGGAGGCTGGCGTATGAGTGCCACACGCAGCCCTAAAGTTTCCGAGCGCGTGGCGCCGAAAGCCGCCGACCCGCAACCGCAGAAAAAGAAACGCGACGATGATGACGGTCCTGACTTCAGCACCTTGCTGCACGCCTGGATCGAAAGCCATCGCGCCAGCCTGGTGGACAGCCTGCGCCGCCTGGGCAAGCAGCCGATTGGCAGCTTCTTCACCTGCCTGGTGATGGCCGTGGCGTTGAGCCTGCCGATGGGTTTGTCGTTGCTGCTGAATAATGTCGAGCGCCTGGGCGGTTCCTGGCAGCGCGCGGCGCAGATTTCCCTGTACCTGCAACTGGATGCCAGCGCCACTGAAGGCGAGGCCTTGCGCGAGCAGATCAAGAACCTGCCGGGTGTGGCGGATGCCGAGTACATCAGCCGCGACCAGGCGCTGGAAGAGTTCCAGCAACAGTCCGGCTTGGGTGAGGCGCTCAAGGAGCTGCCGCAGAACCCGCTGCCGGGGGTTGTGCTGGTCACGCCCAATGAAATCGACAAGACGGCCCTTGAAGCATTAAGACAAAAATTGGCTGAACTGCCCAAGGTGCAACAGGCGCAGCTTGATTTAGTGTGGGTCGAGCGTCTGGCGGCGATTCTCAAGCTGGGCGACCGGTTTGTCTTCGGCCTGACGGTGTTGCTGGTTTCTGCATTACTTTTGGTGATAGGCAATACCATTCGTCTTCATATTGAAAACCGCCGCACCGAGATAGAAGTGATTAAACTGGTCGGCGGCACAGACAGCTATGTGCGTCGTCCTTTTCTATATATGGGCGCGCTTTATGGCTTCGGTGCGGGGATTCTGTCCTGGGGCGTCCTGGCGTTTGGCCTGGATTGGCTGAACGACGCGGTAGTCGGCCTGGCCGGATTGTATGGCAGTGACTTTGCCCTGGCTGGCGTACCTGCGGCCGATGGTCTATCACTCTTGCTTGGCGCGGTGTTGTTGGGGTATATCGGTGCTTGGATTGCGGTCGCACGGCATCTACGTGAGCTGGCGCCGAAGTAGTTAATGTCAGATTAATGTGGTTTCGTTTGTATTGACCGTATCAGTGGTTTAGGGAACTTGTCCTACGGTTCCCGGTCAATTTTCGCAGTGCTGAACTGCACGAGTTATGTGAGTCGGAGGTTTTTTCGTATGACCACTTCTTTGCAACCTGCTTATGCTCTGGTCCCGGGTGCGAACCTGGAGGCTTATGTGCACACGGTCAACAGCATTCCATTGCTGACGCCTGAGCAGGAGCGTGAACTGGCCGAGAGTCTCTACTATGAGCAGGATTTGGGGGCGGCTCGGCAGATGGTGCTCGCCCACCTGCGTTTTGTCGTACATATCGCCCGTAGCTATAGCGGCTACGGCCTGGCCCAGGCTGACCTGATCCAGGAAGGCAACGTCGGCCTGATGAAGGCTGTAAAACGCTTCAACCCGGAAATGGGTGTGCGCCTGGTGTCGTTCGCTGTGCACTGGATCAAGGCGGAAATCCACGAGTTCATCCTGCGCAACTGGCGCATCGTGAAAGTGGCGACCACCAAGGCCCAGCGCAAGCTGTTCTTCAACCTGCGCAGCCAGAAGAAACGCCTGGCGTGGCTGAACAACGAGGAAGTCCACCGTGTGGCGGAAAGCCTCGGTGTGGAGCCTCGGGAAGTGCGCGAGATGGAAAGTCGCCTGACCGGCCATGATATGGCCTTCGACCCGGCCGCCGAAGCGGACGACGACAGCGCTTTCCAATCGCCGGCCAACTACCTGGAAGACCACCGGTACGACCCGGCGCGTCAACTGGAAGATGCCGATTGGAGCGACAACTCCAACCACAATCTGCACGAAGCGCTGGAAGTGCTGGACGACCGCAGCCGTGACATCCTCTACCAGCGCTGGCTGGCAGAAGAAAAAGCCACGCTGCACGACTTGGCGCAGAAGTACAACGTGTCGGCCGAGCGTATTCGTCAGCTTGAGAAGAGCGCGATGAATAAGCTGAAATTGTCGATCGCCGCCTAGCACGCTGCGAACGACCAAAAAAATGCCCCGATCGAAAGATCGGGGCATTTTTGTTCGTGCCCGAGAAACCTCAAGCCTTACGCGGTCCAGGGTGTAGGCGCTGGCTGGCCTGCGATCGCGGTGGGTCAGCCAGCCCTATTGGGTGGTGTCAGTTGGCCCTCGGCGCCTGCCGCGTACTGTTCAGCTCATTCAAATAGCCGGTACCACCCAACTGCCCCATCTGCTGACGAATCCAAGCCGCCCGCCGCGCCACATACGCCGTCGGATGGCTGGCACTCCACACCCGTGGATTAGGCAGTACAGCGGCCAGATAGCTGGCCTGCTGCCGCGAAAGTCCCTTGGCACCCACGCCAAAATGATGCCGCGCCGCCGCCTCTGCGCCAAATACCCCTTCATCCCACTCCACGCTGTTGAGGTACACCTCAAGGATCCGCTGCTTGGGCCACAGGATCTCGATCAACCCGGTAAACCAGGCTTCCAGGCCCTTGCGCAAATAACTGCGGCCGGCCCACAGGAACAGGTTCTTCGATACCTGCTGGCTCAGTGTACTGGCGCCGCGAATCGAACCACCGCGCTCGTTATGCAGCAAAGCGGCCTGGATCGCACCAAAGTCAAAGCCCCAATGCTGCGGGAAGCGCTGGTCCTCGCCGGCCATCACCGCGACTTTCAGGTCATCGGAGATCTCATCCCACGGCACCCAGGTCCGTTGCAGGTCAATGGGCTCGCTGTCGATCCAGGATTCGATCTTGCGCTCGACCATCAGTGCGGTGAACGGCGGCGGGACGACACGAAACAGCAGCACCAGCAAAACACTGCCGATGACAAACCATTTCACGACTTTGAGAAAACGACTGAAGAGGACACGCAGCATAGAGATGGCTTGGCCGAACCCGTTGAGCGGGCCATTATACAGACCCTGCCCAATGAGTCTGACTGGAGTTCCTCATGTTGCGTGGCTTTCTGATGCTGGCTGCCTTTTTCGGTTTTACCGGTGTTGCCCTCGGCGCATTTGCCGCCCATGGCCTGAAAAAGAGCCTGAGTGCTGAGTACCTGGCGATTTTCCACACCGGTGTGACCTACCAGTTGGTGCACGCCCTGGCGTTGTTTGGCGTGGCCTTATTGGCCGCGCATATGCCTGGGCGGCTGGTGCTGTGGGCCGGTGTGTCGTTCAGCATCGGTATCCTGTTGTTCTCCGGCAGCCTGTACCTGTTGACCACCATCGGCATCGGCAAACTGGGGATCATCACGCCGTTTGGCGGCCTGGCGTTCCTGATTGGCTGGCTGTGCCTGGGGCTCGCCGCCTGGCGCCTGCAACTGACCGCCTGACGCTTGTAGCTGACCTTCAGGTCACGATCAGGCTAGAATGCTGGCCCCTAAAAACGATGGCGGCCCGTGGCATGCGCATTCAATTGAACGGCGAATCCTATGAACTGCCCGACGGTGAAACCGTCGCGGCCCTGCTGACCCGTCTGGAACTGACCGGACGTCGCGTCGCAGTGGAGCTCAACCAGGATATCGTCCCGCGTAGCCAGCACACCGAAACCGCCCTCACCGAAGGCGACCAGGTCGAAGTGGTCCACGCCATCGGCGGCGGCTAGGCCCGGGGCAACTACCCGAATTCTGCAGAACCTCACCCCAACTCGAGGATTTCCCATGAGCATCGTTCGTAGCGACAAGCCCTTCGTCCTGGCCGGTCGTACTTACCAGTCGCGTTTGCTGGTAGGCACCGGCAAGTACCGCGACATGGAAGAAACCCGCCTGGCTATCGAAGCCTCGGGCGCCGAAATCGTGACAGTGGCCGTGCGCCGCACCAATATCGGCCAGAACCCGGGCGAACCGAACCTGCTGGATATCCTGCCGCCGGATCGCTACACCATCCTGCCGAACACTGCCGGTTGCTACGACGCCATCGAAGCCGTGCGCACCTGCCGCCTGGCCCGTGAGCTGCTCGACGGCCACAACCTGGTGAAGCTGGAAGTGCTGGCGGACCAGAAAACCCTGTTCCCCAACGTGATCGAAACCCTCAAGGCCGCCGAAACCCTGGTCAAGGAAGGTTTCGACGTGATGGTCTACACCAGCGATGACCCGATCATCGCCCGCCAACTGGCCGAGATCGGCTGCATCGCGGTGATGCCACTGGCCGGCCTGATCGGCACTGGCCTGGGGATCTGCAACCCGTACAACCTGCAGATCATCCTCGAAGAAGCCAAGATCCCGGTGCTGGTGGATGCCGGCGTCGGTACCGCGTCCGATGCCACCATTGCCATGGAGCTGGGCTGCGAAGCGGTGCTGATGAACTCGGCCATCGCCAACGCACAACAGCCGATCATGATGGCCGAAGCCATGAAACACGCGATTGTCGCCGGCCGCCTGGCGTATCTCGCCGGGCGTATGCCGAAAAAACTTTACGCCAGCGCCTCCTCGCCGCTGGATGGTCTGATCAAGTAAGAGCCATTGATGACTGAATCAAACGAAACGCCGAACCCCGTGGAAGAAGGCGACGAGTCCAAGCACCGCCGCATCAAGAGTTTTGTGATGCGTGCCGGGCGCATGACCGAAGGCCAGCAAAAGGGCCTCGACCAAGGCGCGCCGCTGTTCGTCCTGCCCCTGGCTGACGCGCCGGTGGACTTTGACCAGGTGTTTGGCCGTTCTGCCCCGCGCTCCCTGGAGATCGGCTTCGGCATGGGCCATTCCCTGCTGGAAATGGCTGCAGCGTCGCCCGAGCAAGACTTTATCGGTGTGGAAGTGCACCGTCCGGGCGTGGGCGCACTGCTCAACGGCGTGCTGACCCAGGGCCTGAAAAACCTGCGGGTCTATGACTGCGACGCGATCGAAGTGCTCAACCGATGCATCGCCGACAACAGCCTCGACCGCCTGATGCTGTTTTTCCCGGATCCATGGCACAAGAGCCGTCACCACAAGCGCCGTATCGTCCAGGCGTCCTTCGCGGAGCTGGTGCGCAGCAAACTCAAGGTCGGCGGCATCCTGCACATGGCCACCGATTGGGAACCGTATGCGGAGTACATGCTGGAAGTGATGAACGTCGCCCCTGGCTACCGCAACCTGGCCGAAGATGGTCAGTGCGTACCACGCCCGGCCGAGCGTCCGATCACCAAGTTCGAACGCCGTGGCGAGCGATTGGGGCATGGGGTTTGGGATTTGAAGTTCGAAAAGCTGGCGTAATCAGCTAGCAAGCTGAAATGCGATTAACTGCGGGAGCTGGCTTGCCGGCGATAGCATCACTTCGGTGTCACTGATACACCGAGGTGCTTGCATCGCAGGCAAGCCAGCTCCCACAGTTGTTTTGTGGTGGGCTTTGAGTCAGCGGCGGTCGGCAACCACGCCAATCAACACCAGCACCACCAACAGCACCGGTGCCAGGCTGTAGTTATTGAACTGGCTCAACCCCCGCACAATCCAGGGTGTGGCGTAGATCAGCGCAGCACCGCTGCCGATCATGCACAGCAGGGCCATCAACGGTACGCGCAAGGCGCCGGCGATGTTGCCCAGGCGTGCTTCGACCCAACCCTTGATATCGGCGCCGAATAGCACCAACAGGCAGCCTACCAGCGCCAGGGAGATTTCCGACAGGTTGCTACGGCTCCAGCGGGATACGGTGGCGAGCAGGTCGAGTACCAGATCCATTCGATTTCCTTAGAGCGATCAGCTCAAAAACTTCTGCAGCAGGTCATTGAGAAAGAGTTGCCCACGGTCCGTGGCCGCCAGGCGTGACGGTTCGACCTGCAATAAGCCACTTTGTTCGGCATCCCTGCGGGCTTGTTCCAGGCTGGCCAAGTCCAGGCCGGTGCGCTCGGCATACAGCCTGGCTTCGACGCCCTCGGTCAGGCGCAGGGCGTTCATCAGGAACTCAAAGGGCAATTCTTCATTGGTCAGCTCTTTCGACCCGGCCTGGAAGGTTTTTGCCGGGTTGAGGTAGTCCTTCGGTGCGCGGGTCTTCCAGGTGCGCACGATGCGCCCGTCTGGATGGCTGAGCTTGCCGTGGGCGCCGGCGCCGATGCCGATAAAGTCGCCAAAACTCCAGTAATTGAGGTTATGCCGCGCGGGCCGGCCCGGCTGGGCGTAGGCCGAGACTTCATATTGCGCGTAGCCGTGTTCGGCGAGCAGGGCCTGGCCGGCTTCCTGGATATCCCACAGGGTGTCGTCTTCCGGCAGCGTCGGCGGCTGGTTCCAGAACACAGTGTTGGGTTCCAGGGTCAGTTGGTACCACGACAGGTGGGTCGGCTTGAGCGCAATCGCCTGGCGCAGGTCGCCCAGGGCGTCGTCCAGGGATTGGTCGGGCAAACCGTGCATCAGGTCCAGGTTGAAGTTATCAAAGCCGGCCTGGCGTGCCATGCCGGCGGCGCGTACGGCTTCGTCGCCATTGTGGATGCGGCCCAGGGCCTTGAGCTTGTCCTGCTGGAAGCTCTGGATGCCAATCGACAGGCGATTGATCCCCAGCTTGCGGTAGGCGACGAACTTCTCTTGCTCGAAGGTGCCGGGGTTGGCTTCCAGGGTGATCTCGATGTCGCGGGCAAACCGGATACGTTGCTCCACGCCCTCCAGCAACCGCCCCAGCGCCGCAGCACTGAACAGGCTTGGCGTGCCGCCGCCAAAGAAGATCGAACTCAGCTCGCGACCATACACCGCGTGCAGGTCCTGATCCAGGTCCGCCAGCAACGCGTCGACATACTCTTCTTCCGGCAGCACCTTGCTGGCGGTGTGGGAGTTGAAGTCGCAATAGGGGCATTTACGCACGCACCACGGGATGTGGATGTACAGCGCCAGGGGCGGCAGCACTGGCAGGGCCGCCCGAGGTGTTTGCGCGCCACCGAGGATCAGGGGCTGCGCGGAGGTGTTCTGGGTCATTTCAAGCCCAGACGCTGGCGCAGCAAATCCATTGCGCGGGCGCGGTGGCTGATCTGGTTCTTGTCGGCGGGGCTCAGTTCGGCGCTGGACACATTGCGCTCCGGCACCCAGAACAGCGGGTCATAGCCAAACCCGTGCTCGCCGCTGGCCGCGTGCAGGATGCGCCCGTGCCACAAACCTTCGCAGAGAATCGGCAGCGGGTCGTCGGCATGCCGCACCAGGGCCAGCACACAGACAAACTGCGCGCCGCGCATCGCGTCCGGCACGTCCTTGAGGGCGTCCAGCAGCTTGGCGTTGTTCGCCGCGTCGCCTTTGCCGTCGGCATAGCGCGCCGAGTAGATGCCGGGGGCGCCGCCGAGGAAGTCCACGGCCAGGCCGGAGTCGTCGGCCAGTGCCGGCAGCCCGGAAATGCGCGCGGCATTGCGGGCCTTGAGGATGGCGTTCTCGACGAACGACAGGCCGGTTTCCTCCGGCTCCACCTGGCTGAACTCGCCAATCGAGCGCAGTTGCACCGATTCGCCGAGCATGGCCTGGAGTTCCTTGAGTTTGCCGGCGTTATGGCTGGCCAGTACGAGTTGTGTCAGGTTCATTATTCGGCCGGGAACAGTTCTTGGGTGAAACTGAAGCCGTGGGCTTTGCCACCGGTTTCAACATTGATGGTAAAGGTGCGGAACTCCTGCTGCGGCACCGAGTAGGGGGCGAGGTAGTAGATCGCGCCTTTTTCGGTGATTTGCTTGAAGGTCAGCATTTCACTCTTGCCGGTCAAGTCCTTGATCGTGCCGGTCACTTGGGCCGCCACGGGCTCCACGCCCTTGATCACCGAGACATTGATCATGCCCTTGTTCTTGCTGCGCACCACGCCCACGGCCTGGGCCGTCTCGGGTTGCAGGAAGCTGGAGGTGAAGGTGCTGTAGTGCACGGTGATATCACCAAACGCCTTCTGCCGATTGCTGTCGATAGGGCCGGCGGCCATGGCGCTGGCGCCAAGGCAGGCGGTGAGTAGAAAAATAGCCAGGCGACTCATGATCGTCCTCCTCGAAAATGGTTAGACGGCAATCTGATGATCGGTCAGGCCAGGACTGCTGACCCGATAAATCCCGATTTCACCTAAAAGATTAGGCCATAGCTTACTTGCCCAGCCGTGGCGATGCTGTTGATCGACGGCAAGGCGGTTGATCACCTTGGCTTCGCGCCCGCTGCACAGTGCTTCGAAGTCCTCGAAGGTGCAGAAGTGAATATTGGGCGTGTTGTACCAGGTGTACGGCAGGAAGTCCGATACCGGCATCCGGCCCTTGGTGGCCAGGTACCAGCGGCAGCGCCAGTGGCCGAAGTTGGGGAAGGTGATGATGCACTGGCGGCCGACGCGCAACATCTCGTCAAGGATCCGGTCCGGGTAATGCACAGCCTGCAGGGCCTGGGTCATCACCACGATATCGAAGCTGTTGCTGGCAAAGTTGCCCAGGCCCTTGTCCAGGTCCTGCTCGATTACGTTGATGCCCTTGGCCACGCACTGGGCGATGTTGTCCGGGTCGTTTTCCAGGCCATAGCCGGTGACTTGCTTGTTGTCGCGCAGCCAGCTCAGCAGTTCGCCATCGCCGCAACCCAGGTCGAGCACGCGGCTGCCGGCGGGGATCCAGTCTTGGATAATTTCCAGGTCGGCTCTCATGGCGTTCTCACAAAGTTATGCGGTTCATGTAATTGCTGAAGGCCTGCAGATAGCGCGGGATCGGGATCAGGAAGGCATCGTGGCCCTGCGGTGCGTCGATCTCCAGGTAGCAGACGTCTTTGCGCGCAGCCATCAGCGCATCCACCAGCTCCCGCGAACGGGCCGGCGAGAAGCGCCAGTCGGTGGTGAACGACATCACGCAGAACTTGGCCGTGGCGCCTTCGAAGGTCTTCGCCAGGTCGTCATCAAAGTTTGCCGCCGGGTCGAAGTAGTCCAGGGCCTTGGTCATCAGCAGGTAGGTATTGGCGTCGAAACGCCCGGAAAACTCCTCGCCCTGGTAACGCAGGTAGCTTTCGACCTGGAATTCGACGCTGTGGAAGTCGTAGTTGAGCTTCTCGCTCTTGAGCCCACGGCCGAATTTTTCGCCCATGGAGTCATCCGACAGGTAGGTGATATGTCCGACCATCCGCGCCAGCATCAAGCCGCGCTTGGGGATCACCCCGGCTTCCTGGAATGAACCGCCGTGGAACTCGGGGTCGGTGAGGATCGCCTGGCGCGCCACTTCGTTGAAGGCGATGTTCTGTGCCGACAACTTGGGGGCCGAGGCGATGGCCAGGCAATGGCGCACGCGGTCGGGGTAGGTGATGGTCCATTGCAGGGCCTGCATGCCGCCCAGGCTGCCGCCGATCACCGCTGCCCATTGTTGGATGCCCAGCAGGTCGGCCAGGCGTGCCTGGCTGTGCACCCAGTCTTCCACGGTCAGTACCGGGAAGTCGGCGCCAAACGGCTTGCCGGTTTCCGGGTTGAGGCTGCTGGGGCCGGTGGAGCCGTTGCAGCCGCCGAGGTTGTTCAGGCTGACCACAAAGAACTTGTTGGTGTCGATGGGTTTGCCAGGGCCGATGCAGCTGTCCCACCAGCCGGGCTTGCGCTCGTCGGCGCTGTGGTAGCCGGCGGCGTGATGATGGCCCGACAGGGCGTGACAGATCAGCACGGCGTTGCTGGCCGTGGCGTTCAACGCACCGTAGGTTTCATAGATCAGGTCATAGGCCGGCAGCGACCGCCCGCAGGCCAGGGCCAGGGGTTCGCTGAAGTGCGCCACTTGGGGCACGACCAGTCCAACAGAATCGGGGGGAAAGGCAGTTGGCATCGACCCTGCTCTCGTTTAAATGAGGCGTAAGTCTAAAGAGCGGGGGGCCTAGCGGCAAGCGAAGGCCTGCATGGATTCACTTCAAGACACAGTTACAAAAATGTGGGGGCTTGCCTGCCCCCACATGTTGTCCTGCGCAGCCCGCAAACAGTCGTCAGATCAGCAAGCGCAGGATGTCCGGCATCATGGTCATTGCCGCCAGGTTGTTGATCACCAGCATGTCCAGGAGCTTGAGCACCATGAACGCGAGGATCGGCGAGATATCCAGGCCGCCGAGGTTCGGCAGGATCTTGCGGAATGGCGCCAGGGCCGGTTCGCAGATCTGGTTGACCAGTTCGGCGCCAGGGTTATGGCTGCCCGGTGCGACCCAGGACAGGATCACGCTGATGATCAGTGCAAAGAAGAAAATCTTCAGGAACAGCGCGGTCACGCCGATCAGGGCCCAGACCAGCAGTTGCAGGAAGTTGCCCATGGTGCCGTAGGTCAGCAGCAGCGTCAGGGCCATCAGCGCCAGTTGCACCAGGATCGCCAGCACCAGCGACGACATGTCCAGGCCGAAAAGGCTCGGGATTACCCGGCGCAGCGGCTTGAGCAGCGGCTGGGTGGCCTTCACGGCGAATTGGCAGAGCGGGTTGTAGAAGTTGGCGCGTACCAGTTGCAGGACAAAGCGCAACAGCACGATCAGCAGGTAAAGGCTGCCGAGGGTTTGCAGTACATAGACGGCAGCGGTGTTCAAACCAATCATATTGGCTCCTTATTGACCCAGTTGTTCGGCAAGTTCAGCCGAGCGGTGCGCGGCGGCACCCAGTGCTTTTTCGACCAGGGCTTCAAAGCCCCCGGCCTGGAATGATTCGATGGCCGCCTGTGTGGTGCCATTGGGCGAGGTCACGCGACGACGCAATTCGGCCGCATCCACATCGCTGGAGACCACCATATGTGCGGCGCCGAGGGCGGTTTGCTGGGTCAGTTGCTCAGCGATTTCCCGTGGCAGGCCCAGCTTCACGCCGGCGGCGGTCATGGCTTCGACCAGCAGGAAGAAATATGCCGGGCCACTGCCGGACACAGCGGTGACGGCGTCCAGTTGCTGCTCTTCTTCCAGCCACAGGGCCACACCCACGGCCGACAACAGCTCCTGGGCCTGCTCACGCTGGGCGGCGCTCACTTGGGCGGTGGCGTACAGGCCGCTGACACCCTGGCGCAGCAGCGATGGGGTGTTGGGCATGCAGCGCACGATGGGCTGGGCGCCGAGCCAGTTGTTCATGCTGGCGCAGTTGATACCGGCGGCAATCGACACCACCAGTTGCTGCGGCGCCAGGTTTGGGCGCAAGGCTTCGCACACGGCTTTCATGGCCTGTGGCTTGACCGCCAGTACGATCACGTCGACGCCCTGGATGGCTTCGGCGTTGTCGGCGAAGGTTTCGATACCGTGTTCTGCGCTCACCCGGGCACGGGTCTCGGCGCCCGGATCGCTGGCGCGAATCTGCGAGGCTTGCAGGCCCTTGGCCCGCAGGCCACCGATCAGGCTGGCCGCCATGTTACCGGCGCCGATAAAGGCTATACGCGTGCTGCTCATGACAGGTCCTTACTCAGATGGAAGTCAGCCATTTCATGGCTGGCCGTAGTCGCGGGCACCAAACAGCGCGGTACCGATCCGCACCCAGGTGGCCCCTTGGGCAATGGCCGACTCAAGGTCATGGCTCATGCCCATGGAAAGTGTGTCGAGCCCCAGGTCCAGGCTCGCTTGCAAGTCACGCACTGCGGCAAACGCCGCATCTTGCTGTGCACGGTCGTCAGTGGGCTCGGGGATCGCCATCAGGCCGCGCAGCTTCAAGCGGGGCAGGGCCTGGATCGCCTCGGCCAGCGCTGGCAGGTCGGCGGGTGTACAGCCGGACTTGCTGGCTTCGCCACTGACATTGACCTGAATGCAGATATTGAGCGGCGGCAGGTCGGCCGGGCGTTGTTCGGACAGGCGTTGGGCAATTTTCAGGCGGTCCACGGAATGCACCCAAGCGAAGTTCTCGGCGATAGCGCGTGTCTTGTTCGATTGAATGGGGCCGATGAAGTGCCAACTCAAGGGCAGGTCGGTTAAATCGGCCTGTTTGCCCAGGGCTTCCTGCAAGTAGTTCTCGCCGAAGTCGCGCATCCCGGCGGCGTAGGCTTCGCGCACGGCTTGCGCGGGTTTGGTCTTGCTCACGGCCAGCAAGTGCACGCTGGTTTCATCGCGTTGCACGGCCTGGGCCGCGGCACGGATCCGCTCGGTAACCAGGCCGATATTGTCTGCTATGGTCGACATTAAAGTTGCGCCCGCGGATATGGAGTCCGCGGCATTCTACTGGAAATGGATAGCCCTATGGACATCACTGAACTGCTGGCCGCAAGCGTCAGCCAGGGCGCCTCCGACCTGCATCTGTCGGCAGGCTTGGCGCCGAGGATGCGCGTCGATGGCGAGGTACTGCCACTGGATTGGCCGGTGCTGAGTGCTACGCAAGTAGCTGACTTGCTCAGCCCGATCCTCCATAAACACCAGCAAAAGGATTTCGAAACATCTCTTGAAACGGATTTTTCCTTCGATTTGCCTGGCGTCGCGCGCTTTCGCGCCAACGTGTTCTGCCAGCACCGGGGGCTGGGGGCGGTGTTCCGTGCGATCCCCTCTCGGGTCCAGAGCCTGGAAGCCCTGGGGCTGGGGGACATATTCCGGCGCATCGCCGAATTGCCCAGAGGGCTGGTGCTGGTGACTGGTGCCACGGGCTCGGGCAAGTCCACCACCCTGGCGGCGATGGTCGATTACCTCAACAGCACCCGTCAGCAGCACATCCTGACCCTTGAAGACCCTATCGAGTTTGTCCACGAACCGCGTAAAGCGCTGATCAGCCAACGCCAGGTGCACCGCGACACCCACAGTTTCTCGACGGCCCTGCGTTCGGCGTTGCGCGAAGACCCGGATGTGATCCTGGTTGGCGAGTTGCGCGACCTGGAAACCATCCGCCTGGCCCTGACGGCGGCGGAAACCGGGCACTTGGTGTTTGGCACCCTGCACACCAATTCGGCGGCGAAAACCGTGGATCGGCTGGTGGATGTGTTTCCGGCGGGGGAAAAGGCCATGGTCCGCTCGATGCTCTCGGAATCGCTGCAGGCGGTGGTGTCCCAGGTGTTGCTGAAGAAAGTCGGCGGCGGGCGCGTGGCGGCCCATGAAATCATGCTCGGCACACCGGCGATCCGCAACCTGATCCGCGAGGACAAGGTGGCGCAGTTGTATTCGGCGATTCAGACGGGCGGGGCGCTGGGGATGAAGACGTTGGATATGAGCTTGAAGGGGTTGGTCAGTCAGGGACTGGTCAGGCTTGAAGAGGCCCGGGAGCAGGCGCGGGTGCCCGCAGATATATAGGATGTGGGAGCTGGCTTGCCTGCGATGCAGGCAACTCGGTGTGTCAGTCACACTGAGGTGATGCTATCGCAGGCAAGCCAGCTCCCACACAAGCCAGCATTCACATTTGCATTTACTGTTAGCGCTGCACAATCCGCAGGTTGTTCTGCTCTTTGGGCAGCACGCGCTTGGCAATCACGTAGTTCTTGTTCCAGAACGGCTTTTTCAGGGTGTCGATGCTGACCGACTTGCCACGGCGCGGTGCGTGGATAAAGCGGTCGTTGCCCAGGTAGATGGCAACATGGTTGACCTGGCGGCTCTTGAGCTTGAAGAACAACAGGTCGCCGGGCTTCAGATCCTTGCGATCGACCTTCTGCCCGTGGCCGCTGGCCATGGCGTTGGAGGTGCGTGG
Source organism: Pseudomonas shahriarae (assembly GCF_014268455.2). NCBI lineage: Bacteria > Pseudomonadati > Pseudomonadota > Gammaproteobacteria > Pseudomonadales > Pseudomonadaceae > Pseudomonas > Pseudomonas shahriarae. Next base: position 5,857,057 of record NZ_CP077085.1, on the reverse strand, counting down.
CAAATCCACTGCAGCCACATCATTGAAGGCGTATTTCACCAGGCCGCTGCAATCAAAGCCTTTACTTGGGCTACTGCCGCCCCAACGATAAGGGGTACCGAGCACGTTGACGGCACGGCTCAAGACTTTGCTGCTTTGCTGGTTATTGCTCGCTACCAGGCCCGGAACTGCTTTAACGTTGGCCTTGCTCAGCTGAGTCGGGCGCTTGACGGTGAGCTTTGCCGATTTGGCGGAGGTGGTAGTGGCGTGAACTTTAGGGGTAAAACCATTAACGTTCGGAAGTCGTTGCTCACGATTGGTGGCGTGGGCGGCCAGTGGCATCAATAGGCAAATGGTTAGCCATGTCTTTAAAAATGGTCGCATAAGGCAGGCTCTTGTTGGTTTGCGCGCAACTTTATAACAGCTTTTAGTGTCTTTCTCAGGCCGTCTGTCGACTGAACCTTGACGTCAAAATCAGGAAAACCGCGACGAACTGTCGCAATTGTCCTACACAAGTCAGGCGGTATAAGGCTTTGAGGGAAGCGACGATAACATTTGCCGTACGTCGGGTGCCTGTAAAAAAGTCACAAAGAAACCAGAAATATTTATCTATCGAGGCTAAAGAGGTCATTCATGAACACCTATCGACAGGATGTTTCGCAACAAGACACCCATAGCAAGGTGATCGGTTACCTGCTCTGGATCTTCGGTTTTACCGGGGCACACCGCTTTTACTACGGCAAGCCGGTGACCGGGACGATCTGGTTCTTCACCTTTGGTTTGCTGGGTATTGGCTGGCTGATCGACCTGTTCCTGATCCCGGCGATGGACCGTGAAGCCGACCTGCGTTTTACCGCCGGGCCGATCGAGTACAACGTGGCCTGGATTCTTCTGACGTTTCTTGGGGTGTTTGGCTTGCACCGCATGTATCAGGGCAAATGGCTCACCGGCCTGTTGTATCTGGTAACGGGCGGCTTGTTCCTGGTCGGCGTGCTGTATGACTTCTGGACGCTGAATACGCAGGTTTCGATCCGCAATGCCGAGCGGCTGGGCGGGCGCTAAGCCTGGCTAGGCTCATGTGGGCACGGTCAAATGTGGGAGCAGGCTTGCCTGCGATGCGGGCACCTCGGTATGTCAGTGGCACTGAGGTGATGCAATCGCAGGCAAGCCAGCTCCCACACAAGCTGGCTCCTACATTTTTGACCGTGCCCACTTTAGAGCGGATCAGGCCTGGTAGCTGATCCGTCCATCCACCAGGGTGTAGCGCACAGTCGCCGGCAAGCTATGGCCGATGAATGGGCAGTTTTCACCCCGAGACAGCCACTGCTCGCCAGCCACGGTGGAGCTGGCCGGATCAAACAGCACCAGGTCCGCCGCAGAACCCACCGCCAGCTTGCCCGCCGGCAGGCGCAGCGCTTGGGCCGGGCCTGAGCTCAGGCGTGCCAGCAGCGTTGGCAAGTCCAGCAACCCATCTTCCACCAGGGTCATCGCCAGCGGCAGCAGCAACTCGACGCTGCTGATCCCAGGCTCTGTCGCGCCAAATGGGGCCAGCTTGGCATCCCGCTCGTGGGGTTGGTGATGGCTGGAGATCGCCGAAACCACCCCGGACTTCACCGCTGCGCGCAAACCGTCGCGGTCGGCGCGGGTGCGCAGTGGCGGTTGCACGTGGTACAGGCTGGAGAAGTCGATCAACGCCTCATCGGTCAGAATCAACTGGTACAACGCCACATCGGCGGTCACCGGCAAGCCGCGGGCCTGGGCCTGGGCGATCAGGGCCACGCCCCGGGCGCTGGTCAGTTGGCTGAAGTGCGCACGCACCCCGCTTTGTTCCACCAGCAGCAGGTCACGGGCCAGGGCTACGGTTTCTGCGGTTTCCGGGATGCCTGCCAGGCCGAGGAAGCTGGCGGTAGGGCCTTCATGGGCCAGGCCGCCTTCAGCCAGGTCGTGGTCCTGGGAGTGGAAGATCACCGTCAGGTCGAAGGTGGCTGCATATTCCAGGGCACGGCACAGGGTGCGGGTGCTGCGGAAGCTTTCCAGGCCATTGCCGAAGGCCACGCAACCCGCGTCGCGCAGGGCAATCAGCTCAGCCAGTTGTTCGCCATCCAGGCCTTTGCTCAGGGCGCCGATGGGGAACACTTTGCAATTGCCGGCCTCGCGGGCACGGTCGAGGATCAGCTCGGCCACGGCCGAGGTGTCCAGTACCGGCTTGGTCTGCGGCGGGCAGCACAGGCTGGTGACACCGCCGGCAGCGGCGGCGCGGGTTTCGCTGGCGATGCTGCCTTTGCGGCTGTAGCCCGGCTCGCGCAGGGCGACGTTCAGGTCTACCAGGCCGGGAGCAGCCACCAGGCCTTTGGCGTCGATGCTCTGAACCGGGCTGAAACCGCTGGGGGCGGCGCCAATGGCAATGATCTTGCCAGCTTCCAGGTGCAGATCAGTGACTTGATCCAGGCCGCTGGCCGGATCGATGACTCGGGCGCCGAGAATGCTGAGCTTCACTGGGCGTTCTCCTGCTCGAATTGACGTTGGGCGGTTTGCCCGCTCATGGCCATGGACAGCACGGCCATGCGTACGGCGATGCCGTAGGTAACCTGGTTGAGAATCACCGAGTGCGGCCCGTCGGCCACCGCCGACTCAATCTCCACCCCGCGGTTGATCGGGCCGGGGTGCATGACAATGGCATCCGGCTTGGCACCGGCCAGGCGCGCGGTGGTCAGGCCGAACAGGCGGTAGAACTCGCCTTCGCTGGGCAGCAGGCCACCGGCCATGCGCTCGCGTTGCAGGCGCAGCATGATCACCACGTCCACATCCTTCAGGCCCGTGGCCATGTCGGTGTAGACCTTCACCCCGTATTGCTCGATGCCTACCGGCAGCAGGGTTTTCGGTGCAATCACGCGGATATCCGGGCAGCCCAGGGTTTTCAGGGCCAGCATGTTCGAGCGCGCTACCCGCGAATGCAGGATATCGCCGACGATGGCCACCGAGAGGTTTTCAAAGCCACCCTTGTGCCGACGGATGGTGAGCATGTCGAGCATGCCCTGGGTCGGGTGGGCGTGGCGGCCATCGCCGCCGTTGATGATCGCCACCTGCGGGCACACGTGCTCGGCGATAAAGTGCGCCGCGCCCGAGTCGCCATGACGCACCACGAACATGTCGGCCGCCATGGCCTCCAGGTTACGCAGGGTGTCGAGCAGGGTTTCGCCCTTGCTCGCCGACGAGGTGGAGACGTTCAGGGTGATCACGTCGGCTGACAGGCGCTGGGCTGCCAGTTCGAAGGTGGTGCGGGTGCGCGTCGAGTTCTCGAAGAACACGTTGCAAATGGTTTTGCCGCGCAGCAGCGGGACTTTCTTCACCGCTCGGCCGCCGACTTCAAGGAACGAGTCGGCAGTGTCGAGGATTTCGGTGAGCAATTCGCGGGGCAGGCCGTCGAGGGACAGGAAGTGTTGCAGCTGGCCCTGAGCGTTGAGCTGCAGCGGGCGCTTGGCATCTAGAGGCGTCATCGCGGGGACTCTTTACAAGGCGGTTTAAAGGGCGAGGTCTTGCAGTTCGAGTTCGAGCGGCGTGGGACCGGACAATTTTACCCGCTGCTGGGCTGAAAGCGACAGGGTCGCGCCCACCACATCCGGGCTGATCGGCAGTTCGCCAGCCTCGAGGTCTAGCAGGCAGACCAGGGTGATGCTGGCCGGGCGGCCGTAGTCGAACAGCTCGTTCATGGCGGCCCGGATGGTGCGGCCGCTCATCAGCACGTCATCAATCAGCACTAGGTGCTGGCCTTCGATCTCGAACGGCAGGGCTGACGGGCGCACTTGTGGGTGCAGGCCGTTCTGGCTGAAGTCATCGCGGTAGAAGGACACGTCCAGGGTGCCCAGGGGCGAGTCACTGCCCAGCTCTTGCAGCAACGCCTGGGCGACCCACACACCGCCGGTGCGGATGCCGATGAAGCGCGGCTCGCTGATGGCGCGGTGTTGCAGGTGGGCCTTGAGGCGAATCGCCATCTGGCTGATCAGTTCGGCGGGATTGGGCAGGCTCATGGTGGCTCCTTCAAGGGCTCGGCCAGCGTGACGCTGACAAAGTCCGGGCTCAAACGTAAGAAGACGCGGCAAGCCGCGTCAGTCAGGATTCAAATAAAGCAGTGTTTTCATCCAGCCAGCCCTGCAACAGCAAGGCGGCGGCAATGGCGTCGACCGGGTTGTCGCGGTAGCTGCCTTTCTGCCCGCCACGGTCGCGGCGCTCACCCTTGGCCTCGAAGGTCGTCAGGCGCTCATCGTGGGTATAGAAGGGCAGGTTGTAGCGGCCATTGAGGCGACGGGCGAACTTCTCGGCGCGCAGGCACATGTCGCTGGGGGTGCCGTCCATGTTCAGCGGCAGGCCGACCACCACCGCGTCGGGCTTCCATTCCTTGATCAGGGCTTCGACCTGATTCCAGTCCGGAATGCCGTTTTGCGCCTTCAAGGTACACAGCTCGCGGGCCTGGCCGGTGATGACCTGGCCCACGGCCACGCCGATCTGCTTGGTGCCGTAGTCAAACCCGAGGATCAGTCGCAAGGCCATCAGGCGTGCCCCGCCTGGCTGGTCAGCAGGTTGAGGTTGACCCCCAACTGCTTGGCCGCGGCATTCAGGCGCAGTTCGCTGGCGGTATTGAACAGAATGTCGGCATCGAACGGGCAGGTCAGCCAGGCATTATTGGCCAGTTCTTCTTCCAGTTGCCCGGCTTCCCAACCCGCGTAGCCCAGGGTAATCAGGCTCTGCTGCGGGCCGACGCCATCGGCGATGGCAAACAGCACGTCCTGGGAGGTGGACAGGGACACGCCCTCCAGGTCGACAGTGGCCTGGAACGTCGGGCCGCTGGGATGCAGCACAAAACCCCGGTCCGTCTGCACCGGGCCGCCGAAATAGATCGGCACTGCCTGGCAACTGGCGGGCGGGTCGATCTCCGGGCGCAGTTGCTCAAGGATATCCGCCAGGTTCAGGCTTTGCGGGCGGTTGACCACCAGCCCCATGGCGCCATTGGCCGTGTGCTCGACGATATAGGTCAAGGTGTGCGCAAAGTTCGGGTCGGCCATATGGGGCATGGCGATCAGGAATTGGTGCTTGAGGTAAGTCGGGCTGACATTTTTCATGTCCGCTAGTGTGGCGTTGGAGGGGCGAACTGACAAGCTGGGGATGTGTAGGAATACGGTTAGCGGATTTGTTTCCCGTGTAGGCGCGAGCTTGCAGTGGTCAGTTGCTGGAAAGCCGGTCGCCTTTGGCAAAACGCCAGGTGCGGATGATTTCCAGGCGGTCGATATCGTTCAGGTCACCGGTAAACGGGGCGAACGGTGCAGCCAGGCGCACGATGCGTTGCGCCGCCTGGTCCAGCAATGGCTGGCCGGAGGACTCCAGCACCAGCACTTCATACAGGGAACCGTCGCGGTTGATCGACACCAGCAGGCGCAAGTTGCCGTAGATCTGCTGGCGACGGGCCTCGTCCGGGTAGTTCAAGTTGCCGATGCGCTCGACCTTCTTGCGCCATTCGTCCTTATACCAGGCGCCTTTGTCGCGCATGGTGGAGGCGGCATTGAGCCGGTAGATGCGCGGGCGCTTGGCGTACAGCTGTTGTTCGTTGGCCAGTTCGGCTTCCAGGCTGGAGATTTCGCTGGAAAGCTGCGAGCTGTCAAATGTGGGGGCGGGTTTGCTTGGCGTAGGCTCGGTCTTCACGGCTTCGCGCTGGGTCACGGCCTTCTGGGGTTTTGGCGCAACGGTGGCGACGGCGGCCTTGGGCGCGGCCTGCTTGACCTCAGGCTTGGCCGCTGGAGGCGGGGTGACCTTATTGATCTTGTTGTCCTGGAAGGGCGCCACTTCGGTGGTCTTGGGCACCGCCTTTTTATCCAGGGTGCCGCTGCCCTGCTGATTGTCCTGGGCCAGGAAGTCAGCCTTTTCGGGCTTTTTTTCACTTTTGAAGGTGGCGAGGGTGATTTCCAGGGTTTTGCTGATCTGCTGGGGTTCGACGAAGGTGAAGCCCAGGCCAAGGATCAACGCCAAATGAATCAGCGCTGCCAGGAACAGGGTAAATCCGAGCCGATCAGCCGGGCGTACGCCGCTATGGGTGAATTGGGGGGGCAGGTCGGACGGAAGCGTCATAACAGGAAAACCAACATCGCGCGTCTCACGGGTGGCGCATGATAGCGCAATGTTGGTTTACATCTGGCTGTTCTATGTCACTTGGCTTGTAGCTTGTCGGCAATCGCTGCCATGAGCATTTCGCCGATATTGGTGCCGAACGCGTTGTCTATTTCGCGGATACAGGTGGGACTGGTCACGTTGATTTCGGTCAGGTGCTCGCCAATTACGTCAAGGCCTACAAACAGCAGGCCCTTTTCCCGCAGGGTCGGGCCAACCTGGGCGGCGATCCAGCGGTCCTTGTCGCTCAGCGGTCGGGCTTCGCCACGACCACCGGCCGCGAGGTTGCCACGGGTCTCGCCGGCCGCCGGGATGCGTGCCAGGCAGTAATCCACCGGCTCGCCGTCGATCATCAGGATGCGCTTGTCGCCGTCCTTGATCGCTGGCAGGTAGGCCTGGCCCATGATCTGCTGGGTGCCGAGGGCGGTCAGGGTCTCAAGGATCACCGACAGGTTCGGGTCGCCCGCGCGGTGACGGAAGATCGAGGTGCCGCCCATGCCGTCCAGCGGCTTGAGGATCACATCGCCATGCTTGGCGGCAAATTCACGCAATACATCGGCGCGGCGGCTGACCACGGTCGGTGGCGTGCACTGCGGGAACAGGGTGGCGAACAGCTTTTCGTTGCAGTCGCGCAGGCTCTGCGGCTTGTTGACGATCAGCACGCCGGCGCGCTCGGCCTGCTCCAGCAGGTAGGTGGAGTAGACGAACTCCATGTCGAACGGCGGATCCTTGCGCATCAGGATCACGTCCAGGTCGCTCAGGGGGCTGTCGATCTCGTCTTGCAGCTCAAACCACTTCTCTGGGTTGGCGAACACCTGCAAGGGGCGCATCCGCGCCCGCGCCTCGCCGTCGCCCTGGTAAAGGTCGCGCTGCTCCATATAGAACAGGGTCCAGCCGCGGGCCTGGGCGGCGAGCAGCATGGCCAGCGAGCTATCCTTTTTATAGGAGATGCTGGCGATAGGGTCCATGACAATGCCGACGCGAACGCTCATGGGGAATTCCTCTAACAAATAAGGGCGCATAAAAGTGGCGTCAGAGTGGCGCTGCGGCTGTTGTGGGTCAAGGAAAAACCACCTTGCCGGTCGGCCGATAGATTGCCTTCCCAGTCTGTGCTAAAAAGGCTGCCATGGCGTGTCGGCCCTTGCACGGCAAGGGTTTTGGCGCTGGTCCCAGGCCGCACCCGGCAGTACACACCGAAAACCGATTCGCTGTGGCGATGGTAGAGCAGATATGGAACAGCATTCCAACGCCTTGAAAGTGATGGTGATCGACGATTCGAAAACGATTCGCCGCACCGCTGAAACGCTGTTGAAGAACGTGGGGTGCGAAGTCATCACGGCCATCGACGGTTTTGATGCCCTGGCCAGGATCGTTGACCACCACCCGCACATTATCTTTGTCGACATCATGATGCCGCGCCTGGATGGCTATCAGACCTGCGCCCTGGTCAAGAACAACCCGGCGTTCAAGGCCATTCCGGTGATCATGCTCTCGTCCAGGGACGGCCTGTTCGACAAAGCCAAGGGGCGCATCGTCGGCGTCGATCAATTTTTGACCAAGCCTTTCAGCAAGGAAGAACTGCTGAGTGCGATCAAGGCCTATGTGCCGGGTTTCGCTGCAGTAGAACAAGCACATTGACCTAGCCCCCGGGGCTTGCGTCAACCAATGTAGTGGGGAAAACCATGGCACGCGTTCTGATCGTCGACGATTCGCCGACTGAAATGTACAAACTGACCGGCATGCTGGAAAAGCACGGTCACCAGGTCCTCAAGGCCGAAAACGGTGCCGATGGCGTTGCCCTGGCCCGCCAGGAGAAGCCCGACGCCGTCTTGATGGATATCGTCATGCCCGGCCTCAATGGCTTCCAGGCCACGCGCCAATTGTCCAAGGAGCCGGAAACCAGCGGTATCCCGATCATCATCGTCACCACCAAGGACCAGGAAACCGACAAGATCTGGGGCGCGCGCCAAGGGGCCAAGGCATACCTGACCAAGCCGGTGGAAGAAGACAAGCTGATTGAAGTCCTGAACTCGGTGCTCAAACCCTGACGGCACGTTCCCATGACCGAGTCGCAAACCGCCTTTGAGCTGCTGCTGGACATCGACCGCCGCTGCCGCCTGCTGGCCGCTGATTTGCCGTCCCAGGAAACCCGGTCGCACAGCTGGAGCGGCATCGGCTTTCGCCTGGGCGGGCATTGGTATGTGGCGCCCATGGGCGAAGTCGCCGAGGTGCTGCATGAACCGCGCTGCACCTTGATGCCGGGGGTCAAGCCCTGGGTCAGGGGCGTGGCCAACCTGCGCGGGCGCTTGCTGCCGGTGATCAACCTGTGTGGGTTTTTCGGCTATGAGCTGTCGGCGGCGCGCAAGCAGCGCCGGGTGCTGGTGATCGAGCACGAAGACACCTTTGTCGGCCTGCTGGTGGATGAAGTGGTCGGCCTGCAACACTTTGCCCAGGACCTGCTGCTTCCGGCATCGGCCAGCGTGCCCGCCGCCAGCGCCGCGTTTATCCAAGGCCAGTTCAGCGGCGACCCGCTGTGGCAGGTCTTCAGCCCCTTCGCCCTGGCCCAGGCCCCGGGCTTTCTGGATGTTGCCGCATGAGCACCGCCACCCCCGTCAAACCGCAGGAAGCCTCCCGTAGCCGTTCGCAGATCATCGTGCTGTTTATCGCGCTGATCATCTTCATCATGCTGCTGTTCGCCAACTTCGCGTACCTCAACACCCAGTCCACCTACGACAAGCAGTACATCGGCCACGCCGGCGAGCTGCGGGTGCTGTCCCAGCGCATTGCCAAGAACGCCACGGAGGCCGCCGCCGGCAAGGCCGCCGCGTTCAAGCTGCTGAGTGAGGCGCGCAATGATTTTGCCCAGCGCTGGGGTTACCTGAAAAAAGGCGACCCGGCCACCGGCCTGCCCGCGGCACCCGCTGCCGTGCGCAGCGAAATGCGCGCCGTGCAGCATGACTGGGAAGCCTTGCTGAAGAACACCGACGTGATCCTGGCCAGCGAGCAGACGGTGCTGTCCCTGCATCAAGTGGCGGCGACCCTGGCCGAAACCGTGCCGCAATTACAGATCGAGTCGGAAAAGGTCGTCGAGATCCTGCTGCAGCGCGGCGCGCCCGCCAGCCAGGTGGCGGTGGCCCAGCGCCAGTCGCTATTGGCCGAGCGCATCCTGGGAGCGGTCAACACGGTGCTGGCGGGAGATGACACGGCGGTCAAGGCCGCCGACGCCTTTGGCCGCGACGCCAACCGTTTTGGCCAGGTCCTGGCCGGTATGCTCCAGGGCAGTGCCGGCCTGAAGATCAGCGAGGTGCAAGACTCGGACGCCCGGGCGCGCCTGGCGGAAATTGCCGAGCTGTTCGAGTTTGTCTCCGGCTCCGTGGATGAAATCCTCGAAACCTCGCCACAACTGTTCCAGGTGCGCGCCTCGGCGAGCAACATCTTCAGCCTCTCGCAGACCCTGCTCGATGAAGCCTCGCAACTGGCCACCGGCTTTGAAAACCTGGCCGGCGGGCGCACCCTCGACACCATCGGCGGCTATGCCCTGGGCTTGCTGGCGCTGGCCTCGATTATCCTGATCGGCCTGGTGATGGTGCGCGAGACCAATCGTCAGTTGCGCGAAACCGCCGAGAAAAACGAACGCAATCAGAACGCGATCATGCGCCTGCTGGACGAAATCGAAGACCTTGCCGACGGCGACCTCACCGTGACCGCCTCGGTGACCGAAGATTTTACCGGCACCATCGCCGATTCCATCAACTACTCGGTGGACCAGTTGCGTGACCTGGTGGCGACCATCAACCTCACTGCCGGTGAAGTGGCCGGTGCGGTGCAGGAAACCCAGGCCACCGCCATGCACCTGGCCCAGGCCTCGGAGCACCAGGCCCAGCAGATCGCCGAAGCCTCCACGGCGATCAACCAGATGGCCCAATCCATCGACCAGGTATCGGCCAACGCCGCCGAGTCCTCGGCCGTGGCCGAACGTTCGGTGGAGATCGCCAACAAGGGCAACGAGGTGGTGCACAACACCATCCACGGTATGGACAACATCCGTGAACAGATCCAGGACACCGCCAAACGCATCAAGCGCCTGGGGGAATCGTCCCAGGAAATTGGCGATATCGTCAGCCTGATCGACGATATCGCCGACCAGACCAACATCCTTGCCCTCAACGCCGCGATCCAGGCGAGCATGGCCGGTGACGCCGGGCGCGGCTTTGCGGTGGTGGCCGATGAGGTGCAGCGCCTGGCCGAGCGCTCGTCGGCCGCCACCCGGCAGATCGAGAACCTGGTGCGGGCGATCCAGACCGACACCAATGAAGCCGTGATTTCCATGGAGCAGACCACCACCGAAGTGGTGCGCGGCGCGCGGCTGGCCCAGGACGCCGGGGTGGCCCTGGAAGAAATCGAAGGGGTGTCCAAGACCCTGGCCGCGCTGATCCAGAGCATCTCCAACGCGGCGCAGCAGCAAACCTCGTCGGCGGGGCAGATCTCCCTGACCATGAACGTGATCCAGCAGATCACCAGCCAAACCTCATCGGGCTCCACGGCCACCGCCGAAAGCATTGGCAACCTGGCCAAAATGGCCAGCCAGTTGCGCCGCTCGGTATCGGGCTTCACCTTGCCGCCCGTGCGCAAGACCGATGAATGACATGCCCTCTCAACACCTGCACAAAACCCCTGTGAGAGCTGGCTTGCCTGCGATAGCGGTGGGTCAGCTCACACATTTGTATTGCGGTGTTAACTCACTCCGGAGTCGTTATGGTTGACCGGCACGACTACGTCGCCCTCGAATGGGTCAAGGGCGAGATCGCCGATACCCTGAAGCAGGCCCGTGCGGCACTGGACGCCTTTGCCGACGACGCCAGCGAGCAAGCCCTCGCGCAGTGCCTGGAGGGCATTCATCAGGTCCACGGCGCCCTGCAGATGGTCGAGTTCTACGGCGCGGCACTGCTTGCCGAAGAAATGGAGCATCTGGCCCAGGCCCTGCAAGCCGGGCACGTCAGCCAGCGCGAAGAAGGTATCCGCCTGCTGCAACAGGCCCTCGGGCAACTGCCGTTGTACCTGGACCGCGTGCACAGCGCCCGGCGCGACCTGCCCCTGGTGGTGTTGCCGCTGCTCAACGACCTGCGCAGCGTGCATGGCAAAAGCCTGCTCTCGGAAACCAGCCTGTTCAGCCCGCAACTGCTGGTGATTGCCCCGCTGCCCGATGACGCCCTGGCCCAGCGGGCACCGGCCGACTTTGCCGAGCAACTGCAGCACTGGCGGCAAATGCTGCAACAGGGCCTGGCCGGGCTGCTGCGTGAAGATCACGGCCCGAGCAACCTGGAAGACATGGCACGGGTCTTCGCCCAACTGGAAGCACTGTGTCACGGCGCGCCATTGCTGCCGTTGTGGCAAGTCACCTCGGCGCTGGCCGAAGGCATGCTCACTGGCGTGATCGCCAATAGCCCGGCATTGCGCAGCCTGCTCAAGAGCTGCGACAAGGTGCTCAAGCGCCTGCAAACCCAGGGCATCGAAGGGATCAACAGCCCGGCACCGGACCAGTTGCTCAAGAGCCTGCTGTTTTATATCGCCAAAGTCACCCGGCCGACGCCGCGCATGCAAAGCCTCAAGGAACGCTACGGCCTGGATGAAGCCTTGCCCGACAGCACCGTGGTCGATGCCGAGCGCGCGCGCCTGGCCGGGCCGGACCGCAATGCCATGGGCTCGGTGCTCGGCGCGTTGTGTGAGGAGTTGGTGCGGGTCAAGGAACGCCTGGACCTGTTTGTGCGCAGTGACCGCCAGCACATCGCGGACCTCGACAGCCTGTTGGCGCCCTTGCGCCAGATCGCCGATACCCTGGCGGTGCTTGGCTTTGGCCAGCCGCGCAAAGTCATCATCGATCAGTTGGCGGTGGTCCAGGGCCTGGCCCAGGGGCAGCGCGAGCCCAACGACGCGGTGTTGATGGATGTCGCCGGGGCCCTGCTTTATGTCGAGGCGACCCTGGCCGGGATGGTCGGCACTGTCGAGCCGCAAAACCGTGAAGACAGCCGCCTGCCCACCACCGACCTGACCCAGATCCACCAGTTGGTGATCAAGGAATCGTGCCAGTGCCTCAAGCAGGCGCGGGAGTTGATCATTGACTGCCTTGAGGCGCAATGGGATACACAACGTCTGGAATCCCTGCCAGAGCTGCTGACCCAGGTGCGTGGCGCCCTGGCAATGATTCCGCTGCCCCGTGCGGCGAGCCTGATGCGTGGTTTTAATGACTACGTGGATGAGCAGTTGATGGTCCAGGACACTGCGCCCTCTGCGGCACAACTCGAGCATCTTGCCGACGTGCTCACCAGCCTGGAGCACTACCTCGAACGCATGCTCCAGGACCCGGATGCGCCCGGCGAACGTGTCTTGGACATCGCTTACGAAGGCCTCGCGGCGCTGGGTTACGCGCTGCTGCAGGCCCAGCAGACCTGGCGCCAGGAGCGCTCGGCGTTGAGCGATGAAACCACGGATAACACCCAGACACTGGCACAGGCGCTCGCCAGCCCGACGCCGCGCCTCAACCCGCCGGCACTGCAACGCCCGGGCAGCCTGTTGCCGCCACCGGCCGACGAAGAGTCGGTGGATGATGAACTGCGCGAAGTGTTCCTGGAAGAAACCGCCGAAGTATTGGAAGTGCTGCAGCGCTTGATACCCCAAGGCGCTGCCAGCCTCGAAGACAAGACCGCCCTGAGCGATATGCGCCGTGCCTTCCATACCCTCAAGGGCAGTGGGCGCATGGTGCGAGCCCTGGTGCTGGCGGAGCTGGCGTGGGCCGTGGAAAACCTGCTGAACCGCGTGCTCGAGCGGGTGGTCGCGCCGGGTGCCGAGGTCCAGGCCGTACTGGATGATGTGCTGGTGCTCTTGCCGGCGCTGATCGCCGAGTTCGCCGCCGACGCCCAGCGCCAGCGCGATGATGTCGACCTGCTTGCCGCGCGCGCCCATGCCCTGGCCAGTGGCGCGCCGTTACCCGAAGCCATGGAGCCGGACGACAGCGCACTCGACCCGCTGCTGCTGGAAATTTTCCGCAACGAAGCGCAGAGCCACCTGGACAGCCTCAACCAGTTTTTGCACCAGGCCACCGAACAGATGCCGCTGCCCGTCAGCGATGAGTTGCAACGCGCCCTGCATACCCTCAAGGGCAGCGCCTACATGGCGGGGGTGCTGCCCATCGCCGAACTGGCGCGGCCGTTGGACCACCTGACCCGTGAATACAAGGCCCATCGCTTGCCGTTGGACCTGGATGAAATCGAACTGCTGCTGGAGGGCGAAGCCTTGTTCCAGCGCGGCCTGCGCCAGTTGGACAGCGATCCTCTGGTGCCCATCAACGGCGCGGCCGACTTGATCAAGCGCACCCAGGCGCACCTCGACAGCCATCTCGAAGCGGTGCTCAATGCGCCGAGCGCCGGCCTGCGGGTCAAGCGCGACCCACACTTGATCAGCAACTTCCTGGCCCAGGGCATGGACATCCTGCTCGACGCCGAAAGCCTGCTGCGGCGCTGGCAGCAACACCCTGGCGAGCGCCAGGAACTCAGCGCATTGCTGGACGAGCTGACCACCCTGGGTGAGGGCGCGCACCTGGCCGACCTGCACCCGATGGATGAGCTGTGCGAAGCCTTGCTCGACCTCTATGGCGCAGTGGAAGAGAGCAGCCTGGCGGTCAGCGAGCGGTTTTTCCAGGAGGCCGAGCAGGCCCATGAAGCCCTGATCAACATGCTCGACCAACTGGCCGCCGGCCAGGAAGTCAGCCCGGCGCCGGCGCGCATGAAAGCCTTGCGCGAGTTGCTCGATGAAGGGCTGGACCCCAGCGCCACCGGCCTGATCAAAACCGACGGCAGCCGCGCATTGAGCATTGCCGAACTGGGGGCGGCCACCACGCAGTTGCAACAGGACTGGGCGGTGGACGATGAAATCGTCGAGATTTTCCTTGAGGAAGCGGTGGATATCCTCGACAGCGCCGGGCAGTCCCTCAAACGCTGGTTGCTGGAGCCCGACGGCGTGGCGCCGCTGTCGTCCCTGCAACGGGACCTGCATACCCTGCGCGGCGGCGCGCGCATGGCCGAAATCGGCCCGGTGGGCGATCTGGCCCAGGAACTGGAAAGCCTTTACGAGGGCCTGGTGGACCGGCGCTACAGCTACTCCGGTGAAATAGCGCAAGTGTTGATGGACAGCCACGAACACCTGGCCTTGCAGTTGGAGCAGTTGCAAGAGCAGCAACCCCTGAGCGACTCCAACGCCCTGATCAGCCGCTTGCGCGAGGTGCGCCAGAACGCTGCGCCGGTCGCGGCGCCCACTGCACCCGAGGCGCAGGGGGCCGGCAGTGATCCCGAGCTGCTGGATATCTTTCTTGAAGAAGCGGCCGACATCCTCGACAGCTCCGGCGCCGCGCTGTTGCGCTGGCAGGCCGAGCCCCAGGGCCGTCAGGAAGTCGAGACCCTGCTGCGCGACCTGCACACCCTCAAGGGCGGCGCGCGCATGGTCGAAATCGGCCCGATCGGTGACCTGGCCCATGAGCTGGAGTTTCTCTACGAAGGCCTGTCGGCGGGCTTGCTGGCGCCCACCAGCGAGCTGTTCGCGCTGCTGCAAGGCTGCCATGACCGTCTGGCGCAGATGGTCGAGGCGGTGGCGGCGGGGTTGCCGGTCGGCTCGGTGGAACGCCTGATCGAACGCATCAAAAGCCTGGTCCAGCCCAGCGAAGACCAGGCGGTACCGGTCGCCATGGTCGCCAGCAAACCGGAAGCGCCGGCAGCCAGCGAGCCGGGCGCGGACATGGTGAAAATCTCTGCCGAGCTGCTGGATGATCTGGTCAACCTGGCCGGTGAAACCTCGATTTTCCGTGGGCGTATCGAGCAGCAGGTCAACGATGCCCGCGCCGCCCTCAGCGAGGTGGAAACCACCATCGAGCGTATGCGCGACCAACTGCGCCGCCTCGATACCGAGACCCAGGGGCGCATCCTCAGCCGTCAGCACGCCGAAACCGAGCGCCTGGGCTATGAAGAATTCGACCCGCTGGAAATGGATCGTCATTCTCAGTTGCAACAGTTGTCCCGTGCGTTGTCCGAGTCAGCCTCGGACCTGCTGGACCTCAAGGAGACCCTCGACCAGCGTAACCAGGACGCGCAAAACCTGTTGCAGCAACAGGCGCGGATCAACACCGAGCTGCAAGAGGGCCTGATGCGCACGCGCATGGTGCCGTTCGAGCGCATGCTGCCGCGCCTCAAGCGTATCGTGCGGCAAGTGGCCGGCGAGCTGGGCAAGGACGTGGAATTCGTGGTCGGCAATGCCGAGGGCGAGATGGACCGCAACGTGCTGGAACGCATGGCTGCGCCCCTGGAACATATGCTGCGCAACGCCGTCGACCATGGCCTGGAATCGCGGGATGCGCGGTTGTTGGCGGGCAAGCCGGAGAAGGGCCGGATCACCCTGGACCTGAGCCACGAAGGCGGCGACATCATCTTCGACATGCGTGACGACGGTGCGGGCGTGCCTCTGGATGCGGTGCGGCGCAAGGCGATCAAGCGCGGCCTGCTGGACCCGGAGATGGAGATCAGCGACCGCGACGTGTTGCAGTTCATCTTGCAGCCGGGCTTTTCCACCGCCGAAAAAATCACCCAGATTTCCGGGCGCGGCGTGGGCATGGACGTGGTGCATGAAGAAGTGCGCCAACTGGGCGGCAGCATGGTGATCGACTCCACACCGGGGCAGGGCGTGCACTTTCGCATTCGCCTGCCGTTTACCGTGTCGGTCAACCGGGCATTGATGGTGCAGTGTTTTGAGGATCAGTACGCGATTCCGCTGAACACCATCCAGGGCCTGGTGCGCGTGCTGCCCAATGAGCTGGAAGGGCATTACCAACTGGACCCGCCGGTGTATGAATACGCCGGCCAGCACTACGAGTTGTATTACCTGGGCGAGTTGCTGCACACCGTGGCCCGGCCCAAGCTGTTGGGGCAAAGCCAGCCGCTGCCGGTGCTGCTGATGCAGTGCAACGAGCGGTACATTGCGGTGCAGGTGGACGACATGGCCGGTACCCGGGAAATCGTGGTCAAGGGCCTCGGCCCGCAGTTTGCGGCGGTGCAGGGGCTGTCGGGGGCGACCATCCTCGGCGATGGCCGGGTGGTGTTGATCATCGACCTGCTGGCGCATATCCGCGCCCTGGCCCCGGCCTTGCCGGCCCAGGCGGCGGACACCGCATTGGCGGTCAACGAGCCGCAGAAAAAACAGCGGTTGCTGGTGCTGGTGGTGGACGATTCGGTGACCGTACGCAAAGTCACCAGCCGCCTGCTGGAACGCAACGGCATGAACGTACTGACCGCCAAGGACGGCATCGACGCCATCGCCTTGCTTGAAGAACACACCCCCGACCTGATGTTGCTGGACATCGAAATGCCGCGCATGGATGGTTTTGAAGTGGCGATCCAGGTGCGCAACGACCCGCGGCTCGCGCGCCTGCCGATCATTATGATCACCTCGCGCACCGGCCAGAAACACCGCGACCGGGCCATGGCGATTGGCGTCAACGACTACCTTGGCAAGCCCTATCAAGAGTCGGTGTTGCTCGAAAGCATCGCCTACTGGAGCCCGAAACATGCTTGACCACCGCACCAGTCAACTCACCGGCTTGCTGCTGCCCCTGGCCGACCGCCACCTGTTGCTGCCCAACGTGGCGGTGGCCGAGCTGATCGACTTCCAGCGCGGCGAACCGGCCAGCGACGCCCCGCCGTGGTACTTGCGGCCAGTGACCTGGCGCGACCAGCAACTGCCCCTGATCAGCTTTGAAGCGGCCTGCGGTGGCACCAGCGTCGTCAGCGAACGCGCACGAATCGTCGTGCTCAACGCCCTGGGCGGGCGCCCGACATTGAAGTTTATTGCGCTGGTGATCCAGGGCATTCCCCGCTCGTACAAGCTCGACAGCCAACTGAGTTATGTGGACGTCCCCCTGTCGCCGCTGGAACTGGCGGCGGTACAGGTCGGCGAGCATGTGGCGAAAGTACCGGACCTGATGGGGCTGGAAGCGCTGCTGGTCGAAGCTGGCCTGGCCTGAACCCCCGTTCTCAGCACCTCTGAAGACCCAATGTGGGAGCTGGCTTGTGTGGGAGCTGGCTTGCCTGCGATAGCATCACCTCGGTTTAACTGACACACCGAAGCGTCTGCATCGCAGGCAAGCCAGCTCCCACAATGACCGTATTCATCATGCTTTGTCGGTGAGATGATTCAAATCCCAAAGGCGAGTGACGCGATGTCCGAGCAACAACCCCCAAAACCTGTAGGAATGATCGTGCGGCATGATTCCTTCAGATTTTTCCCGCACGTTTTCGCGCCGCCCATGAACTTGTCGCTCGCCGCCTTCGCGCCTAGGCTTGGTCGGTCATCGCAAAAAACGGTGACACGGACGTGCAAGTCCGGTTACATATCGGCGCACCAACGCCCATAGCCATTCAACGGGCATTTTTTTTGCCTGCTGTGTTTGTTATGGCGGCTGTGCGTGGGAGACCTTCGGGTCTGCCGGGGGCCGATATGCCCGGTCTTGCACACCTGCGCACAGCTGCCACCCGATTTGCGTGCAAGCAAGTGGTGTCAGTCTCCTTCACATATCGGAGATGTTCACCATGATCAAACCCACCCCCAACCCACCTACCTCATCCAGTATCTTCACCGTCAACCCACACCAGAACACCGAAACCCTGCTGGTCAACGCCAGCGAAACCCTCGCCTCCCTCAACGCCCTGGCCTGCGCCCTGGCCTTTGAGCTCAACGGCGCCCAGCGCGGCGTACTCCTGGCCATCCAACAAATGACCGAACTGGGCCAACTGCTGGTCGAGCGTGCGCTGGAGCAAATATCGCCTGCGGCCGCTGCGTAAAACTTGATCAGTCCCAGAAAGGGACCGTTCGTTCCCTTTTTGGGACTGATGCCTGCTCGGGTAAAGCCCCACGTAAATCCGCCGATAACCCAAGGAGTCTTTCGGTGGAAGCAACAACACAATGTGGCTATTTGACGTATTTGCCTGGCTGTACAACCTCACTCCGTTTACCGGTGCTTTGCTGTTGTGGTTCCTGGTGTTGGTGCTCACTGCCTGCGCGACGATGAAGTACCCGACACGGCGCGGCAAGCTCGTAGGCTTCGGGATTTCGGTGGTGGGCGCGGTGTTTATTCTGGGGTACCTGGAAACCCTCGTGCTTAGCGACACAGGCAAAGAAATCAAGGATGTTGTGATCAACCTAGTGGTCATGAGCCTCGGCGGTTTGGGCTCGGGCCTGCTTGCGGTGGCCATTTCGAAAAGGCCAAGCAAGGCCGAAATTGAACAGAGCCTTACAAGCATCCGGAACTGGGGCCTGACGGTCTTTGAATACCTGTTCGTGTTTATCCTGGTGTGTTCACTGGTGTTGGCTGCTATCTGCCTGCTCTTGTGGCTCCTGGATTGGCCCGTGGTGTCGGGGCAGGAAGTCACTGGCCTGTTGCTGGCTTTCCTGGGCGCAGCGTCGGGCTGTGCGATCGTCTCCTATCTGCGTCGGTTGATGAAGTGGGAACAGCTGGGCGTGGCCGTGTTGTTTGGGCTGTTGCTGTTTCTGCTGCCCGTGTACGTGCAGGCGATTTGGGGGCTGGTGAGCTGGAGCCTGGCGGCGGTGCTGGGGTTCCATGGCGTAGCGGGCATTGCGATGGGCTGGACCGTGTGGCGCCAGCGCATGGAATGGCGGCGCTCCTGACCGTTACTCCAACCGTAACAGTCCACCACCGAGCTTGATTGATACCCCCCCGATTCACTCCTATGGTGAGCTCCACGACAGCGAACCCGTGGAGCGATCATGACAACAACAATAACCCCCGACTCGCGCTGGACGCGGCGCCGCGACGAGAAGCGGCGGCGGCTCGGGCTGGTGCAGGCGTTTGCCGACGGGGCCGTGCTGCCCAGCGACCGGATCGTCGAGGCCCTGCAAGCCCTGATCCTGCCCGGCGACCGGGTGGTGCTGGAGGGCAATAACCAGAAGCAGGCTGACTTTCTCTCGCGCTCCCTGGCCAAGGCCGACCCGGCCGTGCTCCATGACTTGCACATGATCATGCCCAGCGTCGGGCGTTCCGAGCACCTGGACCTGTTTGAAAAGGGCATCGCACGCAAACTCGATTTCTCGTTTGCCGGCACCCAATCCCTGCGCATCAGCCAGCTCCTTGAAGATGGCCTGCTGGAAGTCGGCGCGATCCACACCTACATCGAACTCTATGCGCGACTGGTCGTAGACCTGATCCCCAACGTGGTGCTGTCCGCCGGCTTTATGGCCGACCGCGCCGGCAATATCTACACCGGCCCCAGTACCGAAGACACCCCGGCGCTGATCGAACCGGCGGCCTTCAGCGATGGCATCGTCATCGTGCAGGTCAACCAATTGGTCGACGACGTCAGCGACTTGCCCCGTGTGGACATCCCGGCCAGTTGGGTGGATTTCGTGGTGGTGGCCGACAAACCCTTCTATATCGAACCGCTGTTCACCCGCGACCCCCGGCATATCAAGCCGGTGCATGTGTTGATGGCGATGATGGCGATCCGTGGCATCTACGAAAAACACAATGTGCAGTCGCTGAACCATGGCATTGGTTTCAACACTGCCGCGATTGAACTGATCCTGCCGACCTACGGCGAGTCCCTGGGCCTTAAAGGCAAGATCTGCCGCAACTGGACCCTCAACCCGCACCCGACGCTGATCCCCGCCATCGAAAGTGGCTGGGTCGAAAGCGTGCATTGCTTCGGCACCGAACTGGGCATGGAAAACTACATCGCCGCGCGCCCGGATGTGTTCTTCACCGGTCGCGATGGCTCGTTGCGCTCCAACCGGATGTTCTGCCAACTGGCGGGGCAATACGCGGTGGACCTGTTTATCGGCGCCACCTTGCAGGTGGATGGTGACGGTCATTCGTCCACCGTGACCCGTGGCCGGCTCGCCGGGTTTGGTGGCGCGCCGAATATGGGCCACGACCCGCGCGGGCGCCGCCACGGCACCCCGGCCTGGCTCGACATGCGCCATGACGACGCCCCCGAAGCCTTGCTGGAACGCGGCAAAAAACTGGTGGTGCAAATGGTCGAGACCTTCCAGGAGGGCGGCAAACCGACCTTCGTCGACACCCTCGACGCGGTGGAAGTGGCGCGCAAAAGCGGCATGCCCCTGGCGCCGATCATGATTTACGGCGACGACGTGACCCACTTGCTCACCGAAGAAGGCATCGCCTACCTGTACAAGGCGCGCTCCCTGGAAGAGCGCCAGGCGATGATCGCGGCGGTCGCCGGGGTGACCGTCATCGGCTTGCGCCACAACCCCAAGGACACCGCGCGCATGCGCCGCGAAGGCCTGATCGCCTTGCCCGAAGACCTCGGGATCCGCCGCACCGATGCCACCCGCGAACTGCTGGCGGCCAAAAGCGTGGCCGACCTGGTGGACTGGTCCGGTGGCCTGTACAACCCGCCCGCCAAGTTCAGGAGCTGGTAAATGCACGCACTCAAACTGCACACACTGACCCTGGCCGAGCAACTGGCGGACCTGGCGGTCGAGGCGCTGATCGACGAAGCGGACCTGTCGCCCAAACCGGCGCTGGTGGATCGGCGCGGCAATGGCGCCCATCAGGATCTACACCTGGGCCTGATGCACGCCTCGGCGCTGTCCCTGTGGCCGGCCTTCAAGGAAATGGCCGAAGCGGCGATTGCCCTGGGTGAAATTGGCCTGCCGCTGCGCGAAGCCCTCGGCCGTATCGGCCGCGAAGGCGAGCAGGCGATGCTCGCCACTACCCAGGGCGTGAACACCCACCGTGGCGCGATCTGGGCCCTCGGTCTGCTGGTGGCCGCTGCCGCGCTGGACCCCACCTCCCGTCACGCCAGTGCCCTGAGCCTGCGGGCTGCGCGCCTGGCCCTGCTCAATGACCGTTTTGCACCGCAACCGCTCAGCCATGGCGCGCAAGTCGCGCAACGCTATGGCGTGCGTGGCGCCCGCGAAGAAGCGCAACTGGGCTTCCCCGCCGTGCTGCAACGCGGCCTGCCGCAACTGCATGCAAGCCGCCTGCAGCACCACGGCGAGCAGAACGCGCGCCTCGACGCACTGTTGGCGATCATGACCCAACTGGCCGACACCTGCGTGCTCTACCGCGCCGGCACCGACGGCCTGCAGGCCATGCAACTAGGCGCCCAGGCCGTGTTGGATGCGGGCGGCAGCGCGAGCCTGGCGGGGCGGCGTCGCCTCAATGAATTGGACCAGCAACTGCTGGCGCTGAATGCCTCCCCCGGTGGCGCCGCCGACCTGTTGGCCGCGTGCCTGTTTATCGACCGCATCGAGTCTTGCGACGGAGCGTTTTGATGGAAACCCTATCTTTTGAATTCCCCGCCGGGCAGCCGCCCAAAGGCCGCGCGCTGGTGGGTTGCGTCGGTTCCGGCGACCTTGAAGTGTTGCTGGAACCAGGTACGGCGGGCACCTTGAGCATCCAGGTGCAAACCTCGGTCAACGGCGCCGAGCAACGCTGGCAGCACCTGTTCCAGCGGATCTTCCAGGAACAGACCCCACCGGCCTTGAACATTCAGATCCACGATTTTGGCGCCACCCCCGGCGTGGTGCGTTTGCGCCTGGAGCAAGGTTTCGAGGAGCTTGGCCATGACTGATTTACTCAATAGGCACAGCTTCGTCGAACTCGGTGCCCGCCAGCGGGCCAAGGCCTTGCTGGATGCCGGCAGCTACCGTGAACTGATCGACCCGTTCCAGCGCGTGATGTCGCCGTGGTTGAGTCGCCAGGGCGTGGTGCCGCAGGCCGACGATGGGGTGGTGATCGCCAAGGGCACGCTCGACGGCCTGCCGCTGGTGATTGCGGCCATCGAAGGCAACTTCCAGGGCGGCAGCCTGGGTGAAGTGGGCGGCGCGAAAATCGCCGGTGCCCTGGAACTGGCCGCCGAGGACAACCGCAACGGCATTCCCACGCGGGCTGTGTTGCTGCTGGAAACCGGCGGCGTGCGCTTGCAGGAAGCCAACCTCGGGCTGGCGGCGATTGCCGATATCCACGCCGCGATTGTCGACCTGCGCCAGTACCAGCCGGTGATCGGCGTGGTGGCCGGCAGCGTGGGCTGTTTTGGCGGCATGTCCATCGCTGCTGGCCTGTGCAGTTACTTGCTGGTGACCCGCGAAGCACGCCTGGGCTTGAACGGCCCACAAGTGATCGAACAGGAAGCCGGCCTTGAAGAATACGACTCCCGTGACCGGCCCTTTATCTGGAGCCTGACCGGCGGCGAGCAGCGTTTCAACAGCGGCTTGGCCGACCGTTATGTGGCGGACGATGTGGCGCAGATCCGCCAGCAGATCAGTGAACTGTTGCAGCAAGGTTTGCCGGCAGTGCAACGCAGCCGTCAGGCCGACTATTACCTGGCGCGCCTGGCTGAGCTGGACGCCGAACCGCAGATCGAGCCGGCGACGGTTCGCGACCTGTATCAGGGAGAACGTCCATGAGAGGCTTGCAGTGGTTCAACGCATTGAGCGCCGGCGTAGCGCCAGTGGCGGGTTTGCCGGCGTCGTTGAAAGTCGCCGATGGCGTGCTCGGCGAGCAGGCCGTGCGCTTTATCGCGGTAGTGCCGGATGCTGCCAACCGCTTCCCGCGGGCGCGCCAGGGGGAAGTCGGTTTGCTCGAAGGCTGGGGCCTGGCCAAGGCGGTGGATGAAGCCGTCGCCAGCGGCGATCAACGCCCGATTGTTGCCATCGTCGACGTGCCCAGCCAGGCCTATGGCCGTCGCGAAGAAGCCCTGGGCATCCATCAAGCCCTGGCGGCGGCGGCAGACAGTTATGCCCGCGCGCGCCTGGCCGGGCACCCGGTGATCGGGTTGCTGGTGGGCAAGGCCATGTCCGGGGCGTTTCTCGCCCATGGCTACCAGGCCAATCGCCTGATCGCCCTGCGCGACCCTGGGGTGATGGTGCACGCCATGGGCAAAGCCTCGGCGGCGCGGGTGACCCTGCGCAGTGTCGAAGAACTGGAAGCCCTGGCCGCCAGCGTGCCGCCCATGGCCTATGACATCGACAGCTATGCCAGCCTCGGCTTGCTCTGGGAAACCCTGACGGTCAGCCAGATCGAACAGCCTACCGTCGACGACCTGGCGCGGGTCAGGGATTGCCTGGTGCAGGCGATCAAGGATGTGCAGAACAGCGGCGTGCGCGATTTGCGCGGGCGCCTGGGCGCCGCCAACCGTGCCGCGTCCAGCCATGTGCGCCAACTGCTGCGGGAACAATGGTGAACGCCCACGACTTGCTCTGGGGCATGACCCCGGCGCACCTGCCTGCTGACGCACCGGCCTGGGTACTGGCGGTGATCGGGGCGGGGCAGCCGGTGGTGGTACGCCGGGCGCTGGCCGAACCGGGCTACGTGGCGGTGGGGGTGCGTGGGCGTTTGCGCGAGCAGCGTTTTGCGGCCGTGATGCCCCTGGCGGCTGTGCAACGGCGAGTGACACCCGAGGCCCTGCGCGGGGTGATTTCGCCCCGGGATCTACCGGCGTTGCGCGCCCTCGATCAACTGCGGCCGGTGCTGGCGCAAGAGGCTTGGGGCGTGACCGGCAGCGCGGGGTTCGAGTTGGCCACGGGCATTGAAGCGCTGCATGCCCAGAGCGATCTGGATCTGCTGCTGCGCACTCCCGAGCGTCTTGATCGCGGCGATGCCGAGGGTCTGTTGGCGATTCTGGACACCGCGCCGTGTGCCGTGGACCTGCAATTGCAAACCCCATATGGCGCCGTCGCCTTGCGCGAATGGGCCGGCCCAGCGCGGCGTGTGCTGCTGAAAAACGCCAGCGGTGCGCACTTGGTCAGCGACCCTTGGCAGGCGGTGGCATGAGCAGCCTCCTGGTGTTTCCGGGGCAGGGCGCCCAGCGTCCGGGCATGCTCCAGCAACTGCCCGCCAGTGTCCTTGATGAGGCCAGTGATGCGTTGGTCGAAGATGTGCGCCAGCTCGATTCGGCGCACGCCCTGGCCAGCACCCGCGCTGTGCAACTGTGCCTGCTGATCGCCGGCGTGGCCCATGCCCGGCAATTGCAACGCATCCCGGATTACGTGGCGGGTCTGTCCATCGGGGCCTATCCGGCGGCGGTGATCGCGGGCGCCCTGGAGTTTGCCGATGCGCTCCGGCTGGTCAGCCTGCGCGGTGAACTGATGCAGCACGCTTATCCACAGGGCTATGGCATGACCGCACTGATCGGCCTGGAGTTATCCACCGTCGAAAGCGTGCTCGCCGAGGTCCACAGCACGCAAACCCCGGTGTACCTGGCCAATATCAATGCCGACAACCAGTGCGTGATTGCCGGCAGCGATACCGGCATGCAGCGTGTCGCGGATCGTGTCAAAGGCCAGGCCGTGGCCAAGCGCCTGGCCGTCAGCGTGCCGTCCCACTGCGCTCTGCTGGAGCAGCCGGCCGAGGCCCTCGCCGAGGCATTCGCCAAGGTTGCGCTCCATGCGCCGGCCATCACTTACCTGAGCAGTACCCGGGCGCGGCCGATCCGTGATCCCGCGCAGTTGCGCGACGACCTGGCGTTCAACATGTGCCGCATCGTCGATTGGCGCGGCACCGTGCAAAGCGCCTATGAGCGTGGTGTACGCCTGCAGATCGAACTGCCACCGGGCGCAGTCCTCACTGGCCTGGCGCGGCGTGTGTTTGAGCAAGGCACCGTGATCGCCTTCGAAGGCGCGCGCCTGGACACCTTGCAGGCCCTGCTGGAACAGGAGGGCCGCCACCACCGATAAAGCGTGAGCTTGGCTTTCGAAGCACAAAAACAACAATTTCGATCAAGCATCAAGAGGACTACCAGCATGATTATTTACGGTGTGGCGTTTCTGGCCTTGTGTACCCTTGCAGGCTTGTTTGTCGGCGAGCTGTTGGGCAAATGGATGGGCATTCCGGCCAACGTCGGCGGGGTGGGAATCGCGATGTTGCTGCTGATCGGCCTGGGCAGTTACCTCGGCAAGCGTGGCCTGTTTACCGGCAAATCCGAGCAGGGCGTGAGCTTCTGGGCGGCGGTGTACATTCCCATTGTGGTGGCCATGGCAGCCCAGCAAAACGTGTATGGCGCGATCAGTGGCGGCCCCATGGCGATCCTCGCCGGTGCTAGTGCGGTGGTGGTGGCATTTGCCCTGGTGCCGGTGCTGGTACGCATCGGCAACCGTGAGCCGGATGCGGTCGTTCCCACCAAGTCGGCAGGGTGAGCGCCATGTACGAATCCTTGATGAAAGTCATCACCGGCTACGGCCTGATCAGTGGTTTTGCGGTGATCGGCCTGACCATGTGGGTGTCCTACTGGATCAGCGACAACTTCACCAAAGGCCGCCTGCATGGCTCGGCCATCGCGATCCTGCTGGGGCTGGTGTTGTCCTATGTGGGCGGTGCGTTTACCGGCGGGGCCAAGGGCGTGGTGGATATCCCGCTGCTGTCGGGCATCGGCCTGCTGGGCGGGGCGATGCTGCGGGACTTTGCCATCGTCGCCACCGCGTTTGGTGTGAGCGTCGATGAACTCAAACGCGCCGGGTATGTGGGGGTGCTGGCGTTGTTTGTCGGCGTCGGTTCGTCATTTATCGCCGGCGTCGGGGTGGCCATGGCGTTTGGTTATACCGATGCGGTGAGCCTGACCACCATCGGCGCGGGTGCTGTGACCTATATCGTCGGGCCGGTGACCGGGGCGGCGATTGGCGCCAGTTCCGAGGTGATGGCACTGTCGATTGCGGCGGGGTTGATCAAGGCCATTTTGGTGATGGTAATGACCCCGTTCGTCGCGCCGCTGATCGGCCTGAACAGCCCGCGCAGTGCGGTGATCTTTGGCGGGTTGATGGGCACCTCCAGCGGTGTGGCTGGCGGGTTGGCGGCGACTGATCCGAAGCTGGTGCCTTATGGCTGCCTGACGGCGGCGTTTTATACGGCGCTGGGGTGTTTGTTGGGGCCTTCGTTGTTGTTTTTGATGATGCGGGGGTTGGTGGGGTAGGGCACAACATTTCGATTGAATGATCGGGCCTCATCGCGGGCAAGTCGCACCGCCGCCCCCGCATTTTGATGTGTGAATACATTCAAATGTGGGAGCTGCGGTGCGACGATTCGACTTGCCTGCGATGGCGGTTTCAAATTTGCCGATTGGCATACATCCGACACTCCGCCAACAACGCCAGTAAGTTCGGATCACGCTCCTTGGCCTTCAAGAACACCACGCCAATGTGCTGCTGCAACCGGTAGCGTGGCTGCAACGGGATCAGCTTGACCCGGTTCTCATACACCGCCGCAATCCTCCCCGGCAGCAGCGCATAGCCAACGCCCGAGCTGACCATGCTCAGCAGGGTGAAGATGTCGTTGACCTGCATCGCCACCTTCGGCTCGAAGCCCGCCTGCTTGAACACCCGTGCACCGTCCTGGTGGGTGGCGAAGCCTTGGGTCAGGGTGATGAAGGTGGCGTCGCGCACCTGGGCCAGGTCGATTTCCTGTTCGCGGTCCAGGGGCGAGTCGGCGGGGGTAGCGAGGAAGATGTCGTCGGAAAACAGCTGGATCTGCGCGCAGTCCGGCTCGACGGCCTGGTCGTCGAGGGAGATCAGGATCGCATCCACTTCCATGTTCTTGAGCTTGTACATCAGGTCGACGTTGGAGCCCAGGATCAGGTCGATATTCAGCTCGCTGCGCCTGATTTTCAGGCCCATGATCAGTTGCGGCACGGTCTTGACCGTCAGTGAATACAAGGCGCCGAGCTTGAAACGTTCGGCAGAGAAACCGGCGGCTTCGCGGGTCAGGCGCACGCTGTCGACCACCTCTTGCACCAACTTCTGTGCGCGTTCTTCGAGGACGTAGGCGCTTTCCAGCGGGGTGAGGTTGCGCCCTTCGTGTTTGAACAGCGGGCAACGCAGGGCGTTTTCCAGGGAGTGGATGGCCCGGTGCACGCTGACATTGCTGGTCTGCAACTCGGCGGCGGCGCGGGCCAGGTTGCCGGTGCGCATGAAGGCCAGGAAGATTTCCAGTTTCTTGAGGGTGAATTCTTCGTCGATCAGCATGGTGATGACTCTTATTCGAATGCGTTCGATTGTGCCCGCAAAACCCCGCTGCTCCCAGCCATGTAGCGCCATCTGTACCGCAGTCGTCATAACGGTCTTGCACTCTCGTCTGGCAGGCCTGAGCCTTATGGGGTAGACGCAGCAGTTTTGGAGGTCGGCGACACATGTATCACGGAGAACGATTCAACGCCTGGAGCCATTTGCTCGGCGCCGTGGCAGCCTTTATCGGCGCGGTGTGGATGTTGGTGGTGGCGAGTATGGACGGCAGCCCGTGGAAGATCGTCAGCGTGGCGATCTACGGGGTTACGCTGCTGGTGCTGTACAGCGCCTCGACGGTGTATCACAGCGTGCGCGGGCGCAAGAAAGCGATCATGCAGAAGGTCGACCACTTTTCGATCTACCTGCTGATCGCCGGCAGTTACACGCCGTTTTGCCTGGTGACCCTGCACGGGCCGTGGGGCTGGACGCTGTTCGGGATTGTCTGGGGGCTGGCGGTGATCGGGATCCTGCAGGAGATCAAGCCGCGTTCCGAGGCGCGCATATTGTCGATTGTGATTTATGCGGTGATGGGCTGGATTGTGTTGGTGGCGGTCAAGCCGTTGATTGCCGCGCTGGGCATGGACGGGTTTATCTGGCTGGCGTCGGGCGGGGTGTTGTACACGGTGGGGATTATCTTTTTTGCCCTGGAACACCGGTTAAGGCATTCCCATGGGATCTGGCACTTGTTTGTGATTGGCGGCAGCCTGCTGCATTTTGTGGCGATCATGCGCTACGTGCTCTGAAACTGTAGCCGCTGGCTTGTGTGGGAGCTGGCTTGCCTGCGATAGCATCACTGCGGTTTAACTGATGAACCGAGGCGCCTGCATCGCAGGCAAGCCAGCTCTCATAAAAGCCCAGTCCCACATGGGTTTTGTGGTGTTTTAGAGACGGTCTAACTGCTCCTGGGCACGGCTGCCAAAGATCTCCAACAGGCTCGCCAACATATGCGGCGGCGGTTCGTCGGCGCGGGTCAGGGCATACAGGGTGATGGGCAGCGGCGGGGCCAGGGGGCGGATGCAGGTGCTGTCGGTGGATGCACCCAGCGCGGTGAAAGGGTCGATCACCGCCAGGCCGGCGCCGGATTCGACCATGGCGCGGGCCAGGGAATAGGTCTGCACCGAGATCCGCACGCGCGGCGGCGGTTCGACCGCTTCCAGGTAGCTGTCGAGCCGCGCCGACAGTGGGTCGGCACTCGACAGGCCAATCAACGGCGCGCCCGCCAGGGCCATCAAGGGCAAGGGTTTGCCCAGTTCCGCTGCCGGCCAGAAGCCCCGTGGCGCCAGGGCTACCAACACGCCGTGGGCCAATGCCTGGGCCTTGAGCCCCGGATGGTCCGGGGACTTGAGGGTCAGCGCCACATCCATCTCGCGCATCAACAGGTTTTGCACCAGCTCACGGCTGTGGGCGCTGGACAGTTCGCAGGCGATGTCCGGGTAGCGCTGGGTCCATTCGCCAATCGCTGGCGGCAGCAGCGACAAGGCCAGGGCTGGCGTGGCGCCGATGCGCAGGCTTTGGCCGGGTGCGCGCCGCAGGTTCTGCGCCAGGCGCCGCACGCCTTGCAGGCTTTCGCTGACCTTATCGACTTCGCGCTCCAGGGCCAGGGCTTCCGGGGTGGGCTGCAGCTTGCCGCGGATGCGCAGGAACAGCGGGAAGCCCAATTGCAGCTCGGCATGTTGCAGCACCTTGGTCACCGCCGGTTGCGAGACATGCAGCAACTGCGCGGCGGCGCTGACCGAGCCGGTCTGGCGGATGGCCTGGAAGATTTCGATATGACGCAAGCGCATGACGAGTCCATAACCTTTGTTTATAGGTGGCCCATCTTTATTCATTGTCCGGCGCCTGTCACCTGCCCCTACCCTTGGACGCTCATTACAACGCTTGGGAATCGACATGGCTCAGCAGGTTTGCATCATTGGCGGTGGGGTCATCGGTCTGGCGAGTGCCTATGCCCTGGTGCGCGCCGGCATGGACGTGACGGTGGTCGAGGCCCGCGACAGCCTGGGCAGCGAGACCAGCTTTGCCAATGGCGGCCAGTTGTCCTATCGCTACGTTGCGCCGCTGGCGGACAAAGGTGTGCCGCTGCAAGCCATTGGCTGGCTGCTGCGCGGTGATTCACCCTTGAAGCTGCGCCCGCGCCTGGACCCGGCGCAATGGCGTTGGATGGCCTCGTTCCTCGGCGCCTGCCGGGCTTCGGTAAACAAGCGCAATGCCGGCCACTTGTTGCGCCTGGCCAGCCTGAGCCAGGGCATCTTGCAGCAGTGGCGCGAAGAAGACGGGCTGGACGGTTTCGACTGGAAACGCAACGGCAAGCTGGTGACGTTTCGCAGCCACCACACGTTTGAACACGCTCGCAATAAGGTGCTCGATCGCCTGCAACAGCAAGTGCTGTCGGCGGCCGATTGCACGCGCCTGGAACCGACCCTGGGGGCCACGGATTTTGTTGGGGGCATCTACACACCCAATGAAGAAGTGGCGGATTGTCATGGCTTCTGCCAGCAATTGGCGGCACGCCTGGAAGCGTCGGGTCGTTGCCGGTTTGTGCTGGGGCGCAAAGTCACGGGCATCCGCCATGCCAACGGCACGGTGCAGGCGATTGAGTTGGGTGGCGAGGTGATGCCGGTGCAGCACCTGGTGCTGGCGGCGGGGGTGCGCAGCCCCGAGTTGGCCTTGCCGGGCATTGCGTTGCCGCTGTATCCGCTCAAGGGCTACAGCCTGAGCGTGCCGATTGGCGAGCAGCACGCCGCACCGAAAATCAGCATCACCGACTATGACCGCAAGATCGTCTACGCGCGGATCGGTGAGCAACTGCGGGTGGCGGCGATGGTCGACATCGTCGGCTTTGATACGGGCCTTGAGCCCAAGCGCCTGGCCCTGATCAAGCGCCAGGCCAGTGAGACGTTCCCCTTGGCCGGCGATTACAGCCAGGCCATCGAATGGGCCGGCATGCGCCCGGCCACCCCCAGCGGCGTGCCGCTGATTGGCGTCAGTGTGTACCGCAACCTGTGGCTCAACCTTGGCCATGGCGCCCTGGGTTTCACCCTGGCCTGTGGCAGCGGCCAGCTGTTGGCCGAACTGATCGGCCGGCATACCCCTTCCATTGATATGCAGGGCCTCGCGCCCCGCGCCGCATAGGACACTGCAATGACCATCACCCGGATCAACAGCAATAGTCGCCTGTCGGGCGCCGTGACCTACCAGGACCTGGTATTCCTCTCCGGCCAGGTGCCGGGCGAGGGCCAGGACGTCGCCACCCAGACCCAAGAGGTGCTGGCCAAAATTGATGCGCTGCTGGCCGAAGCCGGCAGCGACAAGGATCATCTGCTCAACGCGACGATCTACCTGAAAAACATTCAGGAGGGCTTTGCGCCGATGAATGATGTCTGGTCCGCCTGGCTCACGCCCGGCCAGGCACCGACCCGCACCACCCTGCAGGCGGAGCTGGCACGCCCGAGTGTGCTGGTGGAAATCAGCGTCATCGCTGTGCGCCGCCCATAACAAGAAAACCAACGGAGAATAACAATGCAAAAAATCACGTTGATCGGCACTGCGCTGGGGCTGTTGTTGACTGCCCAGGCCCAGGCCAATGAAGCGCCGCTGACGGGCACCCTGGCCAAGGTCGCGAACGCCAAGAGCATCACCCTGGGCTATCGCGATGCGTCGGTGCCGTTTTCCTATGTCGGCGACCATACCGGCAAGCCCATGGGTTACTCGGTGGACCTGGCGAGCAAGATTGTCGAGCGTATCCAACAGAAGACCGGCGTGCCCCAGCTCAACGTGAAGTACAACCTGGTCACCTCCCAGACCCGTATTCCGTTGGTGATCAACGGTACCGTTGACCTGGAGTGCGGCTCCACCGGGGTGACGGCCGAGCGGCAGAAGCAGGTGGCGTTTTCCTATGGCTTTATCTATGTGAAGGGCCAGTTGCTCACTGCCAAGGACAGCGGTATCCAGCGCTTCGCCGACCTGCGCGGCAAGAATGTGGTGACCACTGCAGGCACCACCAACGAGCGCTTCCTCAAGAGCTACAACCACGAGCATAAGCTGGATATGTCGGTGATCAGCGCCAAGGATCACGGCGAAGCGTTCCAGATGCTGCAATCGGGCCGGGCCGTGGCGTTTTATATGGACGATGCGTTGCTCTACGGCGAGCGCGCCAAGGCCAAGGACCCGCACAAGTGGGTGGTGGTGGGCGAGGAGCAATCGCGGGAAATCTACAGCTGCATGGTGCGCAAGGACGACCCGCAGTTTCTGGCGGTGGTCAACGAGACCCTGGGCGAGCTGTACAGCTCGGGGGAAATCAATGGGATCTACCAGCGCTGGTTTGAACAGCCGATCCCGCCGAAGGGCTTGAACCTGGAATTCCCCATGACCAGCGAGCTGAAGGCGATTATTGCCAAGCCGGTCAGCGATCCGGTGGAGTAACCCACCCATCCCGATGTGGGAGCTGGCAAGCCAGCTCCCACCGTTTTGATTGGGTTTGCACAGTGGGGTTAGAAGTCGCCCCACAGTTGTTGCGCAACGGATAGCGCAACTACGGGCGCGGTCTCGGTGCGCAATACTCGCGGGCCCAGGCGTGCGGCGTGGAAGCCAGCATTTTGCGCGCTCTGGACTTCGCCATCGGTCAAGCCTCCCTCCGGGCCGATCAAAAACGCCAGGCTCGACGGTTTGGCATGGCTCACCAGTGGCTCGGCCACCGGGTGCAGCACCAACTTCAAATCCGCCTCAGCCTGTTTCAACCAGTCGGCCAGCAACAACGGTGGGTGAATCACCGGCACCGTGGAGCGCCCGCATTGCTCGCAGGCGCTGATTGCGACCTGGCGCCAGTGCAGCAGGCGCTTGTCGGCGCGTTCGTCCTTGAGGCGCACTTCGCAGCGCTCGCTGAAAATCGGTGTGATGGCGTTGACCCCAAGCTCGGTGGCTTTCTGGATGGCCCAGTCCATGCGCTCGCCACGGGACAAGCCCTGACCCAGATGAATGTGCAAAGGCGACTCCACCTGGCCGGCGAAGGCTTCAGTCAGTTGCACTGTCACGCGTTTTTTCCCGACTTCCAGCAGGCTGCCGCGAAATTCCTGGCCAGAACCGTCGAACAGTTGCACGGCATCGCCTTCGTTCATGCGCAGCACGCGGCTGATGTAGTGCGCCTGGGCCTCGGGCAACTCGTGGTCGCCAAGGCTCAACGGGGTATCGGTGAAAAAGCGGGACAGTCTCATTTCTGTTCTCGGGAAAATGCAAAACCTGTGGGAGCCGGGCTTGCCCGCGATGCGGCAGGCCAGGCGCCAGATTAATGGGGTGGGTTCAATCAGCCGGGGTCGCGAAAGCCTGGGTGGAAGTCCTTGGGTACGGCCACGCTGACTGTGCTGTTGGTGGCGATATCAATGCCTTCAGTGGCCACTTCAGCGAGGAAGTCGATCTGTTCCGGGGTAATCACGTACGGCGGCAGGAAGTACACCACACTGCCCAGCGGGCGCAGCAATGCGCCGCGTTCCAGGGCGTGCTCGAACACCTTCAGGCCGCGCCGTTC
Source organism: Pseudomonas shahriarae (assembly GCF_014268455.2). NCBI lineage: Bacteria > Pseudomonadati > Pseudomonadota > Gammaproteobacteria > Pseudomonadales > Pseudomonadaceae > Pseudomonas > Pseudomonas shahriarae. Next base: position 5,824,335 of record NZ_CP077085.1, on the reverse strand, counting down.
CTGCCAGGGGTAGGCGGTCTTGGTGGCCTTGTCCTGGACCATCTCGATGGCCAGCACCATGCCGGTCTGGCGCACTTCCGACACATGGGGGTGGTCCACCAGGTGCGCGGTGGCCGTGGCCATGCGCTGGGCCAGGGCCTTGTTGTTCTCGATGACGTTGTCTTCTTCGAAGATATCCAGGGTCGCCAGGGCCGCCGCACACGCCAGCGGGTTGCCGGTGTAGCTGTGGGAGTGCAGGAACGCGCGCAGGGTCGGGTAGTCGTCGTAGAAGGCGCTGTACACATCTTCGGTGGTGACCACGGCGGCCAGCGGCAGGTAGCCACCGGTGAGGGCCTTGGACAGGCACAGGAAGTCGGGGCGGATGCCCGCCTGCTCACAGGCGAACATGCTGCCGGTGCGGCCGAAACCCACGGCGATTTCGTCGTGGATCAGGTGCACGCCATACCGGTCGCAGGCTTCGCGCAGCAGCGTGAGGTACACCGGGTGGTACATGCGCATGCCACCGGCGCCCTGGATCAGCGGCTCGACGATCACCGCGGCGACGCTGTCGTGGTGGTCCGCCAGGGTCTGTTCCATGGCCTGGAACATGTTGCGGGAGTGTTCTTCCCAGCTCATGCCTGTGGGGCGCTGGTAGCAGTCCGGGCTGGGCACCTTGATGGTGTCCAGCAGCAGGGCCTTGTAGGTCTCGGTGAACAGCGGCACATCGCCTACCGACATCGCGGCGATGGTTTCGCCGTGGTAGCTGTTGGTCAGGGTGACAAAGCGCTTTTTATTCGGCTGGCCGCGGTTGAGCCAATAGTGAAAGCTCATCTTCAACGCGACTTCGATGCACGACGAGCCATTGTCGGCATAGAAGCAGCGAGTCAGGCCTTCGGGGGTGAGCTTGACCAGGCGCTCGGACAGCTCGATCACCGGCTGGTGGCTGAAACCGGCGAGGATCACGTGCTCCAGTTGGTCCACTTGGTCCTTGATGCGCTGATTGATACGCGGGTTGGCGTGGCCGAACACATTGACCCACCACGAACTGACCGCATCGAGATAGCGCTTGCCTTCGAAGTCTTCCAGCCATACGCCTTCACCGCGCTTGATCGGCACCAGCGGCAGTTGCTGGTGGTCTTTCATCTGGGTGCAGGGATGCCACAGCACGGCGAGGTCGCGTTGCATCCACTGGTTATTCAAGCCCATCTTTTAGTCTCCTCGAAGCGCTGCCACTGCCTGCGCAGGCAAAACAATCGCGCAAGCCTATGCAATGGTGGGCTGTGTCACAACCCATGGGCGGTGAATTGGCAGTAAATGTAGGACGGTCTGTCACGTTTGTGCTGAATAGTCCTTAATCCCTAGTTAATTTACTGTTCATAGGCTCAATATCGGATAAGTCGATCTTTTGAAGCGAAATTTTCCGCTTTATGTCGATAAGTAAAACGCTAGTCTTGGGCACGGCTCTTACGGGATTTGGGGAATGCAACTACGAAACACATCGACCCGCTACGGCTGGGTCAGCATCGTTATCCACTGGAGTGTGGCGCTGGTGGTGTTTGGTTTGTTCGCGCTGGGCCTGTGGATGGTCGGCCTCGACTACTACAGCCTGTGGCGCAAAGACGCCCCGGACTTGCACAAAAGCATCGGTATTACGCTATTCGCCGTGATGCTGGTGCGGATTGTCTGGCGCCTGCTCAGCCCGCCGCCGCCCGCACTGGCCAGCTATAGCCGCATGACACGTATCGGCGCGGCGTTTGGCCATGGGTTCCTGTACGTCGGCTTGTTTGCCGTGATGATTGCCGGTTACCTGATTTCCACCGCAGACGGTGTGGGGATCCCGGTGTTTGGCCTGTTTGAAATTCCTGCCGTGGTTTCCGGTCTACCGGACCAGGCAGACGTAGCCGGCCTGGTGCATTTTTACCTGGCCTGGGTGCTGGTGGTGTTTGCCGGCCTGCATGGCGTGGCCGCGTTGAAACACCACTTCATTGATCGTGACGCGACCCTGGTTCGTATGCTGGGGCGCAAAGCCTGATGTTCAACCTCGACTCACAAGGAATAGAAAGCATGTTGAAAAAGACTCTCGCCGCTCTGGCAATCGGTACTGCTCTGCTGTCTGCCGGTCAGGTGATGGCTGCTGATTACAAGATCGACAAGGAAGGCCAGCACGCCTTCATCGACTGGAAAATCAGCCACCTGGGCTACAGCTACATCCACGGTACCTTCAAGGACTGGGATGGTACGTTCAGCTGGGATGCCGCCAAGCCTGAAGCCAGCAAAATCGCCGTCGACGTGAAAACCGCCAGCCTGTGGTCCAACCACGCTGAACGTGACAAGCACATCGCCAGCAAGGACTTCCTGGACGTTGGCAAGTTCGCCGATGCCAAGTTCGTTTCGACCGCAGTTAAACCAACCGGCGAAAAAACGGCTGACGTGACCGGCGACCTGACCTTCCACGGTGTGACCAAGCCTGTGACCTTCAAGGCCACGTTCAACGGTGAAGGCAAGGATCCGTGGGGCGGCGAACGTGCTGGCTTCAACGCCAAGACTACGCTGAACCTGAATGACTTTGGCGTCAAAGGCCCTGGCCCGACTTCCCAGACTGTAGACCTGGACATCACGCTGGAAGGTGTCAAAACGAAGTAAATTCGCAGGCTGCATAAAAAACCGGATCGTGAGATCCGGTTTTTTTTAGCCTGGAATACGGTCAATGTAGGAGCTGGCTTGCCTGCGATAGCGGCAGGTCAGCCACCTGCGATGCAGGCTGAAGTACCGTCATCGCAGGCAAGCCAGCTTCTGCAGTTGATCGTTGTCGAGCCCATAAAAATGCCCCGGATCTTTCGATGCGGGGCATTTTTCATGGCGCTTTGAAAATCAGCGGTTGCGGGTCAGCAACGCTGGTTTTTCACCACGAGGGCGGCCTGGCAGTTGATCCAACTGCTCAGGTGTCGGGAAGCGATCGCTTTTCGACTCCTTGTGGATGATCTTCGGCGTCGTGCCGCTGCGCGGGTTCTGCACGGCAGGTTCCGAGGAGCGTGGCTGCTCATCACGTGCAGGGCGGCGGTTGCGCGACTCTTCGCGACGGGCCTGGCCATCACGCGGTGCGCCGTTACGCGGACCATTGCGCTTGGCCGGTGGGGTGCCGGTGGTGGCGCCGTTGCTGCTGCGCGGACCGTTCTGGCGACCCTGTGGCTGGCCGCCGGTGCGCGGAGCGCCCGCACCAGCGCCCGGTGCCGGGGCACCTGGACGACGACCACGGCCCTGGGCCGGTTTGGCCTGTGGCACGTAGTCCACGCGGTTACCGAAGTTATCCACGTCATCGTCGAGGAACTCGTCCGGTGCGCGGTCGGCTGCGGCGCGTGGCGGCTGGCTCGGCTGGCGCTGTTCGCGGGCCGGGGTGCCTTCGCGGGGCTTTTGCTCGCGGGCTGGGCGTTCGCCACGGCCGTTGGTAGGTGCCTTGTCTTTGCCACCTTTGTCCTTGCCTTTGTCGCGACGACCACCGCCACCACCGCCGCCGTTCGGGCCATCGCCCTTAGGACCACGTGGGTTGCGCGGGTTACGCACGTCCGGACGCTCGCGCACTTCCGGTTTTTCGGCTTCTACGGTGCTGGCATCGAAGCCCATCAGGTCGCCGTCGGCGATTTTCTGCTTGGTCATGCGCTCGATGCTTTTCAGCAGTTTTTCTTCATCCGGGGCGACCAGGGAAATGGCCTCGCCCGAACGACCGGCACGGCCAGTACGGCCGATACGGTGCACATAGTCTTCATCGACGTTTGGCAGCTCGAAGTTGACCACATGCGGCAGTTGGTCGATATCCAGGCCGCGGGCGGCGATATCGGTGGCGACCAGGATCCGTACGGAGCCGGCCTTGAAGTCGGCCAGGGCCTTGGTCCGCGCGTTCTGGCTCTTGTTGCCGTGGATGGCGACGGCGGTCAGGCCGTGCTTGTCCAGGTACTCGGCCAGGCGGTTGGCGCCATGCTTGGTGCGGGTGAACACCAGCACTTGTTCCCAGGCACCGGCGGTAATCAGGTGGGCCAACAGCGAGCGCTTGTGGCTGGCTGGCAGGCGGAACACCCGCTGCTCGATACGCTCGACCGTGGTGTTGGGCGGCGTGACTTCGATGCGCTCGGGGTTGTGCAGCAGCTTGCCGGCCAGGGCGGTGATGTCGTTGGAGAACGTTGCCGAGAACAGCAGGTTCTGACGCTTGGCCGGCAGGCGCGCGAGGACTTTCTTCACGTCATGGACAAAGCCCATGTCGAGCATGCGGTCGGCTTCGTCCAGCACGAGGATTTCCACGTGGGACAGATCGACGCTGCCTTGGCCACACAGGTCGAGCAAACGACCAGGGCAGGCGACCAGCACGTCAACCCCACGGGACATGGCCTGAACCTGGGGGTTCATGCCAACGCCGCCGAAGATGCAGGCACTGACGAACTTCAGGTCGCGGGCGTACAGCTTGAAGCTGTCATGCACTTGTGCGGCGAGTTCGCGGGTAGGGGTCAGGACCAGTACGCGGGGTTGGCGCGGGCCGTGACGCTGGGATTTGTCCGGGTGACCATTGGGGAACAACCGCTCCAGAATCGGGAGGGCGAAGCCGCCGGTTTTACCAGTACCTGTCTGAGCCGCGACCATCAGGTCGCGACCTTGCAACACGGCGGGAATAGCCCGCTGTTGCACCGGAGTAGGCTCGGTATAGCCCGCTGCCTCGATGGCGCGGACTAAAGCCTCGGAGAGACCGAGGGAAGCAAAGGACATGAGTAATCCTGTTTGTAGTTAGGGCTTGGCCCAAAGGGATAATCTTGCCGGGCGTGAATCGCGTTTAGAGGAACGCAACCCCGTCCGGTCCTGCTGGGGCTGGCAGGCACTCCAACGGCTCGCGCGGGCTGCAAAGCTGCGCAGTAGCGGGGTTGGATGCCTGTTATACGACCACAACGGCCGGGCGTAAGCCTGGCGGAAAGGCCGGAGTATAACAGAGCAATCACCGCGCGCCGCTTTCCTGCTGCTCAACGGTTTGCTCCAGCGGCGGCGAGGGGGCAGTTTTGGCACTGTTGCCGGCATATTTTGCACTCAGGGCGGCATAGGCGGGCTCTTGCTTGAAGCGCTTGAGCTCGGCACCAAAGCGCTGCACCAGCAAGTCCATGCCCGCGCCACGGCGTACGGCGAGGAATTGTTTCTGGCTGCTGATCACCGGCGACGCCTGGGTAACGTGGTGTTCCAGGCCTAACTCCTTGAGCACATGCTGGCCAACCCGGCGGTCGGTGATCACCAGATCAATCCGGCCACGGGCCAGTTTACCGAAGTTGGCCTCATGGCTGGGGGCCGGCTCGCGGGTAAACAGGGTGGATTCGCTGAACCCGGCGCTATACAGGTAGCCGGGGGAGGTGCCGATGGTCAGCCCTTTGAGGTCATCCAGGGTCTGGAACGGATGTGGGCGCTCGTTGGCGTAGAACATCACAAACTCAACCTGGGACAGCGGTTCGCTGGGATAAAGCAGCGCCGCGTCGCGTTCGTGGCTGTGGAAAATATCCAGCGCGCCATCGGCCAGGCCCTGGTCGAGCATGGCCAGGCAACGTTTCCAGGGCAGGAACTGCCATTGCACCTCGATCCCCAGGCGCTCGAACACGATGACGGTGGCCTCGTAGTCGAGCCCGCGCATCTGGCCGTTTTCTTCGTAGACGTAAGGGGCCCAGGGTTCGGTGACAATGCGCAATTTCTCGCCGTGGGCGGTCAGGCTCAGGCAAGTGAAAAGGACAGCGGTCAACAGCTGGAAAATGACGGGCATACCCTGAGGTTACGACTGTCGCAGGTTAAAGAGAAGCTCTGGATCGGGGATCTTCAGGTCGCAAACCTGAACTTTTATTGTGCCGCCGGGCCGGGAAGGAATCCCGGCTGGCGGTACAAAGGGGTAGCCTCAGCGTGGCAGCTTGAGGTTGTTCCAGATCGCCAGGCTCGGGTCAGCCTGGTTCAGGGTGTAGAAGTGCAGGCCCGGCGCGCCACCTTGCAGCAAGGTTTCGCACATTTCACTGATGACTTGCTCGCCAAAGGCCTGGATGCTTTTGACGTCATCGCCATAGGCTTCCAGCTGCTTGCGTACCCAGCGTGGGATTTCTGCACCGCAGGCGTCAGAGAAGCGCGCCAGCTTGCTGTAGTTGGTGATCGGCATGATGCCCGGCACGATTGGGATATTCACACCCAGGGCCTGCACGCGCTCGACGAAGTAGAAGTAGCTGTCGGCGTTGAAAAAGTACTGGGTGATCGCACTGTTGGCGCCGGCTTCGGCCTTGCGCACGAAGTTGCGCAGATCGTCTTCGAAATTGCGCGCCTGAGGGTGCATTTCCGGGTAGGCGGCCACTTCGATATGGAAGTGGTCGCCAGTCTCTTCACGAATGAAGCTCACCAGATCATTGGCGTAGCGCAACTCGCCGCTGGCCATGCCCATGCCGGATGGCAGGTCACCGCGCAGGGCGACGATACGCTTGATGCCGGCGGCCTTGTACTGGGTCAGCAGGCTGCGCAGGTCGGCCTTGCTGTCGCCTACGCACGACAGGTGCGGTGCGGCGGGCACTTTGGCTTCGCTTTCCAGTTGCAGCACGGTGTTGATCGTGCGATCACGGGTCGAGCCGCCTGCGCCGTAGGTGCAGGAGAAGAAGTCGGGGTTGTAGCTGGCCAACTGCTTGGCAGTCGCCATCAATTTTTCATGCCCAGCATCGGTCTTGGTCGGGAAGAACTCGAAGCTGTAGCGACGGTCTTGGGACATGGTCATACCCTTGGAAACTCAAAAAACCGGAAGACATACACCGTCAATGTGGGAGCGGGCTTGCTCGCGAAAGCGGAGTTTCAGTCAACATACCTGATACTGAAACATCGCTTTCGCGAGCAAGCCCGCTCCCACAGAAGCCTGCCCTCCACATGGAGAGCAGGCAACAGGCCGATCAGTAGCGGTAGGCGTGCGGCTTGAACGGACCTTCAACCGTCACGCCGATGTAGTCGGCCTGGGTCTTGGTCAGTTGCGTCACGACGCCGCCGAAGCCGCGGACCATTTCCAGGGCCACTTCTTCGTCGAGTTTCTTCGGCAGTACTTCCACGGTCAGGCGCTCGGCTTTCTGGGCGGGCGACAGGTCGGCGTATTTCTGGCCGAACAGGAAGATCTGCGCCAGTACCTGGTTGGCGAACGAGCCATCCATGATGCGGCTTGGGTGGCCAGTGGCGTTACCCAGGTTTACCAGGCGGCCTTCGGCCAGCAGGATCAGGTAGTCATCGTTCTGTGGGTCGAAATCGCCAGCGCCGGTACGGTGAACCTTGTGCACCTGAGGTTTGACTTCTTCCCATGCCCAGTTCTTGCGCATGAAAGCGGTGTCGATCTCGTTGTCGAAGTGCCCGATGTTGCACACCACGGCGCGCTTTTTCAGGGCCTTGAGCATGTTGGCATCGCACACATTGACGTTACCGGTGGTGGTCACGATCAGGTCGATCTTGCCCAGCAGGGCTTTGTCGATGCTCGCTTCGGTGCCGTCGTTCTGGCCGTCGATGAACGGCGAGACCACTTCGAAACCGTCCATGCAGGCTTGCATGGCGCAGATCGGGTCAACTTCGGAGACCTTGACGATCATGCCTTCCTGACGCAGGGACTGGGACGAACCCTTGCCCACGTCGCCGTAGCCGATCACCAGGGCTTGCTTGCCCGACAGCAGGTGGTCGGTGCCGCGCTTGATCGCATCGTTGAGGCTGTGACGGCAGCCGTACTTGTTGTCATTCTTGCTCTTGGTCACCGAGTCGTTGACGTTGATGGCCGGGATTTTCAGCTCGCCCTTGGCCAGCATGTCCAGCAGGCGGTGTACGCCGGTGGTGGTTTCTTCGGTCACGCCATGGACGCGGTCCAGGATGGCCGGGTACTTCTTGTGCAGCAGCTCGGTCAGGTCGCCGCCGTCGTCGAGGATCATGTTGGCATCCCAAGGCGCGCCATCTTTCAGGATGGTTTGCTCCAGGCACCACTCGTACTCTTCTTCGGTCTCGCCTTTCCAGGCGAAGACAGGGATGCCAGCGGCTGCGATGGCGGCAGCGGCCTGGTCCTGAGTCGAGAAGATGTTGCAGGACGACCAGCGCACTTCGGCACCCAGGGCAACCAGGGTTTCGATCAGCACGGCAGTCTGGATGGTCATGTGGATGCAGCCGAGAATCTTCGCGCCCTTGAGCGGCTGTTCAGCGGCGTACTTGCGGCGCAGACCCATCAGGGCTGGCATTTCGGATTCGGCGATAAAGGTTTCGCGACGGCCCCAGGCAGCGAGGGACATGTCGGCGACTTTGTAGTCGGTAAAACCTGCAGGCGTGATTACAGCGCTCATGAAGAGCCTCCATTCGTAGTGTGCGAATGGGCGCCGTTGTGCGTTTAGTATCCAGCCAGGACAACCCGGCCGGGCAACGCCCCATCCGAGCCTGACAGGCCAGGGCCTGCTGCAGCGCCCCTCGGACAGGTGGCGGGAGAACGGTATCAATCACAGATGACCGTTTTGAAGCGGTGGCGATTATAGCTGCCTGCGCCTGACTTCCCAAGCCTTTCTGTCGGGGGCATGAAGATCGTTCATGGTGCTGATAGGCAATGGCTCATAGAGCTTGGGCCGACGCTCTGCCATGATGTCGCCCATCATTCGGCAAGACGCTTTGGAGTGAACATGAACTTCCACACCCGCAAATGGGTAAAACCCGAAGACCTCAACCCCAACGGCACCCTGTTCGGTGGCAGCCTGTTGCGCTGGATCGACGAAGAAGCGGCGATCTACGCCATCGTTCAACTGGGCAACCAGCGCGTGGTGACCAAGTACATCTCCGAGATCAATTTTGTCAGCGCCTCGCGCCAGGGCGACATCATCGAGCTGGGCATCACCGCCACCGAGTTTGGCCGCACCTCCATCACCCTGACCTGTGAAGTGCGCAACAAGATCACGCGCAAAAGCATCCTCACCGTGGAGAAAATGGTCTTCGTCAACCTCGGCGAAGACGGTCTGCCGGCACCCCACGGGCGTACCGAGATCAAGTACGTGAAAGACCAGTTCCAGGATGACAACCTCACTGAGTAACCCCGGCCCGGCCTGATTTGATTTACCAAATCTGTCCGGGTGGATCGCTTCCAGGCTTTCTCTGCACTCAGGACCACATCCTGTAGAGAGAGCCCGCAATGAAAGTGACCGCCAACCCGGCTGCCAAGACTCAGCCGTCATCGCGGCAACCCCCGCCACCCCCCGCCCAAGGCACCAAGACACCCTTGGTCGAGGGCGTCGGCCCGCGAAAGCTGAGCCTGTTTCGAGACAGTAAGGGGCAGGTGGAGGTGGTGCTGTCACCCCCTGCGGTCAGCCATCTGGTACTCAGCGGCGGTGGTGCCAAGGGCATCGCCTTCCCCGGGATGGTCCAGGCCCTTGAAGAAACCGGAACACTGCCAGGCATCTCTGCCATTTCTGGTTCATCTGCCGGTGCGATTTCTGCAGCGCTGCTGGCCAGTGGCATGGGAGCCAAGGCCTTCGGCACGCTCTCAAACAGCATTGATCTGCCCAGCCTGCTCAACAGCCCCAACCCTGTGACGGCCTGGCTGCAAAATGCCGGGGCGAGCCTCGGCAAACTTGCCGGGCGCCTGCCAGGCCCGGCGGGCAACATTTCCCAATTGCTGCTGACCATGATGCCGCGCCTGCAAACCCAGGCGCACTCGCTCGAAGACCTGATCCGTAACGAGTCACGCAAGTCGATCCTGGCCCATATTGCCGCCATGCCCAGGGCAGCCCGCCCCGACGAAGTGATGAAAATCGCCGACAGGCTGAGCGCCGGAGGGGCACCGACCTTTGCTGATCTTGACGTGCTGAGCAGGCATATCCCGGCGATCAAACTACTGAACATCACGGGGACCGGCATGTTCGATGGTCGCCCGCAGTTGGTGGTGTTCAACGCCAGCCTGACCCCGGATATGGACATTGCCCGCGCCGCGCATATCTCGGGCTCCCTACCGGGACTGTTCAAAAGCCCTGCCGAGCAAGGCCATGGGTTTCAGGCGGTGGGTGAAACCACTTTTTTCCAGGACGGTGGCTTGGTGCTCAACACCCCGGCACCCGGGGTGATCGAGCGCTCGTTTCCCGAGAGCCCGCTGAGCCAGCCGGAGTCGTTGATCGTCAAATTCGAGTCCCAGGCTCCTGCATCGCAGAAAAAGAGCGGCAGCGTCATAAGCGCTGTTGCGGACAAACTGACAGGCACTGCCCATACGGCTGCAGGCGCCTATCAACAGCAACGCCTCAAGGAATTTAACGAGCAAACCGTGGTGCTGCCGCTCAAATCCGCCAAAGGTGACTTTAGTGGCCTGCTCAGTGGCACGGTCAATTTCACCATGACCGCCGAGCAGAAAAAGCATTTGCAGGCCCAGGCCCGGCAAGCGGTGACGCAGCACCAGGAGCAGCGCAGCAAGGTGCGTGAGCGGCACTTGTTCGAGTCATTGGACGACGCGGTGCTGGCGATGGACGATGCAATGCTTGCCAGCGTGCAAGTGGCACTCCAGAAGGATCCCGCCGCGGCGAATGTGCTGCGTTTTCGCAAGCAGGCACAGCAGGCATTGCAAGCCCTGGACGCAGCGATTACCGAGGCCAACAAGGCAGGCAATACTTTGGTCTTCACGCCTGGGTTGCTCTCTGCGCTGCGTAACCTGGATGCACTGGTTACCCGGCCCCAGCATATCGAGTGGTTGGGGCGGCGGCTTAACGCCCCTGGGCAGCATAACTTCCAGCAACTGTTGCAGGTGGTTGCCAAGCACAATCAGGGGGCTTCCACGCCAACCTCCAAGGTCATGACCAGTGCCGTGGCTCAAATGCAGCGACGGGATATTGCCGTAAAAGCCGACAACTTCACCCGCGAAGTCATCTACCCCTCCCTCTACCGTGCAGGCCAGACGGCCGCCAACGTCGAGCTTCTGCAGCGGGCCGCGCGCGACCTGGCCACGGCCACGACGCCGGCCGAGTTCAATCGGGTGCTCGACGACATCATTGAACACTATGGTGCGCGTAATAAACCCTGGTCCAAGCCACTGAGCTCGACCACCGTGGAAATGGCCAAGGCCTGGCGCATCCCGCTTTAGTTCTCCGGCCACTGAACAGCCACTGCGCCAGCGTGTCGTAGCTACAGGCACCCCTTGGACACTGGAACATCATGGCCACCCAAAAAGACGGCAAAACTCCCAACCTGTCGCAGGAAGAGCAGCAGGATGTGGACAAGAACCAACCGCCCAGGGCAGCGGTGCTGCATGAAATCATTCGCACCCAGGGCGACCAGGAACTGGAGCGCAGCGTCGCGGCGCTGTGGTGGTCGGCGCTGGCCGCCGGCCTGACCATGGGCCTGTCATTAATGGCCATGGGGCTGCTCAACTCACGCCTGCCAGGCGGTGAAGGCTTCAAGGTGATTGCCAGCTTTGGCTACTGCGCAGGTTTTCTCGCGGTGATCCTTGCGCGCCAGCAACTGTTCACCGAAAACACCCTGACCGCCGTGCTCCCGGTGATGAGCAAGCCGACCCTGGGCAATGCCGGGCGCCTGCTGCGGTTGTGGACGGTGGTACTGGTGGGCAACCTTTGCGGCACCTTGCTGGTGGCCTACGTGATGCTGCACCTGCCGATTTTCGACACCAAGACCGACCTGGCCTTCCTCGACATCGGGCGCAAGGTCATGGAGAACGACACGGGCCAGATGTTTGCCAAAGGCATCGTCTCCGGCTGGATGATCGCCACCATGGTGTGGATGATTCCGTCCATGGAAAGCGCCAAGATGTGGATCATTATCCTGATCACCTACCTGATGGCCCTGGGTGATTTCACCCACATTGTCGTCGGTTCGGCGGAGGTGTCCTATCTGGTATTTGCCGGCGAGCTACCGTGGAAGGACTTCTGGCTGGTATTTGCCGGGCCGACCCTGGCGGGCAATATCATCGGCGGCAGTTTTATCTTCGCGCTGATCAGCCATGCGCAGATTCGCAGCGAAGGCAGCCTGCCGGGCAAGCAGGCTGCGGACCCGAGGCATCCGCAGTCGATTGACAAGGATCAGTGATGTTCAGGCCTTGGAATAACAGGGAAAACGGCAGCGCCGTTACCATTACACCGATGGTGGGTGGCAGGCCGATAAAGCGGAAATTCACATAGGTGAGCAGGGTGGTGAGGCAAATGAAGGCTGCAACAAGTTCAAGCATCCGGGGGGCCATGGGATAGAGGGCGGGGTGCAGCGGGGTGGTTTTTAGTATAAACAGGTGCTGAAACATGAAGAATCAACTCTGACCATTCTGACAAGGGGCTCCCTGTGGTTGCGACAGCCTTGGTGCTGGTAGCGGCGCTGTTGCATGCGACGTGGAACACCTTGATCAAGTTCAGCGGCGAGCGCCTGTTGGTGATCGCCTGCATGGACAGCGTGGCCCTGTTGTTTGTTCTACTGGCAGTCGGATTTGTGTCGTTGCCGCCCCTGGAAATCTGGCCGTGGATCATCGCATCGGCCTTGTTCGAGTTGCTCTATCGCTACCTGCTGATCCAGGCCTACCGCGTTGGCGACCTGGGGCTGGTGTATCCGCTGATGCGCGGCTTATCACCGCTGGTGGTGCTGGCGTTGACCCTGGTGTTTGCCGGGGAAGTGCTCAGTACCCAGCAGATTGTCGGCATCCTGCTGATCCCGTTCGGCATGCTGTGCCTGCTGTGGCAGGGCGGTGGCGGGGAGCGGCTGCCCTGGTCGATGTTGCCGGTGGTGGCGCTGATCGGCCTGTGCATCGGCTGCTACACCTTCCTTGATGGCCAGGCGCTGCGGCGCTGGTCGCACCCGTTGGACTACCTGGTATGGCTGACCCTGCTCAGTGCCTGGCCCTTTCCCCTGCTGGCCATGGTGCGCAAGCGCGCGGCGTTCAGCCTGTTTTGGCGCACGCAATGGCGGTTGGGGCTGAGCGTGGGGTTGTGCGTGTTGTTGAGCTACGCTCTGGTGCTTTGGGCCATGCAGTTGGGCTCGATTGCCGAGGCCGCCGCGCTGCGAGAAGTCAGCGTGATCCTGGTGGTGTTGTTCGGTATGCGTTACCTGAAAGAACCTTTCGGCCGCTCCCGGCTCTTAGCCTGTGGGTTGGTACTGATCGGCATGCTCGTGATGAAACTCTAACCAGCGGATAAAACTAAAAAAGGAATGAGTGATGACTGTTGCTTTCTGGTGTGTGTTGATCGCAATTTTTCTGCCTTACCTGTGTACTGGCGTGGCCAAGTTCAGTGGTGGCAAATTCGGGCCCCGGCAGAACCATGACCCCCGGGCCTTCCTGGAAACCCTCGAAGGCTTTGCCAAACGCGCCCATAGCGCACAGCTCAACAGCTTTGAAGTGACCCCGGCGTTTGCCGCAGCGGTGATCATTGCCCACCTTGCGGGCAACGCGGAACTGGTGACCATCAACGTACTGGCGGTGCTGTTTATCACCAGCCGCCTGCTGTACATCATCTGCTACCTGGCGGACTGGGCGATCTTGCGTTCGCTGGTGTGGTTTGTGGGCATGGCGTTGATTGCGAGCTTCTTCTTCGTTTCGATCTAAGGCACGCAGCCAACCCTTGTGGGAGCTGGCATGCCAGCGATGGCGGATTTGAAACCGCCATCGCCGGTAAACCGGTTCCTACAAAGGCGCGTCCGGCACTTGAGGCAGCGCCGCACCCTTGGGCCACAGCATCCAGATCTGGCCTTGCTGCTTCATGTTCCCGGCCAGCTCGCCCGCTGCATCACCCGTGCCCCAGAACAGGTCGGCACGCACCTCACCGACAATCGCGCCCCCCGTATCCTGGGCCGCTACCGGCCGTACGATCGGTGCGCCATCGGGGCGGGTGGTGGACAACCACAGCAGGCTGCCCAGTGGGATCACCTTGCGGTCCACGGCCACGCTGTAGCCTGCGGTCAGTGGTACGTTCAGCGAGCCGCGCGGGCCTTCATTGCTGTCGGGCCGGGTGCTGAAGAACACGTAGCTGGGGTTGCTCGCCAGTAACTCCGGGATCCGCTCGGGATGGGCCTTGGCCCAGGCACTGATGGCGCCCATGCTCACTTCTTCTTTCTTCAACTCGCCTTGCTCCACCAGCCAGCGGCCGATAGGGCGGTAGGGGAAACCGTTCTGGTCGGCATAGCCCACGCGCAGTTGACGACCGTTCGCCAACTGGATGCGGCCCGAACCCTGGATTTGCAGGAATTGCAGGTCCATCGGGTGGGTCAGCCAGGCGATGGGCTTGGCGCTGGAGCCTTGCTGGTTGAGGGTGCCGGCATCGTCATAGGGCTTGAGTACCCGCCCTTCCAGGCGCCCACGCAGGCGTTTGCCCTTGAGCTCCGGGTAGATGCTTTCCAGGTTGACGATGATCAGGTCGTCTGGCACCCCGTACACAGGAACATGGGCGGTCTTGGTTTCGGTAAGGCTGCCGGGGTAGACCGGTTCGTAGTAGCCGGTGATCAGGCCATTGGGCGTGTTGTCTGCCGAGCGCAAGCCATACACCTCCAGCTGTTGCTTGAGGAAACCCCGGATATCACCGGCATTGCCCGGCACATTGGCCGCGGCAGCGCAGGTGGTGCCCCACACCGGATCGTTCTTCAGGCGTTGGCAGGCACTGCGCCAGGATTCGAAGCCGGCTTGCAGGTCAGCGTCCGAAACTTCCGGCAGGGCTTCCCAGGTGGCGCTGACATAGGTCGCCACGGCGTGGGGTTTTTCCGGCTCGGGCTTGGGGGTCGGGGCGTTGCCGCCGTCGCATCCGGCGAGCAGCGCGATCATCGGCAGAGCCCATGCCAGTCGGCGGCTCCAGGGGTTCAACAGGTTATTCATGCAAGTAATTCCCAAGGCGGTAGCCGGTACCGATTACGGCACAAGCGTCCATATTATTAATAGGGCTATTGGTCTTTCCGGGCGGGGCGGGGATACTGGCCGCCGTTTCCCGTGACCCTGAGCCACCATGACTTTTAAAAAACTGACTGTTGTATTGCTGGCCGCTTTGACGCTGACCGCCTGCGGCGGCGTGGATCCGAACTCGCCATTGGGCCAGCGCAAGGCCATCTTCAAGCAGATGCTCAAGACCGGCGAAGACCTGGGCGGGATGCTGCGCGGCCGTATTCCGTTCGACGGGGCGAAATTTGCCGAGGGTGCGGTCAAGCTCGACACCCTGTCCCATGAGCCGTGGAAGCACTTTCCAACGGTGCGCGAAGAAGATCACACCAGTGCCAAGGACGATGTATGGCAGAAACAGGCCCAGTTCCAGGAACTGGCGCGCAACCTTGAGGCGGCCACCGGTGAGTTGGTGATCGCCAGCCAGGTGCAGCCGTACAAAGCCAGTGACCTGAAGCCGGCCGTGCAGAAAGTCGAAGATGCGTGCAGCGCCTGTCATAAGCAGTTTCGCGACCATTGAGGCATCGGTCGGATGCGTCTTACTTGTCCAGGTCGTCGAGGGCTTGCTGTAGCTCTTTGCGCGACTCGGCGAGCTTGTCCTTACGCTTGTTGATCTTCTCGGAGTCGCCTTTTTTCATGGCCTTGTCGAGGTCAGCCTGACGACGGCTGACTTCGTGCTTGGCATCCAGCACCTTGTTCTCGCGTTCCTTTTTCAGGGAGGCGTCGGTGCAGTGGGCGGTGACTTCGCTCAAGGCTTTTTCCAGACCGGCTTGTTGCTCACTGTTGCCATGGGCCTTGGCTTGTTCGATCTGCAGGCTGATGGCCTGGCGCTTGGCAGCGCAACCGGTCAGTTGCGGGGCTGTCTCGGCAGCCAGCAAGGGAGTGGTCAGAAAACTGGTGACGGTCAACAGGGCAAGCGGTGCAAGAAACTTCATAAGAACTCCAAAATAAACAAGATCGTTGTCAGGTGGGCAGGATGATTTCTGCCGGTACCGATGAATGTAGCGGGCCGGGCCTAAAAGCCGTCGATCCCGGCAGCCCGTAGTGTTTCGCTCATGGCCACCACCTGAGGGTCGCGAAAAAAGGCGCTCAACTGCGCCGCGCGTCCCGGGCCGATTCCTGCCTCGGCCTGCCAGGCTTGCGTGTCGCGGGCGGCCAGGGCATGCCAGCCACCCACCAGGTTATTGCGGGCGGTCGGTGGAACCCCCAGCGCCATCAGCCATTGAGCGAACGGTCGCTGACGTGCGGTCTGCAGGCTCGCAAGCAGGCGCGTCGTGCTGCGGTCGCCGAATCCGTCAATGGTAGCAAGCTCTGTCTCATCAAGGTTCAACCAATCCACCAAACCGCTGATTTGACCGGCCTGGATCAAGGAGTTCCAGGTCTCGCGGCCAATGTGTGGCAGATCCAGCCCCTGCTTGCCACTGAGCCAGGTCAGTCGGGCCAGCAGTTGCTCCTCGCAGGCCGGGGCCAGACGCAAGCAGCTCAGGTGATGGAAGTCGCCCGCCACCGGGGCCGCGACATCGACCCGTGGATAGCTGCGCAGGATGACCTGGTCGAGCCTGGGAATCACTTGGCCGGCAAGGCTGATGGACACTTGGTCGCCGGGCCGGATATCGAGCTGTTGCCAGCGTTTCAACGAGCCGATGCTGACGCGCTTGATCTGGCGATCGTCGAGCATTACCGGGTGCAGTTCCAGGACCGGGGTGATACGGCCGGTGCGGCCGATCTTGAACTGCACCTGGCGCACATGGGCCAGGGCTGTGATGAACGGGTATTTCCAGGCAACAGCCCAGTAAGGCGTACTGGCCTGCCAGCGTTCGGCCGGGGCGCGCTGGCTTTGATGCAGCACCACGCCATCAGTGGCGAAGGGCAAAGGGTGCCCATGCCAGAACGCTCGCCAGTGACGGGCCTGCTCGAAGGTGTCGATGGGCTGGCTGTAGCGACGGCTGTCGGTAAAACCCCAGTGTGCAAGGGTGTCCAACTGCTGCTTGAGGTCCGCCGGCCCTTGCGGCCAGGCCCAGACAAACAGGCCGATGCCGGCGGCGTCGGCGTCATTGAGGTGTTGGCGGTTCATCAGCCCGGAGATTTTGCTGCGGGCATTCATGCCGCCCGTCTCCCCTTGTATATGGGCGTCCAGGCGCCAGTACAGCTCACCCTGCAAGAGCAGGTCGATGGCCTCGGGCAGTTGTTGCACAAGGCCGGGGATCTTGCGGGCCGAGTCCGTCCAGTCATGGCCGAACAGGCCGTCGCCGCGGCTGATCACCTGGGCCAGGCGACCCCCACGATAGACTAGGCTCACGGCCACCCCATCGACCTTGGGTTGTATCCACAGGTCGCTGCGTGTGCCGATCCAGTCTGCCACGGCGCGGTCGTTGACCAACTTTTCAAGGCCCGTGTGCGGGACGGGATGGGCGACAGTGCCCCGCGAGCTGGCCAGGGGATTTTGCGCAGGTGACGGCGCCTGTGCAAAGCAAGTCCGCCATTGCTCCAGGCGCATGCGGGCCTGGTCATAGAGCTCGTCGCTGACCAGGGATTGGCCGAGTCGGTGGTAGCTGTCGTCCCAGAGGTCGATTTGTCGTTGCAGGGCGGTGATTTCGTCCCGGGCCTTGTCGGCTTGCCAGTCCGGGCAGCCCTGCGCCCAAGCGACGATAGGGAAGAGCATCAATAGCAGGTAGGTCAGCAGGCGTGGTGTCATCATGAGCATCCTTGCTCTGAAGGGGCGCCCAGCCTAAAGCAAGCAAACGCCCATAAAAAAGCCCCGCAGGCGCGAGGCTTTTTACCGGGTGTTTCTGCTTACTTGAACAGACCGCCCAGGGCTTTCACGGTGTCGTTGCTGTCAGCCTTGGCCTGCTGCTTTTGCGCGGTTTCGTCGAGCTTGCCTTGGGACTCGCCGACTTTTTTGCAACCTTTGTTTACCTGGTCCAGTGCTGCCTGCATGGCCTTCACTTTCAGGTCTTCGCCATTGGCTTTGGCGGCGTCGACTTTGGCTTGCAGCTCCTGGCTCTGTTTTTCGCAGTTGCCGGTAGCGCCGCCCAGTTGGGAAGTCAGGGCGCCAGTCAGGCCGCTCAGGTCAGCGGCTTGCACTGGCAGGGCGAACAGGCTGAGCAGTACGGCGGCAGGAGCGAAGGTGGAAATACGCATGAAAAACCTCAATGTTCGATTGCCTGCGCACTTGGCTGTCCCGAGCAGGCGCAGTGCAGTATCCAATGTGGTTAAGGGCTCGGGAGGGCGCGAATTCTAGTGGGCCATCATTTAGCCTGCAAGGTTTGGATCCAATAAATGTGAACTATTTGCCAGGTTCGCCGTCGCGCTAACCCCCGCCCGCAAAAAAGCGCAACAAAAAGCCCCACCGGGAAAACCCGGTGGGGCTTTGGGTGCTACGTGCTGCGATTACAGACCGGCAGCGGTGCGCAGGTCGTCGGCGCGGTCGGTTTTTTCCCAGGTGAACGTGGTGAAGGTGTCGTCGCCGACGGTCTTCTGTTCAGGGGTACGACCGAAGTGGCCGTAGGCCGCGGTTTCCTGATACATCGGGTGCAGCAGGTCGAGCATGGTGGTGATTGCGTACGGACGCAGGTCGAAGATCTCACGCACCAGCTTGACGATCTTGTCATCGCTGATCTTGCCGGTGCCGAAGGTGTTCAGCGAGATCGACGTAGGCTGGGCCACACCAATGGCGTAGGACACCTGAATCTCGCAACGCTCGGCCAGGCCAGCGGCGACGATGTTCTTGGCCACGTAACGACCGGCATAGGCTGCCGAGCGGTCAACCTTGGAGGGATCCTTGCCGGAGAACGCGCCACCGCCGTGACGGGCCATGCCGCCGTAGCTGTCGACGATGATCTTGCGCCCGGTCAGGCCGCAGTCGCCCACCGGGCCGCCGATGATGAACTGGCCGGTCGGGTTGATGTGGAACTGGGTGTCCTTGCTCAGCAGTTCGGCAGGCAGCACGTGCTTGACGATCAGCTCCATCACACCTTCGCGCAGGTCTTTGTAGGAGACTTCCGGATTGTGCTGGGTCGACAACACCACCGCGTCGATGCCCACCACTTTGCCGCCTTCGTAACGGCAGGTCACCTGGGACTTGGCGTCCGGGCGCAACCAAGGCAGCAGCCCGGATTTACGGGCCTCGGCCTGGCGCTTGACCAACTGGTGCGAGAAGGTGATCGGTGCAGGCATCAGCACGTCGGTTTCGTTGCTGGCGTAGCCGAACATCAGGCCCTGGTCGCCGGCGCCCTGGTCTTCTGGCTTGGCGCGGTCGACACCCTGGTTGATGTCGGGCGACTGCTTGCCGATGATGTTCATCACGCCGCAGGTCGCGCCGTCGAAGCCGACGTCAGAGCTGGTGTAGCCGATGTCGGTGATCACGTCACGGACGATCTGCTCCAGGTCGACCCAGGCCGACGTGGTGACTTCACCGGCGATGATCGCCACGCCCGTTTTCACCAGCGTCTCGCACGCCACGCGGGCGAACTTGTCTTCAGCAATGATGGCGTCCAGCACCGCATCAGAAATCTGGTCGGCGATTTTGTCCGGATGCCCTTCAGACACGGACTCGGAGGTGAAAAGGGAATATTCGCTCATCTCGATGTTTTCCTGATATTTACCGATGGTGAGTGTCGCCAGTTGGCCGCTGAAAGTGGCGGACCTGAATCTGGAAACCATTACGTAAGCCTACATACAGGCTTTCCCCGGGAACGAGTCCCGCAGCGGTGGCCCAACGGGCCAGATCGTCCTGTTCAAACCCCAACCATAGATCACCGCAGGCCTCCCTGGCCCAACTCTGGTTGTGGCTGCATAAATCAGTTACTAGCAGGCTGCCACCCGGTTGCAGCAAACCGGCCATCTGCCTGAGAGCATCGGCCGGCGCGGCAAAATGGTGAAGGACCATGTTCAACACCACGCAATCGGCTTGCAGCCCGACCTCATTCAAGGCATCGGCCAGTTGCAGGCGGACGTTGCCCAATTGCTCGCGCTCGCACAGCTGGCGCGCCAGTTCCAGCATGGCCGGGCTGTTGTCCAGCGCCGTCACCTGGTGGAAGCGTCGTGCCAGGTCCGGCAGGAACCCGCCGTCGCCCGGGCCGACTTCCAGCGCCGTGGCACCTGGGTTGAAGCCCAGCTTGTCGAGCAGCGCCAATACGCTTTCGCGGTATTGAGGCAGCCCGGCAATCAGGTCCTGCTGGGCGCGGAACTTGTCTGCCACCCGGGAGAAAAAGTCCTGGCTGGCCGCAGCGCGTTGCCCGTGGACCTGGGCGATCCGCGACTGCACGTCAGCCGGCAGGGCCAGGTTGTCCACTTCTTCGAGCAATGCAGCGTGCAGCTTGCCACCCAGCAAATCGGTGTGGGGCAGGGCGCGACGGTAAAAAATCGCATTGCCTTCACGGCGGGTGGCCACCAGGTCGGCCTGGGCCAGCACTTTCAAGTGGTGGCTCATGCCGGACTGGCCAATGGCAAAGATCCGCGCCAGTTCCAGCACACCAAACGAGTCGTTGGCCAGGGCGCGCAGTACATTCAGGCGCAGCGGATCACCGCCGGCCTTGCACAGGGCCGCCAGCTCATCGCAATCGTCGGGGCGAATGGAAGGCGCAGGTAAGTTCATAAGGCCAGCAGTCTAGTGATGAGGTCAAATCCCCGCAAGGCCAATATCAAAAAGTTTTGATATTGGTCGATAATCGGTGGTTATAAGCAGGCGCTATAACCTTTAGACGAACGGCGGGAAGTGTTCTTGCCGCCAATGCAGTCCAAACCACAGGAAAAACCTACATAAGTCGGTATCTGTCATTGCCCCTGAGGCCTTGGCTGAGGGAAAATGCCGGTCCTTTTTTCCGTTTCTTTTATTCAACCTCCAGGAGATCAGCGATGCCCAGCCGTCGTGAGCGTGCCAACGCCATTCGTGCCCTCAGCATGGATGCCGTGCAAAAAGCCAACAGCGGCCATCCCGGTGCCCCAATGGGCATGGCGGATATCGCCGAGGTACTTTGGCGTGACTACCTGAAACACAACCCGAGCAACCCGTCGTTCGCCGATCGCGACCGCTTCGTGCTGTCCAACGGCCATGGCTCGATGTTGATCTATTCGTTGCTGCACCTGACCGGCTATGACCTGTCCATCGACGACCTCAAGCAGTTCCGCCAACTGCACAGCCGCACCCCGGGCCACCCGGAATTCGGCTACACCCCAGGCGTCGAGACCACCACCGGTCCCCTGGGCCAAGGCCTGGCCAACGCCGTGGGCTTCGCCCTGGCAGAAAAAGTCCTGGCGGCGCAGTTCAACCGTCCAGGCCACAATGTTGTCGACCACCACACCTATGTGTTCCTGGGTGATGGCTGCATGATGGAAGGCATTTCCCATGAAGTCAGCTCCCTGGCCGGCACCCTGGGCCTGGGCAAGCTGATTGCTTTCTACGATGACAACGGCATCTCCATCGACGGCGAAGTCGAAGGCTGGTTCACCGACGACACGCCAAAGCGTTTCGAAGCCTACAACTGGCAGGTGATCCGCAATGTTGACGGCCATGATCCGGAAGAGATCAAGACCGCCATCGAAACCGCGCGCAAAAGCGAACAGCCGACCCTGATCTGCTGCAAGACCACCATTGGCTTCGGTTCGCCGAACAAGCAAGGCAAGGAAGACTGCCACGGCGCCCCATTGGGTGACGCGGAAATCGCCCTGACCCGTGAAGCGCTGAAGTGGAACCATGGCCCGTTCGAAATCCCGGCTGATATCTACGCCGAGTGGGACGCCAAGGAAGCCGGTCGCGCCGCAGAAGCCGAGTGGGACCAGCGTTTTGCGGCCTACTCCGCAGAGTTCCCGGAGCTGGCCAACGAACTGGTACGCCGCCTGGCCGGTGACCTGCCTGCTGATTTCTCGGAAAAAGCCTCGGCCTACATCGCCGAAGTCGCGGCCAAGGGCGAGACCATCGCCAGCCGTAAAGCCAGCCAGAACACCCTGAACGCCTTTGGCCCGTTGCTGCCTGAGTTCCTCGGCGGTTCGGCTGACCTGGCCGGTTCCAACCTGACCCTGTGGAAAGGCTGCAAAGGTGTCTCGGCTGAAGACGCCAGCGGCAACTACATGTACTACGGCGTGCGCGAGTTCGGCATGAGCGCCATCATGAACGGCGTTGCCCTGCACGGCGGCCTGGTGCCTTACGGCGCGACCTTCCTGATGTTCATGGAATACGCGCGCAATGCCGTACGCATGGCCGCGCTGATGAAAAAGCGTGTGATCCATGTGTACACCCACGACTCCATCGGTCTCGGCGAAGACGGCCCGACGCACCAGCCGGTCGAGCAACTGACCAGCCTGCGCACCACGCCGAACCTGGATTGCTGGCGCCCAGCCGACGCGGTGGAATCCGCGGTGGCCTGGAAGCACGCGATCGAGCGCAAGGATGGCCCTTCGGCGCTGATCTTCTCCCGTCAGAACCTGCAACACCAGGTGCGTACTGACGCGCAGATCGCCGACATCAGCCGTGGTGGCTACGTGCTCAAGGACTGCATTGGCGAGCCGGAGCTGATCCTGATCTCCACCGGTTCCGAAGTGGGCCTGACCGTTCAGGCCTACGACAAGCTGACCGCCCAAGGCCGCAACGTGCGCGTTGTGTCCATGCCGTGCACCAGCGTGTTCGAAGCCCAGGACGCCGACTACAAGCAATCGGTCCTGCCGTTGCAGGTCAGCGCGCGTATTGCCATCGAAGCGGCGCACGCCGACTACTGGTACAAGTACGTGGGCCTGGAAGGCCGCGTGATCGGCATGACCACCTACGGTGAGTCGGCGCCGGCGCCAGCGTTGTTCGAAGAGTTCGGTTTCACCCTGGAAAACATCCTGGGTCAGGCTGAAGAGCTGCTGGAAGACTAAGTCAGTCTGCGTTGTCTGTACTGGCGCCATCGCGGGCAAGCCCGCTCCCACATTTGGATCTCGGTCTAATGTGGGAGCGGGCTTGCCCGCGATAGCGATGGAACATTCAACACTGAACGAACATTGATCGAGAACCCCATGCCTCAACCCCGTCCCTACAAAGTTGCACTCAACGGCTACGGCCGGATTGGTCGTTGCGTCTTGCGTGCGCTGTTCGAGCGAGGGGCGGCGGCCGGGTTTGAAATTGTCGCCATCAACGATCTGGCCGACATGGCCAGCATCGAATACCTGACGCGCTTCGACTCCACCCACGGCCGGTTCCCCGGCGAAGTGCGGATCGACGGCGATTGTCTGCATATCAATGGCAACTGCGTGAAGGTTTTGCGCAGTGCCACGCCCGAGGGCATCGACTGGGCGGCGCTGGGCGTCGACCTGGTGCTGGAATGCTCCGGGGCCTACCACACCCGGGCCGATGGCCAGCGGTTCCTCGACGCCGGCGCGCCGCGCGTGTTGTTTTCCCAGCCGATGGCCAGCGAGGCGGATGTCGACGCCACCATCGTCTATGGGGTCAACCAGGACTGCCTGACCGGTGACGAGTTGCTGGTGTCCAACGCCTCCTGCACCACCAACTGCGGTGTGCCGTTGTTGCGCCTGCTGGACCAGGCGATTGGCCTGGAGTATGTGTCGATTACCACTATTCACTCGGCGATGAACGACCAGCCGGTGATTGACGCCTATCACCATGAAGACCTGCGCCGTACCCGTTCGGCGTTCCAGTCGGTGATTCCGGTGTCCACCGGCCTGGCTCGTGGTATTGAACGCCTGCTGCCGGAACTTGCCGGGCGAATCCAGGCCAAAGCAGTGCGCGTGCCGACGGTGAACGTGTCGTGCCTGGATATCACCATGCAGACTGTCAGCGACACCGACGCCAGCGAGGTCAACCGGATCCTGCGCGAGGCTGCCACCAGCGGCCCGCTCAAAGGCCTGCTGGCGTACACCGAGTTGCCGCACGCCAGTTGTGATTTCAACCACGACCCGCATTCGGCCATCGTCGATGCCAGCCAGACCCGCGTTTCCGGCCCCAGGCTGGTGAATATCCTGGCCTGGTTCGATAACGAATGGGGCTTTGCCAACCGCATGCTGGATGTTGCGGAACATTATCTGCACATCGCTTCTTCAAAATTAGCCCTTCAAAATCAAGTAATTCAGGAACTGCGACCATGACCGTGTTGAAGATGACCGACCTCGATCTGCAAGGTAAGCGCGTACTGATTCGCGAAGACCTCAACGTCCCAGTCAAGGACGGTGTAGTCACCAGCGATGCGCGAATCCTGGCTTCGCTGCCGACCATCAAGCTGGCCCTGGAAAAAGGCGCGGCCGTGATGGTCTGCTCCCACCTGGGTCGTCCGACCGAAGGTGAGTTCTCCGCCGAAAACAGCCTCAAGCCTGTAGCCGATTACCTGAGCAAGGCCCTGGGCCGCGAAGTGCCGCTGGTGGCTGACTACCTGGGCGGTGTTGACGTCAAGGCCGGCGACATCGTGCTGTTCGAAAACGTGCGCTTCAACAAAGGCGAGAAGAAGAACAGCGACGAACTGGCCCAGCAATATGCTGCGCTGTGCGACGTGTTTGTGATGGACGCCTTCGGCACCGCGCACCGCGCCGAGGGTTCGACCCATGGCGTGGCCAAGTTCGCCAAGGTGGCCGCTGCTGGCCCGTTGCTGGCTGCCGAGCTGGATGCACTGGGCAAGGCCCTGGGCGCACCAGCCCAGCCAATGGCTGCCATCGTGGCCGGTTCCAAGGTGTCGACCAAGCTGGACGTGCTCAACAGCCTGAGCCAGATCTGCAACCAACTGATCGTGGGCGGCGGCATTGCCAATACCTTCCTGGCCGCTGCTGGCCATCCGGTAGGCAAGTCGCTGTACGAGCCGGACCTGTTGGACACCGCCCGTGCCATCGCGGCCAAGGTCAGCGTGCCGCTGCCGGTGGACGTGGTGGTTGCCAAGGAATTTGCCGAAAGCGCCGAAGCGACCGTCAAGCTGATCGCAGATGTGGCGGCTGACGACATGATCCTGGATATCGGCCCGCAAACGGCGGCCAACTTCGCCGAGCTGCTGAAAGCCTCCCGGACTATCCTGTGGAACGGCCCGGTCGGTGTGTTCGAGTTCGACCAGTTCGGCAACGGCACCAAAGTGCTGGCCAAGGCGATTGCTGAAAGCTCGGCATTCTCCATTGCCGGCGGTGGCGACACCCTGGCGGCCATCGACAAGTATGGCGTTGCTGAGCAGATCTCCTACATTTCTACCGGTGGTGGCGCGTTCCTTGAGTTTGTCGAAGGCAAGGTCCTGCCAGCCGTTGAAGTGCTGGAAAGTCGAGCCAAGGGCTGAGTCCCGCAGCCTGGAAAAGGAGCATTCCCATGATCAAGCCATTCGCGCTGGTGATTGCAGCAGGCCTGTTGGCTGGCTGCGGCAGCGCGCCCAAGGCGCCGGCAGACGACGCCCCAGGGGCTGCACCGCACAAGGGCTGCTACCAGGCCGACTGGCAGGCTGAAACCATGCCGGTGATCAGCAAGCGCATAGGGCCCGACGGTCTGGAGAAATACGATTCCCCGCCCAAAGGTAAGGAACAGGGTTGCCCTTGATGGGTCTGATTCACTAACCGACAGCAGTGGCGGCCTCGGGCCGCCGTTCGAGGATTGGCAATGAAAGGCGTTATCGCCCTGGCAGCACTGGCTCTATTGGCCGGTTGTGCCAACCTGAACATGTTCAACAAGGCACCAGCGCAGCAAGAACCATGGACCACCTGGGTATGCGACAGCCAGGCCCAGGTGAACTGGCGGTTTGTCGATACCGACCACAAGCAGGTGGATGTGCGCCTCGGCGGCTCCGACCTGGTGTATCGCCTCAAGGAAGATGTGGCCGCTTCCGGCGCGCTGTACAGCAATGAGCAACTGGCGTTTCACACAAAAGGTGAGGAAGGCCTGGTTTATTGGGTTGCCACCGATGATTTGATCGGCCGGGGCTGCAAGGCCCAGTAATACAGAGCACATGGGATCCGGTTCCAATTCGACAAAGATTGCGAACCGCACCCTGCAATAACGATTCAGCAGGCCAAGGCTCAACCCCTTGATCTGCAATAACTTGAATAGCAGCCGCCGCTACGGCAGGCTTGCACGATTAACGACCCTCGACCGGGAGAGAGACACAATGGCACTTATCAGCATGCGTCAAATGCTGGATCACGCAGCCGAGTTCGGCTACGGCGTCCCAGCCTTTAACGTCAACAACCTTGAGCAGATGCGCGCCATCATGGAAGCCGCTGACAAGACCGACTCCCCAGTGATCGTCCAGGCTTCGGCCGGTGCCCGCAAATACGCCGGCGCACCGTTCCTGCGTCACCTGATCCTCGCGGCAATCGAAGAATTCCCACACATCCCGGTGTGCATGCACCAGGACCACGGCACCAGCCCTGACGTATGCCAGCGCTCCATCCAACTGGGCTTCAGCTCGGTGATGATGGACGGCTCCCTCGGCGAAGACGGCAAGACCCCGACCGACTACGACTACAACGTGCGCGTCACCCAACAAACCGTGGCCCTGGCTCATGCCTGCGGCGTTTCGGTAGAGGGCGAGCTGGGCTGCCTGGGCTCCCTGGAAACCGGCATGGCCGGCGAAGAAGACGGGATCGGCGCCGAAGGCGTGCTGGATCACAGCCAGATGCTGACCGACCCGGAAGAGGCCGCTGACTTCGTCAAGCGCACCCAGGTCGACGCCCTGGCCATCGCCATCGGCACCAGCCACGGCGCGTACAAGTTCACTAAGCCGCCTACCGGCGACGTGCTGGCCATCGACCGCATCAAGGAAATCCACAAGCGCATCCCCAACACCCACCTGGTGATGCACGGTTCTTCCTCGGTACCGCAAGAATGGCTGGCGATCATCAACCAGTACGGCGGCGACATCAAAGAAACCTACGGCGTACCGGTTGAAGAAATCGTCGAAGGCATTAAGCACGGCGTGCGCAAGGTCAACATCGACACCGACCTGCGCCTGGCTTCCACCGGTGCGATGCGTCGCCTGATGGCCACCAACCCGAGCGAGTTTGACCCGCGTAAGTTCTTCGGCGCCACTGTGACTGCGATGCGTGATGTATGTATTGCGCGTTACGAAGCGTTCGGCACGGCCGGTAATGCTTCGAAGATCAAGCCTGTGTCGTTGGAAGCGATGTATCAGCGGTATTTGAAAGGTGAGTTGAACGCTAAGGTCAACTAAGCCTTAGCGTTTAGTCGCGTTGATGAGAAACCCGCCAAGAGGCGGGTTTTTCTATCTTTTCTTTAACTATTAGACGTTGCGCTCTTCGATTCGTAATGTAATATTTTTTCCCACAAGCCCGACGCTACCGCTCACTGTTCGAACAAAAGCGGACCATTGTCTGCCTGCGCTTGGTTCGAGTACGATTTTATTGTACAGTTCTATCTCGCCATCTTTGCAGATCATTTCCAAGTCAGAAACTACATTACCTGTAATGTCGCTAAGTGTTAGGTACTTTCCGTTTTTCTTAAAAGAAAATTGTTCTTTTTTCTCTTGATTTATAAGCGTTTACGTGTCCGTGGCTGGTGATTCCCAAATAGTGGCCAGGGAAAAAATTACCGTCTGCGCTGGTGGTTATGTACTCCCCATTGCCCACATGTTCAAAGTTAAATACTACTGCGATGCTATGTTCGCCTGTGCTCGCACACAGGTGGTTTGTTTTTACATAGTTAAGCACTGGGAATGGTATTCCGTCGGCGTATTTGGCGTGATCACCGCTTTCATATGTGCCGTTTTCAATTTTTTGGAAACCCAGCCTACAAGTGAGGGGGTATCCGGAAGTGTACATACGAGCAGTGAGAGAGCCTTCCTTGTTCATGATGTACCTCAACCTATATAGATGGATGGCCTTGCTTAGGCCTAGGGTATGACCAATTTTAAATATGTATTTTTTTGGAGTTGCTGTCAGAAATGACAGTGTTTAATGAAGTTTTGCGATAGGTGTTATAAGTGAAATTTTTAATGTACTTAACGAAGGCTGACTGTAAAAGGGGGGCTATTTAACTGCAAAATAAATTTGTTGCTAATATCTCTCCCTCTCCACCCTCCGAGCGCTTAGGGAAACCTGCAGCGATAAGGTTTTTTATGGGTGAAGACTTTTCATTTGAAAGTTTGTGCGTTGAGTTAGGTGTGTGCAAATAGACTGTTTTAAGATTTGGATGAAATATCCTTTGTGTGTTTAATGACGGAAAGTTCTAGGTTTTGCAGGATTTGACAGGTTGAATTTAATGGTTGTTGGTTTATTTTTTATTGTGTGGTTTTTAGCGATTTAGGGCGAGCCATAGAATGTATTTATTTTATTAACTTGTTTGGCGAGGTTTTAAGTCATGGAGTATGATTTTGTAAATCCACCCGTTGTAAGTGCTGAAACTAAAAATGCTTTGGAACGCCGGAAGCATCTGGAATCGATTAAAGGCACGGTGTGGGAAAAATATCCGCCGTTTGAAGGTGGTATGTCGAATAAACCTTTAACCCCTGAGGAAACAAAGCTGCTTCAGCAGTATGACGAGGAGCAGGCTGAATTTGATAGTCGTCACTACTACTTCGAAGAGTCCCCCACAGACGATCAAAGAATCACCTATATAATCGGGCATCGCGGTGGAGACGAGTTCCCAGGTTTTAAAGGCTCGGTTAGCTATGAAGAGTTAGCATCTGGGGTCTTGTCGCAATTAAGAGCCGGTACTTATAAGCGGGGAAGTGGTGCTGCTTATTCCTTGGCTGAATTTGAGAATAATGTGAGGAAGGCCTATGAAAAAGAGTTGAAATTTGGTTGGCTGCGAAAAAATTGATTTTTCGCAGCGGCATCGCCTAGTGGTGATGGGAGCTTCGCGCTCTTATAAAAAGTTGGACTGTAAAGGGGGAGGAACGATTTTACTTTTAAATAGATCTGGCCTCTTTATCTCTTGAGGTTCGGGTTTTTGTACTCGGAATTTGCAGGCACTCACAAACCAATGTGGGAGCTAGCTTGCCCGCGATAGCGGTGTATCAGTCGATAAATGGATGACTGATACGCCCTCATCGCGGGCAAGCCCGCTCCCACATTTGGATGGTGTTCGGCTTATTTATCGACCAGTATTTTGGGGTTTGAATTCCCCCACACCGTATAAAGGTCAGCCAACAACGCCCCATTGATATCCTCTACCTCCGCCTGGGTGGTCTGGACATTCCCCTGCTTGCCAAACAGCACCACCTCATCTCCGCTCTTCACGGTTGGCACATCCGTCACATCCACCATCAGCGTGTTCATCGACACCTTGCCCACCACCGGCACCCGATGCCCGTTGATCAGCACGATGCCTTTATTGGTGAACGCCCGGCGATAGCCGTCGGAATAGCCCACGGTGATGTTGGCCAGTTTTGAATCGCGCTTCAGGGTGTAGGTGCGGTCGTAGCCGACGGTGTTGCCTTTCGGGTAGCTGTTGACCGAGGCCACGTGGGATTTGAACTGCATCACCCGCTTGTATTCGGTAAACGACGGCACGGTGTCGCCAAACAGCAGGCCGCCGGGGCGCACCATGTCCAGGCGGGACTCGGGCACTTCCAGGGTGGCGAAGGAGTTGGCCGCGTGCAGGGTGATTTTACTGCGGTCCAGTTGGGCGACGTCGATCAGCCAATTGGCCTGCTCGTTGAAGGCCTTGAGACCGGTGCGTACGTCGGCGGCGTCTTCGACGGCGAAGTGGGTCATGATCGCCTTCACTTCCAGGTTCGGCACCTTGGTGATGGCTACGGCGTCGCGGCGGCCCTGGGCTGTGGTCATTTCTACGCCATTGCGGCTCATGCCACTGGAGTTCAGGCCCAGGTGTACTACCAGCGGGCGGCCATGATGTTCGGCGATCAGGCTGGCGCGCACGGCGAAGTCGAGGTTGCCCACCAGTTCTTCGACGTTGTACGGCAGCGCCGCTTCCAGTTCGCTCAGGGCGGCAGTACGCACGCGGATCAGTTGACCCTTGAAGCCGCTTTCGCGCACGACGCGGGCTTCTTCATTGCTGGCCACGCCCACGCAAGGCACACCGAGCTTGATCACCGATGGCATCAGCAGGCCAATGCCGTGACCGTAGGCGTCGGCCTTGAGCACGGCGCAGATTTTCGACTTGTCGGCGAGGCTGGTTTGCAGGGTACGGATGTTGTGTTCAAACGCGGCTTTGCTGATCTCAACCCAGGCGTTGCTGTCCTGGATACTGACCTGGGCCACCCCGTCGGTCATCGATAAGGGCGGGGCAGCGAAGGCCGGGTTTTGCAGCAGAACCATACCCATGGACAGGGCGAGTAGGGTGCGAGTGAAGGGCATTGATGAGTCTCCATGACTTTCTTATAGGTAAGCATTGCGCATGCGCGGCGCCATACTCGAATTGTCCTACAAAAAAGTCGAGACCCTGGGTCGCGGTTCTGTCCTAAAGCGTCGTGAGAATGATCAGACTGTCAGTTGTGATCAATATCCAGCTTGGCAAATGTCACCTTGCCGCCTTCCTTGCTGTCGCCACTGTTGTCTTGCACATATACGCCGGCCTTGAAGTACAACGGCTTCTTGCCCCAGGCGGCACCGAGGCGTTCGTTCCATTGGCCGTTGGCGGCCTCGATGCTCAGCAGGCCGGCTTTGTTCAGGTGGATGACGTAGGTGAAGTTGCGCTGCAGGGGCACATTCTCGGCCACGATAATCACCCGGCCTTTGCTGTCATCGGGGCGCATGCGCACCTTGGCGACGATGTTGCCGGTCTGGGTTTTTTCCTTGTATTGATATTCGACTTTGACCAGCGGTTTCTGGCTGTCATAGGCGTGAATCTGACCGATCACGATCTTGCCCGAGGAGGGCACCTGGTTGATGGCCAGGGTGGCGCGCAGGTAGTTGTCGGCCTCTGGGTAGGTCCAGTTGCGCAGCCGGCCGTCGGCATAGGTTTCCCGCAGTTCGCTGCGCGGGTAGATGGCGTTTTCGGTACGGGTACCGGTGACGGGGGACCAGAATTGCACGCTGCTGCCTTCGGCCTGGAAGTATTTGCCATTGAAACCACTGAGCAGTTTGGGGGTGTCGATGGTGGCTGGCGGGGTGCCAACAGGGATGCTCAGGTTCCAGGTGGACAGATCAATCATTGAGTGCGCCTTTGCTGTACGAAAGAAGGGTCAAAAGGCTTTGGCCCAAGGGCTGGCGCGTTCTTTATAAGCGGCTGGTAACGGTTTGTTAATGATTTTATGGCGGTTTATTGGCGCCAGTGGTCTGTCAAAAAGCCATCCTTCCCGTAATCCGTGGGCTGTAGGCGCTGACCGTTAGTCGGTTGTGTGGCCTTTGGCGCAATGATGGCATCGGCGCACCTTCTGCTTTATGGGATCCAAGGCTAGAGTGACTCCACATTGAATGTCCGGTTTTGTCGCAAAAATGACCGGAATGAACCCTCAAGGAAGAGATGCAGCATGGAATGCGCTCCAACCCCGGCCGAAGGCTGCTCAGTGCTCCTGGTGGTCGATGACTACCCGGAAAACCTGATCAGCATGCGCGCGCTCCTGCAGCGCGACGACTGGCAGGTGGTGACGGCAGCCTCCGGCGAGGAGGCCCTGGGGCTTTTGCTCGAAACTGACGTGGACCTGGTGCTGCTGGATGTGCGGATGCCGGGTATGGACGGCTTTGAAGTGGCGCGCTTGATGCGCGGCAGCCAGCGCACCCGCATGACCCCGATCATCTTCCTGAGTGCCACTGAGCAATCGCCCGCCGCAGTGCTGGAGGGCTATGCCAGCGGCGCTATCGACTACCTGTTCAAGCCCTTCGACCCGCTGATCCTCAAGCCCAAGGTCCAGGCCTTGCTGGAGCATCAGCGCAACCGGCGGGCCTTGCAGCGCTTGAGTCATGACCTGGAGCTGGCCCGGGCCTTCAATGCCTCGGTGCTCGACAACGCCGCCGAGGGCATCCTGGTGGTGGGCGAAGACGGGGTGATCAGCTACGCCAACCCGGCTATTTCGCGACTGCTCAACGCCACGGTGGGCGAGTTGCAAGGCCAGGCGTTCCTGGGCTTCCTGCAAAAACCCCATATGCCCGACTGGTTTGCCTGCGAGTTGTACACCGGCTACCTGCGCGGTGAAACCTGGCGCCTGCATGACGCGATCCTGCGCACGGCGCCCGGCCAGCAACTGCCGGTGGCCATGTCCTGTGCGCCCTTGCCCCGCGAACAGAAGGCCATGGTGGTGACCGTGCAGGACATGTCGCAAGTGCGCCATCTGCATCAGCAACTGGAGTCCCAGGCCGTCACTGACCCCCTCACCGGTTTGCTCAATCGGCGTGGTTTCTATCAGACCGTGGAGACGATCCTGTTGCGCAACGAGCGCAGCGAGCATGCCACGGTGCTGCTGTATATGGACCTGGATGGCTTCAAGCGGGTCAATGATTCCGTAGGGCACGATGCCGGCGACCGGGTACTGCGCTGGGTCTCGGAGCAATTGGCGCTGTGCCTGCGCAGTTGCGACATTCTTGGCCGCCTTGGTGGGGATGAGTTCGTCGCGTTGCTGGAACTGGAATACCCGGAGCAGGCTGCCAAGCTTGCCGAACAGTTGATCGAGCGGGTGTCGATCTGCCAGCAAGTGGACGGCCTGGAGGTGATGCTGGGGGTCAGTATCGGCATTGCCATCTTCCCCGATTGCGGCCGCGACCTGAGCGGCCTGCTGCGCGCTGCCGATATCGCCATGTACGAAGCCAAGCGCGCCGGGCGTCAGCAATATCGCTATTACGATCAGGAAATGAACGGCCGGGCCCGCTCGCGCCTGATGCTTGAAAGCAGTGTGCGCGAGGCCATCGACCATAAGCAGGTGACCTTGGTGTACCAACCCCAGGTGTCCCTGGTGGACGGGCACTTGCGCGGGGTCGAAGCCTTGTTGCGCTGGCAGCACCCGAGTGTCGGCGATGTGCCGCCCGGGTTGTTCCTGCCCTTGCTGGAGGAGGCGCGCCTGATCAGTCAGCTCAGCAGTTGGATCTTCCACCAGGTGGCGCTGGCGCGACACGCCTGGGCCCCGGTCATGAGTGACGACTGGGTGCTGAGCGTGAGCCTGAGTAGCAGCCAGTTCAA
The DNA here is from genome assembly GCF_014268455.2 of Pseudomonas shahriarae. Classification (NCBI taxonomy): domain Bacteria; kingdom Pseudomonadati; phylum Pseudomonadota; class Gammaproteobacteria; order Pseudomonadales; family Pseudomonadaceae; genus Pseudomonas; species Pseudomonas shahriarae. The sequence goes on along the minus strand of NZ_CP077085.1, from coordinate 5,791,498 downwards.
TATGCCCAACCTGGCGACCCAGCTGCAGCAGGCACTGGAGCGACATGGGTTGCAGGGGCGGCAACTGGAAGTGGAAATAGCTGAAGAAAGCCTGATGCACAATATCGAAGAGTCCACCAAGCAGCTCAAGCAACTCCGGCGCCTGGGGGTGCGAATAGCCCTCGATGACTTTGGCTCGGGCAACTGCTCCCTGGCGCATCTGCGTGACCTGGAGTTCGACACGCTCAAGCTCGACCCCGGCCTGGTTGCCCGCGTACTCAACTCGCCACGGGAGGCCGCGCTGGCTCGCAGTATTATCGAGCTGTGTGGGCACTTCGGCTTGCTGGTGATTGCCGAGGGCGTGGAAACCCTTGAGCAATGCCACTGGCTGCAGGCCAATGGCTGCCAATTCATCCAGGGCCCGCTGGTGGCCCCGTCGCTGATGGCCGACGATATTTCCCAGTGGCCGCAGCCTTTCGCGCTGCGCGCAGGCCCCTGCTGAATTCGCTACACTGGCGGCCTCACGCCCCTGCCGTTCGAACCCATGACTGCGCTGAAATACCTCCAGGCCTATCCCGCCGCCCTGCAAGAGCAAGTGCGCCAATTGATCGCCAAAGATCAATTAGGCGACTACCTGCACCAGCGTTACCCCGAGCGCCATGCGGTGCAGAGTGACAAGGCGCTGTACAGCTACGCCCTGGCCCTGAAGCAGGAGCACCTGCGCAATGCACCGGCCATCGACAAAGTGCTGTTCGACAACCGCCTGGACCTGACCCATCGCGCCCTGGGCCTGCACACCACGATTTCGCGGGTGCAGGGCGGCAATCTCAAATCCAAGAAAGAGATCCGCATCGCCGCGTTGTTCAAGGACGCGGCGCCGGAGTTCCTGAAGATGATCGTTGTCCACGAGCTGGCGCACTTCAAGGAATCGGACCACAACAAGGCGTTCTACAAACTCTGCGAATATATGTTGCCCGGCTACCATCAGGTGGAATTCGACCTGCGGGTGTACCTGACCTATCGCGACTTGCAGGGCGCAGCGCGGGATTGAACCAAGAGGAAGCGAGCATGGATGTGAGCAAGACCAAGAGCAGTTTCTACCGCCGCCTGTATGTGGCGTATCTGATCGACAGCCAATTGGCCAGCAGCGTCCCGGCGTTGACCGAAGTGACCGGCATGCCCCGGCGCACGGCCCAGGACACCATCGCCGCGTTGGCGGACCTGGATATCGTCTGCGAGTTCGAGCAGGAAGACGGCGCCCGCAATCATGCCGGGCGCTATCGGATTCGCGATTGGGGGGCGATTGACCGTGGCTGGATCGAGCGCAACCTGGTGCAGGTCAAGCAGGTGTTGGGTTATCCCTGAAACTGGGTTGGCAGGTCTGACGCTATCGCGGGCAAGCCCACTCCCACATTTGATCGCAATCAACCTGTGGGAGCGGGCTTGCCCGCGATAGCATCCTCAAGCGCGCCGCATCCCAATATGCGGAATATCATCCTCCAGGTATTCCTCACCCTCGACCTTGAACCCATATCTGCCGTAGTACCCCTGCAAATGCGCCTGGGCTGAAAGAAAAATCGGTGTCTGCGGCCAGATATCGTCGATCTGCTTGAGGGTTTCCTCCAGCATCTGGTGGCCCAGGCCAGTGCCCCGGGCTGCCTCGGCCACCAGCACGCGGCCGATAACCACGTCACCGCCATGCAGCTCCGGGTCCAGCAGGCGCAGGTAAGCCACCAATTGGTTGTCCTTCCAGGCCATCAGGTGGTGGGTGTCGCCCTCCAGATCCTGATCGTCGATGTCCTGGTAGATGCATTTCTGCTCGACGACAAATACCTCTGCCCGCAGACGCAAAATGGCGTAGAGCTGTTCCTTGCCCAGATCATTGTGGTGCTTGCAAACCCAATCGACAGTCATCGTTCCATCTCGCATAAAGACCTGGCCTGGATAGTAATGCCCTGGCCGGCAACTGTCTTGGGGGGTGGCATAAACACCTGTGAAACCTTATTTTTTGTGAATGACGTCAATTTGCCATCATTGAGTGCTTTCGCGGTTCAGTTCTTTGTGTAATCTGCTGTACACCGCGAGCGATAAGCTACAGTCAGGTGCCTGGGCATTGTTCTTCCAGACGCCATTGCCCGCAAGGAACTGCCCGCTGTGCAAGGACATTAAGCATGCTGCGACTGTCTCGTGCCGTTGCTTTGCTGGTATTGCTGTTGCTGGTCCCGACGGTGGCCGCAGAACGTTTGCGCCTGGTGGCAGATGCATGGCCGCCGTTTACCGATGCGACCCTGCTCAATGGCGGGCTGGCCACCGATATCGTCAGCACCGCCCTGGCGCGTGCCGGCTTTGCCAGCGATTTCGAGCAAGTGCCGTGGGCGCGGGCGTTGATGGGGGTGGGCGACGGGCGTTATGACGTGTTGATCAATGCCTGGTACGACGAGGCGCGTACGCAGTTGGGGCAGTTTTCCGACGAGTACCTGCTCAACCGCGTGCGTTTTATCAAGCGCCGTGATGATCCCATCGAGTTCCAGAACCTGCAGCAACTGCATGACTATCCCGTCGCCGTGGTACGCGGCTACGCCTATTCGGCCGAGTTCGATGCCGATCCCCAACTGCAAAAAGTCCCGGTGCATAACTTCGCCATGGCCGTGCGCATGCTCGCGGCCCGGCGCGTGCGGCTGACGGTCGAGGATGAGTATGTCGCGCGTTTTCACCTGGCGCGGGAATCACCCAGGGTGCGCAACGCGGTGGAGTTCCTGCCCAAGACCTTGAGCGAGAACAGCCTGCATATTCTGGTCAGCCTGAAAAACCCCAGGCATGAGCAGATTGTTGCCGGGTTTGATCGGGAGATTGCCCGGATGAAGGCAGATGGCAGTTATGCGCGTCTTCTCAAGCAACACGGGATGTAGTGTTCTTGAGGCCGCGATCGCGAGCATGCCCGTATTCGCAGATCAAAATGTGGGAGCGGGCTTGTTCGCGATAGGGCTCTAAGCCGCACTGGTTTCCTTGATCAAATGCGCCGCCAGCGTGCGCAACGGCCCCAGTTGCCGACAGATCAATGCCAACTGCGTCTGCACCAGGCGCTGTGCTTCGTCGATCTCATCCGGCATCTGCTCCAGCTCCACTGCCAGCGCTTCCTCGGCATCGCTCTGCACCGCAATCGGCTGTTTGTTCGCCAACCCACTGGCGATTTCGTCGATGCTCGTGGCGAGGGTCTTGCCCGCGCCTTCGATCAGGTGCTCGCGCACATCGGCCGGTAGTTGGGTGTCGCGGTGGGCACCCAACCCCGACAGGTAACTGAGCAAGGTGTGGGACAGCACCAGGAAGCGGAAGCCAACGTCGGCTTCCTTACGGAAGTGCCCCGGCTCCATCAGCATATTGGCCAGGGTGGTGGACAGCGCGGCGTCGGCGTTGTGCGCATTGCGCCGGGCCAGGCGGTAGGCCAGGTCGTCGCTCTTGCCGGCGGCATATTGCTGCATGATCTGGCGCAAGTAGATGCTGTTACAGGTCAGGGTGTTGGCCAGCACTTTGTTCAGGCGCCGGCCTTGCCAGTCCGGCAGGAACAGGAACACCGCCAGCCCGGCGATCAGGCTGCCGAGCAAGGTATCGAACAGGCGCGGCAGGAACAGCCCATACCCATCGCCCACCTGGTTGAAGCAGAACAGCACCATCAGGGTAATGGCGGCGGTGGCCAGGGTGTAGCGGGTGGTGCGGTTGATAAAGAACACCAGCCCGGCGGCGATGGCGAACATCGACTGCACCAAGGGGTTAGGGAACAGATCGAACAGGGCCCAGGCCACCGTCAGGCCGATGGCCGTGCCGACGATCCGCTGGCCAAGCTTGCGCCGCGTGGCGCCGTAGTTGGGCTGGCAGACGAACAGGGTGGTGAGGATGATCCAGTAGCCCTGGGACGGGTGGATCAAATGCACCATGCCGTAGCCGACACTCAGCGCCAGGGGCAGGCGCAGGGCGTGACGGAACAGCAGCGAAGTCGGGGTCAGTTGGGTACGCAGGCGCGTCCACATTTCCTTGAGGTTGCGCGGCGAGCGGTCCAGCAGGCTGCTGTCGCTGGCATCTGCCAGGCTGTCGGGGTTGCTGGCGTCGCTGAGCAGGCGGTCGAGGGTCGACAGGTTGGCCGCCAGCGCGCGCAACGAACGCAGCAGGCCACGCCAGGCCGGGTTGCTCTGGATGCGCAGGTGTTCGAGGGAGGCATTCAGGTCGCCCAGGGCCTCGGCGAAGCTGGCGTCATAGACAAACGGCTGGCGCAGCTGGATCGACTCGGCGAGGGCCTGGCAGGCCTTGCCTTGCTGGCGCAGCAGGCGCTGGCAACGGAACAGCACATCGCTGTGGAAGAAGGCTTCGGCCAGGGCGTTGTAGGGGTAGTGGGAGGAACTGGCGCGCTCGTGGATGTCCTGGGCCAGGAAGTACAGCTTGAGGTAGCGACTGACCTTGGAACCCGGCCGGCCATTGCCGACACGGTGCAGGATGATTTCCTTGGCCGCATTGAGCGCCGCCACCACCCGGCCATTTTGTTGTGCCAGCTCCAGGCGCCGCGCTTCGACGTCCAGTTGGCGAATGGGCTCGAACAGCGATGACTTGAGCTTGAGGTAACGCCCCAGCTCGCGAAACAGCCGGGCCAGGCTCTGTTGAACCGGCTGGTTGGAAAACATTGCCTGCCACAGCACCGACAGCGCGCCGTACCAGGCGGCACCGGCCACCAGCAGCAAGGGTTCGTGCCAGAAGTCGGTGACGGCGCCGCCGCGCTGGTCCACGCCGATCATGGTGTAGACCGACAGAATCAAAGTGGCCGAGGCAATGGCGCCATAACGCTCGCCCAGGGCGCCGAGCATGGTCAGGCAGAAACTCGCCAGGGCGATGGCGATGGCAAAAATCCACGGGTAGGGAAACAGCAACTCCACCGACAGCGCCGCCACGCTGAAACACACCAGCGTCACCGCCAGCGCATTGAGGCGGCCCTGCCAGCTGTCATCGGTTTCGGCCAGGGCGCTGGCGATAATCCCCAGGAACAGCGGGATCAGCAGCGACATTTCATCCTGATACCAGCACAGCGCCATGCTGCCGGTGAGGGCGATAAACACCCGTACGCTGTAACTGAACTTATCCAGTGCCCAAAGGCGCCGCATGGACTGCTTGAACGAGGTCGAGGACATGAAGTCTGGGGTCTTCCGGGACGATGCCGCTAAATTGAGCCAGTAATGACGTCACGGCAAGCGTGGCGATCACATTCATAAGCAAAAATTGTTTTGGCACACCCCATCAAACTGTGGGAGCGGGCTTGCTCGCGAATGCGGAGTGTCAGTCGCTGAATGAGCTGACTGACCCACCGTATTCGCGAGCAAGCCCGCTCCCACAGTTGATCACATTACCGTTCAGGCGTACTGCGCCGCCGCATACCCCGAAGCCCAGGCCCACTGGAAGTTGAACCCGCCCAGGTGCCCGGTCACATCCAGCACTTCGCCGATAAAGTACAGGCCGGGGCTTTTCAGCGACTCCATGGTCTTGGACGACACTTCCCGCGTATCCACCCCGCCCAGGGTGACTTCGGCGGTGCGGTAGCCCTCGGTGCCGGCCGGGACCAATTGCCAACTGCCCAGCTTGGTAGCGATATCTGCCAGTTCGGCGTGGGTGTACTGCTTCATCGGTTTGGACACAAACCACGTCTCGGCCAGCAGGTTGGCCATCTTCTTGGTGAAGATCTCGCCCAGCAGGGTCTTGAGTTCGCTGTTGGGGCGCTCGGCCTGTTGCTGTTGCAGCCAGGCGTGGGCGTCGTGGTCGGGCAGCAGGTTGATTTCTACCGTGTCGCCGGGCTCCCAGTACGAGGAGATCTGCAAAATCGCCGGCCCGCTCAGGCCGCGATGGGTGAACAAAATGTTCTCGCGAAAGCTCTGGTCGTTGCAGCTGACCAGGCAATCGACCGAGGTGCCGGACAGCTCGCCACACAGTTCCTTGAGCTGATCGGTGATGGTAAACGGCACCAGGCCTGCACGGGTCGGCAGCAGTTCATGGCCGAACTGCTTGGCCACCTGATAACCAAAGCCGGTGGCGCCCAGGGTCGGAATCGACAGGCCACCGGTGGCAATCACCAGGGACTCGCAGCGCAACTCGCCGAGGGTGGTCTGCAGTTGGTAGCCGCTGTCGAGCCTGGCGATCTCCTGGATCGAGGTGTCCAGGTGCAGGCTCACGCCGGTCTGGATGCATTCGTCGAGCAGCATGCCGAGGATGTCGCTGGATTTGTTATCGCAGAACAGCTGGCCGAGCTTCTTCTCGTGGTACGGCACGCCATGCTTGGCCACCAGCCCGATGAAATCCCACTGGGTGTAACGGGCCAGGGCGGATTTGCAGAAGTGCGCATTGTGCGAGAGGAAGTTGGCAGGCTCGGTGTACATATTGGTGAAGTTACAGCGGCCACCGCCGGACATCAGGATCTTCTTGCCGGCCTTGTTCGCATGGTCGATCAACATCACCTTGCGCCCACGCCCGGCGGCGGTCAGCGCGCACATCAAGCCTGCGGCGCCAGCGCCAATGATCACAACTTCGGTCGAGCGCAAAACGGTGTCCTCACAAAATATTGATCTCAAATGCAATCAGAAATGTGGGAGCGGGCTTGCTCGCGAATACGGCTGTCAGCCACCCCATCTGGCGACTGGTACACCGCATTCGCGAGCAAGCCCGCTCCCACATTGGATCTCCATTGAATCGAAGAGCTTTACAGGATCCGCACGCGCAACGAACGGCCCTTGATCTTGCCGTCATTCAAGCGCTGCAACGCCTGCTTGGCGACGCTACGCTCCACTGCCACATAGGCCTGGAAGTCAAAGATCGCGATCTTGCCCACCTGGGCGCCCGGGATCCCGGCTTCACCGGTCAGCGCGCCGAGGATGTCGCCTGGGCGGACCTTGTCTTTACGACCGGCAGCAATGCACAACGTGCTCATCACCGGCAGCAGCGGCGCGCCGCCCTGTGATTTGAGGTTGCTCAGTTGATCCCAGTTCAGCGGGGCCTTTTGCAGCAGTTCGATGGCCTGGGCACGGTGTGCCTCGGACGGCGCCACCAGGCTGATGGCGATCCCGGTCTCACCGGCACGCCCGGTACGGCCGACGCGGTGAATGTGGATTTCCGAATCGCGGGCCAGTTCGACGTTGATCACCATGTCCAGCGAGTCAATGTCCAGGCCTCGGGCCGCCACGTCGGTGGCCACCAGTACCGAAGTACTGCGGTTGGCGAACATTGCCAGCACCTGGTCACGGTCGCGCTGTTCCAGGTCGCCATGCAGGCCGACTGCAGAAATGCCCTTGGCGGTCAGGTGATCCACGGTTTCCTGCACTTGCTGCTTGGTAAAGCAGAAGGCCACGCAAGAGGCCGGACGGAAGTGCGACAGCACCTTGGTCACCGCGTCCATGCGCTCTTCCGGGGAGATTTCGTAGAAACGCTGCTCGATCTGCTCATCGGAGTGGAACGCTTCGGCCTTGACCTGCTGCGGCGCGCGCATGAATTTGGAGGCCAGTTGCTTGATGCTCACCGGGTAGGTGGCCGAGAACAACAGGGTCTGGCGACGGGCCGGGGTCTTGCTGATGATGTCTTCGATGGCGTCGTAGAAACCCATGTCGAGCATGCGGTCGGCTTCATCGAGGATCAGCGTGTTCAAACCGTCCAGCACCAGCGAACCCTTGCGCAGGTGTTGCTGGATGCGGCCCGGGGTGCCGACGATGACGTGGGCGCCATGCTCCAGGGAAGCGATCTGCGGGCCGAGGGACACGCCGCCGCACAGGGTCAGCACCTTGATGTTGTCTTCGGCGCGGGCCAGGCGGCGGATTTCCTTGGCCACCTGGTCAGCCAGCTCGCGGGTCGGGCACATCACCAGGGCCTGGCAACCGAAGTAGCGCGGGTTGATCGGGTTCAACAGGCCGATGCCGAAGGCGGCGGTCTTGCCGCTGCCGGTCTTGGCCTGGGCGATCAGGTCCAGCCCCTTGAGGATCACCGGCAAGCTTTGCGCCTGGATCTGCGTCATCTCGGCATAACCCAGCGAGTCAAGGTTAGCCAGCATGGCGGCGGAGAGCGGCAAAGTATTAAAAGCGGTGGCGATGGTGGTCACGGGACAGGCTCTGCAAAAACAAAATGTCGCGCAGTGTACCAGCCCCGTGGGAATTTCCCTGCAAGTTCTAGACGAGACGCCGCCTAATGCTCAATGTCGTGCTCGCGGCTGACCACTCGTTTGCCGTCTTTTGGCGACAATTGCAAGAAGATCGCCGCCGCCAGCATCGCCATGATGCCCACGGTGAGGAACGTCAACTGGAACGCCTCGAGCACGGTGTTGACCCCATCGTTACCGGCTTGGGCAGTAAACCCGCCAAGCAGGGCACCGGCGCAGGCCACCCCCAGGCTCAGGGCCAGTTGCGCCACCACCGACAGCAGGCTGTTGCCGCTGCTGGCCTGGGCATCGTCGAGGTCGATCAGGGTCACGGTGTTCATCGCGGTAAATTGCAGGGAGTTGATCGCCCCCAGTACCGCGAGCATCGCCAGCAACAGCGGGTAGGGCGTCTGTTCGCTGACCAGGCCCATGCTCGCCAGCATCATGCCCAGCAGCAGGGTGTTGCCGGTGAGCACGACGCGATAGCCCAGGCGTTCGATCAACGGCCGGGCGACCGACTTGGCGACCATCGCCGCTGCCGCCAGGGGCAGCATGCTCATCCCGGCCTGGGACGGCGAGTAACCCAGGGCGATCTGCAGCAGCAACGGCACGAGGAACGGCAGGGCGCCGCTGCCCAGGCGCGCGAACAGGTTGCCGAGAATGCCCACGGCAAAGGTCCGGGTCTTGAACAGCACCGGCGAGAACAGTGGGTTTTCGATATGCCCGGCGCGCAGCCAGTAGGCCGCCAGGCACGCCATGCCACCGAACAGCAACAACATCACGCGCAAGTGCGGCAGGTGCAGCTCGCCCAGGCCTTCCATGGCAATGGTGATCAGCACCATTGCCGCGCCAAACAGCAAAAAGCCCAGGCTGTCGAAGCGAGTACGCTCGCTGCCGCGCAGGTCGGGGATGAATTTCCACACGGCGTAGCAGCCGATCATGCCCACCGGCAGGTTGATCAGGAAAATCCAGTGCCAGGTCAGGTACTGCACCATCCAGCCGCCCATGGTCGGGCCGAGCAGGGGGCCGAGCAGGCCGGGAATGGTGATAAAACCCATGATCCGCACCAGCTCCGAGCGCGGGTAGGCGCGCAGCACCACCAGCCGGCCCACCGGCAGCATCAGCGCGCCGCCCAGACCCTGGATCACCCGTGCGCCCACCAGCATGCTCAGGCTGCTGGACAGGGCGCACAGCAGCGAGCCGATGCTGAACAGCATGATCGCGCCGAAGAAAATCTTCTTGGTGCCGAAACGGTCGGCGATCCAGCCCGAGGCCGGGATCAGCAAGGCCACGGTGAGCATGTAGGCGATGATCACGCCCTGCATGCGCAGCGGGTTTTCCGCCAGGTCCTCGGCCATGGCGGGCAGTGCCGTGTTGAGAATCGTGCCGTCGAGCGACTGCATGAAGAAGGCAATCGCTACCACCCAGGGTAACCAGCGGGCGGTCTTGGCATCGAGCACGACACGATTCGGCATGAGATCCCTTTTTGTTAGCAGGCTATGGGTTGCCGATTATGCGCCAACCTCTGCCGATTTTCCCACTGGCGGTTCGTCTATATCAGCGATGGCCACGTCCTTGCCCACCAGGAAGTCGATCAGCGCGCGATGCACCGCCAGCGCCGCCTCCCGCGACTCCAGGTCGAGCAAATGGCCGGTGTGCTCGGCGCTGGCAAAGCTGCTGCGGCCCACGTATTGCTTGAACAGTTGGGCTTCATTGGCCGGGGTGTATTCGTCCAGCGTGCCGTTGAGAAAATGCACTGGGGTTTCGATCTGGCGCAATTGCGGCAGGTAGTTGCCATCGCCCAGGGCAAGCACCTGATGAATATGAAAGCGCGCCTGGCGGTACTCGGTGGTGGCCATGGTCGACAGGTGCCGATGGTTATTGCGCTTGAGCCGGCTGGAGAGGAATTTGCCGACGGTCTCATTGAGCAAGTGGCCGACGGCAGACTTGTCATCGGCCTCGATCAGCACCCGCACCCGCTCCACATATTCGAGCATTGCCGGGTTGAGATTGGGTGCCAGGGCCATCACCACCGAGCTTTCGATGGAAGGCGGGTTGTGCGCCAGGGTCAGCAGGGTCGAGATGCCACCCCAGGAGGCCGACACCAGGTGGTTGACCTGGAAACGCTCCACCAGCGCCCGCAGGATCTCGACTTCGTCGTCCTTGGTCACCAGGTCCAGATCGGTGTTGTGGGGGCGCGAATAGCCGGAAAACGGCAAGTCGAACATCAACACATTGAAATGCTCGGCCAGGCACTTGCTGGTGCGGGCGAATGAGCGGGTGGTGGACAGCGCGCCGTTGACCAACAGCACGGTCTTGCGTTGCGGATCGTTACCCAATTGCTCTACGTGAACGTTGTAGTGCTTGAACAACTTATCAATGACAAAACTTCCTTGGTACATGTCAACGCTCCGGCTCGCCCAGTCCCGGGCGAGGTCATGCATCATTTGCGAACAAATGGGTTGAGAGTGGCGGGATGCCACTAACCGTTATAACGAGGTTTTCGAGCGTCGACAACAGTCCGCCAACCAACGGGATGCTGCCAGGGAAGGTTCATCAGAACCCAGGGTATTCCCCTGTAGGAGCCAGCTTAAATTGTGGCAAGGCGCGCGCTTGTTGTGGCGAGAAGCCCCCTCGCCACAGCACAAGCCGGGCGTTTACAAGGTCAGGGTCAGGCGTTTTACCAACGCGCCCGGCAGCAGGTTGGACGAGGTGTTGCGCTCGCCATAGGTGCTGGCCGACAGCAGCAACTCGCGCTCGGCGGTCAGCGCTTCCAACTGCGACCCCAGCAGGTGGTAGACGCTATCGTCAAAGCGCATGGTGCTGACCGGTGCCTTGATCTCGCCGTCTTCGACCCAGAACGTGGCGAAGCGGGTCATGCCTGTCAGGCGCGCCGCCGGCTGGTCGGAGTAGTTCAGGTACCACAGGTTGCTGATATACAGGCCGGTGCCCAGTTGCTTGAGGATATCGGCCTGGGCCAGGCTGCCGGCGGCCATCTGCAAGGCGCTGGGGGACTCATCGCCGCTGGCGCCGTTGGTGCTCAAGCCGTATTCGGCGGCGCTGCGCGAGTTGACCAGTTGCCCTTGCGCCTGGCCATTGGCGATCAAGGTCACGTCGCTGCGCGGGTAACCGTCCCGGGAAAACGCCGGGCTCAGGGAGCCGGTGATCTGTTCGCCCATGCCCACCAGCGGGCTCAGGGCCTGGTCGCCGGCATACAGGCGCTGCAACGGGCTGCCCTTGCTGGCGATGGCCTGCGCAGAAAAACCACCCCAGGCGAGCATGCCGATGATTTCTTCCATGGCCGCCGGTGCCAGGTAGGCGCGGTATTGGCCGGGCGCCAGGGTGTGCAAGGGCCGGCCAAGAAACTCCAGTTGTTCGCGGGCTTGCTGCAAGCGCTGGGCAAATGCCGCGCTGTCCCAGGCATCGCCGGCGTAGCTGGCCTTGACCGCCTCGCCATTGGCATGGAACAGACTGAAATCAAAGTTGAAGCTATTGGCCTGGTGCCAGCCAAAAGCCCCCGACGAGCTGGCGAACCCGCGGCTGATCGGCCCGGCGGCATAGATGCCGACCAGGTCGAAACCTTGGGCGCCCTGGCTGATTTCGCCCAGGACTTGATCGAAGTCCGGCAGCGCCTGGGCCTGCTCGCTGCTGTTTTGCCAGGCCGTGTGATTGAGTAGCAGGTAAGGATCTTTGGGCAGCAAGGGCAAGGTGTCGCGCAATTGCTGCAGGCCCTCGGCCAGGCGCTGGCGGTCCACCTCGGGGGCGCCGGCCAGGGTGATGGCCAGGTCGGCGTGCCGGCCATCGTTGATCAGCTTGAGGTTGACGCTGGCCTGCTGTACCTGGCCGGCCTGGCGCACCTTGGCGTGGTTGAAACGCACGAATTCGGACGACTCCGCCGCGTAGCCCAGATGAAACTGTTCCCCATCGGCGATGGCCTGCTTTAGCCATTCCACCAGGTCCTTGAAAGCCTTCATCAGGAGTCTCCCCCAAACACATCCACATCGCTGAAGACACACGCCGGCGATGCATGGCCGACGCGGATCACTTGGTTCGGCTCGCCCTTGCCGCAGTTGGGCGTGCCCAGCACCTTGAAGGTGCTGGCATCGCCCACGGCACTGAGCTTGCGCCAGAACTGCGCGGAAATCGCCCGGTAGTTGGGGTTCTTCACCACGCCCTTGAGTTCGCCGTTCTCGATCAACTGGCCCCACTCGCAGCCGAACTGGAACTTGTTGCGCGCATCGTCGATCGACCAGGAACGGTTGGTCGACATCAGGATGCCGTGCTCGATGCCGCCGATCAGTTGCGCCAGGCTCTGGTCGCCAGCCTCGATATTGAGGTTGGCCATGCGGTCGATGGGTGCGCGGTTCCAACTGCTGGCGCGGCTGTTGGCTACGCCGCCCATGCCCGAGCGGTACTGCGACAGCGCCCCGCCCAGGGGCTTGAGCAGCAGGCCGTTACGGATCAGGAACTGCTTGTTGGCGGGCGTGCCGTCGTCGTCATGGGCGTAGCTGGCCAGTTGCTCGGGAATGTCCGGGTCAAAGGTCACGTTGAGCAGGTTGGAGCCGTATTGCAGGTGCCCGAAGTCGCTGGCCTTGACGAAGCTGGTGCCGGCGTAATTGCGCTCGTCGCCGAGAATGCGGTCCAGCTCCAGCGGGTGGCCGATGGATTCGTGGATCTGCAGGATCATCTGGTCGGGCATCAACAGCAGGTTCCGCGGGCCCTGGGGCGTGTTGGGGGCCAGCAGCAGTTGCAGGGCCTCGTCGGCCACCCGTGGCGCGGCGCCTACCAGGCCGAAGCGGCTGATCACATCAAAGCCGCCCTGCTGGCCAAAGTTGCTGCCGCCCAGGGTGCGGGTCTGGCTGTCGTTGCCGTGGTAGGCGGTCACATTGACGCCGGGGAACACAAAACGCTGGGCCTGGCGCAGTTGCGCGCCGGCGCTGTTGAGGTAGATCTGTTCAACGTGGGTGGTGCCCAGGCTGACTTCCCAGTTCACCAGGCGCTCGTCCCTGGGCACGGCCGCTGACTCTGCGCCGAGCAGTTGGTAGCAGTCGCTCAGGGACGGGAAGGCTTGATCGAGCTCTGGCGACAGGTAGTCGGCGATGTCGCTGGACACCGGCTGGTCGCGCAGGTCGAGCAGGGCATGGGGCTTGATCCGCCGGGCTTGCTGTTCGGCACGCTCGAGGGCCGCTTGCAGGCCGGCCAGGGAAATATCGTGGGTGGCCGCGTAGGCTTCGACACCGTTGAGGCGCACGGTGAGCATGGCGCCTTCGTTGCGGCTCAGGTGCGGCGGTTCGGCGACATTCTTGCGCACCGACAGGTACTGGCCGGACTCGCGCACGTAGCGCAGGGAGAAGAATTCGGCGCGGGTGCGCAGGGCGGCGAAATGTTGTTTGAGTTGCGGGTGTTTGTCGAACATGGGGCCTTCCTTGTGGGCGGTGATGGCTTTGAGGGCCCCATCGCAGGCAAGCCAGCTCCTACCTTTTGAATGTGCTCACAAATCAAAATGTGGGAGCAGGCTTGCCTGCGATGCTTTTGCCTTGGCTTTAGACCGGGCAACCCTTGGCGCGCAGGATGGCGTCAAAGCGGTCAGGGTCCAGGGTGCCGGCTTCGATGGCAGCCAGTGTGGCTTTCTCGCGGGCCAGCAGGTCATGGCAGCGCACCAGCAATTCCGGCAGTTCGCTGCGCGAGGCGGCGACCACGCCGTCGCCATCGCCGATCATCAGGTCGCCAGGGGCTACCAGCATGCCAGCGCAGGAGATCGGCACGTTGATCTCGCCGCCGCCGTCAGTGCTCGGGCCACGGTGTACGCCGCCGATGGCGTAGGCCGGCAGTTCGCCGGTTTGCCATTCGTCGAGGTCGCGCAGGGCGCCGTTGATCACCACACCGACAATGCCAGCCTTCAGGGCCATGGCGCGCATGATGCCGCCGAACACCGCGCGGGTCAGGTCGGCGCTGCCGTCGATCACCAGCACATCGCCCGGGCGGGCCATCTGCATGGCTTTGAGAATCATCAGGTTGTCACCGGGGCGCACCCGCACGGTGAGGGCGCTGCCGAGCATCGGTGCATTGCCGTGGAAGGCTTTCAGGCCCAGGCCACCGACGTTACGGCCCAGGCAGTCGCTGACGGCCGCCGCCGGGATCTTGCTGAATTCCTTCAGCCATTTCGGGTCCAGCGGTTCAACGTTTGGATTGATCAGGAAGCCGGTAGGCCATTTGCTCGAAGAAACGACATCAAACATGAGAAAGCCTCGTGGCCAGGCAGAAGCCGGCGTGTCGGTAGGAAGGTGAAACGTTTGCGCGAGGGACTAGATTAGGCCGGCGCGGGGGGTGGGATCAAGGGCGGGGCAGTGTAGGAAGAGTCTGGGAAGATGGGTGTTGGCTGGTCGGGTCTTATCGGGAGCAAGCCCCCTCCCACATTTTGATGTGTGAATACGTTCAAATGTGGGAGCGGGCTTGCCTGCGATAAGAGCGCCGCGGTGTAGCGGTTACTGCGCGGTCGGACCCACTTCACGCAACGGCTTGCCACGCACCGGCGCATCGCCGGCCACGTAGTAGTCCGCGGTGCTGCGCGGCAACTGGCGACCACGCATCTTGTCGGCGATTTTCTCGGCGATCATGATGGTTGGCGCGTTCAGGTTGCCGGTGGTGATGATCGGCATGATCGACGCATCGACCACCCGCAGGCCCTGCATGCCATGCACGCGGCCTTCGCCATCGACCACAGCCATTTCGTCGGTGCCCATCTTGCACGAGCAGGACGGGTGGAACGCGGTTTCGGCGTGCTCGCGGATGAACTTGTCCAGTTGCTCGTCGGTTTGCACGTCGATGCCCGGGCTGATTTCACGGCCACGGAACGCGTCCAGTGCCGGCTGCTGCATGATTTCACGGGTCAGGCGGATGCCATCGCGGAACTCCTGCCAGTCCTGCTCGGTGGCCATGTAGTTGAAGAGGATGCTCGGGTAGTCCCGTGGGTTCTTCGACTTCACTTGCACGCGGCCACGGCTCGGCGAACGCATGGAGCCCATGTGCGCCTGGAAACCGTGCTCTTTCACACCGTTGCTGCCGTTGTAGTTAATCGCGACCGGCAGGAAGTGGTACTGGATGTTCGGCCACTCGAATTCTTCACGGGTGCGGATAAAACCGCCCGCTTCGAACTGGTTGCTGGCGCCGATGCCGGTGCCGTTGAACAGCCATTCGGCACCAATGGCTGGCTGGTTGTACCAGAGCAGCGACGGGTACAGCGAGACCGGCTGGGTGCAGGCGTATTGCAGATACAGTTCCAGGTGGTCCTGCAGGTTTTCACCGACGCCTGGCAGGTCGTGGACCACCGGGATGTCGAGGCTTTCCAGGAGTTTGGCCGGGCCTACACCGGAACGTTGCAGCAATTGCGGCGAGGCGATGGCGCCGCTGCACACCAGCACTTCCTTGCGCGCGCGGGCTTCAACACGCTCTTCGGCGGCACCGATCAGGTAACGCACACCGACCGCACGCTTGCCTTCGAACAACACTTTGTCGGCCAGGGCATGGGTGACGATGGTCAGGGTCGAGCGCTTCTTGGCGGTGTCCAGGTAGCCACGGGCGGTACTGGCGCGACGGCCGTTCGGCGTCACGGTACGGTCCATCGGGCCGAAACCTTCCTGCTGGTAGCCGTTCAAGTCTTCGGTACGCGGGTAACCGGCCTGCACGCCAGCTTCAACCATGGCGTGGAACAGCGGGTTGTTACCGGCTTTAGGCGTGGTCACGCTGACCGGACCTTCGCCACCGTGGTAGTCGTTCGGGCCGATGTCGCGGGTTTCGGCCTTGCGGAAATACGGCAGGCAGTCGAGGTAGCTCCAGTCTTCCAGGCCTGGCAGTTTTGCCCAGTTGTCGTAGTCCATGGCGTTGCCACGGATGTAGCACATGCCGTTGATCAGCGACGAGCCACCCAGGCCCTTGCCGCGACCACATTCCATACGACGCCCGTCCATATGTGGCTCTGGATCGGTTTCGTAGGCCCAGTTGTAGCGGCGGCCTTGCAGCGGGAACGCCAGGGCGGCGGGCATCTGGGTGCGGAAGTCCAGGCGGTAGTCGGGGCCGCCGGCTTCCAGCAGCAAAACGGTGACGCCTTCATCTTCGGTCAGACGGGTCGCCAGGGTGTTACCGGCGGAGCCGGCACCCACAATGATGTAGTCGTATTCTTGGGACATAAATGCACCCTCTTTGGAGTTGGTCAGGTCGGGCCCCATCGCAGGCAAGCCAGCTCCCACAATCAGAATGTGGGAGCCGGGCTCGCCAGCGATAGCGGCCCCGCAGGCAATACAGAACTCGGGTTTAGAACACCGAGGCGTAGTCGCCCAGCTCAACCTGTACCGATTTGATGCGGGTGAAGTTGTTCAGCGAGCTGATGCCGTTCTCACGGCCAACACCCGACTGCTTGTAGCCGCCAACCGGCATCTTCGCGTCGGACTCGCCCCAGGCGTTGATCCAGCAGATACCCGCTTCCAACTGATGAATCACGCGGTGGGCGCGGTTCAGGTCCTTGGTCACCAGACCAGCGGCCAGGCCGAAGTCGGTGTCGTTGGCACGACGGATCACTTCTTCTTCGGTCTCGTAGGTGAGGATGCTCATCACCGGGCCAAAGATTTCTTCACGCACGATGGTCATGTCGTCGGTGCAGTCAGTGAACACGGTCGGTGCCACGAATGCGCCCTTGGCGAAGTCGCCGTCGGTCAGGCGGTCGCCGCCGCACAGCAGGCGTGCGCCTTCTTCCTTGCCCTTGGCGATGTAGCCCAGCACGCTTTCCATGTGGGCGAAGCTGACCAGTGGGCCGAAGTTGGTGTTTTCGTCTTCTGGGTTGCCAACGCGGATACGCGCAACACGCTCAACGATCTTGGCTTCAAAGGCGGCTTGCAGGTGCTTTGGAATGAACACACGGGTGCCGTTGGTGCAGACCTGGCCGGAGCTGTAGAAGTTGGCCATCATCGCGGTGTCGGCGGCGCGATCCAGGTCGGCGTCGTCGAAAATGATCAGCGGGGATTTGCCGCCCAGTTCCATGGTGACGTCTTTGAGCGAGGAGCTCGAAGCGCTGGCCATGACCTTCTTGCCGGTGTCGGTACCGCCGGTGAAGGAGATTTTCTCGATGCGTGGGTGCTCGGTCAGCCAGGTGCCGACTTCACGACCGCTACCGGTCAGAACGTTGAACACGCCATCCGGCACGCCAGCTTCGGTGTAGATTTCGGCCAGCTTCAGGGTGGTCAGCGAGGTGACTTCGCTTGGCTTGAAGATCATCGCGTTGCCGGCAGCCAGGGCTGGGGCGGACTTCCACAGGGCGATCTGGATCGGGTAGTTCCACGCGCCGATACCGGCGACCACGCCCAGCGGCTCGCGGCGGGTGTAGACGAACGAGGTGGTACGCAGCGGGATCTGCTCGCCTTCGATGGCGGGCACCAGGCCTGCGTAGTATTCCAGCACGTCGGCGCCGGTGACGATGTCGACGTACTTGGTTTCAGAGAAGGATTTACCGGTGTCCAGGGTTTCCAGGGCCGCCAGTTCATCGTTGCGCTCGCGCAGGATTTCCACGGCGCGACGCAGGATGCGCGAACGCTCCATGGCGGTCATGGCAGCCCAGATTTTCTGGCCCTTTTCGGCGCTGACCACCGCACGCTCAACGTCTTCGAATGTGGCGCGTTGCACGTTGGCGAGAACTTCACCGTTAGCCGGGTTGATGGCTTCGAAGGTGGCATCGCTGCCAGCGTCGCTGTAGCCGCCGTCAATGTAGAGTTTTTGCAGTTCGAAACGGGCCATAAAGTCCTCGCAAGTGCATAAGTGGTTGGCGTTAACCACCAAAAGGTGCAGCCATAAGGTTCTGGCAACACCGTTCAGTAGCCGTTCAGGGGTTGAGCGTTTATGTGTGCTCTAACTCACCTGCTTGGCCAATTGGAAATCCATGTATTCGTAAGCGATCCGTTGCGCCTGCTCCGTGTCGAAAGCGTCTCCCGACAGGGCGCCGCGCAACCACAAACCGTCGATCAAGGCCGCCAGGCCTCGGGCTGCGCTGCGTGCATCTTCCAGCGGCAGCACACGGCGGAACTGGCAGCACAGGTTGGAATACAGGCGGTGATCGTTGATCCGCTGCAACCTGTGCAAAGACGGGTGGTGCATGCTGGTGGCCCAGAAGGCCAGCCAGGTTTTCATTGCCGGGCCGTTGACCTGGCTGGCGTCGAAGTTGCCGCCGATAATCACTTGAAGGTGCGCCCGCGGGGTGTCTTCCTTCAATGCCTGCCGGCGTTCGTGGACATTCTCGATCAGCACATTCATCAGGTACCGCATCGTTGCGGCGATCAGGCCGTTCTTGTCCTGAAAGTAGTGACTGATGATGCCGTTCGAGACGCCGGCCAAACGGGCGATCAGCGCAATGCTGGCATCCCCCATCCCGACCTGATCTATGGCCGTCAATGTGGCTTCGATCAACTGCTGGCGGCGTATGGGTTGCATACCGACCTTGGGCATGTAGCACCTCTCCTTAGGCCTGCCGACGGGCGTAAACGTTCGTCGGCGTGAAGGCCAGTCTATTTTGTTTTGATTGAACGTTCAATCAACAAAGAATAAGATCTGCGACAAATGGTCGCTGCCTACAGGTATTTCCTACGTGTCGGCAGACGCATCTGACATCCGTAAAAACCCTTGAAACAGCCCATGACAGCGCGTTGCTGGGGTCTGGGGTTTTTCGGGATGTCTTTATAACACCCGTCCGTCGACTGCCGAAAAATCGATGGCGTGGGTCAAGCGCTGCCTTGTGTCCTCTCTCGCACTGCCCGGAGCCTCTGTGCCATGAGTTCTGCCTCTCTAATAAAGACCCCACCGGAAAAAGTGCGGGTCAACGGTTGGGTGTTCTACACCTCTACCGCGTTGATCCTGTTGTTGACCGCCGTTCTGATCATCGCCCCGCAAGAGGCCGGCAGAATGCTGGGAGTCGCCCAGACCTGGCTCTCGAAAAGCTTTGGCTGGTATTACATGGTGGTCATCGCCGCCTACCTGGTATTTGTGGTGGGCCTGGCGTTTTCGTCCTACGGCAAACTGAAGCTGGGCAGCAAGGCTGATACCCCGGACTTCAGTTACGGCGCCTGGGCCGGCATGTTGTTCTCCTCGGGCATCGGCATTTCGTTGCTGTACTTCGGCGCGTCCGAGCCGTTGGACCACTACTTCAACCCGCCCGAAGGCGCCGCCGCCACCCATATGGCCGCGCGCCAGGCGTTGCAGCTGACCTTCCTGCACTGGGGCCTGCATGGCTGGGCGATCTACGCGCTGGTCGGCCTGGCCGTGGCGTACTTCGCATACCGCCATAACCAGCCGCTGGCCCTGCGTTCGGCGCTGTACCCATTGATGGGCGAGCGTTGGGTCAAAGGCGCGGCGGGTCACGCGGTGGACGGCTTCGGCATGTTCGTGACCCTGCTGGGCCTGGTGACAAACCTGGGGATTGGTTCGATGCAAGTGTCGTCCGGGTTGGAAAACCTGTTCGGCATGGAGCACAGCAACACCAACCTGCTGATCGTGATCATCGTGATGAGCACCGTGGCGACCATCGCCGCCGTGTCGGGCGTGGAGAACGGCATTCGTCGCTTGTCCAACCTGAACATCGTGCTGTTCAGCGGCCTGCTGATTTTTGTGCTGCTGTTTGGCCCGACCCTGCACCTGCTCAACGGCTTTGTGCAGAACATCGGCGACTACATGAACGGTCTGGTGCTGAAAACCTTCGACCTCTACGTGTACGAAGGCGATGGTGAGAAGTCCGAGCGCTGGATGGGCCTGTGGACCCTGTTCTACTGGGCCTGGTGGATTTCCTGGGCACCGTTCGTGGGCATGTTCATCGCGCGTATTTCCCGTGGCCGTACGGTGCGCGAACTGGTGGCGGGCGTGCTGCTGATCCCGCTGGGCTTTACCCTGGCGTGGCTGTCGATCTTCGGCAACTCGGCCCTGGACCTGGTGCTCAACCATGGCGCCGTGGAGCTGGGCAAGACGGCGTTGGAGCAACCCTCCATGGCGATCTACCAGTTGCTGGAGTACTACCCGGCGTCGAAAGTGGTGATCGGCGTGTCGATCTTTGTGGGTTTTGTGCTGTTCCTGACGCCGGCGGATTCCGGCGCGGTGATGATGGCCAACCTGTCGTGCAAAGGTGGCAACGTGGATGAGGATGCGCCGCACTGGCTGCGGATCTTCTGGTCGGCGGTGATCACCCTGGTGACCATCGGCTTGCTGTTTGCGGGCAACTTTGAAGCCATGCAGACCATGGTGGTGCTGGCGGGCTTGCCGTTCTCGGTGGTGCTGATCTTCTTTATGTTCGGTTTGCACAAGGCCATGCGCCAGGACGTGGCCATCGAACAGGAGCAGGCGCAATTGGCCGAACGCGGCCGTCGTGGTTTCAGCGAGCGCCTGACTGCCCAGGACCTGCAGCCGAGCCAGGCCGTGGTGCAGCGCTTTATGGACAGAAAGGTCACCCCGGCGCTGGAAGAAGCCGCCGTGGCCCTGCGCGCCCAAGGGCTGGATGTGCAGACGCTGCTGGGTAAATCCAAGCGCTGCATTGGCGTGCGGATCGAGATGGAAGGCAACCCGTTTGTCTACGAGGTGAGCCTGGACGGCTACCTGGCGGCGCCGAGTGAGTCGATCGAGGCCGACGAGGAGCGTGCGCGCTACTACCGCGCCGAGGTTTACCTGCACAACGGCGGCCAGGAGTACGACCTGATGGGCTTCACCCAGGAGCAGATCACCCGGGATGTGCTCGATCAGTTTGAAAGCCATCGGCAGCTCCTTGGCCGTGTCTATAGCTGATGGTTGAAGGCGGGTGGTGTCGTCACTGACACCATCTGGTCAAAATGTGGGAGCGGGCTTGCTCGCGATTGCGGTGTATCAGTACCAGGTTCATTGACTGATACATTGCAATCGCGAGCAAGCCCGCTCCCACATTTGTTTTGTGTTGCCTTTTAGCCCAGGTTCTTGCCCAGCAGGGCGTGGTACAGCTCGCTGTCCCCCAGAATCCCCACCACTTTGTTGTTGTCGTGCAGCACCAGCTTGTTGCCGGTCTGGTAGCGAATCTGCAAGGCATCGCGCATGCCGATATTCGAATCCACCAAGGTCGGTAGCCGCCCCAGGCCTTCCACGGCTTGCCCCGGCGCCCAGTTCTGCAGGTTCATTGCCACGCCATTTTGCCGTGCGCCCTGGATGGTGTTGCCTTCGGCCAGGTCCAGCCACGAATCGCCGCCCGGATCCAGGCATACCGAGCCGTTGACCCGCTTGCAGTTGTCCAGGGTGCGCATCAGGCTGCGGCCGCACAACACGTTCAGCGGGTTGGTATGGGCGACGAAGGTGCGCACATAGTCGTCCGCCGGGTTCAGCACAATCTCTTCCGGCACGCTGTACTGGATGATCTTGCCGTCTTTCATGATCGCGATCCGGCTACCCAGCTTCAGCGCCTCATCCAGGTCGTGGCTGACGAACACGATGGTCTTGCTCAGTTTGCGTTGCAGCTCCAGCAACTCATCCTGCAGGCCTTGGCGGATCAGCGGGTCGAGGGCCGAGAAGGGTTCGTCCATCAGCAGGATATCGGCGTCCATCGCCAGGGCGCGGGCCAGGCCGACGCGCTGTTGCATGCCGCCCGAAAGTTCGTCGGGCTTCTTGTTGCGCCATTGGGTCAGGCCCACCAGCTCAAGCTTCTCGTCCACCAGCTTGCGCCGTTCCTTTTCGGGGCGGCCCTGCATTTCCAGGCCAAAGCTGATGTTTTCACGCACGGTCAGCCAGGGCATCAGGGCGAACTTCTGGAACACCATGGCGATGCGCTTGGTGCGCATCATTTTCAGCTCTGCCGGGGTGCATGAGGCGATGTCGATCTGGCGTCCTTCATGTTCGACAAACAACTGGCCACGGCTCACGGTGTTAAGGCCGTTGATACAGCGCAACAGGCTGGATTTGCCGGAGCCGGACAGGCCCATCAGCACGCAGATCTCGCCTTTCTCGATATCCAGGCTGGCCTTTTCCACGCCGACGATCTGCCCGGTCTTCTTCAGGATTTCATTGCGGTGCATTCCCTCGTCCAGCAGCTTGAGGGCTTCGCGTGGGTCTTTGGAAAAAATCACATCGACATTGTCGAATCGGATAATGCTCATGCATCACCCCCTACTTTGGCGTCGGGTTGTTTGCAGATGCGGTCGAGCATGATGGCCAGCAGCACAATCGCCAGGCCGGCTTCAAAGCCCAGGGCAATGTCGGCGGTGTTCAGCGCGTTGACCACGGGTTTGCCGAGGCCGTCGGCGCCCACCAGGGCCGCGATCACCACCATCGACAACGACAGCATGATGCATTGGGTAATACCGGCAGCGATGCTCGGCATGGCGTGGGGCAGTTCGATGCGCGAGAGCAACTGGCGGCGCGAGCAGCCAAAGGCCTTGCCGGCATCCATCAACTCTTGCGGTACATCGCGGATACCCAGGTAGGTCAGGCGGATCGGCGCGGCAATCGCGAACACCACCGTGGAGATCAGGCCAGGCACCACACCCAGCCCGAAGAGGGTCAGGGTCGGGATAAGGTAAACAAAGGTCGGCACGGTCTGCATCAAGTCGAGCACCGGGCGCATCACGGTGTAGAACATCGGTTTGTGCGCGGCAACAATGCCCAGCGGCACACCGATGACCACGCAGACCAGGGTGGCGAACAGCACCTGGGCCAGGGTCTCCATGGTTTCCTGCCAGTACCCCAGGTTGAGGATCAGCAGGAAGGAGGCAATCACAAATACAGTCAGCCCCCACTTACGTTGAATGTAGTGAGCAAGCAGCGCAATCAGACCGATCAATGCCAGCGGATTGAACCAGGTCAGCGCAAACGTCACGCCGTGGATCATCGTTTCCAGTGTCGATGCGATCGCGTCGAAATAATCGGCGCCGTTCTGCGTCAACCATTCGACGAAGGCAGCGATGTACTGGCCTAGTGGGATTTTCTGTTCAGTCAGCATGGTAGTGAATGTCCACATGCGAAGAGGGAAACATCCTGGGCCGGCGCGCCGGCCCAGGGTCAGCGGTTACTTGTCGAGGTAGGCTTTTACGGCGGCAAGTCCTGGTTTGCCATCAAGGGTGGTGACCCCGGCGAGCCAGGTGTCGAGCACTTGCGGGTTCTTCTTCAGCCAGGCCTTGGCGGCGGCGTCGGGTTTCATTTTGTCGTCGAGGACGTTACCCATCAGGGTGCTTTCCATGTCGAGGGTGAACACCAGGTTTTTCAGGAGCTGGCCGACGTTGCTGCACTCCTGCACGTAGCCCTTGCGGGTGTTGGTGTAGATGGTGGCCTGGCCGTAGTTGGGGCCGAATGAATCGTCACCGCCAGTCAAGTACTTCATCTTGAACCGGGTGTTCATCGGGTGCGGTTCCCAGCCCAGGAATACAATGGCCTGCTCCCGTTTGGTGGCGCGCTCGACTTGCGAGAGCATCCCCGCCTCACTGGACTCGACCACCTTGAAACCTGCGTCTTTCAAGCCGAACTGATTTTTGTCGATCAGGCTCTGGATCGTGCGGTTGCCGTCGTTGCCCGGTTCAATGCCATAGATCTTGCCGCCCAGCTCCTTCTTGAACTTGGCGATATCGGCAAAGTCCTTCAGGCCCTTGTCGTACAGCGCTTGTGGCACTGCCAGGGTGTACTTGGCGTTTTCCAGGTTGGCGCGCACGGTTTCCACGGTGCCGGCATCACGGTACTGCTTGATGTCGTTTTCCATGGTCGGCATCCAGTTGCCGAGGAAGATATCCATGTTCTTGCCATCAGCCAGGGACTTGTAGGTCACTGGCACGGAAATCATCGTGGTCCGGGGCTTGTAGCCCAGGCCCTTGAGGATTTCGCTGGTGGTGGCGGTGGTGACGGTGATATCGGTCCAGCCGACATCGGAGAAGTTGACGGTGCTGCACTGCTCGGGATCAGCAGCGTGGGCCGCAAAGGGAAGACTCAGCATGGCGGCCAACAACAACGGGGGGGAACCTTTCATGGGTTTGGACTCCTGGTGTTTTTCCGGCGGTGCGAGACCGCGCTTATAAGTGTTGCAGTTGGGGCGTGCGAGCAACGTGCAGCCTCGGTACCTTGCAAACGAGTCGAGACTGATCATGTACCAGTGAAAATCTGACGCCTACAGGGTGGGTCGCATCCAGTACAGGGATGGTCGTATCCAGTGTCGGTGACGTCGCATACAGGTTTTTCCACAGGCAAAACTGCACTTTTTCTCGATCTGCGCCGCAAAAAACGGCGATTACGCCCCATTGCGAGGGGACGACGCTGGTGAGCATGGGTATGTCGGTGTCAGACGCCGGACGGCGCAACGAAAGCTTGATGATGCCGCCATCTGGGCGACTTGAGCGTAGCAGCTCCGCCACCAGGCGTTACTGCGCCTGGCCTGTGCTATCGAGGAGTTTCGCGCAATGGCTATCAGCGTTTTCGACCTGTTCAAGATTGGCATCGGGCCGTCCAGTTCCCACACCGTCGGCCCCATGCGGGCCGCGGCGTTGTTCGTCCAGGACTTGCGTGAACGTGCTCTTTTGGAACAGGTGCAGCGCGTCGAAGTTCAGCTGTATGGCTCGTTGTCGGCCACCGGCATCGGGCATGGCAGCGACAATGCAGTGATCATGGGGCTGATGGGCGAGTGGCCGGATGCGATTGATCCGTCGCAGATCGGCCCGCGTATCGAGACCCTGCGTGAGACGCAGACGCTGCTGCTGGACAACCGTGTGCCGGTGCCCTTTGTGTGGTCGCGGGACATGCGCCTGATCGACGAAAACCTGCCGTTCCATCCCAATGCCATGACCCTGGTGGTCTACGGCGCCCAGACCGAGTTGCATCGCGATACCTACTATTCGGTGGGTGGCGGTTTTGTGGTGGATGAGGCCCAGGCGCGCAGCGGAGTGGCGGATATGGACCGCACCGAACTGCCCTATGATTTTTCCAGTGCGGTGGAGTTGTTGCAGTTATGCAACACCCACAACCTGCGGGTTGCCGACCTGATGCTGGCCAATGAAAAGGTGTGGCGCTCCGAGGAGGAAATCCGCAGCGGCCTGATGAAACTCTGGCGTGCCATGCAGGACTGTGTCGAGCAAGGCCTCAAGCATGAAGGCATCCTGCCCGGCGGCTTGAATGTGCGCCGCCGCGCCGCCAAGTTGCACCGCAGTTTGCAGGAGCTGGGCAAGCCGAATGTGATCGGCTCCACCTTGAGCGCCATGGAGTGGGTCAACCTGTTCGCCCTGGCCGTCAACGAAGAAAACGCCGCCGGTGGGCGCATGGTCACCGCACCCACCAATGGCGCGGCGGGGATCATCCCGGCGGTGCTGCACTACTTTATGAAGTTCAGCGAAGAAGTCACCGAGGCCAATGTAGTGGACTACTTCCTCGGTGCGGCGGCCATCGGCATCCTGTGCAAGAAGAATGCGTCGATCTCCGGCGCCGAAGTGGGTTGCCAGGGTGAAGTCGGTTCGGCCTGCGCCATGGCGGCGGCGGGGCTGGCAGAGATTCTTGGCGCCTCGCCGGAGCAGGTGTGCAACGCCGCCGAAATCGGCCTGGAACACAACCTGGGCCTGACCTGCGACCCGGTGGGCGGCCTGGTGCAAGTGCCGTGTATCGAGCGCAATGCGATTGCCGCGGTCAAGGCGATCAATGCCGCGCAGATGGCCCTGCGGGGCGACGGCCAGCACTTTATTTCCCTGGACCGGGTGATCCGCACCATGCGCGATACCGGCGCGGATATGCATGACAAGTACAAGGAGACCTCGCGGGGTGGGTTGGCGGTGAGTGCTGTCGAGTGTTAAGCGAACGCAATGCTCAAAGCAGTGAAGATCAAATGTGGGAGCGGGCTTGTCGGATCGCCGCATCGCCGCGAAGACGTCGGCCCAGCAAACATTGATGTTGACTGACCCACAGCTTTCGCGAGCAAGCCCGCTCCCACAGGAGATCTGCGTTTAACTGACTGGCATTGGGGCTTGCCCGCGATGGTGGTGTGTCAAACCCCACTGCTCATAAAGTGAACACTCCACCCCCGATACGCCACCTTTTAGCGCGTCGCAAACAGATAAGTAGCCCCCAAACGATTTCCCTTCCGACCACCCATCACCTGTGCGTGTGGTGACACACTTTTCCTACGCCCTGAAAGCGCCTTCCCACAAGTGCTACCGATCTGCTCACAGACCCTGAGTGTAGGCTTTTTCCGGGTCATATCCCCACGCCGGGCGCGGGCTTATATAGACACCTCAACAGGTCGTTTTCAGGAGTTATTGAATACCTATTCAACTTTAGGCATGGCATTTGCTCTATCAATTCAAAGCCTCTCTCCTGACGGATGACGAGCGCAATAACAAGAGCCTCGCCTGAGGCCATTACCTGCTTTGTGTGAGGAGATACCGCGATGACGTCGTTCAACTCCGGGGCCCAACCCCAGAACCGTGCGCCTCAATCCATCGGCTTTTTGCTGCTGGACAATTTCACGCTGATTTCCCTGGCGTCCGCAGTGGAACCACTGCGCATGGCCAACCAATTGTCCGGCCGCGAGCTGTATCGCTGGACTACCTTGAGCGTCGACGGCAACCAGGTATGGGCCAGCGATGGCCTGCAAATCACCCCCGATTGCTCCATGCACAAAGCCCCGGCCCTGGACACCGTGATTGTCTGCGGCGGCGTGGGTATCCAGCGCACCGTGACCCGTGAACATGTGTCGTGGCTGCAAAGCCAGGCGCGCCAGTCCCGCCGCCTCGGCGCGGTGTGCACCGGCAGTTGGGCCCTGGCCTGCGCCGGCTTGCTCGACGGGTTTGATTGCAGCGTGCACTGGGAATGCCTGGCGTCGATGCAGGAAGCCTTCCCACGGGTGTCGATGAGTACGCGCCTGTTCACCCTCGACCGCAATCGCTTCACCAGTTCTGGTGGTACCGCGCCGCTGGACATGATGTTGCACCTGATCAGCCGCGACCATGGCCGTGAACTGTCGGCGGCGATTTCCGAGATGTTCGTGTACGAACGTATCCGCAATGAGCAGGACCACCAGCGCGTGCCGCTCAAGCACATGCTCGGCACCAATCAGCCGAAGCTGCAGGAAATCGTCGCGCTGATGGAAGCCAACCTGGAAGAGCCGATCGACCTCGATGAATTGGCCGTCTATGTCGCCGTCTCGCGGCGTCAGCTGGAGCGGCTGTTCCAGAAATACCTGCACTGCTCGCCGTCGCGCTACTACCTCAAGCTGCGCCTGATCCGCGCCCGGCAGTTGCTCAAGCAAACGCCGATGTCGATCATCGAAGTGGCCTCGGTGTGCGGGTTTGTGTCCACGCCGCACTTCTCCAAGTGCTACCGCGAATACTTCGGCATTCCGCCACGGGATGAGCGCGTAGGTTCCAACACCACCCAGCAAGTGGCGATGATGCCGATTCCGCAGGCGCTGGTGTTGTCACCGCTGGCCGGGCCGATGTCGGCGTTGAGCCAGGCGCGCAATGAGTCGACGTTTGCCAGTGTAAGGCTGTAGGCCGAGGCGTCTGCATCGCCGGCACGCCAGCGCCCACATTTTGATCTGTGAATACCTTCAAATGTGGGAGCTGGCTTGCCGACGATAGCGATGTATCAGGCCCCGGAATTCTGTTTGAACTGCATCAGGGCCGGCAACAACTGCTTATCAATCGCCTGGCGCACCGCCGGCAGAATCGTCGCGCTGCTGGTGTACATCTGCTCGACCATACCCTTGAGTGCCTTGGCCCGCGCCTCACTCAAACCGCGTACCGCGCATTCACAGGCCTGCTCGGCGGTGGCGCCGCTGGACACCTCGAAACCCAGGGAGCGCAGTTGGCTCAGCAGGTCATCCTGATCAATCAAATCCGCGTGCATCATGATGTTCATCCTGGTTAGGGGAGCCTTTGATTCTGGTGGGCCGCCAGCGGGTCGGCAAGGGCTGAATGACGTGATGGCTGGAACGACTATGAGCAGGTCGTTTTCGGGCCAGTTGCCGAGGGTGGTTGCGGGCACACTGGTTTTCAAGCAAGCAGAATGAAGGTTTGGTCACCCTCGGCCCGCACGCTCGCACAAAGCACTCTGCCCCGATCCTGTCACGGCTTGATCGGGGCTTTTTTTATTTGCCGGGCAGGCCGATGACGCGACCGAGCAGGGCCGGCCGGGGCAGGTCTGATTGCTCGGTGCTGATGGCCGTCAACCGCTGTGCAACCCCCTCACTGAAGGGGGCCGAGCGTGGCCCCGCCAGGTCGACATGCAACAGCATCTGCTCATTGCCCGCCAGCTCCCGCTCTTCGCCCACCAGGTGCAGGCTGTGATACAGATGCAGGCGCTTGTTGTCATGGGCGATCAACTGGGTATGCACTTCGACCTCGGCGCCGAGTTTCACTTCGTGCAGGTAATTGAGGTGCAGTTCCAGGGTGAACAGCGAGTGGCCACTGGCTTCGCGGTGGTCGCTGTCCAGGCCCAGGGTGTCCATCAATGCGTCGGTGGCGTAGCTGAAGATCAGCAGGTAAAACGCATCGCGCAGGTGGCCGTTGTAATCGACCCAGTCAGGGAGGATGTTGGTGGTGTAGGTCGTCAGTGCGGGCATGTCGTCAATTCCAGATCTGTGCTCGGTCAACTGCAGGAGCTGGCTTGCCTGCTCCCACAGATATCAACCGCCGTTATTCGGCGAAGCTCATGCCGTGTTTTTGCTTGGTGGTCTTCACCGCCTCCAGCACCGCCAGCAGGCAATCATCACGATAGCGTTCCAGCGCCGAAATGCTATGGCTGCCCAACTGCTCACGGGTGCCATCAACCACATCATCAATCAGTTTGTCGGTCAGTTCCGGCGCCGGCAGGTACGTCCACGGCAACTGCAGTGCCGGCCCGAACTGCGCCATGAAATGCCGCATCCCGGCATCGCCGCCGGCCAGGGTGTAGGTCAGGAATGTGCCCATGAACGACCAGCGCAAGCCGGCGCCAAAGCGGATCGCATCGTCGATCTCGCCGGTGGTCGCCACCCCATCGTTGACCAGGTGCAACGCCTCACGCCACAGCGCTTCCAGCAAGCGGTCGGCGATAAACCCCGGGACTTCCTTGCGCACATGCAGCGGGCGCATACCGAGAGATTGGTAGACCTTGATCGCGGCCTGGATTGCTTCGGGCGCGGTGTGTTTGCCACCGACCACTTCTACCAGCGGCAGCAGGTACACCGGGTTGAACGGGTGGCCGACCACGCAGCGTTCCGGGTGCGTGGCGCCTTCATAAAACTCACTGGGCAATAGCCCCGAAGTGCTGGAGCCGATCAAGGCATCGGGTTTGGCCGCCGCGCTGATTTTGCTGTGCAGTTCCAGTTTCAGTTCCAGGCGTTCGGGGGCGCTTTCCTGGATGAAATCGGCGTCTTGCACGCATTCTTCGATGGTCGCGACAAAACGCAGACGCTCCTGGGAGGCGCCCGGCGCCAGGCCCTGTTGTTCCAGGGCGCCCCAGGCATTGGCGACGCGCTTGCGCAGGGCGGCTTCGGCGCCGGGCGCCGGGTCCCAGGCCACCACATCCAGGCCGTGGGCGAGGGCGCGGGACACCCAGCCGCTGCCGATTACACCGCTGCCCAGGGCGGCGAAGGTTTTGATTTCGGTGATAAAGCTCATTTTGGTAATTTCCAGTGCTAAAGAGGTTCATTGTGGGAGCCGGTTGCGGCAGGGGGATTAGCTGCGTTTGGTCAGGCCCATCTTGGTTCGGCCTTCAGCCGGGGTCAGCACTCGCGCGCCCAGGCGGCTGAGGATCTCCCCGGCCCGCTCCACCAGTTGCCCATTGGTCGCCAGTACGCCCTTGTCCAGCCACAAATTGTCTTCCAGGCCGACCCGCACATTGCCGCCCAGCAGCACCGCCTGCGCCGCCATCGGCATTTGCATGCGGCCGATGCCAAAGCCGGCCCACACCGCGTCGGCAGGCAGGTTGTCGACCATGGCTTTCATGGTGGTGGTGTCGGCCGG
This sequence comes from Pseudomonas shahriarae, assembly GCF_014268455.2. Taxonomy (NCBI): domain Bacteria; kingdom Pseudomonadati; phylum Pseudomonadota; class Gammaproteobacteria; order Pseudomonadales; family Pseudomonadaceae; genus Pseudomonas; species Pseudomonas shahriarae. The sequence continues at coordinate 5,761,423 of NZ_CP077085.1, read as the reverse complement.
CGCGCCCCAGGGGATGCCCAGGCACAGTTGGAACAACGGGTCATCGAGCAAGCCTTCCTTGATCATCTGCTTGGCGAACCACAGGTGGCCGGTATCGAAAATCTCCAGCTCGGCCTTCACTCCCAGTTCCTGGATGCGCTTGGCACCCGCACGCAACTGGGCCGGGGTGGACACATAAATGGTGTCACCATCGCCGAAGTTCAGGGTGCCGCAGTCCAGGGTGCAGATTTCCGGCAGCAGCGCTTCGACGTGGGCCAGGCGGGTCAATGGGCCGACCAGGTCGGTGTTGGGGCCGAACTCCATGGGGTGCTCGCCGCCGCCGATTTCCAGGTCGCCGCCCATGCCGGCGGTGAGGTTGACGATGATGTCGATGTCCGCCTCGCGGATGCGCTCCATCAGTTCGCGGTACAGCGCTACGTCGCGGCTGAATTTGCCGGTGTGCGGGTCGCGCACATGGCAATGCACCACGGTGGCGCCGGCTTTGGCCGCTTCTACTGCTGCTGCAGCGATTTGCTTGGGGGTGACCGGCACGTGGGGGCTTCTGGCGGTCGTGTCGCCAGCACCGGTGAGTGCGCAGGTGATGATGACGTCGTGGTTCATGGGGCAGGTTCCTTACAGGCGGGCGTAGTGATGCCGTTCGCAGCCGGTATCAGCTGCGAAGCGGTGATTTGAAAGAGGTTATTTACTGCTCAGTTGCAGGTTTTGCGCAGCCGGCTTGCCATCGAAGGTGGTCACACCTTCCAGCCAGCGCTGCTGGTCCTGGGGGTGATCCTTGAGCCACTGCCTGGCGGACTCGAACGCATCCTTGTGCTCCAGCAGCGGCTGCATCATCCGGCTCTCGTCGGCGGCGGTGAAGGTCAGGTTGGTCAGCAGCTTGTGCACATTCGGGCATTGCTCGGCGTAGGTCGGGGTGGTGACGGTCCAGACCGTGGCCATACCTTCGTTGGGGCCCAGGGCGTCCTCGCTGCCGGACAGATAGGTCATCTGCACATTGACGTTCATCGGGTGCGGCGCCCAGCCGAAAAACACCACCGCTTCCTTGCGACGCACGGCGCGGTCCACGGCGGCGAGCATGCCGGCCTCGCTGGACTCCACCAGTTGGAATTTGCCCAGGCCGAACTGGTTCTTGGCGATCATCGCCTTGATCTGGGTATTGGCCCCCGAGCCGGGCTCGATGCCGTAGATCTTGCCGCCCAGCTCTTTCTGGAACTTGGCAATGTCGGCGAAGGTTTTCAGGCCCTTGTCTGCCAGATAGGTCGGCACCGCGAGGGTCGCGCGGGCGTCCTTGAGGCTGGGCGCGTCGAGGACTTTGACCTGCCCGGCGTCGACGAAAGGTGTGATGGTCTGGGTCATCAGCGGGTTCCAGTAACCGAGGAACAGGTCCAGGCGCTGGTCGCGAATGCCGGAGAAGATGATTTGCTGGGACGCGCTGGTTTGCTTGGTGCTGTAGCCCAGGCCGTCGAGCAGCACCTGGGTCATGGCGCTGGTGGCGATCACGTCGGTCCAGTTCACCACGCCCATGCGCACGTTTTTACAGGAGGCGGCATCGGCGGCCCACACGCTGGTGCTCAACACGGCGCCGAGTGCGAGCACGCAGCGGCTGATCAGTCGGTTCATGATGGATCCCTCGGCAGGTCGTTATTGTGGGTTCCGGCGTCTTTGTGCGCCGTGCAGCCAAGTTACCCAGCTTGCTGCCCGGTAAAACGCACGGCGGCGACCCACTTTTGCACTGCAGCGACCTTGTGCCCTTGAATGGGCGATGGAACTGGCGTATCACAGACCACGCTACCCGTCTCACGAGTGCGCACCATGTCCCAGGATTTCTACTTCCTGCTGATGCCGGGGTTCTCCGCCATCGGCTTTATTTCCGCCATCGAACCGCTGCGCGTGGCCAACCGCTTTCGCGGTGAACTGTATCGCTGGCACGTATTGAGCGCGGACGGCGGCGCGGTGTTGGCGAGCAATGGCATGTCGGTCAATGCCGACGCCGGCCTGGAGCCCCTGAAAAAAGGTGCGACCCTACTGGTGGTGGCCGGCTTCGAACCGCTGGAATTCGCCACTCAGGCCCTGGAGCACTGGCTGCGTCGTCTCGACCACGACGGCGTGACCCTGGGCGCCATCGACACCGGCAGCTTCGTCCTGGCCCAGGCCGGCCTGCTTGATGGCTACCGCCTGACCCTGCACTGGGAGGCCATCGACGCGTTCAAAGAGTCCTATCCGGCGCTGACGGTGACTCAGGAACTGTTCGAGATCGACCGCCGGCGTATCACCTGTGCCGGCGGTACCGCGTCCATCGACCTGATGCTCGACCTGATCAGCCAGGCCCACGGCCCGGAGCTGGCGATCCGGGTTTCCGAGCAATTCGTGCTGGGCCGCATCCGCCCGCGCAAAGACCACCAGCGCATGCAGATCGCCACGCGCTACGGCATCAACAACCAGAAGCTGGTGCAGGTGATTGGCGAGATGGAGCTACATACCGAGCCACCCCTGAGCACCCTGGTGCTGGCGCAGATGATCAAGGTTACGCGGCGACAGCTGGAGCGCCTGTTCCGCCTGCACCTGAACGACACCCCGAGCAACTTCTACCTCGGCCTGCGCCTGGAAAAAGCCCGGCAGTTATTGCGCCAGAGCGGCATGAGCGTGCTGGAAGTGAGCATTGCCTGTGGGTTTGAGTCGCCGTCGTATTTCACCCGCAGCTACCGGGCGCGGTTTGCCAAGTGCCCGCGGGAGGATCGGCGGCGGGAGGTGGTGTAAGTCTACTGGGCATATGCCGACCCCATGAGGGAGCAGGCAAGCCAGCTCCCTCATGGGATGTGTGGTGGGGCTTATTTTTTTACCAAGGCCGAGCACGCGGCTTTAAACGCCTCATGCTGATACTTGTTCAGCGTCGCCGGCAATGCAAAGTCATGCTTCTTGTTCTGCGCATTGATGGTCTGCGGCGACAGCAGCGTCACTTCAACGCCGTCCAGCAACTGCAATACCCCTTCAATCTTGAACGTGGTCGGGCCGCCGGCGAATTCGCCTTTCTTGCTGCGTTTCTTGATCGCGATACGGGTGATGCCGTTGTCGCGCACAAACGCGGCCACCTGGCGGGCAAAGGCTTTGACGTTGGCGGCCTCGTCATCGTCCTCGAGGGCGATTTTCTTGGTGGCCAGGGCGACGTGGGTCAGGTCCTGGGCGGCAACGGCGATAATGGCTTCGCTGCCTTTGATTTCGATGCCGCAGAGAGTCATGGATAGCCTTGTTTCAGAGAAAAGGATGGGCGCGATTGTCGCTTATTCCTGGGCAATCGACTCCAAAAACTCCGACCGCTCATCACTCATCCGCGCCAGGCAGTCATTCTGCGCAATGGCATAGGCCTGGGTGCCGGTCACTGCCGGGAAGGTATCCACCGCGCAATCAGCATCCCGTAACTTTTCCCACTTCTGCTGGGCATCCTTCAGACGAGCGGTGATGTCTGCCAACTGTGCCTTGTTGCTGGCGTAGGTAGTGCCCATGCGTTCCAGCAAGCTCTGGTAGTTATCCTTGAGCAGCTGTTCGGCGGTGGTTTTGTTGTAGGAGGCGCATTCCAGGGTCTGTTTGTCGTTTTCGATGCCATCACACGGCGTGCTGTCGGTGTCTTCAGCCGCGTGGACGCCGGTGGCGAGGAGTACCAAAGCCAGGAAAATCGGTTTCATTGCGCCTTCTCATGTCAGGGGATGGGTCGAATTCTGGCTCAAGCGTAGGCCAAAGAACAGATGCAGGACAGACACGTCCGTGCACCCTTTGTCGTGGATTGACGCTTTCGGCAATTCCCCTGTCGTTTTTGCACCCGGCTCCGTCAGCCCCTGGGCATATGCTGGCCCCAAAGCGCCGGCAGACGATTCGGCGCATGAATCGCCAATAAGGGGACGCCTGATGAGCCCAGCCGAACTGCACGCCGACAGCATCGTTATCGACGGGCTGATCATTGCCAAGTGGAACCGCGACCTGTTCGAGGACATGCGCAAGGGTGGCCTGACCGCCGCCAACTGCACGGTTTCGGTGTGGGAAGGCTTCCAGGCCACGATCAATAACATCGTGGCCAGCCAGACCCTGATCCGCGAGAACAGCGACCTGGTGATCCCGGTGAAGACCACCGCCGATATCCGCCGCGCCAAGGAGCAGGGCAAGACCGGCATCATCTTCGGCTTCCAGAATGCCCATGCCTTTGAAGACCAACTCGGCTATGTCGAGATCTTCAAGCAGCTCGGCGTCGGTGTGGTGCAGATGTGCTACAACACCCAGAACCTGGTGGGTACCGGCTGCTACGAGCGCGACGGCGGCCTGTCGGGCTTCGGGCGTGAAATCGTCGGCGAGATGAACCGTGTCGGCATCATGTGCGACCTGTCCCACGTCGGCTCCAAGACATCCGAAGAAGTCATCCTCGAATCGAAAAAACCGGTGTGCTACTCCCACTGCCTGCCGTCCGGGCTCAAAGAGCACCCGCGCAACAAATCCGATGCAGAACTCAAATTCATTGCCGACCACGGTGGTTTTGTCGGCGTGACCATGTTTGCGCCGTTCCTGGCCAAGGGCATTGACTCGACCATCGACGACTACGCCGAAGCCATCGAGTACACCATGAACATTGTTGGCGAAGACGCCATCGGCATCGGTACCGACTTTACCCAGGGCCATGGCCAGGATTTCTTCGAAATGCTGACCCATGACAAGGGCTACGCCCGCCGCCTGACCAGCTTCGGCAAAATCATCAACCCGCTGGGCATTCGTACCGTGGGCGAGTTCCCCAACCTGACCGAGACCCTGCTCAAGCGCGGCCACAGCGAACGCGTGGTGCGCAAGATCATGGGTGAAAACTGGGTCAACGTGTTGAAAGACGTCTGGGGCGAATAAGCCATCGTTTTTTCTCCCCCGGCCATTCGCGCCGGGGCATTACCAAGAATTTTCTGGAGTTAAGTTTCCATGGCCAAGATCGCCCCGCAATTGCCTATCGAAGTCGACAGCGAAACCGGTGTCTGGACCTCCGACGCCCTGCCGATGCTGTACGTGCCGCGCCATTTCTTCGTCAACAACCATATGGGCATCGAGGAAGTGCTGGGCGCTGAAGCCTACGCCGAAATCCTCTACAAGGCCGGCTACAAGTCGGCCTGGCACTGGTGTGAAAAAGAAGCCGAATGCCACGGCCTGGAAGGCGTCGCGGTGTTCGAGCACTACATGAAGCGCCTGTCGCAGCGCGGCTGGGGCCTGTTCAAGATCCAGGACATCGACCTCGACAAAGGCACTGCCAGCGTCAAGCTCGAACACTCGGCCTTTGTGTATGTGTACGGCAAGGTCGGGCGCAAAGTGGACTACATGTTCACCGGCTGGTTTGCCGGCGCCATGGACCAGATTCTGCAAGCGCGCGGCAGCCAGATCCGCACTGTCGCCGAACAAGTCTACGGAGGCTCCGAAGAGGGCCACGATGACGGCTTGTTCACCGTCAAGCCGTTGTAAGCCGAGGACCGTGCCATGGCTTTCGAAGCAATGTTTGCGCCGATCCAGATCGGCAAACTGACCATCCGCAACCGCGTGCTCAGTACCGCCCACGCCGAGGTGTATGCCACCGACGGCGGGATGACCACCGAGCGTTATGTGAAGTATTACGAAGAGAAAGCCAAGGGCGGTATTGGCCTGGCGATCTGTGGCGGCTCCTCGGTGGTGGCGATCGACAGCCCGCAGGAGTGGTGGAGTTCGGTGAACCTGTCCACCGACCGCATCATCCCGCACTTCCAGAACCTGGCTGACGCGATGCACAAGCATGGCGCCAAGATCATGATCCAGATTACCCACATGGGCCGTCGCTCGCGTTGGGACGGCTTCAACTGGCCAACCCTGATGTCGCCCTCCGGCGTGCGTGAGCCGGTACACCGTGCGACCTGCAAGACCATCGAACCGGAAGAAATCTGGCGGGTGATCGGCAACTACGCCAGCGCCGCAGCTCGGGCCAAGGCCGGTGGCCTGGATGGCGTGGAACTGTCGGCGGTGCACCAGCACATGATCGACCAGTTCTGGAGCCCGCGAGTCAACAAGCGTACCGATGAATGGGGCGGCAGCTTCGAGGGGCGGATGAAATTCGGCCTGGAAGTGCTCAAGGCCGTGCGTGCAGAAGTCGGCCCGGATTTTTGCGTCGGCATCCGTCTGTGCGGCGACGAGTTCCACCCGGACGGCCTGTCCCACGAGGACATGAAGCAGATCGCCAAGTATTACGACGACACCGGCATGCTCGACTTTATCGGCGTGGTCGGCTCGGGGTGCGACACGCACAACACCCTGGCCAACGTGATCCCCAATATGAGTTTCCCGCCGGAGCCGTTCCTGCACCTGGCCGCCGGGATCAAGGAAGTGGTCAAGGTCCCGGTGCTGCACGCGCAGAACATCAAGGACCCGAACCAGGCCACGCGCATCCTCGAAGGCGGCTATGTGGACATGGTCGGCATGACCCGCGCGCATATGGCCGACCCGCACCTGATCGCCAAGATCAAAATGGGCCAGATCGACCAGATCAAGCAGTGTGTCGGCGCCAACTATTGCATCGACCGCCAGTACCAGGGCCTGGACGTGCTGTGCATCCAGAATGCCGCGACCTCCCGTGAATACATGGGCGTGCCGCACATCATCGAAAAATCCACCGGGCCCAAGCGCAAAGTGGTGGTGGTCGGTGCCGGCCCGGCCGGGATGGAAGCGGCGCGGGTCGCTGCCGAGCGCGGCCACGACGTGACCCTGTTGGAGAAAAAAGACTTTATCGGCGGGCAGATCACCACGGCGTCCAAGGCACCGCAGCGCGACCAGATCGCCGGTATCACCCGCTGGTTCCAGCTGGAACTGGCGCGGCTGAACGTCGACCTGCGCCTGGGCGTGGCGGCCGATGCCGCGACCATCCTCGACCTGCGTCCCGATGTGGTGGTGCTGGCCGTGGGCGGGCACCCGTTCCTCGAGCAGAACGAACACTGGGGCGCGGCAGAAGGCCTGGTGGTCAGCAGTTGGGACGTGCTCGACGGCAAGGTGGCGCCGGGCAAGAACGTGCTGGTGTACGACACCATCTGCGAATTCACCGGCATGTCGGTGGCGGACTTTTTGGCCGACAAGGGCTGCCAGGTCGAGATCGTCACTGACGATATCAAGCCTGGTGTGGCCATCGGCGGTACGTCATTCCCGACCTACTACCGCAGCATGTACCCCAAGGAAGTGATCATGACCGGCGACATGATGCTGGAGAAGGTCTACCGCGAGGGCGACAAACTCATCGCCGTGCTGGAGAACGAGTACACCGGCGCCAAGGAAGAGCGGGTGGTGGACCAGGTGGTGGTGGAGAACGGCGTGCGTCCGGACGAAGAAATCTACTACGCCCTCAAGCAAGGGGCGCGCAACAAGGGGCAGATGGACGTTGAGGCGCTGTTCGCGATCAAGCCGCAACCGTGCCTGAGCGAGCCGGGGGAGGGCTACTTGCTGTTCCGCATCGGCGACTGCGTGGCCCAGCGCAATACCCACGCTGCGATCTACGACGCCCTGCGCCTGTGCAAGGATTTCTGACCCAACACCGAACCAATGTGGACTCGGTCAAAAATGTGGGAGCTTCACCATGTTGAACACCTTGCTTCCTGTTCTTTTGTTCGCAGCGATGGGCCTCGCCGTCCTCGGCGCCCTGCGCCGGGTGAATATGTGGCGCCGTGGCCGTGCCGCCAAGGTCGACTTGCTGGGTGGCCTGCTGGCCATGCCCAAGCGCTATATGGTCGACCTGCACCACGTGGTCGCCCGCGACAAATATATCGCCAACACCCACGTCGCCACGGCCCTGGGCTTTGTGCTGTCGGCGTTGCTGGCGATCCTGGTGCACGGCTTCGGCCTGCATAACCGTATCCTCGGCTACGCCTTGCTGCTGGCATCGGTGCTGATGTTTGTCGGCGCCACCTTCGTCTATCTGCGCCGGCGCAACCCGCCGTCGCGACTGTCCAAAGGCCCGTGGATGCGCCTGCCGAAAAGCCTGATGGCGTTTTCGGTGAGCTTCTTCCTGGTGACGTTGCCGGTGGCCGGGCTCCTGCCTGCCGACTTCGGTGGCTGGCTGTTGGCCGCGCTGCTCGGTGTGGGCGTGCTGTGGGGCGTGTCGGAAATGTTCTTCGGCATGACCTGGGGCGGGCCAATGAAACACGCCTTTGCCGGCGCACTGCACCTGGCCTGGCACCGCCGCGCCGAACGCTTTGGCGGTGGCCGCTCCACCGGCTTGAAGCCGCTGGACCTGGCCGACAAGAACGCGCCCCTGGGCGTGGAAAAACCCAAGGATTTCACCTGGAACCAACTGCTCGGTTTTGACGCCTGTGTGCAGTGCGGCAAGTGCGAAGCCGCGTGCCCGGCCTTCGCCGCCGGCCAGCCGCTGAACCCGAAAAAGCTGATCCAGGACATGGTGGTCGGCCTGGCCGGCGGCACTGATGCCAAGTTCGCCGGCAGCCCGTATCCCGGCAAGCCCGTGGGCGAACACGGCGGCAATCCGCACCAACCGATCGTCAATGGCCTGGTGGACGCCGAGACATTGTGGTCGTGTACCACCTGCCGCGCCTGCGTCGAAGAGTGCCCGATGATGATCGAGCACGTAGACGCCATCGTTGATATGCGCCGCCACCTGACCCTGGAAAAAGGTGCCACGCCGAACAAGGGCGCCGAAGTCCTGGAGAACCTGATCGCCACCGACAACCCCGGCGGATTCGCCCCAGGTGGGCGGATGAACTGGGCGGCGGATTTGAACCTGCCATTGCTCGGCGACAAGCAAACCACCGACGTGCTGTTCTGGGTCGGCGACGGCGCCTTCGACATGCGCAACCAGCGCACTTTGCGCGCCTTCGTCAAAGTGCTGAAAGCGGCCAAGGTAGACTTCGCCGTACTGGGCCTGGAGGAGCGCGACAGCGGCGACGTGGCCCGGCGTCTGGGCGATGAGGCGACGTTCCAATTGCTGGCCGCGCGCAATATCCAGACCCTGGCCAAGTACCGCTTCCAGCGCATCGTGACCTGCGATCCCCATAGCTTCCATGTGTTGAAAAACGAATACGGCGCCTTCGACGGCAACTACCAGGTGCAGCACCACAGCACCTACATGGCCGAGCTGATCGACGCAGGCCTGCTGAACCTGGGCCAGCACAAGGGCAACAGCGTGACCTACCACGACCCGTGCTATCTGGGGCGCTATAACGGTGAGTACGAGGCCCCGCGCCAAGTGCTGCGGGCACTGGGGATTGAGATCAAGGAGATGCAACGTTCGGGTTTCCGTTCCCGTTGCTGCGGTGGCGGTGGCGGCGCGCCGATCACTGATATTCCCGGCAAGCAGCGCATCCCCGACATGCGTATGGAAGACATCCGCGAGACCGGCGCCGAGCTGGTAGCCGTGGGTTGCCCACAGTGCACGGCGATGCTCGAAGGGGTGGTCGAGCCCCGCCCACTGATCAAGGACATTGCCGAGTTGGTGGCGGATGCCTTGCTCGAAGAGGCTGCACCGGCCAAGAACACACGTGTACCAGCGGAGGTCCACTGATGAGCGACATTATCCGCCGCGACCCACGGGCCGAATGGATCGCCCGCAACCGCTTGCACCCGCTGCATGCGGCGATGCAACCGGAGCAGCACAGCTGGATGGGGCCTAACGGCATCATCCGTAAAAATGTGCATGGCATCGGTTTTATCGGCCCCAACGGCATCAAGCGGATCGACCGCAGCGGCGCCCAGCAGGGCGGTGCGACCAAACGTACGGCCGCGGCGCAAGTGCAGTTGCCGCTGCACCAGGTGCCAGCCCCGGCGTTTTACATCAACGTGGTGCCGGACATGGTCGGCGGCCGCCTGAGCAGCCACGACCGCGACTTGCTGGGCCTGGCGCGGCAACTGGCCGGCAGCGACGGTGCGGTGCTGGCAGTGGTGTTTGGCGAACATAAGGAAAGTGCCTTCGACACGGCCGGCGTGGATCGCCTGCTGGTGCTCGACGGCCACGAATTCGAGGGTTATTCACCGGAGCAGCGGGTCCATGGCCTGCGGGCTGTGGATAACCAGTTCCGCCCGCGTCATTGGCTGCTGCCCGACAGCCGCAGTGGCGGGGGTGAACTGGGGCGGCGCTTTGCCGCGAGCCTCAAGGAACGCCCGGCCACCCGGGTGTGGCAGATCAAGGGTAATGAGTGCATCGGCCGTGCCGGCGCGGGCCAGGAAGACCTGGCGCGCACGCTGCCACGGCTGATCCTCGCTGCGGTGGAATGTGCCGATCCAGTCAGCGAAACGCGCCATGAAGTGTTGCCGGTGGAGTTATCCACAGCCCTGGCGCGCAGCTTGCCGCGTATCGAGGATCTGGGTGCGGTGGCAGTGGATCCCGGTGCGATTCCCATGGCCGAGGCCGAGTTTATTTTCTCCGGTGGCAATGGGGTCAAGGACTGGGACCTGTTCCATCAGACGGCCGCGGCCCTGGGCGCCACCGAAGGTGCGTCGCGGGTGGCGGTGGATGATGGCTTCATGGCTCGTGATCGCCAGGTGGGTGCCAGTGGTATCTGGGTCACCGCCCGGGTGTATGTGGCGGTCGGGATTTCCGGGGCGATCCAGCACCTGCAAGGCATCGGTGCCTGCGACAAGGTGGTGGCGATCAACCTCGATCCGGGTTGCGACATGATCAAGCGCGCCGACCTGTCGGTGATCGGCGACAGCGGCGACATTCTCCGGGCCTTGATTGCTGCGGTCCAGGCCCACCGTAACGGCGCCAAGCGCGATGCGGCTTAAACAAAGGATATGGCCATGACCACCCATGTAATCAGCCTGGTATCCATAGGCGCCCACCCGACCTCCGGCCGGCCACGCCGCGCCGAACAGGATGCGCGTGCCGTCGAGCTGGGGTTGCAACTGGCTGGGGATAACCTGCAAGTGCTGCATGCCGGCGATATCGCCGAGCCGACCCTGCGTGCTTACCTGGGCATGGGGCTGGCGCAGTTACACGTGCTGGAACAACCGGCCGGCGCCGATGCCCTGCCAGTGCTCGGCGACTACCTGCGGGACACTGGTGCGCAGGTGGTGCTTACCGGCAGCCAGGCCGAAACGGGCGAGGGCTCGGGGATGTTGCCGTTCCTGCTGGCCGAGCAACTGGGCTGGCCGCTGATTGTCGGCCTGGCTCAGGTGGAGTCCATCGACAGCGGCGTAGCCCAGGTACTGCAAGCGCTGCCTCGTGGTCAGCGGCGACGCCTGAAAGTGCGCCTGCCGTTTCTGGCCACGGTGGATAACGCCGGGCCCAAGCCGCGGCAAAGCGCCTACGGCCCGGCCCAGCGTGGCGTGCTGCAGGAGCACGACGTGGCGGTGGTGGACGATGAGTTATTCACAGGCGCCGTGCTGCAACCGGCCAAGCCTCGGCCCAAGCGGCTCAAGGTGATCAAGGCCAAGAGCGGCGCCGACCGCATGAAGGCCGCCACGGCCAAGGCCAGCGGCGGAGGTGGGCAGGTGCTGAAGGGGGTAAGCCCTGAGGCGGGCGCTGAGGCAATTCTCAAGCTGCTGATTGAGGAGGGTGTGGTTCGCTAGGGCTGAAATAATCGCACATACATACCGCGATGCCAGCCTTTGCCAGTGCCTGGGTGTGAGCTTAAATAAATAAATTTTCAGCCAAAGGATCCAGCCCCATGCCCGTCAAATTCCGCGCGGCAGTGCCCGCCGATGCCCGCGATATAGCGCGTCTGTTCCTGATCTCTTCAGAAGGAGCCGCGGCTTACATCTGGAGCCAGCTCGCAGAGCCAGGCCAGGAACTCCTGGACGTTGGCGCCAGCCGTTATGCGCGCTCGGGTGTGGATTTCTCTTATGAAAATTGCCTGATCGCCGAATCAGAGGGCGTGGTGGTGGGCATGATGCACAGTTATGTCATGCGCCATGATCCGGATGCAGAGCCGGTTACCGATCCAGTCCTTGCTCCCTACGCGGACCTGGAGATCCCCGATACCCTTTATATTTCCAGCCTGGCGCTGCACGAAGGTTGGCGCGGCCAAGGCTTGGGCGTGCAATTTCTCGACCATGCCCGACAGCGGGCCGAGCACCTTGGGCTTATCGGCTTGAGCCTGATTGACTATGCGGCCAATACCGGTGCCCTGAGGTTCTATGAGCGCCATGGCTTTCGGATTGTCGACAGTTGCCAGATAACCCCGCACCCGATGCTAGGTGTCACCGGCAAAGCTTACTTGATGCAGTACCCGTAGCCCTCGACTGGGGGTTACCCACAATCCCTGTTGGTTCACCTGTGGATAACCTGTTCGCGGTTGTCCACACCCCAGTGAAATCAAGCCCTGCAGCCCTCTGTACGAAAAACAACCAACCTAAGCGACGGTTTTTGCTCGGCTTTTTCTGTGGATAAGGAAATAGCCTGGTTCAGAGTTGCCCCCAAAGTCTGTTGGTGCTTCTGTGGATAAGATGTTCGCTATCCGCTGTAAGCCATAGGGATAAAGGCTTGTAGTAAGTTGGTTGAAAAATGATCAATGTCGCTGTTTCAACCGATCTACGCGCGTAAAGCCTCGATTTTGCTCGGTTGCCGGCGGTTTTCCACAGAAGGGGTAAAGTTGCCCCCAAAGTCTGTTGGCGCTTCTGTGGATAAGGTGTTTGCGTTCCTCTGCAGGCCATATAGAACGTGGCTTGTGAGCTTCTGGTTAAAAACTGATCAATGTTGGATAAAACCCGCTGCTTTGAATAAGTCACGGATTTTCTTGGTTTTATTTTGAGGGAACAGGGCAGTTGCCCACAATTGCTGTGGGTGGGTTTGTGGATAAGTTGTTGGGCGATGGCTGGAGGGCAGGGTAGTAGCGGGCTGGAGTGGTGATGGTCAATTTATGAACAGATGAGTATCCAAATGTGGGAGCGGACTTGCTCCCACATTTTTGATCTCTGGTGCGTCAGTTACTCGTGTGCGGCGACACCTTTGAGGTACGGCGCCGGTGCCGCCCCCAGGTTGTTCAGCATGCGCTCGCTGTACCAGTCCACAAAGTTCACCACGCCAAACTCATAGGTCTTGGAGTACGGCCCCGGCTGGTAAGCGGTGGAGTTGATCCCGCGCTGGTTCTCCTCGGCCAGGCGCCGGTCCTGGTCGTTGGTCGCGTCCCACACTTGGCGCATGCGCTCGACGTCGTAGTCCACCCCTTCCACAGCGTCCTTGTGCACCAGCCACTTGGTGGTGACCATGGTTTCCTGGGCGCTGATCGGCCATACCGTGAAGACGATGATGTGATCGCCCATGCAGTGGTTCCACGAGTGCGGCAGGTGCAGGATGCGCATCGAGCCGAGGTCGGGGTTCTTGATGCGGCCCATCAGTTTCTTGCAGCCCTGCTTGCCATCCAGGGTCATCGACACGGTGCCCTTGAGCAGCGGCATGCGCACGATGCGGTTGCGCAGGCCGAAGCTGGCGTGGGCGTAAGGGATCTTCTCGGCGTCCCAGGCGGCGGCTGAAGCGGCGACGTGGTCCTTGAACGCCTGGTCAGCCCGTGGGTCGGTGACGTCGTCCCATTCCAGCAGGGTTTTCAGCAACTCGGGGTGGGAGGCGTTGCAGTGGTAGCACTCGCGGTTGTTTTCCAGCACCAGTTTCCAGTTGGCTTTTTCGAACAAGGTGGTCTGGATCGCCACCTTGGTGTTTTCCATGTCGTAGGGTTCCATGTAATGGTTCAGCGTCGACAAAAAGTCATCAATGGCCGGCGGGTTCTCGGCCAGGCTGATAAAGATGTAGCCGCCGGCGGTCTTCACGTTCACCGGTTTGAGGCCGTACTGCTTCATGTCGAAGTCGGCGCCCATCTCGGTGCCGGCGAACAGCAGGCGCCCGTCCAGTTCGTAGGTCCACTGGTGGTAATGGCACACCAGTTTGGCGACCTTGCCCTTGTCGCTGGTGCACAGGCGCGAGCCGCGATGGCGGCAGACGTTGTGGAAGGCATGCACCACGCCTTCGGCGCCACGAATCACGATGATCGGGTTCTTGCCGATCTGCAGGGTCAGGTAGTTGCCCTTGGCCGGGATTTCGCAGGTCATGCCGGCGATCAACCATTCCTTCTGGAAGATCTCCTGCATGTCGATATCGAACAGCCGCTGGTCAGAGTAAAACGGCTGGGGCAGCGAAAAAGTGCGCTCGCGCTCTTGCAGCATTTGCGCGGTGGCCTTGCGTGCGGGTTCCAGCGGATCGCCCAAGCTCAAGGTTGCGGTGACGTCCATTATGTGTGTCCTCAAGGCCATTCTGTGTGGCCGCGATAAGTGGCTGATCAGGTTTGCAGCAAGGCGTAAAGAAAGCGTCGTTGTTGGCTGCGAGTGTGGGCCCGGTGCTGCCCGCAACCTTATCCATTAACGACATGGCCCACTCTGTTCCCGACGCGCAACCCCAGTGGTATGGGGGCTGGTCGCGATAAGTATGCGAATGTCGCAGATAGGTAAATGGCAGGTCGCGGCGTTACGCAGAATCGCCAGCATCAAGCCGAACTACGGCCGTGGAGAACAGCATGTCCAACAGCTTCCTGAATCCTGTCACCACCCAGACCTGGGCCAATGGTCGGCACATCGTCCGTTGCGTCAAAGTCATCCAGGAAACCTGGGATGTGCGCACCTTCTGCTTTATGGCCGACCAGCCGATCCTGTTCTTTTTCAAGCCGGGGCAGTTCGTCACCCTGGAACTGGAGATCGACGGCCAGCCGATCATGCGCTCGTACACCATTTCCAGCTCGCCATCGGTGCCCTACAGCTTCTCGGTGACGATCAAGCGCGTGCCGGGTGGCAAGGTCTCCAACTGGTTGCACGACACCCTGCACGAAGGCCAGGAGCTGGCGGTACACGGGCCGGTCGGGCTGTTCAATGCCATCGACTTCAGCAACCCCAAGGTGCTGTACCTCAGCGGCGGCGTGGGTATCACACCGGTGATGTCCATGGCGCGCTGGTATTACGACACCAACGCCAATGTCGACATGGTGTTTGTGCACAGTGCCCGCTCGCCGAAAGACATCATCTACCACCGCGAGCTGGAGCATATGGCGTCGCGCATCGACAACTTCAGCCTGCACCTGATCTGTGAGAAACATGGCCTGGGCGAGCCGTGGGCCGGTTATCGGGGTTACCTCAACCAGAAAATGCTCGAACTGATGGTGCCGGACTTCCTTGAGCGCGAAGTGTTCTGCTGCGGCCCTACGCCCTATATGAACGCGGTCAAGCGCCTGCTGGAAGCCAATGGCTTCGACATGAGCCGTTACCACGAGGAATCCTTCGGCGCCACGCCACCGGAGGCGCGGGCCGATGCTGTGGAACAAGCCGAACAGGCCGCCGATGCGCCGGAAATCGACCTGGCGGATCTGCACCAGGTGGAATTTATCTCGTCAGGCAAAAGCATTCGTGTGGCACCCGGGGAAACCGTGCATGCGGCAGCTGCCAAGCTGGGCCTGCTGATTCCCAAGGCCTGCGGCATGGGCATATGCGGCACATGCAAGGTGATGAAACTGGGTGGGGAAGTGGAGATGGAGCACAACGGCGGGATTACCGAGGAAGACGAAGCCGAAGGCTACATCCTGTCGTGCTGCAGCGTGCCGAAGGGTGATGTGCGGATCGAGTTCTAATACCCCCCCCTGATCGTTCCCACGCTCCGCGTGGGAATGCCTCCCGGGACGCTCCGCGTCCCTTGTGTGCGATGTGACGCGTAGCGTCACAGGCTGCGTTCCCACGCAGAGCGTGGGAACGATCTTCAAGACCAGCGCTGGATGTCGATCAACCCCTCCATGCCCAAATAGTTGCGAGCACTGGAGTACCTCCAGTGTTCAGCAAGGTCCACATAACCCCGCTTCACTGGGTTGTGGTGGATGTAATCAAGCTTCTGGCGCATCACCGCCTCGCTGTATACCAGCTCGGCATGTGAGCCTTCCTGCCAGAGTTGATACACCCGATCTACCTTGTGTGCACGTCTGCAAAAGCGCAGACGTTGTAATACCCGTTCAGCGCCTTTGCTGTGCAGGTCATCGATGATGGTTCGAGCGGTGAAGGATTTGAATTGGCTGACGCATTTGCTCAGGTCAGGCGCCTGAGCGACGAAGTGCAGGTGGTTTTCCAGGACGACGTAGCCATAAAGGTTGAGGGCGTGGTGGTTTTGTTGATATCGCCAACAATCCAGAAGATGACTGACGAGGTAGTCACGGGTGAACAGTGGTAGCCACTCCATGACGGTACATGTCAGGAAGTGTGGTTTTTCGGGTTCGGTGATGACGTAGCGGCTTCTACCCATAGGCTCATCCTTGAGGGGACGCAGAGCGTCCTGGGAGGCGTTCCCACGCAGAGCGTGGGAACGATCAGGAAGTTAGCGGGCGTAGATATGAATCGCGAATTGCTCGCCTGAAGCTGTCGGTTCGAAGACTTTTTCGGTGATTCTCAAGGTCTGGCCAGGTTCCTGGATGATGTCACCGACCTTCGCCAGTTTGCGGAATTCATCCCAGCCGACGAGGGTGGTCGAGAGTTGGGTATCGCTTTGCAGGATGTTGCCGAAGGTTTGATTTTCCATGGTGCAGTCCTCTGCTGGATTTCCGTTTCCGGCCGATAGTTCGGCAGGCAGTGTGGCCCGCAAGGTGGCCTTTGCAGTGGCCTTTCCTTGCGGGTTCCAGGAGGCTAGCCCATGAAGAGCAGGCTGGGTGCTGTCAGAAATATCAAAAAATAGTCTCGGCATTCCGCCAGTATCAGGCCCACACCGGCAAGCCGCATGAGATCAGGCGCCCATCACCTCACGAATATCCGCTGCCAGTTCACGCACCCGTTCTTCCTCGGTATCCCACGCACACATGAAGCGCGCACCGCCCTTGCCGATGAAGGTGTAGAAGCGCCAGCCCTTGGCCGTCAGCGCCGCGATGGCCGGTTCCGAGAGTTGCAGGAACACGCCGTTGGCCTGCACCGGGAACATCAATTCCACGCCGGGAATATCCGCTACCAGGCTGCTGAGCAACTGGGCGCAGTGGTTGGCGTGGCGTGCATGTTTGAGCCAGGCGTCGTTTTCCAGCAGGCCGACCCAAGGGGCGGAAAGGAAGCGCATTTTCGACGCCAGTTGGCCGGCCTGTTTGCAGCGGTAATCGAAGTCTTCCGCCAGCTTGTGGTTGAAGAACAGGATCGCTTCACCCACCGCCATGCCGTTTTTGGTGCCGCCAAAACACAGCACATCCACACCGGCTTTCCAGGTCAGGTCGGCAGGCGAGCAGCCGAGGAAGGCGCAGGCGTTGGAGAAGCGTGCGCCGTCCATGTGCAGGTTCAGCCCCAGTTCCTTGCAGGTGGCGCTGATGGCGCGGATTTCATCCGGGGTGTACACGCTGCCCACTTCGGTGGCCTGGGTCAGGGTCACGACGCGGGGCTTGGGGTAGTGGATGTCCTGGCGCTTGAGGGCGATCTCGCGGATGGATTCGGGGGTCAGCTTGCCGTTTTCGGTGCGCGCGGTGAGCAGCTTGGAGCCGTTGGAGAAAAACTCCGGCGCGCCGCATTCGTCGGTCTCGACGTGGGCGGTTTCCGAGCAAATCACGCTATGGTAGCTCTGGCACAAGGAAGACAGGGCCAGGGAGTTGGCCGCTGTTCCGTTGAAGGCGAAGAACACTTCACAGTCGGTTTCGAACAGTTTGCGGAAACCGTCGGCGGCGCGGTGGGTCCATTCATCATCGCCATAGGCGCGTTGATGGCCCTGGTTGGCGAGCTCCATGGCGGCCCAGGCTTCCGGGCAGATACCGGAATAGTTGTCACTGGCA
This sequence comes from Pseudomonas shahriarae, assembly GCF_014268455.2. Taxonomy (NCBI): domain Bacteria; kingdom Pseudomonadati; phylum Pseudomonadota; class Gammaproteobacteria; order Pseudomonadales; family Pseudomonadaceae; genus Pseudomonas; species Pseudomonas shahriarae. The sequence goes on along the minus strand of NZ_CP077085.1, from coordinate 5,743,694 downwards.
AATTGTTGGCTCTTGTCGGTCATGGCCCGTTCCTGTGGTCGATGTTGGTGCGCACTTTAACCAAGAATATCCGGCGCGCGCACGCACTGTTAATGCAAAGTCTCTGGGGAATTATGCACGGTACTGAAACGATTCCTTTACAGCGCGAGCGCGATGGCGCGCTGGACCTGCTCAAATGGCTGGCGCTATTGAGCATGGTGCTGGACCACTTGCGCTATGTCGGTTTAAGCCTCGATGGCCTGTACGTGCCGGGGCGCCTGGCGTTCCCGTGGTTTTGCCTGGCGATTGCGGCCAATTTGCAGCGGGTCCGTGATGCACCCGTCACCGGGCAATGGCGTTACCTGGGGTGGCTGCTGCTGTTCAGCGTGATCAGCGAGGTGCCGTATCGGCTGTTTATCGACAATGCCGATACATTGAATGTGCTGCCGACCCTGGCGCTGGGTTTGCTGGTTGCCCGAGGATGGCAGCAAAAGACGCTTTTTGACCGCGGATTGGCGCTGATTGCCCTGCTGGCCGGCGCTGTGTTCTCGGCGCAACTGATGTTCGGCTTTTTTGGTGTATTGCTGCCGCTGGCGATGTTGTTGGTGTTTAGTCGCCCCTGGTATTTCAGCGTGTTGCCGGGGTTGGTGTGTGTAGCTGCCAATCAATGGCAGGTCTTACTCAATAGCGGCAATCTCGTCGCGATGCTCGGGTTGGCCACCTGCCTGATTGCGCCATTGGCCGGATTGGTCTTGTTGCGCCATGCCCAAGGCGCCTCGCCCCCGGCCATGCGGCGCTGGGCTTATGCACTTTATCCCGCGCATTTCTTACTGCTGCTACTCCTTCGAAAGGTCATCACATAGCCCCTGTGGGAGCGGGCTTGCTCGCGAATGCGGTGGACCAGCCAATGCATGTGCTGCCTGACACACCGCATTCGCGAGCAAGCCCGCTCCCACATTTGTTCGGTGTTGTTCTGGCCATGTCGTAAACGCACCTTTGCGTGGCGTGCGTAGGCATTTGACCTGCCTGCGCCAGCCCTACCATCGCATCAAAGGGCCCTGCACGGGCCTCAACAATACGAAAGGCTGGGAGAGACGCGATGTTCAGCAAACAAGACCAGATCCAGGGATATGACGACGCACTGCTGGCGGCCATGAATGCCGAGGAGCAGCGCCAGGAAGATCATATCGAGCTGATCGCGTCGGAGAACTACACCAGCAAGCGTGTGATGCAGGCCCAGGGCAGCGGCCTGACCAACAAATACGCCGAAGGCTACCCTGGCAAGCGCTACTACGGCGGCTGCGAGCATGTGGATAAAGTCGAGGCCCTGGCCATCGAGCGCGCCAAGCAACTGTTCGGCGCCGATTACGCCAACGTGCAGCCGCACTCCGGTTCGTCCGCCAACAGTGCGGTGTACCTGGCGCTGATCAATGCCGGTGACACCATCCTCGGCATGAGCCTGGCCCACGGCGGTCACCTGACCCACGGCGCCAAGGTGTCGTCGTCGGGCAAGCTGTACAACGCGGTGCAGTACGGCATCAACACCGACACCGGGCTGATCGACTACGACGAAGTCGAGCGCCTGGCCGTGGAACACAAGCCGAAGATGATCGTTGCCGGCTTCTCCGCCTATTCCAAGACCCTGGACTTCCCGCGTTTTCGCGCCATCGCCGACAAGGTCGGTGCGCTGCTGTTCGTTGACATGGCTCACGTCGCCGGCCTGGTGGCTGCGGGTCTGTACCCGAACCCGCTGCCTTACGCCGATGTGGTCACCACCACCACCCACAAAACTTTGCGCGGTCCGCGTGGCGGCTTGATCCTGGCCAAGTCCAACGAAGAGATTGAGAAAAAACTCAACTCCGCTGTATTCCCCGGCGCCCAGGGCGGCCCATTGATGCATGTGATCGCGGGCAAGGCGGTGTGCTTCAAGGAGGCAATGGAGCCAGGCTTCAAAGCGTATCAACAGCAGGTGATCGACAACGCCCAGGCCATGGCCAGCGTGTTTATCAAACGCGGCTACGATGTAGTGTCCGGCGGCACCGATAACCACCTGTTCCTGGTCAGCCTGATCCGCCAGGGCCTGACCGGCAAGGACGCAGACGCCGCCCTCGGTCGCGCCCACATCACCGTCAACAAGAACGCCGTGCCCAATGACCCGCAGTCGCCGTTCGTGACTTCGGGCCTGCGCATCGGTACCCCGGCGGTGACCACCCGTGGTTTCAAGGTGACGCAATGCGTGGAGCTGGCGGGCTGGATCTGCGACATCCTCGACAACCTCGGTGACGCCGATGTCGAGGCCAATGTGGCCAAGCACGTGTCTGCGCTGTGCGCTGATTTCCCGGTTTATCGCTGAGCGCGGTTTTGGAGTAATGCCTATGCAACGCTACTCAGGCTTCGGCCTCTTCAAGCACTCCCTCAGCCATCACGAAAACTGGCAGAAGATGTGGCGCACGCCGACCCCGAAAAAGGTCTACGACGTGGTCATCGTCGGCGGCGGCGGGCATGGTCTGGCCACCGCTTACTACCTGGCCAAGGAACACGGCATCACCAATGTGGCCGTGGTCGAGAAAGGTTGGCTGGGCGGCGGTAACACCGCACGCAACACCACCATTGTGCGTTCCAACTACCTGTGGGACGAGTCGGCGCATCTCTATGAGCATGCGATGAAGCTCTGGGAAGGTTTGTCCCAGGACCTGAACTACAACGTGATGTTCTCCCAGCGTGGCGTCTACAACCTGTGCCACACCCTGCAGGACATCCGTGATTCCGAGCGTCGCGTGAGCGCCAACCGCCTCAACGGTGTGGACGGTGAGCTGCTGAATGCCAAGCAGGTCGCGGACGAGATTCCGTACCTCGATTGCTCGAAAAACACCCGCTACCCGGTACTGGGTGCCACCGTGCAACGGCGCGGCGGCGTGGCCCGTCACGATGCTGTGGCGTGGGGCTTTGCCCGTGCTGCCGATGCCTTGGGCGTGGACCTGATCCAGCAGACCGAAGTCATCGGTTTTCGCAAGGAAAACGGCGTGTGCATCGGCGTGGAAACCAACAAGGGCTTTATCGGCGCCAAGCGCGTCGGGGTGGTCACAGCCGGTAACTCCGGGCATATGGCCTCGCTGGCCGGGTTCCGCCTGCCTATTGAATCCCACCCGCTGCAAGCGTTGGTGTCGGAGCCGATCAAGCCGATTATCGACAGCGTGATCATGTCCAACGCCGTGCACGGGTACATCAGCCAGTCCGACAAGGGCGACCTGGTGATCGGCGCCGGTATCGACGGCTATAACGGATACGGCCAGCGTGGCTCGTACCCGGTGATCGAGCACACCATCCAGGCCATCGTCGAGATGTTCCCGGTGCTGTCGCGGGTGCGCATGAACCGTCAGTGGGGCGGCATCGTCGACACCACGCCGGACGCCTGCCCGATCATCTCCAAGACCCCGGTACCGAACATGTTTTTCAACTGCGGCTGGGGCACCGGTGGCTTCAAGGCCACCCCCGGTTCAGGCAACGTGTTTGCCGCGAGCCTGGCCAAGGGTGAGATGCACCCGCTGGCGGCACCTTTCTCCATCGACCGTTTCCACAACGGTGCGCTGATCGACGAACACGGCGCTGCGGCCGTCGCCCACTAACAGGAGAAATTCCCTATGTTGCATATCTTCTGTCCTCACTGTGGCGAACTGCGCTCCGAAGAGGAATTCCATGCCTCCGGCCAAGCGCATATCCCGCGCCCGCTGGACCCGAATGCCTGCACCGATGAAGAGTGGGGCGACTACATGTTCTTCCGCGATAACCCCCGTGGCCTGCACCACGAACTGTGGATCCATGCCGCCGGTTGCCGCCAGTACTTCAACGCGACCCGCGACACCCTGACCTACGAAATTCTTGAAACCTACAAGATCGGTACCCAGCCGCAATTCACCGCCAAGGCTTCTGGAGAGAAGGTATGAGCCAGATCAATCGCCTGTCCAACGGTGGCCGCATCGACCGTAATAAAGTCCTGACGTTTACCTTCAACGGCCAGAGCTACAAAGGTTTTGAAGGCGACACCCTGGCTGCCGCCTTGCTGGCCAACGGTGTGGATATCATCGGCCGCAGCTTCAAGTACTCGCGTCCGCGCGGCATCTTCGCCGCCGGCGCCGAAGAGCCGAACGCGGTGCTGCAGATCGGTGCCACCGAAGCCACGCAAATCCCTAACGTGCGCGCCACGCAACAGGCGCTGTACCAGGGCCTGGTCGCCACCAGCACCAACGGCTGGCCGAGCGTGAACAACGACATGATGGGCATTCTCGGCAAGGTCGGCGGCAAGCTGATGCCGCCGGGTTTCTACTACAAAACCTTCATGTACCCGCAATCGTTCTGGATGACCTACGAGAAGTACATCCGCAAGGCCGCCGGGCTTGGCCGCTCGCCGACCGAGAACGATCCGGACACCTACGACTACATGAACCGCCATTGCGACGTGCTGATCGTCGGCGCCGGCCCTGCCGGCCTGGCAGCGGCCCTGGCCGCTGCGCGCAGTGGCGCGCGGGTGATCATCGCTGATGAGCAGGAAGAGTTCGGCGGGTCGTTGCTCGATTCGCGCGAAAACCTCGACGGCAAGCCGGCGACCGAATGGGTCGCCAGTGTGATCGCCGAGCTCAAGGCCCTGCCAGACGTGGTGCTGCTGCCTCGCGCTACCGTCAATGGTTACCACGACCATAACTTCCTGACCATCCATGAGCGCCTCACCGATCACCTCGGTGACCGTGCGCCGATTGGCGTGGTGCGCCAGCGTATTCACCGTGTGCGTGCCAAGCGTGTGGTGCTGGCGACCGGCGCGTGTGAGCGTCCACTGGTGTACGGCAACAACGATGTGCCGGGCAATATGCTCGCCGGTGCAGTTTCGACCTACGTGCGCCGTTACGGCGTGGCGCCGGGTAAAAAACTGCTGCTGTCGACCAACAACGATCACGCTTACCGTGTGGCGCTGGATTGGTTCGACGCTGGCCTCACCGTGGTCGCGGTGGCCGATGCACGCCACAACCCACGCGGCGCGCTGGTGGAAGAAGCGCGCGCCAAAGGCATTCGCATCCTCACCGGCAGTGCCGTGATCGAAGCCCGTGGCAGTAAGCATGTGACCGGCGCCCGTGTGGCCGCCATCGACGTCAAAGCACATAAGGTCACCAGCCCCGGCGAGTGGCTGGACTGCGACCTGGTGGCCAGCTCCGGCGGCTATAGCCCGGTGGTGCACTTGGCTTCGCACCTGGGCGGCAAGCCGACCTGGCGTGAAGATATCCTCGGTTTTGTACCGGGCGAAGCGCCGCAGAAACGTGTGTGCGTGGGGGGGATCAACGGTGTCTACGGCTTGGGTGACTCCCTGGCCGATGGCTTTGAAGGCGGCGTGCGCGCGGCCAGCGAGGCTGGGTTTGCTCCGGTGGAAGGTACGCTGCCCAAGGCCCTGACGCGCTTGGAAGAGCCGACCCTGGCCCTGTTCCAGGTGCCTCACGAAAAAGCCACTGCACGGGCGCCCAAGCAATTTGTCGACCTGCAGAACGACGTCACCGCCGCCGCCATCGAACTGGCGACCCGCGAAGGGTTCGAGTCGGTGGAGCACGTCAAGCGCTACACCGCGCTGGGCTTCGGCACCGACCAGGGCAAGCTGGGCAACGTCAACGGCCTGGCCATCGCGGCCCGCTCGCTGAACGTGACCATCCCGCAGATGGGCACCACCATGTTCCGCCCCAACTACACGCCGGTAACCTTCGGCGCGGTAGCGGGCCGGCACTGTGGGCACATCTTCGAGCCGGTGCGCTACACCGCGCTGCAAGCCTGGCACGTGAAAAACGGCGCCGAGTTTGAAGATGTCGGCCAGTGGAAACGCCCGTGGTACTTCCCGCGCAACGGTGAAGACCTGCATGCGGCAGTCAAGCGCGAATGCCTGGCCGTGCGCGACAGCGTCGGCCTGCTGGACGCTTCGACCCTGGGTAAAATCGACATTCAAGGCCCGGATGCCCGCGAGTTCCTCAACCGCATCTACAGCAACGCCTGGACCAAGCTCGACGTGGGCAAGGCGCGCTACGGCCTGATGTGCAAGGAAGACGGCATGGTCTTCGACGACGGCGTGACCGCCTGCCTTGCCGACAACCACTTCCTGATGACCACCACCACTGGCGGCGCCGCCCGCGTGCTGCAGTGGCTGGAAATCTACCAGCAGACCGAGTGGCCGGACCTCAAGGTGTACTTCACCTCGGTCACCGACCACTGGGCGACCATGACCTTGTCCGGGCCCAACAGTCGCAAGCTGTTGAGCGAAGTCACCGATATCGACCTGGACAAGGACGGCTTCCCGTTCATGACCTGGAAAGAAGGTTTGGTGGGCGGCGTGCCGGCGCGGGTGTTCCGTATCTCGTTTACCGGTGAGCTGTCCTATGAAGTCAACGTGCAGGCCGACTACGCCATGGGCGTGCTGGAACAGATTGTCGAGGCTGGCAAACAGTACAACCTGACCCCGTATGGCACCGAGACCATGCACGTACTGCGGGCCGAGAAGGGCTTCATTATCGTCGGCCAGGACACCGACGGCTCGATGACCCCGGACGACCTCAACATGGGCTGGTGTGTGGGCCGCACCAAACCGTTCTCGTGGATCGGCTGGCGCGGGATGAACCGCGAAGACTGCGTGCGTGAAGAGCGCAAGCAACTGGTGGGCCTGAAGCCGATTGACCCGAAAGTGTGGCTGCCTGAGGGCGCGCAGCTGGTGTTCGATCCGAAGCAGAGCATCCCGATGAAGATGGTCGGCCACGTGACCTCCAGCTATGCGCACAACTCCCTCGGCTATTCGTTTGCGATGGCGGTGGTCAAGGGCGGCTTGAAGCGTATGGGCGAGCGGGTGTTCTCACCGCAGGCGGATGGCAGTGTGATCGAAGCGGAGATTGTGTCTTCGGTGTTCTTTGACCCGAAAGGCGAGCGCCAGAACATCTGATAGACCGAGGTGCGGCCTTCGCGAGCAAGCCCGCTCCCACTGGGGAAATGCATTCCGAAATGTGGGAGCGAGCTTGCTCGCGATGGCGGCAGAAGCCGCACAACAGAATTCAAGAAAGGTGCTTTATGACCGCAGCCAATGTGTACCAACAACGCCCCACCACCGGCGCCAAGGCCGAGTCGTCGCTGCACCATGCCGACCTCGCCAGCCTGGTCGGCAAGGGGCGCAAGAACGCCGGCGTGATCGTGCGTGAAAAGAAACTCCTCGGCCACCTGACCCTGCGCGGCGATGGCCACGATGCCGCGTTCGCCGCCGGCGTGCACAAGGCCCTGGGCATCGAACTGCCGGGAGCCCTGAGCGTGATCGTCAAAGGTGAAACCAGCCTGCAATGGCTCGGCCCGGATGAATGGTTGCTGATCGTGCCGAGTGGTGAAGAATTCGCCGCCGAGCAAAACCTGCGCGCGGCCCTGGGGGATTTGCATATCCAGATCGTCAACGTCAGCGGCGGCCAGCAGATCCTCGAACTGAGTGGCCCGAACGTGCGCGATGTGCTGATGAAATCCACCAGCTACGACGTGCACCCCGACAACTTCCCGGTGGGCAAGGCCGTGGGCACGGTGTTCGCCAAGTCGCAACTGGTGATCCGCCATACCGCCGAAGACACCTGGGAACTGCTGATTCGTCGCAGCTTCTCGGACTATTGGTGGTTGTGGCTGCAGGACGCCTCGGCCGAATACGGCCTGAGTGTCCAAGCCTGAGCAGATGGGCTGTTGTGGCGAGGGGGGCTTGCCCCCGTTGGAGCGCGCAGCGGTCCCGGTAAGGTCACTGCAGTTTTTCTGAAAGAACCGAGTGGCTGATTTCAGGGCTGCTTCGCAGCCCAACGGGGGCAAGCCCCCTCGCCACAAAGGCCTGAGGATTCAAGTATGAGCCGCGCACCCGATACATGGATTTTGACCGCCGACTGCCCCAGCGTGCTCGGCACGGTGGACGCGGTCACCCGCTATCTGTTTGAGCAGGGCTGCTACGTCACCGAGCACCATTCGTTCGATGACCGCCTCTCCGGGCGCTTTTTTATCCGTGTGGAATTCCGCCAGCCCGACGACTTTGACGAGCAAGGTTTCCGCGATGGCCTGGCCACCCGCGGCGAAGCCTTTGGCATGATCTTCGAGCTGACGGCGCCGAACTACCGGCCAAAAGTGGTGATCATGGTGTCCAAGGCCGATCACTGCCTCAACGATCTGTTGTACCGCCAACGCATCGGCCAATTGTCGATGGACGTGGTCGCAGTGGTGTCCAATCACCCCGATCTCAAGCCATTGGCCGACTGGCACCAGATTCCTTACTACCATTTCCCCCTCGACCCCAATGACAAACCGTCCCAAGAGCGCCAGGTGTGGCAAGTGATTGAAGAGACGGGGGCCGAACTGGTGATCCTTGCGCGCTACATGCAAGTGCTGTCGCCGGAGCTGTGCCGCAAGTTGGATGGCAAGGCGATCAATATCCATCACTCATTGCTGCCGGGGTTCAAGGGCGCCAAGCCGTATCACCAGGCATACAACAAAGGGGTGAAGTTGGTTGGCGCCACTGCGCATTACATCAATAACGACCTGGACGAAGGCCCGATCATCGCCCAGGGCGTGGAAGTGGTGGATCACAGCCACTATCCCGAGGACCTGATTGCCAAGGGGCGGGATATCGAGGGACTGACATTGGCGCGGGCGGTGGGGTACCACATTGAGCGACGGGTGTTCTTGAACGCCAATAGAACGGTGGTGCTCTGACTGACGCCATCGCAGGCAAGCCAGCTCCCACCGGGTGATATGTGAACCCTGTGGGAGCGGACTTGCCCGCGATGAGGCCCTCACAAACAACGCAAAAACAGCATCTGTAACCCGAGCACTCAAACGCGCTGCCCATCCAAAGGGGCAACGCAGTTCCATAAAAACAACAGCGAGGTGAAAGCATGTCTGGTAATCGTGGTGTCGTGTATCTCGGCAACGGTCAGGTCGAAGTACAGAAAATCGACTATCCCAAAATGCAGGACCCCCGTGGCAGGAAGATTGAACACGGCGTTATCCTGCGCGTGGTCTCCACCAATATCTGCGGCTCCGACCAACACATGGTGCGCGGCCGTACCACCGCCCAGACCGGCCTGGTGCTCGGTCACGAAATCACCGGCGAGGTGATCGAGAAGGGCAGCGACGTCGAGAACCTGAAACTCGGCGACCTGGTGTCTGTGCCGTTCAACGTTGCTTGCGGCCGCTGCCGCTCCTGCAAGGAACAACACACCGGCGTATGCCTGACCGTCAACCCGGCCCGTGCCGGTGGTGCCTACGGCTACGTGGACATGGGCGACTGGACCGGCGGCCAGGCCGAGTACGTGCTGGTGCCCTACGCCGACTTCAACCTGCTGAAACTGCCGGATCGCGACAAGGCCATGGAGAAAATCCGTGACCTGACCTGCCTCTCCGACATCCTGCCCACCGGCTACCACGGCGCCGTCACTGCGGGCGTTGGCCCTGGCAGCACCGTGTACATCGCCGGCGCCGGTCCCGTAGGCCTGGCCGCTGCCGCTTCCGCACGCTTGCTGGGGGCGGCGGTGGTGATCATCGGTGACGTCAACCCGATCCGCCTGGCCCACGCCAAGGCCCAGGGCTTTGAAATCGCCGACCTGTCCACCGACACCCCGCTACACGAGCAAATCGCCGCGCTGCTTGGCGAGCCGGAAGTGGACAGCGCCGTTGACTGCGTGGGCTTTGAAGCCCGCGGCCATGGCCATGACGGCGTCAAGGCCGAAGCCCCGGCCACGGTGCTCAACTCACTGATGGGCGTGGTGCGTGTGGCGGGCAAGATCGGTATTCCCGGCCTGTACGTCACTGAAGATCCAGGGGCGGTGGATGCCGCCGCAAAAATGGGCAGCCTGAGCATTCGTTTCGGTCTGGGCTGGGCCAAGTCCCACAGCTTCCACACCGGCCAGACCCCGGTGATGAAGTACAACCGCCAGTTGATGCAGGCGATCATGTGGGACCGCATCAACATTGCGGAGATCGTGGGTGTGCAGGTGATCAGCCTGGACGACGCGCCGCGTGGTTATGGCGAGTTCGATGCAGGTGTGCCGAAGAAGTTTGTGATTGATCCGCACAAGCTGTTCAGCGCGGCTTAACAGCAACAACCACTCGCCAATGTGGGGGCTGTGGGAGCTGGGCCCCCACATTGGCGATTGGGTGTCTGGGGATCAGCGGATCGCCAGCGCACCCTGGTACACCATCGGGCCGGTAGGCTGCTTGCTCACCGAGCCACCCTTGGTTTCCGAACTGACCATCAATTCCACCGGCTGGCTGATAGTTTCCTGCTGACGTGGGTTGAGGCCGATGATGCCTTTGCCATCCTCCGGCAACAGGCCCAAAGACACCGGCGTGCCGCCTGCAGGCAGGGCCCACAGTTCGAGGCTGCGGTCCGGTTCCGGCGCAGTGGCCGCAATCGGTTGGACTTCCAGGTAATCCTTGTGCGCCATGATTTGCGCCGCCGGCTGTTGGGTGCTGCTGACCAGGGTCGCTGCAGACTTGACGCTGTCCTGGGTGTAGAGCGCGCCGCCGATACCGGCAACCACCACCACGCAGACGCCGATGAACAGGCGCGGGCGGGTCCAGAATGAGGGCTTGTGCTCGATCACTGGGGGTTGGGACGCAGTCATAAGGCTCTTCCTGACAAGTTTTGTAGTGTGTTGATTGACCCTGTGGCTGGCGATGGGTTCCTAGTGGCAGTTTGATGGTGTCGGTTTTTGGGGCTTTTCTGAACAAATCTGTGAGCTGGAACAACCGGTGGGATGCTGGGTCAAACGGCTGCTTTAGCTCCTACATTTACGAGGTTGTCTCGATGAAGATTTCACGCGGTTTTGCCCTGTCCTGCCTCCTGACCGTGGCGGCCAGCCCGGTATTTGCAGCAGGCTTCAGCCTGGGTGATGTGGCCAACGCCGTTGCTGGCGCCCAGGGCACCAACAAGGCCGCCGCCTCTGCGCCGAGCGCACAAACCGCAGGTTTGCTGGGGGCGTTGACCAAACAGTTGAATGTCACCCCGGAGCAGGCCGTCGGTGGCACCGGTGCGATGTTGGGCCTGGCCAAGAACCAACTCAGCAGCACTGATTATTCGCAGTTGGGCAAAAGCGTGCCGGGCCTGGATAAGCTGTCGGGTGGCAACGCTTTGGGCAGCCTTGGCGCCTTGAGCGGCATGCTCGGCCAAACCGGTGGCAGCAAGACCAGCGGCCTCGATGGCCTGTTGGGGAACGTCAAGGACGCCAACGACCTGAACACTGCGTTCAGCGCCTTGGGCATGGACAGCGGCATGATCGGCCAGTTTGCCCCGGTGATCCTGCAGTACCTGGGTGGCCAGGGTGCCGACAGTTCAGTACTGGGCAAGCTAGCCGGCATCTGGGGGGCGGGGAGCTGAAAAACACCTCGGTGTGAAGTCATCCAGGGAACTGAGCGGTCGGCTCTAACCACTGATCTACACCCGCCTGGAACTCGGCCTTCTCCTCCCCCAGCGAGGGGGCTCCAGACCGGGTGTCGTTCCCTTTAAGGAGATCTTCCAATGAGCGAATCAACAATATCGCGCAATTCATTCCCGGTATTTGGCAAACCCCCGGTCGACTACAGCAAGATGACCAGGGAGGAGTTCGAGAAGGCTGCAGGCATGAAGTTCATGTCTTACGATGAAATGATCAACGGCAATAAGCCTGATTCGGAAACGGGTCGTGTCTCCGGCGGCGCGGACGCCTCCGGGAGCGTTGCCGGTGTGGGTTTTAGTGCCGGTGCCGGGGCATCGATCAAGTTTTAAATGAACCAGCCTGCCAGGTGGCCGTCACGGGCTGCGACGAGTCACCTGATAAGCTCATCAAGGCGCGCATCCTTCTCCAGCCAGAGCTGGTTGACCCAGTTCTGGACGCTCTGGCGAAACGCCGGATCATTCTCGTAATCCCCCTGCCACAACGCCGGATCCAGCTCGCGGGTGCGGATATCAACAATCACCCGGGGCACCGCGCCGCTGATCAAATCCCAGAATCCTGGAATCCTGTCCTGTGGATAGACCACGGTCACGTCGAGGATCGCATCCAACTGCTCGCCCATGGCCGCCAGTACAAATGCCACGCCACCGGCCTTGGGCTTGAGCAGGCGAGTGAACGGTGAGTTCTGCTGGGCCCGCTTGGCTTCGGTAAAGCGCGTGCCTTCCAGGTAGTTGACCACCGTCACCGGCTGGCGCTTGAACAGCTCGCAGGCCTGTTTGGTGATCTTCAGGTCCTGGCCCGCCAGTTCCGGATGCTTGGCCAGGAATGCCTTGGTGTAGCGCTTCATGAACGGGTAATCCAGGGCCCACCAGGCCAGGCCCAGGAACGGCACCCAGATCAGCTCCTTTTTCAGGAAGAATTTGAAAAATGGCGTGCGCCGGTTGAGGGTCTGGATCAGCGCCGGGATATCCACCCAGGATTGATGGTTGCTGATCACCAGGTACGAGGTATCGACCCTCAGCCCGGTATCGCCGCGAATATCCCATTGGGTGGGGATACACAGGGCAAAGATCAGCTTGTCGATCTCGGCCCAGGTCTCGGCAATCCACATCACGGCCCGGGAGGCATAGTCCCGTGACCGCCCGGGCGCCACCAGCTTGAGCAGGGCGAAGACCATCAGCGGGCCGATCAGGATCAGCGTGTTGAGTAACAGCAGCAGTGTGACGAAACAGCCGGTGAGCAGGCGGCGCATAAGGAACTCTTGCAAACGGTTGGACGGGCCATGATAAGCAGCTTGAGTCTAGAGGCCAAATCGCAATTGACCTGACGAATGTTTCACTTTGTGTTGCGTATGCTGGGTAACGATCCAACTTCGGGCTGTGTTTGCAGTCTAGTATTGGCCTACTTACCTTCAAGGAAACCTCCTACGTGAAATCCCTCCTTGCCCTGTTAGCCGTGGTTGCCCTGCCCGTGATGGCCGCCGAGCCGACCCTGTACGGGCGCTACGAATATATCCAGTTGCCGGAAATCGGCGAGACCTTCAAGGCCAAGATGGACACCGGCGCGCTGACCGCCTCGCTGTCGGCCCGCGACATCCAGACCTTCACCCGCGATGGCGAGGACTGGGTGCGGTTCCGTCTCAGTGGCAAGGATGTGAGCAACAAGGTCTATGAACACAAAGTGGCGCGCATCAGCAAGATCAAGAACCGCGCCGACGAAGACGAAGACAAGGAAGACAGCGGCGTGGCCAAGCGCCCGGTGGTGGAGCTGGAAATGTGCCTGGGCAACGTCAAGCGCACGGTGGAGGTCAACCTCACCGACCGCAGCAGCTTCAACTACCCGCTGCTGATCGGCGCCAAGGCGCTGCGCGAGTTCGGCGCTGCGGTGAACCCGGCCCGGCGCTACACCGCCGACAAACCTGACTGCTGATTGACGCCGCACAAGGCATGGGGCACCGTTCACCTTTAGCTCCCAGTGCTCGGACGCCATGCCCCATATCCTGATTGTCGAAGACGAAGCGGCGATAGCCGATACGCTGATTTTTGCCCTGCAGGGCGAAGGCTTCACCACCACCTGGCTGACCCTCGGCCAGGCCGCGCTGGAGCATCAGCGGCAGACCCCGGCAGACATGCTGATCCTCGACATCGGCCTGCCGGACATCAGCGGCTTTGAAACCTGCAAGCAACTGCGCCGCTTCAGCGAAGTGCCGGTGATGTTTCTCAGTGCCCGCGACGGCGAGATCGACCGCGTGGTGGGCCTGGAAATCGGCGCCGACGACTATGTGGTCAAACCCTTCAGCCCGCGGGAAGTGGCGGCGCGGGTCAAGGCGATCCTCAAGCGCGTGGCACCGGTGGCAGTGCCGGCCAGCGGCGGGCTGTTCCAGGTGGACCACGAGCGGGTGCAGATCCAGTATCGCGGCCAGTTGCTGGGCCTGACTCGCCATGAATTCCGCCTGCTCAATTGCCTGCTGGAACAGCCCGAACGGGTGTTCAGTCGCGAGCAGTTGCTGGATGCGGTCGGCGTGGCCGCCGATGCCGGCTACGAGCGCAATATCGACAGCCATATCAAAAGCCTGCGCAGCAAGCTGCGGGGCGTGGTTGCCGAGGCCGAGCCGATCCAGACCCATCGCGGCCTGGGCTACAGCTACAGCCCGAGCCACGCCTGATGCGCCTGGGGCTGCGGATTTTCCTGGTGTATGCGCTGTTTATCGGCCTGACCGGCTACTTTGTGCTCAACACCGTCATGAAGGAAATCCGCCCCGGCGTGCGCCAGTCCACCGAAGAAACCCTGGTGGACACCGCCAACCTGCTGGCGGAAATCCTGCGTGACGATGTGAAGAACGGCACCCTTGGCCAAAGCCTCTGGCCCACCGTGCTCAAGGCCTACGGCGAGCGCCAGCCGGGGGCAACCATCTGGGGCCTGGCGAAAAACCAGGTCAACCACCGCATCTATGTGACGGACGCCAAGGGTGTCGTGTTACTGGATTCCAGCGGTACGGCAGTGGGCCAGGACTACTCGAAATGGAACGATGTGTACCTGACCCTGCGCGGTGAGTACGGCGCCCGCTCGACCCGCAGCGATGCCGATGACCCGGCGTCCTCGGTGATGCACGTGGGCGCGCCGATCCGCGATAACGGGCAGATCATAGGCGTGGTTACGGTGGCCAAGCCCAACAGCTCGCTGCAGCCTTATGTCGACCGTACCGAGCGCCGTCTGCTGTGGTACGGCGCCGGTCTGGTGGCGCTGGGCTTGCTGTTGGGGGCCCTGTTGTCCTGGTGGTTGAGCGCGGCGTTACGGCGCCTGACCACCTATGCCCAGGCGGTCAGCGAAGGGCGTCGCGCCGAGTTGCCGCATTATCGTGGCGGCGAGTTGGCGCAGTTATCCACCGCTGTGGAGCACATGCGCACGCAACTGGAAGGCAAGGCCTATGTCGAGCGTTATGTGCACACCCTGACCCACGAACTGAAAAGCCCGTTGGCGGCGATTCGCGGTGCGGCGGAACTGTTGCAGGGGGAAATGACAGTCGCCCAGCAGCAGCGGTTCGTCGGCAATATCGCCAGTGAAAGCGCGCGCTTGCAGCAGTTGATCGAACGCCTGCTGAACCTGGCCCAGGTCGAGCAGCGCCAGGGCTTGGAGCAGCAGATTTCGGTACCGTTGGCCGCCTTGGTCGATGAGGTCCTCAAGGCGCAATGCGCGCGGATCGAGCAGGCCGGGTTGCAGGTCGAACGTCTGATCGAAGCCGACGTAAAGCTGTTTGGCGAGCCGTTTCTGCTGCGTCAGGCCCTGGGCAATCTGCTGGAAAATGCCCTGGACTTTACCCCGCCCGGCGGCACGCTGCGTTTCAGCGCCCAGGTGCGGCACCATGCTGTGGATGTGCGCCTGTTCAACCAGGCCGAACCGATCCCCGAATACGCCCTGCCACGCCTGAGCGAGCGTTTCTATTCCCTGCCGCGTCCGGTCAGTGGCCGCAAAAGCACCGGCCTGGGCCTGAACTTTGTCGAAGAAGTGATGAAGCTGCACGGCGGCTCCTTGCAGATCGGCAACGTGCCGGGTGGCGTGGAAGTGGTGCTGCATCTCCACACAGTCTCCACATTGCCCTCATAAATCCCCCACAGGCCGCCGCCAGACTCTCCCCATCAAAACAGGGAGAGACCCATGAACCGCAGCCTGCTATTCAAACTGGGCGCCATCGCGCTGCTGATCCTGCTATTGCTGATTCCGTTGCTGATGATCAACGGCATCATCAACGAGCGCCAGGAACTGCGCGACGGCGTCGTGATGGACATTGCCCGCAGCTCCAGCTACAGCCAGCAGGTCAGCGGGCCATTGATGGTGGTGCCGTTTCGCAAGACCGTGCGTGAGTGGAAGCTCAACGAAAAACTCAACAAACGCTATGAAGTGCTCAGTGAAGAACAGGGCCGCCTGTACTTCCTGCCGGAGCAGTTCGAGCTCGATGGGCAGGTGCAAACCGAACTGCGGGCGCGAGGAATCTACCAGGCGCGACTGTTCCATGCCGACAACCGCATCAGCGGCCGCTTTGTGCTGCCGGCGCAAATGGGCATCAAGGAGGACTTTGCCGATTACAAGTTTGGCCAGGCATTTTTGGCGGTCGGTATCAGCGATATCCGCGGCATTGAAAACGCCCTGAAACTGGAGCTGGGCAGCCAGCGCCTGGAGTTTGCCCCGGGCACCCAAGTGAGCTTTCTCGGCGCTGGCGTACACGTGATGTTGCCGACCCAGGACAGTAAGAACCCCGCGCCGCTGGATTTTGCCTTCGACCTGCGCCTGCAGGGTACCGAGCAACTACAGGTACTGCCGGTGGGCAAGACCAGCAAGGTCAAGCTGGCCTCCAACTGGCCCCATCCGAGCTTTGTCGGCAACTTCCTGCCGGCCCAGCGTGAGATCAACGACCAAGGCTTCAGCGCCAACTGGCAGACCTCGTTCTTCTCCACCAACCTTGAGGAATCGTTGTACGGCTGTGTGGTTGGCAGTCGCTGCGAGGACTTCAACGAACGCAGCTTTGGCGTGAACTTTATCGACCCGGTGGACCAGTACCTCAAGAGCGACCGCGCGATCAAATATGCGCTGCTGTTCATCGCCCTGACGTTCGCCGGTTTCTTCCTGTTTGAAGTGCTCAAGAGCCTGGCGGTGCACCCGATCCAGTATGCGTTGGTGGGGGTGGCCCTGGCGTTTTTCTACTTGCTGTTGCTGTCGTTGTCCGAGCATATCGGCTTTGCCCTGGCGTACCTGATCTCGGCCAGTGCCTGTGTGTTGTTGATCGGTTTTTACGTGTGCCATGTGCTGCGCAGCGTGGCCCATGGGCTGGGGTTTTCGACGGGGTTGGCGGCACTGTATGGCTTGCTGTACGGGTTGTTGAGTGCCGAGGACTACGCGCTGTTGATGGGCTCGCTGTTGCTGTTCGGGCTGCTGGGTACGGTGATGGTGCTGACACGCAAACTGGACTGGTATGGGGTGGGCAAGCGTAAGGCGGCCGAGTTGGAGGTGATGCAATGATCGGGCTACGGGAGGATCAGCGGGAGAAGGCACAACTGGTGGGGAAAATTAACGCGCTGTTTCCGGAGTGGCGCGACACCTTTGTGGCTAATGGCCTTGTTGTGGCGAGGAGGCTTGCCCCCTCGCCACAACAAGCCTCGCTCGCCACCCATAACGGGTTGCTACAGGAATCAGGCCGGCGGCTGGGTCGCCAACATTGACGGCCGCTGACTGACCTCGGCGTACCAGGCGGCCAGTTTGGGATTGCTTGAACGCCACTGCAGGTCGGGGTGGCGGAAGTCCACATACGCCAGGGCGCAGGCGACGCTGATCGCGGCGATGTCGAAATGGCTGGCCAGTTCAGCGATAGCGTCCTGTTCCAATTCGGCCAGGGCGCGGCGGATTTTGTTGCGCTGCTCCTGCAGCCAGCTATCCCAGTGTTTGTCGGCCGGGCGCATGGCGGTTTCATAGCGTACCAATACGGCCGCGTCCATGATCCCGTCGGCCATCGAGGCCAGGGTCAGGCGGCGCCAGCGGGCCGAACCGTCCCGGGGGATCAGCGGGTTGCCGACATGTTGGTGGTCGAAGTAGTCGAGGATCACCCGGCTGTCGTGCAACACATTGCCATCGGCCAGGCGCAGGGCCGGGATCTTGCCCAGCGGGTTGCCCTCGTTCAACGCGGTGATCGGGTTGACCGGCGTGACCAGCACAGTCTCCAGGACAACGCGGTCTTGCTGGCCGGTTTCGTGGAGCAGCACCAGGACTTTGCGGACAAACGGCGAGGCAGGGTTGTGGAACAAGGTCATGCTGGGCGCGAACATGGGCAATCCTCGGAAAGGGTCGGCCATAGACTAGACAGTTGCGAGGTGACTGGCGAGGGGGATCTTGGTTGTTTTTGCGGGCCTCATCGCAGGCAAGCCAGCTCCCACATTTTGATGTGTGAACACTGCCAACTGTGGGAGCTGGCTTGCCTGCGATGGCGTCCTCACGGCCGCCGCAGCAACCCCCAGACCAACCCACACACACATTTTGATGTGTGAACACCGTCAACTGTGGCAGCTGGCTTGCCTGCGATGGCGCCCTTACGGCCGCCGCAGCAACCCCCAGACCAACCCACACACATTTTGATGTGTGAACACCGTCAACTGTGGGAGCTGGCTTGCCTGCGATAGCGCCCTCACGGCCGCCGCAGCAACCCCCAGACACCGATTGCCGCCGGGATCCCCAGCCCAACCCAGCTCAGGGAATCCCAACCCCCATCCCCCAGCAACGCCGCAAACAGTCCGGCAGCACTGAGCAGCCCGATCCCCAGTGGCACCCCGAACACCTTCCAGAAATTCGATTGCCTTGGCCTCATGACTTGGCCGCCTTGCGCCGCACCAGCCATAGGTATACGCCGCTGCCCAGCACGATGATGGTCAGCACATCCAGCACCGCCCAGAGGATTTTCATCGGCATGCCGCCATAGTCGCCAAAGTGCAGGGGCTGGGACATGCCCATGGCGTCCATGTACCACGGCCGCCCGGCCACGGCGGTGACGCTCAGGTCGCTGGCGTCGATCAGCACCGGGGTCAGCAGGTGCGAGGTCAGGTGCGTGCTGCCTTTCATAAACACTGCGTAATGGTGCTCGCTGGAAAAGCGCGTACCGGGGAACGCAATAAAGTCTGGGGTCATGCCCGGCGCGGCCTGCTCAGCAATCTTCAGCAGGTCGGTGGCCGGCGCCCGCGAGGTCAGCGGTGGCGCGTTCTTATAGGGTTCGATCATCGCGGTGAGGCTGTCACTGCGCCATGCGGCGATGATCAAGTCGGCACTGGCGCTGATCACCCCGGTGACGCCCACCACCAGGGCCCAGGTCAGGGTGACGACGCCGATCAGGTTATGCAGGTCCAGCCAGCGCAGGCGCGTGGACTTGTCCTGGCGCACCGTGGCGAACTTCAAGCGCCGCATAAAGGGCAGGTACAACACCGTGCCGGAAACAATCGCCAGCACAAACAGCACGCCCATAAAGGCCAGCAGCAACTTGCCCGGCAGGCCGGCGAACATATCCACATGTAGGCGCAGCAGGAACATCGTCAAGCCGCCATTGGCCGACGGCATCTCCACGCTTTCCCCGGTGCGCGCATCGAGCATAAAGGTGTGGGACGAATTGGGCTCGGTGCCGGCGGTGGCCGCCATGATCGCAACCACCCCGTTCTTGTCGTCCTCATCCCAGGCCAGGTACTGCATGGCTTCGCCCGGGCGATGGGCCTGGGCCTTGGACACCAGTTGCTCAAGGTTGAGCTGCGAAGTATCGGCCGGCATCTGCTTGAGCTCGGGTTCGTTGCCCAGCAGGTGATCGATCTCGTGGTGAAAGATCAACGGCAAGCCGGTCAGCGCCAGCATCAGCAGGAACACGGTGCAGATCAGGCTGGTCCAGGTGTGGATGAAGGACCAGCGGCGGATGGTTGTGCTTTTCATTTTCTAGCCTTCAGACACACCAAAGCCGCCCAAGGGGCGGCCTGGTTGTTAACTCAGCCGATTACCACTGGTAAGTGGCACTGGCGACGACGCTGCGCTGATCACCGTAGTAGCAGTAGGAGGCATCACAGGTGGAGATGTACTGCTTGTCGAACAGGTTGGTGGCGTTCAGTTTTACCGAGGCACCTTTGAGGCTGTTGTCCAGGCGGCCGAGGTCGTAATGCACCGCACCGTCGAATACGGTGTAGGCATCAGCCTTGCCCAGCCAGGTATTGCCCTGGTCGCCGTAGGTGTTGCCGGTGTAGCGGGCCCCAAAGCCGATACCGAAACCGTCGAGCACACCGTCGTGCCAGGTGTAGTCGGTCCACAACGAGGCTTGCTGGTTGGGCATCAACTGCAGGCGGTTGCCTTTGAAGGTGCCTGTTTGTACCTCGGACTTGGCCAGGGTGTAGGCGGCGATGACCTTGAGGTTCTCGGTCACGTCAGACACCGCTTCCAGTTCCAGGCCCTTGACCTTGACTTCGCCGGCCTGGTCGGTGATCGACTGGCCGCCTGAGCCGGTTCTAGTCACCAGCACGTTTTTCTGGGTCAAGTCGTAAACCGCGGCGCTGAGCAGAGTGTTGCTGCCGGGCGGCTGGTACTTGACCCCTAACTCCCATTGCTTGCCTTCGGTGGGCTTGTACGACTTGACCGGGTCTGCGCTGGCGTTGCTCGCAGGTTGGAACGATTCGGCGTAGGACAGGTAGGGGACAAAGCCCGAATCGAATACATAACTCAGTGCGGCGTTGCCACTGAAGTTCTTGCTGCGGTCAGTGTTGGTAGCGTCTTGCTTGTTGAGGTACGTGGTGCCCTGATGAACCCAGTCTTCACGGCCGCCGAGAGTCAGGCGCCACTTGTCGAGGGCCATCTGGTCCTGAGCGTAGAGGCCGGTCTGCACAGTTTTCTGGTTGTAGTCGTAATAGGCCGCTGAGCGCAAAGGACGCTCTACTGGCTTAGTGTTGGCCGGGTTGAAGATGTTGACCCTCCCGCCGTCACCGTAAATCGACAGGTACGAGGTGTCGGTGCGTTGGTGGTCCAGTCCCAGCAGCAGGGTGTGGGTGATATCACCAGTAGCAAAGTCAGCCTGGAAATTGTTGTCCACCGCGAACTGACCGATGTTCTCGTCAACGTTGGTCGAGATGCGGTTCATGTTTCCCGCAGAATCAACCGGAGCATAACCATAGGCACCGACAGTCAGTTGCTGAAACGATAACTCCGACTTGGTGTAACGCAGGTTTTGCTTGAACTGCCAGGTATCGTTGAAACGATGTTCAAAGGCATAGCCCAAGGCGTAATAGGTACGGTCGTAGAACTCGTAGTCCGGATCACCCAGGTTCTTGTGGTGCGAGACTTCGCCCAGCGGTGATTTGATCTTGGTGCCCACGATCGGCAGGAACTGGCTGGTGGCGCCGGTATCGTCGCGAGTGAACTGCGAGAGCACGGTCAGCTTGGTATCGGTATCAATGTTCCAGGTCAGGCTGGGCGCAATGTTGTAGCGCTTGTTGTCGATGTGATCGACCTGGGTGCCGGCATCGCGCACCACGCCGCTGAGGCCATAAAGAAACTGACCTTCATCGTCAATCTTGCCGGTGCTGGCGAAGTTGATCTGGCGATAGTTGTCGCTGCCGTATTGCACCTGGATGGCATTGCTCGATTCCGCGCTGGGGCGCCGGCTGACCATATCCAGCAGACCGCCTGGCGGGGTCTGGCCGTAGACCGACGAGGCCGGGCCGCGCAGTAGGGCGAGACGATCAAGGTTCCAGGTTTCCGCTTTCGGGTTGGCGTACACACCGCGAGGCAATGGCAGGCCATCGAGGAAATGGGTGGGTTCGAAGCCACGCACACGCATCCAGTCGTAGCGGGTATCACTGCCGTAGCTGGCGGACACGATTCCCGGCATGTATTTGACCGCGTCATCCAGGTTCTGAACGTTGCGGTCCAGCATTTGCTGGCGGGTGGCCACGGAAATCGAGCGGGGTGCTTCTACCAGGGCCGTATCAGTCTTGCTCCCCGCCGCCGTCCGCGTAGCAACATAACCCTCCACCGGCCCCCACGCGCTCTCGTAATTCCCCTGCCCGGTGATATTGGTCTCCGGCAGCGACACCACACCCTCTGGAATCGCCACCAGGGTGTAGGTGCCTGCGCTGCTCTGCTCCAACTGCAACCCCGTCCCACGCAGGGCCTCGCGCAGTGCGCCCGGTGCATCGAACTGGCCCTTGACCGGGGCCGAGGTCTTGCCGGCGGCCAGTGCCGGGCTGAGGGTCAGGGGGAGGCCGGCCTGGCTGGCGATCTGGTTCAGGGTGCTGGCCAATGGCGCAGCCGGCAGGTTGTAGGCGCGCACACTGGACGCCTGTTCGGCGGCGAACAGCGAGGTGCTGGTCAGCGGGGCGCTGAGGGCGATGGCCACGGCTAGCAGGCTGGGGCGCAACAAGGTGTCTAATGTGCGGGACATAGGGCGGCTCCGGAATGGAAATATTTCTCAATTGCCTAGGTGCCGGACGAGAATCAAAAAGTGATAGGGCCAAGTGAAAATAAATCTGTGAATGCTCACGCGCTCTTCGTAGTTTTTGCAGTCGGCGAAGCGATTGAGGTTGAGCGCACCGGCCACCCCGCAGCGCAGTCGGCATTCAGCGGCCAGCGCCTCGGCAGCGGGGGCGCAGAGGGCTTTGTTTTCGACATTGCCTTTATTCAATTATTGCTAACGGAACCGTCTGGCACGGGCCTGGCGGCCACGTTAATCCACCACGGCGTATGTTGCTCGATCTGCACCGGCAGGGTCGGCAGCAGCGCGTTAAGCGCCAGCGTGGTGTCGTGCAGCGGGAAGCTGCCGGTGATGCGCAGGTCGGCGACGTTTTTATCCACACCCAGGTAGCCGGTGCGGTAGCGCGCCAGTTCCTCGACCACATCCCCCAGCCGCGCGTTGTCCACCACCAGCATGCCGCGGGTCCAGGCGTCGGTGCCGGGGGTTACGGCCAGCAACGGGCCGAGGCTGTTACGGCGCATCAGCACTTGCTGGCCTTCCTTGAACACCTGCTCCTGGTGCAACGCCTCGGGCTGCGCCGCAACCGCCGACTGCAACACGCTGAGCCGCGTGCCGTCGTCCTCGCGCTTGACGATAAACCGCGTACCCAGGGCGCGCAGGCTGCCGTCGCGGGTCTCGACAACAAAGGGGCGCCCATCGTTGTGCCCGGTTTCGACGAAGATCTCACCTTCCTGCAGCACGATTACTCGGCGCTTTTCGTCAAAACGCACGTCAATGGCGCTGTGGGTGTTGAGGTTGATCAGGGTGCCATCTGCCAGTTTCAGCGTGCGCTGTTCACCGGTGGCGGTGCGTTGGTCGGCCAGCCAGTAGTTGATCGGCACGTAGCGCTGGCCGGCGAACACCGCCAGGCCGCAGACCAGCACCACACTGGCCAGGCCGCTGCCGAGCTTGCGCACCCGTTGCCGAATGCCTTCGCGCGATTGCAGCAGCGCCGCCCGTGCCGGGCCGCTGGCCACGCTGAAGCGCTGGTCGAGCATGCCCAGTTGGCGCCAGGCGCGGGCGTGTTCTTCGCTGCTGGCCAGCCATTTGTTGAATGCTTCATGCTCCACGGCGCTGCTGTCCCCGGAGTCCAGGGACAGTTGCCAGGCAATCGCCGCATCCAGCACCCGTGCGCTGACCGGTCTGGAACTGACCTGGCTCACAACGGCTGGCCATACAGGGCGATGTAGCACTGGCGGATCCCCTGAGCCAGATATTGCCGTACCCGGGGCACCGACACGCCGAGGCGCTGGGCGATCTCGGCATGGCCCAGGCCGTCCAGGCGGTTATAGAGGAACGCGGCGCGGGCCTTGCTGGACAGCTTGCCAAGCAGGCGGTCGATGGCTTTGAGGTCTTCGAGGATCAGGTGCTGTTCTTCCGGGGAAGGCTGTTCGCTTTCCGGGATCAGCATCAGTTCGGTGAGGTAGGCCTGTTCCAGCGCGGCGCGGCGAAAGTAGTCGAACAACAGGCCCTTTGCGACAGCCACCAGAAACGCCCGGGGTTCGCGGGGTTCACGCAGTTCTTCACGGCCCAGCAGGCGCATGAAGGTGTCCTGGCTCAGGTCCTCGGCACGACTGGGGCAGGCCACGTTGCGCCGCAGCCACGCCAGCAGCCAGCCGCGATGGTCACGGTACAACGTGCCAACAAGCTCACTGTGGGGACTTTGGGCTGACGACAAGGCATCACCAATCGAGATGTTTAAACTAACGAGAATTATTCGCGATTGTGGCAGAGGTGGCGGATGGGTGCAATTGGCGTTGGTCGGGCGGGACGGATGTTGCTGAGGGGGCTTGCTCCCGTTTCAGGGCCGCTTCGCGCCCCAACGGGAGCAAGCTCCCTCGCCACAGGTTACCGATTGCCTCTCTTAACTGAGCGGCAGCCGTTAGAAGGAAGGGGCTTGTTTGCGACGTTTCCACTGGCTCAGGCGTTGTTGCAACGCGGCAGGGCTGTCCAGCCCTTGCTGGCGGGCACGGCTGAATAGAATCAACATCAACTCTGCGGTGGCCAGGGCATCGGCGCTGGCGTGATGGCGTTCGCCCACTTGCAGGTTGAAATGGGCAATCCAGTCATCCAGGCCGGCTTCGCGGATATGCGCCTGGGGGCACAGCATGGGCGCCAGGTCTGCCACGTCGAGGAACGGATGGGTCAGGCGATAACCCAGGCTGTCCTTGAGCGCTCGGCCAAGCATGTGCTGGTCGAATGGTGCGTGGAACGCCAGCAGCGGGCTGTCGCCGACAAAGTCCATGAAGTCCAGTAACGCCTCGGCTGGATCGCATCCGGCAGCGATCGCACTGGGGCCCAGGCCATGGATCAGCACGCTGGGGCTGATTTTGTTGTCGGCCCGTTGCAGGGTACGTTCGAACTGCTGGGAAAAGTCGACCGCGCCGTCTTCGATCACCACCGCGCCAATCGACAGCACCTGGTCGCGATTGAGGTTCAGGCCGCTGGTTTCCAGGTCCAGTACCACCCAGCGCTGCTCGCGCAGACTGTGTTCGCCGAGTGCCTTGGGGGCAGCCAGTTGTTGCAGGCGCGCCTGTTGCTGGGCATTCAGGCCTGGCCGGGCAGGGCGCAGCCAACTGAACAGGCTCACAGCTGATACCTCAGGGCCAGGCTGCTTTGCAGGCGTTGGGCCTGGCGCAGGGACTCACGCAGGATGCGCCGGTCCAGGTGGTTGAGGCTGTCGGGGTCGACCCGGTTGGAGTAGGGCTGGTTCTCGCGGGTTTGCAACTGGTGCTGCTGCATACGGGTTTGCTGGATAAAGTGGTAGGCCTCTTCATAGGCCGCGCCGTCCAGGCGTTCGATCACCTCTTTATCCACCAGCTGACGCAAGCGCTCCAGGGTGTTGTTGGTGGCGATGCCATTGGCCAGGGCCAGCAGGCGGGCACCGTCGACGAAGGGCGTGAGGCCCTGCACCTTGAGGTCGAGGGTGGCCTTGTCCGAGCCTTTGCGCGTCAGCACGAAGTCACGGAAACGCCCCACCGGCGGGCGCTGGCGCAAGGCGTTCTCGGCCATCATCCGTTGGAACAGGCGATTGTCCGCCACTTGCTCAAGCATGCCCTGGCGCAGTTGCTCGCAGCCTTGCTCATCGCCCCACACCACCCGCAGGTCGAAGTAGATGCTGGACTTGAGCAGGTTCTCTGGCGTCGCTTCGCGGATAAATGCGGCAAAGCGCCGGGCCCATTCGGCACGGGACAGGCACAGCTCGGGGTTGCCGGCCATGATATTGCCCTTGCACAGGGTGAAACCGCACAGCGCCAGGCTTTGATTGATCTGCTGCGCCAGGGGCAACAGCAGGCCACGAATCTCGGCGGCGTGGGCGGCATCGCGGGCATCGAACAGGATGCCGTTGTCCTGGTCGGTGTGCAGCGTCTGCTCACGGCGGCCTTCGCTGCCAAAACACAGCCAACTGAATGGCACGCCGGGGTCGCCCTTGTCTGCGATGCTCAGCTCGATGACCCGGCATACCGTGTGATCGTTGAGCAGGGTGATGATATGGGTGATCTGGGTCGAGGACGCGCCGTGGGCCAGCATGCGCTCCACCAATTGGCTGATCTCGCCACGGATCGCCACCAGGTTTTCCACCCGTGGTGCATTGCGGATGGTGCGTGCCAGGTGGACCAGGTCAACCCGTTGCAGGGAAAACAGATCGCGCTCGGACACCACTCCACACAGGCGCCGGTCCTTGACCAGGCACACATGGGCGATATGCCGTTCGGTCATGGCAATCGCCGCGTCGAAGGCGCTGTGATCCGGGCTGAGGAAGAAGGGCGCCTGGGTCATATGCTGTTCGATGGCCTGGGTGAAATCGCTGGTGCCTTCGGCCACGACATGGCGCAGGTCACGCAGGGTGAAAATCCCCAGGGGCGCCTTGTGTTCATCGACCACCACAATGCTGCCGACCTGCTGCTCATGCATCAGTGTGACCGCCTCACGCAGCGGCGTCCGCGGTCTGCAGGTCACGGGGTGACGCATGGCCAGCTCGCCCAGGCGGGTGTTCAACGAATACTGGGTGCCGAGGGTTTCCACGGCCTTTTGCTGGACTTGCTGGTTGACCTGGTCCAACAGGCTGCTGACCCCACGCAAGGCAAAGTCGCGAAACGGTCCGGACAGGGCAAACAACTTGATAAACGCCGGCTTGTTCAATTGCAGGCAGAACGTGTCTTCGGCGGCCTTGTGCTCAGTTCGCGTCGCCCGTTCCCCCAGTAGCGCGGCCAGGGGGAAGCATTCGCCGGTGGTGATTTCGAAGGTGGTTTGCGCCGAATCCGGCCGCTCGCCGATCACCCGCCCCTGTTTGACGATGTAGAAGTGCTCCACAGGGCCTGCCGACGGTTTGAGAATGCTCTCGCCGGGGCCGTAGAAGCGCAACTGGCACTGCTCCACCAGAAACGCCAGGTGGGCGTTTTCCATCTGATTGAACGGAGGGAAGCGTTGCAGGAATTGCAGGGTGCCGTGAATGTTCTGCAATACCGCAGTTTTCCCTGCCTGGGTGAAAGCATCAGCTTTACTCATAACCATGACCGCAGTTTTTTTGTCGTTATCGTCCCTCATGGTCGACCCCCACGCGGCGGGTGCCCATTGGACGTAAGTCTAGGTAGCTATCCGGCCTTCAATGACTAGGGAAAAACCTTACATGAATATCGTCCAGACCCCGTAGAACGCCCACTAGGAAAACTATCCGACGAAGTGCACATTGTTCGCCCTTCCGGTGATGTCTGACTTCTGTGCTGGGAGATTGAGTGCAACTGCTGAGAAATATATGCCCGACCAAGATATTTTGAGCGATGCCGAGCGCGAGGCGTTAAGCGCCGTGATGCTGGAGCCTGATCTACCGCCGCAGCGGGTACTGATCGTTGATGACGATAAAGATGCCCGTGAACTGTTGGCGGAGATTCTTGGGCTGGATGGCATTCGCTGCATGACGGCAGACAGCGGCGAGGCGGCCTGGGAACTCTTGAATGCCAGCACATCCATTGGTTTGTTGATCACCGATTTGCGCATGGCGCCCAGCAACGGCCTGGAACTGATCCGCAAAGTACGCGAGTCCACCCGGGCTGCGTTGCCGATCATCATCATGTCGGGGGATGCCGAGGCACCGGACGTGATCGACGCGATGCACCTGAGCGTGGTGGACTTTTTGCTCAAGCCGATTGATAGCGTGAAGTTGGCGAAGATGGTCAAACGCGAGCTGGGGATGGCGCAGTAGGGGGTGTTTTTACCGTTGGTCAGTACTGTCAGATTTCACAGTATCGGCGGTTTGAGTGGCGCTTGTTTAATCGTTGGGAGGGAGCTGGTTTGGGATCAGCGCCTCTAAATGACGCGAACAGGAGTTCATTATGAGTACTGAAAAAAACAACCCGCAACACAGCGCTAATATTCACGCCTCTATCAATGGTCAGCAGGAGGTATTTTCTCCGAATCAGTTTTTTGGTATCCCTTCCCAGGTCAGAATGGACACAGATATTACTACCCACCTGACAATTAATTACGGCCAGGACCTGAAGAACGGGACTCATACCCTGACGCATACTCAGTTTGGAATTGAATATTTAGATGCAACCGGAAGCACATTCACTCATCCAGTTGCAGGCACCATCGTTGTGAAAGTCGTCGGTAATAACCATACCGGTCAGTTGATCGGCTTGAAGGTTGACGGAACGGGCTCAGGGCAAGGCAGTAAGTTGGAGCTGTCGGGTAGTTACCTGATTGTGGTTTCAGGTTAAGCCTTGCTGTCTAGTCCTGAAATAGGTTTACACCTATTTCAGTCTCAAAACGCCCGATGCACTGCATCGGGCGTTTTGTATTTCAGGGACAGGTGTGGCCGTTCCCCGTTGTAGATCAGCACCGACTCATCCACCATTTTCACTGCGTCCGCCAGATTTTTAGGGCGATACAGCAGGAACTCGGTCTTCAAAATGCCGTTTATCCTCTCTGCCAGAGCATTCTGGTAGCAGTCATAGCCGTCGGTCATTGAGCATCTGACGCCATGACTAGCGTGCAAGCGTTGATAAAGCTCAGAGCAGTATTGGGCTCCGCGGTCTGAGTGATGGATCAGTGGCAGCGTGCTTCGGCGTTCGCCAACGGCCTTTTCCATCGCTTTGATCACCGACTCGGTATGCAAGCTCTCATGCACATGATGGCCTACGATCTTGCGTGAGTAGGCGTCTGTCACCAGGCTCACATAAGCCACGCTTTCCTGTGTCGGCAGGTAGGTTATGTCTGCAACCCAGACCTGTTCTGGCCTATTGGCCACGACCTGCTCCTGACCTGCTTTGAGCAGGTTGGGATGGCGGCGAAAGCGGTGATGACTGTCCGTCGTTTTGTGGTAAGCCCGTTTGCGCACAACCAGTTTTCGAGCATTGCGCAGGATGCTAAACAGGCGGTCTCTGCCGACCCGCACTGATGCGCCAACTTCGACGCTCATCAGGTAATGCAGCTTGCGCGTGCCTATCCGAGGCTGACGGCGGCGCTTTTCAAGAACAAAGTCCATGACTTCTTGATCTTGACGAGCTCTCTCGTCGAAAGCCCGATTGCGTTGGTAATACGCTTGGCGCGAAATGCCCATGAACAGGCAAGCCCTGGTGATGCTCAGGCCTTGGATTTGCCCTTGCGAGAGGACTTGCCGGGTCGCTTTTTTACGACGGAAACACCGTAGTCATTCTTCAGAACATTCACGACGGCTTCGAAGAATTGCGCTTTCTGATTGCTTAGCGCCAGCTGTTCTTCGAGTTCTTTGATCCGCTGCTCGGGGGTCAGCGGGAGGGTTGGCTCGGTCATGGACCTGCTCCTCGGCTCTCGAATTGAGGCGCCTTGGCTCCAGTCCTGCCGGCCGTACTTGCGTAACCAGACCAGTACCGTGGACCGGCCCTGGATGCCATAGCGCCGTTGAGCCTCTTTATAACTCAACTCGCCCTTTTCGACCTGGTCTACGACCGATAATTTAAAGGCTAACGTGTAGTCACGCTGGCTCCGCCTTTTGCCCGATTCCATTGACTCCTCCTGAAGATAGGTCAGAAGGTGTAAACCTTATTCAGGACGGGACATGCAACATAAAAAAGCCCCGGTCATAGGACCGGGGCTTTTTCATTTCAATGACCAGTTACAAACCATTCTTGGCCTTGAACTCCCTACGCCGACGATGCAACACCGGCTCGGTATAACCATTGGGCTGCTTGGTCCCTTCAATCACCAACTCCACCGCGGCCTGGAACGCGATATTGCTGTCGAAATCCGGTGCCAGCGGGCGGTACAGCGCATCACCGGCATTCTGCCGATCCACCACCGGCGCCATGCGCTTGAGGCTTTCCATGACCTGGGCTTCGCTGACCACGCCATGGCGCAGCCAGTTGGCAATGTGCTGGCTGGAAATACGCAGGGTGGCGCGGTCTTCCATCAGGCCCACATCGTTGATGTCTGGTACTTTCGAGCAACCCACGCCCTGGTCGATCCAGCGCACCACATAGCCGAGGATGCCCTGGGCGTTGTTGTCCAGTTCGTTGCGGATTTCTTCCTCGGACCAGTCGGTATTCTGCGCCAGGGGGATGGTCAGGATGTCGTCCACCGACGCGCGTTCGCGCTTGGCCAGTTCAGCCTGGCGGGCGAATACATCGACCTTGTGGTAATGCAGCGCGTGCAATGCCGCGGCGGTCGGCGACGGCACCCAAGCGGTGTTGGCACCGGCCAGCGGGTGCGCGATTTTCTGCTCGAGCATGGCCGCCATCAGGTCGGGCATGGCCCACATGCCTTTACCGATCTGCGCACGGCCTTGCAGGCCGGTGCTCAGGCCGATATCGACGTTCCAGTTCTCGTAGGCGCCGATCCATTTTTCGGCCTTCATGGCAGCTTTGCGCACCATCGCGCCCGCTTCCATGGAGGTGTGGATTTCGTCGCCGGTACGGTCGAGGAAGCCGGTGTTGATAAACACCACGCGCTCGCTGGCCGCCTTGATGCAGGCCTTGAGGTTGACCGTGGTACGGCGTTCCTCGTCCATGATCCCGACCTTGAGGGTGTTGCGCGGCAGGTTCAGTACGTCTTCGATGCGGCCGAACATCTCGTTGGTGAACGCCGCTTCTTCCGGGCCGTGCATTTTCGGTTTAACGATGTACACGGAGCCGGTGCGGCTGTTCTTGCGGCTGTTGTTGCCATTGAGGCTGTGGATCGCCGCCAGGCTGGTGATCAAGCCATCGAGGATGCCTTCGGGCACTTCATTGCCCTGGGCGTCGAGGATCGCGTCGATGGTCATCAGGTGGCCAACGTTACGCACGAACAACAGCGAGCGACCATGCAAGGTCACGGCATTACCATCGACACCGGTGTAGGTGCGGTCGGCGTTCATGGTGCGGGTGAAGGTCTTGCCGCCCTTGGCCACTTCTTCGGCCAGGTCGCCCTTCATCAGGCCGAGCCAGTTGCGGTAGATCACCACTTTGTCATCGGCATCGACGGCGGCAACGGAGTCTTCGCAGTCCATGATGGTGGTCAGCGCGGCTTCCATCAGGATGTCTTTGACGCCGGCGGCGTCGGTCTGGCCGACCGGGGTGCTGGGGTCAACCTGGATTTCGAAATGCAGGCCGTTGTGCTTCAACAAGAGTGCGATGGGCTGGGCGGCGTCGCCCTGGTAGCCGATCAACTGGGCGTCGCTGCGCAGGCCGCTGTTGCTGCCGCCCTTGAGGCTGACCACCAGCTTGCCGTCGACGATCTTGTAACCGGTGGAGTCAACGTGGCTGCCGGCGGTCAGCGGTGCGGCTTCGTCGAGGAAGGCACGGGCGAAGGCGATGACTTTGTCGCCACGCACCTTGTTGTAGCCCTGGCCTTTCTCGGCGCCGTTGGCTTCGCTGATGGCGTCGGTGCCATACAGTGCGTCGTACAGCGAGCCCCAGCGCGCGTTGGAGGCGTTGAGGGCGAACCGCGCATTCATCACCGGCACCACCAGCTGCGGGCCGGCCATGCGGGCGATTTCGTCATCGACGTTTTGGGTGGTCGCCTGGAAATCCGCCGCTTCTGGCAGCAGGTAGCCGATATCTTGCAGGAAGGCTTTGTAGGCCACCGCGTCGTGGGCCTGGCCGGCATGGGTCTGGTGCCAGGTATCGATTCGCGCTTGGAAATCGTCGCGTTTGGCGAGTAGGGCTTTGTTCTTCGGTGCCAGGTCGTGGATGACCTTGTCGGCACCGGCCCAGAACTGGTCGGCGGTCAGGCCGGTACCGGGAATGGCTTCGTTGTTCACGAAGTCGAACAGGACTTTGGCGACCTGCAGGCCACCGACTTGAACGTGTTCAGTCATTGCTTGCCTCACTCTGCGGAGCTAATTCGCTTTTCAGCTTTTCAATTTACCAATGAAGCCTCTGGCCATTTAAACCACAAACCCGGCACCAGTACATGCCATCACGGCGGCTGGGTGGTTCCAATCAACGGCGCAAGGCTTGCTGACGGGGTGTTCGGGGTTACGACGGCGCCTGGGCAGACATCGACCTAACGTTATGTAGTGCGCGCCGAGGCATACTACATGATGAGTTGCGGTTGTGAAAATTAGACTAAATACGTCGTTTAGCGACCCACTTTGGTTGTACGGTCACAGCGGGGTATGGGATGTTCTCAAAAAACCAATGGATTGTTCCAGATAAATATAAAAATGGTACACGATTTGTTTTTCCTCACCGCCATGCGATCAATGTGGGAGCTGGCTTGCCTGCGATGGCCTCTACACCGCAGCACCCGCATCGCCGGCAAGCCAACTGCCACATGAGCCAACCGGTACCCGTATCTGCCTATACTGGCTAATCCACAACAAGAGGGCTGTTGCCATGGACCATCTCGTACTCACCGTGATCGCCGCCGACAAACCCGGCGTGGTCGAACGTGTTGCCCACTGCATTGCCGAGCGCGGCGGCAACTGGCTGGAAAGTCGCATGGCCCATATGGCCGGGCAATTTGCCGGGATCCTGCGGGTCAGTGTGCCGATGGAAAACCGCAGTGAGTTGGTCAGCGCCCTGGAGGACCTGTCCACCCATGGCATCCGCGTGCTGGTGGGCGAGAGCAGCGGCGCGCAAGCCTCGGCGAGCAAACCGATCCTGATGACCCTGGTGGGCAATGACCGGCCGGGGATCGTGCGCGAGATCACCGCGCTGTTGAGCAAGCAAGGGGTCAACCTGGAACGCCTGAGCACCGACGTGCGTCCGGCGCCCATGAGCAGTGACCCGTTGTTTCACGCCGAGGCCGCGTTGGCGGTGCCGTCCAGCCTGGCACTGGACACGCTGCAAGCCGCCCTGGAAACCCTGGCCGATGATTTGATGGTGGAACTGCAACTGCGCAGCGAGGAATAACCGTCCACAGGGTTGTTCATCTAAATCTTGCATGGGCCTGTGGATAAGCTGTAGAGACCCGGCGCCAGGCCACGCCGGCCGTGGCGTGTAGTGTATTGAGCAAAAAACGAGCAATTTCAACGGCTTGTGCACAAACGCCGGGGATCAGGTTGTGGATAACCTTGGGGTGAAACCCTGTAAGCCACGCCGGCCGTGGCCTACAGGGTTTTGTACGTTATTTGATCAGCGTTTGCGCAGGCTCAGCCATGCATCAACGCTATACACCGCCAGCCCGGCCCAGATAAACACGAACGCCACCAGGCTGGCGGGGCTCATGTGTTCGTCGAACAACAGCACCGCTTGCAGCAGCACCAGGGTCGGCGCCAGGTACTGCAAAAAGCCCAGGGTGGTGTAGGGCAGATGCCGTGCCGCAGCGTTGAAGCAGACCAGGGGAATCAATGTCACCGGGCCTGCGGCCACCAGCCACCAGGCCTCGGAAGTACTCCAGAATGCCAGGTTGGCGCTATGGGCTGTGGGGTTGAGCAGCAGCCACGCCAGGGCAATCGGCACCAGCATCCAGGTTTCCACCACCAACCCCGGTAGCGCCTTGACCGGCGCCTGCTTGCGGATCAAACCATAGAAACCAAAGGTCAGCGCCAGCACCAGCGACACCCACGGCAAGCTGCCGACCTGCCACACCTGTTGCGCAACGCCCACGGCGGCCAGCCCGACGGCCACCCACTGCAGGCGCCGCAGGCGTTCGCCGAGGAGCAGCATGCCCAAAAGTACGTTGACCAGCGGGTTGATGTAGTAACCCAGGCTGGCCTCCAGCATGCGCCCGCTGTTGACCGACCACACATAGGTCAGCCAGTTGCCCGCGATCAATGAGCCGCTCAACGCCAGGATCGCCAGGCGCTTGGGGTTGTCCCGCAGTTCGCGCCACCAGCCGGGGTGTTTCCACACCAGCAACAGCAAACCGCCGAACAGCGCCGACCACAGTACGCGGTGGACGATGATTTCGGCCGCCGGGACGCTGGCGATGGCTTTGAAGTAGAGCGGGAACAGGCCCCAGATGACGTAGGCACTCAGGCCCAGAATGTACCCGCGACGCGGGTTGGCGGCTTGCATGCAGAATCCTTGCTTAGGCAGCTAACAATGCCGCAATTGTAAGGATGTTTGTCAGGAAATGCGTGCTGACTTTTTGTGGCGAGGGCACAAGCCCCTCGCCACAGCGAGGCCAGTGTCAGAACAGTTTCAGGGGCTCTTCGTTGAGCGCCGACAATTGCTCGCGCAGCGCCAGCACCTGGTCGCCCCAATACCGCTCGCTGCCAAACCACGGGAAGCTGTGCGGAAATGCCGGGTCATCCCAGCGCCGTGCCAGCCACGCGCTGTAGTGCATCAGGCGCAGGGCACGTAGCGGCTCGATCAGCGCCAGTTCGCGGGGATCGAAGTCGTGGAATTCCTGGTAGCCATCCATCAGTTCCGACAGTTGCCCCAGGCATTCCTGACGATCACCAGCAAGCATCATCCACAAATCCTGCACCGCCGGGCCCATGCGACAGTCGTCGAGGTCGACGATATGGAACATCTCGTCGCGGCACATCATGTTGCCGGGGTGGCAGTCGCCATGCATGCGGATGTTCTTGTGCGGCGTGGCGCTGTACACATCCTCCACACGCTTGAGCAGGTCACGGGCCACGGATTCGTAGGCAGGCAACAGGCTCTTGGGGATGAAATTGCCTTCAAGCAGGGTGTTCAGGGAGTCGTGACCGAAGTTCTTCACGCCCAGGGCTTCGCGGTGCTCGAAAGGGCGGGTGGCGCCGACCGCATGCAAGCGCCCGAGCAACTGCCCGAGGCGGTACAGCTGATCGAGATTGCCCGGCTCTGGCGCCCGGCCACCACGACGGGGGAACAGGGTGAAACGAAAGCCCGCGTGTTCGAACAGGCTTTCACCGTTATGGATCATCGGGGCGACGACCGGGACTTCGCACTCGGCCAGTTCGAAAGTAAAGCGGTGTTCTTCGAGGATCGCCTCGTTGGTCCAGCGCTGGGGGCGATAGAACTTGGCGATCAATGGCTCGGAGTCTTCGATGCCGACCTGATAGACGCGATTTTCGTAGCTGTTGAGCGCCAATACGCGAGCATCGCTGAGGAAACCGATGCTTTCGACAGCATCGAGAACCAGGTCGGGGGTCAATGTTTCAAACGGGTGGGCCATGCGAACTCCTGCGCGCAGCAGGTCGCCGCGTCCGGCCGGGTATGGTATCGCACCGGGCCTTGGATAGGTGGCGCGTGTGCCATTGCTATCGCAGGCAAGCCCACACAATGTTTCTGTGTACACCGCTCAAATGTGGGAGCGGGCTTGCCCGCGATGAGGCCCTAAACCGGCGTACCCAACAGCACATTGCTCGGCGCAAACTGCACCTGAACCTGCGTGCCTTCACCCGCCCCCAGCGCCTTGAGCTGCTCGGGCGCCGCCAGCGCACACAGCACCAGGCCATTGGGCAAGGCTATGCGCACCTCACTGGGACCATCCTCTGCATCAAGAACCGCCTCGACCTGGCCGCCCATGCAGTTAAACCCAGGCACCGGCGCCTGGTCGGCAGCGATCAGCTCCAGCCAACCGGCCTTGATCAATGCCACCACTTCAGTGCCGATTTCCAGCTCCAGGCGCAGCGTGCTGTCGTGGGTGATCTGTGCATCGAGGGTCAAGCCGCCGGCCAGTTCCAGGCGCACCCGGTCATTGCGACCATGGCTATCCATGGCGATCACCTGGCCATGCAATTGGTTACGCGCACTGGTGCGCAGCATCAGGCGGCTCAGCAGGTTGAAGTCGCTGGCGTCTTCGGCGGCCTCCAGCACCTGGGCTTGCAGGGTTTGCAGGCGCTGATACAGGCGCAACACCCGCTCGCCCTCTGCCGAGAGTCGCGCACCGCCGCCGCCCTTGCCGCCGACGCTACGTTCGACCAGCGGTTTTTGCGCCAGGTTGTTCAGTTCATCAATGGCATCCCACGCGGCCTTGTAACTCAAACCCGCGCTTTTCGCCGCCCGGGTGATGGAGCCCTGTTCGGCGATGTGTTGCAGCAAGGCGATGCGTTGCGGGCGACGGACAATATGTTGGCTCAACAGCGACGGTAAAGGCATGGCGAACGGCTGCACACTGATTTGGAATGCACCGGACGTTGCGGGCAGGCGGCGCCAGAGTCAAGTCATGTGCCGGGCTTGGGCGTGCGCGCCAGGCAGTACACGTCGACCTGGCGCGCGCCGGCGTGCAGCAGCAGGCGGGCCAGGCTGTGGGCGGTGGCGCCGGTGGTCAGCACATCGTCCACCAGCG
Source organism: Pseudomonas shahriarae (assembly GCF_014268455.2). NCBI lineage: Bacteria > Pseudomonadati > Pseudomonadota > Gammaproteobacteria > Pseudomonadales > Pseudomonadaceae > Pseudomonas > Pseudomonas shahriarae. The sequence goes on along the minus strand of NZ_CP077085.1, from coordinate 5,708,120 downwards.
CCAGGTGCTGGCCGCGCACCTGTGCGTCGGGGGCCAGGGCAAACGCCTTGAGTAAGTTGCGCTGGCGTTGTTTGGCTGCCAATTGTTGCTGGGCGATGGTGTCTTGAGGGCGCAACAGCATGTGTTCATCCAAGGCCAGGTCGAGGTCGAGGTCTTGGCTTAGCCAGCGGGCGAGCATGGCGGCTTGGTTATAGCCGCGCTGGCGCAGGCGTTTGGCGGCCATCGGTACGGGAAGCAGGCGGTCGGGGCGGGTCAGTTCGGCGTTGTCGAAGCCGTCTTGCAGACATTGCCCCAATAGATTGGCCAACAGATGGCCCAGAGGCCATTTGCCCTGATGCTTGAAGCGGCTGATCAGGCTGTCCACCGGGAAGCTGTAGGTCCAAGGTGCGGTCACCTGATGGAACGCCGGCGGTGAGCGCTGGCATTCGCCGCAGATCAGCCCGCTCATCGGCAGCGGCAGGGCACACACGCGACAGCCGTCCGTCAGCCACGGCAGATCGAGTTCGCAGGCGTTGCACACCGTTGAAGGCGAGTCGGTGGCTTCATCACAGATCAAACAGGTTTGGTTGCTTTTTGACCAGATGTAAACTTCGCGTTTGTGACTGGGTTGACAGTGCATGAATCTTCCTTAAATATGCCGAGCATCCGTGTCGTGCCTGTGGGTATTGCCCTGCCCACAGCGCTTGCCCAAGCATAAACAAGGAATCGCCCATGAGCGCCAGCCTCACTGCCACTCTGCGTCACGACTGGTCTTTGGCCGAAGTCAAAGCCCTGTTCGTCCAGCCGTTCAATGACTTGTTGTTCCAGGCGCAGACCGTGCACCGCGCGCATTTCGATGCCAATCGGGTGCAGGTGTCGACGTTGCTGTCGATCAAAACCGGTGCCTGCCCGGAAGATTGCAAATATTGTCCGCAGTCGGGCCACTACAACACCGGCCTGGAAAAAGAAAAACTGATGGAAGTGCAGAAAGTCCTCGAAGAGGCTGCACGCGCCAAGGCCATCGGTTCGACCCGTTTCTGCATGGGCGCGGCCTGGAAGCACCCGTCGGCCAAAGACATGCCTTATGTGTTGCAGATGGTCAAAGGGGTGAAGGCCATGGGCCTGGAAACCTGCATGACCCTTGGCCGTCTCGACCAGGACCAGACCGAGGCCCTGGCCCAGGCCGGCCTCGACTACTACAACCACAATCTGGACACCTCGCCGGAGTTCTACGGCTCGATCATCACCACCCGCACCTACAGCGAGCGCCTGCAAACCCTGGCGTATGTGCGTGATTCGGGGATGAAGATCTGCTCGGGCGGCATCCTCGGCATGGGCGAATCCCTGGACGATCGCGCCAACCTGCTGATCCAACTGGCCAACCTGCCGGAGCATCCGGAGTCGGTGCCGATCAACATGCTGGTCAAGGTGGCCGGTACGCCCCTGGAAAATGCCGAGGATATCGACCCGTTCGACTTTATCCGCATGCTCGCCGTGGCGCGCATCCTGATGCCGAAATCCCACGTGCGCCTGTCCGCCGGCCGCGAGGCAATGAATGAGCAGATGCAGGCCCTGGCGTTCTTTGCCGGTGCCAACTCGATTTTCTACGGTGACAAATTGCTGACCACCGCCAACCCGCAGGCGGACAAGGACATGCAACTGTTCTCGCGCCTGGGCATCCTGCCGGAAGCCCGCGAAGAGCATGCCGATGAAGTGCACCAGGCGGCGATTGAGCAGGCGTTGGTCGAGCAGAAAAGCAGCGAGCAGTTCTACAACGCCGCCGTCTGACCCCCATCTCCCTGTTGGAGTGCAATCCAAATGTGGGAGCAGGCAAGCCAGCTCCTACAGTGGGTCGAGTCCAACCTGATCTACCGAGGCCAGCATGTCTTTCGATCTCGCCGCGCGCCTCGCTGCCCGCCGTACAGACCATCTCTATCGCCAGCGCCCGCTGCTGCAGAGCCCCCAGGGGCCGCAGGTGGTGGTAGACGGCAAGCCGCTATTGGCCTTTTGCAATAACGACTACCTGGGCCTGGCCAATCATCCGCAAGTTATCGAAGCCTGGCAGGCCGGGGCTTCCCGCTGGGGCGTCGGCGGGGGGGCTTCGCACCTGGTGGTCGGCCATAGCACCCCGCATCATGAGTTGGAGGAGGCCTTGGCCGAGTTCACCGGGCGCCCGCGTGCCTTGCTGTTCACCACCGGGTATATGGCCAACCTCGGCACCGTCACCGCATTGGTGGGGCAGGGCGATACGGTGCTCGAAGACCGCCTCAACCACGCGTCCCTGCTGGATGCGGGTTTGCTCTCCGGCGCACGATTCAATCGCTATCTGCACAACGATGCGCTCAGCCTGGCCAAGCGCCTGGAAAAAGCCAGCGGCAATACCCTGGTGGTCACCGACGGTGTGTTCAGCATGGACGGCGACCTGGCGGACCTACCGGCGCTGGCCCGCGAAACCCGGGCCAAGGGCGCCTGGCTGATGGTGGATGACGCCCATGGCTTCGGCCCGTTGGGCGCCACGGGGGGCGGGATTGTCGAGCATTTCGGCCTGAGCCAGGAGGATGTGCCGGTGTTGGTCGGCACCCTGGGCAAGGCCTTCGGCACCGCCGGGGCGTTTGTGGCTGGCAGTGAGGAACTGATCGAAAGCCTGATCCAGTTCGCCCGCCCATACATCTACACCACCAGCCAACCGCCGGCGCTGGCCTGTGCGACCCTGAAAAGTCTGGAGCTGCTGCGCAGCGAGCACTGGCGACGCGAGCATCTGTGCACGCTGATCCGTCAGTTCCGCCAGGGCGCCGAGCAGATCGGCCTGGAGCTGATGGACAGCTTCACGCCGATCCAGCCAATCATGATTGGCGACAGTGCCCGGGCGATGCGCCTGTCTCAGATGCTGCGCGAACGCGGGATCATGGTCACGGCCATCCGCCCGCCCACGGTGCCGGCCGGCAGCGCGCGCTTGCGCGTGACCTTGACCGCCGCCCACAGCGAGGCGCAGGTACGACTATTGTTAGACGCATTGGACACGTGTTTGCGTTTGTCAGGCCGGGAGTCCGACCATGCGTGATCGACTGATATTGCTCCCCGGCTGGGGCCTGGGTGTCTCGCCGCTGGAGCCTTTGGCCGCCGCCTTGCGCGGTTTGGACGAGCACCTGCGGGTAGATATCGAACCGTTGCCGGCGCTGGCGGGCAGCGACCTCGACGAATGGCTCGACGAACTCGATGCCACCTTGCCCGATAACGCCTGGCTGGGCGGCTGGTCGTTGGGCGGGATGCTCGCCTCTGAGTTGGCGGCACGGCGCGGCGAGCGCTGCTGCGGCCTGCTGACTTTGGCCAGCAACCCATGTTTTGTGGCGCATGAGGGCTGGCCCAGCGCGATGCAGGCGCAGACTTTCGATGCATTCCTGGCCGGTTGCCATGCCGACTCACAAGTCACCCTCAAACGTTTCGGCCTGCTGTGCGCCAAGGGCACGCAAGACCCACGGGGCATTGCGCGCTTGCTGGTCAGCAGCGCGCCGGCTACCCCCTCCAGTGTGCTGATGACCGGCCTTGAACTGCTCGCGCAACTGGATACTCGCGAGGCCTTGCAGGCCTTTCGTGGCCCGCAGTTGCATCTGTTTGCCGGCCTGGATGAGTTGGTGCCCTGTGAGGCGGCTATTGAGTTGTTGAAGTTGCTGCCAGATGTCGAAGTCGGTCTGATTGAACAGGCCGGCCACGCTTTCCTACTGGACAACCCCCACGGAGTGGCGGGGGCGATCCAGGCTTTTTTGCATGAGTGCGGTGATGACTGATTTGTCCCATCCTCCACTGCCGGGCGCCTTGCCCGACAAGCGCCAGGTCGCGGCGTCGTTTTCCAGGGCGGCGGCCAGTTATGACAGCGTGGCCGCGTTGCAGCGTGATGTGGGCGGCGAACTGCTGTCCCGTCTGCCGTCAGCCTTGCTTCCCCAGCGCTGGCTGGACCTGGGGTGCGGCACCGGGTATTTCAGCCGCGCATTAGACAGTGTGTTCCCCGAGGGCCAGGGCCTGGCGCTGGATATCGCCGAAGGCATGCTTAATCACGCCCGGCCATTGGGCGGTGCTGAGTACTTTATTGCCGGGGATGCCGAGCGCTTGCCGTTACAGGATGCAAGCTGCGAGTTAATCTTCTCCAGCCTGGCAGTGCAGTGGTGTGCCGATTTTGCCGCGGTGCTCAGTGAAGCCCGGCGCGTGCTGCAGCCTGGCGGTGTGCTGGCGTTTGCCAGCCTGTGCGTCGGCACCCTGGACGAACTGCGCGAAAGCTGGCGGGCGGCGGATGGGATGGTGCACGTCAATCGCTTCCGCCCGTTCAGTACTTATCAACAGCTGTGTGCGGACAGTGGCTTGCGTGTGGTCAACCTGGAGCAACGTGCCCATGTGTTGCATTACCCGGATGTGCGCAGCCTGACCCACGAATTGAAAGCATTGGGCGCGCACAATCTGAACCCGGGGCGCCCCGGTGGCTTGACGGGCCGGGCACGGGTTGTTGCACTGGTGCAGGCCTACGAGCAGTTTCGCCAGACCCAGGGGCTGCCGGCAACCTATCAAGTCGTGTACGCCGTATTGGAGAAACCATTATGAGCGCCGCCTATTTCATCACCGGCACGGACACCGATGTCGGCAAGACCACCGTCGCCGCAGGCCTGCTGCATGCCGCACGGCAAGCGGGCAAGAGCACGGCCGCCGGCAAGCCGGTGGCCTCGGGCTGCGAAGTGACCTCCCGTGGCTTGCGCAACGCCGATGCCCTGGCCTTGCTGGCCGAGTGCTCGTTGCCGTTGGCTTATGCCGAGGTCAATCCACTGGCCTTCGAGCCCGCCATCGCGCCGCACCTGGCGGCCCGTGAAGCCGGTGTGGCGTTGACCGTGCAAGCGCTGCTCAAGCCAATGCGGCACATCCTCGATAAACACGCGGACTTCACCTTGATCGAAGGCGCAGGCGGCTGGCGCGTGCCGCTGGCCGATCAGCACAACCTGTCCGACCTGGCCAAGGCCTTGGGGCTGCCGGTGATCCTGGTGGTGGGCGTGCGTCTGGGCTGCATCAATCATGCGTTGTTGAGCGCCGAAGCCATCGCCCGGGACGGTTTACCGCTGGCGGGGTGGGTGGCCAATATCATCGACCCGAAGACCTCCCGTCTGGAAGAAAACCTCGCCACCTTGGCCGAACGCCTGCCGGCCCCCTGCCTGGGCCGAGTGCCAAGACTCAAGCAGCCCACGGCCGAAGCAGTGGCCGGTTACCTGCAACTGGACTTGCTTGATTAGTTTTTCCTAGCGATAAGGCATTATGCCATTAGTGTTATTGACGGGCCTTTTGCCAGATTGTCTGCTTCAATAAGGGTTCATGATTTATTGCAAGGCAGGTTCGCCATGGAAATCTCTGGAAGCAGTGCGTTTTATTCAGGCCTGAGCACTATTCAGGCCGGGCAGAACCGCGTCGACCAGGCCGCCGGCAAAATTGCCAGTGCCGCCACCGGCCAGCCTTCGGATGCCCAGAATGATCGCTTGCAGGCGGTCAATCGCGGCCAGCCGACCGACTCGGCGAGCAATATGGTGGAACTGGCCGAAGGCAAGTTTCAGGTGGAGTTGGGCGCGAAAGTCGCCAAGGCTTCCGACGAAATGCTCGGCACGTTGATCGACACCTACGCTTGATCCCCTCTCGCCATATGGCGGGTGCTTTTCCTGTGGCGAGCGGGCTTGCCCGCGTCGGGCTGCGCAGCAGCCCCACACCAGCAATGCAATTCATCTGATACACCGCCAGTGCCTTTCTGGGGCGCTGCGCAACCCGACGCGGGCAAGCCCGTTCGCCACAAACGCCTGATTCTCCCATCTTCCCATTGTTGAAACGCTGTGCGGCATCACGCTGCAGGCCTCGTCGCGCCTGGCGTTGACCTGCGTCATGACAAACGGCATCCGCTGGGCGCTTGACAAGGATTGGGCGTAAACGTATGTTTCAAACAACTGTTTGACCGCTACAACAAATCCACGCGGTTGTTCATTCCAGGATTCATCAGCAGAGGTTTATCGCTATGCCTGACTACAAGGCCCCCTTGCGTGATATTCGCTTCGTTCGTGACGAACTGCTCGGCTACGAAGCGCACTATCAGAGTCTGCCGGCTTGCCAGGACGCTACCCCAGACATGGTTGACGCCATTCTCGAAGAAGGCGCCAAGTTTTGCGAGCAAGTGCTGGCCCCGTTGAACCGCGTCGGTGACATCGAAGGGTGCACCTGGAGCGAGTCAGGCGTTAAAACCCCTACTGGTTTCAAAGAAGCCTACAAGCAATTCGTCGAAGGCGGCTGGCCGAGCCTGGCTCACGACGTCGCGCACGGCGGCCAAGGCCTGCCGGAATCCCTGGGCCTGGCCGTTAGCGAGATGGTCGGTGAAGCCAACTGGTCGTGGGGCATGTACCCAGGCCTGTCCCATGGCGCGATGAACACCATTTCCGAGCACGGTACCCCCGAGCAGCAGGATGCCTACCTGACCAAACTGGTCTCGGGCGAGTGGACCGGCACCATGTGCCTGACCGAACCGCACTGCGGCACCGACCTGGGCATGCTGCGCACCAAGGCCGAGCCTCAGGCCGACGGTTCCTACAAAGTCTCCGGGACCAAGATCTTCATCTCGGCCGGTGAACACGACATGGCCGATAACATCGTCCACATCGTACTGGCCCGCCTGCCGGATGCTCCGGCTGGCACCAAAGGCATTTCGCTGTTTATCGTGCCTAAGTTCCTGCCCAACGCCGATGGTTCGGTGGGTGAGCGCAACGCGGTGTCCTGTGGTTCCCTGGAACACAAGATGGGCATCCACGGCAACGCCACCTGCGTAATGAACTTCGACGCGGCCACCGGCTACCTGATCGGCCCGGCGAACAAAGGCCTGAACTGCATGTTCACCTTTATGAACACCGCTCGTCTGGGTACCGCACTGCAAGGCCTGGCCCACGCCGAGATCGGTTTCCAGGGTGGCCTGAAATATGCGCGTGACCGTCTGCAGATGCGCTCCCTGACTGGCCCGAAAGCGCCGGACAAGGCCGCTGACCCGATCATCGTGCACCCTGATGTACGCCGCATGCTGCTGACCATGAAAGCCTTCGCCGAAGGCAACCGTGCGATGGTGTACTTCACCGCCAAGCAAGTGGATATCGTCAAATACGGCACCGACGACGAAGCCAAGAAACAGGCAGATGGCCTGCTGGCGTTCATGACCCCGATCGCCAAGGCGTTCATGACCGAAGTCGGTTTTGAGTCCGCCAACCACGGCGTACAGATCTACGGCGGCCACGGTTTCATCGCCGAGTGGGGCATGGAGCAGAACGTTCGCGACAGCCGCATTTCGATGCTGTACGAAGGCACCACGGGCATCCAGGCCCTGGACCTGCTCGGCCGTAAAGTGCTGATGACCCAGGGCGAAGCGCTCAAGGGCTTCACCAAGATCGTGCACAAGTTCTGCCAGGCCAACGAAGGCAACGCAGCGGTCAGCGAGTTTGTCGCACCGTTGGCTGCCCTGAACAAGGAATGGGGCGAGTTGACCATGAAGGTCGGCATGGCTGCCATGAAGGACCGTGAAGAAGTCGGTGCCGCGTCCGTGGACTACCTGATGTACTCCGGTTATGCCTGCCTGGCGTACTTCTGGGCCGAGATGGCGCGCCTGGCTGCTGAAAAACTGGCTGCCGGCACCAGCGAAGAAGGCTTCTACACCGCCAAGCTGCAGACTGCGCGCTTCTACTTCCAGCGCATCCTGCCGCGCACCCGCACCCACGTAGCCACCATGCTGTCGGGCGCCAACAACCTGATGGACATGAAAGAAGAGAACTTCGACCTGGGCTACTAAGCCCCGGCGGGTTCCCTGCCAAGCCGCCGCTCTTTCGGGAGCGGCGGCTTTTTTGTGGGCGCATGAAAAAACCTGAGTAGCGCGCTCAGGGATTGCGCCTGGCTGCCGTTACAGTAGTGGCAATGTGATACGGGTCACATTGAGTGTGCTTAACTGTGTTCAGTGAAGGCACTATGCCATCTTTTTTATGGGTCGGAGCTTTACCCTTGTCGCGCGCGTCTGCTGTACGTTTCAGTCATTTCCTACCGTCGTTGCTGTTATTGCTGGCGGGGTTGTCGGCTGCTTACGTCAAGGACCTCAACGTCTTCTTCACCTCCTTGTTCAATGTCCTGCCGACCTTGGTGCTGTTGCTCGGGGGGGCCTATTGCACGGTGTACCGTCGCCAGCGTGAGCTGTTCTTGATGGTGACGGTGTATGTCGCCTACTTCTTGCTGGACACCCAGACCGATTTCTACCGCGACCATGGCCGTGTGCGCGAAGACGCCGCCGTGGTGTTCCATCTGGTGTGCCTGCTGTTGCCGATGCTGTTCAGCATTTATGCCCTGTGGCAGGAGAAAACCCACCTGTTCCGCGACTTTGTCGCACGCTGCGCGGTGCTGCTCGCCGTAGGCAGCGTGGCCCTGGGCCTGGAGCAGAGTTACCCAGGGCCGTTGCTCAACTGGCTGGCGGAAATTCGCTGGCCGGCATTGCATGGCGCGTGGATGAGCTTGATCCAACTGTCGTACCCGATGTTCCTGCTGGGCTTTGTCGCACTGGCGGCCCAGTACTGGCGCGAACCGCGGCCGTTGCATGCGGCACAGCTGGTGGGGTTGCTGGGGATGTTCTGGATGTTGCCGCAGACCTTTATCCTGCCGTTCACCCTGAACATCATGTGCAGCCAGGTGATGTTGATGATTGCTGCAGGTGTGTCCCACGAGGCCTATCAGATGGCCTTTCGCGATGAACTCACCGGCCTGCCCGGACGCCGCGCCCTTAACGAGCGTATGCAGCGCCTGGGGCGCAACTATGTGCTGGCGATGAGCGACGTCGACCACTTCAAGCGATTCAACGACACCCATGGCCACGACGTCGGTGACCAGGTGCTGCGGCTGGTCGCCAGCAAACTGTCGAAAGTTAGCGGCGGCGGCCGGGCCTATCGGTATGGCGGCGAAGAGTTTGCCGTGGTGTTTGCCGGCAAGACCCTGGATGAATGCCTGCCGCACCTGGAAGAAATCCGCGAGATCATTGCCAACTACCACATCAAGTTGCGTAACCCCGACAGCCGCCCCCAGGACGATCACCAGGGGCGCCAGCGCCGTTCCGGCACGGGTGCGAACAGTGTGTCGGTGACCGTGAGCATCGGCGTCGCCGAGCGCCAGGCCGAGCAGCGCACCCCCGAAGAAGTGCTCAAGTCCGCCGACCAGGCGCTGTACAACGCCAAGGGCGCCGGGCGCAACTGTGTGGTGGCGGCCGGCCAGAACCGCCGTGGCGCGGTGCGCATGCAGGGCGCTGCCGGTTGAGTGATGGTGGTGTATTCAGCGTCTGTACAGTGATTGTCCGGGGCTCCTGGCGGCAGTAGGTTTGAGTCATCTGCCGCCGGAGACATCACCATGCCTGCCTATAAAGCTCCCCTGCGCGATATGCGCTTTCTGATTGATCACGTGTTTGATTTCCCCGCTCACTACGCTGCTTTGGGCGCCACCGAGGCCAGCCCGGACATGGTCAGCGCAATCCTCGAAGAAGGCGCGAGGTTCTGCGAGAACGTGCTGGCGCCGTTGAACCGCCCGGGGGACGAAGAGGGCTGCCATTTCGACAATGGCGTGGTGACCACACCCAAAGGTTTCAAGGAAGCGTTCGCGCAATACGTCGAAGGCGGTTGGCACGGCCTGGCGGCGGATCCGGCCTACGGCGGGCAGGGCTTGCCGTCCTCCCTGGGCTTGGTGCTCAGCGAGATGATCGGCTCCAGCAACACCTCCTGGGGCATGTACCCCGGCTTGACCCACGGCGCCATGTCGGCGATCCACGCCCATGGCACTCAAGAGCAGAAAGACACCTACCTGACCAAGCTCACCGCCGGCCAGTGGACGGGCACCATGTGCCTGACCGAAGCCCACTGTGGCACTGACCTTGGCATCATCAAGACCCGCGCCGTGCCCCAGGCCAATGGCAGCTACGCGGTGACCGGCAGCAAGATCTTCATCTCGGCCGGCGAGCACGACATGAGTGAAAACATCATCCACCTGGTGTTGGCCAAGTTGCCGGATGCGCCTGCTGGCACCAAGGGTATTTCGCTGTTTATCGTGCCCAAGTTCCTCGCCGATAGTGGGGCGCGCAATGGCGTCAGTTGCGGCTCCATCGAGCACAAGATGGGGATCAAGGCTTCGGCCACCTGCGTGCTGAATTTCGATGGTGCCGAGGGCTACCTGATCGGCGAGGCCAATAAAGGCCTCAATTGCATGTTCACCATGATGAACCACGCGCGCCTGGGCACCGGCATGCAGGGGCTGTGCCTGGGTGAAGCGAGCTTCCAGGGCGCGATCAAGTACGCCAACGACCGCCTGCAGATGCGCGCCCTGACCGGCGCCAAGGCCCCGGACAAACCGGCGGACCCGATCATCGTGCATCCTGATGTGCGGCGCATGTTGCTGACCATGAAAGCCTTCAATGAAGGCAACCGCGCCCTGACGTACTTCACCGCGCAACTGCTGGACACCGCACACCTGAGCGACGACCCGCAGCAACGCCAGGAAGCCGAGGATTTGCTGGCGTTCCTCACGCCGATCTGCAAAGCCTTTATGACCGAGACCGGCCTGGAAGTGACCAACCACGGCATGCAGGTGTTCGGCGGCCACGGTTTTATCCGCGAGTGGGGCATGGAACAGTTGGTGCGCGATTGTCGCATCGCGCCGATCTATGAAGGCACCAACGGCATCCAGGCCCTGGATTTGCTGGGGCGCAAGGTGCTGGGCAGCCAGGGCAAGTTGCTGCGCGGCTTTACCAAGATTGTGCATAAGTTCTGTGCGGCACATGCCGAACACCCGCAACTCAAGGCCCAGGTTGCACAGCTCAACGAGCTGAACCAGCAATGGGGCGAGTTGACCACCAAGGTCGGCATGGCCGCGATGAAAAACCCTGATGAAGTCGGCGCCGCCGCCCTGGATTATTTGATGTACAGCGGTTACATCATCCATGCCTACCTGTGGTTGCGCATGGCCCTGGTGGCCCAGGCGCAATTGGACGCGGGCAGTGGCGATGGGGATTACGCCCGGGGCAAGCTGGTGACCTGTGAGTTTTATTTCAAGCGCCTGTTGCCGCGCACCAGTGCCCATCGTGCGGCGGTGGAGGCGGGCAGTGATTGCCTGATGAGTTTGCCGGCCGAATTGTTCGCCTTGTAACTGTTGGCGTGACTGTAAAATACCAATTGGTCACAAGCAGACCCTATGTGTCACAAAAGTTGTTCGGTTACACTCTGGGTCTGTGAAACCGATCCTACCGAATCACTTTTAACGTTCTCACGAGGTTTGCCATGGCTGACTACAAAGCGCCGCTGCGCGATATGCGCTTCGTCCTCAACGAAGTATTCGAGGTTGCCAAGCTGTGGGCGCAATTGCCGGCCCTGGCCGAGACCGTGGATGCTGAAACCGTCGAGGCGATCCTTGAGGAGGCCGGTAAAGTCACCGCCAAGACCATCGCCCCGTTGAGCCGGAATGGCGACGAGGAAGGTTGCCGCTGGGACAACGGCGTGGTCACCACCCCGGCCGGGTTCCCCGAGGCCTACAAGACCTACGCCGAAGGCGGCTGGGTGGGCGTTGGTGGCGATCCTGCCTACGGCGGCATGGGCATGCCCAAGGCGGTCTCGGCCCAGGTCGAAGAGATGATCAACTCCTCGGGCCTGGCGTTTGGCCTGTACCCGATGCTGACGTCCGGCGCCTGCGTGTCGATCAACACCCACGCCAGTGACGAACTGAAAGCCACTTATCTGCCGAATATGTACTCGGGTGTGTGGGCCGGTTCCATGTGCCTGACCGAGCCCCATGCCGGTACCGATCTGGGGATTATTCGTACCAAGGCCGAGCCGCAGGCGGACGGTTCCTACAAGGTCAGCGGCACCAAGATCTTTATCACCGGTGGCGAACACGACCTCACCGAAAACATCATCCACCTGGTGCTGGCCAAGCTGCCGGACGCCCCGGCCGGACCGAAGGGCATCTCGTTGTTCCTGGTGCCCAAGTTCATGGTCAATGCCGATGGCAGCCTGGGCGCGCGCAACCCGGTGACCTGTGGCTCGATCGAGCACAAGATGGGGATCCAGGCCTCCGCGACCTGCGTAATGAACTTCGACGAAGCCGTTGGCTACCTGGTTGGCGAGCCGAACCGTGGCCTGGCGGCGATGTTCACCATGATGAACTATGAGCGCCTGGGGGTCGGTATCCAGGGCCTGGCGACCGGCGAGCGCTCTTACCAGAACGCGGTCGAATATGCGCGTGACCGCCTGCAAAGCCGATCGCCGACCGGCCCCAAGGCCAAGGACAAGATCGCCGACCCGATCATCAACCACCCTGACGTGCGTCGCATGTTGCTGACCATGAAGGCCGCGAACGAAGGCGGCCGGGCGTTCTCCACTTACGTGGCGATGCAACTGGACACCGCCAAGTTCAGCGAAGACGCCGCGACCCGCAAGCGCGCAGATGACCTGGTGGCGCTGCTGACCCCGGTTTCCAAGGCGTTCCTCACCGACCTGGGCCTGGAAACCACCGTGCACGGCCAGCAGATTTTCGGCGGCCATGGCTATATTCGCGAGTGGGGTCAGGAGCAGTTGGTGCGGGATGTGCGCATCACTCAGATCTACGAAGGCACTAACGGCATCCAGGCGCTGGACTTGATGGGGCGCAAGATCGTTGGCAGCGGCGGGGCGTTCTACACCCTGTTCGCCGATGAGATCCGCCATTTCATCGCCACTGCCAACAGTGACCTGGCCGAGTTCATTCAGCCGCTGAGTGCTGCGGTGGACGAACTCGACACCTTGACTGCCTGGGTCCTGGACCGCGCCAAGAGCAACCCGAATGAAATCGGTGCAGCCTCGGTGGAGTATCTGCACGCCTTTGGCTACATGGCCTACGCCTACATGTGGGCGCTGATGGCCAAGGCCGCCTTGGGCAAAGAGGCCGAGGAGGACTTCTACGCCAGCAAACTGGGGACGGCGCGCTTCTACTTTGCCCGCCTGCTGCCGCGTATCCACTCTTTGAGTGCTTCGGTGAAGGCCGGCAGTGAATCGCTGTTCCTGCTGGACGAAGCGCAGTTCTAAGCCGAAGAGGGCGTGTAAGCATTCTCTTACATGACGTGCTGCTAATCGTCCTCTATCGCCAGATTGGATCCACAGCTAATCTACTTCACATGGACGTCGCGCAGGAAGCGCAAAGCAACAACAGGGACACGTAGGATTCTGCCAGGATGGCGGAGTGAAATGGATGTCAGGGAAACAGTCTGCAAAGCCCCGCTTCGGCGGGGTTTTCTTATTGCCCGCGGAAAAGTTCAGGCCAGCCCGTCTACCGTGGCCGTCGGCCCATGTGGACCATTCATCACGTCTTCGAGCAAGGTGCGCAGCAATGCCAACGTTGCCTGCTGACGTTGTACATCCCGGCACACCAACCCCACCTTCAGCGGCACCCGTGGCTCACTCAAGGGCTTCCATAGCAGCGCCTGGCTGCTGTGTTCGTCCTGTGATCGGCCGGGCAGTACCGTCGCCAGTTTGGTATGGGGCAGGCTGTCGAGAATCCCCACCATAGTGTTCAGCTCCGCTTGCACCTGTGGTCGGCGCCCCAGGTTCGCCAGTTGCGCTTGCCAGATCTGCCTGACCTGGAACTCTTCGCCCAACAACAGCATGGGCAACTCCGCCGCCTGCTTGAGGGAGACCTTCTTGAATTCACGCAAGGGATGGTCGGCCGGGATGACCACTTTCAGTTCATCTTCATACAGCAGCACACCGTGCAAACCGGGCTGGCGTGCCGGCAGGTAGCTGATGCCAATGTCCAGCGAGCCATTGAGCAGGCGGCGTTCGATCTCAAGGCCCGTCAACTCGTAGATCTGCACCACCAGGTGCGGTTGGGCCTTGCGTACCCGCTCCAGCATCTGCGGCACCAGGCTGGTATGCACGGTTTGCAGCACGCCGATGGCCAGGGTGCGCAGCGCCTGGCCCTTGAAATGCCGCAGGGCCTCGACGGCTTGCTGCATACCATCGAGCAGCGGCAGGGCGTGGTTGTACAAGGTGTGGGCGGCCAGGGTTGGCAACAGGCGCTTGCTGCTGCGTTCGAACAGGCTCACATCCAGGTGCTGCTCCAACTGGCGGATCTGCTGCGACAGCGCCGGCTGGGAGATCGACAGGCGCTCGGCAGCCCGGCCGACATGGCCCTCTTCGTACACCGCGACGAAATAACGCAGTTGCTTGAAATCCATAAGTAATGCTTATCGAAAAAGCTGGAAAATCGAAATGGCTGTACGCCCCCAAGGCGCCTAGTCTAGCGCCTATTCACAAGGCTTACAGGGCCAGAAAGCGCGATGAATACCGTTTACAGCGATGGTGTTTACATAGGCAAGGCAAAAAACGACTTGCCGGGCTTCCGTCAATCGAGGGTTGCCAACAGCCTGCGGGGTGTGCAGGCATGAATCTGTTCAACTTGCGCCGCCCGGCACCGAGCCTGGATGACCTGTTACTGGACGCGAAAAAACCGATGCTGCGCGATGAGCTTTCCAGCCAATCCCTGATGCCCACCGTGGCCCGTCCGCCACAGGTTTTCGTACGCGGCCAGGGCTCCTGGCTGTGGGACAGCGAAGACCGTGCCTACCTGGACTTTACCCAGGGCGGCGCAGCCAACAGTCTCGGCCATAGCCCCTCGGTACTGGTGCGTGCGCTGGCTGACCAGGCGCAAGCGCTGATCAACCCTGGCATCGGGCTGCACAACCGCAGCCAACTGAACCTGGTGGACCGACTGTGCCACAGCACCGGTAGCGACCAGGCCTACCTGCTCAACAGCGGTGCAGAAGCCTGCGAAGCGGCCATCAAGTTGGCGCGCAAGTGGGGCCAACTGCATCGTGGCGGCGCCTATCGCATCATCACCGCCAGCAACGCTTGTCACGGCCGCAGCCTGGCGACACTGGCGGCCTCGGCAGGTGCTGGCGACAATCGTTTCGAGCCGCAACTGCCGGGCTTCTGCCACGTACCGTTCAACGATCTGCCGGCCTTGCATGCCGCCGTTGATGCGCAAACCGTGGCGATCATGCTGGAGCCGATCCAGAGCGACGCCGGCGTCGTTCCGGCCACCGAGCATTACCTCAAGGGGGTGGAGCGGCTGTGCCGGGAGCTGGGGATCCTGCTGATCCTCGATGAAGTGCAGACCGGGATCGGGCGTTGCGGCACCTTGCTGGCGGAACAGCGCTACGGTGTGCGCGCCGATATCGTCGCCCTGGGTAAAGGCCTTGGGGGCGGAGTGCCATTGGCGGCGTTGCTGGCCCGTGGCAAAGCCTGTTGTTTCGAACTGGGTGAGCTCGAAGGCACCCATCATGGCAATGCGCTGATGGCTGCGGCCGGCGTCGCCGTGCTCGATAGCGTGTTGGGGCACGGCTTCCTCGAACACGTACGTGATACCGCGCAGTACCTGGGCGAAGGCCTGGCCCGTGTTGCTCACCGCTATGGACAGGGCGAACTGCGAGGCCAGGGCCTGTTGTGGGGCCTGACCTTGTCGGATGATTCGGCAGATGCCGTGGTAAAGGCGGCACTGTATGAAGGCTTGATCCTCAATGCCCCACAACCCGACTGCCTGCGCTTTACCCCGGCGCTGACGCTAAGCAAGAGCAATATTGACGAAATGCTGCTGCGTCTGGCCCGCGCGTTTTCCCGCGTGCACACCGCCCAACTGCAATGCCGCAAGGGCATCGCTGTTTAACCCTTATTCCTGAACCGTCTCGCGTTATACGCGGCGCCTCCAGCCTGATTTTTTTGGCTGGGGGCGTTTTTTTGTGTGTCATTTTTGGATTGAAAAGGAGGCTTGAGATCCGTCGAAAAAAATGGCTTTTTTGCGGGCGCCGGCAGGGAGTGCCGGTAGGGGGCTGAGATTTTTGTGCGTGCCCTATTTTTAATGTCTACCACTGGGTGGTATGTTTGTGGGGAAGGGATGCCTATGAAGCTCAGACTGTTCAAAAGCCGGCATTTTGCTGATGCCGCCAGCAAAGCCTGGACCTGCAATTCGGAATTGGGGGAGGCATTTGGCGAAATGCTCAGGGGCCAGGCGGATAACTTGGGTGGTGGAGTCTGGAAGAAACGCCTCAATCACAACCGGCATCGTTCCATCGTTTTGGCAAAGGGCAGGCATTACTGGGTTTATCAGTTTCTGTTCGCCAAGCAAGGTCAAAGCAATATCAGCCACAAGGAATTGGCTGGGTTTAGGGCATTGGCAAAGGCCTATGAAGGCTTAAACGAAATACAGATCCAGCAATTACTGGATCTCAGGGAGTTTGTGGAGATAGATCATGCGCAAAAAATATGAAACTGAAGCGCTGGAGTCCATTCACCAATCGGCCAGCGCGCTGCATTCGATTGGCGCCATCAGCAAGACCACCCTTCGGCAGTTCGATGAGCTATGCATTGCGCCTGTGCCGGCGCAGATACCTGCCGCCCAGATCAAGCAGCTGCGCGAACGTAGCCATGTCAGCCAGCCGGTGTTCGCCCGCTACCTGAACACCAGCGCCTCGACAGTCAAGCAATGGGAATCCGGCGAGAAGCAACCCAGTGGTATGGCGCTCAAGCTATTGAGCATTGTGCAAAAGCACGGGTTGGACATCCTCGCCTGAGGAGGATGGCCCGGTGCCAGATTCCACTGAACCCTCACGCGCGGCCAGGGTCGATTAGCTGTACGGCTCACACGAGCCGATTTTTTGGAGCTGACCCATGGACTTCATTCGTATCATCATCGCCATTCTGTTGCCGCCCTTGGGTGTGTTCCTGCAAGTGGGCTTCGCCGGCGCATTCTGGCTGAATCTCCTGTTGACCCTGTGCGGCTACATCCCAGGTATCGTGCATGCGGTGTACATCATCGCCAAGCGCTGAGCCGTCAGCCTTTGGCGATCAGCCGTGAGTTTCGCTCATTGCGAAAAGCCAATTGCTCGATGGTCTGCGTGGCGTGCTCGGCTTCGAGGCGGGCATTAAGGATGATGTCGTGATCGGCAGACTTGCTGCACACCGGGTCGGCGTTGCTGGCGTCACCGGTCAGCATGAACGCCTGGCAGCGGCAGCCGCCGAAGTCCTTTTCTTTCTCGTCGCACGAGCGGCACGGCTCGGGCATCCAGTCGTAGCCGCGAAAACGGTTGAAGCCAAACGAGTCGTACCAGATGTGCTGCATGCTGTGGTCGCGCACATTGGGAAACTGTACCGGCATCTGTCGGGCGCCATGACAAGGTAGGGCGGTGCCGTCTGGCGTTACTGTCAGAAAGATACTGCCCCAGCCATTCATGCAGGCCTTCGGGCGTTCTTCGTAGTAGTCCGGTGTGACAAAGATCAGCTTGCACGGATGACCTTGCGCTTCCAGCTTGGCGCGGTATTCGTTGGTGATGCGCTCGGCGCGGGTCAGTTGTTCCTGGGTAGGTAGCAGGCCGACGCGGTTGAGCTGGGCCCAGCCATAGAACTGGCAGGTGGCAAGCTCGACAAAGTCCGCCTCAAGGGCGATACACAGCTCGATGATGCGGTCGATCTTGTCGATATTGTGTCGATGAGTGACGAAGTTCAGCACCATCGGATAACCATGGGCTTTCACTGCCCGGGCCATTTCCAGCTTCTGCGCGAAGGCCTTTTTGGAGCCAGCCAGCAGGTTGTTCACCTGTTCGTCGCTGGCCTGGAAGCTGATCTGGATATGGTCCAGGCCGGCCTTTTTGAAGTCGCTGATCTTCTGCTCGGTCAGGCCGATGCCGGAGGTGATCAGGTTGGTATAGAACCCCAGCTTGCGGGCTTCACTGATCAGCTCGGCGAGGTCCTGGCGCACCAGCGGCTCACCTCCGGAAAACCCCAATTGCGCCGCGCCCATTTCCCGGGCCTCGCGAAACACCTTGATCCATTGTTCGGTGCTCAACTCCTTGCCCTGCTCGGCGAAGTCCAGCGGGTTGGAGCAATACGGGCATTGCAGCGGGCAGCGATAGGTCAGCTCGGCGAGCAACCAGAGCGGCAGGCCAATCTCGGGCTTGTCAGGCAAGTTCGATCCAGTGCTCTGCACGTGCGACCTCCATGAATTGCTCGATGTCTTCACCGAGTTCGGGCACGCCGGGGAATTGCTGCTCCAGCTCGCCAATGATGGCCGCCACACTGCGCTCACCGTCGATCAAGCCACCAATCAACGCCGCACTGTCGTTGAGCTTGATCATGCCTTCGGGGTACAGCAACACATGGCCCTTTTGCGCCGGCTCGTACTGGTAGCGATAACCCTGGCGCCACGTCGGTTTTTTGCTGCGGTCGAAACTCATAGGGTGATCCCTTTATGCCAGACCCGCTGCGCGGTCACGCTGTGATAGGGCGGGCGGTTCAGTTCGTAGGCCATGCTCATGGCATCGAGCATGCTCCAAAGGATGTCCAGTTTGAACTGGAGAATCTCCAGCATCCGCTCCTGGCCGGCGCGGGTGGTGTAGTGCGTAAGCGTGATCGCCAGCCCGTGTTCGACATCGCGCCGGGCCTGGCCCAGGCGGGTGCGGAAGTATTCGTAGCCGGCAGGGTCGATCCACGGGTAATGCTGGGGCCAGCTATCGAGGCGCGATTGGTGGATCTGCGGGGCGAACAGCTCGGTCAGCGAGCTGCTGGCGGCTTCCTGCCAACTGGCCCGGCGGGCGAAATTGACGTAGGCATCCACGGCAAAGCGCACGCCGGGCAGCACCAGTTCCTGGGAGCGCAGTTGATCCGGGTCCAGGCCCACTGCCTGGCCCAGGCGCAGCCAGGCTTCGATGCCGCCGTCTTCGCCGGGGGCGCCGTCATGGTCGAGCAAACGCTGGATCCACTCGCGGCGGATTTCCCGGTCCGGGCAGTTGGCCAGGATCGCGGCGTCCTTCAGTGGGATATTCACCTGGTAGTAGAAGCGGTTGGCGACCCAGCCCTGGATCTGCTCGCGGGTGGCCCGGCCTTCATACATCGCCACGTGGTAGGGATGGTGGATATGGTAGAAGGCACCCTTGGCCCGCAAGGCCTGTTCAAACTCGGCGGGGTTCAGCGGTGTATCGGTCATTGGGGCTCTCCTACAGTTCAATGCTCATGCCGTCGTAGGCTACTTCTACATTGCGCCGGGCCAACTCGGCGCGCTCGGGCGAGTCTTCGTCGAGGATCGGGTTGGTGTTGTTGATGTGGATAAGCACCTTGCGCTGCTGGGGCAGTTGCTCCAGGACCTCTAGCATGCCGCCGGGGCCGTTCTGGGCCAGGTGGCCCATTTCGCGGCCGGTGCGGGTGCCGACGCCACGGCGCTGCATTTCATCGTCATCCCACATCGTGCCGTCCACCAGCAGGCAGTCGCTGCCGGCCATGATTTCCAGTAGCGGCGCGTCCACTTTGCCCAGGCCCGGGGCATAGAACAGTTTGCCGCCGGTGCGCAGGTCTTCGACGATCAGGCCGATATTGTCACCGGGGTGCGGGTCGAACCGATGGGGCGAGTAGGGCGGTGCGGCACTGCGCAGGGGCAGTGGGGTGAAGCGCAGGTTGGGGCAGGCGGGAATGGTGAAGCTGGCATCCAACTCGATGCGCTGCCAATCCAGGCCGCCATTCCAGTGGGTCAGCATGGTGAACAGCGGGAAACCGGTGCTCAGGTCTTCATGGACCATGTCGGTACACCATACCTGGTGCGGGCAGCCTTCACGCAAGCTGAGCAGGCCGGTGGTGTGGTCGATCTGGCTGTCCATCAAGATGATTGCGCTGATCCCGGTATCACGCAGTGCCCGGCCGGGTTGCATCGGTGCAAAGCCCTGCAATTGGGCGCGGATATCCGGCGAAGCGTTGCACAGCACCCAGTTCACGCCGTCATCGGAGAGGGCGATGGACGATTGGGTGCGCGCCTGGGCCCGCAGGCTGCCGTCGCGAAAGCCGGCGCAGTTCACACAGTTACAGTTCCACTGCGGGAAGCCACCACCGGCGGCTGAACCTAGAATCTGGACAAACATCGCCGCTCCTTCACACAAGACTCAAAATAAAAACGCCCCGGCGAGCCGAGGCGTTGCATTGCAATACAAAAGCAATCAGCGGCTGGCGAAGTACATGGTGACTTCAAAACCGATACGCAGATCAGTGTAAGCAGGTTTGGACCAAGTCATATTCATACTCCTACGAAGGGATGGGACGTTTACTACCAAGTAATACATATAGTCCACCTCCTGACGGAGATGTTCAGATGTGTGTGGGAATATTACCCATTTCTCGCCGAGCTAGCGCTGTCTTGGCAGAAAAAGCCTGTTGCAGCATCGGCAACGATTAGCTTCATTGCTGCCAGTAATCGCCCACCGCCGCACCATTGGCCAGGCACTGCCAGCCGCCGGCGGCTTGCTTGAGTTGCTGCGCCGCATCGACGAGGTTCTGACGGTTGCGGGCCTGGATCAACTGTTGCAGTTGCTCAAGATAGTCCGCGCCATGCCCCGCCAAATGCGCCTGCCAGAGCAACTCGGCGGCTTGGGCGTTGGGCAGTGTCTGTGGCGAGAACTGCTGGGCCAGGGAGGTGTTGCCCAGGTCGTCGTTCCCCTTGATCAAGGCTGGCAGTTGCGTGAGGAAGGCCTGGATGTGTTCGAGCAGGCTCGCAAGCGCGACATTGGGCGACTGCACGCCAAACAGCAGGCCGGTTTGCCCATTGAACTGTCGGATGCCACTGAATACTGCGTAGCCCACTTGCAACTCGACACGTAGGCGTTGGTAAAACGGGACCTGCGCCAGGTGAGCGAGCAACCGCCAGTCGGCTTCGTCTGCGAGGGATTGGCTGGGGGCCGGGCAAAACAGCAGCAAGGCGGCTTCGTCGCCATCGGTTGTGACGGTTTGCCAGCGATGTTGGCCGTTGATGGACAGGGCTTTGTGTTCACTGTCGGTGCAGTGTCCGGGTAGACGTGCCGCCGCATTTTTGATCGCCATTTCGCACGCAGCCGGCAGGCCCATGCCCAAGCCTTGCCAGCGAGCGGTGGCCCACCGGTCAGGTAGCGCGTTGCCGTTAGCGGTGTCGGCAAAACAGGTCGGTAGTACCTTGAGCAGTTCGCGAATGGCCATCTGCGGCGCCGGGCTGGCGAGTGCGTTGTGCCAAAGGTTAGCAGCGGGCCGGGTCAGGTCCCGTGCCAGTTGCTCGACGATGGCCGGCATCGGTTCATGCAGCCCGCTCATTTTCAGCAGCCAGTCATTGCCTACGGCTTCGAAGGATAATTCCACGCCGGCCTGACGGGCGTTGGTCCGCAGTGTTTGCAGGCTGTTGCCCAAGCCCTGCGCGGGCGAATCCAGTTGCCAGCGCAGGTAAAGGGCGCCTTCGTCGCTATCGGCAGGCAATGCTTGGCTGAACGACAGGCCTGGCAGTTCGCGCCGGCCACGGGAGCGGTCCTGGGCAAAAGTACGCAAGCCGCGATGGGCGCTGGTCTGGCCACGAATCAGTCCGGGACGTTGTTCCTGGGGTGCCCGTTGCAGGAATGGATTGCTCGGCGGCAGTTGCCAGGCCCGTTGCGCGGGTGTCGGTTGCAGCGTATTCAGCATGGCCTTGAGGGCTTGGCAGTGGGGCTCGGAAAGTTGCGCCTCGAGGTGTTCACTGTCCTGGCGCGCCAGAGCCAGGGCACCCCGGACTTGTCGCTGGCGGTCGACCAGCAGGGCGTACTCTTCACGCAGCGCGGTCCAGTCGCTGTGAGCGAAAAAGCCCAGCCAGTCGTTTAACAGTGCTTCAATGGCCAGGGCCTGTTGTGAACCCTTTGGCCCCAGGGTGAATTCGATATCCAGCAACGCCTGCCCGGCGAATTGGTACAGCACCTTGGCATGTAGCGCGCTTGCCCATTCCCGGCTTTTTAGCTCGGCGAGCAAACTGCCGGCCGCTTCGGCATTCAGCCAGGTGCAGAGGAACTCCAGGGCTTCACGGGGTGCATTACAGGCGATGAGGTGGTGCAGATGCTGTTTGTCGAGGTGTTGATAGCGATGTTGATCGCCGTCCATCAATGCCGGTGGCGCCTGCTGCGGGCGTAGGTGGCCTGAGGGCAGGCTGTCGGCAAAGCACTGGGCCAGGGCTTGCAGCTCCTCGAGCGACTGTGGGCCGGCAAGGCTCAAGGTCATTTGCCCGGCTTGATAGAAGTCTTGATAAAACCCGCGCAACCCTTGTTGGAAATCCTCCTGTGGCACCGGCAGACTGTCGCGATTACCCGCATGAAACCCCCGCAGCGGATGCCCAGTTGCCAGGCCTTCAAGTATCGCGACTTGAAGCTGTGCCTCGGCATCCTGGGACCAGGCGACAAACTCCGCCTGTAACACCTCACGCTCGCGCAGTTGCTCGTCCATGGCCAGGCGTGGGTGGGCGAGCATATCGCCCAGGCGCTGCAGCGCGTCGCCGAACACCGGGGTGGGCACTTCAAAGAAGAAGTCGGTGGTGCGCTCGCGAGTACTGGCGTTGACCTGCCCGCCGTGGCGCTGCACGTAAGCCATCAAACCGTTGGGTGCAGGAAAAGCCTCGGTGCCGAGAAACAACAGGTGCTCGAGAAAATGTGCCAGCCCCGGCCAGGCCAACGACGCGTCATGGCTGCCAGCCGCTACCCGCAAGGCTGCTGCACAGCGCTTGAGGCGTGGGGCATGACGCAGGGAAACCCGCAGGCCATTGGCCAGGGTCAGTTGTAAATAATCAGGGTGGGCCGGCACAGGCATGAGCACTTCCAGAACGTAGGAAGTGCCTATGCTAGCGCAAAGCGCGGCGGTCAGTGCTTGTGCAGCGCTGCGTATAGCTCGGGGCGCCGGTCTGCCAAGTAGTGATTGGCCGCTTGCGCGTCGCGCATCGCCTGGCGGTCGAGGGTGGCGACGATCAGCGCTTCATCCAGGCCGGCCTGGGCGACACGTTGGCCATTCGGCGCCGCGATGCTGCTTTGCCCGCAATACTGGATCTGGTCCTCATGCCCGCAATAGTTGGCGTAGGCCACATAGCACTGGTTTTCAAAGGCCCGTGCCCGCACGGTGACATCCGCGACGAAGTCGAAGGGCACCATGTTGGCCGTCGGTACCAGGATCAACTCGGCGCCGGCCAGGGCCAGACGCCGGGTGTTTTCCGGGAACTCCAGGTCGTAGCAGATGAGGAATCCCAGCTTCCAGCCGTTCAACTCGACGATAGGGAATTCGTCGCCGCCGGCGCTGAACATCGAGTGATCGAGATCACCGAACAAGTGCGTCTTGCGGTAGTTGCACAGGCGCTGGCCATTGGCGTCGATCAGTTGCACGGCATTGTAGATCTGCCCATCTTCGGCCCGCTCCGGGTAGCCGTACAGAATTGCCAGGCCCGCGTTCTGTGCCAGTTCGGCAATGGTTTGTGCCGATGGCCCATCTTGCGCTTCGGCCAGCGCGCCCACTGCTTCAACACCGATGTTGTAGCCGGTGAGGAACATCTCCGGCAGCACCAGCACATCTGCATCGGACGCCTCATGGGCGACGCTATGCAGGCGCTTGAGATTGCCGGCCACATCCAGCGGCAATGGCGGGCATTGGTACAGGGCGACACGCATGGCTTGACTCCTTATTCGGCCAGGGCGATGGGGCCGATCTCATCGAATACATCCCCAGGACCCGGGTTTTGCGGGTGGGTACTGCCACCGAAGTGGGTCATGATGCCCCAAACCGCGTTCAGCGAGGTCTGCACTGCGCCTTCGACCCAGGCAGGGGTCCAGGATACGTCGTCGCCCGCGATGAAAATCCCGCGCTGCTCGGCCGGCATATCCTTTTGCATGAAGTGCGCGTACATGCGCTGGTTATAGCGGTAGTGGCCCGGCAGCGCGCCCTTGAACGCGCCGAGGAAGTGCGGGTCGGCCTCCCAGGAGACGGTGATCGGGTCGCCGATGATCCGCGCCTTGAGGTCGACTTTCGGGTAGATCTTTTTCAACGCATCGAGGGCCAGCTTCACCCGTTTATCAATGGGCTGCGGCAGCATTTTCAGGGCGTCGCTCATCCACGAGTAGGACAGGCAGATAACCCCTGGCTTATCGTCGCCGTTGTCGAACAGATAGGTGCCACGGGTCAGGCGGTCGGTGAGGGTCATGCTCATCAGGTCGCGGCCGGTTTCCGGGTCTTTGTCCTTCCAGAAAGGCCGATCGACCATGACAAAGGTTTTCGACGACTGCATATAGCGCGTGCGATCCAGAGCCATCCACATTTTTTGCGAGAACAGGCTTTCGTCGCACTCGATCTGAGTGGTCAGCAGCCAGCTCTGGCAGGTGGTCAGCACGGCGGCGTATTCCCGGGTGTCGCCGTAATTGTCGGTGACCGCGAAACGCCCGTCGGCAGCATGGGCAATGCGCTTGACTCCAGCCCGGGGCGCGCCATGGTGCAGGGAGCTGAGGCTGGTGCCGGCTGGCCAATGGGCGCAACGCTCCGGCACGTGGCGCCAGATCCCCATGGGCACCTGCGCCACGCCACCGACCACCAGGTGCTGGTGGTCGTCGCAATTGGTCATCACCACCCGGAAGATTTCCAGCATCGAGTTGGGGAAGTCCGAGTCCCAGCCACCGGTGCCGAAACCTACCTGGCCGAACACCTCGCGGTGATGGAACGACAGCTTGGCGAACGCCTTGGACGTGGCGACGAAGTCGTAGAAGGTGCGGTCATCCCACAGCGGCACCAGGGTGTTCCACAGCTCTTTGAGCCGTGGTACATCGCGGTCGCGAATGGCTTGCTGGATATCGCTGAACTGCGAACCTGCCTCCAGGGCGTCGGCCCAGGCGTCAGCCACTTCCTGGAACAGCGCAGGAAGGTCGGCGAGTTTCTGTGCGTAATGGGTCTGGCCTTCCAGGTCGATCACGGTACTGCCGGAAGCCGGGGTCAACGGGTTGGGGAAGGGCTTGGTTTCCAGTCCCAGCTTATCCACATAGTGGTAGAACGCCGTCGACGACACCGGGAAACGCATGCCGCCCAGTTCGGCGATGATGCCTTCGGCTCCTTCAAACGCCTGGGAGCGCAGGCGCCCGCCCATTTTGGAGGCTTCATACACCACTGGCTTGAGACCGAGCTTCATCAGCTCGTAGGCGGCCACCAGGCCGGCAATACCCGCACCGACAATCGCCACTTCGGCGCCGTGGTTGGCGGCAGGAATACTGCCCAGCCCGGCCGGGTGTTCGATCCAGTCATCGAAGGCGAACGGGAAGTCCGGACCAAAGATGGTGATAGGTTTTTTACCGTCTGCAGGGTGGCGATTGTTCTTGTGAGTGGCGTTCATGGCTGACCTTGCTGGCAACTCCGCGGGGCACGACCCGTGAAGTATAGGAAAAGATGGCAGCCATTCTAGGGAGCGTAGCGCTCGTTAATAAGACGCAATGTGTCGTCGGTTTGATTTGTTTTTAGTCGAAGTGACGAAGCTGGAGGTCAGATTGGCTGGCCGCGATCCAGTTTGCTGCTGAGGATGATCGAGGTGGTGGTCTTTTCCACCCCATCGACACTGCCGATCTGGTCTAGCAATTGATCCAGCTGCTCCGGCGAATCGGTGCGCAGCCAGGCTACATAGTCAAACTCACCACTGACCGCACACAGCTGCTGGACCTGAGCCATGGCACTGAGTCGGCGCAGCACTTCCTTGCCGGAACGCGGTTGCACCGTGATCCCCACATACGCCTGCAGCCCCCCATCCACCACCCGCTGGCCAAGGCGCACGCCATAACCGGTAATCACCTGAGTCTTTTCCAGACGCGCCAGGCGCGAGGTCACCGTGGTGCGGGCAATCCCCAATTGCCGAGCAAGCATTGCCACGCTTTCACGGGCGTTGAGCTGCAAGGCGGCGATTAGTTGGCGGTCGATTTCATCGAGAACGGGAGGGCGGGTGGCGGACAAGATGGGCTCCGGCGTGGGCGGCAATGGGGGAGCATGTTACAGGCTCATGGCCAGTGGTGCTTGGGGGGACCGCTAGAAACGCGAAAGCCGCGCAGTGCGCGGCTTTGAGTATGGTGGGCCCAGTAGGACTCGAACCTACGACCAAGGGATTATGAGTCCCCTGCTCTAACCAACTGAGCTATAGGCCCTCAGTAGGTCGCGGATTATAACGATGGTTTCTCCACTGTGCTATCCGAAAAATCCGAATGGGTCATGTGAAGGAAGGTCGCGGCGAATATGTCGGGGGGCAGGGGCAGGCTGACGATGTAGCCTTGCATTTGTTCGCAGCCTTCGTCAGTGAGGAAGGCCTGTTGGGCGAGGGTTTCTACGCCTTCGGCGATGATGGTGAATTGCATGCTGTGACCCAGGGCGATGATGGCGCGCACGATGGCGGCGTCGTGGGGGTCATCGGGCAGGCCGCGGACGAAGGACTGGTCGATTTTCAGGAAGTCCAGGGGCAGGCGCTTGAGGTAGCTTAAGGATGAATAGCCGGTGCCGAAGTCGTCGATGGCCAGCTGTACGCCCAGGCGCTTGAGTTTATGCAGCACTTCCAGGGCTTCTTCGGCCTGGCTCATGATGAAGTTTTCGGTGATTTCCAGTTGCAGGCACCCTGGCTCCAGGTGGTTGTCCCGGAGCAGTTGCTCGATGCGCCCCAGCAGGTTGGGATGGCGCAGTTGGGCACCGGCGAGGTTGACGGAGAGTGGGCCAAAGTAGTCATAGGACTTGCGCCACTGGTGCAGTTGTCGGCAAGCCTGTTCCAGGACCCAGTCGCCGATTTGCAGGATCATGCCGTTTTCTTCGGCCAGGGCGATGAAGTGTTCGGGAGGCACGTCGCCGAAGGTCGGGTGGCGCCAGCGGATCAGGGCTTCGGCGCCGATCAGTTGTTGGGTCTCCAGGCTCAGCTTGGGTTGGTAATACAGAAACAGTTCTTCGCGCTCTAAGGCGCGCCGCAGTTCGTGTTCGAGGGCGACGCGCTCGTTGGCCTGGGCGGTGAGGTCCTGGGTGTAGCGTTCGACCCGATTGCGGCCCTTGGCTTTGGAGCGGTACATGGCGGCATCGGCGTTTTTGACCAGGGTGGCAACGTCGATGCCATCTTGGGGATAGAAGCTGGTGCCGATGCTGGCGCTGATAAAGAACTCGTGCTCGCCCGCCTGGAAGGGCAGGGTGAAGCAGGCCAGCAGTTTATTGGCCAGGTGCTGGGCGTCGCTGGCTTGTTGCAGGCCGGGTAGCAGGATGATGAATTCGTCACCGCCCAGGCGGGCCACGGTGTCGATATCGCGCAACTGCTCCTTGAGGCGCACGGCAATGTCCTTGAGCAGCAGGTCGCCAATCGGGTGGCCGAGGCTGTCGTTGATGTGTTTGAAGCGGTCGAGGTCGAGAAACAGCACCGCGCCCTGGCTGCCGGTTTCCTGTTGGTTATTGAGGGCGGCCTGCAGGCGATTCTCAAACAGAGTGCGGTTGGGCAGGCCGGTGAGTGGGTCGTGGTGCGCCTGGTAGTCAAGCCGTGCCTGGGCGTGCTTGAGGCTGGAGATATCGGCAAATACCGCCACGAAGTGGGTGATCGACTGGTCGTGATTGCGCACGGCGCTGATGGTCAGCCAGCTGGGATACAACTCGCCGTTCTTGCGCCGGTTGGAGATCTCGCCTTGCCAGTGGCCGTTGGCGGTCAATTGATGCCACATCGCCGCGTAGAACGCGCTGTCGTGCAGGCCGGAAGCCAGCAGGCGTGGGGTGTGGCCCAGGGCTTCGGCTTCGCTGTAGCCAGTGATTTCGCTGAAGGCACGGTTGACGGCGCTGATGTTCTGCCGGGTATCGGTGATCAATACGCCTTCGGCGGTACTTTCGAAAACTGTTGCGGCCTGTTGCAGTTTTTCCTGCATCAACTGGCGTTCGGTAATGTCGCGGGCGATGGTCAGCATGCAATCGTCATCACCGATGGGCAGTGGGCGGCTGGACACCTCGCACAGGCGAATCTGCCCGTCACTGCGTCGGATATGGCAGACGAAATCACGCACCAGGCCGTCGCGCTGCAGCAGCTCGAGCATGTGCTTGCGTTCGTTCAAGTCCACCCAGATGCCCAGGTCCAGGGTCGATTGGTCCAGGGACATCGCACTGTTGAACCCGGTGATACGGCTAAAGCCTTCATTGACTTCCAGCAGCAGGCCATCACTCTGGCGGGTCAGTAACAAGCCGTCCGGCGAGGCGTGGAAGGCCTTGGCGAACTTCTCTTCGGTAGTCTGCAGCAGTTGCTGGGTTTCCTTCAGTTGGGTGATATCCCGCACCACCACCACCAAGGCTGCGGTGGTATCGAGCTGGAAGGGTTCGGCAGAAATCAGCCCGGTAAACGCCTGGCCGTTGCTGCGCAGGAACGGCATCTCCAGGTTGCGGATACTGGTGGTCTGCACGCGCTTGAGCAGGTTGGGCCCCACACCCTGGATACCCCAGATGTTCAGCTCGGTAGCGGTCTTGCCAATGACGTCTGCGGCGCTCAGGCCAATCTGGTCCTCGAATGCTTTGTTGACCTCCAGCAGACAGCCATCGGACAGGCGGGCGATTACCAGGATGTCCGGGCACTGCTGGAACACCGAGGCGAACTTCTCCTGCGAGAGCCGCAACGCTTCCTCGGTGCGCTTGGCTTCGCTGATATCAATCATCAGGCCACGCAGAACCGGCTCATGCCCATACTTGATCAGGCTGACAATGTCCCTGACCCACAGGCAGCGGCCGTCAGCGGTGATCACCCGGTAATCAATGCTGTGGTCGCGGTTGGCGCGGGTTTCCTGCTGGCAGAAGCTGTCGGCGCGGGTCAGGTCGGCGGGGTGAATGATGTTGCGCCAGAAGCCGGGGATCAGCCAGTGAGCCCGTGGATAGCCCAGTAGTTCTTCGGCGTGGGGTGACACGTAGCTGTAGGTGAAATCGTTGATGTCAGCTTCCCAGGCTATGGCGGAGAGGCTCTCTACCAGCCCGCGGTAATGGTATTCGCTGCTGCGCAGTTTTTGCTCCAGGGCTACCCGGCGGGAAATTTCCGAACTGAGCCGGCGGTTGATCCGAATGACGATGGCCAGCACGGTACTTAATAGCAGCACGGCAGGCAGGCCGTAGAGCAGCAAGTCGGCCCAGAACGCCCGGTGATCAATGACATTGCCGACCCAGTGCTCCTGGATCTCGTTAATTTCGCTGGGGCTGAGGTCGGCGAGCACTTTATCCAGAATGCCAATCAGCAGTTTTTTCTCTCGAGGCACGCCCATTGCCAGTTGGTAGCGATAGGGCGTTTCGCCACTGACATACAAGCCGTCGAGCTTGAGCTGGCGCAGGCTCCAGACGCTGGAGGCGAGGTCGCCGACGACGGCGTCCACCTCATCGGTGGCCAGGGCCTGCAACGTCGAGCTGACATTGGGCATCGCCACCAGGTTCAGGTCGGGATGGTGGGTGCGCAGCAATTCGTGGGGGGCATAGTTCTCCACCACGGCGATCTTCAGGCCATACAGGTCCTTGAGGGAGCGGGGCTGGGCACCGCCTTCATGGGCGAGAATGACGATGGGGAAGTCGAGGTAAGGCCGGGAAAATGCGAGGAAGCCCTGACGCTCCGGGGTGGACATGATGCCCGGCAACAGGTCGAGCTGGTTGTTCCGCGCCTGCTCCAGCAATGCGCTCCAGTTGGCCGGTTCTATCAGCTTGATCTTGATGCCCAGGCGTTCCTGGAGCAGCCGCACATAGTCAGCGGCCAGGCCCTGATAGCGACCTTCTTCATCGCGATATTCAAACGGCGGCCACGAGGCATCAACGCCCAGGCGCAATTCTGGGTGGTCCGCCAACCAGCCATGCTCTTCATCTGTGAGAGTCAACGCGCCAGCCGTCGCGGTCCAGGTCAGCAGCGACAGCAGTAGCACGGTCGGCAGTCTGGGCATAACGGTCTCGTTATGGCACGGGGAATATTTCGAGTGTAGACGGGCATTGCGAGGGGGAGTGACGCGGGGAGGATTTAATCTGCACAAAGCAAAACCCCCAGGCCTGGGCCTGGGGGTTTTGTGATCACTCGTCGAGGAAGGAGCGCAAATGCTCGCTTCTCGTCGGGTGGCGCAACTTGCGCAGCGCCTTGGCTTCGATCTGACGGATCCGCTCGCGGGTCACGTCAAACTGCTTACCGACTTCCTCAAGGGTGTGGTCGGTATTCATGTCGATGCCGAAACGCATGCGCAGTACCTTGGCTTCACGGGCAGTGAGGCCGGACAGTACGTCGCGCGTCGCTTCTTTAAGGCTCTCAACGGTGGCGACATCGATTGGCGACTGCATGGTCGAGTCTTCGATGAAGTCACCCAGATGGGAGTCTTCGTCATCACCGATCGGGGTTTCCATGGAGATCGGCTCTTTAGCGATCTTCAATACCTTGCGGATTTTATCCTCAGGCATTTCCATGCGTTCGCCCAGCTCTTCCGGGGTCGGTTCACGACCCATTTCCTGCAACATCTGCCGGGAAATACGGTTGAGCTTGTTGATGGTCTCGATCATGTGCACCGGAATACGGATGGTGCGGGCCTGGTCGGCGATCGAGCGAGTGATCGCCTGACGGATCCACCAGGTGGCATAAGTCGAGAACTTGTAGCCGCGACGGTATTCGAACTTGTCCACAGCCTTCATCAAGCCGATGTTGCCTTCCTGGATCAGGTCGAGGAATTGCAGGCCACGGTTGGTGTACTTCTTGGCGATGGAGATCACCAGACGCAAGTTCGCTTCAACCATCTCTTTCTTCGCGCGGCGGGCCTTGGCCTCGCCGATCGACATGCGACGGTTGATGTCCTTGATCTCGGCAATCGTCAGACCGGTTTCGGTCTGCAGTGCAGTCAGCTTCTGCTGGCAACGAACGATGTCGGCCTGGAAGCGACCAATGGCTTCAGCGTATTTGCTTTTGCCCTTGGCCAGTGCGTCGGTCCAGCTTTCGTCAACTTCATTGCCCGGGAACTGGCGCAGGAAGTCGGCACGCGGCATGCGCGCATCACGGACACAGAGCTGCATGATCGCACGCTCTTGTGCACGCAGACGCTCAAGGGCGCTACGAACCCGTTCAACCAGGCCTTCGAATTGCTTCGGTACCAGTTTGATCGGCATAAACAGCTCAGCCAGGGCCAGCAGTTCGGCGGTTGCCTGCTTGCTGCCACGACCATGCTTCTTCAGGGCCTTGCGCGCCAGTTCCATCTGATCGGAGACCGCGCCAAAGCGCTGGGCTGCGATGATGGGATCCGGACCGCTTTCGACTTCTTCGTCGTCGTCGGTGCTGGCTTCAGCTTCGTCGTCGTCGGTTTCGTCGTCCGCTTTCACGGCTTTCGGGTCGACAGGCGGCGGTATTTCGGCAGCCGGCGGGGTAATGCCGTCGTCCGGGTCGATATAACCGCTCAGGACGTCGGACAGGCGGCCACCTTCGGTGGTCACACGAGTGTACTCGGACAGAATATGGTCAACCGTGCCTGGGAAGTGCGCAATTGCGCCCATCACTTCACGGATGCCTTCCTCGATACGTTTGGCGATTTCGATTTCGCCTTCCCGTGTCAGGAGCTCTACCGTACCCATTTCGCGCATATACATGCGCACAGGGTCAGTCGTGCGACCGATGTCGGTCTCCACTGCTGCCAACGCGGCGGCTGCTTCTTCAGCGGCTGCTTCGTCGGTATCAGAGTCGGCCAACATAAGGGCGTCCGCATCCGGAGCACTCTCGTGTACGGGGATCCCCATGTCGTTAATCATGCGGATGATGTCTTCCACCTGCTCAGGATCTGAAATATCCTCAGGCAGGTGGTCATTGACCTCTGCGTAAGTCAGATACTTCTGCTCACGACCCAGGAGGATCAAATCTTTGATACGAGACTGCTGTTGCGCTTTTCCGGACATAACACCCTATCCACTGAAGGTCTTGGCGGGCAAAAAACAAGCCGAGGATTATACCCGAGCTATGACCTCACACGCCAGCTGAGGTCGGGTTTGATGCGGAAACATTCTGTTTTAAGAGGTCGCGCATCTGTTTTGCTATCTGAATTTGCTCTTCAGCCGACAATCCCGGCTGCCTTGCTCTCTTGATGAGTTCATCGAGGGTCTGCGTGTGCTGGCCCGCGGATAACCTAGTAATGGTGTCTAAAAACTGTTGTTCAAGGTTATCGCCGTCAATTAGCCACTCCTTTTCCGCGAGAGCCTTCAACAAGCGGCCTTGTTCCGTGCCGTGCCAGCGAGCCATAAGCTGAATAGAGTTTAGCTTAGGATTTTTCTGTACGGCCTCGATCAGGGCAATTAGCACCTGGGCATAGGTGTTGCTTTCGTTGGCAAAATGTTCGGCGCTTTCCACTTTTCCCGCCAGTTGCGGGTGGTGGATCAGGGTGCGCAGGGCAATCAGCGTCGGCGCCTCCACGGCCACCGGCGTGCGCGGGGCGTAGGCCTCGTCGCGATCGCCGCGCTTGCCGTTTTTACTCCAGGGCTTCTTGTCCCATTTCTTGCCGCCGGCGCCGGGTTTCTTCGGCGTCCAGTCCTGTTGAGGCACAAAGGCTTCTTGGGGCTGGTGGACGTCAGCGTAGTCCGGCATGGCATCGTAGTCGAAGCCCGGGTCATAGGCCGGTGGCGCGTCCTGGGGCGCGCTGTGCACCAGCTGGCTGACCGCTTCGCCGCTCAGGCCGGTGATTTCCAGCAGGCGCTGGCGCATCAGGGCCTTGAGGTTGGCGCCGGGCACCTTGTCGATCAGCGGTGCTGCGAGGGTGGCCATGTGGGCCTTGCCTTCGAGGGAGCGCGGATCGGCTTCTTCGGTCAATTGCTGGAAAAAATAATCGGCCAGCGGCTGTGCGTGCTGGTGGATGCGCGCGCGAAACGCGTCGGTGCCTTCGGAGCGCACCAGGGTGTCCGGGTCTTCGCCTTCGGGCAGGAACAGGAAACGTGCGCGGCGTCCATCCTGGAGGCTCGACAGGGTGGCCTCGAGGGCACGCCATGCCGCATTGCGCCCGGCCTGGTCGCCGTCGAAACAGAACAATACGCTGGGCACCACACGAAACAGGCGCTTCATGTGCTCTTCGCTGGTGGCGGTGCCGAGAGTCGCGACGGCATTGCGCAGGCCTTGCTGGGCCAGGGCGATCACGTCCATATAACCTTCAACCACGATGATTTCATCGAGGTTGCGGTTGTTCTTGCGCGCTTCAAACAGGCCGTAGAGTTCCTGGCCCTTGTGAAATACCGGGGTTTCCGGGGAGTTCAGGTATTTGGGCTTGTCGTCACCCAGTACTCGGCCGCCGAAGGCGATGATGCGGCCACGGCTGTCGCGGATCGGGAACATCACCCGGTCGCGGAAACGGTCATAGCGCTTGCCGGTCTCGGCGTTTTCCACCAGGAGGCCGGCGTCGATCATGGCTTTTTGCTGCAGGGTGTCGCTGCTCAGGTGCTTGTACAGGTTGTCCCAGCCCGGCGGGGCGAAGCCCAGGCCGAAGTCGCGGGCAATTTCCCCGGTCAGGCCGCGGCCCTTGAGGTAGTCCACGGCGGCCTTGCGCTGCGGATGGCTTTTCAGGGCCTGGCGGTAGAACTCGGCGGCGGCGGTGAGCAGCGGGTACAACGGCGAGTCGGTGGGCTGGCGTGGTTTGTGCGGCCGGCCACTTTCTTCGCGGGGGATTTCCATGCCGGCGGCTTTGGCCAGTTCCTCGACGGCCTGGGGGAAATCCAGGTTGTCGTGGTCCATGATAAAGCCGAGGGCGTTGCCGCCCGCGCCGCAGCCGAAGCAGTAGTAGAACTGCTTGTCGGGACTGACGCTGAACGATGGGGTCTTTTCTTTGTGGAATGGGCAGCAGGCCGTGTAGTTCTTGCCGGCCTTTTTCATTTGCACGCGTGAGCTGACAACATCGACGATGTCGGTGCGGTTCAGAAGGTCGTCAATAAAGCTCTGGGGAATTAGCCCGGCCATGGCGTTCTCGTCATCACTGCGTGTAAATGAGATCCCGTGACGCACTCAAGGCGCGCATGTTGGCGGCTTGATCATCAAATGTCTGTTTGGGCTGTCAGGAAGTGTATCTGTCGAGTGTTCACTGACGGTAGTTCCAATCAGTCTTCGACGTGTTTGAAAGTGTTGCCCTGGAGTCCGGTCGCGGCCAGTGCGGCCTCGGGAGCTCATCATGGGGCACAGTCGACCTATTGATCGCCTGCTTGGAAAATAAGTGTGCTCGTCAGTAGCCTTGATAGGCTCGTCAGAAGAGACGCGCACCGCTGGCAAAAGAGCCAGTCCTGACGTGTGAAGCTTTGTCTCGGTCGCATGTGCGGCGTCGACGGTGAAGCATCAAGCGATATCCGCAAATGCCAACAGCCCGGCTGAGGGCCGGGCTTGGCAGAAGCTTGCTACGAACGTCTGTGTATTAGTACAGACGAACGGCGCGGCGCTGCTCGCGCTGAACTTTCTTGGCGTGACGCTTAACAGCGGCTGCTGCTTTGCGCTTACGCTCAGAAGTTGGCTTCTCATAAAATTCGCGGCTACGAACTTCAGCCAGAACACCGGCTTTTTCGCAGGAGCGCTTGAAACGACGCAGAGCTACGTCGAAGGGTTCGTTCTCTTTTACTTTGACGGCTGGCATCCAGAGCTACCTTCTTTCATTACCGGGAATCAACGTTCTCGTCGCAAAAAATTCGCGGCTGAGGTCGTCGGTTTTTAAGGGTTGCGGATGTTAACCCCTCATTGCCCGGAATGCAAAGCCTCTGATCGAAAACCGCTAGTCGGGAGGGGAAGTGGCGACTATTATGCGCGCCTTCGAATTCAGCCTCTACAAGGCGCAAACCCATGTTAGTACTGGGCTTAGAAACCTCCTGCGACGAGACCGGCGTCGCGCTTTACGACAGTGAACGCGGGCTTTTGGCCGATGCGCTGTTCAGTCAGATCGACCTGCACCGGGCCTACGGCGGCGTGGTGCCCGAGCTTGCCAGCCGGGATCACGTCAAACGCATGCTGCCACTGATTCGTCAGGTGTTGGACGAGGCCGGTTGCGTCGCCACCGAGATTGATGCCATCGCCTATACCGCCGGCCCGGGATTGGTCGGGGCCCTGCTGGTTGGGGCCTCCTGCGCCCAGGCGCTGGCGTTTGCCTGGGGTATTCCAGCCCTCGGCGTGCACCATATGGAAGGCCATTTACTGGCGCCGATGCTGGAAGAAAACCCGCCTGGGTTCCCGTTCGTCGCTTTGTTGGTTTCCGGTGGCCATACGCAGCTGGTTCAGGTCGATGCAATCGGCCAGTACACGCTTCTGGGGGAGACCCTGGACGATGCTGCCGGCGAGGCTTTCGACAAGACCGCCAAGATGATGAACCTCAATTATCCCGGTGGTCCGGAAATCGCGCGTCTGGCGGAAAAAGGCGTGGCCGGGCGCTATACCTTCCCGCGCCCGATGTGTGATCGCCCTGGCCTGATGTTCAGCTTCAGTGGCTTGAAAACCTTTGCCTTGAACACCTGGCAGCAAAGCGTCAGCGCCGGGGACGACAGCGAGCAAGCCCGTTGCGACATCTCTCTGGCGTTCCAGCAGGCGGTGGTGGAGACTTTGACCATCAAGTGCAAGCGTGCCTTGAAACAGGCCGGCATGAAGCGCCTGGTCATTGCAGGCGGCGTCAGCGCCAACAAGGCCTTGCGTCTGTCATTGGAAAAAATGCTCGGCGACCTCAAGGGCGAGGTGTTTTACGCTCGCCCCGAGTTCTGCACCGACAACGGCGCGATGATCGCCTTCGCCGGTTGCCAGCGATTGCAGGCTGGCCAGCATGAAAGCCTGGCCATCAGCGTGCAGGCGCGTTGGCCGATGGAGCAATTGCCGCCGTTGTGATCGACGAACATGAGGCGGGTTCAGCCGGCGTATTTAAAAATGCCGTTCGCGCCCGGCAAACAGGTCGCGTAAATTGCCGCGATGGCGCCATACAATCAGCAGGGTGAGTACGCTCATCGGCAGCAGGGCCACCGGCTCCTGCCAGGCCAGCAATGGCAGGGTCAGGGGCGTGGCGATCAATGCGGCAAGGGAGCTGGTGCGGGTCAGGTAGAACGTCAGCAGCCAGGCGGCCACCGCTAGCAGGGCTGCCGGTGGGTAGATCCCCAGCAGCATGCCGGCCGCCGTCGCGACGCCCTTGCCACCGCGAAAGCGAAAGTACAGCGGGAACAGATGGCCGAGGACGGCGCATACACCGATCCAGGCTTGTTGTTGCAGGGAGAGGCCGGCGAGATCGGCGATCAGTACGGGCAAAAGGCCTTTGCACACGTCGCCAAGCAGCGTGAGTACGGCGAGCTTCTTGCCGGCCAGGCGCAACATATTGGTGGCGCCGGCATTGCCTGAGCCACTCATTCGCGGGTCGGGATTTCCCGTCAGGCGGCTGAGCAAGATGGCAAAGGACAGCGAGCCGAGCAGGTAGGCGAGGGTCGCCAGTAACCAAGACATGCTAACTATTCCGGGCGAGGACGCCTTGATTCTAACGGGGCATTGCGCCCTTGTCGTGCTGTGGAGAAGAGTGCTTGGACAGAGTGTTTATCGAAGGCCTGGAAGTTGACACCGTAATCGGGGCCTACGACTGGGAGCGCGGTATCCGTCAGTGCCTGCGCCTGGACCTGAGTTTCGCCTGGGACAATCGCCCCGCCGCAGCTGGTGATGACCTGACCCTGGCCCTCGATTACGCCAGTGTTTGCACCCGCATCCAGGCGTTTGCCGAGCAGGCGCAGTTCCAACTGGTGGAAACGTTCGCCGAGCGCCTGGCGCAAGTCTTGATGGAGGAGTTCCAGATCCCCTGGCTGCACCTCAAGTTGACCAAGCCCGGTGCCGTCCCGGCCGCCAAGGGCGTGGGCGTGGAGATCGAGCGCGGATGTCGCTAACTCAGGTTTACCTTGGTCTTGGCAGTAATATCGAGCGCGAGCCCCATTTGCAGGCGGGGCTTGAGGCGTTAGATGGCTTTTTGACCGATATGCGTTGTTCCGCCGTGTTCGAAAGCCAGCCGGTGGGGATCAAGAGTGGGCCGTTTTTCAACCTGGTGGTGTCGGCGTATACCGATCTGTCGTTGATGGAGTTGGACCGCAGGTTGAAGGTCATCGAGGCTGACAATGGCCGTTACGCGCCGGATCGCAAGGGCTTGCCCCTGGATATTGATGTGCTGCTGTATGGCGACCTGACAGGGAATTTCGATGGGCTGGTGTTGCCGCGCGCAGAGATCCTGAAGAACGCCTTTGTGCTGTGGCCGCTGTCGTTGATGGCGCCGGAGCGTGTGCATCCTGAAGTGGGCAAGACATTTGCCGTGCTGTGGCGGGATGCACAGATTGAGCAGGTGCTGGCCCCGGTTGCCTTCAAATGGCGCGACCGGCAACTGACCCCGGACGCTCTTCTGTAGGCGCGGGCAAGCACTAGGCGTCCCCCCGCTCCTGCAGTGAATGGTGTTCTTTGTAGGCTTTCAGGGCTTTGAGCCGCTCACGCTTGAGAGCCTCACCCAGTTCCGGGCCCTTGAAGCCTTTCTCCAGCAATGGCGCCGCCGCCACCCCCCGTGCTACCCGCGCAGCACCGCGTAAATAATCCGCCTGTGGATAACTTCGCTGCTCAAGGCCCTTGCGGCCCCGTGCGTCCATTTCGCAGGCGACAACAAACTCTTCAAAACGCTGTGGTCGGCGGAATACGTCAAAACTCTGCAGCAACTCCAGCAGGGTCGAGGCTTTCAGCTCCAGGGCGCGATGGCCGTGGGTGTGATACTCGCCAACCAAAAGTGCCAGTTCCTGGCAATCCTTCGGTACTTTGAAGCGTTCATTGACCGCTCTGATCAGCTTCAGGCCCCGCTGCTCGTGAGCAATATGCCGGGGCAACTTATCCACAGGGGTCAGGCCCTTGCCCAGATCATGCAGCAGGCAAGCCCAGCGCACAGTCAAGGGTTGGGCGTGGAGGGCTGCCTGTTCCAGCACGCTCAGGGTATGGATGCCGGTATCAATTTCCGGATGGTGGGCTTCGGGTTGGGGTACACCGAACAGCGCGTCCACTTCCGGCAGCAAGGTTTTCAGGGCGTGGCAGTCGCGCAGCACCTGGATAAACACCTGGGGTTGATCTTCCATCAGCGCCCGGGAAATTTCCTTCCAACTGCGCTCCGGGGTCAGGGCATCCAGTTCGCCAGAGTCACTGAGTTGGCGCATCAGTTCCAGGGTTTCGGGGGCGACAGTGAAACCGAGGCTGGCATAACGTGCGGCAAACCGTGCCACCCGCAACACACGTAAGGGATCTTCGGCGAACGCCGGGGAAACGTGGCGCAACACTCGGGCTTGCAGATCGCGTTGGCCATGATAGGGATCGGTCAGGTTGCCGTCGTCGTCTTCAGCCATGGCGTTGATGGTCAGGTCGCGACGGATCAAGTCTTGTTCGAGGGTGACTTCAGGGCTGGCATGAAACACAAAGCCGCCATACCCCCGGCCGCTCTTGCGCTCGGTACGGGCGAGGGCGTACTCCTCGTTGTTTTTCGGGTCCAGGAACACCGGAAAATCAGAGCCTACAGGCCGATAGCCCAGGGCGAGCATTTCTTCGGTGGTGGCGCCTACGACGACCCGATCGACATCGGTAACGGGAATGCCCAGCAAGCGATCACGTACCGCTCCGCCGACTTTGTAGATTTGCATGAAAAAGCCTCCATTAGCCCTACAGGATAACGCCTGTGCCAGGCCAATGGAGGCATTGCTGCATCAAAGGTGAACCACGGCCAGGTCCAGGCGGCCGTAGTCGTTGTCGTTGTGTTCGTTGCGCGGCGGAACATGGTGGGTTTTCATGATCTGGTCGCCTTGCAGCGTCTCCAGATGGATATCAAAACCCCATAGCCGGTGCAGGTGCTTGAGCACTTCATCCGTGGATTCGCCCAGGGGTTTGCGGTCGTGCTGCTGGTGGCGCAGGGTCAGGGAGCGGTCGCCGCGCATATCGATGCTGTAGATCTGCACGTTGGGCTCGCGGTTGCCCAGGTTGTACTGGGCCGCCAGGGTCTCGCGGATGGTGCGGTAACCGGCTTCGTCGTGAATGGCAGGTACCAGCAGGTCGTCCTTGAGGTCGTCATCCATAATGCTGAACAGCTTGAGATCACGAATCACCTGGGGCGACAGGTACTGCAGGATAAAGCTCTCATCCTTGAAGCTGCTCATGGCGAACTTGAGGGTCGATAGCCAGTCGCTGCCGGCGATCTCCGGGAACCAGCGGCGATCTTCCTCGGTCGGGTGTTCGCACATGCGCCGGATATCCCGGTACATGGCAAAGCCCAGGGCATAAGGGTTGATGCCGCTGTAGTAGGGGCTGTCGAAGCCTGGCTGGAAGACCACGCTGGTATGGGAGGTGAGGAACTCCATCATGAAACCGTCGGTCACCAGCCCTTCGTCGTAGAGGTCGTTTATCAGGGTGTAATGCCAGAACGTAGCCCAGCCTTCGTTCATCACCTGGGTCTGGCGCTGGGGGTAGAAATACTGGGCGATCTTGCGCACGATCCGCACGATCTCCCGTTGCCACGGCTCCAGCAACGGGGCGTGCTTTTCCAGGAAGTACAGGATGTTTTCCTGGGGTTCGCTGGGGAAGCGTGCATTGTCTTTGTCGCTGTTCTTGTCGGCGCGCTTGGGGATGGTGCGCCACAAGTCGTTGATCTGCTTTTGCAGATGCTCTTCACGGTCCTTCTGCCGCAGCCGTTCCTCTTCGGCGGAAATGGGGTAAGGGCGTTTGTAGCGGTCTACCCCGTAGTTCATCAAGGCATGGCAGGAGTCGAGCAGGTCTTCCACGGCGTCGATCCCGTGGCGCTCCTCGCATTGCATGATGTACTGCTTGGCGAACACCAGGTAATCAATGATCGAACTGGCGTCGGTCCAGGTGCGGAACAGATAGTTGCCCTTGAAGAAACTGTTGTGGCCGTAGCACGCGTGGGCCACCACCAGTGCCTGCATGCAGATGGTGTTTTCTTCCATCAGGTAGGCGATGCACGGGTCGGAGTTGATCACGATTTCGTAGGCCAGGCCCATCTGACCACGGCTGTAGGACTTCTCGGTGCTGAGGAAGTGCTTGCCGTAGGACCAATGGTGATAGCCCAGGGGCATGCCCACCGAGGCATACGCGTCCATCATCTGTTCGGCGGTGATCACTTCGATCTGGTTGGGATAGGTATCCAGGGCATAACCGGCCGCAATGCGGCTGATTTCCCGGTCATAGGCCTGGATCAGTTCGAAGGTCCATTCGGACCCCGTGGAAATGGGTTGGCGCTTATGCTCTTTGGCGGTCATGTCACTAACCTGCGCTGGAAGAGTTCACGGAAGACCGGATAGATATCGCCGGCCGAGACCAGTTGTTGCTGGGCGAAGGTATCGGCGAAGGCTTCACCGATGCGCTCGTATTCAAACCACAGGGCCTGGTGCTCGCGGGGGGTAATCTCCACATAAGTGTAGTACTGCACGAACGGCATGATCTGGTTGATCAGGATGTCGCGGCAGATGGGCGAGTCGTCGTTCCAGTTGTCGCCGTCGGAAGCCTGGGCCGCGTAGATGTTCCATTCGTTGGCTGGGTAGCGCTCAGCCATGATTTCCTGCATCAGCTTCAGCGCACTGGACACGATGGTGCCGCCGGTCTCCCGCGAATAGAAAAACTCTTCCTCGTCGACCTCGCGGGCGCTGGTGTGATGGCGGATAAACACCACGTCGATCTTGTCGTAGTTACGCTTGAGAAACAGGTACAGCAGAATAAAGAAGCGCTTGGCGATGTCCTTGGTCGCCTGGGTCATGGAGCCGGAAACGTCCATCAGGCAGAACATCACCGCCTTGGAGCTGGGGTTGGGTTGCTTGACCAGTAGGTTGTATTTCAAGTCGAAGGTGTCGAGGAACGGCACGCGGTGGATACGCGCGCTGAGTTTCTCGATTTCTGCTTCTATTTCCTGGATATCGCCGAAGTTGTCCGGCTCTTCGCGCTTCAAGCGCGCCAATTCTTCCTTGGCTTCCCTCAGTTTGGCGCGGCTGCTGCCAGACAGGGCGATACGCCGTGCATGGGCCGAACGCAGGGTGCGGATGATATTGATGCGCGAGGGGTTGCCCTCGTTGCTGATACCGGCGCGCACGGTCTTGAAGGTGTCAGTGCCGGTCAGGTTGCGCTTGACCAGGTTGGGCAGCTCCAGGTCCTCGAACATGAATTCGAGGAATTCCTCCTGGGTAATCTGGAACACGAACTCATCCATGCCTTCGCCGGAGTTGCCGGCCTTGCCTGGGCCTTTGCCGCCGCCACCGCCCTGAGGGCGCTGGATATGCTCGCCAGTGGTGAATTCCTTGTTTCCCGGATGAACCACGGTCTGTTTGCCGCCGCGGCCGTGATGCAGCACCGGTTCGTCGATGTCCCGGCCGGGAATGCTGATCTGCTCGCCGTGCTCCATATCGGTAATGGAGCGGCGACTCACCGCCTCTTCGACGGCCTTTTTGATGTGGTCACGGTAACGCCGCAGGAACCGCTGGCGGTTTACCGTGCTCTTGTTCTTGCCATTGAGGCGTCGGTCGATCACATAGCTCATAGGGAGCCCTCCGGGCAGCTTCACGTTACAAGCTTCAAGCCGCGAGCTGGAAGCTTAGAGACAAGCGGTCAACTGCCAGGCCAGGGGCCCGGCAGCGCACGCCTGTCGCTGCCTTACTGCGATTTGCGCACCCGCAGGTACCACTCGGAGAGCAGCCGTACCTGTTTGTCGGTGTAGCCGCGCTCGACCATTCGTGTGACGAAGTCGTTGTGTTTTTGCTGGTCCTCCTTGCTGGCCTTGGCGTTGAAGCTGATGACCGGCAGCAGATCCTCGGTGTTGGAAAACATTTTTTTCTCGATGACCACCCGCAGCTTCTCGTAGCTGAGCCAGGTCGGGTTCTTGCCGTTGTTGTTGGCCCGGGCGCGCAGTACGAAGTTGACGATTTCGTTGCGGAAATCCTTCGGATTGCTGATGCCGGCCGGTTTTTCGATCTTCTCCAGCTCTTCGTTGAGGGCTACGCGGTTGAGGATCTCGCCGGTTTCGGGGTCGCGGTATTCCTGATCCTGAATCCAGAAGTCGGCGTACAGCACATAGCGGTCGAAAATGTTCTGGCCGTATTCGCTGTAGGACTCCAGGTAGGCGGTCTGGATCTCCTTGCCGATGAACTCGATATAGCGCGGCGCCAGGTACTCTTTGAGAAAACGCAGGTAACGCTCGCGGGTTTCAGCCTGGAACTGCTCTTGTTCGATCTGCTGCTCCAGTACATAGAGCAGGTGTACCGGGTTGGCGGCGATCTCATGGGGGTCGAAGTTGAAGACCTTGGACAGGATCTTGAAGGCGAAGCGGGTCGACAGGCCATTCATGCCCTCATCGACGCCCGCCGTGTCGCGGTATTCCTGGATCGACTTGGCCTTGGGATCGGTGTCCTTGAGGTTCTCCCCGTCGTAGACGCGCATTTTCGAGTAGATATTCGAGTTTTCCGGCTCCTTGAGACGCGACAGCACCGTGAACTGGGCGAGCATCTTCAGGGTGTCTGGCGCGCAATGGGCCTTGGCCAGGGAACTGTTGAACAGCAATTTGTCGTAGATCTTGATTTCATCGCTGACCCGCAGGCAGTACGGCACCTTGACGATATAGATCCGGTCGATGAAGGCTTCGTTGTTCTTGTTGTTGCGGAAGGTGTGCCACTCCGATTCGTTGGAGTGGGCCAGCAGGATGCCAGTGAACGGAATCGCCCCGAGGCCTTCGGTACTGTTGTAGTTGCCTTCCTGGGTGGCGGTGAGCAGTGGGTGCAGCACCTTGATCGGCGCCTTGAACATCTCCACGAACTCCATCAGGCCCTGGTTGGCCCGGCACAGTGCGCCCGAGTAGCTGTAGGCATCGGCGTCGTTCTGCGGGAACTCCTCCAGCTTGCGGATATCCACCTTGCCCACCAGCGCAGAAATATCCTGGTTGTTTTCATCCCCCGGTTCGGTCTTGGCGACGCCGATCTGGTTGAGAATCGACGGATAGAGCTTCACCACCCGGAACTGGCTGATATCGCCGCCGAACTCGGTCAGGCGCTTGGTGGCCCAGGGCGACATGATGGTGTTGAGATAGCGCCGTGGGATGCCGAAGTCTTCTTCGAGGATCGCGCCATCTTCTGTGGCGTTGAACAGGCCCAAGGGCGATTCGAACACCGGAGAGCCCTTGATCGCGTAGAAGGGCACCTTTTCGATCAGTTGCTTGAGCTTTTCGGCCAGGGAAGATTTACCGCCGCCCACGGGGCCGAGCAGGTAGAGAATCTGTTTCTTCTCTTCCAGGCCCTGGGCGGCATGGCGGAAGTAGGAGACGATCTGGTCGATGCATTCTTCCATGCCATGGAAGTCTTCAAAGGCCGGGTAGCGGCGGATCACCTTGTTGGAGAATATTCGCGACAGCCGCGAGTTGTTGGAGGTGTCTACCAGCTCCGGTTCGCCAATCGCCAGTAGCAGGCGCTCGGCGGCAGACGCATAGGTGCTGCGGTCCTTTTTGCACAGCTCAAGATACTCCTGCAGCGTGAGTTCTTCCTGCTGGGTGGACTCGAAGCGTTGTTGGAAGTGGCTAAAAATACTCATGACGTCGTCACCTCGCTCGATACGTGGAGCCGACGCCGGATCAATCAGTCGATGCTGGCAGCCAGCGGCGTTTGCCGTGGCCATTTCCCCCCAGAACACCCTGAAACGCTACCGATGACCCGCACGCCGGTGTACCGGCTCTCCCCTGTTTTGGATGGCCTGCGCTTAATGATAGTTGGGAATACGGGAGGTCAAGGCGAGATGCCTAATTAGTTTGGGTGCGCCGTTTCTCAGAAACGGCGCGAGCCCAAGCGTCACGCGGGGTAGCGGGGTTTGAAAAAAATTATTGCGAATCGCCTGTGGCAGTTTCCGCAGGATACGTCGTACGCCACAGCTCAAAGCCGCCGTCCAGGCTGTAGACATCGGAGAACCCCTGGCTGACCAGATAGGCCGCCGCGCTCTGGCTGGAGTTGCCGTGATAGCAGGCCACGATCACTGGCGCGTCGAGGTCGGCGGCGCGGATGAAATCGGCAATGTTGTGGTTGTCCAGGTGCTGTGCGCCCTTGATGTGGTTCAGGGCGTAAGTCTGGGGATCACGGATATCCACCACCAAGGCGCCTTGCTCACGCAGGGCCTGGGCTTGTTCGGGAGGGATACGTTTGAATTCGCTCATGGCGGGCTCCTTGGGCGGGCGGCAAGCGGCGTCTAGCGCTTGGCGGCAGCCGGCAGTGTAACGGGAAGGGGGGATTCACACTGGCAGCTCAGGCGCTCGCCGGTGTCGATGTTCATCAGGGTCATGGCTCCGCCCCAGA
Organism: Pseudomonas shahriarae; assembly: GCF_014268455.2. Taxonomy (NCBI): domain Bacteria; kingdom Pseudomonadati; phylum Pseudomonadota; class Gammaproteobacteria; order Pseudomonadales; family Pseudomonadaceae; genus Pseudomonas; species Pseudomonas shahriarae. Next base: position 5,663,961 of record NZ_CP077085.1, on the reverse strand, counting down.
CACACCCGGTGTCGAGGGCAAATACCCCAGGCTCGTCGCAGTGACCTTCAAGGGCGGCCCAGTGACCGAAGATGATCTTCGTTTCGCGGGTCTTGCGCTCCTTGTGGGTAAACCAGGGCTTGTAGCCGGGCAGGGCGGTTTCGGCGCCTTCCTTGCTCTTGAGGTCGAGTTTGCCTTCGGCGGTGCAAAAGCGCATGCGCGTGAAGTAGTTGGTAATGACCCGTAGGCGGGCAACGCCGGTCAGATCGTTATCCCACTTCACTGGCTCATTGCCGTACATGCCGTCCAGGTAGGTGGCGAACAGCGTGTCATCGGCCAGGGCGGTTTCAACCTCGGCAGCACATTTAAGGGCTTTTTTCAGGCTCCACTGCGGTGGGATGCCCGCATGCACCAGGGCGGTATTGCGGCCCTCGTCGTAGTGCACGAGCTTTTGCCGGCGCAGCCAGTCCAGCAACTCGGCGCGATCCGGAGCTTCGAGGATTTCGCGCAGGGTATCGCCCTTTTTCAGGCGCTCGATGTTATTGCCGACCGCCAGCAGGTGCAGGTCATGGTTGCCCAGCACGCACACCAGGGCGTCGCGCATGCCATAAAGAAAGCGCAGGGTTTCCAGGGATTGCGGGCCACGGTTGACCAGATCGCCCACCAGCCACAGACGATCTTGGGCTGGGTCGAAGGCTACACGGTCAAGCAGGCATTTGAGCGGCTCCAGGCAGCCTTGCAGGTCGCCGACAGCATAGGTCGCCATCAGTGCAGGGCTCCCGGTACCGCCAGGCGGAAGGGGGCGATGATGGCGTCGAAGTGTTTGCCGTCTTCGGCAAGCATTTGATAGCTGCCTTGCATCGTGCCGACCTTGGAGGTCATCACGGTGCCGCTGCTGTAGGTGTGGCTGGCGCCGCTGTCGATCAGTGGCTGTTGGCCGATGACACCCGCACCGCGCACTTCCTCGACATGGCCGTCGCCGTCGGTGATGACCCAATGGCGCGACAGCAGCTTGGCGGCCACCTGGCCGTTGTTCTTCACCGTGACGGTGTAGGCAAAGGCAAAGCGGTTCTGTTCAGGTTGCGATTGTTCCGCCAGGAAGCGGGTGACGACGCTGACGTCGATCTGATAGCGAGGATCGGACATGCAAGAGGCCTTAAGAGCAAAAGCGGAGGACAGCAGATGCGGATCAGTCTAGGCCATGAGGAGGGCACTAGGCCAGACATGTGTCTGGCTTGGTAAACGATGCCGTCCTGGCAGATGACGAAGCGCTACCAGTGTCGCGCTGCGCAAATGTGGGAGCTGGCAAGCCCGCACACATTGGAACTGCGGCGGGCGCTGGGAGTGGGGCCAGCAAAAACAAGTGTGGGAGCTGGCAAGCCTACTCCCACATGTGGATCGCATTGCATCAAGCCTCTGCGGCTTATTCCGCCGTCGGCGCTGGCTGGATAGCTAGCTGGTCCGCCAGACGTACAAACGCGGCCAGGTCCAACTGCTCCGGGCGCAGGCTGCCGTCGACACCGGCGGCTTCGATCTCGGCGTTGCTCAGCAATGCCTTGAGTGTATTGCGCAGGGTCTTGCGGCGCTGGTTGAACGCTTCACGCACTACCCGCTCCAGCAGGCGATGATCCTTGGCCGGATGAGGAAGGACCGCGTGGGGCACCAGACGCACAATCGCCGAATCGACTTTCGGTGGTGGATTGAACGCGCCCGGCCCGACATTGAACAGGTGCTCGACCCGGCAGTGGTACTGGACCATGATCGACAGGCGACCCCAATCACCGCCGCCAGGGCCGGCGGCCAAGCGCTCGACCACTTCCTTCTGCAACATGAAATGCATGTCGCGGATGATCCCTGCGTTGTTCAGCAGGTGAAAGATCAGTGGCGTGGAGATGTTGTACGGCAAGTTGCCGACCACGCGCAGGCTGTTGGGGGCGGCATTGAGGCTGGTGAAGTCAAACTTCAGCGCGTCGCCCTGGTGCAGGTTGAAGTTGGGCATGCCAGCGAATTGCTGGTTGAGGATCGGGATCAGGTCCTTGTCCAGCTCAACCACATCCAGTTGGCCGCCGCTATTGAGCAGGCCCTGGGTCAGTGCGCCCTGGCCCGGGCCGATTTCCAGCAGGCGGTCTTCGGGCTTGGCATGGATGGAGCGCAGGATGCGGTCGATAACGCCGGCATCGTGCAGGAAGTTTTGCCCGAAGCGCTTGCGCGCCCGGTGTTGGTAATGCTCGGTCATATACGGGTCTCGGCCATCTGATAGGCGGTTTCCAGGGCCACGTGCAGGCTGCCGGTATCGATCTTGCCGCTGCCCGCCAGGTCCAGGGCGGTGCCATGGTCGACGGAGGTGCGGATGATCGGCAGGCCCAGCGTCACGTTGACTGCGGCGCCGAAACCTTTGTATTTCAGCACGGGCAGCCCCTGGTCATGGTACATCGCCAGCACTGCATCGCAGTGCTCCAGATATTTGGGGGTAAACAGAGTGTCCGCAGGCAATGGGCCACGCAGGTCCATGCCGTCTTGGCGCAGGCGCTCTAGTGTCGGTTCGATAATGTCGATTTCTTCATGGCCCAGGTGGCCACCTTCACCCGCATGGGGGTTGAGGCCACACACCAGGATTCGCGGCTGGGCGATGCCGAATTTTTGTTGCAGGTCAGCGTGCAGGATGCGCGTTACACGCTCCAGGCGCTCGGGGGTAATGGCATCGGCAATCTGGCGCAAGGGCAGGTGAGTGGTCACCAGTGCCACGCGCAGGCCGCGGGTTGCCAGCATCATCACCACTTGTTCGGTGTGGGTCAGTTCTGCGAGAAACTCGGTATGCCCGGAAAAGGCGATGCCGGCTTCGTTGATCACGCCTTTATGCACGGGCGCAGTGATCATCCCGGCGAAGTCGCCGTCGATGCAGCCTTGTCCGGCCCGGGTCAGAGTCTCCAGGACGAAGGCAGCGTTGGCCTTGTCCAGTTGCCCGGCGACCACCTTGGCCTGCAGCGGGGTGTCCCACACGTACAAGCTATTGGCAGGTGCCGGCTGGTCGGGCCAGTTGCCCGGCGAAACGGGCAGCAAGTCGACAGCCACGCCCAGTTGCGCGGCCCGCTCAAGGAGCAGGTCGCGGCTGGTAATGGCAATCAGGGGGTGAGGCTGGGCTTGCGCGGCGAGCAGCAGGCACAGGTCTGGACCTATGCCGGCCGGCTCGCCGGGTGTCAATGCGAAACGCTGGGGTTTCACTGGACTGCCTGGTCGGTGCCTGTTGTGTCGGCGCCAGGAAGCTTGTTTTCCACGTAGGCTTCGTCACGGATCTGACGCAGCCAGGTTTGCAGCTCTTCGTCGTATTTGCGGTTCCGCAATACGGTCAGTGCTTGCTGCTCACGGGCCTGGCTGGTGTTGTCGGTGGCGCGGCGGCCAAGGACTTCCAGGACATGCCAACCGTATTGGGTCTTGAACGGCTTGGACAGCACGCCTTGGGGCGTATCGTTCATGACTTGCTGGAACTCGGGCACCAGGGCTCGTGGGTCGATCCAGTTCAGGTCGCCGCCGTTGAGGGCAGAACCCGGGTCTTCCGAGAAGCTTTTGGCCAGGGTGGCGAAGTCTTCACCGCCTTCGATGCGCTCATAGATCTTTTGCGCCAGTTCCTTGGTTTGAGCCTCGGTGCGGATTTCGCTTGGCTTGACCAGGATATGGCGAACATGCACTTCGTCTTTCAACGAAGTTTCACCGCCGCGGCGTTCCAGCAACTTCAGAATGATGAAGCCGCCAGGGGTGCGCGCAGGCTGGGTGATGCCACCTACTTCCATGGCGCTCAGCTCACGGTCAAACGGCGGTGGCAATTGAGCAGCTTTACGCCAGCCCATGTCGCCGCCTTCGAGAGCGTTGTCGCTGCCGGACTGGGCGATGGCCATCTGGGCAAAGTCGGCGCCGGCCTTGAGACGGTCATAGATCGCCTGGGTCTTGGCCGCTGCGGCATTGAGTTGCTCGGCGTTGGCGCTGTCCGGTGTCGGGATCAGGATATTGGCCAGGTGCAGTTCTTCGGAGAGCTGCATCTTGCCCAGGTCCGAGGCCAGGAAGTTCTTCACTTCCTGCTCCGATACCTGCACACGTTCGGCCACACGGCGCTGACGCACACGGCTGATGATCATTTCGCGGCGGATCTGGTCACGGGCGTCCTCATAGGACAAACCGTCACGGGCCAGGGCCGCACGAAACTGATCAATGCTCATGTTGTTGCGTTGAGCGATGGTGCCGACGGCCTGGTTCAGTTCTTCGTCGGTGATGCGGATGCCGGAGCGGTCGCCAATCTGCAATTGCAGGTTTTCGACGATCAGGCGTTCCAGCACCTGCTGGTCCAGGACGCTGGTCGGCGGCACGCCACCACCACGCTTGGCGATGGTTTGCTGAACTTCCTTGACCCGTTGGTCCAGTTGGCTCTGCATGATCACGTCGTTATCGACGATGGCCACCACCTTGTCCAGCGGTTGCACTGCAGCGTGTGCCGCTGCAGTACCCAGGAACAGCGCGCCCAGCATCAGCGGGCGCAGACAATCAGAAAGCTTGATCTTCACGTTCACGATAACCTTGGATGCCTTTGTCGAGGAAGCTCTCTACCTTGGCGCCAGTCAGGCCGCCGAGTCCTTTGAGGACGATTTGGAGGAAGAGACCGTGGTCGCCTTTTTCGTTCTGCGGGGCGATCTGGGTGTATTCGTCGTTGGAAACCCAATAACGGTTGATCACGCGCAGTTTCCAGCAGCAGTTGTCGTACTCGAAGCCACCAAAGGCTTCCAGGGTACGGTTGCGTGCATAGTCATACTGCCAGCGGGTGATCAGGTTCCATTGTGGAACGATCGGCCACATCATCGAGAAATCGTGTTGCTGGATTTTGTAGTAATCCTTCACGAAGTTCGGTTGCCCTTCGGTTCCGTAGTTGCCGCCAAACTGCCATTTACCGGTCAGTTGGTTGTAGACCACCTGGTCGTTGCGATAGCGATAACCAACGTTGATAACCTTGTTCAGGTTGTCTTCCGGCTGGTAGTGGAACATCGCGCTGCCGGAGCGGGCACTGTGGCTTTCAGTGTCCCAGTTGTAATCGGCAGTGGCGCGCCAGTCGCGGTTGAAGCGGAACTCGTAGTCCAGGGCGATTGGCGAGACGTCCGACTGCGAGTCTTCGCGGTCGGCAGCCACGACGCCAGGCAGTTGTACTTCGCGATCCTTGAAGTACAGGGCTTGGCCGACGGAAATGCGCTGACGCTCAAAGCCGTTTTCTTCGATCCAGCGGCTGGTCACGCCCAGGGACAGTTTGTTTTCGTCACCGATCCGGTCGCTGCCCGAGAAGCGGTTGTCGCGAAACAGCGAGTTGTAGCTGAACGTGGCTTCGCTGCTATCGAACACAGGGATATCGGACTGGTCTTTCTCTGGTACATAGAGATAGAACAGGCGTGGTTCCAGGGTCTGGTTGTAGTTCTTGCCAAACCACTGGGTGCTGCGGTCAAAAAATAGCCCGCTATCGACGCTGGCGATCGGTATGGAGCGGTCTTGGGAGCTCTTGAATTTCAGCCCCTCGTCAGCCATATCCCTTTTGCCGGTGCCGTCAAGATCAAGATCGTACTTGGTGTAGGCGTACTTGAGCTTCGGCGTGACGAAGCCGTAACTCCAGTTCATCGGCAACGATATGCTTGGTGCTACATTCAACCGCGTGCCGTTTGCTCGGGTCAGTCCGTTTACGTTTTCGTCCAGGCGCGGTTCGCCATTGGGGAGGGGGCCACCATCTTTATTGAAGATATTGCCAGTCCTCAGATCCCGATCAAACCGGACGGCCTCGGCGTCATAATCAAAGTGCAGCCCGCCAGGGTTGTAAGGCAATGAACCCGTGAAGGTAATCTGTGGCAATCGATCATACGGAGTAATCTGCGAGATCGTCGCCAGCTCGTAGGCTTGCAGATTCAACCTGGCTTTATAGCTGTCTCCGCGATAGCTGACACTACCTTGCTGGTTGACGAATTCACGAGTCTCCACGCCAATCTGATTGGACTTCAGATCCTGGAAGTAGAACGGATCGCTGATCTTGGTGTAGTCGATCTCAGTCAATAAACGCGAATCCAACCCGCCTTTGTGCTGCCAATTGAGCATATAGCGGGTTTTGTCGTAATCGCTCTGCTTCTTGCGTTCGTCGCTGTCATCGTTCAGATACGCACCGCCGAACTGACCTTCGCTGGACTTGGTGAGGTAGCGGAACTCGCCTTCCATCAACATGCCGCGCTTGGTCATGTATTGCGGGTACAACGTGGCATCGTAATTCGGCGCCAGGTTGAAGTAGTACGGTGTCACCAGCGTGAAGCCACTTTCCCCACCCGAGCTGAAGCTCGGCGGCAGGAAGCCGGATTGACGACGATCGTCAATCGGGAAGTAGATGTACGGGGTGTACAGGATCGGGATGTTCTTGACCCGCAACGTCGCGTTGGTCGCCGTACCGAAGCCGGTGGCCGGGTTCAACGTGATGTTGTTACCGCGCAGCTGCCAGGCATTGCTGTCTGGCTCGCAGGTGGTGTAGGTACCGTCCTTGAGGCGGATGATCGCGTTTTCGGCACGCTTGGCGTACAGCGCGTTACCACGGATGCGCGATTTGTGCATCACGTATTCGGCGTTGTCGATCTGCGCGGCGCCGGTGTCCAGTTGGACCTGGGCATGGTCGCCGACGATCAGCGCGCCATTGTCGCGCATGCGCACATTGCCGTTCAGCTCGCCACGGTTCTCGGCCTGGTACAGGCTGGCCTCTTGGGCCTCGACCTGCATGCTGCCTTGGCGCATGACCACGTCACCGGCCAGGGTGGCGACCTGGGTTTCCTGCTCGTAACGAGAGGCCTTGGCACCGATGAAGGTCGGTGCGTCGCTCTTGTCGGTCTTGTCGTTCATGCCAGGACGGGGCGGCTCGATGTACGCACCGGCGCAATAAGGACCGGTTTCGGCCAGTTGCGCTGCGGTGAGGTTTTCTCGAGGGACCCAGTCCAGGTGGCTGTAGTCAGCGCTGCGCGAACGCAGGCCACGGCCCTTGGATTCGGTGACCAGCTTGGTCTGCGGCACGGCTTCGGCACCAGCAGCTTCGCCTTGCGGCGTGCCGTTGGCCGAGCTGACGGCACTGCCGTCATGCACCGGGCGCGGTGGTAAAGGGGCTGCGCTGGCTTTCGGCGCGCAATCCCAGGCACCCGAAGCAGAGACTGAGCAGTCATACTGTTCCGCGGCGACCACGAATGAGGTGGCGAAGGGTTGCATGGCCAGCAGACTGCCGGTTACCAGCAACGGAAATTTTCTACGAAACGCGGGGGATTTCAATGCCATCTTATTAGTCCGGGCTTCCTGCGTGCCATCTGCCCGCGGTGTGGGCCGCACGCCTCTCGATGGTCTGAAAAAGATGCGTGATAATAAAGCATGACCCGCTTGACGGCTAGCGCCGTCGGAGACCCTTGTAATGCCCGACCAAGATCTACGTTTGCAACACCTGAAAGTCTGGCTCGATCAGCAGTTACCCGAGCTTTTCCATGCCCAGGGATGGGGGGCCGTACCCCCGGCTACATTGACTGCGGCCAGCAGCGACGCGAGTTTCAGACGGTACTTCCGTTGGCAGGGCGAAGGTCGCACATTGATCGTGATGGATGCCCCACCCCCCCAGGAAAACTGCAAACCTTTCGTCGATATCGCGAGAATGTTGGCGAAATCGGGAATAAATGTTCCGCAAATTTATGCAGAAGATCTCTCCCAAGGCTTTCTTTTGCTCAACGACCTGGGCAAAAACACCTATCTGGATGTGATTGACGGTGAAAATGCCGATCAATTGTTTGCCGAAGCCATCGACGCGCTGCTGGCTTTCCAGCAATTGCCGATGGACGCCGGGTTGCCCAGCTACGACGTGCCATTGTTGCGCCGTGAATTGGAGTTGTTCCCCGAATGGTACGTGCGCCGGCATCTGGGCATTGAGTTCGACGAGCAGCAGTTGGCTCAATGGCAGCGGGTCAGCCAATTGCTGATCGACAGCGCCCTGGCCCAGCCCAAGGTCCTGGTGCATCGCGACTATATGCCGCGCAACCTGATGATCAGCGTGCCGAACCCTGGCGTGCTGGATTTCCAGGATGCGGTCTACGGCCCCGTGACCTACGACATCACCTGCCTGTTCAAGGACGCCTTCCTCAGTTGGCCCCAGGCGCGGGTGCGCGAATGGCAGCGTGGTTATTGGGAGCGTGCTGGCCAATTGGGCATCCCGGTGCAGGCGGACTTTGAAGATTTCCTGCGCGCCAGCGACTTGATGGGGGTGCAGCGTCACCTCAAGGTCATCGGTATCTTTGCGCGTATCTGCCACCGTGATGGCAAACCGCGCTACCTGGCGGACGTGCCACGCTTCTTTGCCTATATAGACGCGGTGCTGGCCGATCGGCCGGAACTGGCCGACCTGGGCGAGTTGCTGGCCAGCCTGCGCCAACCGGCCGAGGCCCACGTATGAAGGCGATGATCCTGGCGGCCGGCAAGGGCGAGCGGATGCGTCCGCTCACCCTGCACACCCCAAAACCGTTGGTCCAGGCCGGTGGCAAGCGCCTGATCGAGTACCACCTGGAGGCGCTGGCGAAAGCGGGATTCACCGATATCGTCATCAACCATGCCTGGCTGGGCCAGCAAATCGAGAGTTATCTGGGAGACGGCGCGCAGTACGGCGTGCGTATCCAGTATTCGCCAGAGGGCGAGCCCCTGGAAACCGGTGGCGGAATCTTCCAGGCCTTGCCCTTGCTGGGGGAGGAGCCGTTCCTGGTGGTCAATGGCGATATCTGGACCGACTACGACTTTGTCCGCCTCAAGCAGCCCTCGAGCGGCTTGGCGCACTTGGTCATGGTCGATAACCCGCCTCATCACCCCAGTGGTGGCGATTTCTATATCAAGGATGGTTTGCTTCATGATGCAGCGCCCGGTGCCGATAACCTGACCTTCAGTGGCATTTCGGTGCTGCACCCCAAGCTGTTCGCGGGTTGCAGTGCCGGTGCCTTCAAGCTGGCGCCCTTGCTGCGCACGGCGATGGCTCAAGGCTTGGTCTCGGGGGAACACATGGATGGACGCTGGATTGACGTCGGTACGCTGGAGCGCCTGGCGCAGGTTGAAAGTCTGCTGACCGTGGGCCAGTAAGATGTTGTGGCCTGGGACTCTGATCGGCGCCGGGGCGGGTTTTGCCATCGCCAGCATTCCGGGGGCCATGTTGGGTGGGTTGCTGGGGCAGGCACTGGATCGGCGCCTGCAATTGCACAGTTGGGCCCAACTGCGCGAACGCCTGGGCGGCCGGCCGGCGCTGCGCAATGACGAACTGCTGTTTGTCCTGCTGGGCCGCCTGGCCAAGAGTAATGGGCGGGTGGTGGACGGCCATATCCAGCAGGCGCGGGTGGAGATGCGCTCGCTGGACATGAGCGAGCCGGCCCAGCGCCGGGCGATTGCCGCGTTCAACCGAGGCAAGTCGGGGACCGACCGCGTGCGCAGTTACCTGCGCGTGCTCAAGGTGCAGCCCCATGCGGCGGAAGGCGTGCTGCGCGCCTGCTGGCGCATGGTCTGGGCCGACGGCAAGGCCAGCCCCGCTGAGCGCGAGCTGATCGAGCTATGGGGCAAATGGCTGGGGTGGACGCCGCAACAACTCCAGGCACTGGCCCATGACTATGAGCCGGAACGCAAGCCCCTGGTCACCCGCGGTAGCACCTATCAAGAGGCCCTACGGATCCTCGGGGTAACCGGAACGACAGAGCCTGCGGTCATCAAACGTGCCTATCGACGGCTGCTCAGTCGGCACCACCCGGACAAGATTGCCGGCACTGGCGCCAGCCCCGCTCAAGTGCGCGAGGCCACGGAGCGCACCCGAGAGCTGCATAGTGCCTACACGATCATTCGCGAGCAGCGGGATTTCCGCTGACCCGACCGCCTGTGGCGAGCGTGCTTGCCAAAAGTGTCCACCCTGTCCCCGCACACCCGTCAACCATGTGCCCGGTCCGTAAAAAAAGAGCCCCAAAGTAACCAAGGGGCTCCTGGTATCGGAGGCCGGGGACCCACCACTCGGCACCTCGCCCAGTCTCGGTGTGCCTGCAATCCAGCAGTGATTCGGGGGGCGCCGAGATGGCGGTCTATCGGTCGATAGATGTATTGGCCGAGATATCTCTATCGCAGGCAAGCCAGCTCCCACAGGGGAATGTAGCTTCGCAGCTCTGGCTCTGTTTTTGATCTGGCTTTTGATCTTGATCTCAGGCGCCCCGTTAAACCACGCTGGCCGCAGGCAGGTATTGCGCAGTGAGCACCCCGGCAGGGATGCCGGGGTAGCCGCGACACGGCCATGGATGGCCGATCGCGGCGGGCCCACGGAGCAATGCCTGACTGCGGGCATGCCGAGCCTAGGCGAGGCACCGAGTGGTGGGGCAAGAGCGTTTTGCTTACTTTGGCGCTTCTCCAAAGTGAGCCGCCGTAAGGGCGGAACCCTAAGTGGCCATGACCGCAGCAACGGATATGTACACAAACCCAATAACCAAAAAAGAGCGAGTTGTGTAGATCCTCATGCCCCCACAGGGCCTCTTAGGTTTGTCAGATAAACCGAGCGGCGGGTTTTAGGGCTGCTGCGCAACCCAACGCGGGCAAGCCCGCTCGCCACAACCACAACCACAGACGGGGCAGTTGGGCTCAGCTACCGCTGCTTTGCGGGCTCAACCAGCCGCGAATCCGCCGGTACAACTGTTCCTGGGCCGCTGCGCTATTCCCGGGAATAGTCTTCAACGACACCTGCTTGTAGTTGTCATTCTTCAGCCGCTTGCTTGCCTGGCTGCGCTCCAGCGCCATTTTGCTGGCCAGGGCGTTGTCCTGATAGAAGACATCGGCGGTCGCCAGCTTCAATGTCGGGGTCAGCTGTTGCAGATCCGGTTGACGGCCCACCGGCGACTGCGCCGCGACCATGATGAACTTTTGCACCTGGGCCGGTTGTTTTTCGCTCAGGTAGCGCGCAGCCCACCAGGCCCCAGTCCCGTGCCCCAGCAGCACCACGCTGCGGGCGTTCTGGGTCTGGGCATAGGCGACGGCTGCGTCGATGCGGGCGAAGATCCGTGTCGCGTCGGTCTTGTCCTGCTCATCCACGCCAGAGATCACGGCCGGGTCGGTGCCCTCGGCTTCGGCGCTGGCCGCCTGTTCGATGGGCTTGGGCGCGGCGGTGCTGGCATCCTTGCTGCTGTCGACGACCGCATCGGGAGCCTGGATCACCCGCGGCGGCAGGGTATCGACACTCAGGTCGGGCAGCGACAGGCTCAGGCTGCCCCAGGCGGCATCCGGCAGCTTCTGGCGCAAAGGCCCGATGGCTTGCGGCCAGTCAGCCGTTTCTCCGGCGCCGGGGACGATAATCACCACACCCTGCGGTTCGGGGCTGTTCGCCGGTTTCCACAGTGCCAGGAACGACTCGTCGCCGGCCTGCAATTGTTGCTGCTCGTGGGGCGGCAGTTGTCGCTCCAGGGCCTGGGCTTCCTCCTGGCTACGCTCTGGCAGAGGCTGGCGTTCTGGTGGTTTTTCGGCGGCCGCCGGCGCGGTGTCAGCCGCCTGCACGCAAAAGGTGCTGGTAAACAGCAGCGACAGGCACAATGCTGGCAGTGTCGAACGGTGAAGCAGGGGCATAGTGGAATCCCGGCCAGAAGTGATCCCGGCAGCCTAATGGGTTGGATGTGAGATGTGAATGATGAATTTTCGCTGTCTGCTGGTTATCGGCTATCTGTGCTTGCCCTTGATGGCGAATGCCGCGCCTGCGTCTGTGGTGCCGCCGGCGGTGCTCAACCCGCAGCAGCGCGAGTGGTTGGCGCAGCACCCGCAACTGCGGGTCGGGGTGGTGTTGCAGGCGCCTTACGCGCAATACGACCGGCGCCTGCAGCGCTTGTCCGGGGCCAATGTCGAGCTGATGCAGGCGCTGGCCAAGGCGCTGAATATCGAGCTGACCTGGCGCAACTTCCCCACGCAGGAACAGTTGGAGGACGCCTTGCGCGATGATGCAGTCGACCTCGCCCCAGGTCTGCTACAAACCCCTGCCGGCCTGCGCCTGTGGCAGTTTTCCGACCCGTATATGCGCGTGCCCCAGCACATTGTTGGCATTCGCGACGGCAGCGGCACCGTGGACCTGGAAAAACTCGATGAACAGTCCCGGGTCGCCGTGCGCATGCCCAGCGGCGTGGCGGATTACCTGCGCAGCAATTACCCCAGGCTGAACCTGCAAGGTGTGCCCCTAGAGCGCCAGGCCTTGCAGCTATTGGTCAGCCAGCAGGCGCGCTATGCGGTAGTCGATGAGGCGCAGTTGAGCCGCTTGTCGATCGAGCCCGAGTTCGCCGGTTTGGCCGTGGTGGGCGATATTGGATTGCCGCAACTGTTGCGGGTGGCCACCCGGCGTGACTGGCCAGCCCTGGCAGAGATTGTCGAGAGCGGCCTGCGCGCCATTCCAGCCCGTGAACTGGAGCAATTGCATGCCCGCTGGCTGCAACCCAAATACCCACGCCTGTCGGAATCACCGGGATTCTGGCAAAACCTCAGCCTGCTGCTGGGCCTGCTGTTGCTCGCGTGCCTGACGGTTGCCCTGTGGCAGCGTCGGCAAAAACATGCCCTGGAACACCAGTTGCTGGCCACGCGTGAGGAAAGCGCTGCCCGTGCGGCGGGCGCCGAAGCATTGCGTCTGACCCAGTTTTCGATTGATCAAAGCACCGTGGGTATCCTCTGGGTCAATTGGGACAGCCATGTGCGCTACGCCAACGTCGCCGCCGAAACCATGCTCGGTTACGCCCCGGGAGCGTTGATCGAGCGCCCGCTGATCGAGTTCGAACCCAATCTGAGCATGGACCGCTGGCTGAACCTGTGGAAGCGCGCCCGGGCCAGTGAAGACGGGCCGCAGAGCTTCGCCACCCAGTGCCTGCGCGCGGATGGCAGCCTGTTGCCCACGGATGTGTCCTTGAGTTTCCTGCGCTTTGCCGGTGGCGAATACCTGGTGGTGTACCTCAACGACGTCACCGAGCGCCGCCGGGCGTTGGCCGCGTTGCAGGAAAGTGAAGCGCGCCTGCAAGGCATCGCCGCCAATGTGCCAGGGCTGGTGTTTCGCCTGGAGCGTCTGCCGTTGAGCGCCGCCATCGACTTTGCCTATATCAGCGAAGGCAGCGAGCGCCTGGTGGGCTATTCGCCATCCGTGCTCAGCCACCGCGATGTGGGGATTCGCAGCCTGGTCCACCCGGATGATCGCGCCAGTTACCACCAGACCCAGGACCAGGCCATCGACACCGAGAGCAACTGGTCGTGGCAGGGCCGCATCCTGACCCGCCAGGGCGAGCAGCGCTGGGCCGAGATCAAGGCGGTCACCCGGCGTCTGGACGATGGGGCGGTGGTCTGGGACGGGATCGTCTGGGACATCAGCGACAGCAAACGCATTGAGCTGGAATTGGACGCCTCGCGGGCGCAACTGCGCGAACTCTCGGCGCACCTGGAAACCGTGCGTGAGGAAGAGAAGGCGCGGATCGCCCGCGAAGTTCACGATGAGCTGGGGCAGATGCTCACGGTGTTGAAGCTGGAAACCTCCATGTGCGAGTTGGCCTACGCCCAGTTGGACCCAGGCCTGCACGAGCGCCTGAACAGCATGAAGCGCCTGATCGCTCAACTGTTCCAATTGGTCCGTGATGTGGCCACGGCGTTGCGCCCGCCGATTCTCGACGCCGGGATCGCCTCGGCCATCGAGTGGCAGGCCCGGCGGTTTGAGGCGCGCACACAGATTCCGTGCCTGGTGCAGGTGCCGGACAACCTCCCGGCCTTGAGTGACGCCAAGGCCATTGGCCTGTTCCGTATCCTGCAGGAGGCGCTGACCAACGTCATGCGCCATGCCCAGGCGCATACGGTGGAGTTGACCCTGGTGGTGGAGGGCGCCAATCTGCGGTTGACCATCAGTGATGATGGCGCAGGCTTCGTCCCTGCGCCGGGGCGCCCGGTGTCGTTTGGTTTGGTGGGCATGCGCGAGCGGGTGCTGATCATGGGCGGGCAGTTGACCCTCGACAGCGAACTGGGGGAGGGCACCACCCTGAGCGTTACGGTGCCGTTGGATTCGCCATAGATCCCTTGTGGGCTTGCTCGCACATTTTGAATGTCGGCGTTTAATCGCTATAGAGAGAGGAAATTGCCGTGATCCGCGTATTGGTAGCCGAAGACCACACCATCGTCCGTGAAGGCATCAAGCAGTTGATCGGCCTGGCCAAGGACCTGCTGGTGGTGGGCGAGGCGGGTAACGGCGAACAGCTGTTGGAAGCCTTGCGTCACACGCCCTGCGAGGTGGTGCTGCTGGATATCTCCATGCCCGGGGTCAACGGCCTGGAGGCGATTGCGCGGATCCGCGCGCTGAACAACCCGCCGGCCATTCTGGTGCTGTCGATGCATGACGAGGCACAAATGGCCGCCCGGGCGCTGAAGGTCGGCGCGGCAGGGTATGCCACCAAGGACAGCGATCCTGCGCTGTTGTTGACGGCAATCCGCAAAGTCGCCGCGGGCGGGCGCTATATCGACCCGGACCTGGCGGACCGCATGGTGTTTGAGGTCGGCCTCACCGATACCCGGCCGTTGCATTCGCTGTTGTCCGAGCGCGAGTTCTCGGTGTTCGAGCGCTTGGCTCAGGGCGCCAACGTCAACGATATCGCCCAGCAACTGGCCCTGAGCAGCAAGACCATCAGCACCCATAAGGCGCGGTTGATGCAAAAACTCAACATCAGCTCCCTGGCCGAGCTGGTGAAGTACGCGATGGAGCACAGGCTCCTATAGGCGCGTGTCTATTTGCGACATCGCTCAACCCCCAGGAAGCCCGTGCTTGCAGCTTGTCGCTTGAAGCTTGCTGCGCAACTGTCCCTTGCCCGCCATCCGTGTAGGGCAATCCCTACCCCGAACCTTCCATCCTGCTGATGCCAATCTCTCCTGCGCCCCGATTTCCGGGGGCTTGCACCTGGATTACGCTAGCTTCACAGCAGTCCAAAACACAAAGGTGCGGGTATGAGCGAGGCGGATTCAAATGATGTGCTGGTCAGCTTTCGTGGTGTGCAGAAGAGCTACGATGGCGAGAACCTGATCGTCAAAGACCTCAACCTGGACATTCGCAAAGGCGAGTTCCTCACCCTGCTGGGCCCGTCCGGTTCGGGCAAGACCACCAGCCTGATGATGTTGGCGGGCTTCGAAACGCCGACCGCCGGGGAGATCCTGCTGGCCGGGCGCTCGATCAACAATGTGCCGCCGCACAAGCGCGACATTGGCATGGTGTTCCAGAACTATGCGCTGTTCCCGCACATGACGGTGGCCGAGAACCTGGCGTTCCCCCTGACGGTGCGGGGCTTGAGCAAGACCGATGTCAGCGAACGGGTCAAGCGCGTGCTGAGCATGGTCCAGCTCGACGCCTTCGCCCAGCGCTACCCGGCGCAGCTCTCCGGCGGCCAGCAGCAACGGGTGGCCCTGGCTCGCGCCCTGGTGTTCGAGCCGCAGCTGGTGCTGATGGACGAACCCCTTGGCGCCCTCGATAAACAGCTGCGTGAACACATGCAGATGGAGATCAAGCACCTGCACCAGCGCCTCGGCGTGACCGTGGTTTACGTGACCCACGACCAGGGTGAAGCGCTGACCATGTCCGACCGGGTAGCGGTGTTCCACCAGGGCGAGATCCAGCAGATCGCTCCGCCGCGCACTTTGTATGAAGAGCCGAAAAACACCTTCGTCGCCAATTTTATCGGCGAGAACAACCGTCTTAACGGCCGCCTGCACAGCCACACCGGCGAGCGGTGCGTGGTTGAGCTGGCGCGCGGCGAGAAGGTCGAGGCGCTGGCGGTGAATGTCGGGCAGATCGGTGGCCCGGTGACGCTGTCGGTGCGCCCGGAGCGGGTCAGCCTCAACGGTTCCAGCGAAAGCTGCAGCAACCGTTTCTCGGGCCGGGTGGCCGAATTTATCTACCTGGGCGACCACGTGCGCGTGCGCCTGGAAGTCTGCGGCAAGGCCGATTTCTTTGTGAAACAACCGATCGCCGAGCTGGATCCGGCACTGACGGTCGGCGATGTGGTTCCGATTGGCTGGCAAGTCGAGCACGTTCGCGCACTCGACCCACTTCTAGAGGCGAATTGATCGCCCCCTTGGCTTCATCCAACCCTGCACGTGGAGAGAACAATAAATGTTGAGATCCCTGAAATTGACCGCCCTGGCCATTGGCCTGGCGAGTGCTTCACAGGTCATGGCAGGTCCGAACCTGACGGTGGTGTCGTTTGGCGGCGCGAACAAGGCGGCCCAGGTCAAGGCTTTCTATGCCCCGTGGGAAAGCGCGGGCAACGGCAAGATCATCGCCGGCGAGTACAACGGCGAGATGGCCAAGGTCAAAGCCATGGTCGACACCAAAAGCGTGTCCTGGGACCTGGTGGAAGTCGAGTCGCCGGAACTGTCCCGTGGCTGTGACGAGGACATGTTCGAGCCGTTGGATCCTAAGCTGTTCGGCAACCCCGACGACTATGTGAAAGGCGCGATCCAGCCCTGTGGCGTGGGTTTCTTCGTGTGGTCCACGGTGATGGCGTACAACGCCGACAAACTGAAGACGGCCCCAACCAGTTGGGCGGACTTCTGGGACACCAAGACTTTCCCCGGCAAGCGCGGCTTGCGCAAGGGGGCCAAGTACACCCTGGAATTCGCCCTGATGGCCGACGGTGTAGCGCCCAAGGACGTGTACAAAGTGCTGGCCGGCAAGGACGGCCAGGACCGCGCCTTCAAGAAACTCGATGAACTCAAGCCGTCGATCCAGTGGTGGGAAGCCGGCGCCCAGCCGCCGCAGTACCTGGCCTCGGGTGACGTGGTGATGAGCTCGGCCTACAACGGCCGGATCGCCGCCGTGCAGAAAGAGAGCAACCTGAAAGTGGTGTGGAACGGTGGTATCTACGATTTCGACGCCTGGGCGATCCCCAAGGGCCTGAGCAAGGAGCGCGCCGAGGCGGCGAAGAAATTCATCGCCTTCTCCGTTGCACCGCAGCAACAGAAAATCTACTCGGAAAACATCGCCTACGGTCCGGCCAATACCCAAGCCGTGCCGCTGCTGGCCAAGGACATCCTCAAGGATATGCCGACTACTCCGGAAAACATCGCCAACCAGGTGCAGATTGATGTGAGCTTCTGGGCGGATAACGGTGAGCAACTGGAGCAGCGCTTCAATTCCTGGGCTGCCAAATAACAAGCCCCACCGCTTAACCCCTGTGGGAGCTGGCTTGCCTGCGATGGCAGCACCTCGGTAGACCCGACACACCGAGTTGCTGCCATCGCGGGCAAGCCCGGCTCCCACAAGGGGGCCTTTCACACGGGTTTCAACTGTAGATTTTCCGGAGTTTGCCATGGCCATCGCCGTTCCCTCGAACGAGGTCACCACCCCCAGCTTGAAGCAGCGCCTGGCGCGTGCCGAGCGGCTTAACCGCTGGAAGGCCCAGGCCTTGATCGCGCCGCTGGTGGTGTTTTTGCTGCTGGTGTTCCTGGTGCCCATCGTTGCGCTGTTGTACAAAAGCGTCGGTAACCCGGAAGTGGTCGCTGGCCTGCCGCGTACCGTGGTGGCGGTGACCGCCTGGGATGGTCGTGGCCTGCCCGGCGAGTCGGTGTACCAGGCTGTCAGCGAGGACCTGGGTGAAGCCCGGAAAAACCAGACCCTGGGCGACTTGTCCAAGCGCCTGAACATGGAGCTGGCGGGTTATCGCAGCCTGTTGACCAAAACCGCGCGGGCGCTGCCGTTCAGCGCAGTGCCGGCCTCTTATAAAGAAGCGCTGGAAAACCTCGACGAACGCTGGGGCGACCCCGCGTACTGGCAGGCCATCCGGCGCAACACCAGCAGCCTCACGCCTTATTACCTGCTGGCGGCGGTCGATCATCGGATCGACGACCTCGGCGAAGTCGCGCCGGCCACGCCGGACCAGGCGATTTACCTCGATATCTTCGCCCGCACCTTCTGGATGGGCCTGGTGATTACCGTGTGCTGCCTGCTGCTGGCCTATCCGCTGGCGTACCTGCTGGCCAACCTGCCGGCGCGGCAAAGCAACCTGTTGATGATCCTGGTGCTGCTGCCCTTCTGGACCTCGGTGCTGGTGCGCGTGGCCGCCTGGATTGTGCTGCTGCAGTCCGGCGGGCTGATCAACGGCGCGCTGATGGGCCTGGGCATCATTGATAAGCCTCTGGAGTTGGTGTTCAACCGGCTGGGGGTCTACATCTCCATGGTGCATATCCTGCTGCCGTTCATGATTCTGCCGATCTACAGCGTGATGAAGGGTATTTCACCGACCTATATGCGTGCGGCGATCTCTTTGGGTTGTCACCCGTTCGCCAGTTTCTGGCGGGTGTACTTCCCACAGACTTACGCGGGTGTGGGCGCCGGTTGTCTGCTGGTGTTTATCCTGGCGATTGGCTACTACATCACCCCGGCCCTGCTGGGCAGCCCGAACGATCAGATGGTCAGCTACTTCGTGGCGTTCTACACCAACACCAGCATCAACTGGGGCATGGCGACTGCGCTGGGCGGCTTGCTGCTGCTGGCGACCGTGGTGCTGTACCTGATCTACAACTGGCTGGTGGGCGCCAGCCGCCTGCGCCTGAGCTGAGGAGCGCCTGAAATGTCCAGCAGTCCTTATATGTCACCCATCGAGCGGGTGTGGTTCTACAGCTTGCGGATCCTCTGCGGCCTGATCCTGTTGTTCCTGATCCTGCCGGTGCTGGTGATCATCCCGCTGTCGTTCAACTCCGGGAGTTTCCTGGTGTACCCGCTGCAGGGGTTTTCGCTGCACTGGTACCAGGACTTCTTTGCCTCGGCGGAATGGATGCGCGCCTTGAAGAACAGCATCATCGTCGCCCCGGCGGCCACGGTGCTGGCGATGGTGTTCGGCACGTTGGCCGCTATTGGCCTGACCCGTGGCCACTTCCCCGGCAAGGCGCTGGTGATGGCCCTGGTGATTTCGCCGATGGTGGTACCGGTGGTGATTATCGGCGTGGCGAGTTACTTGTTCTTTGCCCCGCTGGGGCTGGGCAACAGTTTCTTTTCGCTGATCGTGGTGCATGCGGTGCTGGGCGTGCCCTTTGTGATCATCACCGTGTCGGCGACCTTGCAGGGCTTCAACCACAACCTGGTGCGAGCCGCGGCCAGCCTGGGGGCGTCGCCGTTGACCGCGTTTCGCCGGGTGACGCTGCCGCTGATTGCGCCGGGCGTCATTTCCGGGGCGCTGTTTGCCTTTGCCACATCGTTCGATGAGGTGGTGGTGACGCTGTTCCTCGCCGGGCCCGAGCAGGCCACCTTGCCTCGGCAGATGTTCAGCGGCATCCGCGAAAACCTCAGCCCGACCATTGCCGCAGCGGCGACCTTGCTGATT
Organism: Pseudomonas shahriarae; assembly: GCF_014268455.2. Taxonomy (NCBI): domain Bacteria; kingdom Pseudomonadati; phylum Pseudomonadota; class Gammaproteobacteria; order Pseudomonadales; family Pseudomonadaceae; genus Pseudomonas; species Pseudomonas shahriarae. The sequence goes on along the minus strand of NZ_CP077085.1, from coordinate 5,644,591 downwards.
GCCTTCTCGGTGGTGCTGTTGCTGACCCTGGAGTGGTTGCGTGGGCGCAGCGAAAAACTGCGGACGGCGCAGGTCTGACTGCTGAAACTCGATCACCTGTGGGAGCTGGCTCGCCTGCGATGGCCTCGACTCGGTACACCTGATGCACCGAGTCGAGGCCATCGCAGGCAAGCCAGCTCCGACATTGACCGCGCCCGCTTTGAATGACCCAACCATTCAGCCGCTGAATGGCAGACAACCCGCATTCCCCAGCTATTCTTGTGCCAGCCCACCAATTTATAAGAGGCCGCGCACATGAGTACCTCCTCATTCAAGATCGCCCACAAATTGCTCACCGGCCCAGGCGCCATCGAGCAATTGGCCGCCGAGCTGACCCGGCTGGATATCGACAACCCGTTGATCGTCACCGATGCTGCGCTGGTCAAGTCCGGTACGGTGCAACTGGCATTGGCGCAGTTGGGTGATCGGCCCTACGAGATCTTCGACCGGGTGCTGCCCGACCCGGAGATCGCCATCGTCGAAGACTGCATGCAGGCCTACCGCGAAGGCGGGCATGACGGCCTGATCGGCGTGGGCGGTGGCAGTGCCATTGATATCGCCAAAAGCGTCGCCGCCTATGCCGGTTATCACGGCGCACTCGAGGATTTGTTCGGTGTGGACCAGGTGCCGCGCAAAGGCCCGCCGCTGATTGCCATTCCCACCACGGCCGGCACGGGGTCGGAAGTGACCAATGTGGCGATTCTGTCGGACAAGGCCGCGCAATTGAAAAAAGGCATCGTCAGCGACTACCTGCTGCCGGATGTTGCGCTGATCAGCCCGCAAATGACCCTGACCTGCCCGCGCAGTGTTACGGCTGCCAGTGGTGTGGATGCCCTGGTGCATGCCATCGAGTCCTATCTGTCCCTGAACGCCTCGCCAATCACCGATGCCCTGGCCATTGGCGCGATCAAGTTGATTGCCAACGCCTTGCCCAAGGCCTACGCCAATCCGGCCAACCTGCAGGCGCGTGACGATATGGCCACGGCCAGCCTGATGGCCGGCATGGCCTTCGGCAATGCCGGGGTGGGGGCGGTGCATGCGCTGGCCTACCCGTTGGGCGGGCGTTTCAACATTGCCCACGGGGTGAGCAACGCGTTGCTGCTGCCCTATGTGATGCACTGGAACAAGCTGGCCTGCGTCGAGCGCATGCAGGATATCGCCCAGGCCATGGGGGTGAATATCACGGGCTTGAGCGTCAACGATGCAGCGGACCAGGCGGTGGAGGCGATGACGCGACTGTGCGCCGCAGTGGAGATCCCTAGCGGCTTGCGCAGCTTCGGCGTGCCAGAGGAGGCGATTCCGGCCATGGCCTTAGAAGCCGCGGGAATCGAGCGCCTGATGCGCAACAATCCGCGCAAGCTCAGTGCGGCGGATATCGAGAAAATCTACCGCGCCGCGTACTAGTCATTGAGTCAGGTCACGGTGCGCGCAACAAAGCATGAGGTATACAATGCGCGCCATCGTGATTTAGCTCAGAAAAGGTGCGTCATGCAGCCCTTCGTAATTGCTCCATCGATTCTCTCCGCCGACTTCGCCCGCCTGGGCGAGGAAGTGGACAACGTGTTGGCCGCCGGTGCCGACTTCGTGCACTTCGATGTCATGGACAACCACTATGTGCCGAACCTGACCATCGGCCCGATGGTTTGCGCCGCGCTGCGCAAGTACGGCGTGACCGCGCCGATTGACGTGCACCTGATGGTCAGCCCGGTGGACCGCATCATCGGCGACTTCATCGAAGCCGGTGCGACCTACATCACCTTCCACCCGGAAGCCACGCTGCATGTCGACCGCTCCCTGCAACTGATCCGCGAAGGCGGCTGCAAGGCTGGCCTGGTGTTCAACCCGGCGACCCCGCTGGACACCCTCAAGTACGTGATGGACAAGGTCGACATGGTCTTGCTGATGAGCGTCAACCCGGGGTTTGGCGGGCAGAAGTTCATTCCCGGTACCCTCGACAAGCTGCGTGAGGCCCGTGCGCTGATTGACGCCTCTGGCCGCGATATCCGCCTGGAGATCGACGGTGGGGTCAACGTCAACAACATCCGTGATATCGCGGCGGCGGGCGCCGACACCTTCGTCGCCGGCTCGGCGATCTTCAACACCCCTGACTACCAGGCCGTGATTGCCAAGATGCGTGAAGAACTGGCGCTGGCGCGTCCATGAGCGGTTTTGAGCAGCTGTTCCCCGGTAAATTGCCGCGGCTGGTGATGTTCGATCTGGACGGCACCCTGGTCGATTCGGTGCCGGACCTGACGGCTGCGGTGGATCACATGTTGCTCAAGCTGGGGCGCAAGCCTGCCGGTATCGAATCGGTACGCGAGTGGGTCGGCAACGGCGTGCAGATGCTGGTGCGCCGTGCGCTGGCCAATCACATTGATGCCGAAGGTGTCGATGAGGTAGAGGCTGAGCACGCGCTGGAACTGTTCAACGCGGCCTACGAAGACGGCCACGAACTGACCGTGGTTTACCCCGGCGTGCGCGACACCCTCAAGTGGCTGCACAAGCAGGGCGTGGAAATGGCCCTGATCACCAACAAGCCGGAACGCTTCGTCGCGCCGCTGCTGGACCAGATGAAGATCGGCCGGTATTTCCGCTGGATCATCGGCGGCGATACCCTGCCGCAGAAAAAACCGGATCCGGCGGCGCTGTTCTTTGTGATGAAAATGGCCAATATCCCGGCGTCCCAGTCGCTGTTTGTCGGCGATTCGCGCAGCGATGTGCTGGCGGCGAAAGCGGCGGGGGTCAAGTGTGTGGCCTTAAGCTATGGCTACAACCATGGCCGGCCGATTGCCGAAGAGTCGCCGGCGCTGGTCATTGATGACCTGCGACTGCTAATCCCCGGTTGCTTGGGAGCGGGCGCTGAGATAACGTTGCCCGACGCTGTCCCATCCCCTTCTGGAAATCCCATCGTGGTGGTCACTCGCAAACTCTGGATGAAAGTCATCAAGGCCCTGGCCCGCTGGCGTTGGCGCGCCTGACTGATCCTGGCCGCGCTGCGGCACGTTTGCATACCTGACTGTTAGACCCTCACGCCACGAGGCACCCCATGATCCGCGAAGAATTCCTGCGTTTGGCCGCTGCCGGCTACAACCGCATCCCCATGGCCCGGGAAACCCTGGCCGACTTCGATACGCCGCTGTCGATCTACCTGAAACTGGCCGACGAGCCCAATTCCTATCTGCTGGAATCGGTGCAGGGCGGCGAAAAGTGGGGCCGTTACTCGATCATTGGCCTGCCGTGCCGCACGGTCCTGCGGGTGCATGACCATCACGTCAGCATCACCCATGATGGCGTCGAGATCGAAAGCCACGATGTGCAAGACCCGCTGGCCTTCGTCGAAGCCTTCAAGGCGCGCTACAACGTGCCAACCATTGCTGGTTTGCCGCGTTTCAATGGCGGCCTCGTGGGGTATTTCGGCTACGACTGCGTGCGTTACGTGGAGCAACGCCTGGGCAAATGCCCGAACCCCGACCCGTTGGGTGTGCCGGACATCCTGCTGATGGTTTCCGACGCGGTGGTGGTGTTCGACAACCTGGCCGGCAAGATGCACGCGATTGTGCTCGCCGACCCGGCCCAGGCCGATGCGTTCGAGCAAGGCCAGGCCAGCCTCGAAGCGCTGCTGGACAAGCTGCGCCAGCCGATCACCCCGCGTCGCGGCCTGGACCTCAGCCGTCCGCCGGCGGCCGATCCGGTGTTTCGCTCCAGCTTTACCCAGGATGACTACGAGCGCGCGGTCGATACCATCAAGCAATACATCCTCGCCGGTGACTGCATGCAAGTGGTGCCGTCGCAGCGGATGTCCATCGACTTCAAGGCGGCGCCCATCGACTTGTACCGGGCGCTGCGCTGCTTCAACCCGACGCCGTACATGTACTTCTTCAACTTTGGCGACTTCCACGTAGTGGGCAGCTCGCCGGAAGTGCTGGTGCGCGTCGAAGACAACCTGATCACCGTGCGCCCGATTGCCGGCACGCGCCCCCGTGGCGCGACCGAAGAGGCCGACCTGGCACTTGAAGAAGACCTGCTGTCCGACGACAAGGAAATCGCCGAGCACTTGATGCTCATCGACCTGGGGCGTAACGACACCGGACGCGTTTCGGAAATCGGCTCGGTGAAGCTCACCGAGAAGATGGTGATCGAGCGTTATTCCAACGTGATGCACATTGTGTCCAACGTCACCGGCGAGCTGAAGGCCGGCCTGACGGCGATGGACGCGCTGCGCGCAATTCTGCCGGCGGGCACCTTGTCCGGCGCCCCGAAGATTCGTGCGATGGAAATCATCGACGAGCTGGAGCCGGTCAAGCGTGGGGTCTACGGCGGCGCCGTGGGTTATTTCGCGTGGAATGGCAACATGGACACGGCCATTGCGATCCGCACGGCGGTGATCAAGGACGGCGAACTGCATGTGCAGGCGGGCGGCGGGATTGTCGCCGACTCGGTGCCGGCCCTTGAGTGGGAAGAAACCCTGAACAAGCGCCGGGCGATGTTCCGTGCGGTGGCATTGGCCGAGCAGACCCCGCAAGACTGACGGTCGATCCCGATCTAAATGTGGGGTTGGGCTTGTGTGGGAGCGGGCTTGCCCGCGATGGCGGTCTGTCAGTCACCGATGTAGTGACTGAACCACCGCTATCGCGGGCAAGCCCGCTCCCACATGGGTTTTATGTTGTTTTTAAGGCCGTATTAGAAATCCAGGCTCACTCCGACACTGACCCCTTGCTGGGTCAGGCTGTCATCCTTCCTCACGTTATACGCCGCGCGCAGTGCCAACTCCTGGGTGAGCTTGTGGCTGACCCCGAGACTCAAGCGATCCGAATTGCTGCGAGGGGTGTAGCCGTCGAGTTCGAAGCCGATCCCCTGCACGCTGTTGAGCGAAATATTCACCTTTTGGGTGTCATTTTCGAACTCATGCTCGTGAGCCACTTCGCCAAAAACCTGGGTTTGCGGGGTGACGCGGTAGCTGCCCTGCAGGCCAACGCCCAGGCGTTTGGAGTCGCGTTGCTGGTCGACAAAGGTCAGCGCGGTGGAGCGGCTGCCTTTTTCCGAGTAGCCATCGACTTCGATTCGCGCATAGTCGGCGCTGATGAACGGCGACAGGTGCCAATCGCTGCCGACCCCGGCAATGTCATAGCCTACGCGGCCGCTCAAGGCCCAGAGCCAGCCGTCGGTGTCACCTTTTTCTGAGCCTTCGCTGACGCCCAGGGCGAACTTGCGCTTGAGGCTGTCGAAGTCCAGCCGGCCGCCGGTCAGCGCGGCATCGGCCCACCAGTGATTGTGCTGATACTGCGCGAATGCGCTGCCCATGTAGCTGTTGAGCTTGTAGTCCGAGTCGCTGGCGCCTGCTTCGAGAGTCTGGCGATACAGCCCGGCCGCGACACCTACGCGCCAGCTGTCGTCGAGACGATAGCTGCCGCCGACATTCAGGTTGTAGCCACTGCCGTCGCCACTGGCCGAGCTGCCTTGACCGTCGAAGTCCAGGCGCTGACCACCACCGGCGACAATTGCGCGCCATTGGCCGACGGCTTGCCAGTTGCCGTTGTCCGCCTGCCACTGGTTACGCAGCTCATCCTGATGGGCGCGCAGGGTGCCTTGGGCCATTTCTGGCAGCAGGCTCAGCTCCCAGGGGGCGGCGAGCAGCGAGTAGGCATAGTCGGCAATCAAGCGTTGCCCGGCGACGGTGGGGTGGACCGAGTCGTTGTAGATCAGCTTGGTCGGGTCCGGCTGGGTGCCGCCGATGCCATACGTCGGGTTGGCGGTGCAACTGTTGCCAGTGAAGCAGGTGCCGGTAAGGTTCTGCCCGGTCGCCAGGCCAAATCGGCCTGGGTCGGCGAAGGTTTCCTGCAACAGCAGTGGAATATTCAACGGGATGATCTGGGCGTCGATCTGCGACAGGCGCTGTACCAGTGCCTGGTTGAAAATAGTGCTCAGGGCGGACGTCCCAGCCTGCTGCGGCGTGCCGTTGATGGCGGGTGTCAGGCCCAGGTCGGGCAGCATCCACACCATGATGTAGCGCGCACCGGCTTGTTGCAGAGCCTGGGCGCTGTCGGCCAGGCGCCCGCCTGCGGCAACGGCTTGGCCTGGACTGAGGACGCGCTGTTGCAGGAAGTCATTACCGCCACCGGACAGAAAATACAGCGCGTTGGGGTCGGCCCGCCCACCGTTTGCCGGCAGATAACCCTGGCGACTGCGTAAAACAGTGCCCGCGCCCGCATTGCCGGGGGGGATCGCCGTGTCGGAGACTGAGGTGATGGAATCCAGGATGTTGTCGGTACGGTAGCCACCGACCGCCCAGTTATTGCCGTCAGGCAAGCCTTGCGCGGCGCGAACCGGCGAGGTGGAGGCGTTCAGGTCGTTTGGCGCTACACCCAGTTTGGAGCCCAGCTGGGTCGATGAAACCAGGCCGTAGTCACCCTGGAATGTGGGGCCGGTACGGTTGGTAAAACGCAGGGTGGCACCGGACACACCATCGGGGAACTGGCCGGCGTCCGCCAGGCTATCGCCAAAAACCACCATGGTTGAATAAGGTGACGGTGCTGCAAACGCCTGCGCGCAGGCCAGTGCCAGGAGGCATCCGGCAAGGGGCGCAACAAAAGATGGTCTGAGCATAGGGATTCCATATGATTGTTTTTGTATCGGAAGTGAAACACTAGCAATGTAGAGGGAGTTTTCTGTGAGGAAAATCGTTTTTTCTTACAAAACCTTCGTCATGCCCCCCGTATTTGCTGCTCTATATTGCACCGCTGGCGAGGCTACGTTACTGTGCGGGAACGTATGAATGAGACCCTCCCCGTGTTGATCATCAGCAAACTCTTGATGCGAGTAGTCAAGGCACACGCCCGTTGGCGTTGGCGCGCCTGAATTTTCTCTGCCGGCCCGGCCGGACCTGTACCGATTTGCCTTCTTCACCCTTTGTTCGACGCCCCTTGCCGGCTGACCCTGGCAACCGGAACGTGCGTCTGGCAGCGGGTCACGCTCTTAGAAGGCGGTCATTCGAAATCAGTGAATTCAAGAGGTTTGAACCCACATGTTGCTGATGATTGATAACTACGACTCCTTTACCTACAACGTTGTGCAATACCTGGGCGAGCTCGGTGCCGAGGTCAAGGTGGTGCGCAACGATGAAATGACGGTGGCGCAGATTGCTGCCCTGAACCCGGAGCGTATCGTGGTTTCCCCAGGCCCCTGCACGCCGACCGAGGCGGGTATCTCCCTGGAAGCCATCCGGTTTTTCGCCGGCAAGCTGCCGATTCTCGGGGTTTGCCTGGGCCACCAGTCCATCGGCCAGGCATTTGGCGGCGACGTGGTGCGTGCCCGCCAGGTGATGCACGGCAAGACCAGCCCGGTGTTCCATAATGATCAAGGTGTGTTCCAGGGCTTGAACCTGCCGGTGACGGTGACCCGTTACCACTCACTGGTGGTCAAGCGCGAGACCTTGCCCGAATGTCTGGAACTGACGGCCTGGACCCAGCTGGAAGACGGCTCGGTCGATGAGATCATGGGCCTGCGGCACAAGACACTGAATGTCGAAGGGGTGCAGTTTCACCCTGAATCAATTCTGACCGAGCAGGGCTACGAGCTGTTCGCCAACTTTCTCAAGCAGAGCGGCGGCACGCGCTAAGGACTTCCCATGGATATCAAGACTGCCCTGAGCCGTATCGTCGGCCATCTGGACCTGAGCACCGCTGAAATGAGCGATGTCATGCGCGAAATCATGACCGGCCAATGCACCGATGCGCAGATTGGCGCCTTTATGATGGCCATGCGCATGAAGAGCGAGAGCATCGACGAAATCGTCGGCGCCGTCTCGGTGATGCGTGAACTGGCGGACAAGGTCGAACTCAAGACCCTCGACGGCGTGGTCGATGTGGTCGGCACCGGCGGTGACGGTGCGAATATTTTCAACGTTTCGACGGCATCATCCTTTGTCGTAGCCGCCGCCGGTTGCACCGTGGCCAAGCACGGCAACCGCGCGGTATCGGGCAAGAGCGGCAGTGCCGATCTGCTGGAAGCGGCCGGGATCTACCTGAACCTGACCCCGGTGCAGGTGGCGCGCTGCATCGACAACGTCGGTATCGGCTTTATGTTTGCCCAGTCCCACCATGGGGCGATGAAACACGCCGCGGGCCCGCGCAAGGACCTTGGCCTGCGTACCCTGTTCAACATGCTTGGCCCGCTTACGAATCCGGCCGGTGTGAAGCATCAGGTGGTGGGCGTGTTCAGCCAGGCGCTGTGCCGGCCATTGGCCGAAGTCCTGCAGCGCCTGGGCAGCAAACACGTGCTAGTGGTGCACTCCAAGGATGGCCTGGACGAATTCAGCCTGGCGGCCCCAACCTTTGTGGCCGAGCTGAAGAACGATCAGGTCACCGAATATTGGGTCGAGCCAGAAGACCTCGGTATGAAGAGCCAGAGCCTGCATGGCCTGGCGGTAGAAAGCCCGGCGGCGTCCCTTGAATTGATTCGCGATGCCCTGGGGCGTCGCAAGACCGAGAACGGTCAGAAAGCGGCAGAGATGATTGTTCTGAATGCTGGCGCGGCACTTTATGCAGCCGATCACGCCTATAGTCTTACAGAAGGTGTCGCCTTGGCCCACGATGCGCTGCATACGGGTCTGGCTCGCGAAAAGCTCGAAGAGCTGGGAGCATTCACGGCCGTATTCAAGATGGAGAATGAAGGATGAGCGTGCCAACAGTTCTGGAAAACATCCTCGCCCGCAAAGTTGAAGAAGTGGCCGAACGCCGCGCACGGGTGAGCCTGGCCGAGTTGGAAAACCTGGCAAAAAGCGCCGATGCACCCCGCGGCTTTGCCAATGCCCTGATCACCCAGGCCAGGCTCAAGCAGCCAGCGGTGATCGCCGAGATCAAAAAGGCCTCGCCGAGCAAAGGCGTGATCCGCGAGAACTTCGTGCCGGCAGAGATTGCTGCCAGCTATGAGAAGGGCGGGGCAACTTGCCTTTCGGTGTTGACCGATATCGACTACTTCCAGGGTTCCGACGCTTACCTGCAACAAGCCCGCGCCGCGTGCAAGTTGCCGGTGATCCGCAAGGACTTCATGATCGACCCGTACCAGATCGTCGAGGCCCGGGCGTTGGGCGCGGATTGCGTGCTGCTGATCGTTTCGGCGCTGGACGACGTGCAGATGGCCGAGTTGGCGGCGGTTGCCAAAGGCGTGGGCCTGGATGTGCTGGTCGAGGTCCATGACGGTGACGAACTGGAGCGCGCGCTGAAAACCCTCGACACACGACTGGTTGGGGTCAACAACCGCAACCTGCACACCTTTGACGTCAACCTGGAAACCACCCTGGACCTGCTGCCGCGCATTCCTCGTGACCGCCTGGTGATTACCGAGAGCGGGATCGTCAATCGTGCGGATGTGGAGTTGATGGAAATCAGCGACGTGTATTCGTTCCTGGTCGGCGAGACCTTTATGCGTGCGGAGAATCCAGGGGCGGAGTTGCAGCGCCTGTTTTTCCCGGAGCGTGGTCTACCGATCAGTGGTTCGACACTGGATTGATTTGAAACGCGGACACTGTGGGAGCTGGCTTGCCTGCGATAGCATCACCTCGGTGTAACGCAGACACCGAGGCGACAGCATCGCCGGAAAGCCCGCTCCCACATTTTTTGTGTTTATTCAGAAAGGCAGGTGTTCGATGATCCAACCCGTAGCGATGACCGTTGAAGCAGGCCTTGCCGCCGAGCAGGACTTGCTGGCCGCCGTCTGCGCGGGTGAACAATCCTTCGGCCTGCTGTTCTGGCAGCCCAGCGACCAGGCACTGGTGATGCCTCGCCGTCTGAGTCGTCTGCCCGCCTTTGACGCGGCCAGTCAGGTATCGGCCGCCCACGGTTGGCCGGTGTTGCTGCGGGAAACAGGAGGGGAGCCAGTGCCGCAGTCTGCGGCGACGGTGAATATCGCACTGGTCTACGCGCCGCCCCGTAGCGAAGGCGACCAGGGCCGCATCGAGACCGGCTACCTGCGCCTGTGCCAGCCCATTTGCGACTTGCTGACCGAGTTGGGCGGCGATGCCTCTGTGGGCGAAATCGACGGGGCCTTTTGCGATGGCCGCTATAACGTCAATCTCAACGGACGCAAGATGGTCGGTACTGCCCAGCGCTGGCGCCAGAGTGGCGGGCGCCCGGTAGGCCTGGTGCATGGCGCATTGTTGCTGGAGAACCATCGTGAGGAACTGGTTGCAGCGGTCAATCGCTTCAATCAGGCGTGCGGCCTCGAGCAGCGGGTGCGTGCCGACAGCCATATCGCCTTGCATGAAGCCTTTGCTGCGCCGGATGCCATCAGCCGCCTCGACGGTTTATACCGGCAGATGCTCGCACAGGTGTTTGCGCACTAGCGAGTGCCGAACACCACCATCGTCTTGCCTTTGACGTGCACCAGGTTGCGCTCTTCCAGATCCTTGAGCACTCGACCGACCATCTCCCGTGAGCAACCGACAATCCGGCCGATTTCCTGGCGCGTAACCTTGATTTGCATGCCGTCTGGATGGGTCATGGCATCCGGCTGCTTGCACAGTTCCAGCAAGCAGCGGGCGACGCGCCCGGTGACGTCGAAGAACGCCAGATCACCGACTTTGCGCGTGGTGTTGCGCAAGCGCTGGGCAATCTGGCCGCTCAGGGCATAAAGGATGTCCGGATCTTGTTGGGCCAGTTCGCGAAATTTCGCATAGCTGATTTCTGCGACCTCACACTCAATCTTCGCCCGCACCCAGGCGCTGCGCTCCTGTTCTTTCCCCGCTTGTTCAAACAGGCCCAGCTCACCGAAGAAATCACCGGTATTGAGATAGGCGATGATCATTTCGCGACCGTCATCATCCTCGATCAGGATCGTGACTGAACCTTTGATAATGAAAAACAGGGTTTCCGAGCGTTCCCCGGCGCAGATGATGTTCTGCTTGGCCGGATAGCGTTGCCGCTGACAATGGGTCAGTAACTTATCGAGGTTCTTGATCTTGGGTATGGGGGTAATAGCAACCATGGTTGTATCCCGAAAAGACTGCACGGTGTGGTTGGGCTGGTATTTTTATAGAGCGGATCCATCCGGAGGATGGCAATGCGCCATAGATTTGGCGTCAGCTTAACAGACACATTCTGACTCGATCAGGGAATTTACCTATCAAAGTCTGCTGTTGAACGTATTTGGGCAGAACACTGCGCTTGCGGGGGCCTGTGATAAGCTGGCGCCCCTTTTTTAGCAGTGGAGTCTGGGCGATGAAGGCACGCATCCAATGGGCGGGCGAAGCCATGTTCCTCGGTGAGTCGGGCAGTGGCCATGTGGTGGTCATGGATGGCCCGCCGGAAGCCGGTGGCCGCAATCTGGGTGTACGGCCCATGGAAATGCTCCTGCTCGGCGTGGGTGGTTGCAGCAACTTCGATGTGGTCAGCATCTTGAAGAAGTCGCGCCAGGCGGTGGAAAGCTGCGAAGCCTTTTTGGAAGCCGAGCGCGCGACTGAAGACCCGAAGGTGTTCACCAAGATCCATATGCATTTTGTGGTCAAGGGGCGTGCGCTGAAGGAAGCGCAGGTCAAGCGGGCCATCGAGCTGTCGGCGGAGAAGTACTGCTCGGCTTCGATCATGCTCGGCGCGGCAGGTGTGGCCATTACCCATGATTACGAGATCATTGAGTTGGGCTGATCGCGGGATCTTCTGACAAAAAGAAAGGGCGCTTTGCAAGCGCCCTTTTTTGCAGCTCAGATTCGGTAGGTGCTCTTGGTCATGACCTTGGCCATCAGGCTCATGCCAAACCTCACCGGCGCCGGGAAGCGGAAACCGCCGGCATCCAGCGCACTTTCTGCGTGGTGTTCCTCGTCGATACGCATCTGCTCAAGAATCGCCCGGGACTTTTCATCCTCGGCCGGTAGTTGCTCCAGGTGCTCATCCAGGTGTTTGCACACCTGATGTTCGGTCGCGGCGACAAAACCCAGGCTGACCTTGTCGCTGATCAAGCCGGCAGCGGCGCCGATGCCAAACGACAGACCATAAAACAGTGGGTTGAGCACACTGGGGTGGCTGCCCAATTGGCGGATACGTTGTTCACACCAGGCCAAGTGGTCGATTTCTTCCTCGGCCGCGTGCTCCATGGCTGCGCGTACTTGCGGCAGCTTGGCGGTCAGGGCCTGGCCCTGGTAGAGCGCCTGGGCACAGACTTCGCCGGTATGGTTGATGCGCATCAGGCCGGCGACATGACGGGTATCCGTTTCGCTCATTTGTGCTTCGGGTTGCACGATGGCAGGTGACGGGCGATACGGCTGGCCGCTGAAGGGCAGCAGTGTGCGCATGGCTGTGTCGGCCTGCAGCAACAGTCGGTCAATCGGCGAGTAGTGACGTTGGGTAGTCATGCTGACCTCCGGGAAAAATCTCGGCGGTCAGTTTACCGCAAGAGAGGGGCGTGCGTTTGCGCTGGGTCATGCTTCTTGCAGGAGCCGGCAAGCCGGCTCCTGCAATGGCGGGTTTCAGCCGGGTGGCCAGTTCATCTGGCGTTGACCCAGTACATGCATATGAATGTGATAGACGGTCTGGCCGCCATCTTCATTGCAGTTCATCACCACGCGAAAGCCTTTTTCACAGCCTTGTTCCACGGCCAGGCGCTGGGCGGTGAACAGGATGTGTCCAGCCAGGCCCTTGTCTTCTTCCGTCAGGTCGTTGAGGGTGCGGATCGGCTTTTTCGGAATCACCAGGAAATGCACGGGGGCCATTGGCGCAATATCGTGGAAGGCCAGGACCTGGTCATCCTCGTAGATAATCCTCGCGGGTATTTCTCTGTTGATGATCTTGGTGAACAGAGTATCCACAGCTGTTTCTCCATTATGAAAGTGCAGGGTGAGTGTACCCAGCAGGTCAACGCGGGCAATAGGCCTTGTTGATCGCGCCGGCAATCTTGCGGGTCAACCAGCGTGGGCTCAAGCGTGGGCTGAACGCCAGCCAGCGGTTACGGCGACCGGGAACAATGATCGCTTTGTTCTTTGCCAGGGCTCGTACGGTGTGCAGCGCCACTTCTTCCGGGCTCATCAGCTGCTGACGGTCCAGCTTGGCGGTGTCCATCTGTGCGGTGCCGAAGAAGGCAGTGCGGGTCGGGCCGGGGCAGAGCACTGAGACCTTGATACCACAGCTTTTCAGCTCTTCGCGCAGACCTTCGGAGAAGTGCAGTACATAGGCCTTGCTGGCGTAGTAGGTACTCATCCATGGCCCCGGCTGGAAGGCTGCGACGGAGGCGACGTTAAGAATCTGCCCTCCACCGTGCAAGGCCATGGAGTTACCCAGCGCATGGCACAGGCGGGTCAGGGCGAGGATGTTGACTTCGATCAGGTCCTGCTCGGTCATCCAGTCCTGGGCCAGGAATGGGCCGCTGGTGCCAATACCGGCACAGTTGACCAGCAAGTCGATCTGCCGCTCGCCTTCTTCCAGCTCCAGCAGGAACCCGGACAGGCGCAGTGGCTCGCCCAGGTCACAGGCGCGGAACAGCACCTCGACGCCAAAACGTTGGGTCAGCTCTATGGCAATACTTTCCAACTGATCACGCTGGCGGGCCACCAGAATCAAGCTGCGGCCGCGACGGGCCAGTGCTTCGGCTAAAGCCAGGCCGATGCCACTGGAGGCACCGGTGATCAGAGCGTAACGGGTCATGCATTTCTCCATCGCAACGCCACCGCGCCTGCGACAGATGCGTCACAGGCGTGGGGCGTTTCTTCATTCTTGCGGAGAGTCTACAGGTTCGGCCGCATCGTCAGCACTTTGCACATCTTCTTCACCGGCGATGACGCTCTGGTCAGCTTCTTCATCGGTGGACATGGAGCTGCTTTCGTAGTCACTGTCCACGCTGGTTTCGAGCTGGTCCAGGTAACCGCCCATGGCCAGCATCACTGCGGCGGCGAATATCAATGGGAGCAGCGCCAGCCACAGGGTGGCCAGGACCTTTACTGCGGTCGAGTTGCGTGGCGGTGGTGCACCATATTGGTTGGCGCCTGCATTGCCGGGCAGCACGATCAACAGGATCGGGAAAATGCTGCCCACGATCGGCACCAGGTTCAGGAACCATAACCAGCCGGACCAGCCCAGGTCATGCAGGCGCTGCACGGTGATCAGGACGCTCATCCACACCGATGCCACGAGCAAGACCAGACCAAGCAGTGAGCCAATGATGATCGCCGCAGTGGGAGATGCCGCGGCAATACCCACGCCCACGGTGAACAAGGCGCCCACGATGGCGAACAGCGCCAGGCTCAGGACCAGGGTCCAGGCCAGGAAACGCAGGCGCCCGATACGGCCGTTGACGGTGAACACGTTGAGGGTGGAAAACTCTGGGAGGTCGTCCCCCACGGCTGCGCGCGGTGGTGCATACGGCGAGGTGGCCGGGCGCGAAAAATCGGAGGCGCCGGAGCCGGTCTCGTGGGTTTCAGCCAGGTTGAAAGCCACAGGCTGTTCAGCTTCGATGCGCGCATCCACCCCGGCGTTTTTCAGGGCGGCCAGGTAGGTTTCGGCATCGGGGCGAGACAGGTCGCGCTTGAGGGCGACTGGACGCCCGGTGAAGAGCTTTTCGATCGCCTCGACTTCGCTTTTGAACAATTCGGCCAGGTTCAGCTTGGCGGTGGTGCTTTCGACACCCGGGAGCAAGGCTCCATCAAACACAATCTTGAAACGGTTGTCGCTCATGCAGGCATCCTTGTCACTTTTCAGGGGGGGGGGTAATGCTGGCCTGCCTCATTCGGCAGGCCAGGCGGTGGGTCAGCGCGGCCAGCGCAATTGTGCTGCGTGCTCGCGCGCCTTGCGGTATTCGGCATCAAGGCGGGCAACCAGTTCATCGACACTGGGTAAATCGTCAATCTCACCGACGCCTTGGCCGGCGGACCATACGGTCTTCCAGGCTTTGGCCTCGTCGCTGAGTGGTTTGAGCTTGGAGCCAAAGTTGACTTCGCCCTTGCCTTGCAGGGCGGCGAGGTCGAAACCGGCGTTTTCCAGACTCTGGCGCATAAAGCTTGCAGGTACGCCGGACACCGCCGGAGTGTGCACGATATCGGCTGCGCGCGATGTGAGCAGCATCTCTTTATAGGCATCGGGGGCGTGGCTTTCGGTGGTGGCGATAAAGCGCGTGCCGAAATACGCGAGATCAGCCCCGAGCAATTGCGCGGCGAGGATTTCGTGCCCATGGTTCAGGCAGCCGGCCAGCAACAGGGTCTTGTCGAAGAACTGGCGAATTTCGGCGACCAGCGAAAATGGGCTCCAAGTGCCGGCGTGGCCACCAGCCCCTGCCGCCACCGCGATCAGCCCATCGACCCCGGCTTCGGCGGCCTTTTCGGCATGGCGCCGAGTGGTGACGTCGTGGAACACCAGGCCGCCGTAGCTGTGTACGGCGTCTACCAATTCCTTGACTGCGCCCAGGCTGGTGATAACGATCGGCACCTTGTGCTCGACGCAAATCGCCAGGTCAGCCTCAAGGCGCGGGTTGCTGTGGTGCACGATCAGGTTGACCGCGTAGGGCGCGGGGTTGTCCAGCAGCGCCAGGCCCGCTTCGATTTCTTCCAGCCAGGCCTTGAAGCCACTGCTTTCACGCTGGTTGAGTGCCGGAAAGCTCCCGACCACGCCATTGCGGCAGCACGCCAGGACCAGTTGCGGATTGGAAATCAGGAACATCGGCGCAGCCACCACGGGCAGGCGCAGACGTTGTTCAAGCAAAGCGGGCAGCGACATTGGAAGTACCCCGGATTAAGTGCGGCTAAGTAGAGTTAGAACGGCTTGACGACGACCAAAATTACAATAGCCAGCAATATCAGAACCGGCACCTCATTGAACCAGCGATAAAAGACATGGCTGCGGGTGTTTTCGCCACGGGCAAAACGTTTTACCTGAGCGCCACACATATGGTGGTAACCGATCAGGATCACCACCAGGGTCAGCTTGGCGTGCATCCAGCCACCCTGGCTGAAGATGCTCGGGTTAAGGCTGATCAACCAGATGCCGAATACCAGCGTGGCGATCATCGACGGCAGCATGATGCCCTTGTACAGCTTGCGCTCCATGATGCAGAAGCGTTCCTGGCTGACGGCATCCTGGCTTTGTGCGTGGTAGACGAACAGGCGCGGCAGGTAAAACAGCCCGGCAAACCAGCAGACAATGCTGACGATATGGAAGGCTTTGAGCCATAGATAAAGCATTTTTAGTTATTCCCAGGTTCACGGTAACTGGAGATAGTAGAGGTTAGAGCGTGCGTACGTCACCTTGACGGTTGTCGCAGAACGATACGGCCCCTATTATCGACGGCTTTCCAGTGGGTTCGTTGAGGGCAGGTTTATGGTCAAGGTCGGTATCGTCGGCGGCACGGGTTACACCGGTGTCGAATTGCTGCGTCTGTTGGCTCAGCATCCGCAAGCTGAGGTAGTGGTCATTACCTCCCGATCCGAGGCCGGCCTGGCCGTTGCCGATATGTACCCCAACCTGCGCGGCCATTACGACGGCCTGGCGTTCAGCGTTCCGGATATCAAGACCCTGGGCGCCTGCGATGTGGTGTTTTTCGCGACCCCCCACGGTGTTGCCCATGCGTTGGCCGGCGAGCTGCTGGCCGCAGGGACCAAGGTCATTGACCTCTCGGCGGACTTCCGTTTGCAGGATGCCGATGAGTGGGCCAAGTGGTACGGTCAGCCCCATGGTGCTCCAGAGCTGCTTGAAGAGGCGGTGTACGGCTTGCCAGAGGTTAATCGTGAGCAGATCAAGCAGGCGCGTCTGATCGCCGTGCCGGGTTGCTATCCGACGGCTACGCAGCTGGGTTTCCTACCGCTGCTGGAAGCTGGTCTGGCGGACGCCTCGCGCCTGATTGCCGACTGCAAGTCGGGCGTCAGCGGCGCTGGTCGCGGTGCAGCAGTAGGCTCCTTGTACTCCGAGACCTCGGAAAGCATGAAGGCGTATGCCGTAAAGGGGCATCGCCATCTGCCGGAAATTCGCCAGGGGCTGCGGCGTGCGGCGGGCAGTGACGTCGGTCTGACGTTCGTGCCGCACCTGACCCCGATGATCCGGGGGATTCACTCGACACTGTATGCAACGGTCGTGGATCGCTCGGTGGATCTGCAGGCATTGTTTGAAAAGCGTTATGCCAATGAGCCGTTCGTCGATGTAATGCCTGCCGGTAGTCACCCGGAAACCCGCAGCGTGCGCGGTGCCAACGTGTGCCGGATTGCCGTGCATCGTCCGCAGGATGGCGACTTGGTGGTGGTGCTGTCGGTTATCGATAATCTGGTCAAGGGCGCGTCGGGCCAGGCTGTGCAGAACATGAACATCTTGTTCGGCCTTGATGAGAAGCTCGGTTTGTCCCACGCCGGCATGCTGCCTTAAGGCGTTGGCTGCTGTGCAAAAGGCCCGTTGATCGGGCCTTTCGTGTTTTTAAGGGCCGCCGGGCAGATTGATATACCGTAACAATAGTTGACCGCTTTTCTAGGAGAAGCGGATAATGGCGGTCATCACGCATATGGCGGCGCTACGCCGGGAGATTATCAGCATGAGCGTTGAATCCTTCACCCCCACGGCTTTGCAATTCACCCACGGTGCTGCGCACAAGGTGAAGAGCCTGGTCGATGAAGAGGGTAATGATCGCTTGAAGCTGCGCGTATTCGTTACGGGCGGCGGTTGTTCAGGGTTTCAGTACGGCTTCACCTTCGATGAAGATGTGGCTGACGACGACACCATTGTCGAGCGCGAAGGCGTAAGCCTGGTCGTGGATCCGATGAGCTTCCAGTACTTGGCAGGTGCCGAGGTGGACTACCAGGAAGGTTTGGAAGGCTCACGCTTTGTGATCAAGAACCCGAATGCCACCACGACGTGTGGTTGCGGTTCGTCTTTCTCGATCTGATCAGTAGCGGATTAAGCAAAACGCCGCTTGGCTTTTATGGGGCCAAGCGGCGTTTTGCTATCTACGTTTCAGGCGGGGTAGATCGCGCCAAGTACACGAAGGCCGCGGGCGCCTGTCACGCTTGGACGGTTGGCGGCGATACCTTCCAGGCAGCAATGGGCCAGCCAGGCGAAGGCCATGGCTTCCACCCAGTCGGGGTCTACACCGTGGGTGGCGGTGCTGCTGACACGGGTGGTCGGTAGCATGGCGGCGAGGCGGTTCATCAGCGTCGAGTTATGGGCGCCGCCGCCACACACCAGCAGGGTTTCGGTTTGCGGCTGTGCGGTTTTCAACGACTCGACGATGGTCTGTACGGTCAGTTCCAGCAGCGTGGCCTGGATATCCTGGGCATTGAACGATGGCAGTCGACCGAGGTGGTGTTCCAGCCAAGGCAGGTTGAAGACTTCGCGCCCAGTGCTTTTCGGCCCCTTGGTCAGGAAGAAGGGGTCGCTGAGCAATGCGTTAAGCAACTGTGGCTCGACCTTTCCCGTCGCGGCCCATTGGCCGTCGCGGTCAAAGTTTTCGCCCCTTTGCTGGTGAATCCAGGCGTCCAGCAGAACGTTGCCCGGGCCGCAATCAAAACCCGCTACGGGTTTGCCGGTTTCGATCAGGCTCAGATTGCTGAAGCCGCCGACATTCAATACTGCGCGGTTACCAGTAGCCTCGCCGAACAGCGCTTCGTGAAAGGCGGGCACCAGTGGTGCTCCCTGGCCGCCGGCGGCTACATCGCGGCTGCGAAAGTCGCTGACGACGGTTATTCCGGTCAGTTCGGTCAGTAGGGCGGGGTTGCCAATCTGCACGGTGAAACCGCGGGCGGGCTCGTGGCGAATGGTCTGCCCATGGCTGCCAATCGCATGGATGTCGTGGTGAGTGAGTTGCTGCTGCTCAAGCACGGCATGAATGCCCTGGGCTGCGAGCGTTACCCAGCTTTGCTGGGCAATCGCCGAGCGTGCAATTTCATCCGGGCCACTGGCGCAAAGGCCCAGCAGCTCGGCGCGCAGGGATTCAGGCATGGGGATGTAATGTGTGGCGATCAACTTGACCGCCGTATCTTGCTCGATCAGCGCTATGTCCAGGCCATCAAGGCTGGTCCCGGACATGACACCTATATAGAGCGCCATCGCTTAGCGCTTCGCCGAAGCCAGCATGGTGGCGCGTTCCTGGTCCATGCGTGCCATCAGCGGTTGGCTTTGCTGTAGGAAGCGTGCGCGCTCGGCTTTGGCGATCGGGTCGGCCATCGGCAGCTTCTGGCCCAGGGGGTCGACGTGCACGCCGTTGACCTGGAACTCATAGTGCAGGTGCGGGCCGGTGGATAGGCCGGTGGTGCCGATATAGCCAATCACTTGGCCTTGCTTGACGTTGCCGCCGGTCTTCACGCCTTTGGCAAAGCCTTGCATGTGCCCATAAAGCGTACGGTAGCTGTTGCCGTGCTGGATGATAACGGTGTTGCCGTAGCCACCACGGCGCCCGGCCAGCAGTACCTTGCCGTCGCCGGCCGCTTTGATCGGCGTGCCGCGCGGTGCTGCATAGTCCACGCCTTTGTGGGCACGGATTTTGTTCAGAATTGGATGCTTGCGACCCATGGAGAAACGCGAGCTAATACGGGCGAAGTCAACTGGAGTACGGATGAAGGCCTTGCGCATGCTATTGCCGTCGGCGGTGTAGTAGCTGCTATTGCCTTGTTTGTTGGTGTAACGCACGGCAGTGTAGGTCTTGCCGCGGTTGGTGAAGCGCGCCGAGAGGATATTGCCGGTACCGACAACCTTGCCGTTGGCCACCTTTTGCTCGTAGATCACATCGAATTCGTCACCCTGGCGAATGTCCTGAGCGAAGTCGATGTCGTAGCCAAATACGCTGGCCATGTCCATGGTCATGCTATGGGACAGGCCCGCGCGAGCTGCGGACTGGGACAGCGAGCTATTGATCACGCCGTGGATGTAGGCGGAGCGCACCACTGGCTTGGTGGTCACGCGATTGAAGGCAAAGCCCTTGGCGCCTCTGGTCAGGGTGATGCTTTCGAGGTGGTTGAGCTTGGTGTGCAGAGTGGTCAGTTGGCCTTCAGGGCTCAGCTCGAACTCAAGCTTTTGGCCACTCTTGAGCTGGGTGAATTGCTTGGCTTGCTTATCGCTGGCCAGCACATCGCTAACGGTGGTGGCGGGTAGGCCGACCTTTTCAAATAGCGTCGACAGCGTATCGCCTTTGGCCACGACCACTTCGCGATGCACGGGGCCTTTCGCTACCTGAGCGGTTTGTTTGGTGTCGTCTGGGCTTTCTTCAATCTGCGCAAATGGCGACTCTGCGCTCGCGGTTGTGGCTTGTTGCGCGTCAGAAGCGTCTTGATCTTGTGTCAGTTGTTCAACCGGACTCTCCAAGTCAAGACTCAGGGTCGTTCGTTTGGCTTCTACGTCACTGGAAGGGAATACCAGGAGTGCCAGGCTTAGAAGGGCGGCGATACCACTTGCGGCGAGCAGGTGGGTCTTCGGGTAAAGCGGTGGCGCTTTAGACGGTTCAGTGGTCATAGGTAATTTTGACTTTGAAAAGGTGAAATGGAAAAGATGAATGACATGATGAAGATGAAATAACTGTATAAAATATAACCAAATCATCTGTGGCGCAAGCTTGCGAATGCCGGGCTCGCCGAATGGTGTCCGTTTGCAGGGCAAAACTTGTAATTAGTCCCTGATCTTGTATGGTTGGTTCCCTTTGAATCTGAGCCTTGCGGGTCTGTTATGAAGTCGGTTGAAGAGCAGCTAGCGCTGATCAAACGTGGTGCGGAAGAACTGTTGGTCGAGGCCGAGCTGATCGAAAAGCTCAAGCGTGGCCAACCCCTGCGTATTAAGGCTGGCTTTGATCCGACGGCACCGGATCTGCACCTGGGTCACACCGTGCTTATTAATAAGCTGCGCCAGTTCCAGGAGTTGGGGCATCAGGTGATCTTCCTTATAGGTGATTTCACCGGGATGATCGGTGATCCGAGTGGTAAGAGCGCCACGCGCCCGCCGCTGACCCGTGAGCAGGTTCTCGATAATGCCGAGACCTACAAGACCCAGGTTTTCAAGATTCTCGATCCGGCCAAGACCGAAGTGGCTTTCAACTCCACCTGGATGGATCTGATGGGGCCGGCGGATTTCATTCGCCTGACGTCCCAGTACACCGTTGCGCGGATGCTTGAGCGCGATGACTTCGATAAGCGCTACTCCACCAATCAGCCTATTGCGATACATGAGTTCCTATACCCGTTGGTTCAAGGGTATGACTCGGTAGCGTTGCGGGCGGACGTTGAGCTGGGCGGTACTGATCAGAAGTTCAACCTGTTGATGGGGCGTGAGCTGCAGCGTGCGTATGGCCAGGAGGCTCAGTGCATTCTGACTATGCCGTTGCTGGAAGGCTTGGATGGCGTCAAGAAGATGTCCAAGTCGCTGGGCAACTACGTCGGCATCCAGGAAGCGCCGGGGGTGATGTACGGCAAGTTGGTTTCTATCCCTGATGCGCTGATGTGGCGCTACTTCGAGCTGTTGAGCTTCCGCTCGATGGATGAGATCAACGCGTTGCGTGCTGACGTGGAGGCGGGTGCGAATCCTCGGGACGTCAAGATCAAGCTGGCGGAAGAGATTGTTGCGCGTTTCCATGGCGAGGAGGCTGCGGCCAGTGCTCACCGTGCGGCGGGCAATCGTATGAAGGATGGCGAGCTGCCGGATGATCTGCCTGAGATCGAATTGACTGCTGGTGAGGCGATGCCGATTGCGGCCGTCCTTAATAAGGCGGGCCTGGTGAAGAACTCGGCGGTTGCACGTGACCTTCTGGGTTCCGGTGGTGTGCGTATAGATGGTGAGGTTGTCGATCGCACCTTTATATACGAGCTGGGCGCGACCCACGTTTGCCAGGCCGGCAAGAAGGCATTTGCGCGTATTACGCTTAAATCCGAATAAACCTGAAATTAACTGTTGACGGCGATTTATATCTGTCTATAATTCGCCCCACTTCCGGCGCAGTCGAAACGGAAAACTCCTTGGTAAACAAAGAGTTACGCAGAATTCGACAGCGAGTTGCTTCAGTTCATCGAAGCCCAGAAGGAGTTGGTAGAGCAGTGTTGTTTGGCTCTATTAACGTTTCGATCCTCTCGGTCGAAAGCGGAGAAAAAGAGGTGTTGACAGCAGCGTGTAACGCTGTAGAATTCGCCTCCCGCTAACGAGAGATCGGAAGCGCAAGTGGTTGAAGTTGTTGAGGAAATCCTCGAAAACTTCTGAAAATAATCACTTGACAGCAAATGAGGCTGCTGTAGAATGCGCGCCTCGGTTGAGACGAAAGATCTTAACCAACCGCTCTTTAACAACTGAATCAAGCAATTCGTGTGGGTGCTTGTGGAGTCAGACTGATAGTCAACAAGATTATCAGCATCACAAGTTACTCCGCGAGAAATCAAAGATGTAACCAACGATTGCTGAGCCAAGTTTAGGGTTTCTTAAAAACCCAAAGATGTTTGAACTGAAGAGTTTGATCATGGCTCAGATTGAACGCTGGCGGCAGGCCTAACACATGCAAGTCGAGCGGTAGAGAGAAGCTTGCTTCTCTTGAGAGCGGCGGACGGGTGAGTAATGCCTAGGAATCTGCCTGGTAGTGGGGGATAACGTTCGGAAACGGACGCTAATACCGCATACGTCCTACGGGAGAAAGCAGGGGACCTTCGGGCCTTGCGCTATCAGATGAGCCTAGGTCGGATTAGCTAGTTGGTGGGGTAATGGCTCACCAAGGCGACGATCCGTAACTGGTCTGAGAGGATGATCAGTCACACTGGAACTGAGACACGGTCCAGACTCCTACGGGAGGCAGCAGTGGGGAATATTGGACAATGGGCGAAAGCCTGATCCAGCCATGCCGCGTGTGTGAAGAAGGTCTTCGGATTGTAAAGCACTTTAAGTTGGGAGGAAGGGTTGTAGATTAATACTCTGCAATTTTGACGTTACCGACAGAATAAGCACCGGCTAACTCTGTGCCAGCAGCCGCGGTAATACAGAGGGTGCAAGCGTTAATCGGAATTACTGGGCGTAAAGCGCGCGTAGGTGGTTAGTTAAGTTGGATGTGAAATCCCCGGGCTCAACCTGGGAACTGCATTCAAAACTGACTGACTAGAGTATGGTAGAGGGTGGTGGAATTTCCTGTGTAGCGGTGAAATGCGTAGATATAGGAAGGAACACCAGTGGCGAAGGCGACCACCTGGACTGATACTGACACTGAGGTGCGAAAGCGTGGGGAGCAAACAGGATTAGATACCCTGGTAGTCCACGCCGTAAACGATGTCAACTAGCCGTTGGGAGCCTTGAGCTCTTAGTGGCGCAGCTAACGCATTAAGTTGACCGCCTGGGGAGTACGGCCGCAAGGTTAAAACTCAAATGAATTGACGGGGGCCCGCACAAGCGGTGGAGCATGTGGTTTAATTCGAAGCAACGCGAAGAACCTTACCAGGCCTTGACATCCAATGAACTTTCTAGAGATAGATTGGTGCCTTCGGGAACATTGAGACAGGTGCTGCATGGCTGTCGTCAGCTCGTGTCGTGAGATGTTGGGTTAAGTCCCGTAACGAGCGCAACCCTTGTCCTTAGTTACCAGCACGTAATGGTGGGCACTCTAAGGAGACTGCCGGTGACAAACCGGAGGAAGGTGGGGATGACGTCAAGTCATCATGGCCCTTACGGCCTGGGCTACACACGTGCTACAATGGTCGGTACAGAGGGTTGCCAAGCCGCGAGGTGGAGCTAATCCCACAAAACCGATCGTAGTCCGGATCGCAGTCTGCAACTCGACTGCGTGAAGTCGGAATCGCTAGTAATCGCGAATCAGAATGTCGCGGTGAATACGTTCCCGGGCCTTGTACACACCGCCCGTCACACCATGGGAGTGGGTTGCACCAGAAGTAGCTAGTCTAACCTTCGGGAGGACGGTTACCACGGTGTGATTCATGACTGGGGTGAAGTCGTAACAAGGTAGCCGTAGGGGAACCTGCGGCTGGATCACCTCCTTAATCGACGACATCAGCTGCTCCATAAGTTCCCACACGAATTGCTTGATTCATTGAAGAAGACGAAAGAAGCAGCCCGAAATTGGGTCTGTAGCTCAGTTGGTTAGAGCGCACCCCTGATAAGGGTGAGGTCGGCAGTTCGAATCTGCCCAGACCCACCAATTTTGTGTGGGAAACGCCTGTAGAAATACGGGGCCATAGCTCAGCTGGGAGAGCGCCTGCCTTGCACGCAGGAGGTCAGCGGTTCGATCCCGCTTGGCTCCACCACTACTGCTTCTGTTTGTATAAAGCTTAGAAATGAGCATTCCATCCATGCGATGGTGAATGTTGATTTCTAGTCTTTGACTAGTTCGTTCTTTAAAAATTTGGGTATGTGATAGAAAGATAGACTGAACGTTACTTTCACTGGTAACGGATCAGGCTAAGGTAAAATTTGTGAGTTACTCAAATTGAGTATTATCGAATTTTCGGCGAATGTCGTCTTCACAGTATAACCAGATTGCTTGGGGTTATATGGTCAAGTGAAGAAGCGCATACGGTGGATGCCTTGGCAGTCAGAGGCGATGAAAGACGTGGTAGCCTGCGAAAAGCTTCGGGGAGTCGGCAAACAGACTTTGATCCGGAGATGTCTGAATGGGGGAACCCAGCCATCATAAGATGGTTATCTTAAGCTGAATACATAGGCTTAAGAGGCGAACCAGGGGAACTGAAACATCTAAGTACCCTGAGGAAAAGAAATCAACCGAGATTCCCTTAGTAGTGGCGAGCGAACGGGGACTAGCCCTTAAGTGGCTTTGAGATTAGCGGAACGCTCTGGAAAGTGCGGCCATAGTGGGTGATAGCCCTGTACGCGAAAATCTCTTAGTCATGAAATCGAGTAGGACGGAGCACGAGAAACTTTGTCTGAATATGGGGGGACCATCCTCCAAGGCTAAATACTACTGACTGACCGATAGTGAACTAGTACCGTGAGGGAAAGGCGAAAAGAACCCCGGAGAGGGGAGTGAAATAGATCCTGAAACCGTATGCGTACAAGCAGTGGGAGCCCACTTTGTTGGGTGACTGCGTACCTTTTGTATAATGGGTCAGCGACTTATTTTCAGTGGCGAGCTTAACCGAATAGGGGAGGCGTAGCGAAAGCGAGTCTTAATAGGGCGTCTAGTCGCTGGGAATAGACCCGAAACCGGGCGATCTATCCATGGGCAGGTTGAAGGTTGGGTAACACTAACTGGAGGACCGAACCGACTACCGTTGAAAAGTTAGCGGATGACCTGTGGATCGGAGTGAAAGGCTAATCAAGCTCGGAGATAGCTGGTTCTCCTCGAAAGCTATTTAGGTAGCGCCTCATGTATCACTGTAGGGGGTAGAGCACTGTTTCGGCTAGGGGGTCATCCCGACTTACCAAACCGATGCAAACTCCGAATACCTACAAGTGCCGAGCATGGGAGACACACGGCGGGTGCTAACGTCCGTCGTGAAAAGGGAAACAACCCAGACCGTCAGCTAAGGTCCCAAAGTTATGGTTAAGTGGGAAACGATGTGGGAAGGCTTAGACAGCTAGGAGGTTGGCTTAGAAGCAGCCACCCTTTAAAGAAAGCGTAATAGCTCACTAGTCGAGTCGGCCTGCGCGGAAGATGTAACGGGGCTCAAACCATACACCGAAGCTACGGGTATCACCTTCGGGTGATGCGGTAGAGGAGCGTTCTGTAAGCCTGTGAAGGTGAGTTGAGAAGCTTGCTGGAGGTATCAGAAGTGCGAATGCTGACATGAGTAACGACAATGGGTGTGAAAAACACCCACGCCGAAAGACCAAGGTTTCCTGCGCAACGTTAATCGACGCAGGGTTAGTCGGTCCCTAAGGCGAGGCTGAAAAGCGTAGTCGATGGAAAACAGGTTAATATTCCTGTACTTCTGGTTATTGCGATGGAGGGACGGAGAAGGCTAGGCCAGCTTGGCGTTGGTTGTCCAAGTTTAAGGTGGTAGGCTGGAATCTTAGGTAAATCCGGGATTCTAAGGCCGAGAGCTGATGACGAGTCATCTTTTAGATGACGAAGTGGTTGATGCCATGCTTCCAAGAAAAGCTTCTAAGCTTCAGGTAACCAGGAACCGTACCCCAAACCGACACAGGTGGTTGGGTAGAGAATACCAAGGCGCTTGAGAGAACTCGGGTGAAGGAACTAGGCAAAATGGCACCGTAACTTCGGGAGAAGGTGCGCCGGTGAGGGTGAAGGACTTGCTCCGTAAGCTCATGCCGGTCGAAGATACCAGGCCGCTGCGACTGTTTATTAAAAACACAGCACTCTGCAAACACGAAAGTGGACGTATAGGGTGTGACGCCTGCCCGGTGCCGGAAGGTTAATTGATGGGGTTAGCTAACGCGAAGCTCTTGATCGAAGCCCCGGTAAACGGCGGCCGTAACTATAACGGTCCTAAGGTAGCGAAATTCCTTGTCGGGTAAGTTCCGACCTGCACGAATGGCGTAACGATGGCGGCGCTGTCTCCACCCGAGACTCAGTGAAATTGAAATCGCTGTGAAGATGCAGTGTATCCGCGGCTAGACGGAAAGACCCCGTGAACCTTTACTATAGCTTTGCACTGGACTTTGAATTTGCTTGTGTAGGATAGGTGGGAGGCTTTGAAGCGTGGACGCCAGTTCGCGTGGAGCCAACCTTGAAATACCACCCTGGCAACTTTGAGGTTCTAACTCAGGTCCGTTATCCGGATCGAGGACAGTGTATGGTGGGTAGTTTGACTGGGGCGGTCTCCTCCTAAAGAGTAACGGAGGAGTACGAAGGTGCGCTCAGACCGGTCGGAAATCGGTCGTAGAGTATAAAGGCAAAAGCGCGCTTGACTGCGAGACAGACACGTCGAGCAGGTACGAAAGTAGGTCTTAGTGATCCGGTGGTTCTGTATGGAAGGGCCATCGCTCAACGGATAAAAGGTACTCCGGGGATAACAGGCTGATACCGCCCAAGAGTTCATATCGACGGCGGTGTTTGGCACCTCGATGTCGGCTCATCACATCCTGGGGCTGAAGCCGGTCCCAAGGGTATGGCTGTTCGCCATTTAAAGTGGTACGCGAGCTGGGTTTAGAACGTCGTGAGACAGTTCGGTCCCTATCTGCCGTGGACGTTTGAGATTTGAGAGGGGCTGCTCCTAGTACGAGAGGACCGGAGTGGACGAACCTCTGGTGTTCCGGTTGTCACGCCAGTGGCATTGCCGGGTAGCTATGTTCGGAATAGATAACCGCTGAAAGCATCTAAGCGGGAAACTAGCCTCAAGATGAGATCTCACTGGAACCTTGAGTTCCCTGAAGGGCCGTCGAAGACTACGACGTTGATAGGTTGGGTGTGTAAGCGCTGTGAGGCGTTGAGCTAACCAATACTAATTGCCCGTGAGGCTTGACCATATAACACCCAAGCAATTTGACTACTCTTGACTTGGAAACAAGCAAAAGCATCAGATTGCGGTGTGTGAAGACGAAATGAACCGAAAGTTCGAATCTCACAAAACACCGAAAGCTATCACATACCCAATTTGCTGAAGCGAGGCCATCTGGTCACGACTCAGTACCCGAATTTCTTGACGACCATAGAGCATTGGAACCACCTGATCCCATCCCGAACTCAGTAGTGAAACGATGCATCGCCGATGGTAGTGTGGGGTTTCCCCATGTGAGAGTAGGTCATCGTCAAGATTAAATTCCAAAACCCCTGTTTGCTAACGCAAACAGGGGTTTTGTTTTGGGCGGTCGAAAAGGTTCTGGCCTATCGCCATTGCATAGAAAGCAAGCTGTCCCTGCGCTCTCG
Organism: Pseudomonas shahriarae; assembly: GCF_014268455.2. Classification (NCBI taxonomy): domain Bacteria; kingdom Pseudomonadati; phylum Pseudomonadota; class Gammaproteobacteria; order Pseudomonadales; family Pseudomonadaceae; genus Pseudomonas; species Pseudomonas shahriarae. Next base: position 5,616,853 of record NZ_CP077085.1, on the reverse strand, counting down.
CCATAAGCCAGCTTGCTTTCTATGCAATGGCTCTGCGCATGGCTATCATGCGTGCCTCATTGTGAGGCGAGACTTGCATGCTGACGTTGTTAAAACTTCTGAAAGATGGCCGATTCCACTCGGGTGAAGCGCTAGGCGCCGCCCTGGGCGTCAGTCGTAGTGCTGTGTGGAAGCAACTCCAGCATCTGGAGATCGAGCTGGATCTGACAATTCACAAGGTCAGGGGGAGGGGCTATCAATTGGCGTCCCCGCTGGTTCTATTGAGCGCTGATGAGATCGCCCTCAAGTCACAGGTCTGCGCAGGTTCAGTTTTTATATCCGAGACCATCGGCTCCACTAATGCCGAGGCTTTGCGCCTTATTGAGGCGGGGCAGTTGGCGCCGTTTCTTGTTCTCTCAGAACAGCAGACCGCAGGAAGGGGGCGTCGAGGGCGTAAATGGGTCAGTCCATTTGCACAGAATGTTTACTACAGCCTTGTGCTTCGTATCGATGGCGGTTTACGACAGCTAGAAGGGCTGAGTCTCGTCGTGGGCTTGGCGGTGATGCAAACGTTGCGCGACTTTGGTGTCCACGGTTCGGGTTTGAAGTGGCCTAATGACGTGCTCGTTGGTTCGAAGAAGATAGCTGGCATCCTTCTTGAGTTGGTAGGGGACCCTGTTGACGTATGCCATGTAGTGCTCGGTATTGGTATCAATGCGAACATGCAGAGCGCCGCGGAAGTGGATCAGCAGTGGACATCAATACAGCTCGAAACAGGTCGTGCGGTAGACCGAAATCATCTGGTCGCACACCTGAGTCAGGCGTTACAAGGTTATCTCGATCATCATAGAGATTCCGGCTTTTCGGTAATTCGCCAGGAGTGGGAGCAAAATCATCTATGGCAGGGAAAGGCGGTGTCATTGATCGCAGGTGTTAACCAGGTGGACGGGGTTGTGCTGGGTATTGATGATCAAGGCGCTCTACGTCTCGAAGTAAACGGTGTTGAGAAAATATACAGTGGTGGTGAGTTAAGCCTGAGGTTGCGTGATGATTCTTGAACTCGACTGTGGGAATAGTTTCATCAAATGGCGAGTGCTCGAGGCAAGCCACTCAGCCGTTTTTGCTGAAGGGGTTGTTGATTCCGATGTGGCGTTGCTGGGTAGCCTTCATTCGTTGACTGGACTGTCGCTGCAGCATTGCAGATTGGTCAGCGTTCGCGCGCAGGAAGAGACGAACCGCCTGGCGGGTGTGTTGGTTGCGGCCTTTGGTGTTTCTATCAGCTGTGCTGCGCCGTCGCGTGAAATGGCCGGCGTGCGCAATGGGTATGAAGACTACGCCCGTCTAGGGCTGGATCGTTGGCTGGCGATGCTTGGAGGCTTCCAGCTAGCCTCGGGAGCATGCCTGGTGCTTGATTTTGGTACGGCGGCCACTGCCGATTTCATCACGGCTGATGGCGAGCATCTTGGAGGATTTATCTGCCCGGGCATGCCCCTGATGCGCAATCAGCTGCGAACCCATACCCGTAAAATACGGTATGACGATGTTGCTGCTGAGCGTGCGTTGGAAAGCCTGGTGCCTGGCCGTACCACTGCCCAAGCCGTTGAACGAGGTTGCACGCTCATGCTCCGCGGTTTTGCTCAGTCACAACTGGAACTGGCCCGCAGTTATTGGGGGGAAGACTTCTCGGTGTTTCTTACGGGGGGGGATGCGGAGTTGGTCGCTGACGCCTTGCCGGGCGCTCGCTTCGTTCCGGACCTGGTATTTGTTGGCTTGGCGATGGCGTGCCCTTTGTCCTGAGGTTTTTATGCGTTGGTTGTTTCTGTTGCTGCTGGTCCTCAATGTTTTTTATTACGTCTGGCACCAGCAAGAGGCTCCGCTGCGTGCAAAGGATGTCACTCCGTTGGCGCTGTACCGGGGCTCCCAGCAAGATATTCAGCTGCTGAGCGAGTCGGCGGACTCTGTGTCGCGGCGTGACAAGGCCAAGGCTCCGGAGGCGCCTGCTGGCTGCTTGTATATCGGAGGGTTTTCGAGTCATGAGCAAGCGCAGTTCCTGGAGCAGCGGCTTATCAGTCTGGATATCAGGGTCCGGATCCAGTCGTTGGTCTCAGCGGGTGCGCCTTCTTTCTGGTTGCGTGTAGCGCCTGAAAGCCGCCGCCTGGCTGACGATCTGCCTTTTGAAAGCCTTGCTAATGAATTCAATGAGTTAAAACATAAAATAATGCCGTGCGAAGGCATTGCAACTGTCGAATAGTTTGCATAGAATGGCGCCCGCTCCACAGTGATGACCCTCTTGGGAAGTTGGTGTGAAGCGATCGTCACGCAGCTAACCTCATATTTTTTATGAGAAAATGCTTGACAGAAGGTCGGCGTAATGTAAAATGCCGGCTCGCTTAGGAGGGGTTCCCGAGCGGCCAAAGGGATCAGACTGTAAATCTGACGTCTACGACTTCGAAGGTTCGAATCCTTCCCCCTCCACCATTTTTAGCGTGAGCTGCAAGCTCCGCGGGTATAGTTTAGTGGTAGAACCTCAGCCTTCCAAGCTGATGATGCGGGTTCGATTCCCGCTACCCGCTCCAAGTTTGCAGGTTGTGCAAAGTGTTTCGCTCTTGTAGCTCAGTTGGTAGAGCACACCCTTGGTAAGGGTGAGGTCAGCGGTTCAAATCCGCTCAAGAGCTCCATATAACAAGGCAGATATGAAAATATCTGCCTTTGTTTTAACAGCTGCCTCGGCTTGATGTTGTTTTGCCTGGTGTTATCGGGTTGTTTCAAGTCTATTGGGGTTGGTTGTTGTAAAGTCTTTTTCAGGCCTGCATAATGGTCGGCCTGATTTTGTTTTAGGTCAGTAGCTCAATTGGCAGAGCGACGGTCTCCAAAACCGTAGGTTGGGGGTTCGATTCCCTCCTGACCTGCCAGATTCACGTGGTGTATCTGGCTTTCTTTTCACAGGATCTTCATAGATGACTCCTAAGGCTGAAGCTCAAAGCTCTCGTTTCGATCTGGTTAAGTGGCTCGCTGTCGTCGCTTTGGTGGTCGTAGGCGTTGTTGGCAATCAGTATTATTCTGCTTCGCCGATCCTGTACCGCGTACTCGTATTGCTCGCTCTTGCTGCTGTGGCCGTTTTCATTGGTCTGCAGACAGTAAAGGGTAAGTCTTTCGCTGTGCTGGTAAAGGAAGCTCGCACCGAAATACGTAAAGTCGTTTGGCCAACTCGCCAAGAAACCACGCAGACCACGCTGATTGTTGTGGCTGTTGTTCTGGTTATGGCGTTGCTGTTGTGGGGTCTTGATTCCCTGCTCGGCTGGCTTGTTTCCTTGATTGTTGGCTAAGGGTGTCCCGTGGCTAAGCGTTGGTACGTTGTGCATGCTTACTCGGGTTACGAGAAGCATGTCATGCGCTCTTTGCTAGAGCGCGTAAAGCTGGCAGGCATGGAAGATGGCTTCGGCGAAATTCTGGTTCCCACTGAAGAAGTGGTTGAAATGCGTAATGGCCAGAAACGCAAAAGCGAGCGCAAGTTCTTCCCTGGCTACGTGCTGGTACAGATGGACATGAATGAGGGTACTTGGCACTTGGTCAAGGACACTCCTCGCGTCATGGGCTTCATCGGCGGTACCGCTGATAAGCCTGCACCGATCACTGACAAGGAAGCAGAAGCGATTCTGCGTCGTGTTGCTGACGGTAGCGACAAGCCAAAGCCGAAGACGTTGTTCGAGCCGGGTGAGGTTGTTCGTGTCACTGATGGTCCGTTTGCTGATTTCAACGGTACTGTCGAAGAAGTTAACTACGAAAAGAGCCGGATCCAAGTGGCGGTGCTCATTTTCGGTCGCTCTACTCCGGTAGAGTTGGAGTTCAGCCAGGTCGAAAAGGTCTAGCTGACAAAGCATCCCAACCCCGCAGCCTTAGGCTGTGGGGTTTTGTCGTCACTGGGATAAACGCGCAAGTAACCGGGGAGCCTTTCGAGGCGCTTGAACCCGTAATTGGAGTGCCTCATGGCCAAGAAGATTACCGCTTACATCAAGCTGCAAGTGAAGGCCGCTCAGGCCAACCCTAGCCCACCCGTCGGTCCAGCTCTGGGTCAGCACGGCGTGAACATCATGGAATTCTGCAAGGCCTTCAACGCCCGTACCCAGGGTATTGAGCCAGGTCTGCCGACTCCAGTGATCATCACTGTATACAGCGACCGTAGCTTCACTTTCGAAACCAAGTCGACCCCGGCTTCGGTTCTGTTGAAGAAAGCTGCTGGTTTGACTAGCGGTTCCGCTCGTCCGAACACCGTTAAGGTTGGCACCGTAACTCGTGCTCAGCTGGAAGAAATCGCGAAAACCAAAAACGCGGATCTGACTGCAGCTGATATGGATGCAGCCGTGCGTACCATCGCCGGTTCTGCTCGTAGCATGGGCCTTAACGTGGAGGGTGTGTAATGGCTAAGCTGACCAAGCGCCAAAAGGCTATCGCCGGCAAAATCGAAGCGGGCAAGTCCTACAACTTTGTAGATGCTGCTGCTCTGCTGACCGAGCTGTCGACTGTCAAGTTCAGCGAGTCCGTTGACGTTGCTGTAAACCTGGGTGTTGACCCACGTAAATCCGACCAGGTCGTTCGTAGCGCTACTGTGCTGCCACACGGTACTGGCAAGACTGTACGTGTTGCTGTCTTCACCCAAGGCCCGGCAGCTGAAGCTGCTCTGGCCGCTGGCGCTGATCGCGTTGGCATGGACGACCTGGCTGCCGAAATGAAAGGCGGCGACCTGAACTATGACGTAGTTATTGCTTCCCCGGATGCAATGCGCGTTGTAGGTCAGTTGGGTCAGATCCTGGGTCCACGTGGTCTGATGCCTAACCCGAAAGTCGGTACCGTAACTCCAGACGTAGCTACCGCGGTTAAAAACGCCAAGGCTGGTCAGGTTCGTTATCGCACCGACAAAAACGGCATCATTCACACTTCCGTTGGCAAGGTCGGCTTCGACGCCGTCAAGCTGAAGGAAAACGTTGAAGCCCTGATCGCTGATCTGAAGCGTATCAAGCCAGCTTCTTCGAAAGGTATCTACGTCAAGCGCGTTACCCTGAGCACCACTATGGGCCCAGGTCTGGTCATCGACCAGGGTTCGCTGGACGTATAAGACACAGGTTGGCGCGAGTGATTGCGCCAATTGAAAAATTGGGGTCCCTGCCTGGCGGGGGCTATCCAAGACCGTAGGCGACGCAAGTCTTAAACCATCAAGCCTACGCAGATGGTGCTCCCGGTTCCTTACCGAATCAGACACCAAAACGACATCCGGCCTAGGCCAGATGAAACGGTAACAAGCAGGAGTTAAACCCGTGGCAATTAATCTCGAAGACAAGAAGGCCATCGTCGCTGAAGTCAACGAGGCTGCCAAAGCTGCTCTGTCCGCTGTCGTGGCTGATGCCCGTGGTGTGACAGTAGGCGCTATGACCGGACTCCGTAAAGAGGCTCGTGAAGCTGGCGTATACGTACGTGTTGTACGTAACACCCTGCTCAAGCGCGCTGTTGCTGACACTGAATACAGTGTCCTCAACGACGTGTTCACCGGCCCGACTCTGATCGCGTTCTCCAAGGACCATCCAGGCGCTGCTGCCCGTTTGTTCAAGGAATTCGCCAAGAGTCAGGATAAGTTCGAGATCAAGGCAGCTGCGTTCGAGGGCAAGTTCCTCGCAGCTAACCAAATCGACGTACTGGCAACACTGCCGACCCGTAACGAAGCTATTTCGCAGCTGATGAGCGTGATTCAAGGCGCTACCAGCAAGCTGGCTCGTACTCTGGCCGCAGTTCGCGAGCAAAAAGAAGCTGCAGCAGCCTAAGGCTGAGCAACGTCTCTCGCGTTTTTTTGTTTATTTCGATGGCCGCGTAGGCCGTCCCCCAATTCAGGAAATACAGCAATGTCTATCTCCCAAGACGATATCCTCAACGCCGTAGCTGAAATGTCGGTTCTGCAGGTTGTTGAGCTGATCAAAGCTTTCGAAGAAAAATTCGGCGTTTCCGCTGCCGCTGCTTCCGCTGGCCCAGCTGTTGCTGCTGTTGCTGCTGAAGAGCAAACCGAATTCAACGTCATGCTGCTGGAAGCTGGCGAGAAGAAAGTAAACGTGATCAAGGCAGTACGTGAACTGACCGGTCTGGGCCTGAAAGAAGCCAAGGCTGTAGTTGACGGCGCTCCTGCCCAGGTTCTGGAAGCTGTGTCCAAAGACGCTGCTGACAAAGCCAAAGCAGTACTGGAAGAAGCAGGCGCTAAAGTCGAGCTGAAGTAAGCATCGACCTTGCGTTTCCAGCCCAAGCGTTAAGCTGAAGGCTGATGGCTGGTGGCTCTTGCCACCGGCCTTTTTCCGTTCTTGGCTGTCGACTCGGTCGCCGCCACTAACGCGCTGTAGCCACCCGATGCGGTGGTGCAAACCAAGGGGTTTGCAAGATTTTCTGGCTGCTCCCGTCGGGGGGGCCAAACAAGCAGGTGACCAAGCTGGGGAACGCTGATGGCTTACTCATATACTGAGAAAAAACGTATCCGCAAGGACTTTAGCAAGTTGCCGGACGTCATGGATGTCCCGTACCTTCTGGCTATCCAGCTGGATTCGTATCGTGAATTCTTGCAGGCGGGAGCGACCAAAGATCAGTTCCGCGACGTGGGCCTGCATGCGGCCTTCAAATCCGTTTTCCCGATCATCAGCTACTCCGGCAATGCTGCGCTGGAGTACGTCGGTTATCGCCTGGGCGAACCGGCATTTGATGTCAAAGAATGCGTGTTGCGCGGTGTTACGTACGCCGTACCTTTGCGGGTAAAAGTTCGTCTGATCATTTTCGACAAAGAATCGTCGAACAAAGCGATCAAGGACATCAAAGAGCAAGAAGTCTACATGGGCGAAATCCCATTGATGACTGAGAACGGTACCTTCGTTATCAACGGTACCGAGCGTGTAATCGTTTCCCAGCTGCACCGTTCCCCGGGCGTGTTCTTCGACCACGACCGCGGCAAGACGCACAGCTCCGGTAAGCTCCTGTACTCCGCGCGGATCATTCCGTACCGTGGTTCGTGGTTGGACTTCGAGTTCGACCCTAAAGACTGCGTGTTCGTGCGTATCGACCGTCGTCGCAAGCTGCCGGCCTCGGTACTGCTGCGCGCGCTCGGCTATACCACTGAGCAAGTGCTGGACGCTTTCTACACCACCAACGTATTCAGCCTGAAGGATGAAACCCTCAGCCTGGAACTGATTGCTTCGCGTCTGCGTGGTGAAATTGCCGTCCTGGACATCCAGGATGAGAAGGGCAAGGTCATTGTTGAGGCTGGCCGTCGTATTACTGCGCGCCACATCAACCAGATCGAAAAAGCCGGTATCAAGTCGCTGGACGTGCCTCTGGACTACGTCCTGGGCCGCACTACCGCCAAGGTTATCGTTCACCCGGCGACAGGCGAGATCCTGGCTGAGTGCAACACCGAGCTGAACACCGAGATCCTGGCAAAAATCGCCAAGGCCCAGGTTGTTCGCATCGAGACCCTGTACACCAACGATATCGACTGCGGTCCGTTCGTCTCCGACACCTTGAAGATCGATTCCACCAGCAACCAATTGGAAGCGCTGGTCGAAATCTATCGCATGATGCGTCCAGGCGAGCCACCAACCAAAGACGCTGCCGAAACCCTGTTCAACAACCTGTTCTTCAGCCCTGAGCGCTATGACCTGTCTGCGGTCGGCCGGATGAAGTTCAACCGTCGTATCGGTCGTACCGAGATCGAAGGTTCGGGCGTGCTGTGCAAGGAAGACATCGTTGCGGTCCTGAAGACTCTGGTCGACATCCGTAACGGTAAAGGCATCGTCGATGACATCGACCACCTGGGTAACCGTCGTGTTCGCTGCGTAGGCGAAATGGCCGAGAACCAGTTCCGCGTTGGCCTGGTACGTGTTGAGCGTGCGGTCAAAGAGCGTCTGTCGATGGCCGAAAGCGAAGGCCTGATGCCGCAAGACCTGATCAACGCCAAGCCAGTGGCTGCGGCGGTGAAAGAGTTCTTCGGCTCCAGCCAGCTTTCGCAGTTCATGGACCAGAACAACCCGCTCTCCGAGATCACCCACAAGCGCCGTGTTTCTGCACTGGGCCCGGGCGGTCTGACCCGTGAGCGTGCTGGCTTTGAAGTTCGTGACGTACACCCGACGCACTACGGTCGTGTTTGCCCGATCGAAACGCCGGAAGGTCCGAACATCGGTCTGATCAACTCCCTGGCTGCCTATGCGCGCACCAACCAGTACGGCTTCCTCGAGAGCCCGTACCGCGTGGTGAAAGACGCCCTGGTCACCGACGAGATCGTCTTCCTGTCCGCCATCGAAGAAGCTGATCACGTGATCGCTCAGGCTTCGGCCACGATGAACGACAAGAAAGTCCTGATCGACGAGCTGGTAGCTGTTCGTCACTTGAACGAGTTCACCGTCAAGGCGCCGGAAGACGTCACCTTGATGGACGTATCGCCCAAGCAGGTAGTTTCGGTTGCAGCATCGCTGATCCCGTTCCTGGAACACGATGACGCCAACCGTGCGTTGATGGGTTCCAACATGCAGCGTCAAGCTGTACCGACCCTGCGCGCTGACAAGCCGCTGGTAGGTACCGGCATGGAACGTAACGTAGCCCGTGACTCCGGCGTTTGCGTCGTGGCTCGTCGTGGCGGCGTGATCGACTCTGTTGATGCCAGCCGTATCGTGGTTCGTGTTGCCGATGACGAAGTTGAAACTGGCGAAGCCGGTGTCGACATCTACAACCTGACCAAATACACCCGCTCGAACCAGAACACCTGCATCAACCAGCGTCCGCTGGTGCGTAAGGGTGATCGCGTTCAGCGTAGCGACATCATGGCCGACGGTCCGTCCACCGATATGGGTGAGTTGGCTCTGGGTCAGAACATGCGCATCGCGTTCATGGCGTGGAACGGCTTCAACTTCGAAGACTCCATCTGCCTGTCCGAGCGTGTTGTTCAAGAAGACCGTTTCACCACGATCCACATCCAGGAACTGACCTGTGTGGCACGTGACACCAAGCTTGGGCCAGAGGAAATCACTGCAGACATCCCGAACGTGGGTGAAGCTGCGCTGAACAAGCTGGACGAAGCCGGTATCGTTTACGTAGGTGCTGAAGTTGGCGCTGGCGACATCCTGGTCGGTAAGGTCACTCCGAAAGGCGAGACCCAACTGACTCCGGAAGAGAAGCTGCTGCGTGCCATCTTCGGCGAAAAAGCCAGCGACGTTAAAGACACCTCCCTGCGCGTACCTACTGGTACCAAGGGTACTGTCATCGACGTACAGGTCTTCACCCGTGACGGCGTCGAGCGTGATGCTCGTGCACTGTCCATCGAGAAGACTCAACTCGACGAAATCCGCAAGGATTTGAACGAAGAGTTCCGTATCGTTGAAGGCGCGACCTTCGAACGTCTGCGTTCTGCCCTGGTAGGCCACAAGGCTGAAGGCGGCGCAGGTCTGAAGAAAGGTCAGGATATCACCGACGAAATCCTCGACGGTCTTGAGCACGGCCAGTGGTTCAAACTGCGCATGGCTGAAGATGCTCTGAACGAGCAGCTCGAGAAGGCCCAGGCCTACATCGTTGATCGCCGCCGTCTGCTGGACGACAAGTTCGAAGACAAGAAGCGCAAACTGCAGCAGGGCGATGACCTGGCTCCAGGCGTGCTGAAAATCGTCAAGGTTTACCTGGCAATCCGTCGTCGCATTCAGCCGGGCGACAAGATGGCCGGTCGTCACGGTAACAAAGGTGTGGTCTCCGTGATCATGCCGGTTGAAGACATGCCGCACGATGCCAATGGCACCCCGGTCGACGTCGTCCTCAACCCGTTGGGCGTACCTTCGCGTATGAACGTTGGTCAGATCCTTGAAACCCACCTGGGCCTCGCGGCTAAAGGTCTGGGCGAGAAGATCAACCGTATGATCGAAGAGCAGCGCAAGGTCGCAGACCTGCGTAAGTTCCTGCACGAGATCTACAACGAGATCGGCGGCCGCAAAGAAGAGCTGGACACTTTCTCCGATCAGGAAATCCTGGATCTGGCGAAAAACCTGCGCGGCGGCGTTCCAATGGCTACCCCGGTGTTCGACGGTGCCAAGGAAAGCGAAATCAAGGCCATGCTGAAACTGGCAGACCTGCCAGAAAGCGGCCAGATGCAGCTGTTCGACGGCCGTACCGGCAACAAGTTCGAGCGCCCGGTTACTGTTGGCTACATGTACATGCTGAAGCTGAACCACTTGGTAGACGACAAGATGCACGCTCGTTCTACCGGTTCGTACAGCCTGGTTACCCAGCAGCCGCTGGGTGGTAAGGCTCAGTTCGGTGGTCAGCGTTTCGGGGAGATGGAGGTCTGGGCACTGGAAGCATACGGTGCTGCATACACTCTGCAAGAAATGCTCACAGTGAAGTCGGACGATGTGAACGGTCGTACCAAGATGTACAAAAACATCGTGGACGGCGATCACCGTATGGAGCCGGGCATGCCCGAGTCTTTCAACGTGTTGATCAAAGAAATTCGTTCCCTCGGCATCGATATCGATCTGGAAACCGAATAACACGTGACGCGAATCGAGAGCGGGGCAGTGATGCCCGCTCTCTGCTCCGCCAGGAGGAAAGGCCTTGAAAGACCTACTGAATTTGCTGAAAAACCAGGGTCAAGTCGAAGAGTTCGACGCCATCCGTATTGGATTGGCATCGCCTGAGATGATCCGTTCGTGGTCGTTCGGTGAAGTTAAAAAGCCGGAAACCATCAACTACCGTACGTTCAAACCTGAGCGTGACGGCCTGTTCTGCGCCAAGATCTTTGGCCCGGTAAAGGATTACGAGTGCCTGTGCGGTAAGTACAAGCGCTTGAAGCACCGTGGTGTGATCTGCGAGAAGTGCGGCGTTGAAGTTGCACTGGCCAAGGTTCGTCGTGAGCGCATGGCGCACATCGAGCTGGCTTCGCCGGTTGCCCACATCTGGTTCCTGAAATCGCTGCCGTCCCGTATCGGCTTGCTGATGGACATGACCCTGCGTGATATCGAGCGCGTTCTCTACTTCGAGAGCTATGTCGTTATCGACCCAGGCATGACCACCCTTGAAAAAGGTCAGCTGCTCAACGACGAGCAGTACTTCGAAGCGCTGGAAGAGTTCGGCGACGATTTCGATGCCCGCATGGGTGCCGAAGCTGTCCGCGAACTGCTGCACGCTATCGACCTGGAGCACGAGATTGGCCGCCTGCGTGAAGAAATTCCGCAAACCAACTCCGAAACCAAGATCAAGAAGCTGTCCAAGCGTCTGAAGTTGATGGAAGCCTTCCAGGGTTCCGGCAACCTGCCAGAGTGGATGGTGCTGACTGTTCTGCCGGTTCTGCCGCCAGACCTGCGTCCGCTGGTACCGTTGGACGGTGGTCGTTTCGCGACGTCCGACCTCAACGACCTGTACCGCCGCGTGATCAACCGTAACAACCGCTTGAAGCGCCTGCTTGATCTGTCCGCTCCGGACATCATCGTGCGCAACGAAAAGCGTATGTTGCAAGAAGCGGTCGACGCCTTGCTCGACAACGGTCGTCGTGGCCGCGCTATTACCGGTTCCAACAAGCGTCCTCTGAAATCCCTGGCTGACATGATCAAGGGTAAGCAAGGTCGTTTCCGTCAGAACTTGCTCGGTAAGCGTGTTGACTACTCCGGTCGTTCGGTAATTACCGTAGGCCCGACCCTGCGTCTGCACCAGTGCGGTCTGCCTAAGAAGATGGCGCTTGAGCTGTTCAAGCCGTTCATCTTCGGCAAGCTGGAAATGCGCGGTCTCGCGACCACCATCAAAGCGGCCAAGAAAATGGTCGAGCGCGAACTGCCAGAGGTTTGGGACGTTCTCGCTGAAGTGATTCGCGAACACCCGGTCCTCCTCAACCGTGCACCGACCCTTCACCGTCTGGGTATCCAGGCGTTTGAACCGGTACTGATCGAAGGTAAGGCTATCCAGCTGCACCCTCTGGTCTGTGCTGCGTACAACGCCGACTTCGACGGCGACCAAATGGCCGTGCACGTACCGCTGACACTGGAAGCCCAGTTGGAAGCGCGTGCGTTGATGATGTCGACCAACAACATTCTGTCGCCAGCCAACGGTGAGCCAATCATCGTTCCGTCGCAGGACGTTGTATTGGGTCTGTACTACATGACCCGTGAAGCGATCAACGCCAAGGGCGAAGGTCGTGTGTTCGCTGACCTGCAAGAAGTTGACCGTGTGTTCCGTGCCGGCGAAGCCGCACTGCACGCCAAGGTCAAAGTGCGCATTCACGAAACCGTTAACGACCGTGACGGCGGCAGCGTGAGCAACACCCGTATCGTCGACACCACTGTCGGCCGTGCGCTGTTGTACCAGGTTGTGCCAAAAGGTCTGTCGTACGACGTCGTCAACCTGCCGATGAAGAAAAAGGCGATCTCCAAGCTGATCAACCAGTGCTACCGCGTGGTTGGTCTGAAAGAGACCGTGATCTTCGCTGACCAGTTGATGTACACCGGTTTTGCTTATTCGACCATTTCCGGCGTTTCCATCGGTGTTAACGACTTCGTTATCCCGGATGAAAAAGCCCGCATCATCAGTGCTGCTACTGACGAAGTGAAAGAGATCGAGAGCCAGTACGCCTCCGGCCTGGTAACCCAGGGCGAGAAGTACAACAAAGTGATCGACCTTTGGTCCAAGGCCAACGACGAAGTGTCCAAGGCAATGATGGCCAACCTCTCGAAAGAGAAGGTTATCGACCGTCATGGCGTGGAAGTCGATCAAGAGTCTTTCAACTCGATGTACATGATGGCCGACTCGGGCGCACGGGGTTCTGCTGCGCAGATCCGTCAGCTCGCCGGTATGCGTGGCCTGATGGCCAAGCCGGACGGTTCCATCATCGAAACGCCGATTACTGCGAACTTCCGTGAAGGTTTGAGCGTACTTCAGTACTTCATCTCTACTCACGGTGCTCGTAAAGGTCTGGCGGATACCGCGTTGAAAACCGCTAACTCCGGTTACCTGACTCGTCGTCTGGTAGACGTTGCACAAGATCTGGTTGTAACCGAGATCGATTGCGGCACCGAGCACGGCCTGCTGATGACTCCGCACATTGAAGGCGGTGACGTTGTAGAGCCGCTGGGTGAGCGCGTATTGGGTCGTGTTATTGCCCGTGACGTGTTCAAGCCAGGTACCGAGGAAGTTATCGTTCCTGCCGGCACCCTGGTGGATGAGAAGTGGGTCGAGTTCATCGAACTCAACAGCATCGACGAAGTGATTGTTCGCTCGCCGATCAGCTGCGAAACCCGCTACGGTATCTGCGCCAAGTGCTACGGCCGTGACTTGGCTCGTGGCCACCAGGTGAACATCGGTGAAGCGGTCGGCGTTATCGCTGCCCAGTCCATCGGTGAGCCGGGTACCCAGCTGACCATGCGTACGTTCCACATCGGTGGTGCGGCAAGCCGGACCTCCGCAGCCGACAGCGTTCAGGTGAAGAATGGCGGTACTGTCCGTCTGCACAACCTGAAACACGTTGAGCGAGTGGATGGCCACCTGGTTGCTGTGTCCCGTTCCGGTGAGCTGGCGATTGCTGATGACTTCGGTCGTGAGCGTGAGCGTTACAAGCTGCCGTACGGTGCTGTGATTTCGGTTAAAGAAGGTGACAAGGTCGACGCTGGCGCAATCGTGGCCAAGTGGGATCCGCACACTCACCCAATCGTTACCGAAATGAAAGGTACCGTGACCTACGTGGGCATGGAAGAAGGCATCACGATCAAGCGTCAGACTGACGAATTGACCGGTATGACCAACATTGAAGTACTCGACGCCAAAGATCGTCCAGCTGCCGGTAAAGACATCCGTCCTGCCGTGAAGATGGTCGATGACAACGGCAAGGATCTGCTGCTGCCAGGCACTGACGTTATCGCTCAGTACTTCCTGCCAGCCAACGCCCTGGTCGGTGTAGCGGATGGTGCGAAGATCGCGATCGGTGATGTTATCGCGCGTATCCCGCAAGAAACTTCGAAGACCCGTGACATCACCGGTGGTCTGCCGCGTGTTGCCGACTTGTTCGAAGCTCGTCGTCCGAAAGAAGCGTCGATCCTGGCTGAAGTCAGCGGCACCATCGCGTTCGGTAAAGAGACCAAGGGCAAGCGCCGTCTGGTCATTACCCCGAACGACGGTAGCGATCCGTATGAAGAGCTGATTCCGAAGTGGCGTCACCTGAACGTGTTCGAAGGCGAACAGGTAAACCGCGGCGAAGTTATCTCCGACGGTCCGAGCGATCCACACGACATCCTGCGTCTGCTGGGTGTGAGTGCGCTGGCCAAGTACATCGTTAACGAGATCCAGGACGTTTACCGTCTGCAAGGCGTGAAGATCAACGATAAGCACATCGAGACCATCCTGCGTCAGATGCTGCGTAAAGTTGAAATCGCTGAATCCGGCGATTCGAGTTTCATCAAGGGCGACCAGATGGAACTGACTCACGTACTGGTAGAAAACGAGCGTCTGGCAACCGAAGAGAAATTTGTTTCCAAGTTCACTCGCGTGTTGCTGGGTATCACCAAGGCGTCGTTGTCCACTGAGTCGTTCATCTCGGCGGCCTCCTTCCAGGAGACCACTCGCGTACTGACCGAAGCAGCGGTAACCGGCAAGCGCGATTACCTGCGCGGCCTGAAAGAAAACGTGGTTGTGGGTCGACTGATCCCGGCCGGTACCGGCTTGGCCTACCACAGCGAGCGTAAGCGTCGCCGTGAACTCGACAAGCCGCTGCGCGTAAGCGCCAGTGAAGTGGAAGCTGCACTGACCGAAGCGCTGAACTCTAGCGGTAACTGAGTTCTGCGATAAATAAGTCCGGGCCCTGGCAGCCCCGTTCGTCGGAACAAGACAGTTTTGTCGGGTTTCGATGGAGGGGGAGGTCGGGGCCTTGCCTTGACTGGGGGCAAGATCCTCTTTAGACTCTTGTACCCCTAAATTTGGCGGGAATTCGTTCCTGCCATTTTGCTTTTCTTGCAAGACAATAGCGTCGCAAGACAACAGTGGAGCTAGTAGATGGCAACTATCAACCAGCTGGTACGTCAGCCGCGTAAGCGTATCGTCGAGAAATCCGACGTACCTGCGCTGCAGAACTGCCCGCAACGTCGTGGCGTATGCACTCGCGTGTATACCACTACGCCGAAAAAACCTAACTCGGCACTGCGTAAAGTATGCCGTGTGCGCCTGACCAACGGTTTCGAGGTTTCCTCGTACATCGGTGGTGAAGGTCACAACCTGCAAGAGCACAGCGTGGTACTGATCCGCGGCGGTCGTGTAAAAGACTTGCCAGGTGTTCGTTACCACACCGTACGCGGCTCCTTGGATACTTCCGGCGTTAAAGGTCGTAACCAGGGTCGTTCGAAGTACGGTACCAAGAAGCCTAAGTAGTAGCGGCTTTTTGTAAACTGAATCATCTTATTTTCTGAGTCGATAAGAGTAAGGTCGGAGGCGTCCCGCAAGGGCACCGATTCCGAACGAACCTGAAGACCGTTTGAGGGCTTATCCATGCCAAGAAGACGCGTAGCAGCCAAGCGCGAAGTGCTTGACGATCCAAAATACGGAAGCCAAATTCTGGCCAAGTTCATGAACCACGTGATGGAAAGCGGCAAGAAAGCCGTTGCCGAGCGTATCGTTTATGGCGCGCTGGAAAAGGTTAAAGAACGCAAGAACAGCGACCCCCTGGAAATCTTCGAGAAAGCTCTCGACGCCATCGCTCCGCTGGTCGAAGTGAAGTCGCGCCGTGTAGGCGGTGCTACTTACCAGGTTCCGGTCGAAGTTCGTCCGTCCCGTCGTAACGCCCTGGCAATGCGCTGGTTGGTAGACTTCGCCCGTAAGCGCGGCGAGAAGTCTATGGCTCTGCGTTTGGCCGGCGAGCTGTTGGACGCTGCTGAAGGTAAAGGTGCTGCTGTTAAGAAGCGTGAAGACGTGCACCGTATGGCTGAAGCTAACAAAGCTTTCTCGCACTACCGCTTCTAATCTTAGCTTCACTAATTTTGCGAGGGCTTTATGGCTCGTACTACTCCGATTAGCCGCTACCGTAACATCGGTATCGTTGCTCACGTGGATGCTGGTAAAACCACCACCACCGAGCGCGTACTGTTTTACACCGGCAAAAGTCACAAAATGGGCGAGGTGCATGATGGTGCCGCGACCACAGACTGGATGGTTCAGGAGCAGGAGCGTGGTATTACCATTACTTCTGCTGCTATTACCGCCTTCTGGAAAGGTTCTGCCAAGCAGTACAAGGACGAGCACCGCTTCAACGTAATCGATACCCCGGGCCACGTAGACTTCACCATTGAAGTTGAGCGTTCCCTGCGTGTACTCGACGGCGCGGTCGTTGTGTTCTGCGGTACTTCGGGCGTTGAGCCTCAGTCGGAAACCGTATGGCGTCAAGCCAACAAGTACGGTGTTCCACGTCTTGTTTACGTAAACAAGATGGACCGTGCTGGTGCGAACTTCCTGCGCGTGATCGGTCAGATCAAGCAGCGTCTGGGTCACACTCCGGTGCCAATCCAATTGGCTATCGGTTCTGAAGACAACTTCCAGGGCCAGATCGATCTGATCACCATGGAAGCCGTCTACTGGAATGACGCCGACAAAGGTATGGTTCCTGTTCGTAAGCCTATCCCTGCAGAATTGCAGGAGCTGGCTGACGAGTGGCGCAATAACCTGGTTGAGGCTGCTGCCGAAGCCAGCGAAGAGCTGATGAACAAGTACCTCGAAGGTGAAGAACTCACCAACGTGGAAATCAAGGCTGCTCTGCGTCAGCGTACTATCGCTGGTGAGATCGTCTTGGCTGTTTGCGGTTCTTCCTTCAAGAACAAGGGTGTTCCCCTGGTTCTCGACGCCGTTATCGACTACCTGCCTGCTCCAACTGACATTCCTGCTATCAAGGGTACTAACCCTGATAACGAGGAAGAAGAGATGGAGCGTCACGCTGACGACAGCGAGCCGTTCTCGGCTCTGGCGTTCAAGATCGCTACCGACCCATTCGTGGGTACCCTGACTTTCGTCCGCGTTTACTCGGGCGTGTTGGCCTCCGGCGACGGCGTGATCAACTCGGTCAAGGGCAAGAAAGAGCGTGTGGGTCGTATGGTGCAAATGCACGCAAACGCCCGCGAAGAGATCAAGGAAGTACGCGCTGGTGACATCGCGGCCTTGATCGGCATGAAGGATGTCACCACTGGTGAGACCTTGTGCGACGCTGCTAAGCCAATCATCCTGGTTCGCATGGACTTCCCGGAGCCGGTTATCTCGGTTGCCGTAGAGCCTAAGACCAAGGATGACCAGGAAAAAATGGGTATTGCACTGGGCAAGCTTGCTCAGGAAGATCCATCTTTCCGCGTCAAGACTGATGAAGAGACTGGTCAAACGATCATCTCCGGCATGGGCGAGTTGCACCTGGACATCCTGGTTGACCGGATGCGCCGTGAGTTCAACGTCGAAGCCAACATCGGTAAGCCTCAGGTTTCCTATCGTGAGCGCATCACGAAGAACTGTGAAATCGAAGGCAAGTTCGTTCGTCAGTCCGGCGGTCGTGGTCAGTTCGGTCACTGCTGGATCCGTTTTGCTCCTGCTGACGAAGGTCAGGAAGGTCTGCAATTCGTGAACGAAGTAGTAGGTGGTGTTGTTCCTAAGGAATACATCCCTGCTATCCAGAAGGGTATCGAAGAGCAGATGAAGAACGGTGTTGTTGCCGGCTATCCGCTGATCGGCCTGAAAGCAACCGTTTTTGACGGTTCTTACCACGATGTCGACTCCAACGAGATGGCGTTTAAGGTGGCTGCTTCCATGGCAACCAAGCAACTGGCCCAGAAGGGCGGTGGTGAGTTGCTTGAGCCAATCATGGCGGTAGAAGTTGTTACACCTGAAGACTATATGGGTGATGTCATGGGCGACCTTAACCGTCGTCGCGGCATGATCTTGGGTATGGAAGACACGGTTTCCGGCAAAGTGATTCGCGCCGAGGTTCCGTTGGGTGAGATGTTCGGTTACGCGACCGACGTTCGCTCCATGTCCCAGGGTCGCGCAAGCTACTCTATGGAATTCAAAAAATACAACACAGCTCCGGCGCACATCGCTGAAACTGTATCCAAAAAACAAGGCTGATTCAGTCCTTTAGGCAAGGAGTTAATTGTCGTGGCTAAAGAAAAATTTGATCGTTCCCTACCGCACGTCAACGTTGGCACTATCGGTCACGTTGACCATGGTAAAACCACTCTGACTGCTGCTCTGACTCGCGTTTGCTCCGAAGTATTCGGTTCCGCAATCGTTGATTTCGATAAAATCGACAGCGCGCCAGAAGAAAAAGCTCGTGGTATCACCATCAACACCGCGCACGTTGAATACAACTCGCTGATCCGTCACTACGCTCACGTTGACTGCCCAGGTCACGCTGACTATGTGAAGAACATGATCACCGGTGCTGCCCAGATGGACGGCGCAATCCTGGTTTGCTCGGCCGCTGATGGTCCGATGCCACAAACCCGTGAGCACATCCTGCTGTCCCGTCAGGTAGGCGTTCCGTACATCGTGGTTTACCTGAACAAGGCCGACCTGGTAGACGACGCTGAGCTGCTGGAACTGGTTGAGATGGAAGTGCGCGATCTGCTGAGCACTTACGACTTCCCAGGCGACGACACTCCGATCATCATCGGTTCTGCTCGTATGGCTCTGGAAGGCAAAGACGATAACGAAATGGGCACCACGTCCGTTCGTAAACTGGTTGAGACTCTGGACAGCTACATCCCAGATCCAGTTCGTGTTATCGACAAGCCGTTCCTGATGCCAATCGAAGACGTATTCTCGATCTCCGGTCGCGGTACTGTTGTAACTGGTCGTATCGAGCGCGGTATCGTCAAGGTTCAGGATCCACTGGAAATCGTTGGTCTGCGTGACACTACCGTCACCACCTGCACCGGTGTTGAAATGTTCCGTAAGCTGCTTGACGAAGGTCGTGCTGGCGAGAACTGCGGCGTTCTGCTGCGTGGTACCAAGCGTGACGACGTTGAGCGTGGCCAGGTTCTGGTTAAGCCAGGTTCGGTTAAGCCGCACACCAAGTTCGAAGCTGAAGTGTACGTGCTGAGCAAAGAAGAAGGCGGTCGTCACACTCCGTTCTTCAAAGGCTACCGTCCACAGTTCTACTTCCGTACTACTGACGTGACTGGTAACTGCGAACTGCCGGAAGGCGTTGAAATGGTAATGCCAGGCGACAACATCAAAATGGTTGTCACCCTGATCAAAACCATCGCAATGGAAGACGGTCTGCGCTTCGCAATCCGTGAAGGCGGCCGTACCGTTGGTGCTGGCGTTGTAGCTAAAATCATCGAGTAAGCATCTCTTCTGAGATAGCTTCGATGCTTTGAAAAGCCCCCGCTCAGCGGGGGCTTTTTTATTGGGTTGACACCTATCTGGGGCGTCTATAGAATTGCGCCTCCTTTTAACGGGCGCAGTGCGCTCGGTGGGAATAGCAGCCGGAGTCTGAAATCCAATGCAAAATCAGCAAATCCGTATCAGGTTGAAGGCTTTTGACCATCGCCTGATCGACCAATCCACCCAGGAAATCGTGGAAACCGCGAAACGTACTGGGGCACAAGTGCGTGGTCCTATTCCACTGCCTACCCGCAAAGAGCGGTTCACCGTTCTGGTCTCCCCGCACGTCAACAAAGACGCGCGTGACCAGTACGAGATCCGTACTCATAAGCGCGTTCTGGACATCGTCCAGCCAACGGATAAAACCGTTGATGCACTTATGAAGCTTGATCTGGCGGCCGGTGTGGAAGTACAGATCAGCCTCGGCTAAGACTCGGGTCTTAGTCGTGTAACGCTCTGAAATGGGCGGCCATAGCGGGTGAAAGCCCCGTACACTCATGAGGTTTACAACATGACTATTGGTGTAGTCGGTCGTAAATGCGGTATGACCCGTATTTTCACCGAAGAAGGTGTCTCCATTCCGGTCACGGTCATTGAGATCGAGCCGAATCGCGTCACCCAGTTCAAAACTGAAGAAACCGATGGCTATCGTGCAGTGCAAGTCACTGTCGGCGAGCGTCGTGCTTCGCGCGTGACTGCTGCTCAAGCAGGTCACTTCGCTAAAGCAAACGTTGCAGCTGGTCGTACTGTTATGGAGTTCCGTCTTGAAGATGGTGACTACCAGGCTGGCGATCTGATCAACGCTGAAATCTTCGCCGCTGGTCAACTGGTTGATGTAACCGGTCAGTCCAAGGGTAAAGGCTTCCAGGGTACGATCAAGCGTTGGAATTTCCGTGGCCAAGACAACACTCACGGTAACTCCGTTTCCCACCGCGTCCCGGGCTCTATTGGCCAGTGCCAGACTCCTGGTCGTGTATTCAAGGGCAAAAAAATGTCCGGTCATATGGGCGCTGAGCGCGTGACCGTGCAGTCCCTCGAAGTAGTGCGCGTCGACGCTGAACGCAATCTGTTGTTGGTCAAGGGTGCTGTTCCTGGCGCTACTGGCGGCAACCTGGTTGTACGTCCAGCGGCCAAGGCTCGCGGTTAAGGGGAAGCTGACATGCAATTAAATGTAAATGACGCTCAAGCGATCGAAGTTTCCGAACTGACATTTGGCGGCGAATTCAACGAGACGCTCGTTCACCAAGCAGTCGTGGCCTACATGGCCGGCGGCCGTCAAGGTAGCAAGCAGCAAAAGACCCGTTCCGACGTTCGTGGTGGCGGTAAGCGCCCTTGGCGTCAGAAAGGTACTGGCCGTGCTCGTGCCGGTACTATCCGTAGCCCAATCTGGCGTGGCGGCGGTACCACTTTCGCAGCTCGTCCACAGGATCACTCTCAGAAGCTCAACAAGAAGATGTATCGCGCAGCACTGCGCTCCATCCTTGCTGAACTCGTGCGTACTGATCGTCTGGTCGTGGTTCAGGACTTCGCTGTTGAAGCGCCGAAAACCAAAGATCTGCTGAACAAGCTGAACGGCATGGGTCTGACTGATGTCCTGATCGTGTCTGAAGCTGTTGATCAGAACCTGTACCTGGCTGCTCGTAACCTGCCACACGTTGATGTACGTGACGTGCAAGGTTCCGATCCAGTTAGTCTGATCGCATACGACAAGGTGTTGATCACCGTGTCGGCCGTGAAGAAATTCGAGGAGCTGCTGGGATGAACCAGGAACGCGTATTTAAAGTTCTGCTTGGCCCGCACGTTTCCGAAAAGGCTACGGTTCTGGCTGACAAGAAAGGCCAGTTCGTTTTCAAGGTTGCAACTGACGCAACCAAGCTGGAAATCAAGAAGGCCGTCGAAAGCCTGTTCAGCGTGAAAGTAGAGCGTGTTACTACCCTGAATGTTCTGGGTAAGAGCAAGCGCACTGCTCGCGGTCTGGGCAAGCGTAATGACTGGAAGAAGGCAGTTATCTCCCTTCAGCCAGGCCAAGATCTCGATTTCAGCAGCAGTGCTGAGTAAGGAAGGGGTGCATCATGGCAATCGTTAAATGCAAACCGACTTCCCCTGGCCGCCGTTTTGTGGTCAAGGTGGTCAACCAGGAGCTGCATAAAGGCGCTCCTCACGCACCGCTGCTCGAGAAGAAATCGAAGACTGGTGGTCGTAACAACAATGGTCGCATTACCACTCGTCACATCGGTGGTGGCCATAAGCAGCATTATCGTCTGGTCGATTTCCGTCGCAACGACAAAGATGGCATCTCTGCCACTGTCGAGCGTATCGAATACGATCCAAACCGTACTGCTCACATCGCTCTGCTGCTGTACGCAGATGGCGAGCGTCGCTACATCATCGCGCCTAAAGGCGTGAGTGCTGGCGACCAGCTGATCGCAGGTGCCCTGGCACCGATCAAGCCGGGCAACGCTCTGCAACTGCGTAACATTCCAGTTGGTAGCACCGTACACGGCATCGAATTGAAGCCAGGTAAAGGCGCACAGATCGCTCGTTCCGCTGGTGCTTCGGCTCAGCTGATCGCTCGTGAAGGTGTCTACGTGACCCTGCGTCTGCGTTCTGGTGAGATGCGTAAAGTACTGGCTGAATGCCGTGCGACCCTGGGCGAAGTCTCGAACTCCGAGCACAGCCTGCGTTCGCTGGGTAAAGCTGGTGCCAAACGCTGGCGTGGCGTTCGCCCAACCGTTCGTGGTGTTGCCATGAACCCGGTTGACCACCCACACGGTGGTGGTGAAGGTCGTACCTCTGGTGGTCGTCATCCGGTATCGCCATGGGGCTTCCCGACTAAGGGCGCGAAGACTCGTGGTAATAAGCGTACCGACAAAATGATCGTCCGTCGTCGCAAGTAAATAGAGGGATACGACAGTGCCACGTTCTCTGAAAAAAGGTCCTTTTATTGATCTTCACCTACTGAAGAAGATCGAAGTGGCGGCGGAAAAGAACGATCGCAAACCAGTTAAGACCTGGTCGCGCCGTTCTATGATCCTGCCACAAATGGTCGGTTTGACCATCGCAGTACACAACGGTCGTCAGCACGTCCCAGTTCTCGTTAACGAAGACATGGTCGGCCACAAACTGGGCGAGTTTGCCGGTACCCGCACTTATCGTGGGCACGTGGCAGACAAGAAAGCCAAGCGTTAAGGGGTTAGGAAATGGAAGTAGCCGCTAAGTTGTCGGGCGCTCGAATCTCCGCCCAGAAAGCCCGCTTGGTCGCCGACCAGATCCGCGGGAAGAAGGTGGGCGAAGCGCTCAACCTGTTGGCTTTCAGCAGTAAGAAAGCCGCCGAGATCATGAAGAAAGTGCTGGAGTCGGCCGTAGCCAACGCCGAGCATAACGAAGGCGCAGACGTTGATGACCTGAAGGTCAGCACCGTTTTCGTCAACGAAGGGCGTTCGCTGAAGCGTATCATGCCGCGTGCCAAAGGCCGTGCTGATCGCATCGTCAAGCGGTCTTGCCATATCACTGTCAAGGTTGCTGACAAGTAACGGAGTCGAAGAGATGGGTCAGAAAGTACATCCCATTGGCATTCGCCTGGGAATCGTCAAGGAGCACACCTCCGTCTGGTACGCAGACGGTCGGACTTATGCGGACTATTTGTTCGCTGATCTGAAGGTGCGTGAGTATCTCCAAGACAAACTAAAAAGCGCGTCCGTAAGCCGTATCGATATCCATCGTCCGGCGCAAACTGCACGTATCACCATCCACACCGCTCGTCCAGGTATCGTTATCGGGAAGAAAGGTGAAGATGTTGAGAAACTGCGTCAGGACCTGACCAAGCAAATGGGTGTGCCTGTGCACATCAATATCGAAGAGATCCGCAAGCCGGAGCTCGACGGTATGCTGGTTGCGCAGAGCGTAGCTCAGCAGCTGGAGCGCCGCGTAATGTTCCGTCGTGCTATGAAGCGCGCTGTACAGAACGCCATGCGCATTGGTGCCAAAGGCATCAAAATCCAAGTGAGCGGTCGTCTCGGCGGTGCTGAAATCGCACGTACTGAATGGTATCGCGAAGGTCGTGTGCCATTGCACACCCTGCGTGCCGACATCGACTATGCCAACTACGAAGCTCACACCACTTACGGTGTGATCGGTGTAAAGGTTTGGATCTTCAAGGGCGAAGTAATTGGTGGTCGCCAAGAAGAACTGAAACCACAAGCACCAGCGCCTCGTAAAAAAGCTGCTAAGTAAGGGGTACGCCAAATGTTGCAACCTAAGCGTACGAAGTTCCGCAAGCAGATGACAGGCCACAACCGTGGTCTGGCTCAGCGCGGTAGCAAAGTCAGCTTCGGCGAGTTCGCGCTGAAGTCTGTAGCTCGTGGTCGTCTCACCGCTCGTCAGATCGAGTCAGCGCGTCGTGCTCTGACCCGTCACGTTAAACGTGGCGGCAAGATCTGGATCCGTGTATTCCCGGACAAGCCGATCTCCAAAAAGCCTCTCGAGGTTCGGATGGGTAAAGGTAAGGGTAACGTGGAATACTGGGTAGCCCAGATTCAGCCAGGCAAAGTCCTGTATGAAATCGAGGGTGTAACTGAAGAGCTGGCGCGTGAGGCTTTTGCCCTGGCTGCTGCAAAGCTGCCGCTCGCCACCGCCTTTGTTAAACGGACGGTGATGTGATGAAAGCGAATGAACTTCGTGAAAAATCCGCACAGCAGCTGAACGAGCAACTGCTCGGCCTGCTGCGCGACCAGTTCAATCTGCGTATGCAGAAAGCAACTGGCCAGTTGGGGCAGTCTCATCTGCTCTCGCAAGTTAAGCGTGACATCGCTCGCGTGAAGACTGTGCTCAACCAGCAGGCAGGTAAGTGATCATGGCTGAAGCCGAAAAGACTGTCCGTACGCTGACTGGCCGTGTTGTCAGCGACAAGATGGACAAAACCATCACCGTTTTGATCGAGCGTCGCGTTAAGCACCCGATCTACGGTAAATATGTTAAGCGTTCGACTAAGCTGCACGCGCACGACGAAACCAATCAGTGCCACATCGGCGACAAAGTCACTATTCGTGAAACTCGTCCGCTGGCCAAGACCAAGTCTTGGGCACTGGTTGATGTTCTCGAACGCGCTGTGGAAGTCTAAGGACTAGGGGTCGGAGAAATTATATGATTCAGACTCAATCCATGCTCGATGTGGCCGATAACAGCGGCGCTCGCCGTGTTATGTGCATCAAGGTGCTGGGTGGCTCCCATCGTCGTTACGCTGGTATCGGTGACATCATCAAAGTTACCGTGAAGGAAGCAATTCCTCGCGGTAAAGTGAAAAAAGGCCAAGTGATGACTGCTGTTGTAGTCCGCACTCGTCACGGCGTACGTCGTGCTGATGGCTCCATTATCCGCTTTGATGGCAACGCTGCTGTTCTTCTGAACAACAAGCAAGAGCCGATCGGCACCCGTATCTTTGGGCCAGTGACCCGTGAACTTCGTACTGAGAAGTTCATGAAGATCGTCTCGCTCGCCCCAGAAGTGCTGTAAGGAGATCCGACATGCAAAAGATTCGTCGTGACGACGAGATCATCGTGATCGCCGGCAAAGACAAAGGTAAGCGCGGTAAGGTGCTGAAGGTTCTTGCTGATGACCGTCTGGTCATTGGTGGTCTGAACCTGGTCAAGCGTCATACCAAGCCTAACCCCGCGTCGGGCGTACAGGGCGGTATCGTCGAGAAAGAAGCGCCATTGCACGCTTCTAACGTCGCCATCTTCAACGGCGAAACCAACAAGGCTGACCGCGTTGGTTTCAAAGTAGAAGACGGTAAGAAAATTCGTGTCTTCAAGTCGACCCAAAAAGCGGTTGATGCTTGAACACTGCTAGGTAGATAAGACCATGGCACGACTAAAAGAGATTTACCGGAAGGAAATCGCTCCGAAGCTTAAGGAAGAACTTAAGCTTTCGAACGTGATGGAAGTTCCGCGCGTTACCAAAATCACCCTGAACATGGGTTTGGGCGAAGCGATCGGTGACAAAAAAGTCATCGAGCACGCTGTTGCTGACCTGGAAAAGATCACCGGTCAAAAAGTCGTTGTGACTTACGCTCGGAAATCCATCGCTGGCTTTAAAGTCCGTGAAGGTTGGCCGATCGGTGTCAAAGTGACTCTGCGCCGTGAGCGTATGTACGAGTTCCTGGATCGTCTGCTGTCGATCTCCCTGCCTCGGGTTCGCGACTTCCGCGGCCTGAATGCCAAGTCCTTCGATGGTCGTGGTAACTACAGCATGGGCGTGAAAGAGCAGATCATCTTCCCGGAAATCGACTACGACAAGATCGATGCTCTCCGCGGTCTGGACATCACCCTGACCACCACTGCCAAGAACGATGATGAAGGCCGCGCTCTGCTGCGTGCGTTCAAATTCCCGTTCCGCAACTGATTGGAGTAGGACCATGGCCAAGATGAGCATGAAAAACCGCGAGCTGAAGCGTCAGCTCACGGTTGCCAAGTACGCCAAGAAGCGTGCAGCACTGAAAGCTATCATCGTTGATCTGAACGCAAGTCCAGAAGCGCGTTGGGAAGCTACAGTAGCTCTGCAGAAGCAGCCACGTGACGCAAGCGCTTCGCGCATGCGTAACCGCTGCCGCCTGACCGGTCGTCCGCACGGCGTTTACCGCAAGTTCGGCCTCGGCCGTAACAAACTGCGTGAAGCGGCAATGCGTGGTGACGTACCAGGTCTGGTTAAAGCCAGCTGGTAAGTACTTTCGAAGTCTCGGTGGCCAGGATCGCAAGATACTGACCGCCGGTGGCCTAGAATCTGGAACAAGCCCCTTTTGGGGCTTGTTTCATTTCCGGAGTGTGTCTAAAATACGCGGCTCGCCTGAGCCCGTGTGTTTTATGCCCGGAGATTCTCGGTGACATATGTAGCCGCAAGGCTAATTTTTTTGTATTAGGAGCGTCTAGCCCATGAGTATGCAGGACCCGTTAGCGGACATGCTAACTCGTATCCGTAATGCCCAGATGGCTGAAAAGTCCGTCGTAAGCATGCCATCTTCCACGTTGAAGGTAGCTGTTGCCAAAGTCCTGAAAGACGAAGGCTACATTGCGGGTTATCAGATCAGCAGCGAAATCAAGCCACTGCTGTCCATCGAGCTGAAGTACTTCGAAGGCCGTCCGGTCATCGAGGAAGTGAAGCGCGTTAGCCGTCCAGGCCTGCGTCAGTACAAGTCCGTTGAAGATCTGCCGAAAGTTCGTGGCGGTCTTGGCGTGTCTATCGTCTCCACCAACAAAGGTGTGATGACGGATCGTGCTGCGCGCGCTGCCGGTGTCGGCGGCGAAGTTCTTTGCACTGTGTTCTAAGGGGGGATAAGCATGTCTCGCGTCGCTAAGAACCCCGTTAAGCTGCCAGCCGGTGTCGAAGTAAAATTCGCAGGCCAGCAGCTTTCGGTGAAGGGTGCCAAGGGTACTCTTGAACTGAACATCCATTCGTCCGTTGAGATCGTTGAAGAAGCTGGTGAGCTGCGTTTCGCTGCTCGCAATGGCGATCAACAAACTCGCGCAATGGCCGGTACCACGCGTGCGTTGGTAAACAACATGGTCCAAGGCGTAAGCCAAGGCTTCGAGCGTAAGCTCCAGCTGGTCGGTGTTGGTTACAAAGCGCAAGCAAAAGGCACGGTTTTGAACCTGGCCC
Source organism: Pseudomonas shahriarae (assembly GCF_014268455.2). NCBI lineage: Bacteria > Pseudomonadati > Pseudomonadota > Gammaproteobacteria > Pseudomonadales > Pseudomonadaceae > Pseudomonas > Pseudomonas shahriarae. Next base: position 5,589,835 of record NZ_CP077085.1, on the reverse strand, counting down.
TTGGCTTCTCGCACCCAGTGGATTACGAACTGCCGGAAGGCATCACCGCTGAAACTCCTAGCCAGACCGATATCCTGATCAAGGGCATCGACAAGCAGCTGGTAGGTCAAGTGGCTGCCGAGATCCGCGACTTCCGTCCACCAGAGCCGTACAAAGGCAAAGGTGTGCGCTACGCGGACGAAGTCGTCCGTCGTAAAGAAGCCAAGAAGAAGTAGGGCATAGCAAATGACCGACAAAAAAGTTACTCGACTGCGTCGCGCTCGCAAAGCACGCCTGAAAATGCACGAACTCGAAGTCGTGCGTCTCTGCGTGTTCCGCTCGTCGCAGCACATCTACGCCCAGGTCATCTCGGCCGACGGCAACAAAGTCCTGGCAAGCGCCTCGACTTTGGATAAAGAACTGCGTGATGGTGCCACTGGCAACATCGACGCGGCCACTAAGGTTGGCCAGCTGGTCGCTACGCGTGCTAAGGCCGCTGGCGTCTCGCAAGTGGCTTTCGACCGCTCTGGCTTCAAGTACCACGGCCGCGTTAAAGCGCTGGCTGATGCTGCTCGTGAAGCTGGGCTGGAGTTCTAAGTTATGTCAAATAACGACCAAAAGCGCGACGAAGGCTACATTGAGAAGCTGGTTCAAGTTAACCGCGTAGCCAAAACCGTTAAAGGCGGCCGTATCTTCACCTTCACCGCGTTGACCGTGGTTGGTGATGGTAAGGGCCGTGTTGGCTTCGGCCGTGGCAAGTCGCGTGAAGTGCCTGCTGCGATCCAGAAGGCAATGGAAGCTGCTCGTCGCAACATGATCCAAGTTGACCTGAACGGCACCACTCTGCAGTACGCAATGAAGTCCGCTCACGGCGCTTCGAAGGTGTACATGCAGCCTGCTTCTGAAGGTACCGGTATCATCGCTGGCGGCGCTATGCGTGCTGTCCTCGAGGTTGCTGGTGTTCAGAACGTTCTGGCCAAGTGCTACGGCTCGACTAACCCGGTAAACGTGGTTCACGCCACTTTCAAAGGTTTGAAAGCTATGCAATCTCCTGAATCCATTGCCGCCAAGCGTGGCAAAAGCGTCAAGGAGATCTTCTGATCATGGCTACCGTTAAAGTAACGCTGATCAAAAGCATGACCGGCCGCATCCCTAACCACAAATTGTGCGTTAAGGGTTTGGGTCTGCGTCGCATCGGTCACACTGTAGAAGTCCAGGATACTCCCGAGAATCGCGGGATGATCAACAAGGCTTACTACATGCTGCGTGTCGAGGGTTAATCGATGAAACTCAATGATCTGAGTCCAGCGCCGGGTTCCCGTCGCGAAAAGCATCGTCCGGGCCGTGGTATCGGTAGCGGTTTGGGTAAGACTGGTGGCCGTGGCCACAAAGGTCAAACCTCCCGCTCCGGTGGCACCATCGCTCCAGGCTTTGAAGGCGGTCAACAGCCGCTGCATCGTCGCCTGCCGAAGTTCGGTTTCGTTTCCCTGAAGGCCATGGACCGCGCAGAAGTGCGTCTGTCCGAGCTGGCTAAAGTGGAAGGCGACATCGTTACCGTGCAGACCCTGAAAGATGCCAACGTGATCAACGTCAACGTACAGCGTGTGAAAATCATGCTGTCCGGTGAAGTGACTCGCGCTGTCACTATCGGCAAGGGAATCGGCGCCACCAAAGGTGCGCGTTCGGCTATCGAAGCAGCTGGCGGCAAGTTCGAGGAATAAATGGCTAAGCAAGGTGCTCTCTCAGCGCTCGGCAAAGGCGGTATGTCTGAACTTTGGGCTCGTCTGCGTTTTCTGTTCCTGGCGATTATCGTCTACCGAATAGGCGCACACATCCCGGTTCCAGGTATCAACCCGGACCGACTCGCAGACCTGTTTCGACAGAATGAGGGGACCATTCTTAGCTTGTTCAACATGTTTTCCGGCGGCGCGCTGGAGCGGATGAGCATCTTTGCACTGGGGATCATGCCGTACATTTCGGCATCGATCATCATGCAGTTGATGAGCGCCGTCAGCCCGCAGCTGGAGCAGTTGAAGAAGGAAGGTGAAGCTGGTCGTCGCAAGATAAGCCAGTACACCCGCTACCTCACTGTCGCTCTTGCTCTTGTCCAGGCTATTGGCATGTCCATTGGTCTGGCAGGGCAGGGCGTAGCGTTCACTGGTGACTTTGGCTTCCATTTCGTCGCGGTAACCACATTTGTGGCTGGTGCGATGTTCATGATGTGGCTGGGTGAGCAGATTACTGAGCGTGGTGTTGGCAACGGTATCTCGATGTTGATTTTCGCAGGTATCGTCGCCGGTCTTCCGAGGGCAATCGGGCAGTCTTTCGAGTCTGCACGTCAGGGTGATATCAATATCTTCGCCTTGGTTGCCATCGGTTTGCTGGCAGTAGCGATTATCGGTTTTGTGGTGTTCATTGAGCGTGGCCAGCGTCGTATTGCTGTTCACTACGCCAAGCGTCAGCAGGGCCGTAAGGTCTTCGCTGCGCAGACCAGCCACTTGCCGCTGAAAGTGAATATGGCCGGTGTTATTCCTGCTATCTTCGCGAGCAGCATTTTGCTGTTCCCGGCTTCGCTGGGTGCCTGGTTTGGTCAGTCTGAAGGTATGGGCTGGTTGCAGGACATCTCGCAGTCGATCGCTCCTGGTCAGCCGTTGAATATTCTGCTGTTTAGTGCAGGGATTATTTTCTTCTGCTTCTTCTATACGGCGTTGATGTTCAATCCGAAAGACGTAGCGGAAAACCTGAAGAAGTCCGGTGCCTTTATTCCGGGTATTCGTCCAGGCGAGCAGTCGGCGCGCTACATTGATGGCGTTCTGACCCGTTTGACCCTGTTCGGTGCTCTATATATGACGGCCGTGTGCTTGTTGCCCCAGTTCCTGGTGGTTGCAGCAAACGTTCCGTTCTACCTTGGCGGGACCTCGTTGCTGATCGTGGTCGTGGTTGTGATGGACTTCATGTCCCAAGTACAATCGCACCTCGTTTCGCACCAGTACGAATCCCTGATGAAGAAAGCCAACCTGAAGGGCTACGGCAGCGGCATGTTGCGCTGAGTACCCCATAAGGTTCGAGGAGTTGGTGATGAAAGTTCGTGCATCGGTGAAAAAGCTGTGCCGTAACTGCAAGATTATTCGCCGCGAAGGTGTTGTTCGAGTAATTTGCAGCGCGGAACCGCGTCACAAACAGCGCCAAGGCTGAGTGTGATCCGCTTGAAGCCCGGCAGCTAGTGCGCTGCCGGGTTGATTATTTGTTATTACAGCGATATTATCTCGCGCCCTATTTCTTGGCTTCCGGGGCGTAGGTAGCTGTCAATTGGAGTCCCACTGAATGGCCCGTATTGCAGGCGTTAACATTCCAGATAACAAGCACACTGTTATCTCGCTGACCTACATCTATGGTGTTGGTCGCACTACTGCGCAGAAAATTTGCGCAGTTGCTGGGGTAAACCCAGCCGCTAAGATCAAGGATCTGAGCGACGAGCAGATTGAATTGCTGCGTGGCGAAGTGGCGAAGTTCACCACTGAAGGTGACCTGCGTCGCGAAATCAACATGAAAATCAAGCGTTTGATGGACCTCGGTTGCTATCGCGGTCTGCGTCATCGTCGTGGTCTTCCAGTGCGCGGTCAGCGTACCAAGACTAACGCGCGTACCCGTAAAGGTCCGCGTAAGCCGATCCGCAAGTAATCGCCCCAGCGAATCGACAGGAAAATTATCATGGCAAAACCTGCTGCTCGTCCTCGTAAAAAAGTTAAAAAGACAGTGGTTGATGGCATCGCCCACATCCATGCATCTTTTAACAACACCATCGTGACCATCACCGACCGTCAAGGTAACGCGCTTTCTTGGGCTACCTCCGGTGGTTCGGGTTTCCGCGGTTCCCGCAAGTCCACCCCGTTTGCTGCTCAAGTAGCTGCTGAACGTGCTGGTCAAGCTGCGCTGGAATATGGCCTGAAAAACCTCGACGTTAACGTCAAGGGTCCAGGTCCAGGTCGTGAGTCTGCTGTCCGTGCTTTGAACGGCTGTGGCTATAAGATCGCCAGCATCACCGACGTGACGCCAATCCCGCACAACGGGTGCCGTCCGCCGAAGAAGCGCCGCGTGTAATCCAGGAGATTGTAAAGAATGGCTCGTTACATTGGTCCAAAATGCAAACTCGCTCGTCGCGAAGGCACCGATCTCTTCCTGAAGAGCGGCGTGCGCGCGATCGAATCGAAGTGCAACATTGAAGCAGCACCTGGTATCCACGGCCAACGCCGCGGTCGCCAGTCCGATTACGGCACCCAACTGCGTGAAAAGCAGAAGGTCCGTCGTATCTACGGCGTTCTCGAGCGTCAGTTCAGCGGCTACTACAAAGAAGCTGCTGGCAAGAAAGGTGCAACCGGTGAAAACCTGCTGCAACTGCTCGAATGCCGTCTGGACAACGTTGTATACCGTATGGGCTTTGGTTCGACTCGTGCCGAATCCCGTCAGCTGGTATCGCACAAATCCGTCAGCGTAAACGGCCAAACCGTTAACGTTCCGTCCTACCAGGTTCGTGCTGGTGACGTGGTCGCGATTCGCGAGAAAGCAAAAAACCAACTTCGCATTGTCCAAGCTCTCGATCTGTGTGCCCAACGTGGCCGCGTAGAATGGGTAGAAGTAGACACTGAGAAGAAGTCGGGCGTTTTCAAGAACGTTCCTGCTCGCAGTGATCTGTCCGCCGACATCAACGAAAGCCTGATTGTCGAGCTCTACTCCAAGTAAGGGCTAGAAAATAGGTGCATCCATGCAGATTTCGGTAAATGAGTTCCTGACACCCCGCCACATTGATGTGCAGGTTGTCAGTCCAACCCGCGCCAAGATCACTCTCGAGCCTCTCGAGCGTGGTTTTGGCCACACCCTGGGCAACGCGCTGCGCCGCATCCTGTTGTCCTCAATGCCCGGCTGTGCAGTAGTCGAGGCCGAGATTGACGGTGTGCTCCACGAGTACAGCGCCATCGAAGGTGTACAGGAAGACGTAATTGAAATCCTGTTGAACCTTAAAGGTCTGGCTATCAAGCTGCACGGCCGTGACGAAGTTACGCTGACCTTGTCGAAGAAGGGTTCGGGGGTGGTTACCGCTGCCGATATTCAGCTGGATCATGATGTCGAGATCGTTAACCCCGATCACGTAATCGCTAACCTGGCGTCTAACGGCGCTTTGAACATGAAGCTCACCGTAGCTCGTGGTCGTGGTTATGAACCGGCCGACTCGCGTCAGAGCGATGAAGACGAAAGCCGCAGCATTGGTCGCTTGCAGCTTGACTCTTCGTTCAGCCCGGTTCGCCGTATCGCATACGTGGTGGAAAACGCCCGTGTCGAGCAGCGTACTAACCTGGACAAGCTGGTTATTGATCTGGAAACCAACGGTACTCTGGATCCTGAAGAGGCTATTCGCCGCGCTGCAACCATTCTGCAACAGCAGTTGGCTGCGTTCGTCGACCTCAAAGGTGACAGCGAACCAGTGGTAATCGAGCAGGAAGACGAGATCGATCCGATCCTGCTTCGCCCGGTTGACGATCTGGAACTGACTGTACGTTCGGCTAACTGCCTTAAGGCGGAAAACATTTACTACATCGGTGACCTGATTCAGCGTACCGAAGTAGAACTGTTGAAGACTCCGAACCTGGGCAAGAAATCCTTGACTGAAATCAAGGACGTTCTGGCCTCCCGCGGTCTGTCCCTCGGCATGCGCCTCGACAACTGGCCGCCTGCAAGTCTTAAGAAGGACGACAAGGCGACTGCCTGATCGTCGTAATCACCGAACGTGAGTTTGGTAAGGAATGAACCATGCGTCATCGTAAAAGTGGTCGTCACCTGAGCCGTACCAGCTCGCACCGCAAGGCCATGTTTCAAAACATGGCGGTGTCGCTGTTCGAGCACGAGCTGATTAAAACTACACTGCCGAAAGCCAAAGAACTGCGTCGCGTTGCTGAGCCGCTGATCACTTTGGCCAAGACAGACAGCCTGGCTAACCGCCGTCTGGCTTTCGACCGTACTCGTTCGAAAGCTATCGTTGGTAAGCTCTTCAACGACCTGGGCAAGCGTTATGCTACCCGTGAGGGTGGCTACCTGCGCATCCTCAAGTGCGGTTTCCGCACTGGCGACAACGCGCCTATGGCGTACGTCGAGTTGGTTGATCGTGCTACTGCTGGCGAAGCTGTATCCGCCGAGTAAGACGACAGTCTGCTACGAAAAACCGGGCCTAGTGCCCGGTTTTTTGTGGGCGATTGAAAAGCAACGTGATGTTCACTCATTGCCCTTTGGCTATGCGAGTCGATTGGGTGTTAGTAAAAATCTATTGAGTGGCATGATTTAATACATTTGAAGGTGTCATCTTCCTGGTCAATACTGCCTCCAAGCCGATTAGCCGGCAGTTCCAAGACTGACCTGAGGAGATTGAGCATGAGCCAGAATAAAACCCTTACAACCGCCAGCGGTGCTCCCGTTGCGGATAACCAGAATTCCCGTTCCGCCGGCCCGCGTGGCCCGTTGTTGCTCGACGACTTTCACCTGATCGAGAAGCTTGCCCACTTCAACCGTGAAAACATCCCAGAGCGCCGCGTACACGCCAAAGGCTCGGGAGCGTATGGGACCTTCACGGTTACCAAAGACATCACCCAATACACCAATGCCAAACTGTTTGAAGCTGTCGGTAAGCAGACTCCGACCTTTCTGCGCTTCTCTACCGTAGGTGGTGAACGCGGCTCGGCAGACACCGAGCGCGACCCACGTGGCTTCGCGCTGAAGTTCTACACCGAAGAAGGCAACTGGGACATCGTTGGTAACAACACCCCGGTGTTCTTTATCCGTGACCCGCTGAAGTTCCCCGACTTTATCCACACTCAAAAGCGCCTGCCGCAAAGCAACCTGAAAAGTGCACAGATGATGTGGGACTTCTGGTCGCACTCGCCTGAGGCGCTGCACCAGGTCACCATCCTGTTTTCGGACCGTGGCATCCCTGACGGCTACCGTCATATGCACGGCTTTGGTAGCCACACCTACAGCTTGATCAACGCCAATGGCGAGCGTCATTGGGTGAAGTGGCACTACAAGACCAAACAAGGCATCAAGAACCTGGCGCCTGCCGATGCAGCGCGTCTGGCCGGTACCGATCCGGATTACGCCCAGCGCGATCTGTTTGGGGCCATTGAGCGCGGTGACTTCCCTAAATGGCGTGTGTGCATCCAGATCATGACTGAGGCCCAGGCCAACGCTCACTACGAGAACCCCTTCGACGTAACCAAAACCTGGTCGCAGAAAGAGTTCCCGCTGATTGAGGTGGGTGAGCTGGAGTTGAACCGCAACCCGCAGAACTACTTCGCCGAAGTGGAGCAGGCCGCGTTCGGCCCAAGCAACATGGTGCCAGGCGTCGGTTTGTCGCCGGATCGCATGCTGCAGGGCCGTGTATTCGCTTACGCCGATGCGCACCGCTACCGTATCGGCACTAACCATCAGCATCTGCCAGTGAATGCTCCACGCAGTCCGGTCAATACCTATCAGCGTGACGGGTCCATGGCGTTCGGCACCAACGGCGGTGCGGCTCCCAACTACGAGCCAAACAGTTACGCCGATGCGCCAAAACAGGCACCGCAGTACGCAGAACCAGCCTTGGCGCTCAGTGGAGCGGCCGATCGTTACGACCACCGCGAAGACACTGATTACTACAGCCATGCCGGTGCGCTGTTCCGCCTGATGAACGCTGAGCAAAAAGCGCTGTTGATTAACAACATCGCCGGCGCGATGGCCGGGGTTTCCAGTGATGTGGTTCAGCGTCAACTGCAGCACTTCTTCAAAGCTGATCCAGCTTATGGAGAAGGAATCGCAACAGCGCTGGGTGTATCGCTTAACTGACTCTAAGTGATAAGCAGAACCGCCCTCATTTGGGCGGTTTTTGCGTTATTTCAGCTACTTTTCTCTGAAAATCTTCACTTTTCTGCCGTTCGTCTCGTGACCTGCAGGTCAGCATGGTTCAAACTAGGGCCTTTCAAGCAGGGAGATGTAGGGCGATGCAAGGTCACCCCGACGTAATCGATTACCTCAACACGTTGCTGACGGGCGAACTGGCAGCTCGTGACCAATATTTCATTCACTCGCGGATGTACGAAGACTGGGGCTTTACCGAGCTCTACGAGCGTATCAATCACGAAATGGAAGAAGAGGCACAGCACGCCGACGCGCTGATGCGCCGTATCCTGATGCTCGAAGGCACGCCGCGTATGCGTCCTGATGACCTGGATACCGGTACCACCGTGCCTGAGATGCTCGCCAGCGACTTGCGCCTGGAATACAAAGTCCGCGCTGCGCTGTGCAAAGGCATTGAGCTTTGCGAGAAGCACAACGACTACGTGACCCGGGAAATCCTGCGCGTACAGTTGAACGACACTGAAGAAGATCACACCTACTGGCTGGAAAAGCAGCTGGGTCTGATCAAGTTGATCGGTCTGGAAAACTACCTGCAATCGCAGTTCTGATTTCGCCGGCATAAAAAAGCCCCTGTCACCATAGCGGTGACAGGGGCTTTTTGTTGGGCCCGAAAACTCAGGCCCGGTCGCGCGCCAGCAACGGCTTCAGATAGTAGCCAGTGTGGGACTGCGGCATCTCGGAAACCTGCTCCGGCGTACCCACCGCAATAATCTGCCCACCCTTGGAGCCGCCTTCCGGCCCAAGGTCCACGAGCCAGTCGGCCGTCTTGATTACATCCAGGTTGTGCTCGATCACGACTACCGTGTTGCCGTGGTCGCGCAGGCGGTGCAGTACGTCGAGCAACTGCTGAATATCCGCAAAGTGCAAGCCGGTGGTCGGCTCATCGAGGATATACAAGGTCTTGCCGGTATCGCGCTTGGACAGCTCGCGAGACAGCTTCACCCGCTGCGCCTCACCACCGGACAGCGTAGTCGCCGACTGCCCTAGTTTGATATACGACAAGCCCACGTCCATCAGGGTCTGGAGTTTGCGTGCCAGGGCCGGCACTGCGTCAAAGAACACCCGCGCCTCCTCGATGGTCATCTCGAGGGTTTCATGGATGTTCTTGCCCTTGTACTTGATCTCCAGGGTTTCGCGGTTGTAACGCTTGCTCTTGCACACATCGCACGGCACGTAGATGTCCGGGAGGAAGTGCATCTCGACCTTGATCAGGCCATCGCCCTGGCACGCCTCGCAGCGCCCGCCCTTGACGTTGAAGGAGAAGCGCCCTGGCCCATAACCCCGCGAGCGGGACTCCGGCACACCGGCGAACAGTTCGCGAATCGGCGTGAACAGCCCGGTATAGGTTGCAGGGTTGGAGCGGGGCGTGCGACCGATCGGGCTCTGGTCGATATCCACCACTTTATCCAGCAGCTCCAGGCCCTTGATGCTGTCATGGGCGGCAGCTTCCAGGGTGGTAGCACCGTTCAGTGCCGTGGCACTGAGGGGGAACAGCGTGTTGTTGATCAGCGTCGACTTGCCAGAGCCGGATACACCGGTCACGCAGGTCAGCAGGCCCAGGGGGATTTCCAGGTCGACATTGCGCAGGTTGTTGCCGCGCGCGCCCTTGAGGTGCAGCGCCTGTTTTTTGTTGCGTGGCGTACGTTTGGCCGGCACTTCGATTTTTACCCGGCCAGACAGGTATTTCCCTGTCAATGAGTCCGGATGGGCCATGACTTCCGCGGGAGTGCCCTGGGCCACAATATGGCCGCCATGCACGCCGGCACCAGGGCCGATATCGACCACATAGTCCGCCAGGCGAATGGCATCCTCATCGTGTTCGACCACGATCACAGTGTTGCCGATGTCCCGCAGGTGCTTGAGCGTGCCCAGCAGACGATCGTTGTCACGCTGGTGCAAGCCGATGGACGGCTCGTCGAGAATGTACAGCACGCCCACCAGGCCGGCGCCGATCTGGCTGGCCAGGCGTATGCGCTGGGCCTCGCCGCCAGACAGGGTGTCGGCACTGCGATCCAGGGACAGGTAATCCAACCCCACATTGACCAGGAACTGCAGGCGCTCGCGGATTTCCTTGAGGATCTTGTCGGCAATTTCGCCGCGTCGCCCGGTCAGCTTCAATACGCCGAAGTATTCGCAGGCATCGCCGATGGGCAGGTTGGTCACGGCCGGCAGGGTTTTCTCGCCGACCCAGACGTGGCGGGCCTCGCGACGCAAACGGGTGCCGCGGCAATCCGGGCAGGGCTGGGTGCTGAGGAACTTGGCCAACTCCTCGCGCACGCTGGCCGACTCGGTTTCCCGGTAGCGCCGTTCCAGGTTAGGCACGATGCCTTCGAACGGGTGGGAGCGCTTGACGATGTCGCCACGATCATTCAGGTACTTGAAGTCGACGTTCTGCGAGCCGCTGCCGTGCAGGATGACTTTTTGTTGCTCGGCCGGCAGCTCGTTGAAGGGCACTTCCAGACTGAATTTATAGTGGGCAGCCAACGACCCGAGCATCTGGAAGTAGTACACATTGCGCCGGTCCCAACCACGTATCGCGCCCTCCGCCAGCGTCAGGTCGCCATTGACCAGGCGCTTGATATCGAAGAACTGCTTGACCCCCAGCCCATCACAGGTCGGACAGGCGCCAGCCGGGTTGTTGAAGGAGAACAGCTTGGGTTCCAGCTCACTGATGGCGTGGCCGCAGATCGGGCAGGCGAAGCGCGCGGAGAAGATGATTTCTTCGCCCGGCTCGTCGTCCATCGGCGCCACCAGGGCAATACCGTCTGCCAGCTTCAGCGCGGTCTCGAACGACTCCGCCAGGCGTTGCTGCAGATCGGCACGCACCTTGAAACGGTCGACCACCACATCAATGGTGTGCTTCTTCTGTTTATCCAGCTTCGGCACTTCATCCAGCTCATACAGCTTGCCGTTGATCCGGGCGCGGACAAAGCCCTGGGCGCGCAACTCTTCGAAGACCGACAGGTGCTCGCCCTTGCGCTCACGAATCACCGGCGCCAGCAGCATCAGCTTGGCGCCTTCCGGCTGGGCCAGCACCAGGTCGACCATCTGGCTGACGGTCTGGGCTTCCAGCGGGATATCGTGATCCGGGCAGCGCGGAATACCGACGCGTGCATACAACAAGCGCAGGTAATCGTAGATTTCGGTAATGGTGCCCACGGTGGAGCGTGGGTTGTGGGAGGTCGACTTCTGTTCGATGGAAATGGCTGGCGACAGGCCTTCGATGGTGTCGACATCAGGCTTTTCCATCATCGACAGGAACTGCCGGGCATAGGCCGACAGCGACTCCACATAACGACGCTGGCCTTCGGCATACAGCGTGTCGAACGCCAGCGATGATTTGCCGGACCCGGACAAGCCGGTGATGACAATCAGTTTGTCCCGGGGCAGGGTCAGGTCGATGTTCTTCAGGTTGTGGGTTCTAGCCCCACGAATCAGGATCTTGTCCAAGATGGCCTCGCACGGCGGGCGTATAAATAATGCAGGAGTATACGGTTAAAGACTGGATGAATATACACTGTCAGTTTGCCCATTTCAGCCTTACATGAAAGCTGCGCGGCAAAGCGCCGCATATACCCTCTCAAACGATGGGACTGGTAGAATCGCCGCCGGTTCACACGAGGTTTTTCCATGCACGATCCCCACAGCGAACGCATGAGTAGCGGCGAGACCCGAGCAGCAAGCGGTCTGGCCCTGGTGTTCGCCTTCCGTATGCTGGGCATGTTTATGGTGTTGCCGGTACTGGCGACCTATGGCATGGACCTCGCAGGCGCGACCCCGGCCCTGATCGGCCTGGCGATTGGCGCCTATGGCCTGACCCAGGCGATTTTCCAGATTCCGTTCGGGATCATTTCCGACCGCATTGGCCGCCGACCGGTGATCTACCTGGGGCTGATCATCTTTGCCCTGGGCAGTGTGCTGGCGGCCAATGCCGATTCGATCTGGGGCGTGATCGCCGGACGTATCCTGCAGGGCGCCGGGGCGATTTCTGCGGCGGTGATGGCGCTGCTGTCGGACCTGACCCGCGAACAACATCGCACCAAGGCCATGGCCATGATCGGCATGACCATCGGCCTGTCGTTTGCCGTGGCCATGGTGGTGGGCCCCTTGCTGACCCGCGCCTTTGGCTTGCACGGCCTGTTCCTGGCCACTGGCGGCATGGCCCTGTTGGGTATCGTGATCGTGGCCTTTATGGTGCCGCGCTCCACCGGGCCGCTGCAGCACCGTGAATCGGGCGTGGCGAAGCAGGCGCTGCTACCGACCCTCAAGCACCCGGATCTGCTGCGCCTGGATTTAGGTATCTTCGTATTGCACGCGATGTTGATGTGCAGCTTCGTCGCCTTGCCCCTGGCGCTGGTGGAAAAGGCCGGGTTGCCCAAGGAGGAGCACTGGTGGGTGTACCTGACCGCATTGCTGATTTCGTTCTTCGCCATGATCCCGTTCATCATCTATGGCGAGAAGAAACGCAAAATGAAACGAGTTTTGCTCGGCGCCGTCGCGACATTGATGCTCACTGAACTATTCTTCTGGCAGTTCGGCGACAGCCTACGGGCACTGGTAATCGGCACGGTGGTGTTTTTCACCGCGTTCAACCTGCTGGAGGCGTCACTGCCTTCGCTGATCAGTAAAGTGTCACCGGCAGGCGGCAAAGGCACGGCAATGGGGGTGTATTCCACCAGCCAGTTCCTCGGTTCGGCGCTGGGCGGCATCATGGGCGGCTGGATGTTCCAGCATGGCGGTTTGTCGGTTGTGTTCCTCGGATGCGCCGGGCTGGCTGCACTTTGGCTGGTCTTTGCTGTTACCATGCGCGAACCTCCCTACGTCACAAGTCTGCGTTTGCCGCTATCGCCCGAGGCGATCCGTGAAAGCGGTCTGGTAGAACGCCTGAAGGCCGTCGTAGGGGTAACAGATGCAGTCGTGGTCGCGGAAGAAGCGGCCATTTACATCAAATTGGACACCGAACTATTGGATCGCGCGACGCTCGAGCAACTGGTCAACCCAGTGCCGACAGCGCGCCCAGCCTAGGAGAACGTTATGGCCCGTGGGGTTAACAAAGTCATATTGGTCGGTACATGCGGCCAGGATCCCGAAGTTCGCTACTTGCCTAACGGTAACGCCGTGACCAACCTGAGTCTGGCGACCAGCGAACAGTGGACCGACAAGCAGACCGGCCAGAAGGTCGAGAAAACCGAATGGCACCGTGTGTCGATGTTCGGCAAGGTTGCAGAGATCGCCGGTGAATACCTGCGCAAGGGTTCGCAGGTCTACATCGAAGGCAAACTGCAGACCCGCGAGTGGGAAAAAGACGGCATCAAGCGTTACACCACAGAAATCGTGGTCGACATGCAAGGCACCATGCAATTGCTGGGCGGCCGTCCACAGGGCGACCAACAGGGCCAGGGCGGCATGTCCAACTCGGCACCGCGTCCACAGCAGTCCCGTCCGCAGCCAAGCCAGCAGCCACAGCGTGAGTCGCGTCCAGCGCCACAGCAGGCGGCACCACAGCCAGCCGCTGACTTCGACAGTTTTGATGACGATATTCCGTTCTAAGGCCACCTTGGCCCGGACTATCCCGTAACACCAGGAACCCCCGCTGGCATTTGCCTCGGGGGTTTCTTGTTTTTAGGTAGGGAAACTCCCCGGCTCTGGCATTTGTCCCTAAGCGTCACAAGATTTAGGCTGTAGCGCACTCCCTTACCCAAGAAGGAAGCCCCGATGACCTGGTCTGCCCAGCAGTATTCGATGTTTGAACAACAGCGCACCCGTCCCGTCCGGGATCTGGTCGCCGCCATTCCCGCAGGCGACGTACGAACTGCAGTCGACCTGGGGTGTGGCCCCGGCAACTCCACCGAGGTGTTGGCCCAGCGTTTCCCCCAGGCGACGATTACTGGCTTGGACAGCTCGCAGGACATGCTGGTCAGCGCCCGTGAGCGGTTGCCGGCACTCAACTTTGAATTGGCCGATATCGGCGCCTGGAAGCCTGCGCGACAGTTTGATGTGATCCTCGCCAACGCCTCGCTGCAGTGGGTACCGGACCACGCCACCCTCTATCCGCACCTGGTGGCGCAATTGACGCCGGGCGGGACGCTGGCGGTGCAAACCCCGGACAACCTCAACGAGCCCGCCCACCGCCTGGCCCGTGAAGTGGCAGCGCAAGGGCCGTGGGCGGACAAGATCGGTGCGGTCAAGCACAACGAGCGCCACGGGGCACGTGATTACTACGAGATGCTGAACAAGCATTGCAGCACCGTCGATGTATGGCACACCACCTATTACCATCCGCTGAGCGGCCATGAGGCGGTGGTGGAATGGTTCAAGGGCACGGGCCTGCGGCCATTTCTGGCGCCGCTGGATGAGGCCGAGCAAGGTGCTTTTCTCGACGTCTATCTGGCGCGTATCCGCGAGGCTTACCCGGCCCTGGCCGATGGCACGGTGTTGCTGCCATTTCCACGGCTGTTCGTCCTCGCGACACGCTGACAGTCAGGCCTTCAGGAACTCGTCCGCCGACACCACGCTGGCGTAGGCAAAGGCCAGTGACGCCATGTAGGCATCATGCACCTGCGCCGCCGGAACGGTCTTGCCATTGAATTCCTGATCGCGGGTAGCACAGGCGTCGTGGATCACCGTCACGTTGTAGCCATAGTCCGCCGCTGCGCGAACCACGGCGTCGATGCACATGTGGCTCATGCTGCCGACGACCACCAGGTCGGTGATGCTGTGTCGTTCGAGTAATTCGCGCAGGTTGGTTTGGCGAAAAGCGTTTACGAAGTGCTTGAGCACCACCGGCTCGTCGTTTTCGTTCTGCACCTTGGCATGTATATGGGCGCCTTCAGAGCCTGGGGTGAAGAAGGGCGCATCTGCCGAGGTGAACTCATGGCGCACGTGGATCACTGCATCGCCGGCCTGACGAAATGCGTGGAGCACTTGTTGCGCCTTGTCGGCCGCCGCTTCCACACCGGCTAATGGCCACTTGCCTTGGGGGAAGTAGTCGTTCTGGATATCAATTAGGATAAGTGCTTGCTTGGCCATGTGTGTTTTCTCGTGAGGGGTTGATGCGCCCAGTATCGTAGCTGGCGCATGGCGCGGGGATTGGCTCTACCGACAATAACAGGGGGAAAACTGACAATGGCTGTGGAACGCGCGATCGTCGAGCTCGGCGTGCTGATCTACCGTGGCGCGCAGATGGCGGCAGTACACGGTTTGACCGACCTGTTCGGCGTCGCCAATCGTATCGCCGCCGAGCATCAGAGCCAGCAGCTACCCTTGCTGCGTGTCAGCCACTGGCAGGTCAATGCCGAGGGTACGCCTGTTCGGGCATTTGACAGCCAGACGGGTCCCGATCAACCGTTGATGGCTGTGCTGGTGCCGCCGTCGATTGGCGAGTTTTGCGAAGAACAGGCGCCGCCCGCGCTGTTGCACTGGCTGCGCCAGCAACATGCGGCAGGCACCGTGCTGGGAGGTGTGTGCATCGGTTCGATCATGCTGGCGCGCAGCGGCTTGCTCGATGGGCGTAGCGCCACTGCCCACTGGTCTTCTTCCAGCGCCTTCGCCAGTCGTTTTCCTGCGGTGCGCCTGGAGGCCGACAAGCCTATCGTCGATGATGGCGACCTGATTACCACTGCCGGGCTGATGGCCTGGTCCGAGCTGGGCCTGCGCCTGGTCGACCGCCTCATGGGTCCGAGCATCGCCGCCGACACCGCGCGCTTTCTGGTCATTGAGCACAGTGACAGCGCCAGCCAGTGCGGCAGCAATTTTGCGCCGATCCTCGGCCATGGCGACGCGGCCATTCTCAAGGTCCAGCACGCGTTACAGGCCAGTGGCGCGGTGGATGTCTCCCTCGCGGCGATGGCCCAGGCTGCCGGGCTGGAAGAGCGCACCTTCCTGCGCCGGTTTCGCACTGCCACCGGCCTGAAACCCACCGAGTACTGTCAGCACCTGCGGGTGGGCAAGGCGCGACAGATGCTGGAGTTCACCACTACCACCATTGATCAGATTGCCTGGACTGTGGGCTATCAGGACCCCAGCGCCTTTCGCGGGATCTTCAAAAAAATCACCGGCCTTGCGCCCAGTGATTACCGTAACCGATTCGGCGTCAGGGCCCCGACCTGAATCCCGAACACGCCAACCCCCTATGTGCGAGCGGGCTTGCCCTAATGCCGATCAGTTAAGCGAACGCAATGCTCAAAGCAGTGAGGATCAAATGTGAGAGCGGGCTTGTCGGATCGCCGCATCGCCGCGAAGACGTCGGCCCAGCCAACATTGATGTTGACTGACCCACCGCTTTCGCGAGCAAGCCCGCTCCCACAGGGGATCTGCGTTTAACTGACTGGCATTAGGGCTAGCCCGCGATAGCGGTGGACCAGTCAGAGCGGTACTCACTGATAGACCGCTATCGCGGACAAGCCCATATTTTTAATCGCCCCAGCGCCCTGGATCGTGCAGAACGCCGGACCTTGCTCGGCCCGTCGTGCAGAATGATGCAGGCCAAATGCTACTGCTTGCCCCCTAACCACTTGATCCGCCAACCCTTTGCCCCGACTGCGCCTTGGCCTGATCCCTGCAACCCTTGCACTACACACCTGCAAGCCTTGCCCAAGGGGGACGCATGACCCCGACCAACCGCAAAAAAGCCGTGGTGGCGCACTCGGTCCGGCCCGATGCACCGTTGCACGAAGTGGAAACCAACCGCGCCCTGGCCCGTTGGCTGGCGCAGATCCTCGGGCTCGACTACGGCGCCAGCTACAGCGCCGACCTGCATGCCCCCGCCGATCTTTACCTGCTGCCAACCCAGACCCTGATAGGCGCGGCCCAGGCACTGAGCCTGGGCGTGAAGGGGCCGGAGGACTTGTGGGGCGGTTATGTGGACCACGATTTTATCTGCACCAAAGCCATCACCCATGGCCTGCACGCCCCTGATGCAGTGGCCCCCGAGGGCTGGTCGCCGCTGTTTGCCGAGCGGGTACGCGGGGTGGTCCTCGATGGCTTGAGCGTGTTTGCCATGGAGGATGCCCGCATCGCCGCCACACAGTTGCTGGACAGTGGGCCGATTCGCCTGAAGCCGGTGCATGCCTGTGCCGGTCGTGGTCAGGAGGTGATCGAAAGCCTCAAGCAATTGGAGCTGATCCTCGCCCGCCCGGACATGCCAGAGCTGTTCACTCAAGGCGTAGTACTGGAGCAGGATTTACAGGAGGTCGTCACCCACAGTGTCGGCCAGAGCTTTATTGGCGGTCGTGTATTCAGTTACTGCGGCGAGCAATACCTGACCCAGGACGGGCAGGGCGAAGCGGTCTATGGCGGCTCCAACCTGCTGGTGGTGCCGGGGTACTACGAAGCGTTGCTGGCCCTGGCGCTGGACAATGATGTGCGCCTGGCCATCGAGCAGGCACAAGTGTTCGATAACGCCGCCGATGAAGCCTATCCTGGGTTTTATGCCTCGCGGCGCAATTACGATATCGCCCAGGGCCTGGACAGCCAAGGCACGCGCCGCAGCGGGGTGCTGGAGCAGTCCTGGCGCATGGGCGGTGCCAGTAGCGCCGAGGTCGCGGCGCTGCAGAGTTTTATCAATGATCCCGGCCTGCGCGCGATTCGTGTGTCGTCCGTCGAAACCTATATCGACCAGCCACTGCCCGCCCATGCGATCGAGATCTATCGCGGCCCGGCAGAGCACGGCGACTTTCTTCTCAAGTACGTAACGGTCCAACCTTATGACGGCTAGAAGCGAAACCATCACCATTGATATCGACGACGAACAGATGAGCGGGACCTTCCTCAGCCCCAAATCAAAAGTGCCGGGTGTGTTGTTTGTGCATGGCTGGGGCGGTAGCCAGGAACGGGACCTGGAACGGGCCAAAGGTATCGCCGGCCTGGGCTGCGTGTGCCTGACCTTTGATCTGCGCGGGCACGCGGGCAACGGCATCCCCTTGTCGCGGGTCACCCGCGAAGACAACCTGCGGGACTTGCTGGCGGCCTATGATCGATTGCTGGCGCACCCGGCCATCGACACCTCGGCGGTAGCGGTGGTGGGCACCAGTTATGGCGGCTACCTGGCGGCGATCCTCACGTCATTGCGCCCGGTGCGCTGGCTGGCGCTGCGGGTACCGGCGCTGTACCGCGACCAGGAATGGCACACGCCCAAGCGCGACCTGGATAAAGTCGACTTGATGGATTACCGCAGCACCCTGGTACACGCCCAGAGCAATCGCGCATTGCACGCCTGTGCGGCGTTTACCGGTGATGTGTTGATTGTCGAATCGGAAACCGATGACCATGTGCCCCACGCTACCATCATGAGCTACCGGGCTGCATGCCAGCAGACCCATTCGCTGACCCACCGGATCATCGACGGTGGCGATCACTCCTTGAGCGACCCGGTGTCCCAGCAGGCCTACACCTCGATCCTGGTGGACTGGATCACCGAGATGGTGGTGGGCGAGCGCTTGAGCATCATCCAATCCTGATGACGGGTTTCACGCGGGTGTTTTCTTCACCCGCAAGGCCTTGGCCTTCGCCTCCACCGTGAGGTACATCAGCAGCGCTACCAGCAGCGGCAAAATAAAATAGATCGCCCGGTAGGCAATCAATCCGGCGAGCAGGCTGCCCCGTGACGCTTCATGTTGCAGCAGCGCGATAAACACCGCTTCCAGCACGCCAAGGCCGGCCGGAATATGCGTCAGCACCCCGGCGATCGCGCTGATCAGCAACACCCCCAGCACCAGCGGGTAGTCCAGCTTCGCCGGCAGCAAGGTGAAAATCACGGCCGCCATCAGCGACCAGTTCAACGCGCCGAGCGCCAGTTGCAGACACGCCATGCGCAGCGACGGCAGGTTGATCTCGATCCCGCGAATTGACCAGGCGCGCTTCTTCGAGAACTGACACGCAGCCAGATAGCCGAGGCTCGCAACGATCAGCAACACGCCAACCCCTTGCAGCGCGCCGCTACTGAGCTTCCAGCCCGGTGGCATCGTCACCAGGCCGCTGCTGAACACCACGCCGGCCAGGGCCATATAGCCAAACCAATTGGTGGCCAGGCTCAAGCCGAGGATTTTGGCGATATTGCCGTTGCTCACCCCCAGCCGCGAATACAGCCGATAGCGCATGGCAATCCCGCCGACCCAGGCGCTGAGGTTGAGGTTGAACGCATAGCTGATGATGCCCACCGGCAGGATCTGCTTCCAGCGCAAGGGTTGGCGGATGTAGGTGCGGCCGATCAGGTCAAAGCACGCATACACCAGGAAACTGCACAAGGTCAGCCCGGCGGCGATCCACAAGGTGCGCAGCTTGAAGTCGCCGAGGGTGTCGAACACCTCGCTCCAGTCGATACGCCGGGCGAGCAGGGTGAAGAGCACGATCAGCAGCAGAAAGAACGCGATGGTCAGCGGTTTCTTCCAGCGCTTGAAACCGCGGGGGCTGGCATCAGCCGTGTGGGCTTGGCTCATGGTCCTGGCTCCGGTCATGGACAAAGGGTTTCAAGCGCGGTTTATGGGCAGGCAACCAGCCGGTCCAGGCCGGGAAATGCCGCAGCACATGGAACACCACAAACCCCACGGTCACCCGCCATAACCAGCCGCGTGGGGTACGGTTTTCCGGCATGGTCTTGCAGTGGTTGCGGCTCAAGTCTTCCAGGCGCTCGAACAACTGTTGATTGAACCCCCGGTCATGAATCAGCACGTTGGCTTCCAGGTTCAACGACAGGCTCAACGGGTCGAGGTTGCTCGAGCCCACGGTGCTCCAGGCTTCGTCCACCAGGGCTACCTTGCCGTGCAACGGGCGCTGGCAATATTCGTGGATCACCACGCCTTCCTTGAGCAGGTAGTCGTAGAGCATGCGAGCCGCCAGCTTGGCCAGCAGCACATCGGGCTGGCCCTGCATGATCAGTTGCACCCGCACCCCACGCCGCGCGGCATTGCGCAGTTCGCGCAGCAGACGATAGCCGGGAAAGAAATAGGCATTGGCGATCACCACGCGCTGGCGGGCGTGGCGCAGGGCGTGCAGGTAGGCTTCTTCGATATCGGAGCGGTGTTGCAGGTTGTCGCGGTAGATCAGGCGTACCAGGCCATCACCTTCCTCTGTAGCCCAGGCAGGCCGTTGCTGACGTCGCCAGCCACGCCGCGTACGCACCGGGCGCCCGCTTTGTGCCAGGGCAAAGTGATGCAAGTCGGCCACAGCCGGCCCGATCACCTGCACCGCATAATCCTGCTTGGCCTCGGGCCCGAAGTCCGCCAGGTGGTCGGCGGAAAAATTGATCCCGCCGATAAACCCCACCGTGGCATCTACCACCACGATCTTGCGATGCAAGCGGCGAAACCAGTTGGTGCGAACCCCCAGGGTCTTGGGCGCCGGGTCAAACATCTGCACCGTGACCCCGGCCTGGGCCAGTTCGCCGAGAAACCCCGGGCTCAGTTCGCCACAGCCAAAGCCATCAAGGCTGACCACCACCTTCACCCCGCGCTGCGCGGCCTCGATCAGAATCCCGTGCAGTTCATGACCGACCTTGTCCTCGAACAGAATAAAGGTCTCCAGGAGGATTTCCTGGCGGGCCTGGCGCAGGGCCTCGAACACCTTGGGGAAGTACGCCTCACCGTTTTCCAGCAACTCCACCTGGTTGCCGGGCTGCCAGGCGTAGTCCAGATCCCTGGCCCTGGTGTCATCTGGTGGCTGATCGGTGGCGATGTGTTCCACGGCGCCGTTCATAATTCAATCTCCACCGACAGCGGCGCGTGATCCGACAGGTGCGACCAGGGGCGAGTTGTCAGCACTTGCGGCTGATGGACCTTGAGGTTGCGCACATAAATGCGGTCCAGTGCCAGCAGTGGCAGGCGCGCCGGAAACGTACGGGCCGGTTTGCCGTGGGCTTGCACGAACACTTCCTGCAGGCCGCTGTGGCTCAGGTCGGCCTGCTGGCGCCAGTCATTGAAGTCGCCGGCGACGATCAACGGTGCTTCGCCGGGGATCTCGGCGACCCGCTGCGCCAGCAGTTTCAGCTGCTGTTGGCGGTGAATCTCGCGCAGCCCCAGGTGCACGCAAATGGCATGCACCTCCCGGCCGGTGCCGGGCAGGCGCAACACACAATGCAACAGCCCGCGGCTTTCGTGACCGCTCTGGGAGATGTCGAGGTTGTCATAGCGAATGATCTGGAATTTCGACAGCAATGCATTGCCGTGGTCGCCATGGGGGTACACCGCGTTGCGCCCGTAGGCGAACTGCGGCCAGATACTGTCGGCGAGAAACTCGTACTGCGGCATGCTCGGCCAGTTGCTGTAGCGGCGCGGGTGGTGCTCATGGGTGCCATGCACCTCCTGCAGGAACACCACATCGGCAGCCACGCCGCGCACCGCCTCGCGCAATTCCGGCAGGATGAAGCGTCGATTGAGGGCAGTGAAGCCCTTGTGAGTATTGACCGTCAGCACCTTGAAGCGGGTGATGGCAGCGCTGGGCGTGACAGGCACCCATTCTGGAATCACAGCCATGGTGGCTCCCGTGGGTTGGCGGGGCAGTGGCCTCCGTTCGTTAATGGCTGACTGTGGTGTTCGAAGGAAAGTTTCGACGGTCCTACAAACGGCACATCCATGGCCTGACCATCCGCACCCTGCACCTGCGCGACGGCAAGGGCTTTTTGCATTCGGTGCAGTTCACCTATGACCCCGACGGGGACGGGGCCGTGGCGTTGATCCGCGAAGCCGGGCAGTCGATTCGCGACGATGTGTTCCTCAAGTACAACCTGCAAGGCCCGCTGGAAGTGTTTGGGGTCGATAAGATGGACCTCAATGGCGTGGTCCTGACGGCGCAGTTCCGTGCGGTGTCTGGTGGGCAGTACGCGGTCAGTCGCGCTTTCAACCAGCGTCTGAAAAAGCTTGTGGATAACTGCCCCGCAGTACACTTCGCGCAAACTTATCCACAGCCGGTGCTTTTGCCGCAGCGTGTGGCGCAGATTGAGGAGGAGGGCGCGCTGCCCAAAGCCACTTAGTAAGTGACGGTTGCGCTACAAACCCGCAAAATGCAACGATTCTGGCAAACACCTACGGCATGGCGTCACCGCCTGTCGATACTAGCCATCGTTCCAAACAGACCGGGCCTGCTCAATCTATGCGAATGCGCCTTATGTTACTGGGCGGCGGGAATGCTCTCGGGCAAGCGCTGATTCGCCTCGGTGCGGAGGAAGATATCGGTTTCCTCGCCCCGCGCCCGCCCCAAGACGGCTGGGATGCCGCCAGCCTTACCCAGTTGCTCGACGACACCCGTCCCGATGCCTTGATCAACCTCGCCTACTATTTCGACTGGTTCCAGGCCGAGAGCGTGAACGAGGTTCGCCTGGCCGGGCAGGAATCCGCCGTCGAGCGCCTGGCGGAGTTGTGCCAGCACCACAGCATCACGCTGCTGCAACCGTCCAGCTACCGGGTGTTTGATGGCTCGCGCGCCACCGCCTACAGCGAAAAAGACGAGCCGGTGCCCCTGGGCCTGCGTGGCCAGGCGCTATGGCGCATTGAGCAGAGTGTGCGCGCTACCTGCCCGCAGCATGTGCTGCTGCGTTTTGGCTGGTTGCTCGATGACAGCGTCGACGGCACGCTGGGACGTTTCCTGGCGCGTGCCGAGAAAACCGAGGAATTGTTGCTGGCCGACGATCGACGGGGCAACCCGACGCCGGTGGACGATGCGGCGCGGGTGATCATCTCGGTGCTCAAGCAACTCGATTGTGCGGCACCGTTGTGGGGCACCTACCACTATGCGGGGCAAGAGGCGACCACGCCTGTGGCCCTTGGCCAGGCGATCCTCAGCGAAGCGCGTAACTTCCATGCGCTGGCGGTCGAAGCGCCGACGGCCCAAGCCCATGCCGCGCGGCCGGATGCCGCCGACGAGCCGCAACATGCGGTGCTGGCCTGCAAGAAGATCCTGCATACATTCGGCATCAAGCCACGGGCGTGGCGTGCGGGACTGCCGGCGTTGCTCGATCGCTTCTACCGGCATCACTAGCTGACTGAACACAAAAAAATGTGGGAGCCCGGCTTGTGTAGGAGCTGGCTTGCCTGCGATGCAGACACCCCGGTCTATCAAAGACATTGAGGTGATGCTATCGCAGGCAAGCCAGCTCCCATACAAGCCTGCTCCCACATTGTTGTGTGGCGTTTGTTACGTCGGGTTTAGAACTTGTAGCCGATACCGACCATGTAGACCATCGGATCCACGTCCACATTGACCTTGGCACGAGTGCCCGCCGCCAGGGCGTTGTTGTCGACGGTGGCCTTGGTGCTGATGTCGATGTAACGCACCTGACCGTTGATCATCCACTTGTCGTTGATCATGTAGTCCATGCCGACCTGTGCGGCCCAGCCCCAGGAGTTCTCGGCCTTGAAGTTGCTGAAACCTTCGCCCTGGGCGCGGCTGCCGACGTGTTCGTCATAGATCCAGGTGTAGTTGATACCGGCACCGATGTAAGGCTGGAACGGCGACTTGCTGTCCAGCGGGTAGTACACCACGCTCAGGGTTGGCGGCAGGTGCTTGAGGGTGCCGAGCTTGCCGTTGGCGGCGCCGAGGGCGGTGTTCTTGATCTTCACATCATGCTCGAACGGGGTGGCGGCCAGCAGCTCGATACCGACGTGGTTGGTCAGCATGTAGGCGAAGTTCAGACCCAACTGCGTGTCGCTGCTCATGGTCGCCTTGCCACCCAGGTTGGTGCCGGCCAATGGGCCCTGGTCAACCTTGACGCTGCCGCTGTCGGCCTTTGGGTTAACGGTGATAGCACCGGCGCGAACGAGGATGTCGCCAGCCTCGTGGGCGTGGGCGATAGGGGCGGCGAGTGCAAGCGCGAAGAGGGAAGCGCTGAGCAGTGACTTGTGCATGAGTGGCTCCAAAGGACGTTTTTAGTTGGCTGTGTCCAATGGTAAAGATCGTTGCGGCCGGGCCTTTGACTCAGCTCAATGAAACGGCGATCAGCCAAATACACCGCGCCCACATTGGGATTGCGGTGTTATTGCGGGCGGGGTTTAGTTCGGCAACTCGTAGATGTAGATCTTCTCGGCGTCCATCTGATAGCCAGCATCCGCCAGTTCGCTGGTAGACGGCTTGACCTGCATCTGGCCTTCGATCCAATACGGCTGGTACAACTCCTCCAGCTTCACACCAATCTCACTGCGCACATGCACGATCTGGTTCGACGGCGGGGGCGGCACGTGGATGCAGGCGCCGAAGTACGGCACCAGCAGAAACTCAGTGGTGCGGCCTTCCTCGCTGACCTCCAGCGGCACGATGTAGCCCGGCAGGCGGATATGCTGGCCGTTGAGGGTGGCTACCACCGGCGCGTTGGGCAAATCCTGTTTGGCCGCTGGCGCAGCTTCCGCCGCCAGGGCGTCGGCCATGTTCGACAGGTTGTGCAGCGGTGTCATGTTCGGCACCTCCACCGGGGCATCCGGCGGAATCATTTCTTGCCATGACAAGTCTCGGGGCGCCTCGGCCCAGGCGGGCAGGGCCACCATCAGTAACAGCGCAAGCAGGGCACGGCGCATCAAAGCCTTCCTTAGAAACGGATCGACAGACCATCGGCCAACGATTGGCGATAGGCGCGCCAGGCCGGCACGCTGCCCATTAGCAGGGCGGCGACCAGAATACCGGCGAGCAGCGTCCATTCATACGGGCTGGGCAGCGCGAGCGGCAGATCCAGGCCGTAATTGGCCTGCAAATAGCCACGGGACGCGGCGATGCACACATACAGCAGGCCAACCCCCGCGACCACCCCGGCCAGCGCCAGGGCGAAGGCCTCGAAAATCAGCAGGCTCGCAATGTGCCACGGCCGTGCGCCCACCGAGCGCAGGATCGCCATTTCCCGACGGCGCTCATTGAGGCTGGTGAGGATCGCGGTGAGCATGCCGATCAATCCGGTCAGCACCACAAACAGCGAGATCACGAACAGCGCCTTTTCTGCGGTGCCCATCATGCTCCACAACTCTTGCAAGGCCACGCCGGGGAGGATCGCCAGCATCGGCTCGCCGCGAAATTCGTTGATCTGCCGTTGCAGGGCAAAGGTCGAGATCTTGTTATTCAAACCCAGCATAAACGCGGTAATGGCTTGCGGCGTGAGGTCCATATTGCGCGCCTGGTCGGCACTGATCCGGCCTTTGCCCTGGGCGGGCACGCCGTTGTGCCAGTCGATATGGATCGCTTCCATGCCGCCCAGGCTAATGTGCAGCGTGCGGTCCACCGGGGTGCCGGTGCGTTGCAGGATACCGACCACGGTGAAGGGTTTGTCATCGTGCTTGACCAGGCTGACCACTGCCACGCCGTGGGCCAGTACCAGCTTGTCGCCGAGCTTGTAATGCAGGGCGTCGGCCACTTCGGCGCCGAGCACCACTTCAAACGGGTCGGTATCAAACGCGCGGCCACTGGCCAGTTGCAGGTTTTGTTTGCGGCCGTACTGGTAGTGTTCGAAGTAGGCTTGGGTGGTGCCCATCACCCGGTAACCGCGATGGGAGTCGCCCAGGGACATGGGGATCGCCCATTTCACCTGCGGGCTGGCGGCAAAGTGCTCGAAGCTGTCCCAGCGGATGTTGTTAGTCGCGTTGCCAATGCGAAACACCGAATACAGCAGCAGGTTGACCGAGCCGGAGCGGGCGCCGACGATCAGGTCGGTGCCGCTGATGGTGCTGGCAAAGCTGGCGCGGGCCTCGGTACGCACACGCTCTACCGCCAACAGCAGGCACACCGACAGGGCGATGGCGAATGCCGTCAGGATCGCGGTAAAGCGGCGGTTTGCCAGGCTGGCCATGGCTAGACGGAACAAATACATCTCAAACCTCGAGCGGCGTGGCGGCGCGATTAAGCTCGGCCAACGACAGGTTGCGGTCAAACAGCGAAGCCAGGCTCTGGTCATGGCTGACGAACAACAGGCTGGCGCCCGCTTCGCGGCATTCGGCGAACAACAATTGAAGGAAGGCTTCCCGGGCGTCGTGGTCCAGGGCCGAGGTCGGTTCGTCGGCGATCACCAGTTCCGGCTGGCCGATCAATGCCCGGGCGGCGGCCACCCGTTGTTGCTGGCCGATCGACAGCGCATCGGCGCGTCGCCCAAGCAAATCAGGGTCCTTGAGGCCCAGGTGTGCGAGCAAGGTAGCGGCGGCCTGGTCGACACTGCCGTGGCGCTGGATCGCCCGCTGTGCGCGTAGCTTGGAGAAATGGCAGGGCAGTTCGACGTTCTCGCGGACTGAGAGAAACGGCAGCAGGTTGAACTGCTGGAAGATATAGCCGGTGTGGTCGACCCGAAACCGATCGCGGGCGCCGGCCGACAGTTTGGTCAACTCCTGGCCCAGCAGGCGAATGCTGCCGCGACTGGGAATCTGCACTCCACCCAGCAGGCCGAGCAAGGTGGTTTTGCCACTGCCGCTGGGGCCTTTCAGAAACAGGGTTTCCCCTGGCTCCAGGCGAAATGCCGGGATGTCCAGCAACTGGGGGTGACCGGGCCAGTTAAAGCCCAGGTCGGACAGTTCGATCAGTGCTTGGGTCATGGGAACTCAGTATCACCTGCAGAGCGCGGTCAACTGTGGAGGCGGGCTTGCCTGCGATGGTATCGACGCGGTGTCACTGATCCACCGCGTCGTCTGCATCGCAGGCAAGCCCGCTCCTACATCAACCGTGTGGAGTCAGAATTTCAGGGTCGCGGCCTGAGGCGTCGCTTCAACACCCTGCTGGCCGCTCGGGCCGATCAGTTGTACCTGAATTTTCTGGGTGGCGGGGAAGGTCTTGAAGATGTTCGCCAGATCGAGGTTTTTCAGCGCCGCGGGGCTGGCGCAGGTGAACTGGTAGTGGGCGTGGATTTCGCTGTGATCATGGTCATGGTCATGGTCATGGTCATGGGCGGCCGCGCCTTTGCCATCAGTGGCGTGGTCATGATCATCGTCTGGCTTGTCGCCAAACAGCGGGCTTTCCAGCTCCTGGCTACTGACCACGCAACCGGCGGCCTTGGGCAGGCTGAACAGCACTAGTGGTTGTTCCAACTGCTTGCGGGCGGCGGCGAGCTTGGCTTTGTCGGCGTCGGTGGTGGCCAGGTGCTCGAAGCCCACCAGATTCATCGCCGGGCTTTCCAGCTCCAGTTCCAGCGCCTTGCCGTCCAGCACCGCGTTCAGGCGGCCGACACCGTGCTCGTGGGCGTCCAGGCTGCCATGTTCATGGTCATGATCGTGGTTATGTTCGTCAGCGGCCTGGGCGGCCAGTGGCAACAGGGCAAACGGCAAAGCGAGCAACAGGCGGCGCATAGCGAGACTCCAGGGCGTGAATGAAGATTTTGTTATGTGATCTTATAACAAAAGAGTCGAGAGTTTGACCGCCTGCTTGGCGTTGCGCAAGGCACATGGGAGCATGCTCGTCAGAAAAGTGCTGGAGGACGAGCAATGATGCGAATTCGTGGAACCATCGGCGAGCTGCCTGTGGATTTGACCCTGGAACTGGACGACAGCGATTGGGCGCGGCTGGGCATGCACCTGCAGACGGCCACGCCGGTGACGGGCGAAGTACCGGCTGCCCCGGCGCCGGTCAACCAGGACGAGAGCCTGTGGCAGGCCGCCCAGGACCTGCTGCGTGAGGCCGGGCAACTCAGCGGGTTGGAATTGTCGGATCGCCTCGAAGGGCTGGCCGGCAGCGCCCCGGCGGGCAAGCGCCTGTTGGTGCGCCTACGCCATAGCGCCAAGGTGAAGGTGTCCAGCGGCGGGGATACGCCGCAGTACAGTTGGATCGCTGATTAGTACAGCGCGGCGAACAACTTGCGGCGATACACCGTGACCAGCGGGTGGTCGTTGCCCAGCAACTCGAACACTTGCAGCAGCGTCTTGTGCGGCAGGCCTTCGTAGTAGCTGCGGTTGCGGATAAACAACTTGAGCAAGCCTTCCAGCGCCGCGTCGTATTGCTGGCGAGCCAATTGCTGCACCGCCAGTTGATACGCCGCTTCATCGTCCTGCGGGTTTTGCGCCAGGCGGGCCTTGAGGTCAGCGGTATCCGGCAGGTCGGCAGCCTGGCGCAGGAACGTGATCTGCGCCTTGGCGCCGGCGAGGGCGGCCTTGTGAGCATCGCTCTTGACCGCATCCAGCACGGCCTGCGCCTCGCCCAGTTCACCGCGTTCGGCCAGGCAGCGGGCGTAGAGGATCAGCGCGGCGGCGTTGGTGTTGTCTTCACCGAGCAAGGCCACCAGCACCGCCTCGGCCTCACTGATGCGGCCTTCGGCAAACAGCGCCTGGGCCTGTTCCAGCGGGTCCGCCTCAGCCGGTGGCGGCATCTGCACATGGGGCTCCAGCAGCGCGCGAATCTCAGACTCCGGCTTCGCCCCGGCAAACCCATCCACCGGCTGGCCGTCCTTGAACAGCACCACGGTCGGCAGGCTGCGAATGCCAAAGCGCGCGACAACATCCTGCTCGGCTTCGCAATCGACCTTGGCCAGCAGCAACTCGCCCTGATAACTCTCGGCAATCTGCGCCAGCAGCGGCATCAACGCCTTGCACGGCGCACACCACTCGGCCCAGAAATCCACCAGCACGGGTTTGTGGAACGAATTTTCGATGACAGCCTGGTCGAAGGTGGCGGTGGTGACATCGAAAATGTACGGCGTGGGCTCACTCATGGAGGTTCTCAATGACGCGTGGGATGGGGCAACTATAAAGACTGGCGGGCTCTATCGGAAGCAGCGCAAGGATCAAGCACGAGATACGTGCCAAAAAGGGTCCTGATACCAGTCACGAGGGAACCCCATCGCTTTTAGGTTGAGGTGGGGGAAGTCGCTGATCAGGTGATAAAGGTGCTGGTCCCAGTGAGTGTGGGGGCTTATCTGATGCATCAAATGGTTAAGCATGCAAAGTGTCGAAAAAATGCGGGTATGGGGCCCTGGCTGGAGCAGATGGTTTGGCCACGGGAAGTTGGCTTTCCTGGGTAATTCAGGACGAATACCCAGTTGCCGATTCCACATTCTTGAGTGATGGGCGCACATGTTTCGCACAGTGGTCAAGGTGTGAAGCCAGGACTGCAGCAGTGGCGCGGGGAGCCCCAGTCGCCTGGCAACGGCTTTTTTATCCGCGTCCTTGGCCAGGCCCTTGTAGAGATGGGAGAGGTCGCCCAGCGTCAACTCTTCCAGCATGGCCCAACCCGGCATGAGAGAGGGGTGGTCATAGGTATTTGGATAGTGGCGCGCGTAGCTTTCTTTGGCTCTTTGACGCTTGAGATGGTCTTTTCGATTGTCGTCTGTGTGTAGTCGGTCGACGCGCAAACATTCGCGTTCATAGTCACGGGTCGCCACAGACTGTCTGGTGTGTAGCGTTGCAAGCAGGCGCTGGTGGTCAAATGTCGGGTGAAAAGCCTGGCTGTCGATGTACCAATGGCTGCCGTAGGTGGGGCCCATGTGATTACTGATGACTGCACGGGAGGCGATCTCGACCCGCTCAATGGCATCCATGGTCAATAGGCGCAGGCGACGGTCAAAATCGTAGAGTCGTGCCAACTGGTGAAAATGGGTGCCGGCATGGAAGTGGTGGTCGATATCTTCCGACTGTTGGAAAGGCCGCATATAGGGGCTTAATCGAAAGAAACTGACCGATTGCAGGAAGCGCCGGGCGCCTGTTTCATCTTCAATGATCAAGCCCCGAGACTTGAGCAGCTCCAACTGGGCCGGGACATCAAGGGCTGGTTTGTCGAACGCCCTCATGCTGGAAAACCAGCAGGCATAAAAAACCCGCACAATTTGTGCTTGGTTGCTGGCGCAACCAGAGGCATGGCGGGTGTATTGCCAAGCAGATTATGCAACTGCCCAGGTTTTTGCAACGCCCTTGGAGGGGCGCTGAGCGGCGAAAAAACGGGGAAATGCATGCAGGTCGATCGTCCAGGCCGCGTGCGGGAGAACGCTATTTTCCATGTCCTGCCGGGCGCTGTCTTAGCCACTCTATTGCTGAAAATTTGTAACTGAGAGGCCTAGCGTCGTGAATGGTACAGACTCACCCTGCGAAACTCCCAAGGCTCCGCCAGGTCCGGCAGGGTCAGCGCCTCGAGGATGCCCAGCCGCTGATAATCCGCATGCTGGAAATCCCGTACCCGCGAGTCGGCGACCAGCGCTTCGCGCCCGCGGGTGAGGAATTGATCCAGCAGCGGCAGGTTCGCCCGGTCGTACAGCACGTCGGCCACCAGGATCAGGTCGAAACGATCGGCTTCGGCAAAGAAGTCCGCCGAATAGCCCAAGGTCACGCCATTGAGTTCAGCATTCGCACGGCAGGCGCCGAGCGCCAGTGGGTCCAGGTCACAGGCCACCACTTCCAGGGCGCCGGCTTTCACTGCGGCAATTCCCGCCACGCCGGAGCCGGCGCCAAAATCCAGGACGCGCTTGCCCGCCACCCACTCGGGGTTGGCGGCCAGGTAGCGGGCCAATGCCAGGCCGCTGGCCCAGCAGAAGCTCCAGTAGGGCGGCTCATGCAGGATGCGCCGGGTTTCCTCGGGGCTGAAGGCGCGGTCCATGTTGTCGGCGTCCAGCAGCCACAACGACAGGTCGGTGCCGGGCAACGGGCAGGGCAGCAGTTGCGCGTCGCCGATCAGTTCGCTCAAGGCCCGTTGCAGGTGCAGCGGTGGCGTCATGGGGCGCGCACGAGTTGCAGGGGCCCGGTGGTCTGGGTGATAGCTTGCTCGATACGCACCGCCGGCAGGTGCAGGATCAACTGCCCGGACTGGCTGGCGCGGCCACGCAGTTCAACGCGGGCGCCGGCGGGAAACGCTTGCGGGTTGAAGCGCAGGCGGAAGGCCAATGGTTTGTTGTTGCCGATCAGCACGCTGCTGGCGAGCAGTTGTTGCGGGCGGCTGCGCGCGTCGATCACCAGCAGTGCCAGCTCCACTTCAGCGCCGGCGGGCACACCCGTGAGGGTGCCGCTCACTTCACGCTGGTAGGCCGGCAATGGCCCCAGCGGTTCCTGGCCGGGGATTTTTTTCTCTTGCTGCGGCGTGGGTTGCGGGGCGGCTGGTTTTGGCGCTTCGCTGCTGCAGGCGACCAGAAAACTGAACATTGTGAGTAAAACCAGCGGTCGTAACGGCATGTACGGCTCCAAAAAGGGCAAAAATCCGTGAACTGAACATAAGAAACATAATAGTCAGCCTATATACCGTAAAGGCTATGGCTTGTCTTGCCACGGGGATGCGCTACCATGGCCCTCCCTTTTTTTGTTGCCTGCCACCATGCACTGTCCCTTCTGCGGTGCCAACGACACCAAGGTCATCGACTCGCGTCTGGTCGCCGAGGGCGACCAAGTGCGTCGCCGGCGCGAATGCCTGGCCTGCGGTGAGCGTTTCACCACCTTTGAAACCGCCGAACTGGTACTGCCCCGTCTGATCAAGTCCGACGGCAGCCGCCAGCCCTTCGACGAAGATAAACTGCGCGCCGGTATGCAGCGCGCCCTGGAAAAACGCCCGGTCAGTGTCGAGCGGCTGGAAGCGGCGCTGGCGCATATCAAGCACAAGCTGCGGGCGACCGGTGAGCGCGAGGTCAAGAGCCTGGTGGTTGGAGAACTGGTAATGGGCGAGCTGCAAAAGCTCGACGAAGTTGCCTACATTCGTTTCGCCTCGGTGTATCGACGCTTCCAGGATCTCAATGAGTTCCGTGAAGAGATCGACCGCCTGGCCCGTGAGCCGGTCAAAGAATGAACCCTCCTTCTGCAGAACAGGCCGTGCTCGACGCCCATTACATGGCCCGTGCCCTCGAACTGGCGCGCAAGGGCCTGTACACCACCCATCCCAACCCTCGGGTCGGCTGCGTGATTGTGCGCGACGGGCAGATTGTCGGTGAAGGCTGGCATGAACGCACCGGCGAACCCCATGCCGAGCCCAACGCCTTGCGCGCCGCAGGCGATAAAGCCCGTGGTGCCACGGTGTATGTGACGCTCGAGCCGTGCAGCCATTATGGCCATACGCCGCCCTGCGCCGATGCGCTGGTGACTGCCGGCGTGGCACGGGTGGTCGCGGGTATGCAGGATCCGAATCCGGAAGTGGCAGGGCGTGGCATGCAGCGTCTGGCCCAGGCCGGCATCGAGGTGCTCAGCGGCGTACTGGAAAGCCAGGCACGCGCCCTGAACCCCGGCTTCCTCAAGCGCATGGAGCATGGCCTGCCGTTTGTGCGGGTCAAGCTGGCGATGAGCCTGGACGGGCGCACCGCGATGGCCAGTGGCGAGAGCCAGTGGATCACCGGCCCCGCCGCCCGCGCCGCCGTGCAGCGCCTGCGGGCCGAGGCCAGTGTGGTGCTGACCGGCGCCGATACTGTGCTGGCCGATGGCGCGCGCCTGACCGTGCGTGCCGCCGAACTGGGCCTGGATCCGCAAACCACCGCCCTGGCCATGTCGCGCCCACCGTTGCGCGTGCTGATCGACGGCCGCCTGCGGGTGCCGCTCAACGCGCCGTTCTTCAAGGCCGGGCCGGCCCTGGTCATCACCTGTGTGACTGCGGAACACCAGTTCCCCCGTGGCCCCGAATGCCTGGTGGTACCGGGTGTCGACGGCCAGGTCGACCTGCGCTCGGCGCTGGTGGCACTGGCGGCCCGTGGCGTCAACGAGGTGTTGGTGGAAGCCGGGCCAAGCCTGGCCGGCGCGTTTGCCCAGCAAGGCCTGGTGGACGAGTACGTGATTTTCGTCGCCGGTAAATTCCTCGGTTCCGCCGCCCGCCCCTTGCTGGACTGGCCGCTTGAGAAACTGGCCGACGCCCCCCAACTCAAGATCATTGAAATGCGCGCTGTAGGCGACGACTGGCGAGTCACTGCCATTCCGCTCCCCCCAGCGAGCGTATAATTGCGACCGGTCGCCCCGGCGCCCGCACTGTTTTCCAGGAGAAGGCCATGTTCACCGGCATTATCGAATCCATCGGCAGCATCCGCGCCATGACCCCCAAAGGTGGCGACGTGCGCCTGCTGGTTGAAACCGGCAAGCTGGACCTCGGCGACGTCAAGCTGGGCGACAGCATCGCCGTCAGCGGCGTATGCCTGACGGTCGTCGAACTGCCGGGCAATGGCTTTGCCGCCGATGTCAGCCGGGAAACCCTGGACTGCACCGCGATGAATGACCTCAAGGCCGGCAGCCCGGTCAACCTGGAGAAAGCCCTGACCCCGACCACCCGTCTGGGCGGCCACCTGGTCAGTGGCCATGTCGACGGCGTCGGCGAAGTGGTGGCACGCAGCGAAAACGCGCGGGCCGTGGAATTCCGCATCCGTGCGCCGAAAGAACTGGCCAAGTACATCGCCCACAAAGGCTCGATCACCGTCGATGGCACCAGCCTGACCGTGAACGCCGTAAATGGCGCCGAATTCGAACTGACCATCATTCCCCACACCCTCAGCGAAACCATCATGGCCTCGTACCAGCCGGGTCGCCGGGTGAACCTGGAAGTGGACTTGCTTGCCCGTTACCTGGAGCGCCTGCTGCTGGGCGAAAAGGCCGCAGAGCCTGCAGCCGGTAACATCACCGAAAGTTTTCTGGCCGCTAACGGCTACCTGAAATCCTGACCAAGGGGGTGCCGCGTGGCGCTCAATAGCATCGAAGAACTGGTTGACGATATCCGCCAAGGCAAGATGGTCATCCTGATGGATGACGAAGACCGCGAGAACGAAGGCGACCTGATCATGGCCGCCGAGTTGTGCCAACCTGAGCACATCAACTTCATGGCCAAGCACGCCCGTGGCCTGATCTGCATGCCCATGAGCCGCGAGCGCTGCGAACTGCTCAAGCTGCCGCTGATGTCGCCGCGCAATGGCTCGGGGTTTGGCACCAAGTTCACCGTCTCGATTGAAGCGACCACCGGCGTGACCACCGGCATCTCTGCCGCTGACCGCGCCCGCACCGTGCAGGCTGCTGCCGCGAAAGATGCCAAGGCCGAAGACATTGTCAGCCCTGGCCATATCTTCCCGCTGATGGCCCAGCCGGGTGGCACCCTGGCCCGTGCCGGCCACACCGAAGCCGCCTGCGATCTGGCGCGCATGGCCGGGTTCGAGCCGAGCGGGGTGATCTGCGAAGTGATGAACGACGACGGCACCATGGCCCGTCGCGCTGAACTGGAAGCCTTTGCCGCCGAACACAACATCAAGATCGGCACCATCGCCGACCTGATTCACTACCGGATGATCCACGAACGTACCGTTCAGCGGATTGCCGAGCAGCCGCTGGACAGCGAACTGGGGCATTTCAACCTGGTGACCTACCGTGATTCGGTGGAAGGCGACGTGCATATGGCCCTGACCCTGGGCAACATCTGCGCCGAAGAGCCGACCCTGGTGCGGGTGCACAACATGGACCCGTTGCGCGACCTGTTGATGGTCAAGCAGCCGGGTCGGTGGAGCCTGCGAGCCGCCATGGCAGCGGTTTCCGCGGCGGGCAGCGGTGTCGTGCTGTTGCTGGGCAACCCGGTGGATGGTGATGTGCTGCTGGCGCATATCCGCGAAAGCGCTGACCAGGTGCCGGTGAAAAAACCGACCACCTACAGCATCGTCGGCGCCGGCTCGCAGATCCTGCGTGACCTGGGCGTGCGTAAAATGCGCCTGATGAGCGCACCCATGAAATTTAATGCGATATCCGGTTTCGACCTGGAAGTAGTAGAATACGTGCCCTCCGAATAAAGGCCGGCGATTATCGCTCCTTGTTCGCGGTTCAAATATCACTAAGGGGCGCGTCATATACGCGTCCCGGCTCTTTAAGAGATTTGTCGAATGACCCTGAAGACCATCGAAGGTACCTTCATCGCCCCCAAAGGCCGCTACGCCCTGGTGGTTGGCCGCTTCAACAGCTTCGTGGTTGAAAGCCTGGTAAGCGGTGCCGTGGACGCCCTGGTTCGCCACGGTGTGAGCGAAAGCGATATCACGATTATCCGTGCCCCTGGCGCCTTCGAAATTCCACTGGTTGCGCAGAAAGTTGCCCAGCAAGGCGAATACGCAGCAATCATCGCCCTGGGCGCGGTCATTCGTGGCGGCACCCCGCACTTCGAATACGTGGCTGGCGAGTGCACCAAGGGCCTGGCCCAGGTGTCCATGGAGTTCGGCGTGCCAGTGGCCTTCGGCGTACTGACTGTTGATTCCATCGAGCAAGCCATCGAGCGTTCCGGTACCAAGGCCGGTAACAAAGGCGCTGAAGCTGCCCTGTCTGCCCTGGAAATGGTCAGCCTGCTGTCGCAGTTGGAGGCCAAGTGATTTCCGACGAGAGCGATCGTTTCAACCCGCGCGACCCCCGTCCTGCAGACGCCGGCAAGCCATCGAAGAACGAAAAGCGCCGTGCTGCCCGTCAGTTGGCGACCCAGGCGCTGTATCAGCGTCAGATGGCGGGTACTTCGTTGAACGAAATCGAAGCACAGTTTCGCGTCGACAACGATTTTACCTTCGCCGACCTGCCGTACTTCCACGACATCCTGCACGGCGTGCATGCCAACCTGACCGAGATCGACACGGCCCTGGCACCTTGCCTGGACCTGACCCTCGAAGAGCTGGACCCGGTTGAACTGTGCGTGATGCGCCTGTCCACCTGGGAACTGCTCAAGCGCGTTGACGTGCCGTACCGCGTAGTGATCAACGAAGGTATCGAACTGGCGAAAGTCTACGGTTCGACCGACGGTCACAAGTTCGTCAACGGCGTGCTCGACAAGCTGGCCCCGCGCCTGCGTGAAGCCGAAGTGAAGGCGTACAAGCGCTAACCTGCGCTTGACTCCCTGATGGGCGAGTTCGAGCTGATCCGCACCTACTTCGCCGCCGCGCCCTGTGCGCAAGGCGGCGAGGGCATTGCCCTGGGGATCGGCGACGACTGCGCCTTGCTGGCAGTTCCCTCCGGGGAACAGCTGGCGATTTCAACCGATACCCTGGTGGCCGGCGTGCACTTTGCCGACCCCTGCGACCCGTTTTTGCTCGGCCAGCGCTCGCTGGCGGTGGCAGTCAGCGACCTGGCGGCCATGGGCGCCCATCCCCTCGCATTTACCCTTGCACTCACTACACCGACGGTCGCGGCCGATTGGTTGCAGCGCTATGCCCAGGGTTTGAATGCCATGGCCCAGCGCTGTGGTGTGGGCCTGGTGGGCGGCGATACCACCCGTGGGCCGCTGAGCCTGACCGTCACCGTGTTCGGCCGTGTCCCGGCGGGGCTGGCGTTGACCCGCAGTGGCGCGCAGCCCGGCGACCTGCTGTGTGTCGGCGGCGAGCTGGGCAATGCGGCCGGGGCCTTGCCGTTGGTGTTGGGGCAGCGTAGCGCTGCTGCGCAGATCGCCGAGCCGCTGCTGGGCCATTACTGGTCGCCGCAGCCGCAACTGGCCCTGGGCATGGCGTTGCGTGGCAAGGCTACGTCTGCGTTGGATATTTCCGACGGTCTGCTGGCAGATTGTGGGCATATCGCCAAGGCTTCAGCCGTAAGCCTGGTGATCGAGCGGCACCGTTTGCCGCTGTCGGCGGCGTTGCTGGCCTTTCTGGGGGATGATCAAGCACGCTCCGCAGCCTTGAGCGGTGGCGACGATTACGTCCTGGCGTTCACCTTGCCGCCCGCTGAGCTGGCGTCATTGCTGGCCGACGGTTGGCCGGTGCATATTGTCGGGCGGGTAGAAGCGGGGGCCGGCGTGAAATTGCTGGATGCCGGCGGCCATGACATCACTCCCGCCGTGCGCGGTTATCAACATTTTCGCGAGACGCCGTGACCCGCCGGGCTGCGCTACCCTTTACCGCGTTGTAGAAACGATCGCTTTACTCTGGAGGGCGTCATTATGGAGCTACGACGCTGGTTGCTGATTCTGCTGTGTGTGGTCGCGTCTCCCGTGTGGGCCGATGACACCCCCGAAGTGCCCGGCCAGATCCGTCTGGCCAGTGAAACCTGGAATGACTACACCAACGCCGATGGCAGCGGCCTGGCCTGGGATGTGTTGCGGGAAATCTTCGAGCCGGCCGGGGTCAAGGTCAAGATCCGCAGCGTGCCCTACACCCGTTCGGTCGGTCTGGCCCGGCGTGGCGAAGTGGATGCCTGGGTCGGCTCCTATCATGATGAGACCGAGGGCGTGCTGTACGCCCGCTGGCACTACGACTCCGACCACATCTACGCCCTGGGCCTGGCGGGCAGCCCGGCGCCGACCCTGGTGACCCTGGGCTCTTACCGCCTGACCTGGGTACGTGGCTACAAGTACGAGGAATACCTGCCCAATATTCATCGTTTCAACCAGATCGAACGACGTAGCGGGATTTTGCCGATGCTCCAGCATGGGCGGGCCGACTTCTACATTGATGCCCTGGCCGAACTGCAGTACATCCTCGGCCAGGCTGACGACCCATCGGCGTTCAAACTCACGCACATTGCCGAATTGCCGTTGTTCCTGGGGTTTACCGACAGTGAGAGAGGGCGGTCATTGCGGGGGGTATTTGACCGGCGCATGGAGTTGTTGGTGAAAAGCGGCGAGTTGAAACCGATTTTCCAGCGCTGGAACCAACCGTATCCGTTTTGACGCCCATAGAACCAAGGCAAAGGCCAATCGAACCTATTGATCTTTATCAGCGATAATTCAGCTTAAGCGTCTGTAGGAACGTGCTGTTACAATGCCCGCCTCTGTGAAATCTGAAATCAGGAGCACACGGTGCCCGTCGTTTTCGTCGCTGCTTCCAAGCTGCCTACCCCTTTTGCCACGTTCACCATGCATGGCTTTCTTGAAAAAGCCTCCGGGCGCGAGCACGTCGTGCTCAGCCTGGGCGATGTGGCCGATGGCGCCCCGGTCCTGGGCCGCTTGCACTCTGAGTGCCTGACCGGTGACGCACTGTTCAGCCAGCGCTGCGACTGCGGCTCGCAACTGGAAGCCGCCATGCAAGCCATTGCCCGTGAAGGCCGTGGCGTGCTGCTGTATCTGCGTCAGGAAGGCCGTGGCATTGGCCTGCTGAACAAGATCCGCGCCTACGAACTGCAAGACGGTGGCGCCGATACCGTCGAGGCCAACGAGCGCCTGGGTTTCGCCGCCGATCAGCGCGACTACGCCATCTGCCTGCCGATGCTTGAGCATTTGGGCATCCAGTCCCTGCGCCTGATGACCAACAACCCGCGCAAGGTCAAGGCCTTGACCGAGATGGGCATCACCGTCGCCGAGCGTGTGCCGCTGCACACCGGGCATAACCCGCATAACAAACTCTACCTGGCGACCAAGGCCAGCAAGCTCGACCATATGATGGGCAACGAGCATCAGGGCGAGGCAGACCGGGCGTGACGCGCGGTCAGGTCAAGCGGCGCCTGTCCTTCAGTTGGTGGCAGTACCTGGCGCTGGCGTTGTTGCCGTTGTTCGTGATCAATCTGGTATTTGGCCAGGGCGAGCCGTTGTTGCCGGTGCTGGCAATGCCATTCTTTATCGCCGGCGTTGCCTCGATGTTTGCCAGCCTGCGTTACTTCCATGCCTATAAACATGCACTGATCGCCACCTCCAAGGCCCTCGATACGCCTGAAGAGCCGGCCGCGTGGATCACCCTCGCGGCCCGTCGGCGTACGGCGCTGCTGGTCGCGGCGTTTCCCGCCTGGATCGGTGCACTGGCAGTGTTCGTCGGCCTGGAAGCGGTGCCGCTGTTCCTGCTGGCATTGTCGACCCTGGTGCTGTTCTACCTCTATCGCATCCCGCGTCAACTCGGCTGATGCGCCTCTGGCTGGCGGGTCTGCTGCTGGCCGCCAGTGCGTCGGCGATGGCGGTCGAGCGGGTGGTCAGCCTCGCACCTTCCTTATCTGAAATCGTCGTTGAACTGGGCGCCAGCGATCTGCTGGTGGGCGTACTCGACGGCGGTGAACGGCCTGACGCGCTGCGTAGCCTGCCCTCGGTGGGGCGTTATGGGCAGTTGGATCTGGAACGACTGCTCAGCCTGCAGCCTGACTTGCTGCTGCTCTGGCCCGGCAGCGTCGGCCCGGCCCAGCGCGAGCAGCTCAAGCGTTTGAACATCCCTGTTTACGTCGCCGAACCCCATAGCCTTGAACAACTGAGCAGCCAGGTCGAAGCCATCGCCCGACAGCTAGGCCGCGCTGATGAAGGTCGCCAATTGGCTGCCCGCTTGCGTCAACGCTTGGCCGAGTTGCGCCAGCGCTATCAGCGCAGCCAACCGTTGCGGGTGTTCTACCAGGTGTGGAACCAGCCGCTGTACACCGTGGGCGGTGGGCAGATCATCAGCGATGCGCTTAGCGTGTGTGGCGCGCGCAATGTGTTTGATGACCTCAAGCTGCCAGCCCCGCAGGTCAGTATCGAATCGGTGTTGCAGCGTGATCCCGAAGTGATCCTCGCGGCGGATCAAGCGCAACTGGACGATTGGAAGGCCTGGCCCCAGGTGGCGGCGGTGGCTCAGGGGCGTTTGCTGATCGTGCCGGACAAAGGCCTGGAACGGCCCAGTGGGCAGATGGTGGAGGCGGTGGGCCGGCTGTGTCAGGTGATTGCGCCGAACCGTTGAGAGCGCTATCGCAGGCAAGCCAGCTCCCACATTTGACTGTATTCACACATCAAAAGGTGGGCGCTCGGCAGTGCAGAATATTTTGGCCACACCACAGAACACATGTGGGAGCTGGCTTGCCTGCGATGGCGTCGGCCCGGACAACCTCAGAGCTGCGGCGTCCACGTCACCCCAAGCATCCACGTCCGGCCTTCTTCGCGGTACGGCTGGTTGTTCTCGAAGTTTGGATCGTCATAGCTGTACCAGGCCCGCGTATAGCGGCGATCCAGCAGGTTATCGACCTTCAGCGACAGCGCCACTTCCCGATTCAGCGCCCAACCGCTGCGCAACCCCAGCAGGTAATAGCCCGAGAGGCGGTGCTTGTTGTCTTCGGCATCGTAGCTGCTGCTGATGGCCTGCCAACTGGCGCCCAGGCTCAATTGTTCGAACTGCCGATCCAGGTCCAGGTTCAGGGTGCGCCGGGCACGGCGTGCCAGGGTGTGGCCGCTGTTGCGGTCGCGTGGGTCGATGATCGACAGGCCGAGGTTGCCTTGCCAGCCGAAGAACTCTTGCTTGAGGGCGGCTTCGAAGCCGTTGATGCGGGCGTTGGCGACGTTGTACGGAATGTAGTTGTTCTGCCGCTGCGCGATGATGGCGTCCTTGAGATCAGTGCGATACAGAGAGGTTTCCAGGCGTGTGGTGTCGGTCAGTTGGCTGCGCCATTGCAACTCATAGCTTTTCGAGTGCTCGGGCTTGAGGTAGGGGTTGCTGCCGCCGGGGTAGTACAGATCGTTGAAGCTCGGCGCACGAAAGCCTTCGCTGTAACTCAGTAGTAAATCGTTATCGCTATTGACCGGCAGGGTCAGCGTGCCGCTCCAACTGTTCTGCCCGCCGAATTGCTGGTTGTCGTCGCGGCGCAGCCCCAGTTCGGTGGAAAACCACTCGCCCTTGAAACGATGCTGGATAAACGCGGCGCGGTTCCAGCGGCTGTTTTCGCTGAACGTGGTGCTGCCGTGAAAACGGTCTTCATACCAATCACCGCCGAGAATCAGGCTGTTCTGCTGATCGAGCGTCAGGTCGTTCTGCCAGTTGATCGAGTCGCGATAGGTGTTGAACACACTGAAGTCAGTGCTGAGCTTGTCGCGTTTGGTGTCGCGGTTTTCGCTGTGGCCCAGCTCCACGCGGGTCTGCCAGGCCTCGTTGAGTTGGGCGTCGATGTACGCGCTGGCGCTGCTGACGGTGTAGTCGGTGTAGGGCTTCTGGCCGACACTTTGCCCGATAGCGAAATCATAGCGACCAAAGCTGTTGTCATATTCCGACTTGCCCCGGCTATCCAGCAGGTTGAAACCCACCTCCAGCTCATCGCTGAACTCATGGCTCAGGTTCAAGCTCAGCGACTTATTGCGATAGGCATCATGGTCGCGGTCGCTGGGGAAGGAGGTGTGGCTCCAGTCGATACCGGCGGTGTCATCCAGGCTCGCGCCCAGGTTGAAGCGCGTGCGTTCATCGCCGCCCGACAGGCCCAGGCTGCGTTCCCAGGTGTTGTGGCTGCCAAAGCCCAGCTTCAAGCGCGGCAGCAGGCCTGGTCCGGCATTGCGGCGGGTAAATACCTGGATCACCCCGCCAATCGCATCGCTGCCGTAAATCACCGAGCGCGACCCGCGCAGCACTTCTACCCGCTCAATCTGATCAATATTCAGGTATTGCAGGCCGCTGTCGCCGGACGTGCTATTGGCAATCCGCTGGCCATCCACCAGCACCAGGCTTTGCGCGGACTTGGTGCCGCGTATGAAAATCCCCGGCAAGCTGCCCCGGCCACCGGTGCGCGCCACTTGCACGCCGGGCACGCGGCTGAGCAGGTCGGTCAGGCTGGAGGGTTGCAGGCGGTCGATATCGTCCCGGGTAAACACGGTGTTGGCAGCACTGCTGTCATTGCGTGCCTGCACCTGGCGGTTGGCGCTGATCACCACATCGGGGAGCTTCAGGGCGGCGTCGCGGGTGTCGGCGAGCAGGTCCGCAGTGGGCAAGAGCAGGAGTGGCAGGGCAAGTCGAAGGTGTTTCATGGGCCGTCCATGGATTCCAAGGCAATACAAAACAAATGTGGGAGCTGGCTGGCCTGCGATCGCATCACCCGGTCTCTCTGAAAGACCGAAGTGTTTGCATCGCAGGCCAGCCAGCTCCCACAGTTTGGTCCGGTTTACAGGCCGAGCAAAGCCATGCGATGGCGAACCGCAGCCTCGATCCCCGCTTCATCCAGCCCACACTCAGCCAGCATCTGCGCGGGTTTGGCGTGCTCCACATAAATGTCCGGCAAGCCTAGGTGCAGCACCGACTTGAGGATGTTCTCCCGCGCCAGGAATTCGCTGACGGCCGCACCGGCGCCGCCCATGATGGCGTTTTCTTCAACGGTCACCAGCAATTCATGGCTGCCGGCGATCTCGCGCACCAGGGCTTCGTCGAGGGGTTTGACAAAGCGCATGTCAATCACGGTGGCGTCGATTTTCTCCGCCACTTTCAGGGCTTCGGCCAGTTGCACGCCAAACACCAGGAACGCGGTCTTGCTACCCTGGCGCCGCACGATGCCCTTGCCGATCTCGATCGGTTCCAGGTCTTTCTCGATCACCGCATCCGGGCCGTTGCCACGGGGGTAACGTACCGCTGCCGGGCCGTTGTACAGGTGGCCGGTGCTGAGCATCTTGCGCAGCTCGTTCTCGTCGCTCGGGGTCATCACCAGCATGCCGGGGATGCAGCGCAAGTACGACAGATCGTAGCTGCCGGCATGGGTCGGGCCGTCTTCGCCCACCAAGCCGGCGCGGTCGATGGCGAACAGCACGTCGAGGTTCTGCACCGCCACATCGTGAATAAGCTGGTCATAACCGCGCTGCAGGAAGGTCGAGTAGATCGCCACCACCGGTTTGGCGCCTTCGCAGGCCATGCCGGCGGCAAAGGTCACCGCATGTTGCTCGGCAATCGCCACATCGAAGTAACGCAGCGGGAAACGCTCGCTGAACGCCACCAGGTCCGAGCCTTCCTTCATCGCTGGGGTAATGCCCACCAGGCGCGGGTCGGCAGCGGCCATGTCGCACAGCCATTCGCCAAATACACCGGAGTACTTCGGCCCGCTGGCCTTTTTTGGCGCCGCCACGGGCGCGTCCAGCGGTTCGAGCTTGGTGATGGCGTGGTAACCAATCGGGTCGACTTCCGCCGGGGCGAAGCCTTTGCCTTTCTTGGTGACGATATGCAGGAACTGCGGGCCCTTGAGGTCGCGCATATTGCGCAGGGTGGCGATCAGGGTCGGCAGGTCGTGGCCGTCGATCGGGCCGATATAGTTCCAGCCCAGCTCTTCGAACAGGGTGCCGGGGACCAGCATGCCCTTGGCGTATTCTTCGGTGCGGCGGGCAATTTCCCACGCGCCGGGCAGGCGTGAAAGCACTTTTTTGCTGCCTTCGCGCATGCTGGCGTAGGTGCGGCTGGACAGAATCTTTGCCAGGTAATTGGACAAACCACCGACATTGCGCGAGATCGACATGTCGTTGTCGTTGAGGATCACCAGCATATTGGCGTCCACTTCCGGCGCATGGTTCAACGCTTCAAACGCCATGCCGGCTGTCAGCGCGCCATCACCGATCACGGCAATTGCCTTGCGATCGCTGTTTTGCAGACGGGCGGCAATCGCCATGCCCAGGGCTGCGCTGATCGAGGTGCTGGAGTGGCCGACGCCAAAGGTGTCGTATTCGCTCTCGGAGCGGCGCGGGAAGGCGGCGATGCCGTCCTTCTGGCGCAAGGTAGCCATGCGCTCGCGGCGTCCGGTGAGGATTTTGTGCGGATACGCCTGGTGACCCACGTCCCACACCAGCCGGTCGTCCGGGGTGTCGAATACGTAATGCAGCGCGATGGTCAGCTCGATGACGCCCAGGCCTGCACCAAAATGCCCACCGGTCTGGCCGACCGTGTAGAGCAATTCCAGGCGCAACTCATCGGCCAGGGTTTCCAGCTCGGCTTCACCCAGACGGCGCAAGCCGGCCGGCGTGTTGGCACGGTCCAGCAGCGGCGTGGTCGGGCGCTTGCGGGGAATCTCTTGAAACGTCGTGGGCATCAGGCGAATCGTTATAGGTATAGAAGAGGCGGCAGTTTACCTCAAGCATCGCAAACTGCCCACGCAGAGCACCGAACTTGGCCGATATGCGGCGGTAATCGCCGCCGTAATCAGTGGCGGCGTTCGACGATATACCGCGCCAGGTCACGCAGCGGCTCGGCTGCCGCGTCGAATGGTCGCAGGGCGGCCAGGGCCTGGTCGCGCAGCTCCAGGGCATAGGCCTTGGCGGCATCCAGCCCTAACAGCGACGGATAAGTCGGCTTGTCACGGGCAATATCGGCGCCCTGGCGCTTGCCGAGGGTCGCGGTATCGCTTTCCACGTCGAGAATATCGTCCTGCACCTGGAACGCCAGGCCGATGGCCCGGGCATAGATCTGCAAAGCAGCCAACTGCGCCGCTTCGGCGCGACCACTGGCCAGGGCGCCGAGGTGCACGGCAGCCTCGATCAGCGCCCCGGTCTTGTGCCGGTGCATATACTCCAGGGCTTGCTGGTCCAGCTTGAGGCCGACCGAGCCGAGGTCAATTGCCTGGCCCCCGACCATACCGGCCGGGCCTGCGGCGGCGGCCAACGCAGTGACCATGCGCAGGCGGATCTCGGCATTCACACCGCTCAAACGCGGGTCGAGCAGGGCACTGAACGCCAGGCTTTGCAGGCCGTCGCCGGCGAGGATCGCACAGGCTTCGTCAAAAGCCTTATGGGTAGTGGGCTGGCCGCGACGCAGATCGTCATCGTCCATGGCTGGCAAATCGTCATGCACCAGCGAATAGGCATGAATCAATTCCACCGCACACGCCGCGCCATTGGCTTGCGCGGCGTCCACGCCCAGCGCCTCACAGGCCGCATAGGCGAGCAAAGGCCGTACGCGCTTGCCGCCGTTCATCACGCTATAGCGCATGGCTTCATACAGCCTGGCCAACTCCGGGCTTGGCGCCACAAACAGCGGTTCCAGCGCAGCATTGACCCGGGCCTGACTGCTGGCCTGATAAACGTCGATCATTGCGCTTGTTCCGCGTCGAAAGGTTCTTCGGCCAACTCCCCATCCCGTTCCAGCAACACCTGGACCTTCTGCTCCGCCTGCGCCAGAGCGCTCTGGCAATCGCGGGTCAGGCCAATACCTTGCTCAAACGCCGTCAACGAGTCTTCCAGCGACAACTCGCCGTTCTCCAGACGCTCGACCAGGGTTTGCAGATCGG
Organism: Pseudomonas shahriarae; assembly: GCF_014268455.2. Lineage (NCBI taxonomy): Bacteria > Pseudomonadati > Pseudomonadota > Gammaproteobacteria > Pseudomonadales > Pseudomonadaceae > Pseudomonas > Pseudomonas shahriarae. Next base: position 5,545,259 of record NZ_CP077085.1, on the reverse strand, counting down.
CGAGGGATTGTTCGAAATCGAGTGCAACTTTTTTGCGGGCCATGGCGGCTATTCCGGTTGACGGTAAACGGGCGCGACACTAGCAGATAGGGGGGGGAGGGGCAAATGAGGGGCGCTTGAGCGCACCGGGGTTTTTCAGTCATACAGCCAAGGCTTCAGCTCCTGCAGGTTCTTCACCACAATCTGCTGGGCCTCGGGTTTGGGGTCGAGGTTCTTCGGATCAATCTGGTAGCGCTGCAGGACGTACTTCACCAGGGCCTGGCGACTGGGGATCACCAACTGCCCATCGAGCATGCCGAAATCCGCCTCGATGATTGCCCGTTGCGCCGCCGCCAGGCGCTGGTCCGGGGTGATCACCAGGTTCACGGCGGTTTCCCAGACGTGGTCATCGCCGATCAGGTTCTCGGATTTGCCCAGCAACTCCGGTTCGCCGCGCAGGCGGCTGAGCACAAAGTCGCGGTATTTGCCGTTCTTCTCGCAGTAGGCCCGCACGTGCCAGCGCATGCCGGTGTACACCAGGGTGTGCGGGGCAATCAGGCGCACCTCCGGCTCGGGGTTGGCCAGGGACACGTACTCGGTTTCCAGGCGCAAACCTTCGCGGCAAGCCTTGAGCAGTGGGCGCAGGATTTGTGGGCGGATGCTGCGGTCCGGCACCTCCAGCACCTTGGTATGGGCATAGGCCAGCGCTAGCCCTTCAATGTGTGGTGCGCGTTCGTTGTTCTGGTACAGCAGGTGTAAATAGGCGCTGGCGCTGTCGTCGATAAAGCGCGGCTTGAAGTGCTTGCTCGGGATGTAGCCCTTGAGCTGCTTGTCATATGTCAAGTTTCGGGGCGCATGTTCGGTGATGTAGGTGTTGATGTCTTTCGAGGCCTGCTGGCGGCTGATGCCAAAGCTCTGGATCAAGTGCCCCGTGGTCAGGCGGCCCTCCCACCAGGCGACGGTCTCGATCAAACGATAGCGAAGTGCCAGGTCCCAGCGTACCTGTTCGACGGATTGTTTGCGTTTCATGACCCCTCCCATATGTGCGATTACTTTACCTGTATCTGTCTACAGTGTAGACCTGTAATAAAACACGACATATCTTTTGGCTGTCTTCGAGATCGCTCGAACTCACTAAAAGGAAGCAGGACATGGGGATGTCGGAGGTTATTTCGACAAGTGCGTTGGTACTCATTGGCGTGATTTTGCTGGTGCTGTTGATGCAGTACCTGCGCCTGCGGGAAATCTGGACGTTCGTTGCAGGGTGCCGTTCGGCGGCACGCTGGGCAAAGATCCGCGAGATGGAAAACCGTGAGCTCAAGCGCGCTTTGCGGGCAGAGCGGGCGCGGGTCCAGGAGCTGAAGGTAAGGCTGGAGCTGTCTTGAAGGGTGATCGGGATAGTGGCCTAGTGCTATTCTGCCGCGCAACCTCCGATGGCCAGGCGCAATGACGCTGAAAAAAATCAGAAAGGGAGATAGGGATATGTCGTTGTTGGAGTTTTTGCAGGCCCAAAAATATTCAAGCTCGGGACGGGTTCATGTCGCACCCAACATCCCGAAAAAACTCTTGAGCAACGCCCTTTCTGCCTACGGCCTGACCGTGGACCCCAGCGAAGTGGTCGTGCTGATTGATGACACCATGTTCGCCAGCGGCAAGGACGGTTGCTTGATCGGCCAGCAATACCTGGCCATCCGCGAGAGCTTCAGCGACGCGGTGGCCTACGCCTATGACGAAGTGGACGCCCTGGAGCTCAAGGGCAGCAAACTCTTCCTCAACAAGCGTCAGGCGATTGCCTTCAACATGCCGGACAAAGACGATCTGCACGATTGCTTTTCCCTGTTGCAGGAATGGCTGCGGACCCGGGGCGGCGAGCAATCGGCCCCGGTGGCGAAGCCTGCGGCGGTAAAGGCCTCGGCCGGCAACCAAGAGCTGTCGGCGGCCCAGGTTGATTCAATTGTGCACATGACCCTCAGCCTGGCTGAGCGGCTGGGGCTGGAGCGCGTGTATGTGCGCCCGCACATCCCGCAGAAAAAGCTGCAGGCGGCGCTGGACTCCTACGGCGCCAACATGCGCGAAGACGAGGTGTTGGTGCTGATTGACGACACCCTGTTTGGCGGCGCCAAGGAAGGCGTGTTGATGGGCGAGAGCAAGCTGGCGGTGAAGATGGTCTTCGACACCCCGCGCCTGTTTTTCTGGCGCCACTTGGATTCGTTGGCAGTGGAAAAGCGCGACCTGTTCGTCAACTCGCGCAAGGTCGGAACCTTTACCCAGGTGGGTGAGAAAGAGCTGGGTGAGTTCTTCTCGGTGATCAACGAGGCACTGGGGGATGCCCGCCGTGGGCTGGTTGATCAGCCGGTGGTGGCGGTGGCGCAACCTGCCGTCGCAGTGGTCGTCGCCAAGCCCGAAGCCGAGCCTGTGCTTGTAGAGCCGGTTGCCGAAGAAATCCTCGCCTTGGCGGTCATCGAACAGACAACGCCTGACGATCCGCAGAAAAAAGTCAGCGGCAAGGACAAGCTGTTGGGCTACGTGGCCGTGGCCATCGAGCAGAACAAATCGAAGATCCTGCCGTTCATCAAGGACAAGACCGGCGAGGCATCCCTGGCGGCCCTGCGCGATGACGGCAATGTCGAGAAGCTCGGCGCATTTATCTACGCCTTTCTGCCCGGTGTCGTGCGCCTGGCCCTCAAGGAAGAAACCTTCGTGCGTTTCGTCCTCGACAACCGCAACAAGCTCCTCGATAAACTGTTGGCCGGCGAAGCCGAGCGGGTTGCGGCGCTGCAAGACATCACCCCGACGGCGCGTCTGGCCCCGACCTATCATGCCGAACTCGATGACTTGCTGATGGACGACGAACCGGTGGTGCAACCGGGGCAGCGGGCCATTGAAAAGATGCAGGCGATCCTTGCCGACCTGAAGCAGGAACAGCGCGACGACCCGGATTCAGCGGTTATCTGGCAGTTGCCGATCAGTTGCCTGGGCGCAGTAATTCCCAAGGCGAAAAAACTCATTGGCTTCCCGGATGAAGAGCTGGAAAGCCAGGTTTTCTTCGTCTTGGGCTTTATGTACGGATTCTCCTTTCACAAAATCCCCGAGCCTATCCGCCAGCAAGATGGGGTTTTCGAGGCCTTCTTTACCGGGTTCGCGATTATTTGTGAGAACTACACGGAGCGTAGCCCTGGCAACAAGGTCAAGCCTGAAGACGACATGCTGCCCTTGGCGATGGGGTTGGCCAAAATGGCCACCAAGCAGCAGCTCAATGAAATGGTCAGGAAGATGCTGGATGAGCATAAGGACTTGGCCAAACCCGGCGACTTTGAACTCGATGACATCATGCTGCTGCTGCGTGAAGCCAATGGGTTTGCCCAGCAATGGGTTGACAGCATGACGCGGGAAATCCTGGCAGAAGAGCGCGCCCTGCAAAACAAATGGGGCGATCTGCTGAACTAGCTGTTGCGCGCAGTGCCGGTTTCCACCAGACGTGCAAACTGGCACTGACCCTGGGCCTGCTCCAGGCTGCCCTCAAACGCCACCAGCCCTGCATGCACCTGTTGCAGGGCTTGGATCTGCGTCATCAACTCGAGCTTTTTTTGCGCGATCGCCTGGTTGGCGCGCTGCCACGGCAGCTCATCGCCACGGTGCCCGTGGAGAATTCCCTGCAACTCCTTGAGCTTGAAGCCCAACTGCTGCGCGCACTTGATAAACGTCAGCAGCTCCACGCTCTGCGCCGAGTAAACCCGATACCGCCCCTCGCGTTGCGGCGGTGGCAGCAAGCCGATGTCCTCATAGTGACGAATCGCCTTGATCGTCGTGCCTGACAACTGCGCGGCTTTACCGATGTACATGCAGATCCATTCCTAAAAGAGTGTGCCAGCCTTTTTCAGCCACTTGTCGCGCTGCGCCGCAGTAGAGCCCAGCACAGGCCCGAACATGATTGTCTTGATCGGCTTGATACCACACAACTCAAGGGTGGTCTTGCGCATCTGGTGCAGGCCGGGCATGTGGTAGAACCAGCGGTAATACCACGGCGGCGTATCCAGGGCCACCAGCAGATGGGCGGTACGGCCCTTCAAGAGCTTGTCGGGGAATGCTTTGCCCTTGCGGTATTTGAAGGCGAAACCGGGCAGGAACACGCGGTCGATGAAGCCTTTCATCAATGCTGGAATTCCCCCCCACCAGATAGGGAAAATAAACGTCAGATGATCGGCCCAAAGGATGTCGGATTGCGCCATGAGCAAGTCCGGCTCCAAGGCTTGTACCTGAGCGTAACCGTGGTGCAGGACAGGATCGAAGCTCAACTCGCCCAGATACAAGGTGCGCACTTCGTGGCCGGCGCGGCTGGCTGATTCGCGATAGGCAGAGGCTAAGGCGTAGCAGAAACTGGTGCTGGCGGGGTGGCCAAGAATGAGCAGGATGCGGCGGGTCATGGGTGGGGAGTCCTGAGGTCGGGCCCGCAGGATGGCGTGTGACCCTAGGGGGAGAGTCAAGTACCCAGGAATGGCCTGATCGGGCGCTATCGCAGGCAAGCCAGCTCCCATATTTGATCTTCGTTGTGTTGAATACCGGGTTCACTCTGTTTGGTCGGGACCTGAAATGCAGTCCCCCAAACCCTAACTGCCCCGATGGGTCTGCCGATACTCGCCCGGCGGCACACCGGTGCGGCTCTTGAAGGTGCGGTGGAACGAGCGGGGTTCGGTGAAGCCCAGGTATTGGGCGATGTCCTGGATCGGCAGGTCGCTGTGCAGCAGGTAGTGCTCGGCCAGTTCCTGGCGCAGGTCGTCGAGGATCTGCTGGTAGGACGTGCCGGCCTGCTGCAGTTGGCGTTGCAGGGTGCGCACCGACATGGCGAACTGTTCGGCCACCTGTTCTTTGCGCGGCAGGCCTTCCTTGAGCAACTGGCGCAGGGCGTTTTTCACCCGCAGCGCCAGGCTTGAATCGTCCAGCGAGGCCATCAGGGCCAGGGCATGTTCTTCCAGGGTGCGCAGCAATTGCGCATCGGCCTGGCGCAGGGGCGTTTGCAGGTAGCTCAAGGGCGCCACCAGGGCGGAGCAGGGTTGCTCGAACAGCACCGGGCAACCGAAGAAGTCCTCGTATTGGCTGAGCTGCGCGCCGTCCGGCAATGGGTGTTCGAGCAACACCTGGCTTGGCGACAGTTCGGTGTCGGCGATCCAGCGGGCATACACCAGCCAGGACGCCAGCACGTTCTCCACCATATGCCGGCGGATGCGCGGCTGCTGGTGGCGGCAGTTCCAGATCAGGCGTACTTGGTCATGGACCATTTCGGCGCGGCTGGTGCCCATGTCGCCCACCAGTTTTTCGAACGGCATGATGCGGTTCATTGCCTCGCCCAGGGTCGCGCAGTTCATGGTGATGTAGCCGAGCACGCTCCACGAGTTGGGCAACACGAAGCGCGCTGAATTGAGCCCGAACAGCAGGTCCCCGGAATGTTCGCAGAAATACTCCAGCAGGCGTTCGTGGGCTTCCACAGGCAGGCGCAGGCTGTTGTCGTCCAGTTGGCCGGCAGTGATCCCGGCCGCCTCCAGTGCGGGGGCGGTTGCCACGCCGAGCTGTTCGGCATGGCGCAGGTACTTCAGCAGAGGAGGGACGGAGGTAGAGCCGAGTGTCTGCATGATCGGGTTCCTGGCGGGGTGTTGCCGGCGGCAGTGCCTTGCGCGCGTCGATGGCACGCAAGGTAATTTGAAATCGTGACTAAAGTAAATGCTCCCGTGGATACATCCGGTAATACAGCGAGTGACCCAATTGGCTACTCCATCTGTCCCGATGCGACCGTGACAGCCCGCGCCGGCTGTTTAGTATGGGAGCACTGAAAATCACAAGATCTGCTGGGAGAAACAGGCATGCGACGCTGGAACGGCTGGGGCGAAGAAACCACGCAGATGGAGATGCCCGCCCATGGCGCAGCGTTTCTGCGCGAGCGATTGGGCGACGGGCACACCCTGCCGGACGCCAGCCTGGACAGTGCCCTGGCCGCAGTGCCCGCGTCGCGGCTGGCGCCCCACGCGCTTTACAGCATCGAGCCCCAGGACCGCCTGATGCATGCCCGCGGTCAGAGCCTGCCGGACTGGCTGGCCCTGCGTGAAGGTGCCCTGGGTCGGTACCCGGATGCTGTGGCCCTGCCGGAAACTGTCGAGCAGATCCGCCAGTTGCTGGCCCTGGCCGACAGTGCCGACCTGTGCCTGATTCCCTATGGCGGTGGCACGTCCGTGGCCGGACATATCAACCCGCCGGCGTCCACGCGCCCGGTGCTGACGGTGTCCCTGGCCCACATGAACCGCCTGCTCGACCTCGACGAACAAAGCCTGATCGCCACGTTCGGCCCCGGTGCCAGTGGCCCCCAGGTGGAGAGCCAGTTGCGTGCCAAAGGCTACACCCTGGGGCACTTCCCGCAGTCCTGGGAGTTGTCGACCCTGGGCGGCTGGGTGGCCAGCCGCTCGAGCGGCCAGCAATCGCTGCGCTATGGGCGGATCGAGCAACTGTTCGCCGGCGGCACCCTGGAAACGTTCGCCGGGCCCCTGGAAATCCCGAGTTTCCCGGCCTCGGCCGCCGGCCCTGACCTGCGGGAAATGGTGTTGGGCAGCGAAGGGCGCTTCGGCATCATTTCCACGGTCAAGGTCCGGGTCAGCGCGCTGCCCGAGGACGAGCGCTTCTATGGCGTGTTCCTGCCCGACTGGCCCCAGGCCCTGCAGGCGATCCGCCGGCTGGTGCAGGCACGGGTGCCGCTGTCGATGCTGCGTCTGTCGAATGCCATGGAAACCCAGACCCAACTGGCGCTGGCTGGCCATCCCCATCAAATCGCCTGGCTGGAGCGCTACCTGGCACTGCGCGGGGCTGGCGAGGGCAAATGCCTGCTGACTTTCGGCGTCACCGGCAATCGTCGGCAGAATGCCTTGTCGTTGCGCCAGGCGCGCCAGCACCTCAAGGCTTTTGGCGGGGTGTTCACCGGCACCCTGCTGGGCAAGAAATGGCAACAGAACCGTTTTCGCTTCCCCTACCTGCGGGAGAATCTCTGGAATGCCGGCTACGTGGTCGACACCCTGGAGACTGCGACCGACTGGTGCCATGTCGACGCCTTGTTGCACGCGATCGAGGCCAGCCTGCGTGACTGCCTGGCGGCCGAGGGCGAGCGGGTCCATGTGTTTACCCACCTGTCCCATGTCTATGGCGAAGGTTCGAGCATTTACACCAGCTACGTGTTCCGCCCGGCGACGGACTACCCGGCCACCCTGGAGCGCTGGAAGGCCCTGAAGCAGGCGGCCAGCCGCACCATCGTCGACAACCACGGCACCATCAGCCACCAGCATGGCGTGGGCAAGGACCACGCGCCCTACCTGCCGAGGGAGAAGGGCGAACTGGCGATGGCTGCGCTGCACAGCCTGAGCCGGCATTTCGATCCGGCCGGGCGTCTGAACCCCGGCACCCTGCTGGAAGACTAGGCCCATGAGCGATGACTGGAATGCCCAGTGGCGCGCGGCCGTGCTGCCGCAACTGGCGAATGAAACCTGGGACTTGATCGTGATTGGCGGTGGTATCAGCGGCGCCGGGATCCTGCGCGAGGCGGCCCGGCGCGGTTGGCGCTGCCTGCTGTTGGAGCAACGGGATTTTGCCTGGGGCACCTCCAGCCGCTCGTCGAAAATGGTCCATGGCGGCCTGCGCTACATCGCCAAGGGCCAGTGGCGCCTGGCCCGTGATTCGGTACGCGAGCGCCAGCGCCTGATGGGCGAAGCACCGGGGTTGGTGGAGCCCTTGAGTTTCCTGATGCCGCACTATCGCGGCGGGTTCCCCGGACCGCGGGTCTTCGGCGGCTTGCTGCGCCTGTATGACGCCCTGGCCGGTTGTCGCAGCCGCCAGTTTCATAAACCTGCGCAACTGCGCTACCTGGCGCCGGGGTTGATGGAGCCGGGGCTGCTGGGGGCTTCGCAGTTTCGCGATGCGCTGACCGACGATGCGCGCCTGGTCATGCGTGTGTTGGCCGAGGCCCGCGCCGATGGCGCCTGGGCGCTGAACGGCCTGCGGGTGCGCCAGTTGCTGCGCGAGGGCGGGCGGGTGTGTGGGGTCGAGGTCGAGGACACGCAAGGCGCTGCCGTTATGCAAGTGCGTTGCGCGGTGCTGGCAGTGGCCACCGGCGCCTGGGCTGAACGCCTGCAACCGGGTGGTGGGCAGCGGCAGTTGCGGCCCTTGCGAGGCAGCCACTTGTTGTTGCCGGGCTGGCGCTTGCCGGTGGCCCACGCCTTCAGTTTCATGCATCGGCGCGACGGTCGCCCGGTATTCGTCTTTCCCTGGGAAGGGGCCACTGTGGTGGGCACCACCGACCTGGATCATCGCGAGGACCTGGACCTCGGGGCGAGCATTACCCGCGAAGAACTCGACTACCTGCTGGAGGCCTGCGCCCAGCCATTTCCCCAGGCCGAGGTAACGGCGGCGGACGTGCTGTGCACCTGGTCCGGGGTGCGCCCGGTGGTGGGCGCCGCAGACTCCCAGGCCAAGCCCTCCAATGAAACCCGCGAGCATGTGCTGTGGCAGGAGCCGGGCTGCGTGACGTTGGCGGGGGGCAAGCTGACCACCTTCAGGCCCCAGGCCATCGAGGTGTTGCGGGCCTGTGCCGGGATGCTCGGGAAGACCCTGGAGGATGACGGCGCGCCAGTGTTCCAGGCCGTGCCGCTGCAGGCGATTCCTGGGCTGAGCGCCGCCGGCCTGCGGCGTCTGGCCGGGCGCCATGGCCGTGACCTGCCACGTTTGGCCCGGCTGATACGCAGCCTGGGCAGCGAGTGTGTCGGCGCCAGCGATACCTTGTGGGCGGAGCTGGCGTTTGCCGCCGAGGCCGAGATGGTCCTGCACCTGGACGACCTGTTGTTGCGCCGCACCCGTCTGGGGTTGCTACTGCCCGACGGCGCCGCTCACTACCTGCCAGACATCCGCCGGCTATGTCAGCCGCGCCTGGGCTGGGACGACACGCGCTGGGAACAGGAACAGCAGCGCTACCTGCAACTCTGGCAACGCCATCACAGCGTCCCGTCCGCCTCGATCTGAAGAGCGCGTCATGAATAAAGAGAGCTTCGTGGATAACAATTCCCCCGACAAACACTATGTGCTGGCGATCGACAACGGCACCCAGAGTGTCCGCGCGCTGTTGTTCGACTTGCAGGGCAATCTGCTGGGCAAAGGCAAGGTCGAGTTGCAGGCCTACTACTCCACGCAGCCCGGCTGGGCCGAGCAGGATCCGGATTACTACTGGCGCAAACTGGGCGAAGCCTGCCAGCAGTTGTGGGCGCAGACCGGCATCGACCGCAGCCTGATCCGTGGCGTGTCCCTGACCACCCAGCGCGGCACCTTGATCAATGTCGATGCCCAGGGCCAGGCCTTGCGCCCGGCGATCCTCTGGCTCGACCAGCGTCAGTGCGAGCCCGAGGGCGGGATCAAGGGCCCGTGGGGCTGGCTGTTCAAGTTGATCGGCGCCGAGGCCACGGTGGACTATTTTCGCGCCCAGGCCGAGGCCAACTGGATCGCCCAGCATCAGCCGGATATCTGGGCCGCCACCGACAAGTTCCTGCTGCTCTCGGGCTTTCTCAGCCATCGCCTGACCGGGCGTTTTGTCGACTCGGTGGGGTGCTGCGTGGGCTACTTGCCCTTCGACTTCAAGCACCTGCGCTGGGCCGCGCCCCGGGACTGGAAATGGCAGGCCCTGGCGGTGCGTGCGCAGCAGTTGCCGCGCCTGTATAAGCCAGGAGAAGAACTGGGCCGCATCACCGCCGAGGCCAGCCGCCACACCGGGATCCCCGAGGGCCTGCCACTGATTGCCGCCGGCTCCGACAAGGCCTGCGAGGTGCTCGGTTCCGGCGTGGTGGAGGCGACGACCGCGTGCCTGTCCTACGGCACCACGGCGACCATCACCACTACCCGCTCGCGCTACCTGGAGATAGTGCCGCTGATCCCGCCGTATCCGGCGGCGATCCCCGATCACTACAACTGCGAAGTGATGATCTATCGCGGCTACTGGATGGTCAGCTGGTTCAAGAACGAGTTCGGCCTGCGGGAAATGCAGCAGGCCCGGGAGCAGGGCCTGGAACCGGAGCAACTGTTCGATGCGCTGGTCAACGCGGTGCCGCCCGGCTCCATGGGCCTGACCCTGCAACCCTACTGGTCGCCGGGCATCCGCGAGCCGGGTGTAGAGGCCAAGGGCGCGATGATCGGCTTTGGCGACGTGCACACCCGTGCCCATATCTACCGGGCGATCCTCGAGGGGCTGGCCTATGCCTTGCGCCAGGGCAAGGAGCGTATCGAGCGCCGGTCGAAACTGTCGATCAAGCGCTTGCGCGTGGCCGGTGGCGGTTCCCAGAGCGACGCGGCGATGCAACTGACCGCCGATATCTTCGGCCTGCCCGCCGAGCGTCCGCATGTCTACGAGGCGTCCGGGCTGGGGGCGGCGATTGCCTGTGCGGTGGGGCTTGGGCTGTACCCGGACTTCGATACCGCCATCGCCGCCATGACCCGCACCGCCGAGGTGTTCATGCCCCAGCCCGAGGCGCAACAGATGTACGACCGCTTGTACCGCGAGGTCTACCTGCACATGTATCGCCAGCTCAAGCCGCTGTACCAGAGCATTCGCGAGATTACCGGCTACCCGGCGTAGGCCCAGGCTGTATGGCGCTATTGGAGAGTCGTTTTGGCAAGATCGGACAGTGTCGGGGGATACCCGGATTGTTAGGCTGAACGCATCTACAAAAAGAGCGTAAAGCCATGAAGTTGCCGTCGTTGCTGCTGTGCCTGGGGCTGTGCAGTCTGTCGCCTGGGGCCGGTGCATGGTCCAATCACAGCGTGGGCAGCTACCTGGCCCTGCGGGATTTGCCCGCGTTGCGCGAGGCGCCCGAGGTGGCGGTCGAGTCCCTTGAGCAGTTTGTGTCCGAGCAGTACCCAGGGCTGGTGGCCTTGCTGGACGAGCAGGAAAACTTCGCCCGCAAGCACTTTCCCGACTACCCGCCGCGCCCCGACAACCTGCGTCTGGCGCCGCAGCCTGGGGCCGATCTGCGCCGGGACTTGCTCATGGCCCTGCGGGTCAACCCACAGATCCACCTGGCCCAGGTGATCCAGCCCATGCCCGGCGAGGACCTGGCTGGGCGCCCGCAGCTCAAGGCCACCGAAGTGATGGTCGAACAGACCCTCTCGCCGTGGAATCGCCAGCGCTTTATCCAACTGCAGCCGGGGCAGACGGTCGCGCCGCTGGCCGTGCTGGCAACCGCCGCGGACGAGCCGGACTACGGCCACGATATCAACCTGTTCAGCGATAACCCAGGGGCGGTCGGCGCACTCTATGGCTTCGGTGTGCAGTCGTTTGGCGACGCGCGCTTCCAGTACAGCTCCCAGGCGCCGTTTCATATGGGCTTCTTTCACGAGAGCGCGGTGGTCTATGTCGCCGCGCCTTTCCTGTTGCGTAACTGGCCGGACTGGCGGGCCTACCAGTACTTCGGTCTGGCGCGTTTTGCCTTCGCCAATGGCCATCCCTACTGGGGCTATCGCTTCCTCGGATGGGGCATGCACTACCTGCAGGACCTGACCCAGCCGTATCACGCCACCACTCTGCCGGGCGATGACTTGACCAGCATGCTGCTGATGGAAGGCAAGGCCCTGGCCGGCTACGACAGCGACAAGCGGGCGGCGATCGAACGTGTCGCCACGCGCCACAATGAGGTGGAGCGCTACCAGTTCGCCTGGCTGCGCCACCTGCTGCTGACGGGGGCGGATAACCCGATGCTGACGGCCTATGCCGACGCCACTCAGGACGCCGATTACCCGGCTTACTCGACGGACTACCTGCGCCAAGTGGTCAGTGCCCAGGCGGATGCCCAGGCCGTGGCGTTCGACGAGGCCATCGGCCAGTGGCTGACCACGCCCGGGGCGACCCAGAGCTTCAGTGCCGGCAACCAGTTGCCCGCCGAACGCTACGACCATGCCCGGCTCAACGAACAGTTGGTGCAGTTGCTACGCCACTTTGGCGCCCACAGTCGCAACTACGTCAGGGCTGGTCTCGACCGCCCGGCGCCGGCGCAGTAACAACAGACAACGCAGTGCAATAACAACAAAAAAGGTTGCAGGGGAGAGACGGTAATGAGCACCACAGTGCGCGCGCAAGGCTCGGGATCCGAGGGTAAATGGTCCATCACATCCACTGGGGCGGGCGTCGGCCTGGTAGGTCTGTTGCAACTGTGCAGCGGCGGGACCGTGCAGGCCATGGAGTTCAGCGTGCTGGACAACCAGGTCACCGGCTCGTTCGACAGCACCCTGTCTTATGGGCGTCTGTGGCGGGTCCAGGGGCGTGACAAGGGCAACGACGACGTCAACACCAACGACGGCAATCGCAACTTCGATACCGGGCTGGTTTCCGAGGTGTACAAGATCACTTCGGAGCTGGAAGCCAACTATCAGAACTACGGGCTGTTCGTGCGTGGCACGGGGTTCTATGACACCCAGATCATGGACAAGCGCAACGACTACTACCGCAACAACAGCCCGTCGCAACCCAGCCAGAGCCATCCCCAGGATGACCACTTCACCGACCAGACCCGCGACATTGCCGGTAGCCGTGTGGAGATTCTCGACTCCTACATCTATGGCAACTGGGACGTTGGCCAGATGCCTCTGACCGCGCGCCTGGGGCGCCAGGTGTTCAACTGGGGCGAGGGCATTTTCTATCGCGGCGGGGTCAATACCACCAACCCGGTGGACGCGGCCAAGTACCGCCTGCCGGGCGCCGAGGTCAAGGAAGTGCTGATGCCGGTGGAAGCCATCAGCTTCAATATCGGCTTGAGCGACAACCTGTCGATGGAGAGCTTCTATCAGTGGAACTGGAAGGAGACCCGCATCGACCCGGTCGGCACCTTCTATTCCCAGAGCGACCTGTTCGCCGATGGCGGCCGCACGGGGTACAACAACTTCACCGGCAGCGCCCTCGACACCCCGACGCCCATCGGCGGCAACGTCATCGGGTTATACGACGCCCTGGGCAACAACCCGATGTTCGGCGGCATGCTGCGCAGTACCGGGCTGTATGCCAACGGCATGACCCCGGCCTACGGCAACACCCTCAAGGTGGCGTCCATCGGCAAGGACTACAACGCGCGCAACGATGGCCAGTACGGCTTTGCCTTCCGCTACATCGCCGAGGAACTCAACAGCACCGAGTTCGGCCTGTACCTGGTCAACTACCACGCCAAGGAGCCGACCATCGCCGCAGACCTGGCGGGCTACAAGGGCATCGACATGGCGGCGCTGACCAGCATGCTGTCGTCGGTGGCCGGCAGCCAGGCCGCGGCCTTGGCCAATGGCCTGGCGACGGTGGATGTAATGGGCAATATCCAGGCGCACCGGCGTTATGCCGAAGACATCCGCATGTATGGCTTCAGCTTCAACACCACCCTGGGCAAGGCCTCGGTGTTTGGCGAGCTGGCCTACCGGCCGAACCTGCCGATTGGTATCGCCGCCACCAACGACCTGATCGGCGACCTGGCCAATGGCGCCGGCGCGGCGGCGGGCGGGCAGTTCATCAATGTCGGCGGGCAGATGGTCAACCTCAACAGCCAGATCGACAACTCCGAGCGCGTCGAGGCCTTCAACACCTCGCTGGGCAGCATCTACAACTTCGGCCCGGGCCTGAGCTTCGACTCGCTGTTCGGCGTGTTCGAACTGGCCTCCGAGCACCTGCGCGGCAGCAGCCTGAAGTACCAGGCCTACGATGGCAGCACCCGCTACTACGCGGGCAGCGGCAACACCTCTTATGTGTCTGGTGGTGAGCGTGATGACCAGGTCAGCCGTGATTCCTACAGCTATACAGTGATGTTCAACGGCACCTGGAACGACGTGTTCGCCGGGGTCAACCTGTCGCCCTACGCGGTCTACAAGGACGACTTCAAGGGCAACTCCTATCAGGCCGGCAACTACATCGAGGGACGCAAGGCTTACACCCTGGGGCTCAAGGCCAACTACCAGAACAAGCTGGAAGCCGAGCTGCAATACACCGAGTTCTTTGGTGGCGGCCAGAACAACGTGATCCGCGACCGCGACAACATCGGTTTCAACCTCAAGTACTTCCTGTAAGCCGCTGCCGTGCTGCGGCGCGAGGGCGGCTGCCCGCCCTCGTTTTTTTGGAGATTTGCCATGTTCCACACACCTCGAATACTCACCGCCAGCCTGGCCCTGGCCCTCGGCCTGGCCGCCGGCAATGCGCTTGCTGCGCTCTCGCCCCAGGATGCGCAACAGCTCAAGGCCCAGCTCACACCGCTCGGCGCCGAGCGCGCGGGCAATGCCGCCGGCACCATCCCGACCTGGGAAGGTGGGATCACCCAGGCCCCCAAGGGCTATGAAAAGGGTAAACACCATGTCGACCCTTTTGCCGGCGACAAGCCGCTGTTCACCATCACCAAGGCCAACCTGGAACAGTACAAGGCCAACCTGACGGCGGGCGAGATCGCCTTGTTCAACAGCTACCCCGACACCTTCCAGATGCCCATCTACCCAAGCCGGCGTTCTGGCTCGGCGCCCCAGTGGGTGTATGACAACACCTTCAAGAACGCCACCAGCGCCAAGCTGCTGGACGGCGGCACCGGCTTCGCCGACGCCTTTGGCGGCGTGCCATTCCCCATTCCGCAAAACGGTGTGGAAGCACTGTGGAACCACATCACCCGCTATCGCGGCACCTACGTGGTCCGCCGTGCTTCGGAAGCGCCCGTGCAGCGCAATGGCAGCTTCGCCCTGGTCACGTCGCAGCAGGAAGGGTTGTTTAACTATTACCGGCAGGGCGGGCAGTACGCCGACCTGAAGAACATCCTGTTCTACTACCTGACCTTCGTAAAAAGCCCGGCCCGCCTGGCCGGTGGCGCGACCCTGGTACACGAGACCCTCGACCAGATCAAAGACGCGCGCCAAGCCTGGATCTACGACGCCGGCCAACGCCGCGTACGCCGCGCGCCGAACCTGGCGTACGACACGCCGATCTCGTCCTCCGATGGCCTGCGCACGGCAGATGACACCGACATGTTCAACGGCTCGCCGGATCGCTACGACTGGAAACTGCTGGGCAAGAAGGAAATCTACATCCCCTACAACAACTACAAAGTCGCCAGCGCCGACGTGAAATACGCCGACCTGCTCAAGGTCGGACACCTCAACCCGCAATACACGCGCTACGAACTGCACCGTGTGTGGGTTGTCGAAGGCACCCTGAAACCGACGGCGCGTCACCTGTACTCCAAACGCGTGCTGTACCTCGATGAAGACAGCTGGGGCGCAGCGGTGGTTGATCAGTACGACGGTCGTGGCGAACTGTGGCGGGTGTCGATGGCCTACCTGAAGAACTTCTACGACCTGCCCACGACCTGGAGTGCATTGGATGTGTTCCATGACCTGCAGGCGCGGCGTTATTACGTGCAGAACCTGGATAACGAAGAACCGCAGACGGTGGATTTTGGCCAGGCGATTCCTGAGGACTCTTACTTTATGCCGTCGGCGTTGCGCTTGCGGGGCACGCGGTAGGTCTATCGGGATTTGAGAGAGCTGCGCAGGCGAGCGCAGCTCTGTGAGGGACCGTCCAGGCCGGGGCTATTCGAACAGCGCTGGATCTACTTTCTTGCGCCGAGCCTGTTCCAGGTGTTTGCGCATTTGGTCGGCTGCTGCAAGGCGGTCTCCTCGTTCGAGGCAATCGAGAATAGCCAGATGCTCCTGGGCCTGGCCTTTGCGTGGCGCTCGCGTGCTGGCTTGGCGGTATTCCACAAGCCTACGCAATTGGTTTAAACGGCGGACCGTTTGCTGCAGGAAGCGATTGCCGGAACACCCCGCCAGTGTCTCGTGAAACTGGGCGTTTGCTTCGAACAACTCCTGAGGCGTCATGCTCAAGTACCCACCGCCGGCAATGAACTCTTGCTGCTTGCGACAGGCCGCCAGCGTTTCACCATCGATCAGGAATGCGGGGGAGAGCAGGCCGGATGGCTCGATGGTCGCGCGCAAAGCATAGCTTTCTTCATACGCCTCCACTGAGTCGATCATGGGGAGAAAACGCCATCCTTGGCCGGCACGCTGTTCAATCCATCCTTCCTGTTGGATGCGTGATAGAACGGCCCTCAGCGCCGCCCGTGACACATCGAACTGACGCATGAATTCAATCTCGGTGAACAGCTCCGGGAGCTGCCTGCCCAGACGCAATTCGGCAAATTTCAGGTACAGCGGATCGTCACTGCCTTCCATGACTTGCGAGGCCAGATCGACGAGATCCTCGCTGGACCTGGCCAAGAAAAAGCCGCGATTGCGGTCGTAAGTGAGCATGCCTTTTTCGACCAAATGGCCCATCGCAAACTTTACCGGCGTGCGCGAGACGTTCAGCGCCGCCGCCAACTGCGACTCAACCAGGTGATGTCCGATAGCAAAGCGTTCACGACGCACGAGAGAAACAATGTCACGCGCAATGCGTGCTTGCAGCGGGCTTAGGGGCATCGGATCGAGACCAAGTAGAGCTGACCATGGAAGCCCCATTCTAGCGTGACGGTAAGCTTAACCACACCGTAGAAATCGTGGGCGTGGGTGGGCGCCCGATTTGACCGGTACGATGAAGCGGATAAAGCTTGGATTGATCTATATCGCGATAAAGTTCAATATGCGCCTCACAAAAACATTGCCCGTGCAGCCTGTGAGGATTAGCCAATGCCTATGTCAAAGCGTCGAACCGTTAGCGCCAACGGAGTCGAGTACCGTGTCAGCGATATCCGCGGGGTTGTAACTGATCTGGGGGGTGATTACGCAACGCTGCCCTACAGCTTGCGAATCCTGGCCGAGAACGTTTTGCGTGGCGAGACTGATCCTGAAGCCGCACTGAAAGTGATTTGTGCACGCTCCAAAGAATTCGACATTCCGTTTCGACCGGCCAGGGTTGTGCTGCAGGATTTGTTGGGCACGCCGGCACTGGTCGACCTTGCCGGGTTGAGAGATGCCGTCGCCGAGAAAGGTGGCAACCCGCGCCTGGTGAACCCTGTCACCCCCACTCACCTTGTTGTGGATCACTCACTCAATGTCGAGCGTTGGGGCGATGCCAGCGCGCTGGCCGATAACGAGGCCATCGAGCGCGTACGCAATGCCGAGCGTTTCCAGTTCCTGGACTGGTGCAACAAGGCGTTCAGCAATCTTTCGATCATTCCCTCGGGCAAAGGCATCCTGCACCAGATCAACCTTGAGCGCCTGACCACCGTCGTGGGTACTCAGCGCCGTGGCAATGAGCTGTGGGCTTTCCCGGATACGCTGGTAGGTACCGACAGCCATACAACGATGATTAACGCCATTGGCGTGTTGGGCTGGGGGGTTGGGGGGATCGAAGCCGAAGCTGCGATGCTGGGCAAATCGCTGATGCTGCGATTGCCGGACATTGTCGGGGTACGCCTGGAGGGCTACTTGCCTGGGGGCTATCTTGCGACCGACATCGCGCTGGCGTTGACTGAGCAACTTCGTAAAGCGGGGGTTATCGGTGCTTTCCTGGAGTTCTTCGGCCCGGGTGTCGCGCAACTGTCGCTGGCAGACCGGGGAACCTTATCGAACATGGCGCCGGAATTCGGTGCGACAGCGGCAATGTTCGCAATTGATGATCGCACGCTTCACTACCTTCGTATGACCGGGCGTGGCGGTGAGATTTCCGGCCTCACCGAGGCGTATGCGCGTGCACAGGGTCTGTGGCATGACAGTCTCGCGGGCGTTGAGTACAACCGGGTCGTGACCCTTGATCTCAGCACCGTCGCGCGCTCGATTGCCGGGCCGAAGCAGCCTCACCAGCGTATTGTGCTGGGGCAAAAGGCGCCTGCTACCCAACTGCCTGGCGGCCTGGACAATGGCTCTGTGGTGCTCGCCGCCATCACCAGTTGCACCAATACGTCCAACCCCCGTGGAGTGATTGCTGCTGGGCTGGTTGCACGTAACGCCCGCAAGCGTGGACTGAAAAGAGCGCCTTGGGTTAAGACATCCTTCGCACCGGGCTCGAGGGTGGTGTCGGACTATCTTGAGCGGTCTGGCTTGAATGAGGACCTGGATGCGTTAGGTTTCAACCTGGTCGGCTATGGCTGCACGACCTGCAACGGTATGTCCGGCCCGTTGCTCAGTACCGAAATCGAAGACGAAATTCGGGCTCGCAAGCTGGAAACCGTGGCCGCTACTTCCGGCAACCGTAACTTTGAAGGGCGTGTTCACCCGTTGGCCCGCGAAGTCTTCATCATGTCTGCGCCGCTGATCGTTGCGTACGCGATTGCAGGTACCTACCTGATCGACCCGGAAAAAGATGCATTGGGTCTCGACGACGATGGCGTGCCGGTCTATCTCCACGAACTGTGGCCGAGCGATGAGGAACTGACGCAAATCGAAGCCGATAATCTGACTGCCGATTTGTTCGACAAGGCCTATGAAGATGTTCCCCGTGAAGCGGGCTTGATTGCCAGCGACCTGCGCGCCGGCGTCAGCGATCAGTATCCCTGGCAGGCCAACAGCACCTACATCCGCAAACCTCCCTACTGGAGTGATGCGGTGAGTGCGACAGACACCACCCAGGACCTCAGCAACATGCGTGTGCTGGCCATGCTCTCGGACAACATCACCACCGATCACATCTCGCCCTCTGGCGCGATTCTTCCAGAAAGCGATGCGGGTCAATACTTGCAGTCCCACGGCATCGCGGTACAGGACTTCAACTCATATGGCACTCGCCGTGGCAACCATGAGGCCGCGCAGCGTGCGACCTTCGCAAGCCCCCGCCTGAAAAACGAACTGCTTGAAGATGGCCGTGAAGGCCCGTGGACATTGCTTCTGCCCGAGAAAAAAGTCACCACGATTTTCCAGGCCGCGCAGATTTACGCACAGCGCAAGCAGCCGCTGATCGTTGTGGCCGGCAAAGAGTACGGCAGCGGTTCTTCCCGTGACTGGGCGGCAAAGGGCCCGCGCCTGTTAGGCGTGCGGGTGGTCGTGGCCGAAAGCTTCGAACGCATTCACCGCACCAACCTGGCGGGTCTCGGCATTTTGCCTTTGCAGTTTGAAGACGGTGTTTCTCGCCAGAGCCTGGGCTTGAACGGACGCGAATTATTCAGCGTTGAAGGCATCACCCAAGACTTCCAGCCGGGCGCAAAAATCACTCTCCTGATCGAGCGTGAGAATGGCGAGAAAGAGCGGGTGTCGGTCTTGAGCCGCCTGGACACCTTCGAAGACGTTCGCTACTTGCGCTGCGGTGGTTTGCTGCCGCAGCTGCTGATCGAAAGTATGCAGAGCGCCTCCCTCAACTGATGCAACGCTGATTCGCTGGAGTAAAACTAGAATGACCCAAAGACGTATTCCTGCCGTTTACATGCGTGGTGGCTCGAGCAAGGGCGTTTTCTTTCTTGAGGAGCACCTGCCGCCCGCAGGTGCTGAGCGGGATGCCATCCTTCTGCGGGTGATCGGCAGCCCCGACGTGTATGGCAAGCAGATAGATGGCATGGGCGGCGCCACTTCCAGTACCAGTAAGGTGGTGATCATCGGTCAGTCCAGGCGTGACGACTGTGATGTCGACTATCTGTTTGGTGCACCCGCCGTCGAGACGGCGGTCATCGACTGGTCTGGTAACTGTGGAAATCTGAGCGCGGCGGTTGGCCCCTACGCGATATCCCAAGGTCTCGTCGAGGCACCGCTTGATGGCATGGCCGTTGTTCGTATCTGGCAGGCCAATATCCAGAAAAGAATCATTGCTTATGTTCCGATGCGCGACGGCGAAGTCCAGGAAGAGGGCGACTTCATGCTCGACGGCGTGGCGTTTCCGGCAGCGGAAGTCGTTCTGGAGTTTCTCAACCCCGGAGGTGCAGACGGCAGCCTTCTTCCAACGAGGAATGCCGTCGACGAACTGCACGTACCTGGCCTCGGTAAACTTGCAGTGACATTGCTGAATGCCGGCAACCCGACAATCTTTATAGACGCGCAGCAGGTGGGCTTGAAGGGAACCGAGACACAAGACCAGGTCAACGGTGATACGCAGCTACTTGCCCGGCTGGAGACCATTCGCGCGCATTGCACTGTAGCCATGGGCTTGGCCGCGAGTGCTGACGAAGCAACGCGGTGGCGTCCTCATACGCCGAAGCTTTGCCTGGTTGCCAGACCGCAACCCTACAAAGCCGCCGGGGGTAAGCAGGTTGAGCCTGAGGACATCGATGTGATTGCGCGAATACTTTCAATGGGCAAGCTTCACCATGCGATCACTGGCACAGGAGCGGTTGCCGTGGCAGTTGCCGCAGCGCTTGATGGCACCTTGGTCAATCGCATCGTCGGCAATATCGGCGATCGCCAGGTGCGCATGGGGCATACCGCCGGCAGCGTCGCGGTCGGCGCGAAAACCGTCCTGGAAGATGGCGCCTGGGTGGTTGAAAAAGCAGTGATGAGCCGGAGTGCACGCCGACTGATGGAAGGCTGGGTATGCCTCCCCGAACTCCTTGTTGACCCTATGCATCGACGTGCTCAGCCATGTTCCATGGCGGCTAAGGCGAGCAACCATGAACGTTGATATGGCTGCAGTACGAAATGATTTAGCGCCAAGTGGTGAACTGCGAGTGGCGATCAACTTGGGTAATCCCGTTTTGGCCCAGCGCGATGCGGTCACTGGCCGATTGGGAGGCGTCTCGGTTGCACTCGCGAACGAGTTGGCGAAGGAGTTGGGGATTGCAGTCAACCTGATGCCATACGACGCGGCTGGGAAAGTGTTCGCGGCCCTGGAGGAGGGGGGTTGGGATTTGGCGTTTCTGGCTATCGAGCCTGTACGAGCGCAAAAGATCACTTTCTCCAGTCCCTATGTGAGCATCGATGGCACCTACCTCGTTCATGCAGCAAGCCCTTTCGAACGTGCATCTGATTTGGATATGCAAGGCCACAGAATTTCTGTCGGCCGAGGTGCTGCGTATGACCTGTACCTGTCACGCACCCTACAACATGCTGAGCTTGTTCGAGCGGACACCTCTGCAAGCGCCGTCGACCTCTTTTTACAGCGGGGGCTGGAAGCAGCGGCCGGGGTCAGACAGCCTTTGGAGCGGTTTGCAAACTCAACCACAGGGGTCAGGGTACTGAAAGACAACTTCACGGAAATTCGCCAGGCGATGGCTGTTCCGAAGGCACGCAGAATTGCGGCTGAATACATCGAAGACTTCATCTGCCGTCTTGTGAGGAGTGGTTTGGTGGCCAAGTTGTTAGCTGATAGTGGGCAAGGCGATGTACGTGTTGTGGTGCCGATTATTTGAACTGTGGCTAGTTAGCGAGGGCATCTTTGTTGGCGCCAAGGGGGTGGGCAAATCGAGGTTTGGGGGGAGGCTGAATGTCTCGGAGGAGGGGATAGGTACGCGCTTCTCGGTGCGGCGACACCGACGCAATCACTGCGTTTGCAACGCGAAGCTTCGCGCAAACTCATCCGCTCAACGCAAGTACTTCGTTCCGAACAGGACTTGATGTGGCCGCAAACACTGGATGAACATGTCGAACTGTTTATCCAGCATTTCCCGTGTATGTGCATGCAGATCTGCTTTTTCTTGTCCCAGGCAAGGAGCCCGGACGCCAAGTCGAAAGAGTTTATTGCGCAACTACGTAGTTTTCTGATCTGGACGGCCTCAGAAACCGGTTAAGTCCAGATTGGAACGATTACATCCTATCGGCCTGCCCAAGGCAGGCCTTGGCAACGCTCAGGCAACGCCCTCCACCAATACCAACGCCCCCACCACCAACGCCTCCATCCCCCGCGCCAACTCCACCTCCATCTCCGCTTCTTCCGTATCCCGCGCCGTTTCCACCACTGGCTCCCGCTGCGTCACCGTATACACCGTATCCGCCACCGCCATGCAGTGAAACGCCACCGTCGCCAGTAGCCACCGCGCCTGTTCCTTGCTCACCCCAAACCCCTGCGCAATCAACGCTTGGTGCCCATCAATCTTGGCCAGCATCGGCGCGGTCGCTGCCGCGCGGCGGATCACGTAGGGAGTCAGCCCGGGGTGGGTTTTGACGAACTCGCGTACCGAGGTGGCGAACACGATCAGGTAGTCCTTCAACCCACCGTCGGCCTCGCCGCAGTCCTGGGGGATCTGCCAGCGGGTGAAGATTTCTTCAGCAACCATGGCCTTGAGCGCTTCGAGGTTGGCCACGTGTTTGTACAGCGCCATATGGCTGACCCCCAACGCCGCCGCCAGGCCGACGAAGGTGATGTTGGGCAGGCCCATCTCGATGCCGGCGTCGACGATGCGCTCGCGGGTGATGCTCGGCGGGCGGCCGCGGGTGGCGGTTTTTTTTGCGGGTTCCATGGGTATTCCTTAATCACTGAACACAAGGTTGTAGCTGTCTTGTCGGCTTTGCGCAAATTAGTTTATAGTCATGCAACTAAATATGATTCTGATTCTCAAACGGACTTTTTCTGTCAATGGACTCTCCTGAAGCGGCTTCGGCCAACCCTCAAGTCGCAGGCACGCTTAGCCGGATTCTGACGCCTATCCGTGGGCGTCTGTGTGTCGCCGCAGGGCTTGCCGCTGTCGGCGGCATGCTGACGCTGGTGCCGCTGGCGGCCATCGCCCATATCGCCGCACGTGTCCTCGGTGCTGGCGGTCAGCTGTCGAGCGAAGTGTGGTGGGTTGTTGGCCTTAGTGCTTTAAGCCTTTTCGCGGGGATGGCATTGATTTTTACCGCTGAGCTACTCGCCCACCTGGCCGACAATCGCCTCACTCACCATTTACGCCGCGCGATCACCCAGCGCCTGAGTCGTGTGCCGCTGGGTTGGTTCAGCAGCCGAGCATCGGGCGAAGTGAAACGGGCGATGCAGGACGATATCAATACGCTGCACAGCCTCACCGCGCATTTCTACACCACCGCCGGGCGCGCGGGCGGAGCGGTGTTGGTGTCGATGGTTTACCTGTTTGCGATGGACTGGCGTTTGGCGCTGGTGTCGCTGTTGCCGTTTGCCGGGTATTTCCTGTTTTTCTCGCGGGCCATGGGCGCCAGCGGCGCGAGTATGCAGGAATTTGTCAGCGGGATGGCTTGCATCGACAACGCGGTGGTGGAGTTCGTCAACGGCATTCCGGTGGTCAAGGCTTTCGGCGCCAGTGGCAAAGCGCACGGGGCTTATCGCAGCGCCATCGACACCTTTGCCACGACCTTTATCGACTTCACCCGCCCGCTGGTGGCGTCGATGGCGAATGCCAACGCGATGATCGCGCCGGTCACTGTGCTCGGCGTAGTGCTGGCAGCGGGCACGCTGTTTGTTAGCCTGGGTTGGATCGCGCCAGTGGACGTGCTGCCCTTCGTATTGGTGGCGCCGGGTCTGAGCGCGCCGTTGCTGCTGTTGCACTACATCACCCACGATTTGAACAACGCCACCGGCGCTGCGCAGCGCGTGCAGGGGTTGCTGGACACGCCGACGCTGACGCAATCGGCCGTGCAGTTGCCGAGCGGCAACGCAATCTGCTTTGAGCAGGTCGGCTATGCCTATGAGCGCGACCACGCGGTGTTGAGGGACATCAACTTCACCCTGCAACCGGGCACCACCACGGCCATCGTCGGCCTGTCCGGCGCCGGCAAGTCAACGCTGGCGCGCCTGCTGCTGCGGTTTTTCGATCCCAGCAGTGGGCGCATCACTTTGGGCGGTGCGGACCTGCGCCATATCGATACGCCGCTGTTGTACCAGCGCATCGGTTTTGTGCTGCAAGAGGTGCGCCTGATCAACGCCAGCGTGCGCGACAACATCGCCCTCGGCCGACCGTCCGCCACCGCGCAACAGATCGAAGACGCCGCCCGCGCGGCGAATATCCACGAGCGCATTCTGCGCCTGCCGCGTGGTTACGACTCGGTGATCGGCGAGGACGCCCAGCTCTCCGGCGGCGAGCAACAGCGCCTCAGTATCGCCCGTGCAGTGCTGCTGGACCCGCCAGTGCTGGTGCTCGACGAGGCCACCGCCGCTGCCGATGCCGACAACGAAGTGGCGATCCAGGAAGCACTGTCACGCTTCGCCCAGGGCCGCACATTGTTGGTCATCGCCCATCGGCTCGACACGGTGATGCACGCCGATCAGATCCTCGTGATCCACGACGGCACCCTGCACGAGCAGGGCCGTCACGCCGACCTGCTGGCCCATGGCGGGCTCTACGCGCGGTTATGGCAACTGGGCGATTACGCCCGCAGCGAATCACAGGTGGTGCAACCATGCTGAAGACTTTTGTGCGCCTGCTCGGTGAAGACGCGCCCACGCTGCGCCGCTATGCCGTGATGGCGGTGTTCTACGGCCTGCTCAGCGGGCTGACCCTGATCACGCTGGTGCCGCTGATCAGCCACCTGTTGGCCGGTGATGCGCTGGAGGCAGGGCGTTGGTTGGTTGCGCTGCTGTCCGGCGTGACCGCTTGCGCGCTGTGGCGTCGCACCCTCGACAAAGCCGGTGTAGCCGTCGGCGTGGCGGTGCTGCAAGGTGCGCGACAACGCGTCGGCGATCACGTGGCGCGCCTGCCGGTGGGCTGGTTCAGCGCGCAAAACAGTGCGCGGCTCGGCCATCTGATCACCCAGGGCATGATGGCGCTGGCGCAGTTGCCGGCGCATGTGTTCACCCCGGTGATCAGCGGCGCGGTGACGCCGTTGGTGCTGGTTGCCGCGCTGTTTGCCTTGCACTGGCCCTTGGGTGTTTTGGCGTTGCTGGCGCTACCGGTGTTGGTGGGCGTGATGCTGCTCACCGCGCGCCTGGGCCACAGTGCCGACAACACCTATCAGCAGAACTTCGCCCAGACCAGCCAGCGCATGGTCGAGTTCGCGCAGGCCCAGTCGGTGTTGCGCGCGTTCAATGGTAGCGGCGGCGCCACGCGTTTGCTGGACCAGGCCATCGACCAGCAACGCCAGTCCGGCCAGCGTTTGATCTATCGCTCCTCATTGTCGGCGGTGTTCAATGCCTGGGCGGTGCAAGGGATCTTCTGCGCGTTACTGGTGGCGGTCGCGCTGTGGTGCGACGCCCTGGATGCCCACGAAGCCATCGCCGCCTGCGTGGCCTTGGTGCTGGTGTGTCGTTATATCGAACCGCTGCTGGAAGTGGCCAGTTATGGCGAGATCCTGCGCAGAGCCAACGCCCAGCTCGATGAGGTGCACAGCATTCTTGCCGAGCAGCCGTTACCGGTCGCCGCGCAAGCGAAAATGCCCATGGATAGTTCGGTGGAATTGCGCAACGTCAGTTTTCGTTATGCCCCCGACGAACCCCAGGTGCTGCGCGGGGTGAGCCTGCGTATCGAGCCGGGCAGCATGACCGCGCTGATCGGCCCGTCGGGCTCGGGAAAGACCACGTTGGTGCGGCTGCTGGCGCGCTTCTTCGATGCGAACCGGGGCCAGGTGTTGATCGGTGGCGTGGAGGTGCGCGAGATGTCCGAAGCGGTGCTGGCCGCGCAGATCAGCCAGATTTTCCAGGACACCTACCTGTTCCAGGGCAGCATTGCCGACAACATCCGCCTCGGTAAACCGGGCGCCAGCCTGGCCGAGATTGCGGCGGTGGCGCAGCAAGCCGGCGTGGCCGAGATCATTGCGCGTTTGCCCCAGGGCCTGCACACGCCGGTGGGCGAGGGCGGGGCGCGGTTGTCAGGGGGCGAGCGCCAACGTATCGCCATTGCCCGTGCGTTGCTCAAGGACGCGCCGATCCTGCTGGTGGACGAAGCCACCGCCGCCCTCGACACCTACAACCAAGCCGCCATCGCCGATGCGCTGGCCAGGTTGCGCGGGCGCTGCACGTTGATTGTTATCGCGCATCAGTTGTCGACGGTGGCCATGGCCGATCAGATTCTAGTGCTGGATGACGGCGAGATTGTCGAGCAGGGCACGCCAGCGATCCTGGCGGCCAGCGCTGGGCGGTACGCGCAGTTTCTCGCCCAGCGCCGGGCGGCCCGTGGTTGGCGGATTGCATGATGCGTCTACTGGGCTGCGGCGTGTTGCTGGTGCTGTGCGGCGTGTCGCTGCTGGTTGGCGCCCGCGAGATCGACCTGTTGGCAATCGACGGCGACGCGTGGCTGACGCTGACGGCCAGCCGCTTGCCGCGCTTGGCCGCGCTGGTGCTGACTGGCGTTGGCTTGGCGGTGTGCGGGGTGATCTTGCAGCACATCCTGCGCAACAAGTTCGTGGAGCCGGGGACCACCGGCGGCCTGGACGCGGCCAAGCTTGGCATCCTCGTCTCGCTGGGCGTGGCGCCGGCCGCCAGCGCCGGCGTGCGCATGCTGTTTGCGCTGCTGTGTTGCTTCGCGGCGAGCCTAGTGTTCCTGGCGATCATCCGGCGCCTGCGTTTTCACCATACCTTGCTGGTGCCGGTGATTGGCCTGATGTACGGCGGTGTACTCAGCGCCATTTCCGAGTTTTATGCGTACCGCCACAACATCCTGCAAAGCATGCAGGGCTGGCTGCTGGGGGATTTTTCCAAGGTGGTGCAGGGCAACTACGAGATCATTTATCTGATCCTGCCCATCGTCGCGCTGGCGTACCTGTATGCGCAGCGTTTTACCGTGATGGGCATGGGCGAGGGCATGGCCACCAGCCTGGGCCTGAACTACGCGGCCACGGCGGCGCTGGGCCTGTTGCTGGTGGCCGTGACCGTGGCGGCGACGGTGATCACCATCGGTTCGATCCCCTTTGTCGGCCTGATGATTCCCAATTTGGTGGCCTTGTATTACGGCGAAAACCTCAGCCGCACGCTGCCCATCGTCGCCCTCGGCGGCGCCGCGTTGCTGCTGGCCTGCGACATTCTCGGGCGCCTGCTGATCTTCCCGTTCGAAGTGCCGATTGGCCTCACCGCGGGCATCGTGGGTGGCGGGTTGTTCCTCGCGTTGATCGTCTGGAGGCAGCGATGAAGCGGCTGTGGGCCTTGGTATTCGCCCTGGCGTTGGGCTTTGTGCTGTTCCGTTCGGGGCTGGATTTTGACTACGTGATCCCCAAGCGGCTCGCGCGGTTGGCGGCGATGTGTATCGGCGGGGTGTGCGTGGCGTGGTCGTCGATCATTTTCCAGACCCTCACCGGCAACCGCATCCTCACGCCGGCGATCATGGGTTATGAAGCGGTGTACCTGTTGTTCCAGGCGTTGTTGGTGTTGTTGCTGGGCACCGCCAGCCTGATGCTGCTGGGCAGCCAGGGCAATTTTGTGCTGTCGGTGCTGCTGATGCTCGGCTATTCCTGGGCGCTGCAACGCTGGTTGCTGCGCGAGGGTAACAGCAACGTGTACTTCCTGTTGCTGCTGGGCCTGGTGTTGAGCCTGGTGATCGGCACGGTCACGCAGTTTGTGCAGTTGAAGATCAGCCCCGGCGAGTTCTCGATCCTGCAAGACTTCAGCCAGGCCTCGTTCAACCGCGTGCAGCCGCAGCAACTGCTGTTCTCGGGGTTGTTGGTGGCGGCGCTGTGCCTGGGCTTTGCACGCACGTTGCCTACCCTCGATGTGCTCGCCCTGGGCCGCGACCAAGCCATGTCGCTGGGGGTGGATTACCCGCGCGTGGTGCGCCTGCAGCTGGCGTTGGTCGCGGCGTTGGTGGCGATTTCCACTGGGCTGCTGGGGCCCACGACGTTCATGGGCGTGCTCGTGGCCAACACCACCTATGCGTTGGCGCGCACGTTCCGCCACCGGGTCACGTTGCCCATGGGCAGCACGATTGCCATCGCGATTTTTATCGCGGCGCAACTGCTGGTCGAGCACGTCTTCAACTACAAGACCACCGTCAGCATTCTTGTGAACCTGCTGTGCGGCACGTATTTCCTGGCGCTGATGCTGCGCACCCGAGGCACCCGATGATAGCTGTGCACAACCTCCACAAAACCTACGGCACCCAGACCGTGCTGGCCGGCGTCAACGCGAACTTTGCCGCTGGGCGCCTGACCTCGCTGATCGGCCCCAATGGCGCCGGCAAGACCACGCTGTTGATGATGATCGCGAGGCTGATGGCACCGAGCGGCGGCGACATTCGCTTGGATGGCCGTCAGGTCGGCGATATCCCGCTGCGCGACTACGCCAAGCGCGTGGCCACCTTGCGCCAGGCGCCGGATTTCAACCTGCGCCTGACCGTCGAGGAACTGGTGGCCTTCGGGCGCTTCCCTTACAGCCGTGGCGCGCTGACCGGCGAAGATCACCGCGTGATCGATGACGCGCTGAGCTTTCTCGCGCTGCAACCCCTGCGCCGCGCCTACCTCGACGAGCTCAGCGGCGGCCAGCGGCAAATGGCGTTCCTGGCCATGACCATCGCCCAGCAAACCGACTGCCTGCTGCTAGACGAGCCGTTGAACAACCTCGATATCAAACACGCCGTGCACATCATGCGTGCGCTGCGCCGGCTGTGTGACGAGCAGGGCCGTACGGTGATCCTGGTGGTGCACGACATCAACTTCGCCGCCCATTACTCCGACCACATCCTCGCGATGAAAGGCGGTGCCGTGCATTGCGCTGGCAGCGTGGCCGAGGTGGTCAACGAAACCCGCCTGGGCGAACTGTACGACCTCGACTTCGAGATCACCCACGGCGCCCGTGGCCGCCTGTGCAACTACTTCAACCCCGCATGAGAACTCCCATGAACCGCATACACACAGCCTGGGCCTGCGCCCTGTTACTGGCCGCGCTTGGCGCAGGGCCGGCTTCGGCCGCCGCCCCGATCAGCGTGACCCACGCGTTGGGCAGCACACTGATCCAGCCGCCCGTACAGCGCGTGGTGGCCCTGGACATGAACGAAGTGGATTTTCTCGACCAACTGGGCGTACCGGTGGCCGGTATGCCCAAGGACTTCGTGCCGCAGTTCCTGCAACGCTACAAGAACGACGCGGCGGTGGTGGACACCGGCGCCATCGTCCAGCCGAACCTGGAGCGGGTGCACGCGGCCAAGCCGGACCTGATCCTGATCACCTCGCTGCAGGCCCCGCACTACGGCGAACTCAGCGAGATCGCGCCCACCGTGCATTTCGACGTGGATTACCGCGACAGCCAGAAGCGCCATATCGAAGTAATCAAGCAGCACCTGCTGACCCTCGGGCAGATCTTCGCCAAGCCGGCCCTGGCGCAACAACAGGTTACCGCCCTCGACGCCAAGGTTGCAGAAGCGAAACGCATCACCGCCGACCGCCCCGAACGCGCCCTGGTGGTGCTGCATAACAACGGCGCGTTCAGCTCGTTTGGCGTGCAGTCGCGCTACGGCTTTGTGTTCACCGAGCTGGGGGTGAAACCGGCCAGCCCGACCGCCGAGGCCGGCTTGCATGGCCAGCCGATTTCCAGTGAATTCATCCAGCAGGCCAACCCGGACATTCTCTACGTAGTTGATCGCACGGCCGTCATGGAGCATCGCCCGTTGCTGAATGCGCAAACCCTAGGCAACCCGTTGTTGCGCCAGACCAATGCCTGGAAAACCGGGCGCGTGGTGTTTGTCGATGCCGATGCCTGGTACGTCATGGCGGCCAGCCCTAGCTCGATCAAGCAAGTGATCGCCGATGTGATCCAGGGCTATCAACCCTGATTCCAGGCGTTAACCCCGCTTCAAGCTGCCAATACTAAAAAACATTCCACCTTACGGAGCCTTCCATGACTCACCGTACACGTACCCCTGTGCCCGCTCGTCCGGGCTTTACCTCCATGGCCTTGCTCGGCCTGGCAATCAGCAGCGCCCCCGCGTTCGCCGAAGAACTCGCGCAAGCCGAAGAAAAACGCGTGTCCACCTTGCCGGCGATTCGCGTCGAGGGTGAAATGCCGGCCGCTGACTTGCCGCTGAGCTACGCCGGTGACCAGGTGGCGTATGGCAGCCGGCTCGGCCTGCTGGGCAACAAGGACTTTATGGAAACGCCGTTCAGCACCATCAGCTACACGGAAAAGTTCATTGCCGACCGCCAGGCCCAGACCGTCACCGATGTGATCGCCGCGACCGACCCAGCGGTGTTCAGCAATGGCCTGAAGGGTACCTACAGCGAGAACTATTCGATCCGTGGTTTTGCCACCAGCATCAGCGACGTGACCATCGACGGCCTGTTTGGCGTGGCGCCGTACTACCGCATTTCGCCGGAGATGTACGAGCGCATCGAAGTGTTGAAAGGCCCGTCGGCGCTGCTCAACGGCATGCCGCCAGGCGGTTCGGTGGGAGGCATGGTCAACCTGGTGCCCAAGCGTGCCGGTGCTGAGCCGCTGACGCGCTTTACCACCACCTACATGTCCGAGGCGCAGTTTGGCGGCCACCTCGACGTAGGCCGTCGCTTTGGCGATGAGCAGCAATTTGGCGTGCGCTTCAACGGTGTGTACCGCGATGGCGACACAGCGACCGAGCAGCAACAGCAGAAAGCGCAGTTGAATTCGTTGGGCCTGGATTGGCGCGGTGAGCGGGCGCGGCTGTCGGCCGACCTCTACAACAGCGAAGACCGCGTGCGCGGGCAAAACCGTGGGATCAGCCTGGCGGCGAATGTGGCCGTGCCCAAGCCGCCGAAGTCGGACACTTTACTCAACCCGGACTGGGCGTTTGTCGATACCAAGGATCAGGGCGCGATTGTGCGCGGCGAATTCGACCTGACTGAGCAACTGTTGGCCTATGCGGCGTTCGGCGCCAGCGAGACCCACTACCGCTACAGCGGCGCGATGTCGGCCCAGGTGATCAACAATGCGGGGGATTTGAAGACCAGCATGGGCCAACTGAAGATGGACATCGAGAAAACCTCGGGCGAGGCGGGGCTCAAGGGCAAATGGCAGACCGGGCCGATCGGGCACCAGTGGGTGGTCAATGCCACGCGGTATGCCGACAAGCAAAAGGACTATGGCCGGCGTTGGGTGCCCGGTGCGGATTGGCTGACCAATATCTATCACCCGACCTGGGGGCCGGAGGCGCCGCGCAGCTTTGCGCCGGTGGCACACACCGAATCCACGCTGACCAGCTACGGCGTGGCGGACACCTTGTCGGTCCTTGACGACAAGGTGCAACTGACCCTTGGCGTGCGCCGCCAGAACGTGGTCACGGACACCTTCAATACCACCACCGGCGCGCGTAACAAGCCCGGCTATGACGAAAGCGCAACAACACCCGCCGCAGCCGTGGTGGTCAAGCTCACGGAACAGGTTTCGGTGTATGCCAACTACATCGAGGGCCTGAGCAAAGGCGCGATGGCGCCGATGACGGCAGCTAACTACGGCGACGTTTTTGCCCCGTACAAATCCAAGCAGAAGGAAATCGGCCTCAAGCTCGACCTGGGCACGTTCACCCACACCCTCAGCCTGTATCAGATCGAGCGCCCGGGCAGCTCGACCGATCCGGTGACCAACGTGTTCTCCTTTGGTGGCGAACAGCGCAACCGAGGCATCGAGTGGGGCTTCTTCGGCTCGCCCATCGACGACGTCCGCCTGATGGGCGGCGTTGCCCATGTTGATCCGAAGATCACCAAATCGCCAGGCGGCGATGACGAAGGCAAGACGGCCACCGGGTTGCCCAAGCTGCAAGGCAAGCTCGGCGCGGAATGGGACACGCCACTGGTGCCGGGCCTGACCCTGACCGCCAACGCGACGGCGGTTTCCCAGCAATACATCAGTGATGACAACTCGCAGTCGATCCCCGGCTACACCATTTTCGACCTGGGCTCGCGGTATGCAATGCAGGTCGCCGGGCGACCGGTGACCCTGCGTGGCACGGTGACCAACGTCACTGACAAGGCGTACTGGGGCATGCCGCTGACGTCCAGCCTGGGCCTGGGCGCGCCGCGCACGTACGAGTTGTCGGCGACCGTGGATTTTTGACGCTTTAGCAAGAGTAAAACTTCAACCTGTGGCGAGGGAGCAAACTCCCTCGCCACACAGCTATTCAGAATGCGACTCTTTTATCCCCCCACTTCATCGTCGGATGAGGTCAAATGGCGTTGAACACAATCGGACAGGGGGAATGCCTGAATTCCCCCGGAATAGCTAAGCTATCAGGAAGATTTTCAGATGGGATAGGATTATTTCGGACAATTAAAAAGCCGGCTTGTGGCCGGCTTCTCGGGGACTGGTTAAGTCTATTTTTGGTAAACCTCACCAGCCTTCAATCGTTCACTCAAGCGCTCGCCCAAGTGATAGAGGGGGGCATCAGCGGGAACTCCTCCGCATCGCCGGGTAGGGTGTGCTGGCTTCACGCCAACCCCTGCCAAATGTGCCGCGCATGATACTCACATTCCCCGCAGTTTCCCAGCGTCTAGTCTGATTTAGAGCCGTCGTAGCCTGTCAAGTGTTCGTCCAGCGGGACCGGTGGGCGGCGGTTGTTGAGGGTGGACCACCAGAATACCCAGCCCAGGATGTGTACGTTTTGCTCGAAGCGCTGGTCGTAGGTCAGGAATTCGTCGGGGTGTTCGCTGTTGTTGTGGCTGCGCATGCGCAGGCCGCCGCCGGGGCGGTTGTAGAGGTATTTGATGCGCAGCATGCCGTGGTGTTCGAGGGCGTAGATTTCGCCGTCGATGATTTGGGTGCGGCCGCGGTCGATGGCGAGGATGGCGCCATCCTGGATGATGTCGATCATGCTGTTGCCGACCATGTAGGCCCCCAGGGCGCGGTCTGCGGTGACGTTGAGTTGTTCCAGGGTGCGCAGGGAGAGGCGCAGGCTTTCCTGGGAGTTGAATGAGGCGTGGAGGGGGATCTCCACGTCGATCTTTTCCGGGCCGCTATTGGGGCCGCAGAGGTAATGGCCGCAGTCTTCGCGGGCGGTAGCGCTGTTTCCGTGGTTGGGGCCTTCCAGCTGGAGGTTGGTCGGCGGGTGTTTAGGGCCTTCGCCGGTACGTAGCCAGCGGCTGGTGACACACAGCAGTTCTGCTATTTCGTCGAGCCGGGCCAAGGGCACGCCGCGCTTGAACCAGTTGTTCACATGCTGGGGCGTGACGTCGCGATTCTTGGCGAAGTCGGATGCGGAAAGATGAACTTCCCGAAGTAACATTCTTAAGCGATCACCTGATGTATTCATAAACGCAGAGTTTACTGTCCGGAAAACAAGATCAAATAAACCATGCGTTGAGTTGGTGTATGTAGGTGTTTCCTTATTGCAAGTAAAATCTTGGCTAGATTCTGTCTAGTTAAACGTTAGTTGTTGTTTTGTTTATTTAATTGAACTTGTTGTTTATTTTTTCCCACAAAAAAGCCCCGAGTGATCGGGGCTTTTTTAGATTGCCGTGGCAATGAGTAGCGGTATCAGCCTTTGTAGGCAGCTACCGACTTCATGATCTCGGCACGGGCGGCGTCTGCGTTGCCCCAACCGTCGATCTTCACCCATTTGCCTTTTTCGAGGTCTTTGTAGTTCTCGAAGAAGTGCTTGATCTGCTCCAGCAACAGCGGCGGCAGGTCGGTGTATTCCTTCACATCGACGTACAGCTGGGACAGCTTGTCGTGTGGCACTGCGATGACTTTGGCATCGCCGCCGCCGTCGTCGGTCATGTTCAGGATGCCAACCGGGCGGGCGCGGATGACCGAGCCTGGGGTGACCGGGTAAGGGGTCACGACCAGCACGTCGAGGGGGTCGCCGTCGTCAGCCAGGGTGTTGGGGATAAAACCGTAGTTGGCCGGGTAGAACATCGGGGTGGCCATGAAACGGTCAACGAACAGGCAGTCGCTGTCTTTGTCGATTTCGTACTTGATCGGCGCATGGTTGGCCGGAATCTCGATGGCGACGTAGATGTCGTTCGGCAGGTCTTTGCCAGCCGGAATCTTGCTGTAGCTCATTGGGCGTTGCCCCCGTAGTTGGCCAAGTAAATTGGCCGGATTGGCCTAAAAGTGGCGGCGATTATAGGCATATTCCTGCGCCGATGCCACGCGCCAGACGTCGTACGGTACTTAGCCTTCAGTCTGATAGCGCGGGTCGCTGGCTTGCAGATGTTTCAGGCGTGCCAGTGGATCCTGGCGGTAAAACTGGCTCAGTTGCCCGTAGACCTGTGGATAACTGTCCACCAGCAAATCCGGGGCGCTGAAAAAATATTCGCTGGTGACCGCAAAAAACTCTGCCGGGTTTTCCGCGGCATACGGGTCGATGGCGGTTTCGGCGTCGGGGTTGTGGTCGAGCTGGCGGTTGAGGTCATCAAACGCGCTCTGCATCACGCTGGCCCACTCCTGGACGCGCATGTCGCTGTGCAGCGGCGGCAGGCCGTTGGCGTCGCCATTGAGCATGTCGAGCTTATGCGCCAGTTCGTGGATCACCAGGTTGTAGCCTTCCCAATTGCCGCTGGCCAGTACGCCCGGCCAGGCGAGGATCACCGGGCCTTGCTGCCAGGCTTCGCCGCTGTGCTCGCCATCCCATTCATGTTCCACGCCGCTGGCGTCGCGATGGCGCTGGGGGCTGCGAAAGTCATCGGGGTAGAGAATGATTTCATGGAAGCCCTGGTACCACTCCAACTCGCCCAGGTTCATCAGCGGCAGTTGGGCCTGGGCGGCGAGCAGCAGGCGTTGTTCCTGGTGCAGATCGACGCCGGGCAGGGCAGTCAGGTGTTTTTCGGCGAGGAACAGCACGCTGGCCTCACGTAACCATTGGTCCTGTTCGGCGCTGATGCCGTCGAGGAAGGTCAGGTGATGGCGCACCCGTTGCCACGTTTCATCGGCAACCGGGTGCTTGGCCAGGAGGCGCCGGCGACGCCAGGCGCTGAGGGACCACATGGCCGATCAGTGCGGCTTGGCTTCGGAGGAGGTGCGGCCAAAGCGGCTGCGGGCCACGCCAATGATCATCGGCACCAGCGACAGCAGGATGATGAACACCACCAGCAGCGACAGGTTTTTCTTGATGAACGGTACGTTACCGAAGAAGTAGCCGAGGGTGACCAGGCCACCGACCCAGAGGATGGTGCCCAGCACGCTGAAGCCGAAGAAGCGCGGATACGGCATTTTGGCGACACCGGCGACGAACGGCGCGAAGGTGCGCAGGATCGGCAGGAAGCGCGCCAGGGTCACGGTTTTGCCGCCGTGCTTGTCGTAGAAGTCGTGGGTCTTTTGCAGGTAGTCGCGGCGGAAGATTTTCGAGTTGGGGTTGCTGAACAAGCGTTCCCCGGCGGTGCGGCCGATCACATAGTTGGTGCTGTCACCGAGGATCGCCGCCAGCATCAGCAGGCCGCCCAGCAGGACCGGGTCCATGCCGCCACCGGCAGCGACGGCGCCCGCAATAAACAGCAGGGAATCGCCGGGCAGGAACGGCATGACCACCAGGCCGGTTTCGCAAAAAATCACCAGGAACAGGATGGCGTAGATCCACGGACCGTAATTGGTTACCAGCAAGTCGAGGTACACGTCGAGATGCAGGATAAGGTCGAGCGGGTTGAAATCCATGGATGGCACCTGTGTGAATGGCCCGACTCAGCGGGCCCGTGCGGAGGCTTCGGGCAATAAGGCTACGTGTGTATGCCGTTTTTCCTACAACCCTAAAACGTCGGCATTATACGGACTGAGTGATGAAAAGCGTGCTGGTTTTGTAGCGGGGGATGTCGCGGCTATTCTGGCTAGCACTGATCCAAATGTGGGAGCGGGCTTGCTCGCGATAACGGTGGGTCAGTTAAAAATACATCAACTGAACCACCGCTATCGCGAGCAAGCCCGCACACATTTTTTGGGTGTTTGGGTGAATGGCTTCAGTCTTCGCTGATCGGCAATGTGTAGTTCTTGAACTCGGTATCTTCGCGAAAGCCCATGGACTCATAGGTCTTCTGCGCCACCGCGTTATTACTGCTGGTGGACACGCGCAAACGCACGGCATTGGTTTCCTTGGCCATTTTTTTCGCGGCGCGCATCAGGTTGTCGGCCACCAGTTGGCGGCGGGCGTCCTCGGCGACGTAGATGTCATTGAGGATCCACACCCGTTTCAACGACAGCGAAGAAAAGCTCGGATACAGCTGGCAGAAGCCCAGCAGCTTGCTGTCGTCGTCATCCGGCAGCGCCAGGTAGATTACCGACTCCTTGCGCCGCAGACGCTTCTCCAGAAACGCCCGGGAGGAGTCCGGAAAGGGCAGCGCGCCATAGAACTCGCGGTATTTGACGAATAATGGGGTCAACAGGTCCAGGTGTTCCAGAGTCGCTTGAGTAATCCGCATGCTAGGCCTCAACTTCTATAGGAATACAACGGCAAACGGTCCATTACTCGGGCGCCCGCTGCTTGATGCTGCCTAAAGCGGTGAAAAATCGCAATCGTGCCGGCATCAGTCCTTGGTTGGGCTGAGCAGGAAATTGCCTTTCATCAGGTCCGGATCATCCGATTCCAGGGTCTGAACCTGCGCCTCATCCTTGAGATTGACCCCCGACAACTGCCGCCGACAGGCCTCGCGCATCAGGTACAGCAGGCGGTGCGCGGCCATGCCGTAGCTCAGACCCTCCAGGCGCACATTGGAAATACAGTTGCGGTAGGCGTCGGTCAGGCCGACCTTGGGGTTATAGGTGAAGTACAGCCCCAGGCTGTCCGGCGAGCTGAGCCCTGGCCGCTCGCCGATCAGGATCACCACCATTTTTGCCCCGAGTAACTGGCCGATCTCATCGGCCACCGCCACCCGGCCTTGTTCCACCAGGATCACCGGCGACAAGGACCAGCCTTCAGCGTGGGTCTGTTCTTCCATGCGTGTCAGAAACGGCACGGTGTGTTTATGCACCGCCAGCGCCGATAAACCATCGGCCACTACCACCGCCAGGTCCACACCGCCCGGGTTGGCCTGGGCGTAGTCGCGCAGGGTCTGGGCCGACTCATCGCTCAGGCGCCGTCCCAGGTCCGGGCGTTGCAGGTAGCTGTGGCGGTCGGGCGCGGCGCTGTGCAGCAACAGGCTATCGCGGCCGCGCTCGGCCATCTGGCTGCTCAGGCCGGTATGGTCAAACGGTAGGTGTACCGCGTCGCGGGCCTGGGCATGGGCGAACTGGAAGTCCAGTTGCGCGCCGGTGGGAATACTGGTGCCGGTGCGGCCCAGGGCGATTCGCGCCGGGGTCAGGCGCCGCAGCTCCAGCCAGGGGTTATCGCTTTCAGGTGTGTCGATTTGCACTGGAGGTTCCTTCATCCCAATTGCGCCAAGGCGTGGCGGAAGGCTGGTGGCAGGTTGTTACCAAACCGCACCTTGCCATCGGCTTGCGTGAAGATGCCCATTTTCGCCAGCCACTGCTCAAACTCCGGCGCGGGCTTTAAACCCAGGGTTTGCCTGGCGTAGAGCGCGTCGTGGAAGGATGTGGTCTGGTAGTTGAGCATGATGTCGTCGGAACCCGGGATGCCCATGATGAAATTGATTCCGGCTACGCCCAGCAAGGTCAGCAGGGTGTCCATATCGTCCTGGTCGGCTTCGGCATGGTTGGTGTAGCAGATGTCGCAACCCATGGGCACGCCGAGCAGCTTGCCGCAGAAATGGTCTTCGAGGCCGGCGCGGATGATTTGCTTGCCGTTGTACAGGTACTCGGGGCCGATAAAACCGACCACCGTGTTGACCAAAAATGGCTTGAAGTGCCGCGCCACAGCATAGGCACGGGTTTCGCAGGTTTGTTGATCAATCCCGAAATGCGCGTTGGCCGACAGGGCGCTGCCCTGGCCCGTCTCGAAATACATCAGGTTTTGCCCCAGAGTCCCGCGATTCAGGCTCAGGCCTGCGTCGTAGCCTTCCTGCAGCACATTCAGGTTGATCCCGAAGCTGGCGTTGGCCGCCTCGGTGCCGGCGATCGACTGGAACACCAGGTCCAGCGGCACGCCGCGGTTGATCGCTTCGATGGAGGTGGTGACGTGGGTCAGCACACAGGCCTGGGTCGGGATCTCGTAGCGCTGGATGATCGCGTCGAGCATTTCCAGCATGGCGCAAATCGAGGCGATGCTGTCGGTGGCCGGGTTGATGCCGATCATGGCGTCGCCGTTGCCGTACAGCAGCCCATCGAGGATGCTCGCGGCGATGCCCGCCGGTTCATCCGTCGGATGGTTAGGTTGCAGGCGCGTGGACAAGCGCCCGCGCAGGCCCATGGTGCCGCGAAACTGGGTGACGACGCGGATCTTCTGCGCCACCAGCACCAGGTCCTGCACACGCATGATCTTCGACACGGCGGCGGCCATTTCCGGGGTCAACCCTGGCGCCAGTGCACGCAGGCTGTGTTCGTCGGCCGCGTCACTGAGTAGCCAGTCCCGCAGGCCGCCGACGGTCAGGTGGCTGACCACGGCAAAGGCCTGCTGGTCGTGGGTGTCGATGATCAGCCGGGTGACTTCGTCGCTTTCGTAGGGGATCAGCGCCTCTTCCAGGAAGTGCTTCAACGGGATATTGGCCAGGGCCATTTGCGCCGCCACACGTTCGCCGTCGTTCTGTGCGGCGACGCCGGCGAGAAAATCCCCGGAGCGGGCGGGACTGGCCTTGGCCATCACGTCCTTGAGGCTGTCGAAACGGTAGGTCAATGCACCGACCGAGTGGGAAAAACTTGCCATACAGACTCTCCATGACGACGCGGGCGGTGGCCCGCGACGTGGTTTACGGCGTTTAGTGCAAGGCGGCCTCTGCGGCCTGGATCGCCGCGAACTCTTCTTCCGGCGTGCCTGCTACCAAGTGATGCCGACTGTAGAAAGCGAAGTAAGCAATTAATACTCCATAGATGATCGCCGCGCCAATCACCACGCGCGGATCCACCAGGAAGCCCGCCACCACGGCGATGCAGGCCAGTATCAGGGCCAGGCCCGAGGTGAAGATGCCGCCCGGCGTGCGGTATGGGCGCTCCATTTTGGGGCGACGGATGCGCAGGGTGATGTGCGCGGCCATCATCAGCACGTAGGAAATGGTCGCGCCAAACACCGCCACCAGGATCAGCAGGTCGCCTTGGCCGGTCAGCGACAGGCCAAAACCGATGATCCCGGGAATGACCAGGGCCAGCACCGGTGCCTTGCTTTTATTGGTTTGCGACAGTTTGCGCGGCAGGTAGCCAGCGCGGGACAGGGCGAAAATCTGCCGGGAGTAGGCATAGATGATCGAGAAGAAGCTCGCGATCAGTCCGGCCAGGCCCACCAGGTTGACGAAGCTGCCCATCCAGGTCGAGCCGCCGTAGGCCAGGGCCAGGGATTCCACCAACGGGTTGCCGGACTTGATCAGCGCCAGGGTGCCGGCGCCGCCGGGGGCAATCACCAGGATCAGCAGGGCAAAGCTGGTGAGCACCACAATCGCGCCAATCAGGCCGCGGGGCAGGTCGCGCTTGGGGTTCTTGGTTTCTTCGGCGGCCAGGGGCACGCCTTCGACGGCGAGGAAGAACCAGATCGCATAAGGAATCGCGGCCCACACGCCGACATAGCCGAACGGCAGGAAACTGCTGGCGCCCTTGGCTTCGGTCACGGGAATGTCCAGCAGATTGGCGACGTTGAAGTGCGGCACCATCGCCACCAGGAACACGCCCAGGGCAATTGCGGCGACGGCGGTAATCACAAACATCAACTTCAGCGCTTCACCGACGCCAAAGATATGGATGCCGATAAAGATGATGTAGAACGCCAGGTAGATCATCCAGCCGCCAATGCCGAACAGTGATTCGCAATAGGCACCGATAAACACCGCGATGGCGGCGGGGGCGATGGCGTATTCGATCAGGATCGCCGTGCCGGTGAGAAATCCTCCCCAGGGGCCGAAGGCGCTGCGGGCAAAACCATAGCCGCCACCGGCGGTAGGGATCATGGAGGACAGTTCGGCCAGGGAGAAACACATGCACAAGTACATGGTGGCCATCAGGAGTGTGGCGAGGAACATCCCGCCCCAGCCGCCTTGGGCCAGGCCGAAGTTCCAGCCGGCGTAGTCGCCGGAAATGACATAGGCAACGCCGAGGCCGACTAATAGCACCCAGCCGGCGGCGCCTTTTTTCAGTTCTCGTTGTTGGAAGTATTCGGAGCCGACTTTTTCGAAGTCGACGGAGGATCCTGTCGGTTCGCTAGGCATGGGAAAGTACCTTGTTTTTATTGTTTTAACTCGGCGGATGTCTGCCGAATGCACGTCGCAACTATTGATGAAGATCCAAGTGTGGGAGCGAGCAAGCCCGCTCCCACATTTAATTGCATTTCAAGTGTGGGAGCGGGGGAGGGTTAGAAGAAACCCAGTGGGTTGATGTCGTAGCTCACCAGCAGGTTCTTGGTCTGCTGATAGTGATCCAGCATCATCTTGTGCGTCTCACGGCCCACACCGGACTTCTTGTAACCACCAAACGCGGCATGCGCCGGGTACAGGTGGTAGCAGTTGGTCCACACACGCCCGGCCTTGATCGCCCGGCCCATGCGGTAGGCGCGGTTGATGTCGCGGGTCCACAAGCCGGCACCCAGGCCAAACTCGGTGTCGTTGGCAATCGCCAGGGCTTCGGCTTCATCCTTGAAGGTGGTGATGCTCACCACCGGGCCAAAGATTTCTTCCTGGAACACGCGCATCTTGTTGGTGCCCTTGAGCAGGGTCGGCTGGATGTAATAGCCGGTTGCCAGGTCGCCGGTCAGTTTCTCCACTTTGCCGCCCGTCAGCAGCTCGGCGCCTTCGCCCTTGGCGATTTCCAGGTACGACAGGATCTTGTCGAACTGTTGCTCGGACGCCTGGGCACCCACCATGGTGTCGGTGTCCAGCGGGTCGCCACGCTTGATCGACTCGACCTTCTTCATCACCACCTTCATGAAGTCGTCGTAGATCGACTCTTCCACCAGCGCGCGGGATGGGCAGGTGCACACTTCGCCCTGGTTGAAGAACGCCAGCACCAGGCCTTCGGCGGCCTTTTCGATAAATTGCGGTTCGGCTTTCATGATGTCGGCGAAGAAGATGTTCGGCGACTTGCCGCCCAGCTCAACGGTGGACGGAATAATGTTTTCGGCCGCGCAATGCATGATGTGCGAACCCACCGGCGTGGAGCCGGTAAAGGCGATCTTGGCGATGCGCTTGCTGGTCGCCAGGGCTTCGCCCGCCTCCTTGCCGAAACCGTGCACCACGTTCAGCACGCCCGGTGGCAGCAGGTCGCCGATCACTTCCATCAGCACGTTGATGCCCAGCGGGGTCTGCTCGGCAGGCTTGAGTACCACGCAGTTACCGGCGGCCAGGGCGGGCGCGAGTTTCCAGGCGGCCATCAGCAGCGGGAAGTTCCACGGGATGATCTGCCCGACCACGCCCAGGGGTTCGTGGAAGTGATAGGCGGCGGTGTGTTCGTTGATCTCGGCGCTGCTGCCTTCCTGGGCGCGGATGCAGCCGGCGAAGTAGCGGAAGTGGTCAGCGGCCAGGGGGATATCGGCGTTGAGGGTTTCGCGTACGGCCTTGCCGTTGTCCCAGGTTTCGGTGATGGCCAGCAGTTCGAGGTTCTGTTCGATGCGGTCGGCGATT
The DNA here is from genome assembly GCF_014268455.2 of Pseudomonas shahriarae. NCBI lineage: Bacteria > Pseudomonadati > Pseudomonadota > Gammaproteobacteria > Pseudomonadales > Pseudomonadaceae > Pseudomonas > Pseudomonas shahriarae. The sequence goes on along the minus strand of NZ_CP077085.1, from coordinate 5,504,009 downwards.
TTCAGCAGCACCAGCGAGCGGTCCTGGGCCGAGGTCTTGCCCCAGGCATCAGCGGCGGCGTGGGCGGCGTCCAGTGCCTTGTCGATATCTTTGGCAGTGGAGCGTGGGAATTCGGCGATGGGCTTGCCGTTTACCGGCGAAGTATTGGTGAAGTAGTTGCCATCTATCGGGGCCACAAATTCGCCACCGATGTAGTTGCCGTACTTGGCCTTGAACGAAACGATAGCGCCTTCAGTACCGGGGTGTGCATAACGCATGGTGGGTATCTCCTGACTTCTTATGTTTATTGGAGTGCAGCGTGGCTGCGCTTGATAAAGCGTAGAGCAAAGGTCGGGCCAGTGCCCTCCAGGCCAGGTAAATCAAGGCTTTAGGGTTTGTTGCAAGGCGTTGCTGTGACAGCTTTGGGACAGTCGGGGTGACAGTTTGTACCACCGGCGATACAACCTGTGACCCATGGGTCGCCCCGGGATTGCAATGCGCCAAGGCGTGGAGGATGCTGGGCGTCCCGGTCCGCGGTGTGTCCCACGCAACAGGAGAACAATAAGAAGATGCAAAACGATCATTTCAGCCGCCATGCCCGGCAAGTCCTGACGGTCACCCGTGGGCAAGACCCGCTGCACGGTCCCGGCAGCGATCCCTCGATTGCCCGTTCCTGGCTGCGCTGCCTGGAGGACTATCACCTCGACCCGGCACTGACCATTGCCCCCACGGTGCTGGAGCACGATCGCCTGCTGGAAAGCCGCGAGCGCCTGCAGCAGGTGCTGCACATCGCCGGCACCGAAATGAACAATTTGCATCAACAGCTTTCCGGCGCCGGGCACGCGGTGCTGTTGACCGATGCGCGCGGGGTGATCCTCAACTGCGTCACCGCGCCTAGCGAGCGTAAGGTGTTCGAGCATGCCGGCCTATGGCTCGGCGCTGACTGGAGCGAGGCCTGTGAAGGCACCAACGGCATCGGCACCTGCCTGGTGGAGCGCCAGGCCCTGACCATTCATCGCGATGAACACTTTCGCGGGCGCCACACCGGCCTGACCTGTTCCGCCAGCCCGGTATTCGACCCCCATGGCGACCTGCTGGCAGTGTTGGACGTGTCCTCGGCCCGTGAGGCGGTATCGCGTCAGAGCCAGTTCCATACCATGGCGCTGGTCAATCTGTCGGCGAAGATGATCGAGAGCTGCTACTTCCTGCGCCACTTTGAAAACCACTGGTTGCTGCGTTTCCACCTGCAGGCCGAATCCGTGGGCCTGTTCAGCGAAGGGCTGCTGGCGTTCGACGGTGAAGGGCGGATCTGTGCGCTCAACCAAAGCGCGCAGAACCTGCTGGGGCTGCCACGCGGGCGTTTGCTGGGCCTGCCGGTGGAGATGTTTTTCGACTGCCGCCTGGATGACTTGCTCGGCCGCGCCAGTGCCAACGCCAGCGCCAGTTGGCCCCTGCGCACCCGCGATGGGCGCAGCCTGTTCGCGGTGTTGCGCGGCGAGGCCCGGCGGGCGCCCGGCCCACGGGTTCCGGCGCCGCCCAAGGTCGAGCGGCCGCGCGTGCCGGGCATCTGCCTGGGCGATGAGGCGCTGCAGAATGACTTTCGCAAGGCCCTGCGGGTCTTTGAGCGCGACGTGCCGCTGCTGATCAATGGCGAAACCGGCTCCGGCAAGGAGGCATTCGCCAAAGCCGTGCACCATGCCAGCCAGCGTGCCGACAAACCCTTCGTCGCCCTGAACTGCGCGGCCATCCCTGAGAGCCTGATCGAGAGCGAATTGTTCGGTTATCGCGGTGGCAGTTTCACCGGCTCCCGCAAGGAAGGCATGCGCGGCAAGCTGCAACAGGCCGATGGCGGTACCTTGTTCCTCGATGAAATCGGCGATATGCCGCTGGCGTTGCAGACCCGGTTGCTAAGAGTGTTGGAAGACCGGCTGGTGGTGCCCATTGGGGGTGAGCCGCAAGCGGTGGACGTGCGGGTGATCAGCGCGACGCACCGCAACTTGCAGGAACGTGTGCGTGACGCCAGTTTCCGCGAGGACTTGTATTACCGGCTCAATGGCCTGGAAATCGCCTTGCCGCCGTTGCGCGAGCGCACTGACAAGTCGCAGTTGCTGGACTTTCTCCTGGCGCAGGAAGCGCAGGGGCAGACAATCGTACTTGATGACGATGCGCGTCAGGCACTGTTGGACTTCTCGTGGCCGGGTAACGTGCGACAGATGCGCACGGTGTTGCGTACGTTGGCTGCACTCTGCGAGGGCGCACGGGTCGGGTTGAGCGATCTGCCTGCGATAATTGGCCGGGTGCCTGTCCAGGCGCGAACCGTCGTCAAGCAGCCGTTGGAAGATGCCGAGCGGCTGGCATTGCTGAACATGCTGGAGCAGCAGCGCTGGCATATGACCCTTGCTGCAGAGCAGTTGGGCATTAGCCGCAATACGCTGTACCGCAAGCTGCGCAAGCATGGAATTGCGTTGCGTTCTGCGGGCTGAGCGAGGGTAAAGACCGCTCCTGTGCTTTGACGCCTGTGCTGATCAATTCGCCCTCATGATCTCTGTTCAATGGGTATGGGTGTAATAGGGGTTAATATATTTGTTGTGAAGTTGTGTGTGATTGCTAGCTTACTGGTTGCGACTTGGCGGGGTGATTATTTAATGCATTTATTGTTTTTAGGTGTTTGCATGATTCGTCGGTGTGAAAAGTGTTGCGGTTGAGGTGTGACGCTATTGGTTGTAATGGTTCATTTAATTTGTGTGTTGTGTGGAACTGAAGTCTGCCTATCTCATACTCAAGTGGAAAGGATGGTTCATCGTTTATGATGCTTTGACACTAGGGATGAATAAAATTGATAGTAATCACGTCGTTGACGTGTTTTTTACTATATAGGTGGCAATATGAATATTTCAGGTTTTCCTGTTTCGGTTCCGTTGCACGTGAATGATCCCGTGGATGGCTTGCCCCGGCACCAGGCATCAGCCGTTACGAAAAGTGCGTCCTACTTTGATGAAACGGCGCAAACTCCAGACACCCAGGCGTCCAGCGAGGCGAACAGTACGGGTGAAAATTCGGGTGAAGGCGCCGTGCGAGTCAGGCGCGGGTTTGGATCCCCTCGCCTTCCTCGACCGTTTTCCAGCGCAGGATCAAAGACCCTTAAAGTCCCCTCTAACGGGATCGCCGGTAAATTTGTACAGACAGCGTCAGTAAAGCCCAATGTGGCTCCCCGTCCGACTGCAGGGGCCTCGAACAGCAAGGGGATAGCTAACTTCAGGGACATTGTGTTCAAAACGCAGCACCCTGGCGCCTCACTGCCCGTTGGGCCCAAGCCCGTGGTTGCGCAACCCAAGACATTTGGCGATGTTGCCACCAATCTGATTGCGGCTGATCGCCTGGTCAAGGCCGGTGTGTTTAAAACCGATACACCTTTGAAAACTGTAGCTCGCGATGCTTTTGTGAATGCGTCCGTAAATGGCCTGGTTAGTACTCCGTTGAGTATTGGTACTTATGCCGGATCGGTTTGGAGCGGTGAAACCATCAAGGGTAGCTTTAGCGCCACTACCCCATTATTGCCCCCGGCCCACCAGCCGGCTCCGAGTCAGCAATCCAATGGCGTTACGCCAGCGGCAGGCGGTACAGGAGAGCAAGACGCCACAATGATTAAGTTGCGGTTGGATAATGCCGAGACAAAGTTGCTGTACGCGGTTAACACTATTCAACTGCTGGCTGAGGGAGGGGATGGTGAGGCTCTTACGAAAGATCCGAACTGGCCAACCGAGACAAATGCGCGTATCAAAAAACTTGAGGAGTTGTACGGCGCAGCAGAGAAAAATATGGAGCTGACGGCTGCGGAAAACGGTTTTATTTTCAAGCCGTATAAAGAAGAATCAGTGGTCGAGCCTAAAACTGTTACCAGTCGCCTGGATGTACTTGATAAAAGGAACGAAACAATCAATAACTTCATTGCAAGGATGGTTGCCATTCGGGAAGTGGAAACAAAAGGCAAGAAAGAGATAGTTTGATAGTGGTCTGTCTGCTTTTGGTTCGGTGGTTTGAGTTCGGTTGTATTTTTTACTAAGTAGCAGCTGTCAGGCCCGGTATTTTGCGGGAGTTCCTAAATGCCGGGCTTGATTCCAGTGTACTGAATTGCAAAAAAGAGTAGAAAAGTCCCTCGACTGTTTATCAGTGAGCGCCACGCTCAGTGGCGGAAAAGATCGCACGCTAATCGCTAAAAGAGTGCGAATTTTCCCACCCTACGCTAACCTGCCTCGATGTTTTACGAGGTCGACTATGCACATTCATATTCTCGGTATTTGCGGCACCTTCATGGGCTCAATGGCGGTCCTGGCCAAAGAGCTGGGGCATCATGTCACCGGCTCCGATGCCAATGTCTATCCGCCCATGAGCACGCAGTTGCAGGCCCAGGGCATTGAGCTGACCCAGGGTTACGACCCGGCGCAATTCGATCCGGTCCCGGACCTGGTGGTGATCGGCAATGCCATGTCCCGTGGCAACCCTGCCGTGGAGTACGTGCTGAACAAAGGCCTGCCCTATGTGTCCGGCCCGCAATGGCTGGCCGATCACGTGCTGCAGGGCCGCTGGGTGCTGGCGGTAGCCGGTACCCATGGCAAGACCACCACCAGCAGCATGCTGGCCTGGGTGTTGGAGCATGCAGGCATGAGCCCCGGCTTCCTGATCGGCGGCGTGCCACAGAATTTCTCGGTGTCGGCGCGTTTGGGCGATACACCGTTTTTTGTGATCGAGGCCGATGAATACGACAGCGCCTTCTTCGACAAGCGCTCCAAGTTCGTTCACTACCGCCCGCGCACGGCGATTTTGAACAACCTGGAGTTCGATCATGCGGACATCTTCCCTGATCTGCCGGCCATCGAGCGGCAATTCCACCATCTGGTACGCACCATTCCCAGCGAAGGCCTGGTGATTCACCCCACCACCGAGCCGGCTTTGCAGCGCGTGATCGAGATGGGCTGCTGGACGCCGGTACAAACCACTGGCGCCGGCGGGCAGTGGCAGGTCAAGTTGTTGAGCGAGGATGGTAGCCAATTCGAAGTGCTGTTTGAGGGCGAGGCCCAAGGCATCGTCGATTGGGACATGACCGGCCAGCATAACGTCGCCAACGCCCTGGTGACCCTGGCTGCAGCCCGGCATGTCGGCGTGGTACCGGCCATGGGCATTGCCGCGCTGAGCGCGTTCAAGAGCGTCAAGCGGCGTATGGAAAAGGTCGCCGAAGTGAACGGGATTACCATCTACGACGACTTCGCCCACCACCCCACGGCGATTGCCACCACCCTCGACGGCCTGCGCAAGCGCGTTGGCGATGCGCCGGTGATTGCGATTATCGAGCCGCGGTCCAACTCCATGAAGCTGGGCGCGCACCGTGATGGCCTGCCGGAAAGCGTCAACGATGCCGACCAGGTGGTGTGGTACGCGCCAGCCAACCTGGGTTGGGACCTGGCAGCCGTGGCCAGGCTTTGCACGGTGCCGTCGATTGTCAGCGACTCCCTGGAAGGCATCATCGAACGGGTCAAAAGCCAGGCCAAGCCCGGTACCCACGTGGTGATCATGAGCAATGGCGGCTTTGGCGGCCTGCACGGCAAACTCGCCGAGGCGCTGCAATGAGCGGGCCGGAGCGCATCACCCTGGCGATGACCGGCGCCTCCGGCGCGCCCTATGGCTTGCGTTTGCTCGATTGCCTGGTGCGCGAAGACCGCGAGGTGCATTTCCTGATTTCCAAGGCTGCGCAATTGGTGATGGCCACCGAGACTGACGTCTCGCTGCCGCCCAAGGTGCAGATGATGCAGGCCTTCCTGACCGAATACACCGGTGCGGCGGCGGGGCAGATCAAGGTCTATGGCAAGGAAGACTGGATGTCGCCCGTGGCCTCCGGCTCCGGTGCGCCGGCGGCAATGGTGGTGGTGCCGTGTTCCACCGGCACCCTGTCGGCGATCGCCACCGGTGCCTGCAACAATCTGATCGAGCGCGCGGCGGACGTGACCTTGAAGGAGCGCCGCCAGTTGATCCTGGTGCCGCGCGAGGCGCCGTATTCGAGCATTCACCTGGAGCACATGCTCAAACTGTCGAATATGGGCGTGACCATCCTGCCGGCGTCGCCGGGCTTTTATCACCAGCCGCAGACCATTGATGACCTGGTGGATTTCGTGGTGGCACGGATTCTCAACTTGCTGAACATCCCCCAGGACATGTTGCCGCGCTGGGGTGAGCATCATTTGAGCAGCGATGAATAAAGTCCTGCTGATCGTGCTGGGCCTGCAACTGGCAGGCTGCGCCACCGTACGCACCCTGGATGCGGCGAAACCCGGTGCGCCGGTGGTGTATGCGGGCACGCGCCTGGATCTGTATGCGATGCAGGGTGGTTGCTGTGCCATGGACCGTTTTGGCGCCGAAGCGCCGAGCTACCCGGGCCTCGACCTGCCGGCCAGCGCGCTGCTCGACACGCTGCTGTTGCCGCTGTCGGCGTTGACGGTATTGGGGGTTGGGTTTAATGCGACGGGTGGGTTGTAGCCTGTAGCGATAGTTGTGGTCTGGGCGGGCCCCATCGCAGGCAAGCCAGCTCCCCCATTTGATCGGTGAATGCATTCATGGGGGAGCCGGGCTTGCCCGCGATGAGGCCCGCCCGGTCACCGCAGATTCACTTGCCGAGCTTACGCAACTCATCCGACTCGACAATCCGCACCCCGTCCTGCTCCTCCAGGGCCAGGCGCCACATGGCCCGGGCCAGCTCGCACACTTCGATGCCACGATACTTGCCGGGAATCAGCCGCGACAACGGCCCTGCGAGTTTCTCCGCCAAGCGTGTCTCCAGGCGCTCGCCCAGTAGCAGCGAGGGCCGCACGATGGTCAGTTGTGGCCAGCCCTGAGCCTGCAAGGCCTGCTCCATCTCACCCTTGACCCGGTTATAGAACACCGAGGATTTGGGGTCGGCGCCTATCGCGCTGATCACGATCAGATGCCGTGCACCCATCTCCCGGGCGCGCTTGCCGAACGCCACCACCAGGTCCAGGTCTACGGCGCGGAACGCCTGCTCGGAACCTGCCTGCTTAAGCGTGGTGCCCAGGCAGCAGAAGGCCAGGTCGACCCGGCCGCTCAGTTGTGGCAGCAATGTGCTGGGGTCGCCGACCAGGTTTTCCAGGCGCGGGTGTTCGGCCAGTGGCCGGCGGCTGGGCGCCAATACGCGGGTGACGGTAGGCTCGTTGAGCAGGCGGTCCAGCAGATGTTCCCCGGTCAAGCCCGAGGCTCCGGCAAGCAATATATGCTGAGGCGTCAAGTACATAGTGTTTCCCCCCTTGATACAGTTTCAGCTTAGTTGCTCTTTGCTTCCTTGCTATTGATAGAGACGCTTTCCAGCGCCTTTCGTGCCTGCTGTTTACGTAATTGTTGCCAACGGGCGATCACACTCTTGGGGGCCCAGATCTGTGGTTCGGAGGCTTCGAAGTTGTCCGCCATTTCCCGTTCGGTCACATGCCGTTGGGCCAGCTTGAAGGCGTGCAGCAAATCGTCGGTCTGGGTCAGGGCCTGGGCGAACAGGGCGTCGCCAAAGTAGGTGAAGTCGGCTTCTTCCGAGCAGCCAAACGACACGCGGTCGGCGCGGGAGGCGGTCATGATCAGGGTGTGTTCATCCTTGAGCGCCGGGATGAAACCGCCGGAGTAGCAGGCGGAAATCACGATGACTTTGTCGCGGTTTTTCAGCGGCGCCATCACCGCCGCCAGCTCGTCGCTCGGCAGGTCGGCCAGCTCCATGCGCGGTTGGTCGAGCACCAGTTGATGTTCGTGGGTGCCGTGGCTGGTCAGGTAGATAAACACCAGGTCTTCGGGGCCGGCGCGCTCGGCCAGGGTCTGCACGGCGCGGCGCAGGCTTTCGCGGGTCGCCATCGGGCGGTAGGCGATATGGTCGCGGTGGTTGACCAGGCGGATCTGCCCGCGGGCGCCGAAGCGGCTGCTCAGTAGGTTGCTGACGTAGTCGGCCTCGCGCAGGAATACGCTTTGCTTGCCGTCACCGGCCACCACCAGGCTGTACAGCTCGACAGCCGGGGTGGATGCCGGCACGGCGGCGAGGGCGTCGTCGAGCAAGCGGCCCTGGGCCAGCACCCCGACTTCCAGGGTGTCGGGCAACAGCTTGCCGTCGGCATCGCGTACGCGCAGGCCGTTGGCCCAGGTCCCTGCTTGCACCGTGCCATCGGTGAGTACCAGGGTGCCTTGGCCGTGATAGCTGTCGTTGTCGAAGCCGCCGATGTAGAAGCTGCCATCGCTGAGGTTCAGGCGCCCCTCACCGGTAAAGCGCCAGTCACTGAAGTACCCGATGTAATGGCTGCCGTCCACGCCGGTCAGCTCACCCTTGCCGCTCAGGGCGCCTTCGCGGAACTCACCGGTCCACACGTCGCCGTCGGCGTTTTCGTAACGACCCTTGCCGTTGAGTTGGTTCTGCTTGAAGTGGCCGACGTACATGTCGCCTTCGGCGCTGTTGAAGGTACCGTTGCCTTCCAGTTGGCCATTGACGAAACGGCCGCTGAACTGGTTGCCGCTGTCGTCGTTGCGCTGGCCTTCGCCGTTGGGCTTGCCGTGGGCAAATTGGCCCTGGTACTGGCTGCCGTCGGGCAGTTCCAGGCGGCCGAGGCCGGAGTATTGGTCGTCTTTGAATTCGCCGCGATAGGTCATTTGCCCCTCTTTGAGGGTGCCTTCGCCGTTGCGCCGGCCTTGCTTGAAGCCGCCGACGTAGGTGTTGGCCGCCGTGGTCAGGGTGCCCTGGCCATCGAACAGGCCCTGCTGGAACTGGCCTTTATAAACCTCGCCATTGCTGCCATGCCATTCGCCCTGGCCGTGCCATTGGCCTTTGTCGAATTGCCCGGCGTACCAACTGCCGTTGGGGTAGTCCACCCGGCCCTGGCCTTGCAGCAGCCCATCGACTACATCCCCGCGATAACGCCCACCGTCCGGCAGCCGGGCATCGGGCGGCAACAGGGATTCGCCGTCGCCGCAAGCGGTGAGCAACAAGGCGAGAGCAAGGGGGACGAGTGGGCGCATAGCGGGATCCGGGTAATTGAGCGCCGAGTATGCCGCAGCGGGGGAAGCTATACCTAGTGGTCTGTGTGCGAATAAGGACTTGTCGGCGATGGCGCGGCTGCTGGCGCTATCGCCGGCAGGCCGGCTCCTACAGGTGTGTCAGACGAAGCACAGTGACAGCGACTCGGCGATGTAGGCCGGTTTTTCCTGGCCGTCGATTTCCAGGGTGCAGCTGGCCTTGAGCAGCCACTGGCCAGGCTTTTTCTCGGTGGCGTCGGTGAGGGTCACCGCCAGGCGTACCTTGGAGTTGACTTTCACCGGCTGGATAAAGCGCACGCTGTCCAGGCCGTAGTTGACCGCCATCTTCAAACCCTCGGGCATGATCAGGATGTCTTCGATCAATTTGGGGATCAGCGACAGCGACAGAAAGCCATGGGCGATGGTGCTGCCAAACGGAGTCTGGGCGGCTTTTACCGGGTCGACGTGGATGAACTGAAAATCGCCGGTCGCTTCCGCGAACAGGTTGATACGCTCCTGGTCGATGGTGAGCCATGCGGAACGTCCCAGTTCCTTGCCGACATATTCATTGAGTTGCGCTACAGGTACAAAGGGCATTGCGACTCTCCTTGGTTCATCTATCTCTCCCTGGCGGCACGGGCACGCTGGCGCCGGCAGGGGGTTGTTGTTTTAGGTGGTTTGCAGAGAACCAATGTAGATCATCATGGGCAAATGGCCCGGTCAACCCACCATGCTTTTGGCGAATGCCTGTTCATAGGAGCGGCGTGCTTATAATGCCCACGGGCTTTTGGGGGAGAAAAACCCATGTTGTTACGCGGTTTGACATGGCTGGTGTTGTTTCAATTGCTGGGCACGGCAATCAATCACTTGTTCCTGCCGGTTTTGCCGGGGCCGATTGTCGGCCTGCTGTTGCTGCTGGCGTATCTGGTGTGGCGCGGCGAGGTCGGTGAGCCACTGAGCCTGGCGGCCGGCAGCCTGTTGCGTTACCTGCCGTTGCTGCTGGTGCCGCCGGCAGTGGGGGTGATGGTGTATGCCAAGGACATTGCCGCCGACTTCTGGGCCATCGTCGGGGCGCTGGTGTTGTCGCTGGTGATTGCCATGGCCTTTGTCGGCGTGCTCATGCAAAAGCTGGTCAAGCGCCAGGCACAGCGGGAGGAGGGGCAATGACCTTCGATTGGCAGGGCGCGTGGGCTGCGGTGATCCACCATCCCTTGTTTGGCATCGGCATTACCCTGGGCGCCTATCAACTGGTGCTGGCGGGGTTCGAGAAAACTCGCTGGATCTTCCTGCAACCGGTGCTGGTCTCGATGTTGCTGGTGATCGGCGTGTTGCTGGGGTGCGGCCTGACCTATGTCGAATACCGCAAAAGTACCGAGATCATGAGCATCCTGCTGGGCCCGGCCACCGTGGCACTGGCGGTGCCGCTGTACCTGAACCTGCGACGGATTCGCCAGTTGTTCTGGCCGATTTTTACTACGCTGGTGGTGGGGGGCGTGTTTGCCACTGGCCTGTGCATTGGGCTGGGTTGGTGGTTTGGCGCCGAACACATGGTGCTGATGACCATGGCGCCCAAGTCGGTGACCTCGCCCATCGCCATGCTGGTGGCCGAGCAGATCGGCGGCGTCGCGGCACTGGCGGCGGTGTTCGTGCTGATCACCGGGGTCATCGGGGCGATGATCGGGCCGGCCTTTCTGTCGTATCTGGGCGTGCACACCCCGGAGGCGCGGGGCATGGCCCTGGGCATGACCGCCCACGCGGTCGGCACCTCGGTGGCCTTGCAGGAAAGCGAGGAGTGTGGCGCCTTTGCGGCATTGGCGATGAGTTTGATGGGCGTGGCTACGGCAGTATTCCTGCCATTGGCCGTGTCTTTGGCGATTTAAGTCGGGTTTAAGGAACGCTTTATGAGTCTGGCGCTGTTCCCTCTCAATACTGTGCTGTTTCCAGGTTGCACACTCGACCTGCAGCTGTTCGAGGCGCGCTACCTGGACATGATCAGTCGCTGTATGAAAAAGGGCGAAGGCTTTGGCGTGGTGTGCATCCTCGATGGCCAGGAAGTCGGTCTCGCGCCGGACGGCTATGCATTGATGGGGTGCGAAGCGCTGATTCGGGATTTCAAGCAGCAGGACAATGGCCTGCTGGGGATCCGTGTCGAGGGTGGGCGCAGGTTTCGGGTGCGGGAGGCGCAGGTCCAGCGCGATCAACTACTGGTCGCCGATGTCGAGTGGCTGCAAGAGCAGCCCGAGCGCCCGTTGGATGAGGAAGACGCCGACCTGTTGGCCCTGCTGCAGGCATTGGCCGAGCATCCGATGGTCGCCTCACTGGATATGGGCGCCGACGTGCACGGGCAGCAGGAACTGGGCAACCGCCTGGCCTACCTGTTGCCGTTTACCGACGCCGACAAGATCGAGCTGCTGCAGCTCGACGATCCGGTGCTGCGCCTGGATGCGATTCAGGTGCTGCTGGATGAATTGCAGGGCGAGCTGTTCGCTTGAGTGCCGTTATCTCGGAATAATCCGTGACCGCTTCGGATTTTTCATCGTTGCCGCGTGCCCATCGCCTGAAATAGTGGAGGCTCCGCCACCACTATCAGGGAATGAACATGATTCGATTATCGCCATCGGAGCAACTGGTCTGGGACGCATTTTTTGTCAGTGTGACCGCGCAAGTGATTCAGCAGGCCCGCGATCGCGGCCCCGAATACATTGCCGAGCGGGCTGCCGAAATTGCCGATGAAATGTTGCTGGAGCGCCGGGAGCGCTGCGCCGAACGGCGTCACGCTCCCGTGGACTGGGTCGGCCCGGCCTAGCTCAATAAGCGTAGCGCAGCAGGGCATGGGAGGTGCCGGTCAGGGCAAAGAACCCCAGGACCGCCACGCACCCCGGCACGATCAACCACCATACCTTCGGCGCCATGGGCGGCAGCAGGCTGTGGCGCTGGCTCAAGGTCAGGCTGAAGGCGCAGACCGTCATGGCCAGCAAGGTGCCGGCGAGGATATCACTCGGCCAGTGGGCCCCCAGATATACCCGCGACAACGCAATGGCAGCGGCCGGAATGGCGCCCAATAGCAGCCATGCCAGGCGCATGCGGGTCGGTTGGCCGCGACCGGCCAGCACCGCCAGCGCGAGGAAGAACGCAAACGAGCCAGAGGCGTGACCGCTGGGCATGCTGAAGCTGGTCAGCGGGTCGACGAGGATTTCTGGCCGGCCGCGGGCAAAGAACAGCTTGCTCCCGGTGTTGATCAGCGCGGCCCCGAGCAGGGTGGCACCGACGAAAATCGCCTGGCGCCATTGTCGCGCCAGCAGCAGCAGGCCGGTCAGCACCGCGCTGGCGACGAACATCTTCTTGAACTCGCCCAACTGGGTGGTCATCACCATGATCCGGTCCATCGCCGGGCCTCGGTGTTCCTGGACCAGGGCCATCAAACCCTGGTCAAAATGGTTCAGGTACGGATAACCGATAAACATCGCGATCAACAACGCCAGGCTGGCGCAGCCCATCCACAACGTGGCCCGGCGATGGCCGCGCAAGGTGCTGTTGAGGGCGATGCCGAACAACACGGCCAGGCACGCGGCAACCACCCCGGCCTCGGGCCAGAACCCTTCGGGCAGCGGCAACCGAAACGCCGCGCCGGCGGCCCAGCCCGGCAACAGATAGGCGATTGACCAGCCGGTGGCGGCCAGCACGCTGACGGCGGCAAAGCGCGGGAACGGCATATCACACATCCCGGCGACCATGGGCAGCATGGGGCGCAATGGGCCGATGAAGCGTCCTACCAGCAGGCTGACGATGCCGTACTTCTGGAAGTAGGCCTCGGCCCCGTCCATCCACTCGGGATGATGGCGCAAGCCGGGCAGGCGCCGGATGTTCTGGTGGAAATGCCGGCCCAGGTAGTAGGAAATTCCGTCGCCCAAAAGCCCGCCGAGCAAGCCCAGCAGCAGGGTTTCACTCAGGGACAGCGCGCCGCTGCCGGCCAGTGCGGCAATCGCAAACAGCAGCACCGTGCCTGGCACGATAATCCCGGCGATGGCCAGGCATTCCACAAAGGCGACGATAAACACCGCCGCGGCCAGCCATTGCGGGTTAAGGGTCAGCCAGCCAGTAATGCCATCGAGCCATGGGCCCATACAATCCTCTCCATCAGTGGTGATGTCCCTCTATAGGGGCGAGCTTGTGTGGGAGCGGGCTTGCTCGCGATGCAGGCGACTCGGTATGACTGACAGACCGAGGTGATGCTATCGCGAGCAAGCCCGCTCCCCCATAAGCCCATTCCTGCAGGGCATATTTCAAATCAAAACGTAATCGCGGCCTTCGACCTGGCCGCGTCGCAACGGGTTCCGTGTGCAATAGGGCGCATAGCCGCCATCGACAAAGCGATACATCAGGTGTTCATCGCGCCCGCCGGGAATGCCCAGGCGGGTGGTCTGGATAATCTGCGTGGGGGCCAGGCCCACATCCTCGACGTACAGCCGCTCCTGGTCGAAGCGCTTGGCGTCCCACATTGGCACCTTTAAACCCAGGGCCTTGCACAGCAGGGTTTGCCCGGCGCAAAGCTTCTGGGCCGGGCGCGGACGGCCGCTGGCGTCGGGGTTGTTGAGGAGCATTTGCGCCAGGCTGGCAGGCCCTGATACCTCATCCACCCAGGGGTAGGCCGACTTGATCAGCACGGCATTGCCTGGCCCCTGGGCACTGAAGTTCAGGGAGTCACCGCCACGGGCGTAGTACATATAGATGTGGCCGCCATCCAGAAACAAAGCCTTACGCTTTTCTGTGTAGCCGAGGGACGCATGGCTGCCTTTTTCGGCCAAATAATAGGCTTCGGTTTCAATAATTCGCGCCGACAGCCACAACTCGCCGACCCGATGGCGGATGACTTTGCCCAGCAAATCTTTCGCGAGCGTTTGCGCGTCGCGGTCGAAAAAGCCATCCGGCAGGGGGTTGGCGGGGAGCTTTGGGGGAGAACTGGACATGACGATGGACGGTTGCGCAGGCCAAATGTGACAGGATGATATCAACTTCAGCCTTAATCACCGCTGAACGTCGAGTTTTTACAGTTCATTTCGACCATCCGCCCCTCACCGCTGTCCGTAGGACGGCGCGACAGCTATAATCTGCCGCTTTCCTCTTTGCCAAGACCCCACCAGACCATGACTGAGTCCGTTCTTGACTACATGACCCGCCTGGGTCGCGCTGCCCGTCAGGCCTCGCGGTTGATCGCCCGTGCGAGCACCGCGCAGAAGAACCGTGCCCTGCTGGCGGCCGCCGATGCTCTGGATGCCTCGCGCTCCGAGTTGACCGCTGCCAACGAGCTGGACCTGGCCAACGGCCGGGCCAATGGTCTGGAGCCGGCATTGCTGGATCGCCTGGCGCTGACGCCGGCCCGTATCGACGACATGATCGAAGGCTTGCGCCAGGTGGCCAAGCTGCCGGACCCCATCGGTGAGATCCGCGACATGCGCTACCTGCCGTCAGGTATCCAGGTCGGCAAGATGCGTGTGCCCCTGGGCGTGATCGGCATCATCTATGAGTCGCGGCCCAACGTGACCATCGACGCCGCGAGCCTGTGCCTGAAGTCCGGCAACGCCACCATCCTGCGCGGCGGCTCCGAAGCGATCCATTCCAACCGCGCCATCGCCGCCTGCATCCAGCAAGGCCTGGCCGTGGCCGAGTTGCCGGCTGAAGTGGTGCAAGTGGTGGAAACCACCGACCGCGCCGCCGTCGGGGCGCTGATCACCATGCCGGAGTTTGTCGACGTAATTGTTCCACGCGGCGGCAAGGGCCTGATCGAACGTGTCAGCCGCGATGCCAAGGTGCCAGTTATCAAGCACCTGGATGGCGTCTGCCATGTGTTTATCGACGTGGCGGCCGATCTCGACAAGGCGATCCGCATTGCCGATAACGCCAAGACCCACCGCTACGCGCCGTGCAACACCATGGAAACCCTGTTGGTCCACGCCGGCATTGCCGAGCGCGTGTTGCCGCCGCTGGCTGCAATCTACCGTGACAAAGGCGTGGAGTTGCGGGGTTGCGAGCGTACCCGGGCATTGCTGGGCAGCGACGTGATCGAAGCCACCGAGCAGGACTGGTACACCGAATACACGGCGCCGATCCTGTCGATTCGTATCGTCGATGACCTGGACCAGGCCATCGAGCACATCAATACCTACGGCTCCAAGCATACCGACGCCATTGTTTCCGAGCATTTCAGCGATGCCCGGCGTTTCCTCACCGAAGTAGACTCTGCTTCGGTGATGATCAACGCCTCGACGCGTTTTGCCGACGGCTTCGAGTACGGCCTGGGGGCGGAGATCGGGATTTCCACGGACAAGCTGCATGCCCGTGGCCCGGTGGGCCTGGAAGGCCTGACCAGCGAGAAGTACGTGGTCTTTGGCGATGGTCATGTGCGCACTTGATGGGTAAACGCATCGGGCTGCTCGGCGGTACCTTCGACCCCGTGCACATCGGCCATTTGCGCAGTGCCCTGGAAGTGGCGGATACCCTCGGGCTGCAAGAGCTGCGGCTGATCCCCAATGCCAGGCCGCCGCACCGGGACACACCGCAGGTCAGCGCGCAGGAGCGCCTGGCGATGGTGCAGTGTGCGGTGGCCGGGATTGCCCCGTTGGTGGTGGACGACCGCGAGCTCAAACGCGATAAACCGTCCTACACTATCGACACCCTGGAACAGACGCGGGCCGAGTTGGCCGCCGATGACCAGTTGTTTCTGCTTTTGGGCTGGGACGCATTTTGCGGACTGCCCACTTGGCATCGCTGGGAAGAGTTGCTCCAGCATTGCCACATCCTGGTTTTGCAACGCCCGGATGCCGACAGCGAACCGCCGGATGCCTTGCGCAACCTGCTGGCAGCGCGGTCGGTAAGTGACCCACAGGCCCTGACCGGGCCGAGCGGGAATATTGCATTCGTCTGGCAGACCCCGCTTGCGGTGTCCGCCACCCAGATCCGTCAACTGCTGGCCAGCGGTAAGTCGGTACGTTTCCTGGTGCCTGACGCGGTCCTGGCCTACATCGATGCGCACGGGCTTTACCGTGCGTCGAACTGAAAAGGCGCGCTTGAAGGCACGAATAGTCGTGTATTGAAGCGCCCGAACTAATGAGCAAAACGAGTTTTATATGACGAACAAAGACGTAAGCAAAGTTAAGCGCAAAGGCACGTTCAAGAGCGCACCGTTGCCAGTGGAAGCCCTGCTGGTCCCGGCCCCTGAAGGCGAAGCGCTGGTCGCGCTGGCCGTAGCCGCCCTGGAAGACGTGAAGGCCCAGGACATCCAGGTCCTGGACGTGCGCGACAAGCAAAGCATCACCGACTTCATGATCATCGCCACCGGTACCTCCAACCGCCAGATCGGCGCGATGCTGGACAAGGTTCGCGAAGCCGTCAAAGCCCAGGGCGTCAAGCCACTGGGTGAAGAAGGCAAGGGCGATAGCGACTGGGTGCTGGCTGACCTGGACACCGTGATCGTACACATGATGACCAGCAACGCTCGCCAGTTCTACGACCTGGAGCGTCTGTGGAAAGGCGCCGAGCAGAGCCGTGCTGCCGATGGCAAGCACCACAGCCCTGAAGTCGGTCACGCGCACTTCGACAAGCTCAACAAAGACCAGGAATAAGGAACGGCTGTGCGCCTGCGTCTGATCGCTGTCGGTTCACGCATGCCCAAGTGGGTGGAAGAAGGCTGGCATGAATATGCCAAGCGTCTGCCATCCGAATTGGCTCTGGAACTGGTGGAAATACCCCTCAACACCCGGGGCAAGAACGCCGATGTGGCGCGCTTTATCCGTCAGGAAGGCGAGGCGATGCTGGCCAAGGTCGGTGCCAACGAGCGCATCGTCACCCTTGAGGTGCACGGCAAACCCTGGAGCACCGAGCAGTTGGCGGTGGAACTGGATCGCTGGCGCCTGGATTCGCGCACGGTCAACTTCATGGTCGGCGGCCCCGAGGGGTTGGCGCCGGAAGTCTGCGCGCGGGCCGATCAGCGCTGGTCGCTGTCGCCCCTGACGTTGCCCCATCCGCTGGTGCGGATTCTGATTGGTGAACAGCTGTATCGCGCCTGGACAGTCCTGTCCGGGCACCCTTACCACAAATAGTCTGCGCCCTGCCTGATGACCCAGCCGATCCGCATCAAGGACCACGAGAAAGACGCACGTCTTGTACGCGCGCGTGTGATCTTTGGCGCGATCGCGGTGGTGGCGTTGATGTGCGTGTTGATCGCCCGTCTGTATTACCTGCAGGTGATCCAGTACGAGTATCACTCCACGTTGTCGGAAAACAACCGGGTGCATGTGCAGCCGATCCCGCCGACCCGTGGCCTGATTTTCGACCGCAATGGCGTGGTGATTGCCGATAACCGGCCCAGTTTCAGCCTGAGCATGACCCGCGAACGGTCCGGTGACTGGCAGCAGATCCTCGATGTGATTGTCGAGGTGCTGCAACTGACGCCGGAAGACCGGGCGATCTTCGAGAAGCGCATGAAGCAGGGGCGGCGCCCGTTTGAACCGGTGCCGATCCTGTTTGAGCTGACTGAAGAGCAGATCGCCAGGATCGCCGTGAACCAGTTCCGCCTGCCGGGGGTGGAGGTGGTGGCGCAACTGGTGCGGCATTACCCGCAGGGGGCGCACTTTGCCCACTCGGTCGGTTATATGGGGCGGATCAACGAAAAAGAGCTGAAAACCCTCGATCCGGTCAATTACAGCGGCACCCACCATATCGGCAAGACCGGTATCGAGCGCTTCTACGAGCCGGAGCTGCACGGCCAGGTGGGTTACGAGGAGGTCGAGACCAACGCCCGTGGCCGCGTGCTGCGGGTGCTCAAGCGCACCGACCCGATTCCCGGCAAGGACATTGTTCTGAGCCTGGATATCAAGCTGCAGGAGGCCGCGGAAATGGCCCTCGGCGGGCGTCGTGGTGCGGTGGTCGCGCTGGACCCGAACACCGGCGAGGTCCTGGCCATGGTCAGCCAGCCGAGTTTCGACCCCAACCTGTTTGTCACCGGGATCAGCTTCAAGGCCTATGCCGAGTTGCGTGATTCCATCGACCGGCCGTTGTTCAACCGGGTGCTGCGCGGTCTGTATCCACCGGGTTCGACCATCAAGCCAGCGGTGGCGATTGCCGGCCTGGATGCCGGTGTCGTGACTGCTTCCAGCCGGGTCTACGATCCGGGTTACTACATGTTGCCCAACTACGATCACAAATACCGTAACTGGAACCGTACCGGCGACGGCTATGTGGATCTGGATATGGCGATCATGCGTTCCAACGACACCTACTTCTATGACCTGGCCCACAAGCTGGGGATTGATCGTTTATCGACCTACATGGGCAAGTTCGGCCTCGGTCAGAAAGTGTCCCTGGATATGTTTGAAGAGTCCCCTGGCCTGATGCCGTCCCGCGAGTGGAAGCGCGCCACCCGGCGCCAGGCCTGGTTCCCCGGTGAGACGCTGATCCTGGGGATCGGCCAGGGCTATATGCAGGCCACGCCCTTGCAACTGGCCCAGGCCACGGCGCTGGTGGCCAGCAAAGGCAAGTGGATTCGTCCGCACCTGGCCAAGACCATCGAGGGTGAACAGCCGGTGGATGAAAACCCGATCCCCGACATCGTCCTGCGCGACCCGTCCGACTGGACCAAGGTCAACCACGGCATGCAACAAGTGATGCACGGCGCGCGAGGCACGGCGCGCAAGGCGGCCATTGGCGCGCAGTATCGGATTGCCGGCAAGAGCGGGACTGCCCAGGTGGTCGCAATCAAGCAGGGCGAGAAATACGACCGCTCCAAAGTCCAGGAACGCCATCGCGACCACGCCTTGTTCGTCGGTTTCGCCCCGGCCGACAACCCGAAAATCACCGTGGCGGTGATGGTCGAGAACGGCGAGTCCGGTTCCGGCGTGGCCGCCCCGGTGGTGCGCCAGATCATGGATGCCTGGTTGCTGGACCAGGACGGCAAGCTCAAGCCTGAGTTTGCCAACCCTTCAAGCGCGGAGGCTACGGCCCGTGAAGAGTAATTTCGACCGCATTCTCTCCAGTGAGGATGTGATGCGCCGCCGCGCCACCTTGTTGCAACGCATGCACATTGATGGCCCGTTGCTGATCCTGCTGCTGACCCTGGCAGCCGGTAGCCTGTTCGTGCTGTATTCGGCCAGTGGCAAGAACTGGGACCTGTTGATCAAGCAGGCGTCCTCGTTTGGCCTGGGCCTGTTGTCGATGGTGGTTATCGCCCAGTTGGAGCCGCGCTTCATGGCGCGCTGGGTGCCGCTGGGGTATGTCGTCGGGGTGCTGCTGCTGGTGGTGGTGGACGTCATGGGGCACAACGCCATGGGCGCCACCCGTTGGATCAATATCCCGGGGGTGATTCGCTTCCAGCCGTCGGAATTCATGAAAATCCTCATGCCGGCCACCATCGCCTGGTACCTGGCCAAGCGCACCTTGCCGCCGCAGCTCAAGCATGTGGGGATCAGCCTGATCCTGATCGGCATTCCGTTCATTCTGATCGTGCGCCAGCCGGACCTCGGCACCGGCCTGCTGATTCTTGCCGGCGGTGCATTCGTGTTGTTCATGGGCGGCCTGCGCTGGCGCTGGATCGTCAGTGTGCTGGTGGCGGCCGTGCCGGTGGCTGTCGCCATGTGGTTCTTCTTCATGCACGACTATCAGAAGCAGCGGGTCCTGACCTTCCTCGACCCTGAGAGCGATCCGCTGGGCACCGGCTGGAACATCATCCAGTCCAAGGCGGCCATCGGTTCCGGTGGCGTGTTTGGCAAGGGCTGGTTGCTGGGCACCCAGTCGCACCTGGACTTCCTGCCGGAAAGCCACACCGACTTTATTATCGCGGTGATGGGTGAGGAGTTCGGCCTGGTGGGCATCTGCGCACTGTTGCTGATCTACTTGCTGTTGATCGGGCGTGGCTTGGTGATTACCGCGCAAGCGCAGACGTTGTTCGGCAAATTGCTTGCCGGCGCGCTGACAATGACTTTTTTTGTTTACGTTTTCGTCAACATCGGTATGGTCAGTGGCCTGCTGCCGGTGGTTGGGGTGCCGTTGCCGTTCATTAGCTACGGCGGAACTTCGTTGGTGACATTACTGTCAGCGTTTGGGGTCTTGATGTCGATCCATACCCATCGCAAGTGGATCGCACAGGTTTGAATAAGGTGAAGATGTCAATGCAAGCAATGCGTGGCTGGGCTGCTCGGTATGCGTCCTGTCTGGGCTTGGTGGGCGCCTTTGGCGCTGCACAGCCAGCCCTGGCCGGCGATTACGACGGCTCGCCCCAGGTCGCCGAGTTTGTCGGCGAGATGACGCGTGACTATGGTTTCGCCGGCGAACAACTGATGGGCGTGTTCCGCGAGGCTCAGCGCAAGCAGTCGATCCTCGACGCGATCTCTCGCCCCGCCGAGCGCGTCAAACAGTGGAAGGACTATCGCCCGATGTTTCTCACCGACGCCCGGGTGGCGCGGGGTGTGGACTTCTGGCGCCAGCACGAGGCCGTACTGGCCCGTGCCGAGCAGGAATATGGCGTGCCGGCCCAGGTGATCGTGTCGATTATCGGCGTTGAAACCTTTTACGGGCGCAATACCGGCAGTTTCCGGGTGATCGACGCCTTGTCGACCCTGGGCTTCGATTACCCGCCCCGTGCCGAATTCTTCCGCAAGGAACTGCGCGAGTTCCTGCTGCTGGCCCGTGAAGAGCAGATCGACCCATTGACCCTCAAAGGCTCGTACGCCGGGGCCATGGGCCTGCCACAGTTCATGCCGAGCAGCTTTCGCGCCTACGCCGTGGATTTCGACGGTGATGGCCATATCAATATCTGGAGCAACCCCGATGATGCCATCGGCAGTGTTGCCAGCTACTTCAAACGTCACGGCTGGGTGGCTGGCGAGCCGGTGGTGATTCGCGCCGATGTCACGGGCGATCGCGCCGATGAAGGCCTGACCCAGGGCATCGAGCCGGTGAAAACCGTCGGGGAGTTGCGGGCGCTGGGCTGGTCAAGTCATGATGCGCTGCGCGATGATATACCGGTTACCGCCTTTCGCCTGGAGGGCGCAGACGGCCCGGAATACTGGATGGGCCTGAAGAATTTTTACGCAATCACGCGTTATAACCGCAGTGTGATGTACGCCATGGCCGTACATCAGCTGTCAGACATGCTGGTTCAAGCACGGGGCGTCAAGTAATGCGGGTATCGCCGATCAATAAACCGCTCAAGCTGGTGGCGCTTGCCGCATTGTCCTTGCTGGTTGTCAGTTGCTCCACCAGCCGTGCGCCGGCGCAGAAGGCCGGTGGCCCGGTAGTCCGCGCGCAGCCGGGGCTGGATATCAACCGGGCTCACAAGGACGGCGCGCCGTGGTGGGACGTTGACGTCTCGCGCATCCCGGATGCCACGCCGACCCTGCATACCGGCAACTATAAGGCCAACCCCTACACGGTACTGGGCAAGACCTACTTTCCGCTGCAGGAATCCAAGAACTATGTGCAGTCGGGTACCGCGTCCTGGTACGGCACCAAGTTCCACGGGCAGAACACCGCCAACGGCGAGGTGTATGACCTGTACGGCATGAGCGCGGCCCACAAGACCTTGCCGCTGCCGGCCTATGTACGGGTGACCAACCTGGACAACAACCGCGTGGTAATCCTGCGGGTCAACGACCGTGGGCCGTTCTACTCCGACCGCATCATCGACTTGTCCTACGCAGCCGCGAAAAAACTCGGCTATGCCGAATCCGGCACGGCGCGGGTCAAGGTTGAAGGCATCGACCCGGCCCAGTACTGGGCCCAGCGCGGCAAGCCAGCGCCATTGATGCTCAACGAACCACAGAGCGCACAACCGCAGATCACCGCTTCGGCAGGCAAGGTCGAGCAGTGGACGCCGCCGCCCCAGCAGCACGCCGCGCCAGTCGTGGCCGTGCCACAGGCGGCGCCGGGCAATGCAGCGGGCGGGCAGTACCTGCAAGTCGGCGCTTTCGCCAACCCGGATGCGGCAGAACTGTTAAGGTCCAAGCTCAGCGGGATGGTCAGCGCGCCGGTCTTTATCAGCTCCATTGTGCGTAACCAGCAGACCCTGCACCGGGTACGCCTGGGCCCCATCGGCTCGGCGGGTGAGATTGCCCAGGTACAGAACAGCGTGCGATTGGCCAACCTGGGCCAGCCCAGCGTGGTCGGCGCCGAATAAGCAGTAGCGGATCGAGGGTGCTGGCGCGCTTGCGCGCCGGGGCCCTGGTTGCAGGCTCTTCGAATAATAAAAACCCGAAGGCAAGGGTTGAGCTGGCAACTGAATACGCGACAGCCTGGTGACGGGCTGTCTGAATGTTTTGCCCGCGAGGGCAAGTTTCCATAAGCAATTTCGAGAGACGGATGAACATCACCACCTTAGCCAAACGCCTGTGCCTGCTTGTCCCGCTGATCATTGCGCCCGCTGCCTGGGCCGTCGAAATGATGCCAGCACCACCGCAACTGGCTGCCAAGTCCTACGTGCTCATGGATGCCGCCAGCGGCAACGTGCTGGTCGAAAACAACGGTGACCAGCGCCTGCCGCCGGCCAGCCTGACCAAGCTGATGACCGCCTATATCGCGACCCTGGAAATCCGTCGCGGCCAGATCGGTGAAAACGATCCGGTGACCGTCAGCGAAAACGCCTGGCGCACCGGCGGTTCGCGGATGTTCATCAAGGTCGGCTCCCAGGTCTCCGTCAGCGACCTGCTGCACGGCATCATCATCCAGTCCGGTAACGACGCCAGCGTCGCCCTGGCCGAACACATTGCCGGCAGCGAAGATGCATTTGCCGACATGATGAACAAAACCGTGACTGACCTGGGCATGACCAACAGTCACTTCATGAACCCGACCGGCCTGCCAAACCCAGACCACTACTCGTCGGCCCATGACATGGCGATCCTGGCGCGCGCGATCATTCGTGTCGACCCGGTGCACTACGCCATCTACTCCCAGAAAGAGTTCTTCTGGAACAACATCAAGCAGCCTAACCGCAACCTGTTGCTGTGGCGCGACAAGACCGTCGACGGCCTGAAAACCGGGCATACCGACGAAGCCGGCTACTGCATGGTGTCCTCGGCTGTGCGTGACGGCCAACGTCTGATCGCCGTGGTGTTCGGCACCAACAGCGAACAGGCCCGTGCGGCGGAAACCCAGAAGCTGCTGACCTATGGCTTCCGTTTCTTCGAAACCCAGACCTTCTACCAGAAGGGTGCCGAACTGGCCCAGGCTCCTGTGTGGAAAGGCACCGAGCGTCAAGTCAAGGCCGGCCTGGCTGACGACCTGACCCTGACCATGCCTAAAGGCCAGCTGAAGAAACTGGCTGCCAGCATGACCATGAACCCACAACTGACCGCGCCAATCGCCAAGGGCGATGTGATCGGTAAAGTCGAAGTGAAGCTGGACGACAAAGTCGTACACAGCGCCGATCTGATCGCGCTCGACGCCGTTGAGGAAGGTGGTATCTTCCGCCGCGTGTGGGATAGCATCCGTCTATTCTTCTACGGCTTGTTCAACTGATTGTGTGCACCCGCAAGGCCCCGCGTTGATCCGACGCGGGGCTTTGCCCGTCGCCACGGCTTACCGCTTACGAGGCCGTTTCGCCATGACCGATAAAGAAGTAAAGGCGCCAAAGATCGAATTCCCGGTGACGGACTATCCCGTCAAGGTGATCAGCGATACCGGTGTGGGCAACAAAGACAAGATCCTCGAGATCATGCGTAAACACGCAACGATCAACGACAACCGTGTGGATGAGCGCTTGAGCACCAACGGTAAGTACACCACGATCCAGTTGCACATCGTTGCGACCGGTCAAGACCAGCTTTACGACATCAACAGCGAACTGCGAGCCACCGGTTTCGTACATATGGTGTTGTGATGTCGCAGGTCCTGGGCTTTCGCGAGCTCGGCCAGATGGCGTACGAGCCGGTCTGGCACGCCATGCAGCGCTTTACCAATGAGCGCGGCAGCTCGGCTCCCGACGAAATCTGGCTGGTGGAACACCCGCCGGTATTCACCCAGGGCCAGGCTGGCAAGGCTGAGCATCTACTACTTCCGGGTGATATTCCGGTGGTGCAGGTCGACCGAGGTGGTCAAGTGACTTACCATGGGCCCGGACAACTGGTGGCTTATTTGCTGCTGGATGTGCGCAAGCTGGGTTACGGCGTGCGTGAGCTGGTCAGTCGCATGGAAAACTGCCTGATCGAGCTGCTGGCCAGTTATGGTGTGACTGCCGTGGCCAAGCCCGATGCTCCAGGTGTGTATGTCGACGGCGCGAAAATCGCCTCCCTGGGCCTGCGCATCCGCCATGGCTGTTCCTTTCATGGCCTGGCCCTGAACGTGGACATGGACCTGGCGCCGTTTCGCCGGATCAATCCCTGTGGTTACGCCGGTTTGGCCATGACCCAGTTGAGTGATCACGCAACACCCCTAGAATTTGCCGAGGTAAGTGCCCGGCTGCGCGCGCAGCTCGTCAAACACCTCGACTATGCTGAGCAGACGACCCTGACGGGCGGAATCGACTGATATGACTACTGATGTTGTGCAAACCATGATCCCGACGCTGGACATTACCGAGCGTCCGGCCCCGGCTCCGCGTGCCAAGGTGGAAGCCGGCGTCAAGCTGCGCGGCGCCGAGAAGGTTGCACGCATCCCGGTGAAGATCATTCCGACCACCGAACTGCCGAAAAAGCCCGACTGGATCCGCGTGCGCATCCCGGTCTCGCCGGAAGTCGACCGTATCAAGGCGCTGCTGCGTAAGCACAAGCTGCACAGTGTGTGCGAAGAGGCCTCCTGCCCGAACCTGGGCGAGTGCTTCTCCGGCGGCACCGCGACCTTCATGATCATGGGTGACATCTGCACCCGTCGTTGCCCGTTCTGCGACGTTGGCCATGGCCGGCCGAAGCCACTGGACGTCAACGAGCCGGAAAGCCTGGCCATCGCCATCGCCGACCTGAAACTCAAGTACGTGGTGATCACCTCGGTAGACCGCGATGACCTGCGCGACGGCGGTGCCCAGCACTTTGCCGACTGCATCCGCGAAATCCGCAAACTGTCGCCGAACGTGATGCTCGAGACCCTGGTCCCGGACTACCGTGGCCGTATGGACGTCGCCCTGGAAATTACCGCCGCCGAGCCGCCAGATGTGTTCAACCACAACCTGGAAACCGTTCCGCGCCTGTACAAGGCTGCGCGTCCGGGTTCGGACTACCAGTGGTCGCTGACCCTGCTGCAGAAATTCAAGCAGATGATGCCGCACATCCCGACCAAGTCCGGGCTGATGCTGGGCCTGGGCGAAACCGACGAAGAAGTCATCGAAGTCATGAAGCGCATGCGCGAACACGACATCGACATGCTGACCCTCGGCCAGTACCTGCAACCATCGCGCAGCCACTTGCCGGTGCAGCGTTTTGTGCACCCGGACACCTTTGCCTGGTTTGCCGAAGAAGGCTACAAGATGGGCTTCAAGAACGTCGCGTCGGGCCCGCTGGTACGTTCGTCGTACCACGCCGACGAACAGGCCAAGCTGGTCAAGGCTAGCCTGGTTTCCTAAACCTTGGCGCCGATCCATTTGTGTGGATGGGCGTGTAGGGGGGCTGGTTTGTGTGGGAGCGGGCTTGCCCGCGATAGCATCGCCTCGGTGCAACTGATACACCGAGGCGTGTGCATCGCGGGCAAGCCCGCTCCCACAGTTCGTTGTGCTGTACAGAATAGGGAGAACCAAGGATGACTAACCCGCTTGCCACCGCCGTACCCGCCCTGCGCGCCGAAGGTGTGATCGGCCTCATTGCCCCCGCTGGCCCCGCCGCGCTGGATGTTGAAAAGGCCGGGCAATGGATGCGCGCCCGTGGCTACGAGCTGCGGATTTTCTCGGGGGTGTATGAGCGCGATGGCTATCTGGCCGGCAGCGATAAAGTACGCCTGCGCGACCTGCACGCTGCCTTCGCCGACCCCGAGATCGACGCCATCTTCTGTCTGCGCGGTGGCTACGGCACCCCACGCTTGCTCGATAGCGTGGATTTCGAGCTGCTGGCAGCCAATCCCAAGCCCTTCGTCGGCTACAGCGATATCACCGCGCTGCACTTGGCGATCAGCCGCTACGCCGGCTTCGTGACCTTCCACGGCCCGATGCTCAATGCCGACCTGCTCGGTGACAAGCAACAGCCCACTGAGTCATCACTGTTCAGCCTGCTGCGCGGCCAGCTGGGCGCTGGCAGTGTGCTGGCGCACCCAGTGGCGTACCCGCTGACCACCATTGAGCCTGGCATCGCCTGTGGGCGCTTGCTGGGGGGCAACCTGTCGATGATCGCGGCGGTGATGGGCACGCCCTTCGAGCTTGATGCCGAGGGCATCATCCTGTTTATCGAGGACGTCAACGAGCCAATCTATCGCATCGACCGCCTGCTGACGCACTTGCGCCTGGCGGGCAAGCTGGCGCAGGTGCGCGGTGTGCTGGTGGGGGATGTGGCGGGAGTGGATAACGTCGCGCTGGAGCGGCTGTTGAAACAGACCTTCCAACCGTTCTGTATTCCGGTCCTGTCCGGCTGGCGCAGCGGCCATTGCGACCCCAATCTGACCTTGCCGATGGGCGCCTTGGTGCGCCTGGATGCGGGGGAACAGCGGCTGGTGCTGGAGCAGGATGTGGTGTCTAGGCTCTGAGTGTTTTGCCGCCTGTCGGCACGCTATCGCGAGCAAGCTGGCTCCCACAGGGAATTGCATTCCAAGTGTGGGAGCGGCAGTCGCCCTACACCGATCTAGCGGCTACGCAACGACTCCAACAACTTCACCGTCGGATATCCATCCGCCGGCCAGCCCAACGACTGCTGCGCCGCACGAATCGCCTTGCGCGTATTGGCGCCGATAATCCCGTCCGGGTTGCCGGCCTCATAGCCATTGGCGCTCAACACCGTCTGCAACTCGATGCGCTGGGAGCGGGTCAGTGGCAGTTCATCGGTTGGCCAATCGCCGCGAATCACCCCACCGCCGCCAAAACGCTCGGACAACAGGCCGACCGCCAGGGCGTATGACGACGAGTTGTTGTACTTGAGGATTGCGCGGAAGTTATCCAGCACCAGGAACGCCGGGCCACGATGGCCGGCCGGCAGCAGCAGGGCGGCCGACAGCGTTTCTACGTTGGGCGGCACGCTGGCACCGGCCGGCACCTGCAGGCCCAGCTTCAACCATTCGCCGACCGGCTTGCGCACCACGCCATCAGCCAGGGCGTAATCGAAGTTTGTCGGCAATTGCTGCACCTCAAAGCCCCACGGCTGGCCTTTCTGCCAGCCCGAGCTTTGCAGGTAGTGCGCAGTGGAGGCGAGGGCGTCGGCCGAGCTGTTCCAGATGTCGCGGCGACCGTCGCCGTCGAAGTCCACGGCGTGGGTGTTGTAGGTGGTCGGTATGAACTGGGTCTGGCCCATGGCGCCGGCCCACGAGCCGCGCATCTGTTCGGCTGGAATGTCACCGTGCTGGATGATTTGCAGCGCGGCCAGCAACTGCGCCTGGGCGAATGCCGGGCGGCGGCCTTCATAGGCCAGGGTCGCCAGGGAGCGGATCACCGAGTTATTGCCCTGGAACGAACCGAAGTTACTTTCCATGCCCCACACCGAGACCAGCACCTGGCGATCAACGCCGTAGCGCTGTTCGATGCTTTGCAGGATATCGGCGTGCTTGATCAGCAAGGCCTGGCCATTGCGTACGCGCAGCGCCGACAAGGCACCGTTGAGGTATTCCCACACCGGGCGGGAAAATTCCGGCTGGCTGCGGTCGGCGCGGATGACCGCCATGTCGGGGGTGACGTTGGCGAAGGCGGTGTCGAATACCGTCGGGGTGATACCGGCCTTCAGGGCCTCGACGCGAAAACCTGCCTGCCATTCGGCGAAGGTCTGGGTCGGTTGGATATCGAGATTGGTCACGGCCAGGGGCGCAACTATGGCGGGGGCGGCAACCGGTGCGGTCTGGAGCGTGGGCAGGGGCTGAGCGTCGGCGGCGGTGGGTTTTTCGGCGCAGGCGACTAACAGGATCAGGCTGGAGGCAGCAATCAATTGGCGAAGGTGCCAACGACGGGAAAGACTAGAGGGCATGCACAGGTCCAGGAAATACGAATCAGGTGCAGACCTTATCATGCCAGAGGGGCGCTTGCCTTCAGGCAGCCAGAAAGTAAGAAGCCTCCCAGCTATTAGACTGGAAGGCTTCGCGGCGGTAGCTGCCTTTGCCTTTGCCGGCGCGTTCCTGGCGACTGCGGAACAACGGCTGGGCGATGATGGATTTGGCCTTGTTGGGGCCATGCTTGGATGGCTTTTTGCTCATGATCGGGACTCTCCGATGGGGTGGGTGATGCGGTGCAAATCATCTGCCGAAGTCTGCCGGCTGTCCAGCCCGGCGCGATGTAGGAAATATCAAAAACCTGAATACGGCGACGATCAAAACTGTAGGAGCTGGCTTGCCTGCGATGGCATCACCACCGCGTGACTGACACACCGAGGCGCCTGCATCGCAGGCAAGCCAGCTCCTACATTGGTTTTGTGGTGGTTGGGCGAGCGTGCTATTCGGCGGGCAGTGCCAGGCGCTGGCCGGACATCAGCAGCGACAAACGGCTCAAGCTCATCCACGGCGACCCTGCGGCCTGGCCCTTGATCTGCGCGTCGATGCGTTGGGCTTCGAGCAACAATTGCGCCCAGCGTTGCGCCGAGTGCCGTTGCAGGGCCTTGCTCATCAGGGGCTTGCGCTTGTCCCACACCGGCGGGCGGGCCTGGCTGAAGGCCTTGTCCAGAGGGGTGCCCTGGCTGTACTGCAGGGCGATATTGGCCAGCAAGCGCAGTTCCCGGGCCAGCGCCCAGAGAATCACCGGCGGCTCGACCCCTTCACCGCGCAGCCCTTCGAGCATGCGCAAGGCGTGGGCCGCATCACCGTTGAGGATTGCGTCCACCAGCCCGAATACGTCAAAGCGTGCGCTGTCGGCCACCGCGCCCTGCACGGTCTCGACGGTGATCTGGCCACCTTCGGCCATCAGCTTGAGCTTTTCGATTTCCTGGGCCGCCGCCAATAGGTTGCCTTCAACCCGGGCCGCGATCAGTTCGACCGCGTCCTGGCTGGCAGACAATCCGGCTTGCGACAGGCGTTGGCGAATCCATTGCGGCAACTGACTGCTGTCCACCGGCCAGATCTGGATGAACTGGGTCTGTGCCCCTTCCACCAGCGCCTTGCCCCATTTGGTTTTCTGCGCGCTGCCATCGAGCTTGGGCAGGCTGATCAGCAACAGCGTGTCCTCGGCGGGGCGGGCGCAGTATTCCATCAGGGCCGCCGCGCCTTTGTCGCCGGGCTTGCCCGAGGGCAGGCGCAGTTCCAGCAGGCGTTTTTCGGCAAACAGCGACATGCTGGCCCCGGCCTGGAGCAGGGTGCCCCAGTCGAAGCTGGCGTCGGCGCTGAACACCTGGCGTTCATCAAAGCCTTGCTGGCGCGCAGCCTGGCGAATGGTGTCGGCGGCTTCCTGGCACAACAGCGGATCATCGCCACTGACGATGTACACAGGCGCGAGGTTGCCTTGCAGGTGTTTGGCGAGTTGGGCGGGGGCGAGTTTCATAGGCTGGATGGACGGGGCGCATGACGCGCCCCGTCTGGTTTACTCGGCAGGGACTTCAACAGGCGATTGCTTGGGAATGCTGTTTTCATAGTCCTGCGCGGCTTTCAGCGCCTCCGCATCCGCCTTGGCCTTGGCGTCGGCAGTCTGCTGCAGGGCATCGAGCTGGGCCGGGCTGATCATCTGCAGGCGCAGGACCATACGCTGGACCAGGTCACGGCGCATTTCACTGAGCACCTGATTGACCTCAGTGTCGGAACCGACCAGGTTGTTGCCGTCATGCGTCACGACTTTCTGCACCTGCAGCTTGTCGCTGATCAGCGGCAACTGGTCGCGGCCCTGGATCTGGAAAAACAGCACGTTGCTCATCTCGATATCCGAAGAGCGGCCGGCACTGGCGTAGCTGAGGTTACGCTGGGTTTCTTTTTCGTCGACCAGTACCAGCTTGTAAGGCGCTCCGGTATAGACTTTGACGCCGCTGTTTTCCAGGGTTTGGCGCAGCTGGGTCACGGTTTCGCCATAGGCGTTGCGCGCGCTGACATCCAATTCCTTGATCGCCAGTTCCGTGGTGCCGGTGCCGCGCAGCTGGAAGCCGCAAGCGCTCAGCAGTACGGCAAGGCCCATAACCAGCAGGTTGCGTTTGATCATTTTATTGCTCCCCTTGAAACCATGTGGGCCTTATCGAGGCCCTGGAGGTTTTGTTCGGCGCCAGGGCTCTTGCCCTGGCGCCCGATCCGATTAGCTAGCGACGATATTGACCAGTTTACCGGGCACTACGATCACTTTGCGGATCGTCAGGCCTTCGGTGAAGCGCAACACGTTCTCATTGCTGCGCGCGGCAGCTTCGACTTCTTCACGGCTGGCGCTGGCAGGCATGTCGATCTGGCCGCGCAGTTTACCGTTGACCTGAATCACCAGTTGCAGCGTGTCCTGGACCAGGGCGCTGTCATCCGCGACCGGCCATGCAGCATCGATCACCGCGCCGCTGTGGCCCAACTGGCTCCACAGGTCGTGGCTGATGTGCGGGGTGATCGGCGCCAGCAGCAGGACGACTGCTTCCAGGCCTTCCTGCACCAGTGCACGATCCTGTTCGGTAGCCTGCGGGGCTTTTTCCAGCACGTTCATCAGCGTCATCACCTGGGCGATGGCGGTGTTGAATTTGTGGTGCTGGCCCACGTCCTGGCTGGCTTGCTTGATGGCCAGGTGGGTGCTGCGGCGAATGAGCTTCTGCTCGTCGCTCAACGACGCCACGTCCAGTTTGCCCGGCAAACCCTGGCTGATATGGCCATGGGCCAGGCGCCAGACGCGCTTGAGGAAGCGGTGCGAACCTTCGACGCCAGAGTCCGACCATTCGGCGCTCATATCGGGCGGCGAGGCGAACATCATGAACAGGCGGCAGGTGTCGGCGCCGAACTGGTCGATCATCGACTGCGGGTCGACGCCGTTGTTCTTCGACTTGGCCATCTTCTCGGTACCGCCGATTTCCACCGGCAGGCCGTCGGATTTCAACTTGGCACTGATCACCTTGGCTTTGCTGTCACGCTCCAACTCGACGTCCGCCGGGTTGAACCAGGTGTAGGCGCCATTGGCTTCGCGGCGATAGTAAGTCTCGGCGATCACCATGCCCTGGGTCAGCAGGTTCTTGAACGGCTCGTCGGAGCTGACCAGGCCTTCGTCACGCATCAGCTTGTGGAAGAAGCGCGCGTACAGCAGGTGCAGGATCGCGTGTTCGATACCACCGATGTACTGATCCACCGGCAACCAGTGGTCGGCTGCGGATTTTTCCACCAGGCCGCCTTCATAGTGCGGCGAGGCGTAGCGGGCGTAGTACCACGAGGACTCGACGAAGGTGTCCATGGTGTCGGTTTCACGCTTGGCAGGCTGGCCGCATTTCGGGCAGTTGCACTCGTAGAACTCGGGCATGCGCGCCAGCGGCGAACCGGCGCCGTCCGGCACCACGTCTTCGGGCAGGACGACCGGCAGTTGGTCTTCCGGCACCGGCACGTCACCACAGGTTTCGCAGTGGATGATCGGGATCGGGCAGCCCCAGTAGCGCTGGCGGCTGATGCCCCAGTCGCGCAGGCGGAACTGGGTACGCGAGGCGCCGAGGTTTTTCTTGATCAGGGCGACTTCAATGGCGTCGAAGGCACCTGCGAAGTCCAGGCCGTCGAACTCGCCGGAGTTGATCAGGGTGCCGTGTTCGCCGTAGGCGTCTTGCCATGGGGCCGGGTTGGTATCACCGGAACTGGTACGCACCACAGACTTGATCGGCAGGTTGTACTTGGTGGCGAATTCGAAATCGCGCTCGTCGTGAGCGGGCACTGCCATTACTGCACCATCGCCGTAGTGCATCAGCACATAGTTGGCGACCCAAACCGGCAGTTTTTCACCGGTCAGTGGGTGCTCGACGAACAGCCCGGTCGGCAGGCCTTTTTTCTCCTGGGTGGCGACGTCGGCTTCAGCCACGCTGCCGCCTTTGCATTCGGCGATAAAGGCCTGCAGCTCAGGGTTGTTCTGTGCAGCTTGGGTGGCCAGCGGGTGTTCGGCGGCCACGGCGACGTAGGTCGCGCCCATCAGGGTGTCCGGACGGGTGGTGAAAACTTTCAGAGCGCCCGTTTCACCGATGGAATCGACGTTGTACGGGAACTGCACTTCCATGCCCTTGGACTTGCCGATCCAGTTGCGCTGCATGGTCTTGACCTGTTCAGGCCAGCCCGGCAGGTCGTCTAGGCTCGACAAGAGTTCATCGGCGTAGGCGGTGATCTTGAAGTAGTACATCGGGATTTCGCGCTTTTCGATCAGCGCGCCGGAACGCCAGCCACGGCCGTCGATCACTTGCTCGTTGGCGAGGACGGTCTGGTCGATCGGGTCCCAGTTCACGGTGCCGCTTTTTTTGTAGATCACGCCTTTTTCGAACAGGCGGGTGAACAGCCATTGTTCCCAGCGGTAGTAGTCCGGCTTGCAGGTGGTCACTTCGCGGGACCAGTCCACGGCCAGGCCCAGGCTGCGCAGCTGGGTCTTCATGTAGGCGATGTTCTCGTAGGTCCACTTGGCGGGCGCTACGTTGTTTTTCATCGCGGCGTTTTCCGCAGGCATGCCGAAGGCGTCCCAACCCATAGGTTGCAGGACGTTTTTGCCGAGCATGCGCTGGTAGCGGGAAATCACGTCGCCGATGGTGTAGTTACGCACGTGCCCCATGTGTAGTTTGCCGCTGGGGTAAGGGAACATGGATAGGCAGTAGTAAGTCTCCTTGCCTGGCTGTTCACTGACTTCAAAGGACTTTTGCTCGTCCCAGAAAGTTTGGGCGGCATTTTCTATTTCACGGGGCTGATATTGTTCGTGCATGGCTACTTTTGAACTGAATAGGGGTGGCCTAATCCTCTTCGGTGCATTGTCCGGGTTGAGCGACACCAAAAAGCGGCGCGTCCGTGCCCAAACCCTGCGGGAAGTGGAGTTACAGGAAGCGCCGTAGCATACATGACCCCACTCTATCGAGGGAAACCCTGATTGCGCCGCGCAGGCCGTTGGTCGCGGCGCGCGGTTGGTTGCGTCAGCGCAGCTACGCTGTTTATTGGGGAGTGAGACTTATCTTTAATGAGGTGAGGGGATGGTTGATTTGCAGCGAATGAGAACGAAACCGGAAGTGTATGAAGGACTGATCGACCGCTTGGGTCGAGCACTGGACGCAGCAAGAACCGCAGGCCGATTGCGTGACGAACGGCCTGATGAGCTGGAACTGCGAGGCTTGAGCCCTGCAGAGTTTGAAGTGATCAAGGCCTACCTGGACTTGAACGCGCGCCCGATCCCGCAATGGGTGGCTCCTGTGCCAGCCAGGGAAGCGGTGCGATCGTCCAAGGTGGTATGGCTCAAGGACTTGTCGGCCGGCCGCGGCCCGGAAAAGCTGCGGTCTGTGCGATTCAAGTAACTTGATCAGCGTTATCCACCGCTGGTAAAGATTGTCGCTAAACCCCGTTACACCTTAGGCTTCGGGCATCTTTGGAGATGCTCGATGCCTATTCGTTATTTCATCAAACAATTATTGCTGCCGCCCGGCATTCTCTTGCTACTGCTGGCCCTTGCCTGGTGGTTTCGCCGCACCCGTCCACGCTTGGCCGGCGTGTGCTTTGCCCTCGGGTTTGGCGGGATGTGGCTGATCAGCTTGCCGGTGATGGTGGAGTGGGGCGCACGCGCCTTGGAAACCGAGCCGCCATTGGCCGTGGAAGACTGGGCCAGCCTGGCAGAACGGGCCGATGCCATTGTGGTGCTGGGCTCGGGCCGCGAGCGCGGTGATCCGGCCTGGGGCGCCGATCAGCCGACCGGTATTGGCCTGGAGCGCCAGCGCTACGCGGCGCGATTGGCCAAGGCGTCCGGGCTGCCGGTGCTGACCAGCGGCGGCCTGCACTACGGCACGCCGCCCAGCGAGGCGCAGTTGATGGCGGTGTCGATGCAGCAAGACTTTGGCGTGGCCGTGCGCTGGAAGGAAGAGCGCAGCCGCACCACCTGGGAAAATGCGCAGATGAGTGCCGAAATCCTGTTGCCCCAGGGCGTCAAGCGCGTGGTAGTCGTGACCCAGGCCTGGCATATGCCGCGTTCGGTGTGGAGCTTCGAGAAGGCCGGCTTTACCGTGGTGCCGGCGCCGGTCGGCTTCCTGGGGGTGGACAATGCCCGGCCGCTGGGCGGCTGGATGCCGGAATTCAAGTCGATCTGGCAGAGCGGGCAGTTGATCAATGAGGCGGTGGGGCAGGTAGGTTACCGCCTGTTCTATCGTTAACGCCGCAAATCAACATATGGGGCTTGTGTGGGAGCGGGCTTGCCCGCGATGGCGGTGGGTCAGTCACTAAAAATGCTGACTGATACACCGCCATCGCGGGCAAGCCCGCTCCCACAAAAAGCCCGCTGCCACATTGGGTCTTGGGTGTCTGTCAGACGGTCTTGGCCATGCGCCCGGCCAGCAGGGCCCAGCCAAACAGCCCCAGGCACAGGATGATCAGCGGCCACGAACGCCATTGCAGGTACGGCGTCAGGTTGTGCATCGGTACGACCTCGCCGTAGAGAATGCCGCGCTCGAACTGCGGGATCTGCTCGGTAATCTGCCCGAACGGGTTGATTAGGCCGGTCACGCCGTTGTTGGTGGCACGGATCATCCAGCGGCCGGCTTCGAGGGCGCGCATTTGGGCCATTTGCAGGTGCTGCAAGGGGCCAATGGAGGTGCCGAACCAGGTGTCATTGCTGATGGTCAGCAGTAAGTCGCTGCGGGCGGCGAGGCCGGCGGCGAACTCCGGATAGACCACTTCGTAGCAGATATACGGCGCGATCTGATAACCCTTGGCTTGCAGCATGGCCTGGTCCTCAGGCCCGCGGGCGAAGTCCGACATCGGCAGGTCGAAGAACGCGATCAGCCCGCGCAATACATCCTGCAGCGGTACGTACTCGCCAAAGGGCACCAGCTTCTGCTTCAAATAGGTGCCATCGCCTTGACCGACCACGGTGATGCCATTGAAGTAGCGCTTCTCATGGCGTACTTCCTGGCGGATCGGCACGCCGGTGATCATCGCCGCGTTCCGGTCGGCAGCGAATTTGCCCATCATCCCCAGGTAGCCCTCGACGGACTCCTTGAGCACCGGCACGGCGGTTTCCGGCCAGATCAGCAGGTCCACGCGCTTGGAGGCAAAACTCATGTCGCGGTACAGCGCCAGTTGCGCGTTGAGCTGGGCCGGGTCCCACTTCATGCTCTGCTCGACATTGCCCTGGATCGCCGCGACGGTCAGCGGTTCACCGGCGGGGCTGGTCCAGGCGTAGTGCTTGAGCCCCAGGCCAATGGCCCAGGGCGCAACCAGCAGCACCAGGCCTGCGCCGATAAACGCGTTGCGCCTGGCTGCCAGCAAACGCGGCAGGTTGACGAGCAGTGCCGCGCTCAAGGCCAGGGCAAACGAAATCAGCCACACCCCGCCCAGCGGCGCGAGCCCGGCCAGCGGGCCGTCGAGTTGACTGTAACCGGAGTACAACCAAGGGAAACCGGTGAGGAACCAGCCGCGAAACGCTTCCTGGCCCACCCATAGCGCGGCAAACGCCAGGGCATCGGCCAGCGGCGCTTCGTTACGGCGCAGCCAGCGCGCCCAGAGCCAGGCGGGCAGGGCAAAGAACAGCGCAATCGCGGCGGTGAACGCGAGCATCAACAGCCCGGCCAGCAACACCGACGCGCCGCCAAAGTGATGGATGCTGTAGTAGATCCAACTGGTGCCCGCGCCAAACAGGCCAAAGCCGAAACACCAGCCACGCCCGAAGGCCTGGCGGGGTGTCAGTTGGCGCATCCCGGCATAGAACACCCCGACCGCCACCAGCGCCAGCGGCCATATATCGAACGGCGCCAGCGCCAGGGTGGTGATAGCACCGGCCACCACGGCCAGCAGGTTACCGGGCCAGCCGGGTGCGGTGAGACGGCGCATATCAGTCCTTAGCGGGCAATAGGTGTCAGGCGGATCAGGTGGATGCGACGGCTATCGGCATTCAGGATGCGGAAGCGATAGGCGCCGATCTCGGTGGTTTCGTTACGCTTGGGCAAGTGACCAAACGCACTCATCACCAGGCCACCGACAGTGTCGAACTCATCGTCGGAGAATTCGCTGTCGAAGAACTCGTTGAAGTTCTCGATCGGCGTCAGCGCCTTGACCAGGAAGTCACCGCTGGGCAGCGGCTTGATGTAGCTGTCTTCTTCAACGTCGTGTTCGTCTTCGATATCGCCGACGATCTGTTCCAGCACGTCTTCGATGGTCACCAGGCCGGCGACACCGCCGTATTCGTCAATGACGATGGCCATGTGATTGTGGTTGGCGCGGAACTCGCGCAGCAGCACATTCAGGCGCTTGGATTCAGGCACGAAGGTCGCAGGACGCAGCAGGTCCTTGATGTTGAAGCTGTCGCCGTTCTCCTTGAGGATCAGCGGCAGCAGGTCCTTGGCCAGCAGGACACCCATGACGTCGTCATGGCTTTCGCCGATCACCGGGTAGCGCGAGTGCGCCGAGTCGATCACGGCCGGGAGGAATTCCCGTGGGGTCTGGGTCGCCTTGATGCTGATCATCTGCGAGCGCGGGACCATGATGTCCCGAACCTGCAGGTCAGCCACCTGGATGGCGCCTTCGACGATGGCCAGCGCTTCGCTGTCCAGCAACTTGTTCTGATGGGCCTCGCGCAGCAGCTCCAGCAGCTCCTGGCGGTTTTTCGGCTCGTGGGCAAAAGCCTGGGTCAGTTTACCCAGCCATGACTTTTGCCCGTTGCTCGATCGGTCTTCGCTCATAGCGATTACTCTAAATCCTTGATTGTTTCAGTTGAGTGTCGATTAGTGTTCGTCGTCTGCATAGGGGTCAGGATGACCCAACTCTGCAAGCAACGTTCGTTCCAGTGCTTCCATTTCTTCGGCTTCTTCATCATCTATATGGTCGTAACCCAACAGATGCAAGCAGCCGTGCATGACCAAGTGGGCCCAGTGGGCCTCCAGGGCCTTGCCTTGTTCCTTTGCCTCGCGCTCCACCACCGCGACGCAGATCACCAGGTCACCCAGCAGCGGGATATCCAGCAGTTCATCCGGCACATCGGCGGGGAACGACAGCACATTGGTCGCGTAGTCTTTCTGGCGCCAGGTGTGATTCAGCTCGCGGCCTTCAGGTTCGTCCACCAGACGGATGGTCAGTTCCGAGTCGGCGCTGCGCTGGCGCAGGGCCAGTGTGCACCATTGGCGGAACTGTTCTTCGCTGGGGGCTGGCGCTTCAGTGGCCAGTTGCAGATCAAGCTCAAGCATCGCGGCGGTTGTCCTTCGACAGCCCGTCGTCGCGGTGTTCGAAGCGCTCGTAGGCCTCGACAATGCGCTGCACCAGCGGGTGACGCACCACATCCTTGGGCATGAAGTGGGTAAAGCTGATCCCCGGCACGTCCTTGAGCACCTCGATCACCTGGCCCAGGCCCGACTTGGTGCCCTTGGGCAGGTCGACCTGGGTGATATCGCCAGTGATCACGGCGGTGGAGCCGAAACCGATACGGGTCAGGAACATCTTCATCTGCTCGACCGTGGTGTTCTGGCTTTCGTCGAGGATGATGAAGCTGTTGTTCAACGTGCGACCGCGCATATAGGCCAGCGGGGCGATCTCGATCACCTGGCGCTCGATCAGCTTGGCCACGTATTCGAAGCCGAGCATTTCATACAGTGCGTCGTACAGCGGGCGCAGGTACGGGTCGATCTTCTGGGCCAGGTCGCCGGGCAGAAAGCCCAGTTTCTCGCCAGCTTCCACCGCCGGGCGCACCAACAGGATGCGTCGCACCTGTTCGCGCTCCAGGGCGTCTACCGCACAGGCCACGGCCAGGTAGGTCTTGCCGGTACCGGCCGGGCCGATGCCGAAGTTGATGTCGTTGCCGAGGATTTCTTTGACATAGCGCTGCTGATTCAAGCCGCGCGGGCGAATCATGCCTTTTTTGGTACGCAGCGCCACGCTGGCTTCGGCCACCGGGTTGTTGGCCAGGTCTTCCACGGCGGATTCCTGCAGGTACAGGTGCACGGTTTCCGGCGACAGCTCGCTACCCTTGGTTTCGCGGTAGAGGCGACGCAGCAGGTTTTCTGCAGACGTGGTGTGCTGGGGTTCGCCAATCAGCTCGAATTGATTGCCGCGGTTGCGGATCTCGATGCTCAGGCGTTGTTCGATCAGGCGCAGGTGCTCGTCGAACTGTCCGCACAGATTGGCGAAACGACGAGCCTCAAACGGCTCGAGGAGGAAACGATGGGGTTCTGCTATGGGTGCGTTCAAGGTTGCTTTTAGCCGCCCTTTGGCTGTTTAGGTGAAATAGAGGATAACGCCAGCCGCCGGTGTGCGAAAGCACTTAAGTTATCGGAATGCTGCGCGGTTCCCATGTGGGGGCGGGCTTGCTCGCGAAGGCGGTGTGTCAGTCAATGCATCTGTCACTGATCCACTGCCTTCGCGAGCAAGCCCGCTCCCACATTTTGATCTCCACCAGTCAGGAGTATTGATGGGTTACTGGATCAGTGAGCCGCGCAGCGAGTGCGGTTGCGCCGCGTCGATGTGCACGTCGGCGAACTGGCCGATCAGCGTCGGGTTGTCGCAACGGAAATTGACGATCCGATTGTTCTCGGTACGTCCCTGCAACTCGCCCGGGTCTTTCTTCGAGTAATCGGTGACCAGGATGCGCTGGGTCGAGCCGACCATTTGTCGGCTGATCTCGAAACCTTGCTGGTTGAGGCGATGCTGCAAGGCGTTGAGGCGCTCCTTTTTCAGCTCCTCCGGGGTTTCGTCGACCAGGTCGGCAGCCGGTGTGCCGGGGCGCTGGCTGTAGACGAAGGAGTAGGAGAAGTCGAAACCGACGTCTTCAATCAGCTTCATGGTCTGCTGGAAGTCCTTCTCGGTCTCGCCAGGGAAACCAACGATAAAGTCCGAACTGATGCAGATGCCCGGCACGGCGGCGCGCAGTTTGCGCAGCTTGGACTTGTACTCCAGGGCCGTGTGGTTGCGCTTCATCGCCGAGAGGATGCGGTCCGAGCCCGATTGCACCGGCAAATGCAGGTGCTTGACCAGCTCCGGCACTTCGGCGTGGGCCTGGATCAGGCTGTCGGAGAACTCCAGCGGGTGCGAGGTGGTGTAGCGAATCCGCTCGATACCGTCTACCGCCGCGACCACGCGAATCAGCTCGGCCAGGTCCGCCAGGCGCCCATCGTGGGTCTGGCCGCGATAGCCGTTGACGTTCTGCCCCAGCAGGGTCACTTCACGCACGCCGTTTTCGGCCAGGTGGATGATTTCCGCCAGCACATCGTCGAACGGTCGGCTGACTTCTTCGCCCCGGGTATAAGGCACCACGCAGAAGGTGCAGTACTTGCTGCAACCTTCCATCACTGACACATAGGCGCTCGGGCCGTCGATGCGTGGCTCGGGCAGGTGGTCGAACTTTTCGATTTCCGGAAACGAGACGTCCACCTGCGGCAACTTGGTGATACGCGCAGCGTCGATCATTTCCGGCAGGCGGTGCAGGGTCTGCGGGCCGAAGACCACGTCGACATAGGGTGCGCGGTCGCGAATGGCCGCGCCTTCCTGGCTGGCCACGCAACCACCGACGGCGATCACCATGTCCGGGTTGGCCAGTTTCAGTTCACGCCAGCGGCCCAGCTGCGAGTAGACCCGGTCCTGGGCCCGTTCGCGGATCGAGCAGGTATTGAGCAGGATCACGTCGGCATCTTCGGCGCGAGCCGTGACTTCCAGGGCCTGATGTTCACCCAGCAGATCGACCATGCGCGAGCTGTCGTACTCGTTCATCTGGCAACCGTGGGTTTCGATGTAAAGCTTCTTGGCCATGGGAATCGTCAACTGGTGGTAAAGAACCGCGCATTATAGGGGGCATGCCCATTGGTTCCTAGCACTGTGCATCGGGTGCCATGCTATAGTTCGCGCCCTCATTTATATCCGCCGATGTGCTGCCCGCCCCCCATGACCAAACGTGAAGCTCCAATCTACAAGGTGATTTTCCTTAACCAGGGCCAGGTGTTCGAAATGTACGCCAAACAGATCTATCAAAGTGATCTGTGGGGCTTCCTGGAAGTGGAAGAGTTCGTCTTTGGCGAGCGCACGCAGCTGGTCGTCGATCCGGGCGAGGAAAAGCTCAAGGCCCAGTTCGAAGGCGTGGTGCGCAGTTTTGTGCCGATGCATTCGATTGTGCGCATCGACGAAGTCGAGCGCCTGGGCACGCCCAAGATCAGCGAGGCGCGGGGTGTGAGCAATGTCATGCCGTTTCCGATGCCGATGCCGGAAAAGTAGAACGCTGGGCTCCAGACCCTGATTTGTAGGATTGTTCTGATAGTTATCTGTCACGTATTGACTGAGTGATAGAAAAATATCAGTTTGTGCTCATGCGCAGAGGACGCCATGAACACACCTATAAAAACACGCCTCCAACAGCAGCTGTCATCCAGATCGCCTTCCTATCGCGCGCTGGCGGCTTATATTTTGTCGAACTTGAGGGATCTGCCCTTCGAGAACTCGGCGATGGTGGCGCAGAAGCTTGCCATCAGTGAGTCCACCGTTGGCCGCTTCTGTCGCGCCGTGGGCTACAAGCATTTCAAAGACCTCAAGAACGAACTCAAGGATGACTTGGGCGATAGCCCCTGGTTGATCGGCGACCGGCTGCGCGCTTTCCAGCAGGAGGGTTCTGATAGCCAGCGTTCGTTGGCCCGCAGCCTGGAGTTGGAAATCGCGGCCCTGGTGCGGGTTTATGAATACACCCGTACCGTTCCCTGGCAGGCAGTGACCAGCAGGCTTGCGCAAACACCGCAGATTTTTGTCGCCGGTTTCGGGACTGAGCGCGGTACCGCCTGTTCCATGGCTCATATGCTGCAGTATCTGCGCCGTGGCGTGCATCTGCTGGATGGCGCCTCCGGTCATTTCGGCGAGGTATTGCTCGCTTCCCCGGCCGGTTCGATGCTGATTGTCTATGAAGCGCGACGTTATTCGCGCCAATCACTGCTGTTATGTCGCGAGGCTCGCAGCCGCAATATTCCCGTCACGCTGATTACCGATAACTTTTGCGAGTGGGCCGAGCAAAATGCCGACGAGGTATTCCGGGTGTCCACGGAGCTTGAGCTGCTATGGGACTCGACGTCGACCATGTTGTCCCTGACCCATTTGTTGATTAACGATATGTCGAAAAAGCTCGGTCCAGAGATGGAAGAGTATTTGCGTTCAATCGCACAGTTGCATCAAACATTTGTAGGTTATGTACAAAGTTGAACCTGCGTTGCAATTCGACTGTTAACGCACGACTGATTTTTATATAGCTCTTTGAGCCTTTATCAACGGACTTATTCGTTCGGGAGTAGCCCTGTGCGCGATCCTCGGTATGACATTCTTTTTGAATCAGTTCAAATAGGACCGGTTCGCACCCGTAACCGCTTTTATCAAGTGCCTCATTGCAACGGTATGGGGCATGTGCACCCCTCCGCCATGGCGAGTATGCGTGGCATCAAGGCCCAGGGAGGATGGGGCGTAGTTTGTACGGAGGAGTGCGAGATCAGCCCATACAGCGAGTTTTCTCCTTATATAGAAGCACGGTTGTGGGACGAGCGAGATATACCGGCGCTGGCGCGCATGTGTGAGGCGGTCCACCAGCACGGTTCACTGGCAGGCGTTGAACTGGCGTTCAATGGCTACTCCGCGCCGAATCGCTACAGCCGCGAAGTGCCGTGGGCCCCCTCTGACACTCCAGTGCGAGGGTATGACCCGGTCCAGGCGCGGGCCATGAGTCTTGCGGATATCAGGCAACTGCGTCAGATGCATCGGGCGGCCGCCTTGCGGGCGCGCTCGGCGGGTTTCGATATCGTCTATGTGTACGCCGGCCACGATCTGGGCTTGCCGTTTCATTTTCTGACACCGCGCAACAACCGTCGTACCGATGAGTACGGAGGGGTGTTGGAGAATCGCGTGCGCTTGTTGCGCGAGTTGATTGAAGACACTCGGGACGCGGTGGGCGACCGGTGTGCGGTCGCTGTGCGGTTGGCGGTGGATGAGCAGATCGCCGCTGGCCTGTCCCACGAAGGGGAGGGGGCCGAAATCTTCACCATGCTGGCTGACTTGCCAGACCTGTGGGATATCAATGTGGCCGACTGGTCGAACGACAGCATGACCTCGCGTTTTGCCAGCGAAGGTTATCAAGAGACCTTTTTATCCGGGCTGAAGGCGTTGACCAGCAAACCGCTGGTGGGTGTGGGGCGTTTTACCTCGCCGGATACCATGGTTTCCCTGGTCAGACGTGGCGTGCTGGACCTGATCGGTGCTGCCCGCCCGTCGATTGCCGACCCGTTCCTGCCCAAGAAGATTGAAGAAGGGCGGATGGATGAGATCCGCGAATGCATTGGCTGCAATGTCTGCGTCAGTGGCGACCACACCAGTACGCCCTTGCGATGCACGCAGAACCCGACCATGGGCGAAGAATGGCGGCGGGGCTGGCACCCCGAGTCGGTGAGCCCTGCACGCAGCTCAAGCCGCGCCCTGGTGGTCGGTGCAGGGCCCGCCGGGCTTGAATGTGCGCGTGTGCTGGGCGCGCGCGGCATGGAGGTCGCCTTGGTGGAGAGCTCGCGGACCCTGGGCGGGCGTGTGGCGCTTGAGTCAAAATTGCCCGGGTTGTCGAGTTGGTCGCGGGTGATCGACTATCGGCTGGATGCCCTGAGCCGCATGGACAGGGTGCAGATCTATC
Organism: Pseudomonas shahriarae; assembly: GCF_014268455.2. Classification (NCBI taxonomy): domain Bacteria; kingdom Pseudomonadati; phylum Pseudomonadota; class Gammaproteobacteria; order Pseudomonadales; family Pseudomonadaceae; genus Pseudomonas; species Pseudomonas shahriarae. The sequence goes on along the minus strand of NZ_CP077085.1, from coordinate 5,461,189 downwards.
GGCAAAGCCCCCTGGAGGCTCAAGACGTACTGGACTTCGCCGCCGCGCACGTTTTTATTGCGACCGGCGCTCGCTGGCGTCGTGATGGCCTGGGCAGGGCGCTGCGTCAGGCCTTGCCCGGACTGGAAAGCCTGCCGATCCTGACCCCGGATGATGTGATGGGCGGTGCGCTTGCCCCTTCGCCAGTGCTGTTGTTCGACGACGATCATTACTACATGGGCAGCGTGCTGGCCGAGCGGTTGGTGGCCCAGGGCGTGGAGGTTGTCTTCGTCACCCCGGCAGCGGATGTTGCGGCCTGGACCCATAACACCCTTGAACAACATCGCATCCAGCGTCGCCTGCTAGAACTGGATGTCACCATTATCGCTTCCCACTCGCTGATGACGGTGACGTCTGATGGTGTGATTGCCAGCTGTGTCTATACCGGTCGGCCTCGTGTGATTGCTGTGGCCTCGCTGTTACTGGTGACGTCCCGCGAGCCCGAGCAGGCTTTGTTCCGGGCGCTCGACCGGCCTGACGAAGAGTTGCGAGAAGCCGGTATCCAGACTCTGCTCCCGATAGGTGACTGCCTGGCGCCGGGGACCATAGCGGCGGCGGTGTATGGCGGTCATCGCCAGGCGCGAGAATTTGACGCCCCTGCCGGCTCATTATTCATGCGTCGAGAAATTACATGTCTGGAGGTTATGTAGCGTTCTGTTGTTCTACAAATAACGAGGAATAAAACAATGAAAAAAATAGTCCTGATGTTATCGCTGTCTATTATTTTTTTATTCAATGGTTCGGTACTTGCCAAAAACTACGAAGTTATTCGCTTTGGCGTTGACCCCAACTACGCGCCCTTTGCCTATAAAGACAACACCGGTCAACTGGTCGGTTTTGAAGTTGATATCGGCAACGCTATCTGTGCACACCTGGATGTCCGTTGCCAGTGGGTCGAGATTGACTACGACGCTATGATCCCAAGCCTCAAGGCCGGGAAGATCGACGCCATACTGGCCTCGATGAGCATTACTGCCGCACGCCTGAAGGTGATTGATTTCACCTCCGAAGTGTTCTCCAGCCCGACTGCCATGGTGTACAGGCAAGGTACCCGCCTGGAGGCGCCCAGCGGTCAATCTGTCGGCTATTTGCAAGGCTCCATCCAGGAGGTCTATGCCAAGCAAGTGCTGGCCAAGGCGGGCATGAAGGTGGTGGCCTATCCCGACCAGGAGCAAGTCTATGCCGATCTGATAACGGGGCGTTTGCAGGCTTCGCTACAAGACGCACAGCAAGCCCGCAGCGGATTTTTACGCTCGCCCCGTGGTGCCGGTTTTGTCCTTGGTCCTGTGATTGAAAGCGAATTGATGCCAGCAAAAAGTGCCATCGGTCTCGCCAAGGGCAACGCCGCCTTGAAAGGCATGCTGGACCAGGGGTTGGCGGCGCTGCACACGGATGGCACCTATGCCCGCCTGCAAGACCAGTACTTCGACGGCATGGACATGTTCAGCGGCAATTGACCGCTCTTTATCAAGTAAGGAGCGGGCACTTATGTTTGAACCATTATTGCCGGTCGCCGCGCACTTCATGACGAGCCTGCTGGGCTATGGCCCCCTGTTACTGCAAGGCATCTGGCTCACACTCAAGCTGGCGTTGTTATCCCTGCTGCTGGGGCTGGTCTTTGGCTTGATCGGGGCGTGCGCGAAATTGTCCAGAGTGTGGGGCTGGCGCTTCTCGGCCCAGCTTTACACCACGCTTATCCGAGGGGTGCCGGATTTACTGCTGATGCTGCTGATTTTCTATGGTCTACAAACCGGGCTGAGTCGCCTGACAAACGCCTTGGAATGGGCCTACATAGAAATCGACCCGTTTAGCGCGGGGGTTATTACCCTGGGGTTTGTCTATGGGGCTTACTTTACCGAGACGTTCCGTGGGGCCTTGCTGGCGGTGCCCGGTGGGCAAGCGAATGCTGCCAAGGCATTGGGCCTGACTCCCTGGCAGGGCTTTGTGTATGTGGTGTTCCCGCAGATGATGCGGTTCGCTTTGCCAGGCCTTGGGAATAACTGGATGGTCTTGCTCAAGGCCACGGCGCTGGTATCGATCATTGGCTTGGCCGATCTGGTGAAGGTGGCGCAAATGGCGGGCAAGGGCAGTCAGCAGCTCTTGGGTTTTCTGCTGTTTGCGGCGCTGATCTATCTCTTGCTGAGCAGTGTGTCCAACGCGCTGTTGCGTTGGCTTGAGCGCCGTTACAGCAGCGAGATCCGGCTATGATCGAGCTGATCCAGGAGTACTGGCGACCCTTTCTCTACACCGACGGCGAACAGCTCACTGGGCTGGCGATGACCTTGTGGTTGACCAGCCTGTCGCTATGCCTGGGATTCATCGCGGCGCTGCCCTTGTCCATTGCCCGGGTTGCATGCCGGCGGCGGCTGCGCTGGCCGGTGCAATGCTTCACGTACCTGTTTCGTGGTTCGCCGCTCTATATCCAGTTATTGATCTGTTACACCGGCATTTACAGTATTGCTGCAGTACGCGAACAGCCATTGCTGGATGCTTTTTTTCGCGACGCGCTCAATTGCACCGTACTGGCCTTTGCCCTCAATACCTGTGCCTACACCACCGAAATATTCGCCGGGGCCATTCGCGCCATGCCCCGTGGCGAAGTCGAGGCCGCTCGAGCCCTGGGGTTTGGCGGCTGGAAGCTCTACGTTTACCTGGTCATGCCCGCCGTGGTGCGTCGTTCATTGCCCTACTACAGCAATGAAGTGATTTTCATGCTGCATTCTACGACGCTGGCCTTTACGGCCACGGTTGCGGACCTTCTGAAAGTGGCGCGGGATGCGAGTTCCACGACGTTCCTTACGTTTGAGTCCTTTGCCATTGCCGCGCTCCTTTACCTGTTGACCACGTTTGCCCTGGTGGGGCTGTTCCGCCTGGCGGAGCGGCGCTGGTTGAGCTTTTTGGGACCCGGCCGATAGGAGGTCGATATGCAAATAGAACGACATGAACTGTTGGCGGCGGTGCCGGGCATGTCCCGGCAGATTTACAGCTTTCATTACGGACCGCCGGCGTCCTGCGGAAAAATCTATATCCAATCTTCCCTGCACGCCGATGAGTTGCCGGGCATGTTGGTGCTCTGGCATCTCAAGCAACGGCTGGCCGCTCTTGAGGCATCGGGCGCGCTGCGTCGACACATTGTGTTGGTACCCGTCGCCAACCCGTTGGGTTTGGAGCAGGTGTTGATGGACGTGCCCCAGGGGCGCTTCGATAACGAAAGCCGGGAGAACTTCAATCGGTTTTTCCTCGACCTCAGTCAGCAGGTGGGCGATGAAGTGGGCGCGAAACTGACCGATGACCCTGTCCGCAACCTGCATCTGATCCGCGCAAGCCTGAAAGCCGTCCTGGCCCGTCAGGTCCCCACGACGCAACTGCAATCCCTGCGCCTGACCTTGCAAACCCTCGCCTATGACGCGGATATGGTGCTGGACCTGCATTGCGACTTCGAAGCGGTGCAGCACCTGTACCTGGCGCCGGACTTCTGGCCACAAGTCGAGCCTCTGGCGCGCTACCTGGGTGCCGAAGCCTGTTTCATGGCGCACGAGGCGGGGGGGCAATCGTTCGACGAGTGTTTCACACTGTTCTGGAGGCAGATGCAGGCGCGCTTTGCCGGACGTATTCAGCCGCCGGGCTTCGCGGTAACCGTGGAGTTGCGCGGTGTGGCCGATGTGGATCACGGGCTGGCGCGCCGGGACAGCCAGGCGCTGATTGATTACCTGACCTATATAGGAGCCATTGAGGGCCTGGTACCGCAACTGCCCCCTCTGCTTAACCCACCCACACCGCTGGCGGGGGTGGAGCCGATAGTGAGTCTGGCGCCTGGGCTGATCGTGTTTTGCGCCAGGGTTGGCGACGCCCTACAGGAGGGGCAGCGGGTCGCCGAGATCATTGATCCGATCACCGACCGCTCGACACCGGTGGTCTGTGCTCATGGGGGGATGTTGTATGTGCGCTCGTTACGGCGGATGGCGACGGCGGGTATGACGATTGCCCATGTCGCGGGTGTCAGGGCCTATCGACAGGGCGACCTGTTATCGCCTTGACAGGTCAGGGCAGCGGCGAAAAGGGCGAACGCCCATCCGCACTCTGCAATTCCTGCAGGTAATTGCGGAAAATCTGCCCCAGCACCTGGGTCGCCACTTCCAGCTCATCGCGCTGCATGTGCTCGGCCACTTCGTCTGCGGTGTCGAGGGCATCTTCGGCGCCGTTGACCGCCGCCATCTTCAGCACGATATACGCCTGCACGTTGTTGGCCGGCACGCCTTCGCCATGGAAGAACATGCTGCCCAGCTTGAACTGCGCCTGGGCATGGCCTTGCAGCGAGGCTTTTTCGAAGAAGCTCAAGGCTTTGTTCAGGTCGCGGGCAGGGTTTTTGTCGTCGTAGAAGAATTCGCCCAACTCGTATTGCGCCTGCGCATCCCCGCCATCGGCCAGGGTTTGGCAGGCGCTCAGCGCCTCGGCCTGGCTGTCGGACTGAGTATTGAGGGTGCAACGACCCATCGCTGGGATCAACAACGAGTTGCCGCCCGCTTGTGCATGTGCAAGCAGCGGTTGAAGGAGCAACAGGCAGCCCAGAACCAGGGTGCGGCCGGTGCGTTTCATGGGAATCGACTTACCTCTGACGGGGCGCGCGGAGCCACGTGGGGATCCAATAAGCGCGCATTATGAAATAAGCAGGCCTCTGCTTACAAAGTCTTTACTCGTTTTTCTGCTGCGTGGGCAAGTTATCTGCCGGATTGCAGGTGTTTTCTCGAAAAAACGAGGAAATTTCTGTAAGCAAGGTAACAAATCTGACGCCGCCAGGGGCGACGTCAGGTTGTGGCTGTCTTACTTCAGTGCGGCGAAGGCGCGCTCGGCAGCATCCAGGGTCAGTTTCAGCTCGGCGTCGCCATGGGCGATGGAGGTGAAGCCGGCTTCAAAGGCACTTGGTGCCAGGTACACGCCACCTTCGAGCATCAGGTGGAAGAAACGCTTGAACAGGTTGGCATCGCTGCCCATCACATCGTCAAAGGTCACGATGTCGTCGGCACCGCTGAAATACAGGCCGAACATGCCACCGGCCTGGGTCGTGACGAACGGGATACCCGCTGCATCGGCGCGTTGTTGCAGGCCGTCCAGCAAACGCGTGGTGTAGTCGCTCAGCTCGGCATGGAAGCCAGGGCGGCTGATCAGGCGCAGGGTGGTCAGGCCGGCGGCCATGGCCAGCGGGTTACCGGACAGGGTGCCGGCCTGGTAGACCGGGCCCAGCGGCGCGATGTGCTGCATGATCTCGCGCTTGCCGCCGAAGCAGCCTACCGGCATGCCGCCGCCGATGATTTTGCCGAAGGTGCTCAGGTCCGGCGTTACGCCGTAGTGAGCCTGGGCGCCGCCGAGGGCAACGCGAAAGCCGGTCATCACTTCGTCGAAGATCAATACCACACCGTGTTTATCGCACTGCTCACGCAAGCCTTCGAGGAACCCCGGGGCCGGCGGTACACAGTTCATGTTGCCCGCCACCGGCTCGACGATGATGCACGCCACCTCCTGACCGACTTCGCTGAGCATTTGCTCGACGGCGCCGATGTCGTTGAACGGCAAGGTCAGAGTGTGCTTGGCAAACGCAGCTGGCACGCCAGCCGAACTCGGAACGCCCTGGGTCAGCAGGCCGGAGCCGGCCTTGACCAGCAGGCTGTCGGAGTGGCCGTGGTAGCAGCCTTCGAACTTGATGATGCTGTCACGGCCGGTGAACCCACGGGCCAGGCGAATCGCGCTCATGGTCGCTTCGGTGCCGGAGCTGACCATGCGCACCATCTCCATCGACGGCACGATCGAGCACACCAGGTCGGCCATTTCGGTTTCCATGGCGGTGGGCGCGCCGTAGGACAGGCCGTGCTCCAACTGCTTGCGCACTGCGTCCAGCACGTCGGGGTGGCTGTGGCCGAGGATCATCGGGCCCCAGGAACCCACGTAGTCCACATAGCGCTTGTCATCTTCGTCGGTGACGTAGGCGCCTTCGGCGTGCTTGAAGAACAACGGCGTGCCGCCGACGCTCTTGAACGCACGCACGGGGGAGTTCACACCGCCGGGGATGTGTTTCTGGGCATTGGCAAACAACGTTTCGGAACGAGACATGGGCAGGCTCTCTGAATTCAGGATTTGAGGAGTTCGTTGAAGGCGCGGGCGCGGCGCGTCACGTTCTGGGGGCTGTCGGCACCGAACAGGCCGTGGACCACTGCCAGCAGGTCGGCACCGTGCTCCACCAGGGGCGCGGCGTTTTCCAGGGTGATGCCGCCGATCACGCAGATCGGCACCTGCAGGCGCGCGCGGGCCTGGGCCAGCATTTCAACGGTGGCTGCGGGTGCACCGGGTTTGGTCGTGGAGTTGAAGAAGCGGCCAAAGGCAACATAGCTGGCACCTTCGCGCGCAGCCTGTTCGGCCAGTTCGATCTGGCTGTGGCAGGTGGAGCCGATAATGGCATTGCGCCCGAGTAACGCCCGGGCCGGTGTCAGCGGGCCGTCGGTCTGCCCCAGGTGAACGCCGACGCCCAGGCGCGCGGCCAGTTCGGCATCGTCATTGATGATCAGATGGGTCTTGTAGCGCGAGCACAGTTCACGCAGAGCCTCGGCTTCGCGCAGGCGACGGGCCTCGTCGCTGCTCTTGTCGCGGTATTGCAGCAAGGTCACGCCGCCTTCCAGCGCGGCCTCGACGTAGGACAGGAACTTACCGGCCAATAGTTGGCTGTCGGTAATGGCGTACAGGCCACGTAGTTTCATCGAGCAGGCCCCTTGATATTACGAACAGAAATCCAATGGCAGGCGACGCGGCACAAATTGCCCCTGGCCCAGTTGTTCGGCGTCCCGCAGGGTGCGCCAGGTGTAATTGAGTGCCGACTCCACGGCGCTGGCCAGGCTTTGACCCTGGGCCAGGCGGCCGGCCAGGGCGCTGGCCAGAGTGCAACCGGAGCCGTGATAGCTGCCGGGCAGGCGCTGGCAGGTAAACGTGTGGCGTGTGCCGTCGCGGCTGTAGAGGCGATTGTGCACCTCATGCTCGTCGCCATGGCCGCCGGTGATCAACAGGTGCTTGATAAACGGCAGCAGTTTCTCGGCGCATTCATCCGCCGTGCCGTTGGGCAGTTCGGCGAGGATGCGCGCCTCAGGCAGGTTGGGCGTGGCAATCAGCGACAAGGGCAACAGCCGCTCGCGCATCGCATAGCCGACCTCGTCCTTGCCCAGGCTACCGCCGCCGCCGGCGCGCAGCACCGGGTCGCAGACCACCGGCAGGTGCGGGTGCTGCTGGAGCAGTTCGACCACGGTATCGACCATCACCGTGGACCCGAGCATGCCCAGCTTGACCGCCGCGACTTCGGAGTCACCGAGCACGGCGTTGGCCTGGGCCAATACCCACTCGCGGTCGAGCACGCGGAAATCGCTGACATTCACGGTGTTCTGCACGGTCAGCGCGGTCACGGCCGGGGCCGCATGACAGCCTTGGGCGAGCAGGGCTTCGATATCTGCCTGCAAGCCGGCGCCACCACTGGGATCATGGCCGGAGAGACAGAGGACAACGGGGCGAGAGCTGTAGATATTCATGGTGCGCGAGCTTACCACCAAACGCTTTTTGCGTGGCTGTCGGGCAGTGCTGGTATTTGACGCCGAAATACACTGGTAAATGGCTATAAGCCATCATCCATTTCTAGCAATTAGTGCGCTGAAAGGCCCGGGCTAGAGCCTTTCAAAAAATTATTTCAATGGTGTCTTTTGGCCTTTACCGGCTATGCTAGAGTGGATCCAAACAACTTAAATGTATCGCCGGTGTACGTCATCTCAAAAGGAATGGGGGGCTTTTGACATAACCGGACAGGCCACGCTGGGGCTCTATGCGCTATTTGCTGATGTTTCTCTTGTGCGGGCTGCCGATGCTGGCCGGCGCCGTCGAGTTCAATGAAACCACCCGAAGTCTTCCCCTGGGCCGGGTCATGCAAGTACTCGAAGATCCAAGCGGCAATCTCACCATCGCCGAGGCCCGTTCAGCGGCACTCGCCAGTCGCTACACCCCGCACGATAAAGACACCTTGAATGCCGGCTATTCGCGCTCGGCGTTCTGGCTCAAGGTCGACCTGCATTACCTGCCCAAGGATCCCGACGCCCTGCGCACCTGGCTGCTGGAGCTGGCCTATCCGCCCCTTGATCATCTTGAGTTGTACCTGCCCGAGGGTGACGGCGACTATCGCCTGGCCGGGCGTACCGGGGATGCATTGCCCTTTGCCAGCCGTGAGATTCGCCAGAACAATTACCTGTTCACCGTCGACTTCAGTGCGGGCGAGCAGAAAACCCTCTATCTGCGCCTGCAAAGCGAGGGTTCGATCCAGGCGCCGCTGACCCTGTGGTCGAGCACCGCGTACCTGGAAGATCAGCCGCTGCGCCTGTATGTGCTGGGCCTGATCTACGGTGTGCTGCTGGGCATGCTGGTGTACAACCTGTTTATCTACCTCAGCGTGCGCGACACCAGCTACCTCTATTACATCCTCTATATCGCTTCGTTCGGCATGTACCAGCTCTCGGTGAATGGCGCGGCCGTGGAGTATTTCTGGCCCGACAACCCCTGGTGGGCGAATGCGGCGACGCCGTTCCTGATCGGCGCCTCCGCGTTGTTCGGCAGCCTGTTTGCCCGCAGCTTCCTGCACACTGCTCTCTACAGCCGCTGGCTGGACCGGGTGCTGCTGGTGCTGGTGGGGACGGGGGCGGTGGTGATGGTGTTGTCGCTGATGACCAGCTACGCCCTGGCCCTGCGCCTGGCGACCGCGCTGGCCCTGGTTTTCACCGTGACCATCTTTGTCGCCGGGATCAAGGCCTGGTGCTGTGGCCAGCGTGTGGCGCGGTATTTCATCATCGCCTGGTCGGCGTTCCTGATCGGCGGGGTGATCAACACGCTGATGGTGCTGGGCTACCTGCCCAATGTGTTTCTCACCATGTACTCCAGTCAGATCGGCTCGGCCATTGAAGTCGCCCTGTTGTCCCTGGCCCTGGCCGACCGGATCAACGCGATGCGCGAACAGCAGGCGCAAATCCTGTTTGATGCCAGCCAGAAACTGGAAGTGCTCAACCAGCAACTGGCCCACAGCAACCAGTTGAAAGACGAATTCCTCGCGACCCTGACCCATGAACTGCGCACCCCGATGAACGGGGTGATTGGGTCGTTGGAACTGATGCAGACCGAGCCTCTGGCCGGCGACCTGGCGCAGTACCAGCAAACCGCCGCCGGCTCTGCGCGGGACATGATGCGCATGGTCAATGGCATCCTCACCCTCACCGAGCTGCAAGCCGGTCGCCTCAGTGTGCAACCGCAGGTGTTCAGCCTGCGCGGGGTACTTGATACCTTGCGTCAGCAGTTCCTGGGCAATGCCCAGAGCAAGGGGTTGGCGTTCTCCATCGACGTGGCGAGTGAGTTGCCGGATCGCCTGGACGGCGATGCAGGCAAATTGATGCAGTGCCTGGAATGCCTGCTGGATAACGCCTTCAAGTTCACCCACGACGGTGCGGTGCGCGTGCGCGTAGTGGGCCTGCCCCAGGCGGATGGCCATTTGCATCTGACGTTTATCGTTAGCGACTCCGGGATTGGCTTTGCGCAACTGGATGAGGCGACCCTGTATCAGCGCTTCTTCCAGGTGGACGGCTCGACCACTCGCGAATATGGCGGCCTGGGCATTGGCCTGGCGATCTGCCGGCAGTTGATCGAGTTGCTCGGCGGGCGCCTGACCCATCATTCCGAACCGCGTAAGGGCAGCCGATTCCAGCTGGAGGTTGCCGTTATCGCGGTGCCGCCGGAGCCGGCCCGGGCCGTGGACCTGCACCGCGCGCCACAAGACTGCACGGTATTGCTGGTGGAGGACAATTGCGTCACCCAGTTGGTCTTGCGTGGCATGTTGCTCAAGCTCGGTTACCGGGTGAAAGTCGCGGACAGTGGCCCCACGGCCCTGGCGATGCTGCAGGAGGGGGCGTTTGATGCGGTGTTGCTGGATGTGCCCGAAGATGGCTTCTCCCTGTGCTGCCAGATCCGGGCCTTGCCAGGGTGCGGCGAGCTGCCGGTGATCGCCCTGAGCGACGCCCTGCAAGGCAGCGCCCGCCAGCATTGTCACGGCGTCGGCCCGACCGAGCAGTTGCTCAAGCCGGTGCGTTTCGAGCTGTTGCAAGCCGTGTTGCAGCGCCGCCTGCTGTGCCCGTTAGAGGGTGAAAGCGCCGGCAGTTAGGCGCTTATGCCACTTTTTTAAGCGCAGTGACGATGCTTAACTGAATTCAAGGCCTCAATCAACGCGGCCTTTTATCAGGAGGCCCGTCATGAATCTGCACCAGTTCGCCGAAACCCACGACGTTACCAACCAGCCACCGTCACTCGATGGCGCCAATTTGTATCGCCTCGACCTGCCCTTGCAGGAGTGGTCGCGGCGCTTTGGGGCAGGCTGGGCCGAGGCCCGCATCGACGCCTACGGCGCCTTGGCGGGTGGGCCACTGATGGCGGCGGGGTTCCTGGCGAATCAGAACAAGCCGGTGTTCAACAGCCATGATCGCTATGGTCACCGCATTGATCTGGTGGAGTTTCATCCGGCCTATCACGAACTGATGCGCACCGCCGTCGAGCATGGCCTGCCTTCGCTGCCCTGGGCCCATCCCCAGGCGGGTGCCCATGTCGCCCGCGCGGCCATGACCTACCTGCATAGCCAGGCCGAAGCTGGCACGGGGTGCCCGCTGACCATGACCTTCGCCTGCGTGCCGGCCCTGCGCCTGCAGCCGGATCTGGCTGACACCTGGCTGCCGAAAATCCTCAACACTGAATACGACCCGCGCAATGTCGGCATCGCCCATAAAGCCGGCGCAACCATCGGCATGGCCATGACCGAGAAACAGGGCGGCACCGATGTCCGGGCCAATACCACCCGCGCCTACCCCGTGGGCGCCGGCGGCCCAGGCCAACCCTATGAGCTGGTGGGCCATAAGTGGTTCTGTTCGGCGCCGATGTGCGACGCCTTCCTGACCCTGGCTCAGACTGACAAGGGTTTGACCTGTTTCCTACTGCCCCGGCAGCGCCCGGACGATACGCGTAACCAGTTCTATATCCAGCGCCTTAAAAACAAACTCGGCAACTGCTCCAACGCCTCCAGCGAAGTCGAATTCCGCGGCGCCCTGGCGTGGATGGTCGGCGAAGAAGGCCGTGGCGTACCGACCATTATCGAGATGGTGGCCATGACCCGTTTCGACTGCATGGTTGGCTCCAGTTCCTTGATGCGCCAGGCGCTGACCCAGGCCAGCCATCATTGCGCCCATCGTTTGGTTGGTGGCCGCGTGCTCAGTGAACAGCCGTTGATGCAGAACGTGCTGGCGGACCTGGCCCTGGAAAGTGAAGCGGCCCTGGCCTTGAGCCTGCGTATGGGCCGGGCGCTGGACCATCTGGCCGATGAGCAGGAAGCCAAGTTCGCGCGGCTGGTGACGGCGGTGGGCAAGTATTGGATCTGCAAGCGTGCGCCGGCGATGATCAACGAAGCCGCCGAATGCATGGGCGGCGCCGGCTATGTCGAGGACAGCATCCTGCCGCGCCTGTACCGTGAGGCGCCGGTCAATTCGACGTGGGAAGGTTCCGGCAACGTGCAATGCCTGGACGTGCTGCGGGCCTTGTCGAAAGAGCCCGGTGTGCTGGAGACATTGTTTGTCGAACTGGGCGATGGGCATGGCGATAAACGCCTGGCCCGACATATCGAGCAATTGAAGTCGGCGTTTATGGACACCCAGGATATCCAGTACCGGGCGCGGCAGTTGACCGAGGATATTGCCGTGGCCCTGCAGGCCAAATTGCTGCTGGAGGCGGGCAATGCCAGTGTCAGCGATGGGTTTATAGCCAGCCGCTTGGGCGAGTCGTCGGGGCGGGTATATGGCACCTTGCCACGAGGCGTGGATGTGCAGGCCATCGTCACCCGCTCAACTCCGTCTCTCTGAATAAAACCGGTAAAAAATCTGGGAGCTGGCTTGCCTGCGATGGCAGCGGGTCAGCCACCTCTATATTGGCTGACCCGCTGCCATCGCAGGCAAGCCAGCTCCTACAGCGGTTGCATTGATCTTCAGTGGGCATTCCAATTCAGAGTTTGCGTCTGGCAGCGATGCAGGCAAGATGACCTCCTGCATGTAAGAAAACAGGAAGCCTACCGTGACCGAAGCTTTTGTTGTCGTTCAAACCGCCGAAGAGGCCGTGGACCGGCTGGCGGCTCTGCATGAGCGTGCTACCGGCGCGCTCAACCAGGCCCTCAAGCAATACCTCAAGGATCGCGTCGAGCCCGACGCCGCACAGCGTGCTCTGTTTCGCTATCCGGAACTGCGCCTGACCTACCACTGCCACGGCGAAGTCCCACAGACCACCCGCGCGTATGCCAAGGTGCAGTTGCCGGGCACTTACAGCGTCACCGTCACCCATCCGTCAGCGTTTCGCAAATACCTGCTGGAACAACTGGTGCCGCTGATGCACGACTTCACCGTGACGGTGGAAGTGGGCGTCAGCCAGCAGAACATCCCTTATCCGTACGTGGTCGAGCAGGGCGATGAACTGGCCGGCTCCGGTGTAACGGCCGCGACCCTGGCACGGGTGTTCCCCAGCACCGACCTGTCTGCCGCCACCGATGGCATCGCCGATGGCCTGTATGACTGGGAAAACACCGACCCACTGCCCCTGGCACTGTTCGATGCGGCCCGCGTGGACTTTTCCCTGCGTCGCCTGGTGCACTACACCGGCAGCGACTGGCGCCATGTGCAGCCATGGATTCTGCTGACCAACTACCACCGCTATGTCGACCAGTTCATCGTCCATGGCTTGGAACAGTTGCGCAGCGACCCACGCTTTATCCGCATGGTGTTGCCGGGCAATGTGATCATCGAAAAAGGCATGGACCATGGTGAAGCGTCTGCCATCGCCGCAGGCGTGGTCTGGCACCGTTATCAGATGCCGGCCTACCACTTGCAGGCCAGTGACGGTCACGGCGTGACCCTGGTCAACATCGGTGTCGGCCCGTCCAACGCCAAGAACATCACCGACCACCTGGCGGTGTTGCGTCCCCATTGCTGGCTGATGATTGGCCACTGTGGTGGCCTGCGCCAATCCCAGACCATCGGTGACTATGTGCTGGCCCACGCTTATATGCGGCGCGACGGCATTCTCGACCGCGTGGTGCCGCCGAACATTCCGATCCCGGCCCTGGCCGAAGTGCAGATGGCATTGCAACAAGCGGCGGCTAACGTCACGGGCGAGAAGGGCGAGCAACTGAAAAAGCGCCTGCGCACCGGTACCGTGTTGACCTACGACGATCGCAACTGGGAACTGCGCTGGGCCCAGGAGCGGCCGCTGATCAACCTGTCCCGCGCCGTGGCCGTGGATATGGAGAGCGGCACCATCGCCGCGCAAGGCTACCGTTTGCGGGTGCCTTACGGCACATTGCTGTGCGTGTCGGATAAGCCGTTGCACAGTGAAATCAAGTTGCCAGGTTCGGCCAACGCGTTCTATGAACGGGCTGTGAGCCAGCACTTGAAGATCGGTATCGAGGCAGTGGACTTGTTGCGCACCGAGCTCAACTCGTTGCACTCGCGCAAGCTGCGCAGCTTTGACGAGCCGCCGTTCCGCTAAATAGCGGGGTGGTTATTTAACGGTCAGGCCACTAGCATGGTCGGTCCTGACCGTTAGATGTTCCATTGCCATGTCCCGTCCTGCCCGCCCTGACTCGCGCCGCCCTGGCGTGAAACCTCCCCATGCCGCTGCTCGCCGTGTCGCCAAGGCGCCGCCGGCCGAGCCGAAGCTGATCCTGTTCAATAAACCTTTTGATGTGCTGACCCAGTTCAGTGACGAAGGCGGTCGCGCCACGCTCAAGGATTTTATTGATATCCCGGGCATCTACCCGGCTGGGCGCCTGGACCGGGACAGTGAAGGCCTGTTGCTGCTGACCAACGATGGCCAGTTACAGGCGCGGATTGCCGACCCCAAGCACAAACTGGCGAAAACCTATTGGGTGCAGGTGGAGGGCGAGCCCACCGAGGAGCATCTGCAACGTCTGCGCGCCGGTGTGGAGTTGAACGATGGCATGACCTTGCCGGCTGAAGCCCGGCGACTGGACGAGCCGGTACTCTGGCCGCGCAACCCGCCGGTACGTTTTCGTAAAAACATCCCGACCTATTGGCTGGAGCTGGTGATTCGCGAGGGGCGCAACCGTCAAGTACGGCGCATGACCGCCGCCGTGGGCTTGCCGACCTTGCGTCTGGTGCGGGTGAAAATCGGCGACTGGTCGATTGAAGGCCTGGGCCAAGGCCAGTACCGCGAAGTGCCGGCGCGCTTATAAAGCCCCGGACTCAATCAGGCCGATCACCACGCTCTTGATGATAAACGCGGCCACGCCCAGGCCCAGCACGAAGAACAGAATCAGCGAGCCAAAGCGCCCGGCCTTGGATTTCTTCGCCAGGTCCCAGACGATAAAGCCCATGAAAATGATCAGGATGGTGACCAGGCCGGTCATCATCCACTCTTCAAACAGCACGGGGTCAATCGAATTCATTGGGCAGTTTCCGACAAAGGCAGGCGCGGAGTATAAGGCAAGGGGGCAGGTTCAAAGTTGACCTGCGTCGGTGCGTCGCACCCTGATGTCATTGCCTGAACATGGGCAAAAAGTGGCAGCTGGCTTGCCTGCGATAGCGGTGTGCCTGCAAGACCGCTATCGCGGGCAAGCCCGCTCCCACATGGGATGGGTGGGGCGTCTTAGGTCCGCAGGTGAGTCAACGGTAACTCCGTGCTGTTGAGCACCTGGTTCAGCACAAAGCTGGAGCGCACGCTGGTCACGCCCTCAATCCGGGTCAGGTGCCCCAGCAGCAGTTTTTGATAGTGGTCCATATCCGGCACCACCACCTTCAGCTGATAGTCGGCATCCATCCCGGTGACCAGGCTGCATTCCAACACTTGCGGCAAGGTGCGGATCGCCGCTTCAAAGTTCTCGAAACGTTCGGGCGTGTGTCGGTCCATGCCGATCAACACGTAGGCCGTGAGGCTCAGGCCCAGCATCTTGCGGTCGAGCAGGGCGACCTGGCGTGAGATGTAGCCGTCGTCCTCCAATTGCTTGACCCGGCGTGAGCAGGGTGACGGTGACAGGCCGATCCGCTCGGCCAGCTCCTGGTTGGAGATCCTCGCGTCGCGCTGTAATTCCGCCAAAATACTCAGGTCGTATCGGTCAAGTTTGCTCATGGGGCTGGCCTTTGTCGTAACTATTGCTGCGAATTATCTATCCAGGGTTAAAAATTGCGCAAGCACTGTTTATTGACGCAATCTTCGCAATCATCTGTCGGGCCCTCACGCCTATGATTACCAACAGAATCACTGCCCGGACATAGAGTCCACAGCAGCCCGCCCAATCAGGCCGGCTGCGGCCCGCCAACCCCACCGGGTTGTGCCGGCCCCCGGGCTGCACACTGTCCACAAGACGGCGTGAGGTGAGCCAACGTCATAAGCGTTGAGCCAGGACGAAGTTCTCAAGGGGCGACCGACGGGTCGCCCCTTTTCTTTTGCCGGCGAAAATTGTGCTGGTGACTGATAACCTGTCGCAGAACCGGGCCCGGCTTTTCCAGTCTCATGCACAGGCCCTAATCCGCAGTGAGGAATAGCATGAAGCGCATCTGGCGTTTGGCAGGTGTAGGTGTGTTGATGGTCACCTTGGGCACGCAGGTGATGGCCGACGAACGAGACAACGCACCCCGCCAGGGGCAAGGCCCGCAGGGCGGTGGTGGACCGCATGAGCGGGGGCCGGAACACAGCCAGCCGCGCCCGCAAAACCAACCGGTAGAGCGCGCCGGCCAGAACGGCCAGTGGCAGGCTCGCCCTCAAGGTAATGAAGCGCCGCGCCCGGCACCGCAGGCGGGGAGCAATCTGCCGATCCAGGGCCGGCCCGATTCCGTGGGCCAGACCCAGGAGCCGCGCCAGGGCAACTACCGTGACATTCCCCGGCGCAATGATGGCAACCCGCATTGGCAAACCGGTGGCCCTGGCTCGCGGCCTGGCTACAACGGCCACCCCAATGATAACCGCTGGCCAGGCCGCCCCGACGGCCATGGCAACGGCTGGGGCCCCGGCCCGCAGTATCGGCCCGGCTACACGGTGGACCGCTTCCCCGACCGCAATTACCGTGTGCCCTATCGCGGCCAGGATTACTTTTTCTCGGGCGGCTATTGGTACCGGCCCCAGGGCCCGCGCTACGTCGTAGTCACGCCACCCTATGGGATCCGCGTGCATTACCTGCCGGACTATGCGCGGGAAGTGTGGGTCGGCAGTGCGCTGTTTTTCCTCGCCGCTGGCGCCTATTACAGCTACGAGACCAGCACCCAGCAGTACGTGGTGGTGCAACCGCCGGTGGCCATGCCGCCGCAGCCGACGCCCCAGGGCAACGGGTATGACGTGGTGGCCTATCCCGCCAATGGCCAATCTCCCGCCCAGGTGCAGCAGGACGGTTACGATTGCTATCGCTGGGCGGTGCAGCAAAGCGGCTTCGACCCCCAGACCGTCACCTACGCGCCTGCGCCGGCGGTGGTGCAAACCTACCGCCAGGCCCAGGGCAACTGCCTGAGCAGTCGCGGGTACCAGGTGACCTACTAGGCCTTGCTGCCCGTGACCACTTCCTGCGGGTCGGCGTGCACCAGCACCTCGGCCCGTGGGTAGGCCTGATGGATGGCATCGGCGGCCTGGTCGCTGATGCCATGGGCTACCGACAAGCTCAACTCCCCCGGCAACTCCAGATGCAACTGCACAAACCAGTGGTTGCCGGAAATCCGCGTGCGCAAATCATGGGCACCCAGTACGCCGGGCACGCTACAGGCCAGTTCCAGCATGTGCTGGCTGACGTCTGCCGGCAGTTCTTCGTCCATCAGCACGGCAAAGCTTTCCCGGGCGATCTGGATCGCGCTCCACAAGATGTACAGGGCGATCGCCAGGCCAAACCAGGCATCGACCTGATGCCAGCCGAAGGCCGCCAGCACCAGCGCCAATAGAATGCTGCCATTGAGCAGCAAGTCGGAACGGTAGTGCAGCGAGTCGGCGCGCACCGCGTTCGAGCCGGTTTCGCGGATCACCCGGTGTTGCACGGCCAGCAGCGCCACGGTCAGCACCAGCGACATCACAATCACTGCAATACTCAGCCAGGGCGCGCCCACGGGTTCCGGGTGCTGCAGGCGTTGGTACGCCTGGAAGGCGATCAATACCGCGCTGCCGGCGATAAACAGCGCCTGGGCCATGCCCGCCAGGGATTCCGCCTTGCCATGTCCGTAGCGGTGATCATCATCCGCCGGGCGCAGCGCGTAGTGCACCGCCAGCAGGTTGAGCAGTGACGTCACGCCGTCGAGCAGCGAATCGGTCAGCCCGGCCAACATGCTCACCGAACCACTGAACCACCAGGCGATGGCTTTGCCGATAATCAGAATACTGGCCACGCCGACCGAGGCGCGGGTGGCCAGGCGCAATAGCCGGGCGTGTTCGGTGCTGGTGTTCATGGGGCAATCAGGTCCTTACGCAGCAGGTTGCAGGCCGAGGGACGCGAGTTGTTGCACGCTGCCCTTGAACTGGATCAGGCGCGGGTCGTCCAGCGGCAGGTTGCGGCCGGTTTCGTGCTCGATGATGGTTTGCAGCTTGGTGTTATCCACCTTGCCGTCGGCGCCGATGGCTTCTTGCAGTTTTTCGGGGGCCACTTGTGCGGTTTTGCCGGGCTCGAAGTAAATTGCGCCGGTGGCGAAGTCCACGCCAAAGGCGATCAGGCCGGGGATCACATAAAACAGCAGGCCGACCGCGTCGAGCACGGCAATTGCCGGGTCGATCTTGCCGTCGATCTGGCCACGGCGATCAGGATAGAAAATCGAACCGCAGGCCGTCAGCTGGCTCAACAGGGTGACGGCCAGAACACCGCCGATGACACGGGAAGCAATACGCATGAGACTCTCCTGAACACTTGTAGGGTGTGACTATAAAGCAGATCTACCAGGTGCCACCCCTCTAATGTGGGAGCCCTTCCAAAGGGACATGGCCGCGCCTGAGAGAGCACCGATATCCAGCCGTTCGCCGTTATACTCGCCGCTCTGCTTTGGAGCCAGTATGAATTCGTTGCCAATCGATGATGTTTTACCCGCCTTGCGTGAAGCCTTGGCGACGCGCCATGAAGCCGTGCTCGAAGCACCGCCCGGCGCCGGTAAGACCACGCGGGTGCCGTTGGCGCTGTTGCACGAAACCTGGCTGGCCGGGCAAACCATCCTGATGCTTGAGCCCCGCCGGCTCGCCGCCCGCGCCGCAGCCGAACGCCTGGCCAGTGAGCTGGGGGAAAAGGTCGGGGAAACCGTCGGCTACCGGATCCGCCTGGACAGCAAGGTCGGCCCCAACACCCGTATTGAAGTGGTCACCGAAGGCATCCTCACCCGGCGCCTGCAGGATGACCCGGCACTGGATGGCGTGGGTCTGCTGATCTTCGACGAATTCCACGAGCGTAGCCTCGACGCCGACCTGGCGCTGGCCCTGAGCCTCAATGGCCGCGAGCTGTTTCGCGATGAACAACCGCTGAAAATCCTGCTGATGTCCGCCACCCTTGAAGGTGAACGCCTGTCGGGGCTGCTCGACGACGCGCCGATCCTGCGCAGTGAAGGGCGCATGTACCCGGTGCAGATGCGCTGGGGGCGGCCGTTCCAGCCTGGGGAATTTATCGAGCCGCGGTTGGTGCAGACCATTCTTGAAGCCCTGCACGACGAAACCGGCAGCGTGCTGGTGTTCCTGCCGGGGCAGGCGGAGATTCGCCGGGTCCATCAACAGTTGGCGGATGCCCTCGGTGAGCGCGGCGATGTGCTGCTGTGCCCGCTGCATGGCGAGCTTGACCTGGCAGCGCAGCGAGCGGCCATCGACCCGGCGCCGGCGGGCAAGCGCAAGGTGGTACTGGCCACTAACATTGCCGAGACCAGCCTGACCATCAATGGCGTGCGGGTGGTGATCGACGCCGGGCTGGCGCGGGTTCCGCGTTTCGACCCCGGCAGCGGCATGAGCCGTCTCGACACCCAGCGCATCTCCCGCGCCAGCGCCACCCAGCGTGCCGGCCGGGCCGGGCGGCTGGAGCCGGGCGTGTGCTATCGGTTGTGGTCCGAGGACCAGCATGAAGGGCTGGCGGCCTATGGCAGCGCGGAAATTCTCTCGGCAGACCTGGCCGGCCTGGCCCTGCAACTGGCGCGCTGGGGCGTGACGCCAGCACAATTGGTGTGGCTCGATGTGCCACCCACTGCCGCTTATGCCCAGGCCCAGGACTTGCTCGAACGCCTGGGGGCGCTCAAGGACGCGACCTTGACCCCCCACGGACAGAAAATGGCCAGCCTGCCGGCGCACCCGCGTATCGCCCATTTGTTGTTGCGCGGCCAGGACTTGGGGCTGGCGAACATGGCGTGTGATGTCGCCGCGCTGCTGGGCGAGCGCGACATCTTGCGCGGTGCCGGTGCGGATGTGCACAGTCGCCTGGCCTTGTTGTCCGGCGAGGAACGCGCCCGTGGTACTCAAGGCGGCGTACAGCGGGCCCGGCAATTGGCCCGGCAATATCGCGGCTATCTAAGAGGCAAGGCCGAACAGCCGGTGGCTGATCCCGATCACCCGCGCTGGCTGGGGGCGCTGCTGGCGCTGGCCTACCCGGACCGGGTGGCCCAACAACGCCGTGCGGGCGGTGCCGAATATCGTCTGGCCAATGGGCGCGCCGCGCTGTTTGCCGAAGCTGACAGCCTGATGAAGCAGCCGTGGCTGGTCATCGCCGACCTGGGCAGCCGCCAGGGCCAGCGTGAAGAGCGGATTTACCTGGCTGCAGACTTCGACCCGACGCTGTTCGACTCGGTATTGGCCGAACAGGTGCGCTCTTTCGACCAGCTGGATTGGGACGAGCGCGAAGGCGTGTTGCGTGCCGAACGCCAGCGCAAGGTCGGTGAACTGGTACTCAGCCGCGAGCCGCTGACCGGCCTGGACGAGTCCGCCCGCAGCCAGGCGCTTGTCAACCTGGTGCGGCGCAAAGGCCTGGAACTGCTGCCCTGGACCCCGGAGCTGCGCCAGTGGCAGGCCCGTGTCATGCTGCTGCGCCAACTGGACTCCGGCAAGCCCGGCGAATGGCCCGACGTCAGTGACAGCGCGTTGCTCGCCAGCCTGGAACATTGGCTGATGCCGTACCTGGGCAAGGTCTCGCGCTTGAGCCATTTCGCCAACCTGGATCTTTCCAGCTTCCTGCATAACCTGCTGCCCTGGCCGCTGCCCCAGCGCCTGGACGAACTGGCGCCCCATCATTTGAAGGTGCCTTCGGGCTCATCGGTGCGCCTGGACTATAGCGAGCATCCGCCGATTCTCGCGGTGCGCCTGCAGGAACTGTTTGGCCTGGCCGATACCCCGCGCATCGCCGGTGGACGGCAGGTGGTGAAGTTGCACTTGTTATCGCCAGCGCGGCGTCCGGTGCAGGTGACCCAGGATCTGGCGAACTTCTGGCGCAGTACCTACGCCGAGGTGAAGAAGGATCTGAAGGGGCGGTATCCCAAGCATTACTGGCCCGATGACCCGTTGGTGGCAGAAGCGACCGCGCGGATCAAGCCGCGCAAGTAATCGTGCTTAATATCTGAATGTAGGAGCTGGCTGGCCTGCGATAGCGATCTGTCCGCCAGAACCTGGCCAACTGACCCAGCGCTATCGCAGGCAAGCCAGCTCCTACACCAACCCTATTCCACATCGGGTTGTGTGCTGTGGGCTATTGCGCGGCGGGCAGCAGGAACCGTGCAATCACCGGCAAATGATTGGAGATACGCAATGTATCGTCCTGCCGCACCCGCGCTTCAACCTTCTTCAGCCTCGGGCTATAGAACAGATAATCCACCGTACGGTCCGGCCCATCGAGGCCCGGGTCATTGGGGAAGTGGGTCAGCCACTGGTCGCGGTCGATCCCGCTGGATTGACTGTTGCTGGGGACCATCGGGTATTTGTCCCACAACAGATGCAGCTCACTGTCCGGCGAATACTGCCCGCGTCTGTCGGCGTCCAGGCGCAGGAACTGCCCCAGGGGCAACAGATTGAAATCCCCGCCAATCAGCCACGGCGTGCCCCGGCTTTCGAATTTATCCAGCAGCTTGATGGTCGCCTCGACCTGCTCGCGCACCGCGCTGTGGCCGGGTGCGGCGTTGTCCAGGCGGGTGTTGAGCACCGCCAGTTGGCCGCCGTCGCTCAACGGCAGGTAACTGAGCAGCAGCGCGGGCTTGGGTTGGAACTGACGGCTGATCAGGTTGGCCGGGGCCACCGGCAGTTGCAGGCGTTCGGCATGTTCGATCTGGTAGCGGCTGAGGGTCACCAGCTTGCGGCCGACACTGCCGAAGATATGCCGGTCGGGCACAAAGTCGGCTTTCCAGTCGAAGGCCTCGACGCTGCACGGGTAGAGGTCCACCAGTCGCTCCTGAAGCAGCGCCAGTTGGTCCTGGTAGTGGGATGGCTTGGCGCCTTCGTCCAGTTCCTGCAGCAACAGTACGTCCGGTTGCTCGTCACGGATCACCCGCGCCACTTCGTCCAGGCTGGAGGCCATGTCTTCAGGGGTGGGGCGCTCGTCCGGGCCACTGCCGTCGGGGGTGTCGTACCAGAACACATAGTTCTTGCCCGCCAGGTATTGCACGTTCCAGGTCATCACCTTGAGTGCCTGGCCGGGCAGCAGCGTCGGCGCACGCGGGGCCACGCAGCTGACGGGTAGGGTCTGTTTGTCGGCGGGGCGCCAGGTCAGGCTGTAGATCAGGGCCGTCAGCAAGCCTGCGAGGATCAGCAGGCCTACCAGGGTTTTACGCAGTAAACGGGTCATCGGCTCGCCTTATGGCGCTGCGGGACAGGCCCCGAGCATACCCGACCGGTGGCCGGGAGCCCAGGGAGCACGTTAGCGAGCGTCGGCATCACCGGCGATCAGCATGAACAGGCGGAACAGCACTACGCTGGTAAACAGCTGCAAGAAGCTATGGGCACTGTCGATCAGCACCGCCAGCAGCGGGTTCTGCGGGTCGGGCCAGGCTGCGACGCTGGCACCCTTGAGCAGCCACAGTGGGGTCATCACGCACAACAGGCAGACCAGGATGCGCAGAAAATGCCCACGGGTCAGACGGAAACTTTCCTTCATCGCCGCCAGCGCGGGCATCCCGCGCAGCACCAGCAAGTACTCGGCGAAGGCCAGGGTGACCATCAGCCACAGCCCCGGCAGGAAATACAACGACAGCCCCAGCAGGATCAGCAGGGTGCTCATGGCCGTCAGCAACGCGTAGCGTGGCCACAAGGTCAGCGCCATGGCCAGCACGGCGGCGGTGCGCGGCGACTCGCCACGGCTGCGGGCGTCGAGAAACAGGATCAGGGCGGCGGTGTACAGCGGATACACCAGCAAACCCACGATCATGCTGTAGCCGGTAAACGCCTCCGGGCCCAGGGTGCGATCGAGCACTTGTTGCAGCACGGCCTCGAGGATCACCAAGGGCAGGCACAACTGCACGATGGCGCCCAGGTTGCGCTGGAAAAAGTAGAAAGAGTCGCGCAGAACGGTCAACGGATTCATCAAAGTCATCACAGGCGGAAAAAGCAGCGGACACTTTAACCGATCACCGACAAACGTAAACCTTGGGTAAAGATCATTGAAACGCTGCGGGCCAGCCCCATTACTGGTGGCGTACCTTGCCCATTGCGGGCGGGACGCAGATTTTTACCGGCAATCTAACGAGGTCGCCATGAACAGCGAAGAGCAAACCCTGATCGACGGACTGTTTTCACGGTTGCAGCAAGCCGAAACGGACTCAGCCCCCCGCGACGCCCAGGCAGAAGCGCGGATCAAGGAGCACATCACTCGCCAACCGGCCGCCGGGTATTTCATGACCCAGGCGATTCTGGTGCAGGAAGCCGCGATCAAAAGCCTGGATGCGCAGAACAAGCAGCAGGCGCAACAGATCCAGCAATTGCAGGATGAACTGCAACGGGCCAAGACAACGCAGCCGGCCACCAGCGGTGGTGGGTTCCTGTCGAGCATCTTTGGCGGCAGCTCCCGCGAGCCGCAGCCTGCGCCGAGCGCGCCGGCCTCTGGCGCGGGTGGTTGGCGCGAGCCGACTCGGCCCGGCTTCAGCGCGCCGACGCCGCAACAGAGCTTTGGCATCCAGCAACAGAACTATCAGCAACCCCAGCAGGCGGCGCCCGCAGGTGGTGGTTTTCTTGGTGGCGCCCTGAAAACCGCCGCCGGGGTGGCCGGGGGTGTGATGCTGGCCCAAGGCATCAGCAGCCTGTTCAGCCACAACCAGCAGCCGCAGGTGGTGGAAGAGATCGTTCGCGAAGAGCCGGCGCCTGCCAGTGACAACGGCGGCTGGGGCAATGACGAGCAGCGTTTCGCTGACAATGACAGCGCCGACAGCGGTTATGCCGACGATTCTTCCTTCTTTGGCGACGACGACTCCTTCGTCTGACACCCACTGAACCGGGGCGCGCTGTCGCCCCGGTCTGATTTTTCTCGGAAACCTCCTCTTGGCTGGCATACTGGCGACCTTTGCGGGCCATCACGTCCGCCAGTGCGATGAGGATATACGGTGAAAAAAATTGCAGTGTTCGCCGATGTGCAGAACCTCTATTACACCGTGCGCCAGGCCTATGGCTGCCACTTCAACTACGCCGCCCTGTGGGCCGATATCAGCCAGCGCGGGCAGATCGTCGAGGCGTACGCCTATGCCATCGACCGTGGCGACAGCAAGCAGCAGCAATTCCAGCAGATCCTGCGCAACCTGGGCTTTACCGTGAAGCTCAAGCCGTACATCCAGCGCAGCGATGGCTCGGCCAAGGGCGACTGGGACGTGGGCATCACCATCGACATCATGGACGCCGCCGCCCATGTCGACGAAGTGGTGCTGGCCTCGGGTGATGGCGATTTCGATATGTTGCTCGACCGCATCATCCATAAACATGGCGTCGAAGCCGTGGCCTACGGCGTGCCGGGGCTGACGGCCAATTCGTTGATCCGCGCGGCCAGTCGCTACGTGCCTATCGAAGGCGCGTTGTTGCTCAAATAGATTTTCAGATGGGGTTGGAACAGGTTTGGAACGTATAGCGGTCATCGACTTTGAAACCACCGGCATCTCGCCGAGCAGCAGTTGCCGGGCCACGGAAATCGCCGTGGTCATCCTGGAGCAGGGCCAGATCGTGGACCGCTACCAGAGCCTGATGAACGCCGGTGTGCGCGTGCCGGGGTTTATCGAGCAGCTGACCGGCATCAGCAATGCCATGCTGCGCAGCGCGCCGCCGGCCGAGCGGGTGATGAACGAGGTCAATGAATTTGTTGGCACCACGCCGCTACTGGCGCACAACGCCGCGTTCGACCAGAAGTTCTGGGACTTCGAACTGGGCCTGATCCGCCGCACCCGCCTGCAAAAATTCGCCTGCTCGCTGCTCCTGGCCCGCCGGCTGATGCCCACGGCGCCCAACCACAAACTCGGCACCCTGACGTCTTATGCGCAATTGCCCCACACCGGCAAGGCTCACCGGGCGATGGCGGATGCTGAAATGGCGGCCAACCTCACCGCCCACCTGGCCCAGGAACTGCGCCGCACCCACGGCTTGCGCGAGTTGACCCATGATCTGCTGTGCAGCCTGCAAAAAGTGCCGGCAGCGAAGATCAATGACCATCTGAAGAAACATCGCGGGTTCTGATCCCGATTCTCAGAACGATAAAGAGCAAAATGTGGGCGTCGGGTGTGGGTAGGCCAGTTGGTGTATTCGTGGCTGATACACCGCTATCGCAGGCAAGCCAGCTCCCACATGGGATCGCATCCAGCCCAAGCAATCGGGTTAGCTGTGGGGCCGGGTGTGCTCGCGATGGTGGTGTGTCAGTTGAGATATTTTGGCCTGATACACCGCTATCGCAGGCAAGCCAGCTCCCACATGGGATCGCATCCAGCCCGGGCAATCGGGTTAGCTGTGGGGCCGGGTGTGCTCGCGATGGTGGTGTGTCAGTTGAGATATTTTGGCCTGATACACCGCTATCGCAGGCAAGCCAGCTCCCACATGGGATCGCATCCAGTCCGGGCAATCGGGTCAACTGTGGGAGCCGGGCTTGCCCGCGATAGCGCTCGCTCAGGCGCCGCCATTCTTTCCCTCCAAATACCCCAACGGCAACCGCCGCTCTACGGCGCTCGACAAGATGATCGAGGTTTTGCTGAACCCGAATTTCGCCACCCTGTTGATCAGGCTTTCCAGTTCCGGCATCGAACCCACCGCCGCCTGCATGATCACGCACGGGTCGCCGGTGACCCGATGGCATTCGGTCAGTTCGGGGATTTCTGCCAGCGCGTCGTAGACTTTCTGGCTGCCGTTTTTGGTCAAGCGCAGTTCAATCGTGCACTGGATCGGCAGGCCGATCTTGGACAGGTCGACCTTGGCCTGGTAACCGGTGATCACTCCGCTGGCCTCCAGCTTGGCCACGCGTTCAGCCACGGCGGGGGCGGAGAGGTTTACGGTGCGGGCCAGTTGCGCGTAAGTGGCGCGCCCATCCTTGAGCAGGGCGCTGAGAAGCATGCGATCGTATTTGTCCATGAATAAGGCTCTGGCAATGGCGGGCTTTCGAATACAAGGCTTATAGCCCTGATAACCATGATTTGAAAAGTGTATGGGCGCTTTAAACAGGTTTTGTAACTTATGTTTACTGGTGTGGATTTCTAAAATAACGATCCCTTGTCCTGCTGCAGAGCTGCCCATGCCTGGCCCACGTCGTTTTCCCTTACCGTTGATCGCAGCTTTTTTTGCGCTGTATGTGATTTGGGGGTCTACCTACCTGGTGATCCGTATTGGCGTGGAGTACTGGCCGCCGCTGATGTTGGCGGGGATTCGCTTCTGTACTGCGGGGGCGCTGATGTATGGCTACCTGCGCTGGCGCGGGGTGCCGGCACCGACCTGGGCGCAGTGGAAGGCCGCGGGCATGATCGGCATCTTGCTGCTGACCTTCGGTAATGGCGCAGTGAGTGTGGCTGAACACAGCGGCGTGACTTCCGGTGTCGCTGCGCTGGCCGTGGCGACGGTGCCGTTGTTTACCTTGCTCTGTGGATATTTCTGGGGCGCGCGTAATACCCGTCTGGAGTGGGCCGGGGTGATTCTGGGGATGATCGGCATTGCCATGCTCAATATGGGCTCCAACCTGCAATCGAGCCCGTTGGGCGCGGGGCTGCTGTTGTTTGCCGCCGCTTCCTGGGCTTTTGGTTCGGTATGGAGCCGGCACTTGCCGTTGCCCCAGGGCGCCATGGCCAGCGCCGCCGAAATGCTGATCGCCGGGGTGGTGCTGTTGATCGGCAGTGCACTCAAGGGCGAGCACCTGCAAGCGATGCCCCCGGTGGAAGGCTGGCTGGCCCTGGCTTACCTGACCGTCTTTGGCTCGATCATCGCCTTCAACGCTTATATGTACCTGCTCAAGCACGTGCGTCCGGCAGCGGCCACCAGCTATGCCTACGTCAACCCGGCGGTGGCGGTGTTGCTGGGCATCGTGTTTGTCGGCGAGACCATTGGCCTGGAAGAAGCCCTGGCGATGTTGGTGATTATCAGCGCCGTGTTGTTGATCAGCCTGCCCCAGTGGCGCAAGCCGAAGCCGGAAATAAGGTAAACTGCCGCGCATTACGCCCTTGCGCTGAATTTTTCCTACGGTAAACACATGACTTTCGCCACACTTGGCCTGATCGAACCCTTGCTGCGCGCCCTTGAGGCGCTTGGCTACCAGACCCCGACGCCGGTGCAGGCGCAAGCCATTCCGGCGGTGCTGGCCGGTCGCGACCTGATGGCTGCGGCCCAGACCGGCACCGGCAAGACCGCCGGCTTCGCCGTGCCGCTCCTGCAACGGTTGACCATGGAAGGGCCAAAAGTCACCGCCAACTCGGTGCGTGCGCTGATCCTGTGCCCGACCCGCGAGCTGGCCGAGCAGGTTCACGCCAGCGTCGCCCAGTACGCCGAGCACCTGCCGTTGACCACCTACGCGGTATATGGCGGCGTCAGCATCAACCCGCAAATGATGAAGCTGCGCAAGGGTGTCGACGTGCTGGTGGCCACCCCCGGCCGCCTGATCGACCTGTTCCGCCAGAACGCGCTGAAACTCAATCAGCTGCAAACCCTGGTGCTGGATGAAGCCGACCGCATGCTCGACCTGGGTTTTTCCGAAGAGCTGGCGAACATTTACCGCATGCTGCCGAAAAAGCGTCAGACCCTGCTGTTTTCTGCGACCTTCTCCGATGACATCCGCCTGCTGGCCGGGCAGATGCTTATTGACCCGCTGAGCATCGAAGTCAGCCCGCGCAACGTCGCTGCCAACACCGTCAAGCAATGGGTGGTGCCGGTGGACAAGAAGCGCAAGGCGGAGCTGTTTGTGCATCTGATGCGCAAGGGCAAGTGGAAGCAGGTGCTGGTGTTCGCCAAGACCCGCAACGGTGTGGATGCATTGGTAGACAAGCTACAAGGCCTGGGGATCAATGCCGACGGCATCCACGGCGACAAGCCACAAGCCACGCGCCAGCGGGCACTGGACCGTTTCAAGGCCAGCGAGGTGCAGATCCTGGTGGCCACCGATGTGGCGGCCCGTGGCCTGGATATCGAAGATTTGCCGATGGTGGTCAACTTTGACCTGCCCATCGTCGCCGAGGACTACATCCACCGTATCGGCCGTACCGGCCGGGCCGGCAACACCGGCGAGGCGATTTCCCTGGTGTGTGCCGATGAAGTGAACATGCTCTCGGCCATCGAGATGCTGACCCGCCAGACCCTGACCCGCAAAATGGAACAGGACTTCGAACCGGAGCACCGCGTGCCCGACACCGATGCCAGCGGGCAGGTGGTGAAGAAGCCGAAAAAACCGAAGAAGCCTAAGACGTCTGGGGGTGGCGGTAAGCGCAACCTGGGCAAGTGGGTGGAAAGCGGGGAAGTGGCGGCGGAACCGTCGATCAAGCCGGTGCGCAAAGTGCCTGTGTTTAATACCGGGCCGCGTAAGAAGAAGTAACTTCTTTGGCGTCTGTCAGGGCCTCATCGCAGGCCAGCAGCTCCCACATTTGAATGTGTTCACAGATCAAAATGTAGGAGCTGGCTTGCCTGCGATGGCGGACCTGAGCTGCCCGCAACTATCGGCGCTGGAGCCACTCCAGCATGCCACGCCCCGCCATCCGCCCACTGGCAAAACACCCCGTCAGTAAATACCCACCTGTCGGTGCCTCCCAGTCCAGCATCTCCCCGGCACAAAATACCCCCGGTAGCTGCGTGAGCATCAAGCGCTCATCCAGCGCTTCAAACGGTACGCCGCCGGCGGTGCTGATGGCTTCATCCATCGGCCGGGTTTTTACCAGCGTCAGTGGCAGTGCCTTGATATTCACAGCCAACTGCGCCGGATCATTGAAGTGACCTGTGGGCGCCAACTCGCGTAACAGCGCAGCCTTTACCCCATCCAGGCCCAACTGACTGTGCAAATGCTTGCTCATCGAGCGTGAGCCACGGGGCTTGGCCAATGCGGCCTGCACCTTGTCCAGCGGCTTGCCCGGCAGCAGGTCGATGTGCACGGTGGCTGAACCGTCGCGGTTGATCGCTTCGCGAATCGGCGCCGACAGCGCGTAGATCAGACTGCCCTCGATACCGGTTGCGGTGATCACGCATTCGCCCAGGCGGGGTTTGTCATCCGCCAACCCTATGGCGACGTTTTTCAGCGGCGCGCCGGCGAATTTGCTCACCATTAATTCGCTCCAGGCTGACACCTCGAAGCCGCAGTTGCTGGGCTGCAGCGGGGTGCAGGGCACGCCTTGGTCTTCCAGCAACTTGAGCCAGGCACCGTCCGAGCCCAGGCGCGACCAACTGCCGCCACCCAGGGCCAGCAGCACGGCATCGCTGTGGACAGTCTTCTCGCCCTCCGGGCTGTGGATAATTAAGCCGCCGTCGGCATTCCAGCCCAGCCAGCGATGCCGGGTGTGGATAACTACCCCCTGGTCGCGCAGGCGCTTGAGCCAGGCGCGCAGCAGGGGGGCGGCTTTCATGTCGGTAGGAAACACACGGCCGGAGCTGCCGACAAAGGTTTCGATGCCCAAGCCATGAATCCATTCGCACAACGCCTCGGCACCAAACTGGCCCAGCAAGGGGGCAATGTCCGACGCGCGTTCGGCGTAGCGTGAAAGAAATGCCGGGTAGGCTTCGGAGTGGGTGATATTCATGCCGCCCACGCCCGCCAGCAGGAACTTGCGCCCCACCGATGGCATGCCGTCATACAGGTCCACCCGGACCCCGGCCTGGCTCAGGACTTCGGCAGCCATCAGCCCGGCGGGGCCGCCGCCGATGATCGTGACGTGAAAAGGCTGGGCTGGGATCTGAGGCATGGGGGTGACTGCGGTTCGGCGAAGTAGGGCGAGCATTCTACCCGAGGACCGCGAAACTGCCTGATCAAAAAACGTACACCTTCCTACATGCTATGTGGTGCCTGCCTTACAGGCGGTTACGCTCAAGTTATCCACAGGCCGTTCCACAGGCATTGTGGGTAACGCCCAGGTTTCAATGACAACCTGATGACGTCCACACCCGCTGCGCACTGTGGTGCAGGATGCCGTGGCGCCGGGCCAGGGCGTGGCGGTCCTTGCTGTAGCCGCCACCGATCACGCCCACCACCGGGATATCGCGGCCCAGGCAATGGCGCATCAGGCTTTCGTCACGGGCGGCGACGCCTGCGTCTGTCAGCTTGAGGTAGCCGAGGGCGTCGTCCTTATGCACATCGACGCCCGCGTCATACAGCACCAGGTCGGGCTGATACAGCGGCAGCAGGTAGTTGAGGGCATCGTCCACCACCGTGAGGTAGTCGGCGTCGCCCATGCCCATGGGCAGCGGGATATCCCAGTCGCTGGCGGCCTTGCGCGCCGGGAAGTTCTTTTCGCAGTGCAGAGACACGGTAATGGCGTCCGGTGTGTCATGGAGGATGCGCGCGGTACCGTCGCCTTGGTGCACGTCACAGTCGAAGATCAGCACCCGATTGACTCGCCCACTGGCCAGTAGGAAATGGCTGATCACCGCCAGGTCATTGAAGATGCAAAAGCCCGCCGGGTAATCGTAATGGGCGTGGTGGGTGCCGCCCGCCAGGTGGCAGGCCAGGCCATGTTCCAGGGCCTGCTCGGCCGCCAGCAACGAGCCACCGACCGCGCGCACGGTGCGTCGGGCCAGGGCTTCGCTCCATGGCAGGCCCAGGCGCCGCTGGTCTTCGCGGGACAACTCACCGCTCATATAGCGTTCGATATAGCCAGGGTCATGGGCCAGGGCGAGCACTTGGGCCGGGCACAATTCGGGGCGCAGCAGTTGGCTGTCCTGGGTCAGGCCGCTGTCGACCAGGTGATCGCGCAGCAGCCGGAATTTATCCATGGGGAAGCGATGATCCGCCGGGAACTCGGGGCTGTAGTCGTCGTGGTAGATCAATGGCAAAGGCATGGCAATTTCTGACAGGAACCAGCGACGGATCTTAACAGCGCTGTACACTCACGCACATGGCAAGGGAGGGGAACGATGGAGCCGATACTGCAGTTGGAAAGCGCGCGCCTGGTGTTGCGCCAATGGCGCGACAGCGATTTGCCGGAGTTTGCCCGGATGTGCGCCGACCCGCAGGTGATGCGCTATTTCCCGGCACCCCTGGACCGCCTGGAAAGCGCGGCATTGATCGGGCGAATACGTGGGCATTTTGCCGAGTATGGGTTTGGTGCGTGGGCCCTGGAGCGTAAGGACAGCGGCGAATTTATCGGCCTGACGGGGTTGATGAATGTCGGCTTTGACGCCGACTTCACCCCGGCGGTGGAGATTGGCTGGCGCCTTGCCCGCGAGCACTGGGGCCTGGGTTTTGCCAGTGAAGCGGCCTGGACTGCATTGCGTTGT
Source organism: Pseudomonas shahriarae (assembly GCF_014268455.2). NCBI lineage: Bacteria > Pseudomonadati > Pseudomonadota > Gammaproteobacteria > Pseudomonadales > Pseudomonadaceae > Pseudomonas > Pseudomonas shahriarae. The sequence goes on along the minus strand of NZ_CP077085.1, from coordinate 5,430,232 downwards.
GGTTTTGACCGTTTGCAGTTGGAAGAAATAGTGGCCTTCACCACCGAGGCCAACCTGCCGTCGCAGAAAGTCATGCAGGCCATCGGTATGCATTACGATCCGGCGGCAGATTTTCAGCATCCCAGGCTCGCGGCGGACGATCCGCTGCGCCATCATGTGTTGTACCGCATCACCCGCGCCCAATGGTTGGATACGCTGCACGGATAGGCAGGCCGCCCGATGTTTTTACCCGCCGCAGCCAAGACTGCGCGGTTTTGCTTTGTGTGAGGAGAGTTTGAATGAGCCAAGTGTTGGAAGATCTGGTCGACTTGCTGACCCTGGAACCGATTGAAGAAAACCTCTTCCGCGGCCGCAGCCAGGACTTGGGTTTTCGCCAACTGTTCGGCGGCCAGGTTTTGGGCCAGTCGCTGTCGGCAGCCAGCCAGACCGTCGAAGAAGCGCGGCATGTGCATTCGTTGCACGGCTATTTCCTGCGCCCTGGCGACGCTGGGCTGCCAGTGGTCTATCAAGTGGACCGGGTGCGCGATGGTGGCAGCTTCAGCACGCGCCGGGTGACGGCGATCCAGAAGGGCAACCCGATCTTCACCTGCAGCGCCTCGTTCCAGTACGACGAAGAAGGCTTCGAGCACCAGACCACCATGCCGGTGGTGGTGGGCCCGGAGAACCTGCCGTCGGAGCTGGAACTGACCCGGCAGCGTGCGCACCTGATCCCCGAGACCATGCGCGAAAAACTGCTGTGCCCCAAGCCGATTGAAGTGCGCCCGGTGACCGAAAAAGATCCGTACAACCCGCAGCCGTCCGACCCGGTCAAGTATGTGTGGTTTCGCGCCGATGGCGCCCTGGCCGATTTGCCGGCGCTGCATAAATACCTGCTGGCCTACGCCTCGGACTTCGGCCTGCTGACCACCTCGTTGCTGCCCCATGGCAAGACCGTGTGGCAGAAGGACATGCAAGTGGCCAGTCTTGACCATGCGCTGTGGTTCCACGCTGACCTGCGTGCCGATGACTGGTTGCTGTACGCCATGGACAGCCCATGGGCCGGCAATTCCCGCGGGTTCTCCCGTGGCAGCGTGTATAACCGCGCGGGCCAACTGGTGGCCTCGGTGACCCAGGAAGGCCTGATTCGCCATCGCAAGGATTGGGCATGAGCCTCACGGACGTAAAACACTGGGTGTTCGACATGGACGGCACCCTCACGGTGGCCGTGCATGATTTTGCGGCGATCCGCGTGGCCCTGGATATTCCGCCTGCCGATGACATCCTCACCCACCTGGCTGCGTTGCCAGCAGCGGAGGCGGCGGCCAAGCATGCCTGGTTGCTGGAGCATGAGCGCGAACTGGCGCTGGGCTCGGTAGCGGCCACGGGCGCGGTGGAGTTGGTGCGCGACCTGGCAGCACGGGGCTGTCGCCTGGGGATCCTGACGCGCAACGCCCAGGAGCTGGCGCACATCACCTTGAAAGCCATCGGCCTGGCGGACTGTTTTGCCGTGGAAGATGTGCTGGGCCGCGACGACGCCCCGCCCAAGCCTGATCCCGGTGGCCTGTTGAAACTGGCCCAGGCCTGGGATGTGGCGCCGGCCGAGATGGTCATGGTGGGCGACTATCGCTTCGACCTGGATTGCGGCCGGGCGGCGGGGACGCGGACGGTGCTGGTCAACCTGCCCGAAAACCCATGGCCGGAACTGGCAGATTGGCATGCGCAAGACTGCGCGGCATTGCGCCAGATGATCTAGCCCAGGCACCACGCATCACCGGTAGGAGCTGGCTTGGGTTTTCCCTGGGGGATTAGTGGAACAAGGCCTTCTGCCCCAGCGGCGAGGTAAACATCTTGTCGCCGTCATGCCCAACCCCAGGCACTTCAATCAACCTCTGGCTCAACTGCGGATGCCGCTGCTTGAGGTAGTCAAAGTAGTTATGCCCGCGAATCAGCCGATACGCGCCCTGGCTCTCGGCCGCGCAGCTCTTGTCCAGGGCCGGGTGGTTGGGGTCGGTGTCCTGCTGGCCCAGCAGGTAGGTGATATCCCGCGCGGCGTAGGCTTTTTCCAGTTGCTGGGGGCTTTGGCCGTTGGCGTAGGCCGGCAGTTTTTGCATGCCGTACTTCCAGTCATTGAACTGCGGGCAACTGCCCGGCGCTAACTGCACTGGGCGCTGCGGGCTGAAGTAGGCGTAGGACGATGGGTTGGCGATCACATAGCGCAGGCTGATGCCGGCGGCTTGCAGGGCCGGGTGATCATGGCCGGTCAGGGCAAAGCGCTGTACCACCTGGCCGCCACCGGAATGCCCGGCGACCACTATTTCCTTGAGGGCCGGGAACAGTTGGCGGTTGCCCAGGTGCTTGATGATCTGGTCCAGGGCGCCGTAGGAACTGATCTGGCCATGACCGATTGACGAATCGCCCGCCATCCATCCATTGCCGTGCCAGCGCAGTACGCTGTCGCCCAGGTGATGGCGCTGGATATCGGCATCGTTGAGAAACTGCGGTGCGATCACCAGGGTGTTGGCGCCTTGCCCTGCGTGGGCGGCGGCATCTTCGGCGCTTTTGAGGTAGGTCTGGGCGTTGCGCAGGCGCCCATGCACGATGATCAGCGCCCGAGTGATCTGCGGCAGCGGCTGGCGCCAGTCCTGGCTAAGGCCCAGGCTCAGGTCGCCGGCTTGCAGGGAGAAACGCTCGGGGCTGACAACCTTGACCGCCTGCCCGGCGGCGAAGGGGGTGGTGGCGCAACCGATCATCAACCCCAGCAGCCATCCGGCTCGTTTACTCATTTACAGACTCTTGGCCGAAAAGGTATCGCATTGGCTGATCTGGCCCTGGGCAAACCCCGTCTTGAACCAGCGAACCCGCTGTTGCGACGTGCCGTGGGTGAACGAGTCGGGAACCACACGGCCCTGGCCCTGTTGCTGCAAGCGGTCGTCGCCGATGGCGTTGGCGGCGTTCAGCGCTTCTTCGATATCGCCCGGTTCCAGCCAGTTCAGGCGCTTTTGCGCGCGGTTGGCCCAGACCCCGGCGAAACAGTCGGCTTGCAGTTCCTGGCGGACTAGCAGGCCACCATCGCCCTGCATCTGCCGGCCTTGCTGGCGCGCGACCTGGATTTTCGAGGAAATGCCCAGCAGGGTTTGCACGTGGTGGCCGACTTCGTGGGCGATCACATAGGCCTGGGCAAAGTCGCCGGCCGCCTGGAAGCGCTGGGACATTTCGCGGAAGAAATCCAGGTCCAGGTAGACCTGCTGGTCGGCCGGGCAATAGAACGGGCCGCTGGCGGAGGTCGCGCCACCGCAGGCGGAATTCACCCGGCCACGGAACAGGATCAGCTTGGGGTTCTTGTAAGTCAGGCCGTTTTCCTGGAACACCTGGCCAAAGGTGTCTTCGGTGTCGCCCAGCACGGCGCGTACGAAATCTGCCTGCTCATCATTGGCGGGCGGCGCCTGGCGTGTTTGCGGGCTGACCGAAGGGGCCTGTTCGGTCATCTGGCCGCTCAGTTGCCCGAGGATCTGCATCGGGTCCTGGCCGGTGAGCAGGCCGATGCCGACGATCAGCACAATGGCGGTCAGGCTCAGGCCCTTGCCACCCCCGAAACGCATGCCGCCGCCACCGCCGCCGCCGTCATTGCGCGCGTCGACCACGTTGTCGCTGCGTCGACCCTTTTTCCATAGCATGGGGCAATCCTCTTGATGATCGTGTTGTTAGCGCCGTGATTGAGTATGGCCGTTATTCGCGGCAATACCCTTCGCCCGTATTGACCACCAGGCAATCTTTTTTATCAGCCAGCCATTTCAAACCGGTGGCGGCGCCGTCGCCGGCACGCAGTATTTGCGGGCCGTCCGGGCGGTTGAAGGTGATGCCGTCTTCGCTGGCCTGGCCCTTGAAGGTGCCGGAGGCGTCGGCATCGAGGCCGTACTGCATGCTCAGCAGGTAATGCCCGCGGCCGATGCTGTCGTCCTTGCTGACGGTCAGGTGCAGGCCTTCGACGCCGACCCACTTGCCGACCCATTTGTCGGTGGGCAGGGTCTCCGGGACCAGGGTCGCTTGTACGGAAGGCGGCGCCGGCTTGGGCGGCTCGGGTGTTTTATCGCAGGCACTGAGCAGGGCGAGGGTCGAGAGAATAAACAGTGTTTTTTTCATAATGGATTGGCCTTGATTAAAAAAAGCGCAATGGCTGGCTGGCGTGCAGCGTTGGACTGGGTTTAGGCGATTTAGTGCGCTGATCGCCCGCTGTTTGGTTATGCTCTTGAGACCGATGCACCACCCGCTCTAGATTAGCGCGTTGAGTGCCACTGCTTGCGGCGGTCATTTCAGCCTGTCACGCACGAGAATTCAATGACCCTCAGCACTCCTCTTTCCGGCGTCAACCATCCCTTCAAGGGCATCGTGCTGATTGTGCTGGCGACGTTTCTGTTTTCCAGCCATGACGCGTTGTCCAAATACCTCGCCGGCTTTTACCCCATCGTGATGGTGGTATGGGCCCGGTACATGGTGCATACGTTGCTGATGGCGGGGATTTTCCTGCCGCAATCGGGCTTGCGTGTACTGCGCAGCAAGCGCCCGTTGTTGCAGGTGGCCAGGGCGTTGTGCCTGCTGGGCACCAGCCTGTTTTTTACCGCTGCCCTGCATTACATCCCGCTGGCCGAAGCCACCGCAGTGAACTTCCTCGCGCCGATCCTGGTGACGGCCCTGTCGGTGCCGCTGCTGGGCGAGCATGTGACGCGGGGCCAGTGGCTGGCGGTGATCTGCGGGTTTGTCGGGGTGATCATCATTGTGCACCCGGGCGGTGAGCTGTTCACCCCGGCGGTGTTGTTGCCATTGGTCTCGGCGTTGTTCTTCTGTTTCTACCAACTGCTGACCCGCATCCTCAGCCAGTACGACAGCCCGACCACCAGCAACTTCTTCGCCGGCCTGTGCAACACCCTGGTGATGAGCGCGCTGGTGCCGTTCTTCTGGCAGGTACCGACCCTGGGCCATGGCCTGTTGATGCTGGCACTGGGCACCTGTGGGATGACCGCGCACTTGATGCTGACCCAGGCCTTCCGCTTCGCTGCACCGGCGTTACTGGCACCGTTCGGCTATTGCCAGATCGTGTTTGCGGGGCTGTTGGGCTGGCTGGTGTTCAATCACACCCCGGACCTGACCACGGTGGTCGGGATCGGGGTGATCTGCCTGAGTGGCTTGGCCGCTGCCTGGCAGCAGCGGCGGCGTTGAGTCACACCGCGACGGTGGGGATCTTGCGCGGCGCCATGAAGTACATCCAGGTCAGGGCGATGAAGTACATCGCCGGGATCAGGGTGAACAGCACGGTGTAGTTGTTATTGGTCACGGTCAGGATATGGCCGACGATCTGCGTCATAAACATCCCGCCGATAGCCGCGCACATCCCGCCAAAGCCAAATACCGTGCTCATCATGTGCTTGGGGGTGTAGTCCATCACCAGGCTCCAGATATTGGCGGTCCAGGCCTGGTGCGCGCCGATGGCCAGGGAGATGGCAAACACTGCGACCCACAGCTGGCTGGAGCCGGCGGCCATGATTACGCCGACGATGCAGCAGGCAAACAGCAGCATCGACAGCAGGCGCGCCTTGATCGGCTGCATGCCGCGTCCGATCAGGAACGAGGACAGAATCCCGCCGCCCACACTGCCGAAGTCTGCCGTCAGGTAAATGATGATCAGCGGGATACCCATCTGGGTCACGTTGATCCCCAGGCTGTATTGCTGGTTGAGGAACGGCGGCAGCCAGTAGAGGTAGAACCAGAACACCGGGGCGGTCAGGGCGTAGGCAATGGCGAAGGCCCAGGTGCCACGCATGCGCAGGATACGGCTGAAGGGCACGCGGGGTTGTTCGGGCTCGACTTCCTGTTGCACGTAGTCCAGTTCCGACTGTTTTACGCTCGGATGGTCTTCGGGGTTGTAGTACTTCAGGCCCCAGAACACCAGCCAGATCCCACCCAGGGCAGCCATGCATAAAAATGCAGCCTGCCAGCCCCACACATGCAGCACCAGTGGCAACAGCATTGGCGTGAGCATGGCGCCGACGTTGGTGCCGGCGTTGAAGATCCCGGTAGCCACCGCGCGCTCGCCGGCGGGGAACCACAGGCGGGTAGTCTTGACGCAGGCGGGGTAGTTGGCCGCTTCGGTGAGGCCGAGGATAAAGCGGCAGACCATAAAGCCCACCGCCGAAGTCGCCAGGCCGTGGGCGCCGGTGGCGATGCTCCACAGCAGCACCGCGCAGAAGAACACACGCTTGACGCCGACGCGGTCGATCAGCCGGCCTTGCAGCACAAAACCAATGGCATAACCGACCTGGAACCAGAAGTTGATGTTGGCGTAGTCCATCGCCGTCCAGCTCATCTCTTTGGCCAGGATCGGTTGCATCACGCCCAGAGCGGCGCGGTCGATGTAGTTCAAGGTGGTGGCGAAAAACACCAGGGCCAACATGCCCCAGCGGGTTTTGCCGACGGCGAGGGCGCCGCGAATCTTGTCGCCAATGGCCGCTTGCGGGTTGCCAGGGCGCGGGGCCACGGCGGAATTTTGCGAAGGCATGAGAGGTACCCGTTTTTTGAAATTTTTATGGTGTGTTCTGGGTCTTGATCACAGGTTTGCGCCTTAAAAAAAGCGGCCCTGGATGCGCATTCGATGGTGCGCAGTGGCTAAAAAATCGTCAATTCGCCAATCGCCATTGTGTTCGATAATCGCCCGAAAAACTAACTGATTGGTACATTTTGAATTGCTGCTTTATCGCGCGCGGCCAATAATTTGCCGCAAACAAGACCACCCTTCATTGCCGGGAGTCACCCCATGCAACGTTCCATCGCCACTGTTTCCCTGAGCGGCACCCTGCCGGAAAAGCTCGAAGCCATTGCTGCGGCCGGGTTCGATGGGGTGGAAATCTTCGAGAACGACTTGCTGTATTACGACGGCAGCCCGCGTGAAGTGCGGCAGATGTGTGCCGATCTGGGCATTGCCATCACGTTGTTCCAGCCGTTTCGTGATTTTGAAGGATGTCGCCGCGACCGCCTGGCGCGCAACCTGGAACGGGCCGAACGCAAATTCGACCTGATGCAGGAATTGGGCACCGACCTGGTGCTGGTGTGCAGCAATGCTTCTGCCGACTCCACGGGTGAACATTCGATCCTGCGCGATGACCTCAGCCTGCTGGCCGAACACGCTGGGCGCCGTGGCTTGCGCATTGGTTATGAAGCCCTGGCCTGGGGCCGGCACGTCAACACCTGGCAACAGGTCTGGCAACTGGTGCGCGAGATTGACCACCCCAGCCTCGGGGTGTTGCTGGACAGTTTTCATACCTTGTCGCTCAAGGGCGATCCGACGGCTATCGCCCAGATCCCTGGCGACAAGATCTTCTTTGTGCAAATGGCCGACGCGCCGCTGCTGGCCATGGACGTGCTGGAGTGGAGCCGGCACTTTCGCTGCTTCCCCGGCCAGGGCGAGTTCGACCTGCCGGGTTTTCTCGCGCCGATCATCCAGAGTGGCTACACCGGGCCGCTGTCCCTGGAGATTTTCAACGATGGCTTTCGCGCCGCACCCACCCGGGCCAACGCGGCGGATGGTTTGCGCTCGTTGCTGTACCTGGAAGAGAAGACCCGCCAACGCCTGCAGCAACAGGCCGCGCCGCTGGATATCCTGTTTGAGACCCCGGCTGCCAGCGAGTACGACGGCATCGAATTCCTCGAGTTTGCGGTGGATGAAAACCTCGGCGCCCGCCTGACCCAATGGCTGCAACGCCTGGGCTTCGTCAAGGCCGGGCAGCACCGTTCCAAGAGCGTGAGCCTGCTGCGCCAGGGCGATATCAACCTGATCCTCAACTGCGAGCCGTACTCCTTTGCCCACAACTTTTTCGAGGCCCATGGCCCGTCGTTGTGCGCCACGGCGATTCGCGTCAAGGACAGTGCCAAGGCCCTGGAACGGGCGGTGGCCTACAAGGGCCAACCCTATCGCGGGCTGGTCGGGCCCAATGAGCTGGAGCTGGCGGCGGTACGCGCGCCGGATGGCAGCCTGATCTACCTGGTGGACCAGCACGCCGGCGGGATCTACCACACTGATTTCAACCTGCAGGCCGCCAGCACCGGCGGCGGCGGGCTGCTGCGCATCGACCATATGGCCATGGCCCTTCCGGCCGACAGCCTCGACAGTTGGGTGCTGTTCTACAAGAGCCTGCTGGATTTCGAGGCCGACGATGAGGTGGTGTTGCCGGACCCCTACGGCCTGGTCAAGAGCCGGGCGCTGCGCAGCCGTTGCAGTTCGATCCGCTTGCCGCTGAATATTTCCGAGAACCGCAACACGGCGATTTCCCACGCGTTATCCAGCTACCGTGGCTCGGGCGTGCATCACATTGCCTTCGATTGCGCGGATATTTTCGCCGAGGTCAGCCGGGCCAAGGAGGTGGGCGTGCCGCTGCTGGATATCCCACTCAATTACTACGATGACCTGGCGGCGCGTTTTGATTTCGACGATCAGTTCCTCAGCGAGCTGGCGTACTACAACGTGTTGTACGACCGTGATGCCCAGGGCGGTGAGCTGTTTCACGTGTACACCGAACCCTTTGAAGGGCGGTTTTTCTTCGAGATTATCCAGCGCAAGAACGGTTACGCCGGCTATGGCGCCGCGAATGTGGCGGTACGCCTGGCGGCGATGGCCAAGTCGCGCAGTGGGGCAGTGCGCCAGGCCAGGCTGTAGGGCGTTGCCGCTTCCTTCGTACGGCATGGCAGCCCATAATCACGGCCTGCATAAATGGCCGTGAGCGCACCATGACCCCGACCTCCGAACTGCCCGACGCCCCCCTGGCGCCGCGCAAGAGCCGCAAGAACAACCCGGAAAAGACCCGCGAGAACATTCTGCAAGAAGCCATTGTCGAGTTCGTGCAGCAGGGGCTTTCGGGGGCGCGGGTGGACGCCATCGCTGAGCGCATCCACACCTCCAAGCGCATGATCTATTACTACTTCGGCAGTAAGGAACAGCTGTACGTCGAGGTCCTGGAAAAGCTCTACGGGGATATCCGCAACACCGAAACCCGGATGAACCTCACTGAACTGGAACCCCGTGAAGCAATCCGGCGCCTGGTGGAATTCACCTTCGACCACCACGACCAGAATGTGGATTTTGTGCGGATTGTCAGCATCGAGAACATTCACAACGCCGAGTATGTGAAGCAGTCGGACGCGATCAAGGCGATGAACAGCAATATCCTTGAAGCACTGGGCGCGACCTTGCGCCGAGGCGCGGAGCTGGGGGTGTTCCGCGCTGGGCTGGAGCCGCTGGATGTGCATTTGCTGATCAACTCGTTCAGCTTTTACCGGGTATCCAACCGGCATACCTTCAGTGAGATTTTTCAGATCGAATTGTCGGATGAAGCAATCAAGCAGCGGCATCGGGCGATGATCTGCGAGTCGGTGCTGCGTTACCTGCAGGCCTGATCCACCGCCGAATTCAATTGTGTGGGAGCAGGCAAGCCAGCTCCCACATTAGGATCCGGTTTCTACAGTGAAGTATTCATGCTCTGGAAATGAGCGAGCATCCTTTGTGCATCTGCTTTCTCACCACTGAACAATTCAAACGCCTTCACCGCCTGGAACACCGCCATATTCCCCCCATCCAGGGTGCGGCAACCCAGCGCCCGGGCGTTGCGTAGCAGCTCGGTTTCCAGCGGGAAATAGACGATCTCCGCGACCCACAAATCCGCGCGCAACAATGCTGCTGGCACGGGCATGCCCGGTAGCTTGGCCATGCCCATGGGCGTGGTGTTGACCAGGCCGTCAGCCGCCGCCATCGCGTGACCCAGGTCGCTGCCGGCACACGCTCGGTCAGGGCCAAAGTGTTGGTTGAGGTTGGCGGCCAGGCTTTGGGCGCGGTCGTGATCCATATCGAAAATACTCAACTGGCCGACACCTTCGGCCAACAGCGCGTGGGCCACCGCCGCGCCTGCGCCACCGGCGCCCATCTGCACCACGCGTTGGCGCGCAGCGTCATGCAGGCCACGGCGAAACCCTTCGGCAAAACCCAGGCAGTCGGTGTTGTGACCGATGCGCTTGCCATCGCGCCAGACCACGGTGTTGACTGCGCCGATGCCCCGGGCTTCGGGCGACAGCTCATCGAGCAACGGCAGGATCGCTTGCTTGCATGGGTAGGTGATGTTCAATCCGGTGAAGTTCATCTGTTCGGCGGCCTTGAGCAGATCGGGCAGGGCGCTGCTGTCCAGTTGCAGCGGGTCCAGGTCGATCAGGCGATACAAGTAGCGCAGACCCTGGGCATCGCCTTCCTGCTCATGCAGGGCCGGCGTGCGGGACGCCTGGATGCCGGCGCCGATCAGCCCGGCAAGAATGCGCGGTTTCATTTGAGCTCCCGGCTGAAATGCTCGAGGGCCAGGTGATAACCGTGGCTGCCAAACCCGGCGAGCACGGCCTTGGCAATGGGCGAGACGAAAGAGTGATGACGGAACGGTTCGCGGGCATGCACGTTGGACAAATGCACTTCGATCACCGGCAGTTCACTGGCCACCAGGGCGTCGCGAATGGCCACCGAGGTATGGGTCCAGGCCGCCGGGTTGATCACAATGCCCGCACAACGAGCGCGGGCGCCATGGATCCAGTCCAGCAACTCGCCTTCGTGGTTGGTCTGGCGAAATTCCAGTTTCAGCCCGAACTGTTCGGCGCTACGCCCGCATAGGGCGGCGACGTCAGCCAGGGTCTCGTGGCCATAGGTGGCCGGTTCGCGGGTGCCGAGCAGGTTCAGGTTGGGGCCGTTGAGGACCAGCACAATAGGCGGCATGGGGGTGTCTCCACTGTTGTTTTTATGGATGGAGACAAAATGTACTAAATGGTTAATTTGGTCAATTGGCCAAGCGCGGTGCTGCAGATAACCGTTCGATTATCGAACGGTGAATGCAGCCTGTCGGGACTGTCCAAGAGTTGATGTCAATTGGAAACCATTCTCGACAAAACTTAAGATGCCCGCCTGTTTGCTTTACATCCCCCGGGATCCGCAGCACCGCGCTCAAGGGCCAGGTCACTGACCGGTCGCCCCCATGGCGGCAACTCGGCAGAGCGGGTGTTTCCCAGCCCGTATCTCAAGGCTGAAGAGTCGCGGGATTGGGAGATGGGCGTCAATGTGTTCAAGGAGGGGCTGTTTTTCAACGACGACCGCCTGGGCATCTGCGGTTACAACCCGGCATTTGAAGCGGTGCCAGTCGTTACTAGTCTGTGAGGCAGCTCTGGCAATTTGAAGAGGCCGGCTGTCGGCTGGGGCTGGATAAAGCATTGGTCGGCGACAAATAACCTAACGGATGGGTTACGATGAAAGTAGGCACTTACAAGGGATATGTGATTGCAGTGTTGCTCAGGGATGAGCATTGCCCGCCGCACGTACATGTCATGGGCAAGGACTGGGATGCGCGTTTTCGCTTCAGTTTCCTGGATGGGGACGTGGCGTTGTGGGATGTGTATCCCGAGCGGCGGCGACCAGCCACTAGCGTTCTGGAAGGCATTCGCCAGACCTTGATGCAGCCGCATTATCTGGCGCGGGCACAAAGGATCTGGTGGGAGAAGCTGCAAACAGTCTGCCTGGAGAACCATTCCTGGGATTGGGAGGCCGACGAGGTCGTGCCGGGGTTGGTCATCCGGCGAGGTGTCTACGTGATCGCCAGGGCCCGGCACGATGTGGCGGGGCGGCGAACCATCTTGAACCTGGTGAGGGCGCCAGGATCCGTGGAGATTGAGTTATGAAAACGGTAAAAGCCAAAGTCCGGCCTGATGCACCGATCACTGACGCCGATGTTGATAAGGCCGTGGCCCGTGGGCGCAAGCTCAAGCGGGTGTACGCCAATGCCAGCTCCGTGCACTACCAGGACGACTGCATTTCCATCGGCTTCGGCGACGGCAGCCGCATCCTGTTGCCGGTGGCCGGTCTCTCTGAATTCGAAGGTTTTTCTGCGCAGGACTTCCAGGCGCTGGAGGTCGGTTTTGGCGGCAAGGCACTGTGCTGTGAAGCTCGTGATCTGCATGTTTCCATCACTGGCCTGGTCGCTACGAGTCAGCCCCTGATGGACCTGGCGGCGAGCATGGTGGCATCGCGCAACGGCCGTAAAACCAGCGCCGCCAAGTCCGCAGCCGCCCGTGCTAATGGCAAGAAGGGCGGGCGGCCACGCAAGGAGGAGTGATGCACAGCCGGGGGAGTGGGCTTATGTGGGAGCGGGCAAGCCCACTCCCACATTTTTCTAGGTGTGCCGGGGCCGAGGGTTAGCGCCGGGTCAGCAGCACGCCTGATTCCATATGGTGGGTCCACGGGAACTGGTCAAACATTGCACACTGGGTAATGCGGTGCGTGTCGTGCAGTTGCGCGATGTTCGCCGCCAGCGTCTCCGGGTTGCAGGAGATGTACAGGATGTTCTCGAAGCGCCGGGTCAATTCGCAGGTGTCCGGGTCCATGCCTGCGCGGGGCGGGTCGACGAAGACGCTGCCGAACGCGTAGCTCTTGAGGTCGATACCGTGCAAGCGTCGGAACGGCCGTACTTCGTTCAGGGCTTGGGTCAGTTCTTCAGCGGACAGGCGCACCAGGGTGACGTTATCCACCGCGTTTTCATCGAGGTTGCTCAGGGCGGCGTTGACCGAGGTCTTGCTGATCTCGGTGGCCAGCACTTTGCGCACGCGGGTGGCCAGGGGCAGGGTGAAGTTGCCGTTGCCGCAATACAGCTCCAGCAGGTCATCGCTGCGATCGCCGAGGGCCCCATAGGCCCAGTTGAGCATCTTCTGGTTCACCGTGCCGTTGGGCTGGGTGAAGGCACCTTCGGGCTGACGATAGCTGAAGGTGCGACCGCCGACATCGAGTTTCTCGACCACGTAGTCGTGGCCGATCACATCGCGCTTGCCCTTGGAGCGGCCGATGATGCTGACGTTCAGATCGGCAGCCAGTTTGTTGGCCGCCGTGTGCCAATGCTCGTCCAGCGGGCGGTGATAGCACAGCGTGATCATCGCGTCGCCGGCCAGGGTGGTGAGGAACTCCACCTGGAACAGTTTGTGGCTCAGGGCAGCGCTGGCTTGCCAGGCGGCCTTGAGTTGCGGCATCAACTGGTTGATGCGCAGGCTGGCGATGGGGAATTCTTCGATCAGGATCGGCGTGCGCTTGTCATCCTGGGAGAACATCGCGTAATGGCGCTGACCCCCTTCGCGCCACAGGCGAAACTCGGCGCGCAGGCGGAAGTTCTGCAGGGGCGAATCGAACACCTGCGGCTCGGGCGCGTCGAACGGCGCGAGCAGGTCACGCAAGCGCGTGACCTTTTCTTGCAGTTGCAGGGCGTAACTTGCTGCGTCAAAAGTCATGCGGGGAACCAGCCTAGCTTGATCACGAACAGAATCGACAGGATCACCAGCGCTGGGTTGAGTTCACGGTAGCGGCCCGTAAGCAGCTTGATACCGGTCCAGGCGATGAAGCCGAAGGCGATGCCGTTGGCGATGGAGTAAGTGAAGGGCATCGCCAGGGCGGTGATTACCACGGGCGCTGCAACGGTGATGTCGTCCCAGTCGATTTCCGCCAGGCCCGAGGTCATCAGCACCGCGACAAACAGCAGCGCGGGGGCGGTGGCAAACGCCGGGACGCTGGCCGCCAGCGGCGAGAAGAACAGTGCCAGCAGGAACAGGATTGCCACGACGATGGCGGTCAGCCCGGTGCGGCCACCGGCACTCACGCCAGCAGCCGACTCGATGTAGCTGGTGGTGGTCGAGGTACCCAGCAGCGAGCCGGCCATGGCTGCGGTACTGTCGGCGATCAGGGCGCGGCCCATTTTCGGCATGTGACCGTCCTTGCCCATCAGGCCGGCGCGCTTGGCAACGCCGATCAGGGTGCCGGAGTTGTCGAACAGGTCCACGAACAGGAAGGCGAAGATCACGCTGATCAAGCCCACGTCCAGGGCGCCGGCGATATCCAGTTGCAGGAAGGTCGGGGCCAGGGAAGGTGGCATTGATACCACGCCGCCAAAGGGGGTGACGCCCAGCGCGATGGCGGCGATGGTCACCGCGAGGATGCCGATCAGTACTGCACCGCGCACTTTTAGCGCTTCCAGGGCCACGATCAGGAAGAAACCCAGGGTGGCGAGGATCGGTGCCGGCTTCGCCAGGTCGCCCATGCCCAGCATGGTCGCTGGGTTGCTGACCACGATCCCGGCGTTATGCAGGGCGATCAGCGCCAGGAACAGGCCGATACCGGCAGCAATCGCCGAACGCAGGGGCAGGGGGATGGCATTGATGATCCATTCGCGGATGCGGAAGATCGACAGCAGGAAAAACAGCACGGCAGAGATAAATACCGCACCCAGCGCCACCTGCCAGGTATGGCCCAGGTGCAGGACCACGGTGTAGGTAAAGAAGGCGTTCAGGCCCATGCCCGGTGCCAGGGCAATCGGGTAGTTGGCGATCAGACCCATGATCGTCGAGCCGATGGCCGCTGCCAGGCAGGTGGCGACAAACAGCGCGCCCTTGTCCATGCCGGTCTCGCCGAGAATGCTCGGGTTGACGAACAGGATGTAGGCCATGGCCAGGAATGTCGTGATACCGGCCAGAATCTCGGTACGCACGTTAGTGTTGTGTGCCTTGAGTTGAAACAGCTTTTCCAGCATGCCTGCTCCCTGTGGCGCATTCGGCGCCGTGATTTGTTGACCTCAAAGTCAAAGCACAAACTGCGCCAAGCGCCGCGTGTTTTCTACAGAGGATCGGAAAAAGCGGCGCATCATACCAGCAGGTCGACGACCTGTGGCGCCCGGCCTCGGTTTTGTTGAGTGTGGCCTTGAGGCATACTCCGTCGACGTTCAGTCCAGGGTCATCCAGAGCATGAAAAAAGCCATCGCGTGGAGTCTAGCTCCGTTCGCCTGTCTCGGCCTGTGGCTGGCGGTGGCACCGGCGTGGGGCGCGCCTGCACCGGCCTTGAGCGAAGTGCGGGTGTTCCAGGTGCAGTCCCAGGGCTGCAGCGAGTCCATCGCCGAGGGCGCCGACCGTACCCGGCAGTGCCAGCACCGTGGGGCGACGCGGGTCTCGGTGATGGAAGTGGGGCTGGGCAACAATTCCATCGCGACCTTTGATGGGGCGCGGCTTGCGGGACAAAAGACGGCGATTTGCCAGGTCGGCTCCGTCAGCCAGGCCTGCAATGGCGCTGGTACATTGATGGGCTACATCTATGTATTTGACGTGGATATCCGCGCCGCAGGCTGGTTCGAGTACAGCAACACGTCGATCAACGCGCCCCGCAATACCCTGGTGACTCAGTTACGCATCCAGTGATGGCTCCTGCAGGTTCAGGGCGCTTCGGCCGGCATATGCATGCGGTCCCGATTGGCCAGGGTCGGGAACAGCTTGATCCACACCCCGGTCACCACCAGCGTCCCGACCCCGCCCAGCACCACGGCGGGTACCGTGCCCAGCCAGTGGGCCGTGACGCCGGACTCAAATTCGCCCAACTGATTGGACGCGCCAATAAACAGCCCATTGACCGCGCTGACCCGCCCGCGCATTTCATCGGGGGTTTCCAGCTGTACGAATGAGGCACGGATCACCATGCTGATCATGTCCGCCGCCCCCAGCACCACCAGCACCGCCAGGGAGAACCAGAACGAGGTGGACAGGCCAAAGGCAATGGTCGCCACGCCAAACACGCCGACCGCGGTAAACATCACCCGGCCCACACGCCGGTCCACGGCAAACCGTGCCAGCCACAATGACATCAACAGCGCGCCGACTGCCGGAGCCGAGCGCAGCAGCCCCAGGCCCCAGGGGCCGGTCAACAGGATGTCCTTGGCAAACACCGGCAGCAACGCCGTGGCGCCGCCCAACAACACGGCAAACAGGTCCAGGGAAATTGCCCCGAGGATGTCCGGCCGGCTGCGGATAAAACGAATCCCGGCGAGCAGCGAGTCGAGGGTGGCCTTGCCCTTGTTCAGCGGGGTCTGCCGCGCGGGGAGGTTGAGGGTCAGCATGCAGGCAATCAGGTACAGCAGCACCGTCGGGCCATACACCCAGGCGCTGCCGAAGGCATAAAGCAGGCCGCCCAGGGCCGGCGCGACGATGGTTGCCGATTGCTGGGCCGACTGCGCCGCCGCCACTGCCCGAGGGAACAGGGCGCTGGGCACGATGCTCGGCAGCAGGGCCTGGGTTGTGGGCATTTCGAAGGAGCGGGCAGAGCCCAGCAGGAAGGCGAGGATAAAAATCATCTCGCGGGTGACATTGTCCGTCAGGCTGCCAATCACCAGCGCCAGAGCAATCAATGCTTGCAACGTCTGGCAAATGGCAGCGACTTTACGCCGTTCATAACGGTCCGCCACATGCCCGGTGTGCAGCATAAACAGCACCCGCGGCACAAATTCCACCAGGCCCACCAGCCCCAGGTCCAGCACATTGCCAGTCAGTTGGTAGAGGTTCCAGCCGATGGCCACGGTGAGCATCTGGAAGCCGCTGGCGGTAAAAATCCGCGCCAGCCAGAACGCGATGAAAGGGCGGTGATGACGTAACAGCAGCGGGGTTTCACTGGGCATCGGCAAGGACTGGACTGAACCTGGGAAGCGCCGAGATTAGCATCAAGCTGTAACAAATAGTTGCTGGAAAGGAAATATCCTTAGCAAGACATCTATTTCGCTGAGTCAACCTGTCACGCGGCAAAAGACCACACAGTCCAACCTGGAAAATGGGACTACTCTTTCATCGATGCTTGATCCAGATCAATGCTGATTGCAGCGCTGGTGTGGCGGCCAACAGGCCAGAATCCCTACGTGGTTGGTAAAAAAAGAACGAATTGCAATTCGCCACACTCCATATCCGTGGGGGCAGTGGGTGCAGGCCCCCAGCCAGCAGCCGGTATTACCTGACAGAGGAAGACTTATGTTCGGTTTGGAGGCGCTAGATCTCGCCCGAATTCAATTCGCATTCACCATCTCGTTCCATATCCTGTTCCCGGCCATCACCATTGGCCTGGCCAGTTACCTTGCGGTGCTGGAAGGTCTGTGGCTCAAGACCCACAACGATACCTACCGTGACCTCTACCATTTCTGGTCGAAGATCTTTGCCGTCAACTTCGGCATGGGGGTGGTCTCGGGCCTGGTCATGGCCTATCAGTTCGGTACCAACTGGAGTCGTTTCTCGGACTTCGCCGGCTCCGTCACGGGGCCCTTGCTGACCTATGAAGTACTCACCGCGTTCTTCCTCGAAGCCGGCTTTCTTGGGGTGATGCTGTTCGGCTGGAATAAGGTCGGGCGCAAGCTGCACTTCTTTGCCACGGTGATGGTGGCCGTCGGTACGTTGATCTCGACCTTCTGGATCCTCGCCTCCAACAGTTGGATGCAGACCCCCCAAGGTTTTGAAATCGTCAATGGTCAGGTGATTCCAACCGACTGGATGGCGGTGATTTTCAACCCTTCGTTCCCCTATCGCCTGGCCCACATGGCCACGGCAGCGTTTGTCGCCACCGCGTTCTTCGTCGGCTCCTCGGCGGCCTGGCACCTGCTGCGGGGCAAGGACAACCCGGCGATCCGCACCATGTTGTCGATGGCGATGTGGATGGCCTTGATCGTTGCGCCGATCCAGGCGGTGATCGGTGACTTCCACGGCCTCAACACCCTCAAGCACCAGCCGGCGAAAATTGCGGCGATTGAAGGGCACTGGGAAAACGTCGGTAACGAGCCGACCCCGCTGATCCTGTTCGGCTGGCCGGACATGAAGGAAGAGCGCACCAAGTACAAAGTGGAAATCCCCTACCTGGGCAGCCTGATCCTTACCCACTCCCTGGACAAGCAAGTGCCGGCCCTCAAGGAGTTCCCGCCTGAGGATCGCGCCAACTCGACCATCGTGTTCTGGTCGTTCCGCATCATGGTCGGCCTGGGCCTGTTGATGATCTTCACCGGCCTGTTCAGCCTCTGGCTGCGCAAGGGCGACAGGCTGTACACCAACAAACCGTTCCTGTACCTGGCGCTGTGGATGGGCCCGTCGGGGTTGATTGCGATCCTGGCCGGCTGGTTCACCACCGAAATCGGGCGCCAGCCCTGGGTGGTCTACGGCTTGATGCGCACGGCGGACGCGTCCTCCAACCACAGTGTGATGCAGATGAGCATCACCCTGGTGCTGTTTGTGGTGGTGTACTTCGCCCTGTTTGGCGCCGGCCTGGGCTACATGATGCGCCTGGTGCGCAAAGGCCCGGTCACCCACGAAAGTACCGAACCGGCCCACGGCGGCCCCGGGCAGCAACGCACCCCGGCGCGTCCATTGTCGGCGGCCGATGACAGCGGCGACGCCGATCACGGCGACACTCTGAACAAGGGGAATTGAGTCATGGGTATTGATCTTCCGCTGATCTGGGCCGTGATCATCATCTTCGGCATCATGATGTACGTGGTCATGGACGGTTTTGACCTGGGGATCGGCATTCTCTTCCCGTTTATCCCGGGCAAGACCGACCGTGACGTAATGATGAACACCGTCGCCCCGGTGTGGGACGGCAACGAGACCTGGCTGGTGCTGGGGGGCGCGGCGTTGTTCGGCGCGTTCCCGCTGGCCTACTCGGTGGTGCTCTCGGCGCTGTACCTGCCGCTGATCCTGATGCTGATCGGCCTGATCTTCCGTGGTGTGGCTTTTGAGTTCCGTTTCAAGGCCAAGGATGACAAACGCCACCTGTGGGACAAGGCGTTTATCGGCGGCTCGCTGGCGGCGACTTTCTTTCAGGGCGTGGCGCTGGGGGCATTCATTGAAGGCATCCCGGTGGTTGACCGCCAGTTCGCCGGCGGCTCACTGGACTGGCTCTCGCCGTTTGCCCTGTTCTGCGGCGTGGCCCTGATCGTGGCGTATGCGCTGCTGGGCTGCACCTGGCTGATCATGAAGACCGAAGGCAAGTTGCAGGAGCAGATGCACAACCTGGCGCGGCCCCTGGCGTTCGTGGTGTTGGCGGTAATTGGCATTGTCAGCATCTGGACGCCCCTGGCCCACCCGGACATCGCCTCGCGCTGGTTCACCCTGCCGAACCTGTTCTGGTTCCTGCCGGTGCCGATCCTGGTGTTGGTGACCATGTATGCGCTGGTGCGTGCCGTGGCCCGCAACGCCCATTACGCGCCGTTCCTGTTGACGCTGGTGTTGATCTTCCTGGGCTACAGCGGCCTGGGCATCAGCCTGTGGCCGAACATCATCCCGCCGTCGGTCTCGATCTGGGAGGCTGCCGCGCCGCCACAGAGCCAGGGCTTTATGCTGGTGGGCACGCTGTTCATCATCCCGTTCATCCTGGGTTACACCTTCTGGAGCTACTACGTGTTCCGCGGCAAGGTGACCCATGAAGACGGCTATCACTAGGAGGCTTGGACCATGACCGGTAAACCTTCACTGGACGAGATCGAACAGGCCGAGAAAAAGCCGCTGTGGCAGCGCCTGGGCTGGCTGGCGATGATCTGGACCGGCAGCGTCCTGGCCCTGTTCGTGGTGGCCAGCCTGATGCGCATGTTCATGAACGCCGCGGGCCTGAGCACCCACTGACATCCCGCACCTTTATGACCCTCCTTGCGGAGGGTTTTTTTTGCCTGGGTTTACTTGCGTGCCTTGAGGATCACGAACTTGGGCGTCGCCGCGACCTGCTCCACACCACGGAACAGCCGCGCCAGCTTGCTGTGATAACCCAGGTGACGGTTGCCGACGATATACAAGGCGCCGCCCACCACCAGTGCCTCGCGGGCCTGCTGGAACATGCGCCAGGCGAGGAAGTCCCCCACCACCTGTTGCTGGTGGAACGGTGGGTTGCACAGCACCACGTCCAACGATTGCGGCTCCTGGTCCGCCAGGCCGTCGCCGGGGCGAATCGTCACTGGCCGCTCACCCAGCGCCGCGCGCCAGTTCTCGGCGGCCGATTGCACAGCCATATAGGATTCGTCCACCAAGGTGTACTGCGCCTCGGGGTTTTGCAGGGCACTGGCGATGGCCAGGACCCCATTGCCGCAACCCAGGTCCGCCACGCGGGCGCTGCCCAGGTTGGATGGCAGGTGCGGCAGAAAGGCACGGGTGCCGATGTCCAGGCCTTCACGGCAGAACACATTGGCGTGGTTGAGCAGCTCGATGGCCGGCGCGTCCAGGCGATAACGCGTGGGGTAGGGCGAGACCACCCGGGGCCGATCAGCCAGGGTGGCAATCAGCAACCGGGCCTTTTTCACTGCCAGCGACGCGTGCATCGGCCCGATGTAGCGCTCCAGCAGTTCACCGGCGGCGCGGGGCAGATGCTTGACCATGGCGCCTGCGATCACTTCGGCGCCGGGCGCCAGTTGGCCTTGCAGGCGGATCAGTTGTTCTTCCAGCAGCGCCAGGGTTTTCGGCACTCGGATCAGCACGCGGTCGAAGGGCCCGCTCGGCACCTGGCTGGCAGGCACGAACGACACGGCATCGAAGGTCTTGTGGTTGCGTACCAGGTTTTTTTGCAACGCTTGGGTGCCTAGAAACGAATCGCCACTGGTGGTGACACACATCTGCCCTTCAAGGCTGGCCGCCAGCGCGCCAAAGCTGTCATTGAGCACCAGCACGCGGGTGCTGCTGGCCGGTTGCTGCTCCGCCAGATAGGCGAGCAGATACTCGTCAGCCGCATCGAAGGCTTGCAGCGGTTCGTTTGGCTGCTCGGGCTGGCGGATCAGGTCGAGTTGGGCGAAGGGGCTATCGAGCAGGGGCATGGCGGGGGAAACTCTGGATAATCGACGGGTGTTCCAGGCTAGGCGAGGAACCTTCTGAGTGGACTGCGACGCGGGCTTTGACGAGCGGCGTCATCACTCAGAACTGGCCGTAAATGTTACGTTTTTTTCACCGGGATTACATTCGGTGTTTTCAAGAGGATTTGAGCCGGTTGCGCTTAAAAAAGACCGTTTCTCACGGCGCTGATCACGGCGGCGATTTTATTGCTGACCCCCAGCTTTCTCATCGCACTGCTGATGTGAAATCCGACGGTACGTTCCGATAGGCAGAGAATTGTGGCGATATCAGCCGCAGTTTTGCCCAGTGCCGACCATTGCAGGATCTCTGTCTCGCGGCTGGTGAGTTTGGCGGGGCACTGGAAAGTCGGCCCCTGGCTGTAGGTTTGCGCCGCCACCGTATGCAAGGCATGGCATATCCACAGAACCTGGCCCGCTTTTTCATAGAGCTCATGGGCCTGCACCGGCCCCTTGCGTCGTCCCAGGTTGATCATACTGAAGAAGCCCCGGAAGTCGTGCACCGACTGGGCCCAGCCGAAATTCAGGCCTTGGGCATGTACGTGAGCCCACATGTCAGGTACTGCGGAAAAGGTTTTCTCTTCCCATACAAGCGGTAGCACATCGCGCTTACAGTGAATAACCAAAGGGTCCATTTCAAAGTAGTTTTCTGTTTTGTAGATTTTGTTCCATTCATCCGGATAGTTGTTGAGATGGATGCTTCTGTTAGGGCGGTAGAGAGCATTGGAACCCATTATAAAACCGCAGTATTCGAAGCCTAGCTCATAGGTAATGTTCAGAGCGGCTTCAAACATCGTTGTTACCTCATCTTCACCTTCAAGTTTGGGTAACCGTGTGTTTCGCCAGTTGACCATCGGTAACACTCCCTGAGTTTTACGCTGATTGTTTGCGACGCACGTCCTCATAGCGCCAACGAATCGAGTGTAGGACAGCATGCAATGCTGGGGTGGGAATTTTCGCACTTAGCAGGGCGTTTTTTATTGGTAATAATCTTCCTCGCACCTTGTGAGACGTGGCGGGCGGTGGCCGTGATTCAGATTTAATATCTTGTTTTTCATTGATTTGCCGAGAAGTCTGGCAGCGTGCCACCGATGATTGTTAGTGGGAAGTAGCGCCTGTGGGGAGAAGGTAATAGCTAAATGTTTTTAGTTGGAATCATATTGCTATCGCTCTGTTTTTTTCATATTCAAGTGTAGGGCGTTCGGCTTTTCTGCTCGGATAAATCCCCTGGATGGGGATGTCACTACAAACCAGCGGTGTTTCCAGGCTCCGCTTTGGGCCACACTAGGGGTTACCTGTAGACCGGAGCCCCCCATGACGGCCAGTGCGGAAAAATTCACACGCCAGACCTTGCTTGATGTGCAGTCGTTGACCCCCAGCCTGTTTACCCTGCGGACCACTCGCGACGCGGGTTTTCGCTTTGTCGCCGGGCAGTTTGTGCGCCTGGGTGTGACCAAGCCCGATGGAAGCCTGGTGTGGCGTGCCTATTCGGTGGTGTCGTCGCCCTTCGACGAGTTTCTTGAGTTTTTCTCGATTGTGGTGCCGGGCGGTGAGTTCACCAGTGAGTTGAGCCGCCTGCGGGTGGGTGATGAGCTGCTGGTGGAGCGACAGGCCACGGGTTTCTTGACCCTGAACCGCTTTGTCGATGGCCGCGACTTGTGGCTGCTGGGCACGGGCACCGGGATTGCGCCGTTTCTGTCGATCCTGCAGGACTTTGAAGTCTGGGAAAAATTCGAGCGCATCATCCTGGTCTATAGCGCCAGGGAAGCCAGGGAGCTGGCTTACCAGACCCTTATCAAGGAACTGGCTGAGCGTGAGTACCTGAGCGAACACGCCCATAAGCTCACCTACCTGCCCATCGTCACCCGGGAGCAGCACCCAGGGGCATTGAATGGGCGTATCACCACCCTGATCGAAAATGGCGAATTGGAACGCGCGGCGGGCGTGGCGCTGACACCGGAACATTCGCGGGTGATGATTTGCGGCAACCCGCAGATGATTGATGACACCCGGCAATTGCTCAAGCAACGCGATATGCAGTTAAGCCTGACGCGTCGGCCAGGGCAGGTGGCGGTAGAAAACTACTGGTAAAAAAAGGCGCCCGGTGAGAGGCGCCTTTTTAGTAGCTGACAGGTATTGCGGATCGGCTACAGCGGCTTGTTGTTCTGGGCCTTGAGCAGATCGCGGATCTCCCCCAGCAATTCCTCTTCCTTGGTGGGCACCGGTGGCAGGCTTGGCGCAGCCGCTTCTTCACGCTTGAGGCGGTTGATGGCCTTGACGCCCATGAAGATCGCGAACGCGACGATCACGAAGTCGATGATGCTCTGGATGAATTTGCCGTAGGCCAGGACCACCGCCGGAATATCGCCCTGGGCCGCCTTGAGCGTTACTGCCAGATCACCGAAGTCCACACCGCCGATCAGCAGACCGATAGGCGGCATCACCACGTCGCCTACAAAGGACGAAACAATTTTGCCGAAGGCGGCGCCGATGATAATACCGACCGCCATGTCGACCACATTACCTTTGACCGCGAAGGCCTTGAACTCACTGATCACGCCCATAGGTTATTCCTTGTTACAGTTGAGAGGAGAGGAACTCAGTGTAAATCAGTCTGCAAGAGCTTGCTCGACACAACGGTTAACACTGTTCGTTGTAATCGACACATTAAAACGCAAATAGTTTGCAAAGTGCCATCAGTCGCGCGCGAAATACCCGTTATTTCAGGGCCTTACCACACTATTTTTTTAATCGTGATGGTGTGGGTTTTCTATTTATCTTCTGGCGTCAGCATCACTAGCCTCTGGCAAGCACCCATAAAAGTGCATTAAAAAAACCAGAGGATTGCATGATGAAAAACCTTATTAGTCGCAGGTCTATTGCTGCGCGCAATGTGCTTTTGATTGCCAGTACCAGCCTGTTGTCGTTAGCCGTCAGTGCCGCCAACCTGACCCGCGATAATGGTGCAGCGGTGGGTGATAACCAGAACTCGCAGACCGCCGGCGCAAACGGCCCGGTCTTGCTGCAGGATGTGCAACTGATCCAGAAGCTGCAGCGTTTTGATCGTGAGCGTATCCCCGAGCGCGTGGTGCATGCCCGCGGCACCGGCGCCCACGGCACCTTCACCGTCACCGACAACCTCAGCGACCTGACCAAGGCCAAAGTGTTTGCCGCCGGTGAGGCCACGCCGGTGTTTGTGCGTTTCTCTGCCGTCGTCCACGGCAACCACTCCCCGGAAACCCTGCGCGACCCGCGCGGCTTCGCCACCAAGTTCTATACCGCCGAAGGTAACTGGGACCTGGTCGGCAACAACTTCCCGACGTTCTTTATCCGCGATGCCATCAAGTTCCCGGACATGGTGCATGCCTTCAAGCCCGACCCGCGCACTAACCTGGATGACGACTCCCGTCGTTTCGACTTCTTCTCCCATGTTCCAGAGTCCACCCGCACACTCACCGAGTTGTACTCGGACTCCGGTACACCGGCCAGTTACCGGGAGATGGACGGCAATGGCGTACATGCCTACAAGTTGATCAATGCCAAGGGTGAAGTGCACTACGTCAAGTTTCACTGGAAGAGCTTGCAAGGCATCAAGAACCTGGACCCCAAGGAGGTCGTGCAAGTGCAAGGGCGTGATTACAGCCATATGACCAACGACTTGGTTACTCACATCAACAAGGGCGACTTCCCCAAGTGGGACCTGTATGTGCAAGTGCTCAAGCCTGAAGAACTGGCCAAGTTTGATTTCGACCCCCTGGATGCCACCAAGATCTGGCCCGATGTTCCCGAGCGCAAAGTCGGGCAAATGGTGCTGAACCGCAATCCGGCCAATGTCTTCCAGGAAACCGAGCAAGTGGCCATGGCCCCGGCCAACCTGGTACCAGGTATCGAACCGTCGGAGGACCGCTTGTTACAAGGTCGGGTGTTCTCCTATGCCGATACGCAAATGTACCGTCTGGGCGCCAATGCCCTGCAACTGCCGATCAACGCTCCACGGGTCAGCGTCAATAACGGCAACCAGGATGGTGCGATGAACTTTGGCAAGACCAGCACGGGCGTGAACTACCAGCCAAGCCGCCTGATGCCGCGGGAAGAGCCGCAAAGTGCGCGTTACAGCCAGACGCCCCTGGCCGGCAGCACCCAGCAGGTGAAAATCCAGCGCGAGCAGAACTTCAAGCAGGCGGGCGACTTGTATCGTTCCTACAGCAAGAAAGAGCGCCAGGACTTGATCGAAAACTTCGGTGGCTCCCTGGCAACCACGGATGACGTCAGCAAGCACATCATCCTGTCATTCCTCTACAAGGCCGACCCGGAGTACGGCACGGGCGTGGCCAAAGTGGCCAAGGGCGATCTGGCGCGGGTCAAGGCACTGGCTGAAAAGCTGACCGACTAATCCACCCCTCCTGTAGGAACGAGCTTGTCGCCGCCAGTTCAAGCTCGCTCCTACAGGGACCTGCAGAGGATGTTGATGATGCGTAACTTTATAGGGGCACTACTGGCCTGCTGGTCCTTGAGTGTGTTCGCCGACCCGCAGGCCCTCAAGGCGCAGTTACAGGATTACTACTTCGACGCTGCCCGACGTGGCGACGTGGAAATGCTCAAGACTTTTATCGAATCCGGCTATTCCCTGAATACCGTCGATGACAAGGGCTACACCGCGCTGATCCTCAGCGCCTATCACGGGCACGAACCGGCCGTGGAGCAACTGCTGGCAGCCGGTGCCGATGCCTGTGTGCAGGATAAACGCGGCAATACGGCGCTGATGGGCGCGATCTTCAAGGGCGAGTTGCGCATTGCCCGGCGTTTGCTGGGCACCGCCTGCAACCCCGACCAACGCAACGGCGCCGGACAGACGGCGGCCATGTATGCCGGGCTGTTCAAGCGCGTCGAACTGCTCGATGCGCTCAAGGCCCAGGGCGCCGACCTGAATGCCGAAGACCCGCTGGGCAACAGCGCTACACGATTGGCCAACGGTGAAATCCGTACCGCAGCGCCACGCTGAGCTATCATCGCGGTTTTTCGGTTGGAGGTTCTCAGATGGCAAAGGCCAAGCGCATGTACGGCTGCACAGAGTGCGGCGCGACCTTTCCCAAATGGGCGGGCCAGTGTGGCGAGTGTGGGGCGTGGAACACCCTCACGGAAACCATGATTGAAAGCGGTGGCGCCGCAGCTCCCAGCGGGCGCTCCGGCTGGACCGGGCAACAAGCCCAGATCAAGACCCTGGCGGAAGTCAGCGTCGAGGAAATCCCGCGCTTTTCCACGGCGTCCGGCGAGCTCGACCGGGTACTCGGTGGTGGCCTGGTGGACGGCTCGGTGGTGCTGATCGGCGGCGATCCGGGCATCGGCAAGTCGACCATCCTCTTGCAGACCCTGTGCAGCATCGCCAGCCGCATGCCAGCCCTGTACGTCACCGGCGAAGAATCCCAGCAACAGGTGGCCATGCGCGCCCGCCGCCTGGGCTTGCCCCAGGACCAATTGCGGGTCATGACCGAGACCTGTATCGAAAGCATTATCGCCACCGCCCGCGTGGAAAAACCCAAGGTGATGGTGATCGACTCGATCCAGACGATCTTCACCGAGCAACTGCAATCGGCGCCGGGAGGGGTGTCCCAGGTGCGGGAAAGTGCGGCGTTGCTGGTGCGCTACGCGAAACAGAGCGGCACGGCGATTTTCCTGGTGGGCCATGTCACCAAGGAAGGCGCACTGGCCGGCCCGCGCGTGCTGGAGCATATGGTGGATACGGTGCTGTATTTCGAGGGCGAGTCCGATGGGCGCCTGCGCCTGTTGCGGGCGGTGAAGAACCGTTTCGGCGCGGTCAACGAGCTGGGGGTGTTCGCCATGACGGACCGGGGGCTGAAAGAAGTCTCCAACCCTTCGGCGATCTTTCTGACCCGCGCCCAGGAAGAAGTACCGGGCAGCGTGGTGATGGCAACGTGGGAAGGTACCCGGCCAATGCTGGTGGAAGTCCAGGCTTTGGTGGACGACAGCCATCTGGCCAACCCGCGCCGCGTGACCCTGGGCCTGGATCAGAACCGCCTGGCGATGTTGCTGGCGGTATTGCATCGCCATGGCGGGATTCCGACCCATGACCAGGACGTGTTCCTCAACGTGGTCGGCGGCGTCAAGGTGCTGGAAACCGCGTCGGACCTGGCCTTGATGGCGGCGGTCATGTCGAGCCTGCGCAATCGGCCGCTGCCCCATGACCTGTTGGTATTTGGTGAAGTGGGCCTGTCGGGCGAGGTACGCCCGGTGCCCAGCGGCCAGGAGCGCCTCAAGGAAGCCGCCAAGCATGGTTTCAAGCGTGCCATCGTGCCCAAGGGCAACGCGCCGAAGGAGGCGCCGCCTGGGTTGCAGGTGATTGCGGTGACGCGGCTCGAACAGGCACTGGATGCCTTGTTCGAATAACCCGAAATACCACAGAACCCTGTAGGAGATGGCTTGCTTGCAATGGTGTCGAATCAGTCGCTGCGTCCCTGACTGACACGCCGCCATCGCAGGCAAGCCAGCTCCTACATTGATGTGTGCACATCGTCAGATGTTCAGTAACTCGCCCAGCTCCCGATGCAGCTCCTCCTCATCCCCCAGGTTCAGCTCGATCAGCCTGCGCAAATGGCTGATCGAGTCCAGGTCGATATATTCGCAGACGAACCCCAGTTGCCCCTTGTCGTCATGGCTCAGCCGCACTTGCATGCTCACGTCCGTGTCGGCGTCCAGGTGAATGTCCACATCAAAGGGCTCGTCACCCTTGCCCAGCCATGGCGCGGGCTTTTGCACCAGCAACCCTTTGAGCGATAAATCCACCAGTTGCACCGGCCATTGCTGGCCGTTTTGCTTAAGCTCGGTCTTGGCATTGAAGGCAATCCGCCGAAAACGGCGTCGATCTGACGGCTGGTCGCTCATGGTGAAACCCTCTGTTGGTCCAGGGATTGTAGCCTTGCGCCATTATCGGGCGTTTATTTCTGTTTTTTTCGCCCCGGCAAGGCTCTAGACCAACGTAGGGGGCTGGTCTTTAGGGCACAGCGCGCTAAACTCGGCCTGGCTGTCTTTCTGTCCACCCTGGCTGGAATATAAAAATGAAAAATAATAATAGCCTGCTCCGCCATCTACCCTGGCTGTTGCTGGCAATCGTAGGAGCGTGCGCCCTGGGCGTAGTGGCTTTGCGGCGCGGCGAGGCAATCAACGCCTTGTGGATTGTAGTCGCGGCAGTCGCCATTTATCTGGTGGCTTATCGTTACTACAGCCTGTTCATCGCAAATAACGTGATGCAACTCGATCCACGGCGGGCCACCCCCGCAGTGATCAACAACGACGGTCTGGACTATGTGCCGACCAACAAACATATTCTCTTCGGTCACCACTTTGCCGCCATTGCCGGCGCGGGGCCTCTGGTCGGCCCGGTACTGGCTGCACAGATGGGCTACCTGCCCGGTACCCTGTGGCTGATTGCCGGCGTGGTGCTGGCGGGTGCGGTGCAGGACTTCATGATCCTGTTCCTGTCCACCCGTCGCAACGGCCGCTCCCTGGGGGACATGGTCCGCGAAGAAATGGGCCGCATTCCCGGGACCATCGCGCTGTTTGGCTGCTTCCTGATCATGATCATCATCCTCGCGGTGCTGTCGCTGATCGTGGTCAAGGCCCTGGCCGAAAGCCCGTGGGGCATCTTCACGGTGATGGCGACCATCCCGATCGCGATGTTCATGGGCGTGTACATGCGCTACATCCGTCCGGGCCGCATCGGCGAAATTTCGATCATTGGCGTGCTGTTGCTGTTGGGTTCGATCTGGCTCGGCGGGCAGATTGCCGCTGATCCGGTATGGGCCAAGGCCTTCACCTTCACCGGGATCCAGATCACCTGGATGCTGGTTGGCTACGGATTCGTGGCCGCGGTACTGCCGGTGTGGCTGATCCTGGCCCCGCGCGACTACCTGTCTACCTTCCTGAAAATCGGCACCATCATCGCCCTGGCGATTGGCATCCTGGTCACCATGCCTGACCTGAAAATGCCGGCGCTGACCCAGTTTATCGACGGCACTGGCCCGGTGTGGAAGGGCGGCCTGTTCCCGTTCCTGTTCATCACCATCGCCTGTGGCGCGGTATCGGGTTTCCACGCGCTGATTTCCTCGGGCACCACGCCCAAGCTGTTGGCCAATGAAGCCCACTCGCGCTACATCGGTTATGGCGGCATGTTGATGGAGTCGTTCGTCGCCATCATGGCCATGGTTGCCGCTTCGGTGATCGAGCCAGGCGTGTACTTCGCCATGAACAGCCCTGCGGCGATTGTCGGCACTGATGTGGTGACAGTTGCGCAAACTGTCAGCAGCTGGGGCTTTGCGATTACCCCGGAAGCGCTGCAAGCGGTGGCCAATGACATTGGTGAAACCACCATCCTGGCCCGTGCCGGCGGTGCGCCGACCCTGGCGGTCGGTATCGCGCAAATCCTGCACAGTGTGCTGCCGGGTGAAAACACCATGGCGTTCTGGTACCACTTTGCAATCCTGTTCGAAGCGCTGTTCATCCTGACCGCTGTGGACGCCGGTACCCGTGCCGGGCGCTTCATGCTCCAGGATCTGCTCGGTTCCTTCGTGCCGGCGCTCAAGCGTACCGAGTCCTGGACGGCCAACCTGATCGCCACTGCAGGCTGTGTGGCGATGTGGGGCTACTTGCTGTACCAGGGCGTGATCGACCCGCTGGGTGGTATCAACACCTTGTGGCCGCTGTTCGGCATCTCCAACCAGATGCTGGCCGGTATCGCGCTGATGCTCGCCACCGTTGTGCTGATCAAAATGAAGCGCCAGCGCTACATCTGGGTGCCCCTGCTGCCGGCTGTCTGGCTGCTGATCTGCACCACCACCGCAGGCTTCATCAAGCTGTTCGACGCCAACCCGGCGATCGGCTTCCTGTCGCTGGCCAAGAAGTACAGCGATGCGCTGGCCAATGGGCAGATCCTGGCCCCGGCCAAGAGTATCGACCAGATGCAGCACGTGATCTGGAACGCCTACACCAACGCGACGTTGACGGTGTTGTTCCTGTTCGTGGTCTTCAGCATCCTGTTCTATGCCATCAAGGTCGGCGTTGCCGCCTGGGGCACCAAGGAACGTACGGATAAAGAAGCACCATTCCAAGCCATGCCGGACGCGTGATAGAGGGTTGCAGACATGTTCAATGACATCGGTCGCCTCGGTAAATACCTCGGTCAGGCTGCACGCCTGATGGTCGGCATGCCCGACTACGACACCTACGTCGAGCATATGCAAACCAAGCACCCGGACAAGCCGTTGATGGACTACAAGGCGTTCTTCCGGGAGCGCCAGGAAGCCCGTTACGGCGGCAAGGGCGGGCCCAAGTGCTGTTGATCCAATAGGGTTGGGCCTATGTGATCCCCTGTGGGAGCGGGCTTGTGTGGGAGCGGGCTTGCTCGCGATAGCATCACCTCGGTATACCAGATAGACCGAGTTGCCTGCATCGCGAGCAAGCCCGCTCCCACACAAGCCCGCTCCCACATTTGTTTTGTGTTTCCTCAAGGAGAATATTTTGTCCTCTCCCATCCCCGTCACCGTCCTCAGCGGCTTCCTCGGCGCTGGCAAGACCACCTTGTTGCGCCATCTGCTCAAGGCCGAGCACGGCTTGAAAATCGCCGTGATCGAAAACGAATTCAGTGACGCCGGCATCGACACCCAGCTATTGGGCGATGAGCCGGTCCAGGTCATGACCCTGTCCAACGGTTGCGTGTGCTGCACCATCCACACCGACCTGACCAAAGCCCTGTACCTGCTGCTCGAACGCCTGGACAGCGGCGAGATCGCCTTCGACCGCCTGGTGATCGAGTGCACCGGTCTGGCTGACCCGGCGCCGGTGGCCCAGACCTTTTTTATCGACGAGGAATTGCGCGAGCGCTATCTCCTCGACGGCATCATCACCCTGGTGGACGCGGCCCACGCCGAGCACCACCTGACCCAGACCATCGCCCAGGCCCAGATCGGCTTTGCCGACCGCCTGCTGATAAGCAAGCGCGACCTGGTGGACGACGCCAGCTTCGAGGCGCTCAGTCAACGCCTGACCCGCATCAACCGTCGTGCGCCGATTCGTGTGGTGGAACATGGCAAGATCGACCTGGCTGAGCTGCTGGACGTGCGCGGCTTTAACCTCAACGCCGGCATGACCCTGCGCCCGGTCAGCCAGGCGCCGTCCATCGACCGTATCTCCAGCCTGGTGCTGCGCACCGACCAGCCGCTGGATATCGACCGGCTCAGTGAGTTCATGAACGAACTGTTGGAAGAACACGGCAAACAACTGCTGCGTTACAAGGGCGTGCTGAACATCGCCGGGGAAGATCGGCGCATGGTGTTCCAGGGCGTGCTCAAGCTCTACGGGTTCGATTGGGACACCGAATGGGCCGAGGGTGAGGCGCGGGAGAGTGTGATTGTGTTTATTGCCGATGAGTTGCCGGAAGACAAGATCCGCGAAGGCTTCCAGCGGGTCTACCAACCCTGACTTGAAACGCGGTCAACAGGCATAAAAAAGCCCGGCTCAAGAGCCGGGCTTCTTATTCAAGCAACTGCAATCAAGCGCCGTATACCGGCAGCTTCTTGCAGATGGCCTTGACCTTCTCACGTACCGCGTCAATCACGGCTTCGTTGGAAAGGTCAGCCAGGATGTCGCAGATCCAGCCAGCCAGTTCCTTGCACTCTGCTTCCTTGAAGCCACGAGTGGTCACGGCCGGGGTGCCGAAGCGCAGGCCCGAGGTGACGAACGGCGAACGTGGGTCGTTCGGTACCGAGTTCTTGTTCACGGTGATGAAGGCTTTGCCCAGGGCAGCGTCAGCATCTTTACCGGAGATATCCTGCTTGATCAGCGACAGCAGGAACAGGTGGTTTTCAGTACCGCCGGACACCACGTCAAAACCGCGCTCGATGAACACAGTGGCCATGGCCTGGGCGTTTTTCACCACTTGTTGCTGGTAAGTCTTGAACTCAGGCTGCAAGGCTTCCTTGAAGCAGATCGCTTTAGCGGCGATCACGTGCTCCAGCGGGCCACCTTGGGCGCCTGGGAATACGGCGGAGTTCAGCTTTTTCTCGATATCGGCGTTGGCGCGCGCCAGGATCAGGCCGCCACGTGGACCGCGCAGGGTCTTGTGGGTCGTGGTGGTCACGACGTCAGCGTAAGGCACCGGGTTCGGGTAGACGCCAGCGGCGACCAGACCGGCCACGTGGGCCATGTCGACGAACAGGTAGGCGCCCACTTTGTCAGCGATTTCACGGAAGCGTGGGAAGTCGAGGATCTGCGAGTAGGCAGAGAAACCGGCCACGATCATTTTTGGCTTGTGCTCGACGGCCAGGCGCTCGACTTCGTCGTAGTCGATCAGACCGTTGCCGTCGATGCCGTACTGGACAGCGTTGTACAGCTTGCCGGAGGAGGAAACGCTGGCGCCGTGGGTCAGGTGACCGCCGTGGGCCAGGCTCATGCCCAGGATGGTGTCGCCGCCTTGCAGCAGGGCCAGGTACACGGCCGCGTTGGCTTGGGAGCCGGCGTGTGGCTGGACGTTGGCGTAATCGGCGCCGAACAGTTCCTTGGCGCGGTCGATAGCCAGTTGCTCGACGATATCGACGAATTCGCAACCGCCGTAGTAACGCTTGCCCGGATAACCTTCGGCGTACTTGTTGGTCAGAACCGAACCTTGAGCCTCCATCACGGCAGGGCTGGTGTAGTTTTCCGAAGCGATCAGCTCAATGTGCTCTTCCTGGCGCTGAGCTTCTTGCTCCATGGCGGCAAAGAGATCGGCGTCGTACTTGGCAATAGTCAAATCACGGCTGAACATGGCGGTCCTCAAGGATCGGGGGCAGAAAAGAGGGGCATTCTAACCCAATGGGTTTTAGATGGCATATGAAAGGACATCATGTCGCGGACAAGTGGCGTTCATCCAGAGATGGATGGCGTATTTGATGGCCCCTTCGCGAGCAAGCCCGCTCCCACATTCAACTGTGGGAGCGGGCTTGCCCGCGATGAGGCCATCAGCCCCACCGCAAAACCTCAGTCAAACATGAAAAGGGCGTCGTTACTGAACTGCGCCTCAAACCGATTGGCCGGCATCGGCCGCCCGAACAGGTAGCCCTGCACCTCGTCGCAGCCATGCTCGCGCAGGAAGTCCAGTTGCTCATGGGTTTCCACGCCTTCGGCGATCACCGCCAGGTTCAGGCTGTGGGCCATGGCGATGATTGCCCGGGCGATCTGCGCATCCTGTTCGCCGGACGGCAGGCCGTCGACGAAGGTGCGGTCGATCTTCAGCACGTCGATGGGGAATTGCTTGAGGTAATTGAGCGATGAGTAGCCGGTGCCGAAGTCGTCCACAGCGATGCTCAGGCCGAGGTTTTTCAGGCTGGCAAGGATCTGCAGGGCCTCGTTGACCTCGCGCATCAGGATGCTTTCGGTCAATTCCAGCTCCAGGCACGCCGGCGGCAGGCCGGTTTCCTTGAGGATGGTGGCGATCCGCGTGCCCAACTGCCCGTCGGAGAACTGCCGCGCCGAAATGTTCACCGAGACCTTGGGCACTCGCACCTTGTTCTGGTGCCAGGTCTTGAGTTGGCGGCACGCCTCATCGATCACCCAGTCGCCCACGTCCACCACCAGGCCCAGCTCTTCCAGGACCGGGATGAAATCCCCCGGCGGCACCAGGCCACGGCGTGGGTGACGCCAGCGCAGCAGGGCTTCGGCGCCAGTCAAACGTTTGCCATCGCCACTGAACTGCGGCTGGTAATAGAGCACGAATTCGTTCTGGTCCAAGGCATGGCGCAGGTCGCTTTCCAGTTCCAGGCGCTCCAGGGCGCTGGCGTTCATGTCGGCCTGGTAGAACTGGAAGTTGTTCTTGCCACGTTCCTTGGCGTGGTACATCGCCGTGTCGGCGTTTTTCATCAACTGGCTCAGTTCGTTGCCGTCCTGAGGGCTCAGGGCGATACCGATACTGGCGGTGACAAAAAACTCGCGGCCTTCCAGCACAAACGGCTTCACCAGGCTGGCGAGAATCTGTTCGGCCACATGAATCGCCCGGTTCAGTGCCATTTCGCGGCTGACCCGGGGTTGCAGGAGCAAAGTGAACTCGTCACCGCCCATGCGCGCCACCGTGTCGTCCTCGGCCACACAACCGAGCAGGCGGGTCGCCATTTCCTTGAGCATGCGATCGCCGGCGGCGTGGCCCAGGGAGTCGTTGATCGGTTTGAAGCGGTCGAGGTCGAGGAACATCAGCACCACCCACGACTTTTGTCGTTCGGCCGACTGCAACGCGGTGTGCAGGCGGTCCTGGAACAGCGTGCGGTTGGGCAGGTGGGTCAGGGCGTCGTAGTAGGCCAGGCGGTGGATGCGTTGTTCGCTGGCCTTGCGCTCGCTGATGTCGCTGAAGAAGCACACATAGCTGGCCAGGTCGCCCTCGTCATCGAGCACAGCGGTAATGCCGACCCAGGCCGGGTAGTGCTCGCCGCTGCGGCGCTTGAGCCACACTTCGC
Organism: Pseudomonas shahriarae; assembly: GCF_014268455.2. Lineage (NCBI taxonomy): Bacteria > Pseudomonadati > Pseudomonadota > Gammaproteobacteria > Pseudomonadales > Pseudomonadaceae > Pseudomonas > Pseudomonas shahriarae. The sequence goes on along the minus strand of NZ_CP077085.1, from coordinate 5,396,046 downwards.
CTTCCCAGGTGCTGTGCTGGTGCAGTTGCTTGAGCACATAGCGCAGGTGGGCTTCCTGCTGTTCGTCGACGGTGAGCATGTTCGGCAGTTGGTCGAGCACATCGGCCACGGCATAACCGCTGACCCGGCTGAAGGCTTCGTTGGCCTGCACGATATAGCCGGCCGGGTCGGTGATCAGGATCGCCGAGGTGGAGTGCTCGAATACCGTGGCCGCCATGCGCAGGTCTTTCTCGGCGCGGCGTTGCTGGCTGATATCGCGGCCCACGCCGAGAATGCCTTCGAACGCACCGTGCTCGTCCCACACCAGTACCAGGCGCAGTTCGATCGGCACCTTGCGCCCGTCGGCCCGCAGGCAATCGAACAGGAACAGCTGGGTCTGCACATCGTCGCGCAACAGGGCCAGGGCTTCGGGCTGGTCGAGGGCGCGGCTGACCCGCTCCACCAGGGTGTAGATGCCGGTCAGTTGCTGCGGGTTGGCGATGGTCGATTGCCAGCCGTTCTTGAAGATCCAGTCGACTTCATAGCCCAGCACCGCATTTACCGACGGGCTGACGTAGTTGAGGGCCAGCTTGCTGTCGGTGGAAAAAATCACGTCGCTGATGCTTTCGGCCAGCATGCGGTAGCGCTGCTCGCTGTCGCGCAGGGATTCGCTGGCCTCGATCTGGTCGGTAATGTCCTTGGCCACCCCGATAATCCGCGTGACCTGGTCGGTCTTGTCCCGTGCCAGGGCCTGTTCGCGGATCTCGAAGCGCCGCCATTGGTTGTTGCGGTGGCGAAAGCGCAACTGGCATTGCAACTGCGCCAGGTACCCGGCGGCGCGTTGTTGCTGGCGCAGGTCGTGATAGCTCTCGGCGTCTTCGGGGTGCAGCAGGATCTCCCAGAAGTACTCGCCCATTTGCTGCAGTTCGTGTTTGTTATAGCCCAGGGTGTGGCCCAGGTGGTGGTTGCTGAAAATCATGCGCTGGCTGATTACATCCTGCACATACAGGTGGTCCGGCACGGTGCGCACCACGTCCGACCAGAACGCTTCGCGCTCCACCAGCGACAGTTCCACCAGTTTGCGGCTGGTGATATCACTGATACTGAGGATCACCGCCTTATAGTCGTGCTGTTCTTCCGGCAGGCGCATGACCAGCCACAGGTACTGGTCGTTGCCCTCGATGTCGCTGAGTTGAATCTCCAGCTCCAGCTGTTTGTGCTGGGTCAGCACCGCTTCAAGCACTGCGTAGCCGATGGCGCTGGTGTTCAGCGGGCAACCGTCGATCAAGCGTTCCCAGGCCTGTTCGCAGGACGCCACGTTCAGCAGGCGCACGGCGACCTGGTTGACCTCGGTGATGCGCAGTTCCTTGAGCAGTTGCTGGCGTTGCTCGGGGCTGTTGTGCAGCCACTCCTGCAATTGCTCGCGGGTGTGCAACTGGGCCTTGTCGAAGAAACCGCGCAGGCCCGACAGGTCGAGCACGCACAAGGCCACACCGGTGCCGTCGAAAATATCCTGATAGCGGCGCCGGCCTTCATTGACCTGGCGCTGGCGCCGCCGCATGTTCAGCAGCACCAGCACCGGGATCAGCGAAAAGGCCAGGCCCAGCAGGCACTTGCCGATAAACGCCGGCAGCAGTTGCTCCAGCACAGCGGCGCGATCAAACAGCCCGCGCAGTTGCCAGTCGCTTTTGCTCAAAGGGGTGACCAGTACGGTTTTATTCAGCTCTTCGGGGGTCAGCCCGGCCGACCACTGGCTGGGCATGCCGCTGTCACGGCTGACAACCCGGTGGTTCACCTGGTTTTCAATTGCCCACATCGGGCGTGAGCCCTGGCCGTCCTGGCGCGTCAGGTTGGCCAGGTAATTGGGAGCCAGGCGCAGCACCCAGTACATCTTGGCGCCGCCGCTGGGCTGGTGCAGCAGCAGGTAGATGATGGAGCCGTCGCCGTTATTGCTCAAATAATAGGACTGCGCATGGCTGCGCTTGACCAGTTCTTCGAGCCAGGCACTGTCCTGGCTGTTATCGGCGGAGTCACTGAGGATCGCGCCGCTGGGGGCGAGCAGGGCAACGCTGCGCAGTTCCGGCAACGAGCGTTGCAAGCTGCGCATCAGGGCCTGGTGTTGTTCTTCATTGCGTGGCGGTTCGACGATCGGCAGCAGGTTGAGGGCGATTTGCGCGCTCAGGGCCATGTTCAGGCTGATCTGTTCGGCCAGGTCGGCGCTGTAGTTGATGGTGTATTGCTGTTGGTCTTTCTGGTTCTGCTGCAATTGATCCAGCAGTTGCCAGAACAATAGTGCGAGCAGCAACAGGACCAGCGTCGCCAATGCGCCCTTGAGGGGGCCGTGCAGGGGGGCGCCCGGCGCAATATGGGCTGCGCGCAACGGGCTCGGCTTTGTTACGTTGGTCAAGCTGTGATCCTGCGGTTTGGCTGGATTGGCGCGCGACGTGCACTATAAGCCGGACGCCCGAAGGGCGGCTAGCATGCCTTGAGTTGTGGCAAAGTGCCAGCCCCGCCTGGCAGGACTACAGCGCCGGGCCAGTACTGATCAAGCCATCCGCCAGTTTGAATAGAATGGCCAGTGCAAAGCAACTAATAACCACAGAAGCGGTGCGGTTTATGTTCTGCGGCGTCAGCCAGGCATGCCCGCTGCGTTTGATGCGTGCGCCGAACAGCACCCAGGCGCAGCCCACTGGGATCACCACTGCGGTGAATTGCATGACGAACTGCCCATATAAGGCCAGATCGGCAAAGGTCTGCACCGGCACGATGAACGAAACCACCAGCAAACCCTTGGGGTTGATCAGCGTCAGTAAAAAGAAGTGCCACCTCGACACCCGCGCTCCGGGCAGCAGGGACAGGTCGACGGCGGGCTCGCGCCACAGGTCGTACGAGGTCTTGACCAGGTAACAAATAGAGACGAACTGCATCACCTTCAGGCACCAGGGCGCATTGGCGCCAATATGGCTGAGGGCGTAGCCCCAAAAAGAGATCTGCAGCAGGTAGGCCAGGCACTCCAGCAGGCTCAGGGTCCAGGCCCGCCTGAAACCCGAGAGCACGCCCGAGCGCAATAGCAGGGTATTGGTCGGCCCCGGCATCAAGAGCAATAGCCCAAGTGCAGACATGACGTTAAGCATCGAAGCTGTCTCCCGGGACAGTCAGGGGGTAAGGCGTGGTCCAGAATGCAGGTGGCATGTGTCTTCTTCATTAGGGGGATGTTGCCGGGTATTGTGTTCCATCTGGCCCACAGCAGGAAAAAGCGCGGCTCAAAAGCGCCTGTCAATCTGCCCGCCGTCGCTGACTTAGGTTAACCTTGATCATTCGATGTGCTACGTACAGCGCCATGACGCTACGCAGGCCCTGTTCTCATCTTTTTACGAGGTCCACATTTTGGCTCAATACGTTTTCACCATGCATCGGTTGGGCAAAGTTGTTCCACCGAAGCGGGAAATCCTGAAAAACATTTCGCTGTCCTTCTTCCCGGGCGCCAAGATCGGCGTACTCGGCCTCAACGGTTCGGGTAAGTCCACGCTGCTGAAAATCATGGCCGGCGTCGACACCGAGTTTGAAGGCGAAGCCCGCCCAATGCCCGAACTGAACATCGGTTACCTGCCGCAAGAGCCGATCCTGGACCCGTCCAAGACCGTGCGTGAAGTGGTCGAGGAAGCCGTCAGCGTGATCAAGGACGCCCAGGCCCGCCTGGACGAAGTCTACGCGGCCTACGCCGAGCCGGATGCCGACTTCGACAAACTGGCCGCCGAACAGGCCAAGCTCGAAGCCATCCTGCAGGCTGGCGACGGTCACAACCTGGAGCGCCAACTGGAAGTCGCCGCCGATGCGCTGCGCCTGCCGGCCTGGGACGCCAAGGTCGAGCACCTGTCCGGTGGTGAAAAGCGCCGCGTGGCGCTGTGCCGCCTGCTGCTGTCGGCCCCCGACATGCTGCTGCTCGACGAACCAACCAACCACCTGGACGCTGACTCCGTGGCCTGGCTGGAACACTTCCTCCATGACTTCCCGGGCACCGTGGTCGCGATCACGCACGACCGGTACTTCCTGGACAACGTCGCGGGCTGGATCCTGGAACTCGACCGCGGCGCCGGTATCCCTTACGAGGGCAACTACTCCGGCTGGCTGGAAGCCAAGTCCGACCGTCTGGCGGCCGAATCCAAGCAGCAGTCGGCCCATGAAAAGGCCATGAAGGACGAACTGGAGTGGGTGCGCAAAGGTGCCAAGGCTCGTCAGTCGAAATCCAAGGCCCGTCTGCAACGCTTCGAGGAAATGCAGTCCCAGGAGTTCCAGAAGCGCAGCGAGACCAACGAAATCTACATCCCGGCCGGTCCGCGCCTGGGTGACAAGGTCATCGAGTTCAAGAACGTCTGCAAAGGCTATGGCGATCGCGTGCTGATCGACAACCTGTCGTTCTCCATGCCTAAAGGCGCCATCGTCGGCGTGATCGGGGGTAACGGTGCGGGTAAATCCACGCTGTTCCGCATGCTGATGGGCAAGGAACAACCGGATTCGGGCACCATCGAAGTCGGCGAAACCGTGCAGTTGGCCTGCGTGGACCAGAGCCGTGAAGACCTCGACGGCAGCAAAACGGTGTTCCAGCAGATTTCCGACGGTTCCGACCAGATCCGTATCGGCAACTATGAAATCCCGTCGCGCACCTACGTTGGCCGTTTCAACTTCAAGGGTGGCGACCAGCAGAAGTTCGTCAAGGACCTGTCCGGTGGTGAGCGCGGGCGCTTGCACCTGGCCCTGACCCTGAAGGAGGGCGGCAACGTCCTGCTGCTCGACGAACCGTCCAACGACCTCGACGTTGAAACCCTGCGTTCCCTGGAAGAAGCCCTGCTGGACTTCCCGGGCGCCGCGATTGTGATCTCTCACGATCGGTGGTTCCTGGACCGCGTGGCAACACACATCCTGGCGTACGAAGACGACTCGCAAGCGGTGTTCTTCGAAGGCAACTACACCGAGTACGAAGCCGATCGCAAGAAGCGCCTGGGCGAAGCTGCTGCCCAGCCGCATCGTGTACGGCACAAAAAACTGGCCTGATTCGGGTTGGTTTGAACAAAACGGAGCCTTCGGGCTCCGTTTTTTTTGCACAATTGAGGTGGCCCGAGGTGCCTGCATTAGCGGTTTAACTATTGGTGCATAGCTCGCGTTGAAATCCCTGTTAAGGGGCAGAAAATCAGGGTTATTTATATCTATTGCACCATTTAAATTCACAAAGGCGACATTTTGCCCTGTCACGGTGCGGCGCGAATTGATAAAGTCCTGGGCAAATCGCCATTAATGACAATAAATCTGCCGAGACTTTTCATGATCGAATCCGTCGAATCCTTCCTTGCCCGCCTCAAAAAACGCGACCCGGACCAGCCGGAATTCCACCAGGCTGTGGAAGAAGTCCTACGCAGCCTGTGGCCGTTTCTTGAGGCCAATCCCCACTACCTGACTTCGGGCATTCTGGAGCGCATCTGCGAGCCGGAACGCGCGATTACCTTCCGGGTCTCGTGGGTTGATGACCAGGGCAAGGTCCAGGTCAATCGCGGCTTCCGTATCCAGATGAACAGCGCCATCGGCCCTTACAAAGGCGGCCTGCGCTTCCACCCCTCGGTCAACCTGGGGGTGCTGAAATTCCTCGCCTTCGAGCAGACCTTCAAGAACTCCCTGACCTCGCTGCCCATGGGCGGCGGCAAGGGCGGCTCGGACTTTGACCCCAAGGGCAAGAGCGACGCCGAAGTCATGCGGTTCTGCCAGTCGTTCATGAGTGAGCTGTACCGTCATATCGGTGCAGACGTGGACGTCCCGGCCGGCGATATCGGCGTGGGCGCTCGGGAAATCGGTTTTCTGTTTGGCCAGTACAAGCGCCTGAGCAACCAATTCACCTCGGTATTCACCGGCAAGGGCATGAGCTACGGCGGCAGCCTGATCCGCCCGGAAGCCACCGGCTTTGGTTGCGTGTACTTCGCCGAAGAGATGCTCAAGCGCCAGGGCCAGCGGGTTGAAGGCAAGCGCGTGGCAGTCTCTGGCTCCGGCAACGTGGCGCAATACGCGGCACGCAAAGTCATGGACCTGGGCGGCAAGGTGATCTCCCTGTCCGACTCCGAAGGCACCCTGTACTGCGAGACTGGTTTGACCGAGGAACAATGGTCGGCGCTGCTGGAGCTGAAAAACGTGCAGCGCGGGCGCATTAGCGAGTTGGCCTCGCGTTTTGGCCTGGAATTCCGCGCCGGCAAGACTCCATGGGAACTGGCATGCGACATCGCCCTGCCCTGTGCGACCCAGAACGAACTGGACGCCGAAGCCGCCAGCGCTCTGCTGCGTAATGGCTGCATCTGCGTGGCCGAAGGCGCCAATATGCCGACGACCCTGGAGGCTGTGGATATCTTTATCGACGCCGGTATCCTGTTCGCGCCGGGCAAGGCATCGAATGCCGGCGGCGTGGCAGTGAGTGGCCTGGAAATGTCCCAAAATGCCATGCGTCTGCTGTGGACCGCCGGTGAAGTGGACAGCAAGCTGCATAACATCATGCAGTCGATCCACCATGCCTGCGTGCACTACGGTGAAGAAAACGGCCGGATCAACTACGTGAAGGGCGCGAACATCGCCGGTTTTGTGAAAGTGGCGGATGCAATGCTGGCGCAGGGCATCGTCTAAACCGTGAGCTGAGCGCCACCGAGGATCAATTGTGGGGGCTTGCAGCTCCCACATTCGCTCTGGGTGGTGTCACTGGCTGCGATACGCCCGTGCGGCGTCGCGGTCCTTCTCCTGCTGCCAGGCGCGCTCGCGCTCGTCCCAGTGGCGTTCCCTATACTCATCGCGGTCTTCGCTCTCACGCATGGCCTTGCACTGGCGAAAGCCATCCTCCCAACCTTCGGCGTAGGCGCGGTCTTTCAAATAACGCGGGACGTCCTTGCGAAACGTCCCGGTGATCACCCCGGCCGCCTGGCGCCCACTGCTACAGCCATCGTCAAACCCGTCGGCGAAGGGCGGTGGATAACCCTTGGCCAGCAACTCATCGCGGGTGGACTGGCAGCCTGAAAGCGCCATCACCACCCCCAGCATTACGGCGAACCGCCACATCTCATACTCCCAGGCCGTTAAGCGGCTGATAAGGGAAGTCTAGAAGGGGATTCGTCGGGGAGATGTGAAAAGCGGGTGAGTAATGTGTTTGGGCGGCTCACTCCCTGTGGCGAGCGGGCTTGCCCCGCGTTGGGCAGCGGAGCTGCCCCCAAACCAGGCGCCAGGGAGTGTCAGGTGAACCGTATGCTTCTGTGCTGGGGCTGCTGCGCAGCCCAACGCGGGGCAAGCCCGCTCGCCACAGGGGGGGCTCAGGTCATCTTATCGTTAGTCGTAGTACCCTACCGTTTTCTTCAGATGGTCCGAGTATTCGTAAATCTCATCAATGGATGAAATTGCGTGTCGGGTTTCGTTCTTTTCCTCATCAAAAATACCGATGTACTTCTGGCTGCGGTTAAAGTGAAGTCGGCAAATGGGCTTGCGATTATTATCGTCGAGCAAAATCCCGAAGTAGCTTTGTGTATCTCGTTGAACGATCCGCTTGGCATCGACCACCGAGCGCACGACAGCTCTTACGATGTGATATCCCTCTAGTTCTTCAAGTGTCGTTAGAACTTTTTCCTCTGACTCGTCACGTTCAGTCGTGACTGTATTGGCACTGGCAGAGACGGGTAGAGAGGTGATGGTCGGCTGGATAGCGCCACTCATGGCTGATTTGAGTCGATCATTGATTTGGTCGTTGAGAAACTGGCTCAAGGCTTTGCGGGTCAGCTCATAGAACTGCTCACGGATTTTTTGTGTAATGACGCCTTCGTACACCCGAGATGCGAAAACTTTGACGAAGTCATCCTCGGGTTTAGTGAGCTGTGATGCGATGACTTTTTTGATTTGACTGACGTATTTCAGCTCACCAGCTGCATTGATGATTGAGTCGACGTCAAAGGCAGATTTCGTCAGTTTGGTCAGTTCTGGAACCGAGTATTCATCAATATCCAGAAGGTCTAGTTCAAGAAACGGCTTTTCATCCATTTTGTTAGGCGCATCCAGATCCGTAAAAAACTTATAGACCTGACCGTTGGTGAGAATCGAGATTCTTGCACTCGTAACGTGGAAGTAGCGAAACAACTGCGATGCATGGTTGAGGTTCAGTGGCTCACCGATTTTTTTGCACTCTATGAGAATTTGAACCTCGCCGTCCTTCATGATTGCGTAATCAATTTTTTCCCCCTTTTTTGTTCCGATATCGCAGACAAATTCGGGAGTCACTTCCTGGGGGTCGAACACGTCGTAACCCAATACCGTGTTGATAAATGGCATTACAAACGCATTTTTTGTGGCTTCTTCTGTTTGAATGGCAGGACCTTGCAAGCGAATTTTTGCTGCCAGACTGGTGAGCTTTTCGAAAAATTCCATATAAGCCTCTTACCTATTCAGATCCGTGTATAGACATGGTGGCAATTTGATTGCTGTCCGATACTAGACACAAAACTCGATAAAGAGAATTGAGCAAGAGCAACTTTGTGGTAACTAAGGAAAAGCTAAAATTCCCCTGGAATTTTTCTCTCAGTTATCAATGAGTTGGGGAAGGACGAAAAGTATGATTGTGTTTGCAGCGAGAACCGTTCGCGGGAGGGAGGAGTTTGTTCGACAATTAGCCCGAAAGACATGGGGGAGGTTGTGGCGAGTGGGCTCGCCACAGGGGCTTATGTCGTGGGTTGCGCGAGAGCGGCGTGTTCGGCCAGTTCCTGCTGGATGAATGCGGCAATCATCGCGCGGTACACCTGCTCCGTGACGTCGGGGTTGGCGCCCAGGGTTTGCGCTAAATCGCGAACCTTGCTGATGACCTGTTCGACGCGCTGAGGGGCCTTGACCCCATCGCTGTCTTTTTTGAAACCGGCGGCCTGGGACACGAAGCTGCCGCGTTCGGCCAGCAGGGCGACGATCTGTCGATCAAGACGGTCGATGTTTTCCCGGACTTGTTCAAGGGTGGTGCAGGTAACGGCCATGTCGTAAAAACTCCTTAATGTGTGGGATAAACGCGGGCCCAATGTGGGAGCGGGCTTGCCCGCGATGGCGGTGGATCAGTCATATCCACAGCGACTGGCACCCCCCTATCGCGGGCAAGCCCGCTCCCACATTGGATCTTCAATAGGCGTTGGGGCCGGTCAGTAGTGATACCACTTCACTTCAAGCATCACTTCGTTCACCGGCGTTGCCAAGTGGCTGAACTCCCGTTGTGCACTCAGGCGCACACCCAGGTTGCGTGATACTTCCCACTGCTGATTCAGGCTGATACTACGCCTTACCTCGCCATTGGTGAAAAAGTCGCCCTTGGCCTCCAGGCTCAGGTTGCCCAGTGGGTTTTTCCACAGCAGGCCGGTATTAAAGCCGGCCGCAGGGGAGATGAATTCGCTGAAGTCGTTGTTATGTTCCACACGTACGGTGCCGAGGGCGAAGCCGAGCATGTCGTCGTGCAGTTGCCAGGTGCCGCCGGCGCCGCCGTTGACATGGCTGACCAGGGTTTCGTCGTCATGTTTGCCCGGTACCCGTTCCAGGCCGCCGGTGACCTGCCAGGACAACGGCTGCAGCAGCTCATTGCGCGGAGTCAGGGAGCGGATGGTCGCCAGGTCCAATTGCTGCAATTGCCAGTTGTTGCCTTCGTACTGGCGCAGTTTCATTTGCAGGATCTCGATCTGCGCGCCCAGGGGGAAGCCTTCGGCGTTGTCGTTGAGGTCGTGGTAGGCCATGCGCAGGCCGTACTCAGCAAAGGCCTTGTCGCCACGGGTGCCGATACCGGCCTGCCAGGTGCGCGACTCATGGCCGTTCTCCGGCAGGCCGGGGCGCTCGATCTGCAGGTCGGGCGCCGGGTTCTGGTTGATCGCCCGCAACAACTCGAAGCTGCGCTGGGAGCGTTCGCTGTCGCGCTCCAGGCCGTTGGCGCGGTAGCGGCCCAGGCGGTAGGCGGCGTCGATGATCAGGGCCTGGCGGTCTTTGCCGAGGGCTTTGAATGTCGGGGCTTGCAGCTGCTTCTGGTCATCGCTGATCTTTAGCACCCATTGCTGCTCGTCACTGTCCAGGGGCTTGGCGCGCTCCAGCAATTCGCGTTCGCGGGACGGACGGTAGTCGATCTTTTCCACCAGGCCCGCGTCCTTCACCGCTTTCACGGTGTCGGTGGGGATGGCGGTCAGCGGGAACTGTTCGGTCAGGCGCAGGCCGGGGCGGGCCACTTGCAGCAATTCCAGCAGGCGGTACGAACAGTTTTCATCGAAGAAGAAGTAGTCGAACTGGATCTGCTTGAGTTCCCACACATGCTCGACCATGCGCTCGGTCTCGACCTGGGTCAGGTTCAGGCGGTATTCCCACAGGTCGCGGTTCTCCAGGCTACGGTATTCCGAGAGTTTTTCCTGGTAGGGCACCAGGGCGAACAGGCCGGGATAACCACCCATCAGGCCTTTCCAGGCGTAGAGGATGCTGTTGTCCGAACCTTCAATGTAGGCGCCGAAGTTGATCGCGTAGCTGAGTAACGCGGTCTTGTTGCTTTGCACGTCAGCCTGGTCGATACGCAGCAAGGTATGGCCGAACATCGACGACGGGCTGTTGAGGTAGGCCGCGGGGAAGATCATCACCGCGCTGTGGGGCGCGACATCCTTGAACCATTGCTTGAATTCGACGCAGTCCACGGCGGGCAGGTCGGTCAGGTGCAACTGGTCCTTGAGCCAGCGGGTGCGGGCCGGGTACACGCATTGAGCATGTTTTTCGCCGAGGCTGGCCGGTGCGTAGAGCGCGTCAACGGTGGCCTTGAGTTCGGCGTCCGGGTGGTGCGCGCCCTCTTTGGCGAGGAAGAATTTCGCGTCGCTGACATGGCTGCGCCAGCCTTTGAGCTTGCCGGCTTCGTAGTGCCCCAGCGAGAGCCAGAACGGATCATTGGCCAGGTGCTGCAAACGTTGATCATCAAGGTGCGGCGCCGCATATAGCGGGGCGCAGGCGAAGAGTGCCAGGCTGGCAAGGCGTTTGAGCATAGGGGCAACTTAAGTCGGAATAAATAAAGACCCAAGAAAGGGGCAGGTCCAAAAAATAAAACCCGCGCCGGGTAAGGGCGCGGGCAAGTCGAGCTTAAGCCTGGGTGGCGTATTTCGCCAGGCGGGCGTCGCCTTTGAGGATTGCCAGGGTGTTGGAATGCACGTCTTCTGCGGTCACGTCAGCCTTGCTGAAGATCTGCTGGAAGTGCTCGTGAGTCACAGCGGCGAAGTGATCACGATCTTCTGGAGCAACGCCCAGGACCACGGCATAGGTGGTCAGAGCTTCGCCATTGCCTTTGGCCATGTCTTCGGACAGCTCGTTCATCATGCCATTCATGGCAATCCACGATTTGCCGCCGTAAGTCAGCGCGCTGTTGGTGCTGCAACCGTTGGTGCCCGAGGTCATGCCGAAGGTGGCGTTACCGGAGGTGCCGTTGGTGGTGGACGCGAGGAAGTGAGCCGGCGTGCCGCGCTGGCCTTCGAACAACATGTTGCCCCAACCACAGTTCGGGCCACCTGGCGCTTCGGCCATTGCATTGAGGGAGACAACGGTGAAGAGAGTACCGAGAAGGATCCGTTTCATAGCTTTGTTCTCTTAGTGTGCAAACCAATGGACAAGGGTTCAGGCGCCGCAAAGCACCCTAGGGGCCAGTTATTAGTCCAACCCGCGCAGTTTGGAGTTTAGGCATGTTCCAAGGGTTCCGTGGTTTTTTGTAAAACAATCAATGCAGACTGGTTTTTTTGCAGGCGGCATCCCGTGTCTATGCTTTACCTCAGTCGTGCCTTGCCAGCCGGCTACGCACGGCGCCAGAATGCCGCCATTGCCCCGCCTGATGTAAGGAAGCCCGATGCCTGATCCTGTTGCTGCCAGCTTGCGTCTAGCGCCCGAAGCGCTGACCCGTCCTTTCTCCGCTGAACAGTTCAGCTTCTCGACCACCAATGATTTGGAGCCCTTTCGCGGTGTGCTTGGCCAGGAACGCGCGGTTGAAGCCTTGCAGTTCGGTGTGGCCATGCCGCGCCCCGGTTACAACGTATTTGTCATGGGCGAGCCCGGTACCGGCCGTTTCTCGTTCGTCAAACGCTACCTCAAGGCCGAAGGCAAGCGCCTGCAGACCCCGGCAGACTGGGTCTACGTCAATAACTTCGACGAGCCCCGCGAGCCCCGCGCCCTGGAGTTGCCTGCGGGCGGTGCGGCGCCCTTTATCGCCGATATCAGTAGCCTGATCGACAACCTTGTCGCCACCTTTCCGGCAGTGTTCGAGCACCCAACGTATCAACAGCGCAAAAGTGCTATCGACCGTGCCTTCAACCAGCGCTACGACCGTGCCCTGGATGTGATCGAGCGCCTGGCCCTGGAAAAGGACGTGGCGCTGTACCGTGACAGCACCAATATCGCGTTTACCCCGATGCTCGATGGCAAGGCCCTGGACGAGGCCGAGTTCTCGCAGTTGCCGGAAGCCGACCGCGAGCGTTTCCACACGGATATTTCCGCGTTGGAAGAGCGCCTCAACGAAGAACTCGCCAGCTTGCCGCAGTGGAAGCGCGAGTCCAACAACCAGATGCGCCATTTCAACGAAGAGACCATCACCCTGGCCTTGCAGCCGTTGCTGGCGCCGTTGTCGGAAAAGTACGCCGAGAACGCCGGGGTGTGCGGCTACCTGCAAGCCATGCAGGTCTATCTGCTCAAGACCGTGGTCGAACTGCTGGTGGATGACGCGAAAACCGACGCCCAGGCGCGCAAGTTGCTCGAAGAGCAGTACTGCCCGAGCCTGGTGGTAGGCCATCCGCTCAATGGTGGGGCGCCGGTGGTGTTCGAACCGCACCCGACCTACGACAACCTGTTTGGCCGTATCGAATACAGCACTGACCAGGGCGCGCTTTACACCACCTATCGCCAGCTGCGCCCGGGGGCGTTGCACCGCGCCAACGGTGGGTTCCTGATCCTCGAAGCCGAGAAAATGCTCAGCGAGCCATTTGTCTGGGATGCGCTCAAGCGAGCCCTGCAATCGCGCAAGCTGAAGATGGAGTCGCCCCTGGGCGAGTTGGGCCGCCTGGCCACTGTGACCCTCAACCCGCAAGTGATCCCGTTGCAGGTCAAGGTCATCATCATCGGCGCCCGTTCGCTGTACTACACCCTGCAAGACCTGGATCCGGACTTCCAGGAGATGTTCCGGGTGCTGGTGGATTTCGATGAAGATATCCCGATGGTCGATGAGAGCCTGGAGCAATTCGCCCAGTTGCTCAAAACCCGCACCTCGGAAGAAGGCATGGCGCCGCTGACCTCGGATGCCGTGGCGCGGCTGGCGACCTACAGCGCCCGTCTGGCGGAGCACCAGGCGCGCTTGTCGGCGCGGATCGGCGACCTGTTCCAACTGGTCAGCGAGGCGGACTTCATCCGTCATCTGGCGGGCGACGAACGCACCGACGCCGGGCATATCGAGCGTGCACTGAAAGCCAAGGCCACGCGCACCGGGCGGGTCTCGGCGCGGATTCTCGATGACATGCTCGCCGGGGTCATTCTCATCGACACGGCGGGTGCCGCAGTGGGCAAATGCAACGGGCTGACCGTGCTGGAGGTCGGTGATTCGGCGTTCGGTGTGCCTGCGCGGATTTCCGCCACGGTGTACCCCGGCGGCAGCGGCATCGTCGATATCGAGCGCGAGGTCAACCTCGGCCAGCCGATCCACTCCAAGGGCGTGATGATCCTCACCGGTTACCTGGGCAGCCGTTATGCCCAGGAATTCCCCCTGGCGATCTCCGCAAGTATCGCCCTGGAGCAATCCTACGGTTATGTCGATGGCGACAGCGCCTCGTTGGGCGAGGCCTGCACGTTGATTTCGGCACTGTCGAAGACGCCGCTCAAGCAGTGCTTTGCCATCACCGGCTCAATCAACCAGTTCGGCGAAGTGCAGGCGGTGGGTGGGGTCAACGAGAAGATCGAAGGTTTCTTCCGCCTGTGCGAGGCCCGTGGTTTGACCGGGGAGCAGGGTGCGATCATTCCCCAGGCCAACGTCGCGACGTTGATGCTCGACGAGAAGGTCTTGCAGGCGGTAAGGCAAGGGCAGTTCCACGTGTATGCCGTGCGCCAGGCCGACGAAGCCTTGAGCCTGTTGGTGGGCGAGCCAGCCGGTGAGCCGGATGCCGAAGGGCAATTCCCCGAGGGCAGCGTCAATGCCCGCGTGGTTGAGCGTCTGCGGGCCATTGCCGAGATGATCAGCGAAGAAGACCTCAAGGAGGCGGAAAAGGAGCTGGCGCAGCAGGCGTTGGCGGCAGCCAAGCCAAGCTGAGGTTTCCACTGTAGGTGCGCGAGCTTGCTCGCCCCTACAGACAGCGTGTCATGATTTTGACTGGGTTTTTCGGGACCAGCCGCCGTTGGTCCCTACGGCCTTGGTTTGTACCGGTTTTCTTCTATTCTCAGCTCTAGGGATAGCTACAGGGGTCATGGGATAGAGACAGCCTTGTGTCTGGAGGCTGAACACCGGATCTACCGAGGGTCGCCGCCATGCCGCGCAGCCTTTGCCTCACTCGCCAGTGCCTGGGCCTGGTCACCCGAATTGAATGTTCCATTCGCCCTCTTGCGGGGGATACCGGGATGTGGACGTTGCTGTTTGCCGCCGGAATGACCGGCGAGCAGCCCTCGACCATCAAGTCCCAGGGGCCCTTCCCTGGGCCGTTCGTCGCAGAAAATATGCTGGATTCCATCGTGCAAAGCCTGACCCTGCACGGCTATGAACTGGCCGACGATCCGCAGATATGGTGCCTGCACCTGCAGGCACACCTGCGCCAGCTCAATGGCGGGCGGGTTCATGCGGTTCACCTCTAGCCCACGGCTTATTTGGTCTCGGGCTTGTCCAGCTTGACCTCAAAGCCGTATTGCAGCGTGTTCAGCGCAGTGCGCTGGTAGGTTTCAAGCACGGTCGGCTGGCCATAAAAGTAATGCACGTCAAACAGTGCGGTGCCGTATTCCTCGGCGCGGTGGCTGACGCCTAGGATTTCCTTCAGGTAGTTGCCGCTGGCGTCCTTGGCAAAGAACCGCCAGCTGTCGGAAGGGAACAGCGCCTGGTCGACGATCAGGGCGTTATCTTTCAGCAACAGGCCCTTGGGCAAGTGCGTGGTGTCGAGGGTGTTTTTTTCGATCGTGGCCAGGAACAGCGGGATGGATCCCACCGCATAGGCCGGGGTTTCCGGGAATAAATTGAGATCGTAGGTGATGGCGCCGCGCCATGGGTCGACTTCAAAGGCTTCGGTGGGCAACTCGATGGGTTCCCCGCGGTTGCCTTCATCATCTGCGGTAAAGAACGTCAGCGGGGCGTCGCTGCTGGTGCGTGTCGAGCCGACCAGGTCGTCATTGAAGGTGAAAGGGTGGTCGAAGGTGATGTGGGCGGCGCTGGCGTCCTCCACTGACTGGCTGATGGTGATGCTGCTTTTGAGCTGGTCTTCGGAGAGCGTGGCACTTTTGAGCCAGTCCGCAGCTTGGTCGTCATACACGGTGACCGGCATGGGCAGGCCCTGGACGGTCTTTTCCAGGCTGTTCTTGTCGAAGCGCCGTACAGGCAGCTCCAGATCCTTATGGGTGACTGTCGCGTCGGAGAAATCCAGCACGTTGACCTGCAGCGTATCGATCACCCCATTGAAGTAGACCTTGGCGTAGTGGCTGGCCTGCTTTTGTTCAAAGGCTTTTTGCGCGTCCTCCAACTGTTTCTCAAAGGCCTCGGACCAGGTGTTCTGCTTGCGCATCTGTGCCAGTTGCTGCTCGTAGAAGGCGACCTGGGCGGCACTTTCGTTGATCGAACCGGAGCGGGAAAGAAACTGCCCCGTGGTGTCCCGGGCCTGGACCAGCAGCGGGTTGGGTGATTCATCTGCCACTTGTGGCGCCAGGGGGCTGGTGTTGCTCAGCTCGATCTCTGCGTAGTTGTTTTCCAGGGCCAGCAGGGTCAGCGTGATGTTTTCCTGAGTGCGTTTCTGGCCCACGTCCTGGCGGGTCAGGTCGAAGGCCAGGACTTTACTCGGGGCAATCACCTCGACCTGGCCTTTGAGCATGACAGGCTGCGGCTGGCTCTTGTTGTCCGTCTCGATACCTTCGATAAACGGATAGGTCACGGTCAGGTCGTCCGGGTTGGTCAGGTTGGAGCTGCTGGGGCTCAACTGAATGCCGGGGTCGGTTTCCGACCATTCCGGCTGGAACGGGATGATCTTGTTGTTGCTCAGGGTCACCGACTGCCATTCCAGGCCATGGGGAAAGGGGAATTGGTCCGGCATATTGAAACTGAACGGGAACACCGGTTGCAGATCGGTCAGGTAGTCCGAGTGCGAGTTCTTGCGCAGGACAAACAGCCCGTTGATGTAGGTATCTACCAGGGCTTGCGGGGTAGGGTAGTGGGCAAGCACGGCCAGGGCGTTTTCCCCGTACTCGGTCTCGACAGGCCTGGTGTCGAGCTTGATGCGCGCCCGCTCCAGTAGCAGCAGCGAGCCGCCCAGTTCGCCTACGGCCTCTTTGAGGCGGGGATCCTGGATGGTATCCAGGGACTGTTCGAACTGGGCGGTTTTTTCTTCGAGAGTGGCTTGCTTGTGCTCGTCGCTGGGGGAGCAGCCGCTGGCCGCCAGCAATGCCACACACAGGCCAAGACTGGCCAAGGGAGATCGCACATCCATTATTTGAGATTCCTGTCCGGCAGCATCGAGCCACGTTGATGGGGCCGACACTAGCAGAAAAATTGTCTTACAGAAGCGCTACAGGTCAGTTTCCGGGTGGTTATGGCGCGATGCGCGCGGCTGATATACTCGCCGCCATTTCTAGCCAAGCTGTGTGAGATTCCATGGAACGCTTTATCGAAAATGCAATGTACGCCTCCCGCTGGCTGCTGGCGCCGATCTATTTCGGCTTGTCCCTCGGGCTGCTGGCGTTGGCGCTGAAATTCTTCCAGGAAGTGATCCATCTGCTGCCCAATGTCTTTGCGATGGCCGAGTCGGAGCTGATCCTGGTGCTGCTGTCGTTGATCGACATGGCCCTGGTGGGTGGCTTGCTGGTGATGGTGATGATCTCCGGCTACGAGAACTTCGTCTCGCAACTGGATATTGACGACAACAAGGAAAAGCTCAACTGGCTGGGCACCATGGACTCTTCGTCGCTGAAGATGAAAGTGGCGGCCTCCATCGTGGCGATTTCCTCGATCCACCTGCTGCGTATCTTCATGGATGCCAAGAATGTCGATCCACAGCATCTGATGTGGTACGTGATCATTCACATGACCTTCGTGATCTCGGCGTTTGCCATGGGCTACCTGGATAAACTCACCAAGCATTGATCCGCGCCGAACGCCTGTTTGCCTGGGATTTTGGGCTGATCAAGCGTAGGGCGAGTGTGCTAGTCTGCTCGCCCTTTTAGTTTGGATGACACGCAAGAAACTGCGCTTTTGCAGGATCTTGGGTTTGTCCTACAGCGGAGCCTTTCCATGTCCGAAGTCAATCTGTCCACCGACGAAACCCGCGTCAGCTACGGCATTGGCCGTCAGTTGGGTGACCAACTGCGCGACAACCCGCCACCGGGCGTCAGCCTGGACGCGATCCTGGCCGGTCTGACCGACGCGTTCGGCGGCAAGCCAAGCCGTGTTGACCAGGAACAAATGGCTGCCAGCTTCAAAGTGATCCGCGACATCATGCAAGCCGAAGCAGCCGCCAAGGCTGAAGCGGCCGCGGGTGCTGGCCTGGCTTTCCTGGCTGAAAACGCCAAGCGTGACGGCATCACCACCCTGGCTTCCGGCCTGCAATTTGAAGTGCTGACCGCTGGCGACGGCGCCAAGCCGACCCGTGAAGACCAGGTGCGTACCCACTACCATGGCACCCTGATCGACGGCACTGTGTTCGACAGCTCCTACGAGCGTGGCCAGCCGGCAGAATTCCCGGTCGGCGGCGTGATCGCTGGCTGGACCGAAGCCCTGCAACTGATGAATGCCGGCAGCAAATGGCGCCTGTACGTGCCGAGCGAACTGGCTTACGGCGCACAAGGCGTTGGCAGCATCCCGCCGCACAGCGTTCTGGTATTTGACGTCGAGCTGCTCGACGTTCTGTAAGACCCGCTGCAGGTTACGCCTGGCTCTCTATAGGGCCGGGCTTGTGTGGGGGCTGGCTTGCCTGCATCGCGAGCAAGCCAGTTTCCACATAAAGCGGGTAGTGGCTCATGGGTGAAACTTGCCATTGAGCTCCGTCACCGGGCGCAACGCTCGGGCATAGCAGAACAGAAACAGATTCCTCACCACCTCCTTCAGCACTCCAGGCTCACTGGAACTCAGGCCGTTGACGTCCAGATCGCCCTGGTCCTGCAGTTCATTCAGCGCTTCTTCTTCCAGCACCGCACACACTTCGCCGGTTTCCCGATGAAGGATCCGCAGGTAAGGGTGCGGACGGTCCAGCCAGGCATCAATCAAATAAGTCATGGGTCGCATCTCCTTGAAAGGTTTCAATGAGAATAATTCTTATTCGTAGAATAGCAAGTGCCTATTGGCAATTTCCTGGTTTTTCGGAGTGGGCATGTGGGCATTGTGCAAGGTCAGCAGAGCTGGCCTTTTGCTACTGGGGAGGTCATGGGGGGAGGGTGAAACGCCATCCCGCGTCAGGCGCGGGATGGGGGGCAGGCCGGTCAGACCTTGCGGACGAACTCGGACTTGAGCTTCATCGGGCCGATACCGTCGATCTTGCAGTCGATATCGTGGTCGCCATCGCACAGGCGGATGTTCTTGACCTTGGTGCCGACCTTGACCACCAGCGAGGTGCCCTTGACCTTGAGGTCCTTGATCACGGTGATGGTGTCGCCGTCTTGCAGGACGTTACCAACAGAGTCTTTTTTTACGGTTTCATCGCTGGTTGTTTCGGCTTCACCACCGGCGGACCACTCATGGGCGCATTCCGGGCAGATCAGCTGGGCGCCGTCTTCGTAGGTGTATTCGGAATTGCATTTTGGGCAGGGTGGCAACGTGCTCACTAAAGCTCCTTGAAAGTCAGGATGGCTAAAAGTCGCACATTATATAGGGTTTTGTCGGGGGGAGGGGCGATGCGGTCTAAATGTGGAAGCTGGCTTGCCTGCGATGCAGGCACCTCGGTCTATCAGCTGTAGCGAGGTGATGCTATCGCAGGCAAGCCTGCTTCCACAGAGCGTTAGTGAGTACGGGCTACCGCAAACTCACTCAACTCCACCAGGGCATCCCGGTATTCGCTGGCTGGAAGGGCTTCCAGGCATTTGATGGCGCGGGCCACGTAGTCACGGGCCAGTTGTGCGGTGTAGTCGAGCGAGCCCGAGGCTTCCACGGCGGCGCGGATGCTTTCCAGGTCTTCGATGCCGCCTTTCTGGATCGCCTTGCGCACCAGTGCCGCTTGTTCCGGGGTGCCTTCGCGCATGGTGTAGATCAGCGGCAGGGTCGGCTTGCCTTCGGCCAGGTCGTCACCGACGTTCTTGCCCAGGGTTTCTGCGTCGCCGCGATAATCGAGCAGGTCATCCACCAACTGGAAGGCCACGCCCAGGTGATCGCCAAAGGTGCGCAGGGCTTCGGCCTGTTCGGCGGTCGCCTCGCACAGGGCAGCGGCGCTGTGGGTCGAAGCTTCGAAGAGCATCGCGGTCTTGCCGCGAATCACTTCCATGTAGGTTTCTTCGGTGGTGCTGGCGTCGCGTACCTTGGACAGTTGCAGCACTTCGCCTTCGGCGATGATGCGCGTGGCCTGGGACAGGATCTTCATCACCGGCATCGAGCCCAGTTCGACCATCATTTCGAACGAACGCGAATACAGGAAATCACCCACCAGCACGCTGGGCGCGTTGCCCCACATGGCATTGGCGGTCTCGCGACCCCGGCGCATGCCAGACATGTCGACCACGTCGTCGTGCAGCAGGGTGGCGGTGTGCAGGAACTCGATAGTGGCGGCCAGCAGGCGCAGGTCATCGCCTTCGCGGCCCAGGGCCTTGCCACACAGCAGCACTAATAAAGGACGCAGGCGTTTACCGCCGGCCGAAGTAATGTAGTCGCCAATTTTGGAGACCAGCGGCACTTTAGAAGTCAGTTGCTTCTTGATGATGCCGTCGACGGCGCTAAAATCGTCCGCCACCGCGCGGTAGAAAGCTTGGGGTTGCATCAGCGACAGTCGCTCCAGAAGGGTTGCGCGGCATGCTAGGACCCGCGCCCCTGGGTGTCAAGGCGCGATAGACGGCTACTTGCAAGCCTTCCACAGCTTGCGTACAATCGCGCACCCTGAACTTCCTGGGCAGCACCTGCCTTACGCAATTGCATTCGGGACGTCCATCCCATGCAGCCATGCCAGCCAATACCTCTTCTTATAAAGCGCTGGGTGAGCAGGATTATCGGAGAAATACCATGTCGTACGCAGTAATTGTTACTGGTGGCAAGCAATACAAGGTCGCCCCAGGTGAATACCTGAAGATCGAAAAACTGGAAATCGCTACCGGCGAATCCGTTACTTTTGATCGCGTTCTGTTGGTCGCCAATGGCGATGACGTGAACATCGGCGCTCCAGTTGTTGCTGGCGCTACCGTTGTGGCTGAAGTGATCTCCCAAGGTCGTCACGATAAAGTCCGCATCATCAAGTTCCGTCGTCGTAAGCACCACATGAAGCGTATGGGCCACCGCCAGTGGTACACCGAGATCAAAATCACCGGTATTCAGGCTTAATTTCAGCCTAATTCCTCACTAGGAGAATTGACTCATGGCACACAAAAAAGCTGGTGGTAGTACCCGTAACGGTCGCGACTCAGAAGCCAAACGCCTTGGCGTTAAGATGTATGGCGGCCAGAAAATCATTCCGGGCAACATCATCGTGCGTCAGCGCGGCACCCAATTCCACGCCGGTTACGGTGTAGGCATGGGTAAAGATCACACCCTCTTCGCGAAAATCGAAGGCGTGATCAAGTTTGAAGTAAAAGGCGCGTTCAACCGCCGTTACGTGAGCGTTGTCTCGGCTTAATTGCGAGCTCGCTGGAAAAGCCCTGTCTTGCGACGGGGCTTTTTCGTTTGTGGGGTGAGTCTCTTGCAAAGCTGTTTGTGGTGGGCGAAGGCAGCGGGATTTGCGGTCGCTGATTGAGGTTGCTGCGCTCATTTTTGCAAGAGTCTTATGTCTTGGTTTCTTAAGCTCGTCCGTGCGGCGAGAGGCGTTTTGTTATGAAGTTCGTTGATGAAGTTTCGATCCGAGTAAAAGCTGGCGACGGCGGCAATGGTTGCATGAGTTTCCGTCGCGAAAAGTTCATCGAAAACGGTGGCCCGAACGGCGGCGACGGTGGTGATGGCGGTTCCATCTACATGATGGCCGACGAAAACCTCAATACCCTGGTGGACTACCGTTACACCCGGCACTTCGATGCCGAGCGCGGCTCCAACGGCGGCAGCACTGACTGCACCGGTAAAAAGGGTGAGGATCTGGTGCTGCGTGTGCCGGTCGGCACCACGATCATCGACTCTGCCACCCAGGAAGTGATTGGCGACCTGACCAAGGCCGGCCAGAAACTGATGGTTGTGCAGGGTGGCTGGCACGGTCTGGGTAACACCCGATTCAAGTCCAGTACCAACCGTGCGCCGCGCCAGACCACGCCGGGCAAGCCGGGCGAGCAGCGTGACCTGAAGCTGGAAATGAAAGTGCTGGCGGATGTGGGCCTGCTGGGTCTGCCAAACGCGGGCAAAAGTACCTTCATTCGCTCGGTGTCGGCCGCTAAGCCGAAAGTTGCGGACTACCCGTTCACCACTCTGGTGCCAAACCTGGGTGTGGTCAGCGTCGATCGCTGGAAGAGCTTCGTGATCGCGGATATTCCGGGCCTGATCGAAGGTGCTTCTGATGGCGCGGGTCTGGGGATTCGCTTCCTCAAGCACTTGTCCCGTACCCGTCTGTTGCTGCACCTCGTCGACATGGCGCCGCTGGATGAAACCAGTGCGCCGGACGCGGCTGAAGTGATCGTCAACGAATTGACCAAGTTCAGTCCGTCCCTGGCTGAGCGTGACCGTTGGCTGGTGCTGAACAAGTGCGACCAGATCCTCGAGGAAGAGCACGAAGAGCGGGTCAAGGAAATCGTTGACCGCCTACAGTGGGAAGGTCCGGTCTACGTGATCTCCGCCATTGCCAAAGAAGGCACTGAGCGTTTGACTCGCGACATCATGCGCTACCTGGAAGATCGTGCTGATCGCCTGGCTGCCGACCCAGCCTACAAGGCTGAATTGGCTGACCTCGATCAGCGTATCGAAGACGAGGCGCGTGCCCAGTTGCAGGCGCTGGATGATCAGCGTGCCCTGCGTCGCAGTGGCGTCAAGTCGGTCCATGACATCGGTGACGATGATTGGGACGAGGAAGATGTGGATGATGAAGATGGTCCAGAAATCATTTACGTGCGTGACTGATCTGTTGCGATAAACTTAAGCGCCGCTCAATCGAGCGGCGTTTTAGTATCTGGAAATCGGTAGTCACGAATAACGTTATGGGCGGCGCTGGGTCGCGTGGCCCTCAATCTAAGGTTGAAGATGATGCGGAGCAAAGTGACGGGTGCGCAACGCTGGGTCGTAAAGATCGGGAGTGCGCTGCTGACGGCGGATGGCAAGGGGCTGGATCGTGCAGCCATGAGCGTCTGGGTTGAACAGATGGTGGCCTTGCATGAGGCAGGTGTCGAGTTGGTGCTGGTGTCGTCCGGGGCGGTTGCCGCCGGGATGAGCCGCCTTGGCTGGACCGCGCGACCCAGCGCGATGCATGAGTTGCAGGCCGCTGCTGCGATTGGTCAGATGGGGTTGGTGCAGGCCTGGGAATCCAGTTTTGCCGAGCACGGCCGCCATACCGCGCAGATTCTGCTGACCCATGACGATCTGTCCGACCGCAAGCGCTACCTCAATGCCCGTAGCACCTTGCGTGCCCTGGTCGAGCTCAAGGTGATCCCGGTGATCAACGAGAACGACACCGTGGTGACCGACGAAATCCGCTTTGGCGATAACGACACCCTGGCGGCCCTGGTGGCCAACCTGGTGGAGGCTGACCTGCTGGTGATACTCACGGATCGCGATGGCATGTTTGACGCCGATCCGCGCAACAATCCTGACGCTCAGCTGATTTACGAAGCGCGGGCCGATGATCCGGCGCTCGATGCGGTGGCGGGCAGTGTCGGTGGTGCATTGGGGCGTGGTGGCATGCAGACCAAGCTACGCGCGGCGCGCCTGGCGGCCCGTTCGGGTGCCCATACCATCATCGTCGGCGGGCGCCTGGAGCGCGTGCTGGATCGCCTCAAGGCAGGCGAGCGCATCGGCACATTGCTGTCGCCCGAGCGTGGCATGCTGGCGGCGCGTAAGCAGTGGCTGGCTGGCCATCTGCAGACCCGTGGCACCCTGGTGCTGGATGCGGGTGCGGTGTCGGCGCTGTCCCAGGGCAACAAGAGCTTGTTGCCGGTAGGCGTCAAGCTGGTCCAGGGTAGCTTCCGGCGCGGTGAAATGGTGGTGTGTGTCGCGCCGGACGGTCGTGAGATTGCCCGTGGGCTGGCCAACTACAGTGCCCTTGAGGCGCAGAAAATCATTGGGCAGTCGTCTGAGTCGATTGTCGGTCTGTTGGGTTACATGGCTGAGCCGGAACTGGTTCACCGCGATAACCTGATTCTGGTCTAAAGGGAAAATTGCGATGCGCGTAATGAAGGGGTTGCTGGGGCTGCTGATGGCGATGCCGCTGCTGGCTTCGGCCGAAGAGATTGGCCAGGTGTCGACCGTGTTCAAGTTTGTCGGCCCCAATGATCGGATCGTGGTCGAGGCTTTTGATGATCCCAAGGTAGAGGGCGTGACTTGCTACCTGTCTCGCGCCAAGACGGGTGGGGTGAAGGGTGGTCTGGGCTTGGCCGAGGATCGTGCCGAGGCATCCATTGCCTGTCGTCAGGTGGGGCCGATTCGCTTCAAGGGCGAGCTCAAGGATGGTGATGAGGTGTTCAAGGAGCGCACCTCGCTGGTGTTCAAGACCATGCAGGTGGTGCGTTTCCTCGACAAGAAGCGCAATACCCTGGTGTACCTGGTCTACAGCGACCGTCTGATCGAAGGCAGCCCGCAGAATGCGGTGACGGCGATTCCAATCCTGCCGTGGCCTGGCGCGCAATAAGCCTGGCAGCTCCGCTCTGCTTTATGTGGGGGCTGGCTTGCCTGCGATAGCGGTTTAACAGTCGACATCAATGTTGAGTGTTATGTATCCGTCGCGGGCAAGCCAGCTCCCACATTTGTTTTGGGGGAGGGCATAAATCGTAGGCAATAAAAAACCGACCCTGGGGTCGGTTTTTTAACAAGCTTATCGCTTAGGCTGCAGCAGCAAGGTTCAGAGCCTTGATGTGGCCATTCAGACGACCTTTATGGCGAGCAGCTTTGTTCTTGTGGATGATGCCTTTATCGGCCATACGGTCGATAACTGGCACGGCCAGAACGTAAGCAGCTTGAGCTTTTTCAGCGTCTTTTGCGTCAATGGCCTTAACTACATTCTTGATGTAGGTACGAACCATGGAACGCAGGCTGGCGTTGTGGCTGCGACGCTTCTCAGCCTGTTTTGCACGTTTTTTGGCGGAAGGTGTGTTGGCCACCGTCGAGCTCCTCGAAAGACTTTTTAGGAAATAGCAAACAAAATAGGCCGCGAATCATGCCGATGAGTTGAAGTCTTGTCAAGGGCGGCTGATGCGAACTGCTGAGTGGTCGATCTGAAGAGGCGGGTGATTTATTTCCGGCGCTTGACCTGTAAACTCGCGAGCTTTGGCTCTGTGCTGTTGCAGGCGCGCAGTATCGCATAAGTAGGCGCTTTGTTCGCCTGCTCTTTATCTATAGGCAAAAACTCTTTCAATGAATCTGCTCAAGTCGTTGGCCGCCGTCAGCTCGATCACCATGATTTCCCGGGTTCTGGGGTTTGTGCGTGACACCCTCATCGCACGTATTTTTGGCGCGAGCATGGCCACGGATGCCTTCTTTATCGCGTTCAAACTGCCCAACCTGCTGCGGCGGATCTTCGCCGAGGGCGCGTTTTCCCAGGCGTTCGTGCCGATCCTGGCGGAATACAAGACCCAGCAGGGCGAGGAGGCCACCCGCACCTTTATCGCCTATGTCTCGGGCCTGCTGACCCTGGTGCTGATGCTGGTGACCGTCGCCGGGATGCTCGCTGCGCCCTGGATTATCTGGGCCACGGCGCCCGGGTTTGCCAACACTCCGGAAAAATTCGCCCTGACCAGTGATCTGTTGCGGGTGACCTTTCCTTATATATTGCTGATTTCCCTGTCTTCCCTGGCGGGCGCGATCCTCAATACCTGGAACCGGTTCTCGGTGCCGGCGTTTGTGCCGACCCTGCTTAACGTCAGCATGATCATCTTTGCCCTGTTCCTCACGCCGTACTTCGATCCGCCGGTGATGGCGCTCGGCTGGGCGGTGCTGGCCGGTGGCCTGGCGCAACTGTTGTATCAACTGCCGCACCTGAAAAAGATTGGCATGCTTGTGCTGCCGCGCCTGAACCTCAAGGACACGGGTGTGTGGCGGGTGATGAAAAACATGCTGCCGGCGATTCTCGGGGTATCGGTCAGCCAGATTTCCCTGATTATCAACACCGCATTCGCTTCGTTGCTGGTCTCCGGTTCCGTGTCGTGGATGTATTACGCCGATCGCCTGATGGAGTTGCCCTCCGGTGTGCTGGGCGTGGCGCTGGGTACCATTTTGCTGCCGACCCTGGCTCGCACCTATGCCAGCAAGGACCGCCACGAATACTCGCGTATTCTCGATTGGGGCCTGCGCCTGTGCTTTGTGCTGGTGCTGCCATGCTCCCTGGCCCTGGGGATCCTGGCCGAGCCGCTGACCGTTTCGCTGTTCCAGTACGGCCAGTTCAGCGCGTTCGACGCCTTGATGACCCAGCGTGCATTGGTCGCCTATTCGGTGGGGTTGCTGGGGATTATCGTGATCAAGGTCCTCGCGCCGGGCTTTTACGCCCAGCAAAACATCCGGACCCCGGTGAAAATTGCGATTTTCACCCTGGTGGTCACCCAGCTGTTCAACCTGATCTTCATCGGGCCGCTGGCTCACGCGGGCCTGGCCCTGGCGATCAGTGCCGGGGCGTGCATCAATGCCGGCCTGTTGTTCTATCAATTGCGCAAACAAAAAATGTACCAGCCGCAGCCAGGCTGGGGCATGTTCGCCCTCAAATTGCTGGTAGCGGTGGCGGTGATGTCAGCGGTATTGCTGGGGTTGATGCACTGGATGCCTGCGTGGGGCGAGGGGCAGATGCTTGAGCGATTCCTGCGCCTGGGCCTGCTGGTGGTGGCCGGGGTGATCGCCTACTTTGGCATGTTGCTGCTGCTGGGCTTCCGCCTGCGGGATTTCAATCGCAAGGCGCTGAATTGATCGCAATCAACAATAAGCCGGCTGTTTTTTCGATTCGAATCATTTGGCCTGTGCTGTTGCCTGTCGTCCGGGGCCGGGTGTGGTTATAATCGACCACTTTATGAGCAAGAAGCGCGTTATGCAGCTGGTTCGAGGTCTCCACAACCTGCGCCCCGAGCATCGGGGCTGCGTCGCCACTATTGGCAACTTTGACGGTGTTCACCGTGGCCACCAGGCGATCCTGGCGCGGCTGCGCGAGCGCGCAGTCGAGTTGGGCGTGCCCAGCTGCGTGGTGATTTTCGAGCCGCAGCCCCGTGAGTTCTTCACTCCCGAGACGGCTCCAGCCCGTTTGGCCCGCTTGCGGGACAAGCTGCAACTGCTGGCCGAAGAGGGCGTGGACCGGGTTCTGTGCCTGGCCTTCAACCAGCGTTTGCGCAGTCTCAGCGCCACCGAGTTCGTCGACCGTATCCTCGTCGATGGCTTGGGCGTGCAGCATCTGGAGGTCGGCGACGACTTCCGCTTCGGTTGCGACCGGGTAGGGGATTTCGATTTCCTGCAGCAGGCCGGCGTGACCCAGGGGTTTACTGTCGAAGCCGCGCAAACCGTCGAACTGGACGGCCTGCGCGTGAGTAGCACCCAGGTGCGAAATGCCTTGGCCGCTGCCGACTTCGCCTTGGCCGAGCGTTTGCTCGGTCGCCCGTTCCGGATTGCCGGGCGGGTCCTGCACGGCCAGAAGCTGGCGCGCCAACTGGGCACGCCAACCGCCAACGTGCAACTCAAGCGCCGTCGCGTGCCACTGACCGGGGTGTACCTGGTGAGTGTCGATATTGACGGTAAACCCTGGCCCGGAGTCGCCAATATAGGCGTCAGGCCAACGGTTGCAGGTGATGGCAAGGCCCACCTGGAAGTTCACCTTTTGGATTTTGCCGGGGATTTGTATGACCGGCGTTTGACGGTGGTTTTCCACCAAAAGCTGCGTGAAGAGCAGCGATTCGCCTCCCTGGAGGCGCTGAAAACGGCGATCAATGCGGATGTCGCCGCCGCCCGTGCACTAGCCGCACCTAGCGCCCATCGCTAATGAAGAGCCTTAAATGACCGACTATAAAGCCACGCTAAACCTTCCGGACACCGCCTTCCCAATGAAGGCCGGCCTGCCACAGCGCGAACCGCAGATCCTGCAGCGCTGGGACAGTATTGGCCTGTACGGAAAGTTGCGCGAGATTGGCAAGGATCGTCCGAAATTCGTCCTGCACGACGGCCCTCCTTATGCCAACGGCACGATTCACATCGGTCATGCGCTGAACAAGATTCTCAAGGACATGATCATCCGCTCGAAAACCCTTTCGGGCTTCGACGCGCCTTATGTCCCGGGTTGGGACTGCCATGGCCTGCCGATTGAACACAAAGTCGAAGTGACCCACGGCAAGAACCTGGGCGCCGACAAGACCCGCGAGCTGTGCCGCGCCTACGCCACCGAGCAGATCGAAGGGCAGAAGTCCGAATTCATCCGCCTGGGTGTGCTGGGTGACTGGGACAACCCGTACAAGACCATGAACTTCAAGAACGAGGCCGGGGAAATCCGTGCCTTGGCCGAGATCGTCAAGGGCGGCTTCGTGTTCAAGGGCCTCAAGCCCGTGAACTGGTGCTTTGACTGCGGCTCGGCCCTGGCCGAAGCGGAAGTCGAGTACGAAGACAAGAAGTCCTCGACCATCGACGTCGCGTTCCCGATCGCCGACGACGCCAAGCTGGCCGAGGCCTTTGGCCTGGCAAGCCTGGCCAAGCCCGCCGCCATCGTGATCTGGACCACCACCCCGTGGACCATCCCGGCCAACCAGGCGCTGAACGTGCACCCGGAATTCACCTACGCCCTGGTGGACGTCGGTGACCGCCTGCTGGTGCTGGCCGAGGAAATGGTCGAGGCCTGCCTGACTCGCTACGAGTTGCAAGGCTCGGTGATCGCCACGACCACGGGCTCCGCGCTGGAGCTGATCAACTTCCGTCACCCGTTCTACGACCGTCTGTCGCCGGTGTACCTGGCTGACTACGTCGAACTGGGCTCGGGTACTGGGGTGGTTCACTCCGCGCCGGCCTACGGTGTGGACGACTTCGTGACCTGCAAAGCCTATGGCATGGTCAACGATGACATCCTCAACCCGGTGCAGAGCAATGGCGTATACGTGCCGTCGCTGGAGTTCTTCGGTGGCCAGTTCATCTTCAAGGCCAACCAGCCGATCATCGACAAACTGTCGGAAGTCGGTGCGCTGCTGCACACCGAAACCATCAAGCACAGTTACATGCACTGCTGGCGCCACAAGACCCCGCTGATCTACCGCGCCACCGCGCAGTGGTTCATCGGCATGGACAAAGAGCCTGTCGCCGGCGAAACCCTGCGCAAGCGTGCGATCAAAGCCATCGAAGACACCAAGTTCGTACCGGCCTGGGGCCAAGCACGCCTGCACTCGATGATTGCCAACCGTCCCGACTGGTGCATCTCCCGCCAGCGTAACTGGGGCGTGCCGATCCCGTTCTTCCTGAACAAGGAAAGCGGCGAACTGCACCCACGCACCGTCGAACTGATGGAAGTGGTGGCCCAGCGTGTGGAGCAGGAAGGTATCGAAGCCTGGTTCAAGCTGGACGCTGCCGAGCTGCTTGGTGACGAAGCGCCGCTGTACGACAAGATCAGCGACACCCTCGACGTGTGGTTCGACTCGGGTACCACCCACTGGCACGTGCTGCGCGGCTCGCACCTGATGGGTCACGAGACCGGCCCGCGCGCCGACCTGTATCTGGAAGGCTCGGACCAACACCGTGGCTGGTTCCACTCGTCCCTGCTGACCGGTTGCGCCATCGACGATCACGCCCCGTACCGCGAGCTGCTGACCCACGGGTTCACCGTCGACGAGAACGGTCGCAAGATGTCCAAGTCCCTGGGCAACGTGATTGCGCCGCAGAAGGTCAACGACACCCTGGGCGCCGACATCATGCGTCTGTGGGTGGCTTCCACCGACTATTCCGGTGAAATGGCCGTTTCGGAGCAGATCCTGCAACGCAGCGCCGATGCCTACCGCCGTATCCGCAATACCGCACGCTTCATGTTGTCGAACCTGACCGGCTTCAACCCGGCCACCGACATCCTGCCGGCCGAGGAAATGCTCGCCCTGGACCGTTGGGCTGTGGACCGTACCCTGTTGCTGCAACGTGAGTTGCAGGAGCACTACGGCGAATACCGCTTCTGGAACGTCTACTCGAAGATCCACAACTTCTGCGTGCAGGAGCTGGGTGGTTTCTACCTCGACATCATCAAGGACCGCCAGTACACCACCGGCGCCAACAGCAAGGCCCGCCGCTCGGCGCAGACCGCGCTGTACCACATCTCCGAAGCGCTGGTGCGCTGGATCGCGCCGATCCTGGCCTTCACTGCCGACGAGCTGTGGGAATACCTGCCGGGCGAGCGTAACGAGTCCGTAATGCTCAACACCTGGTACGAAGGCCTGACCGAATTGCCGGCCGACTTCGAACTGGGCCGCGAGTATTGGGAAGGTGTGATGGCCGTCAAGGTTGCGGTGAACAAGGAACTGGAAGTCCAGCGTGCGGCCAAGGCCGTCGGTGGCAACCTGCAGGCTGAAGTCACCCTGTTTGCCGAGGAAGGCCTGACCGCCGACCTGGGCAAATTGAGCAACGAACTGCGCTTCGTGCTGATTACCTCCACGGCTAGCCTGGCACCCTTCGCCCAGGCCCCGGCTGATGCGGTCGCGACCGAAGTCCCGGGCCTCAAGCTCAAGGTCGTCAAGTCCGCCTTCGCCAAGTGCGCCCGTTGCTGGCACTGCCGTGAAGACGTTGGCGTGAACCCGGAGCATCCGGAAATCTGCGGTCGTTGCGTCGACAACATCAGCGGTGCCGGTGAGGTTCGCCACTATGCCTAAATCCAGCCGTTTCGGACGTCTGGGTTGGCTCGTACTGAGCTTGCTGGTCCTGGTCATCGACCAGGTCAGCAAGGCTCACTTCGAGGGCACCCTGGAAATGTTCCAGCAGATCGTGGTGATTCCTGACTACTTCAGCTGGACCCTGGCCTATAACACCGGTGCCGCTTTCAGCTTCCTCGCTGACGGTGGTGGCTGGCAGCGTTGGCTGTTCGCCCTGATCGCTGTGGTGGTCAGTGCGGTGCTGGTGGTCTGGCTCAAGCGCCTTGGCCGCAATGACACCTGGCTGGCTATCGCCTTGGCACTGGTGCTGGGCGGTGCGCTGGGCAATCTGTACGACCGCATCGCCTTGGGCCATGTGATCGACTTCATTCTGGTGCATTGGCAGAACCGCCATTACTTCCCGGCGTTCAACTTTGCCGACAGCGCCATCTGCGTTGGCGCAATCATGCTGGCGCTGGATATGTTCAAGGGCAACAAGCCCGGAGAAGCCGTAAATGACTGAACAAGTATTGGCCGAACAACGCATTGGCCAGAACACGGAAGTCACCTTGCATTTCGCACTGCGCCTGGAGAATGGCGACACGGTCGACAGCACGTTCGATAAAGCCCCGGCGACCTTCAAGGTCGGCGATGGCAACCTGCTGCCGGGTTTTGAGACGGCGCTGTTCGGCTTCAAGGCCGGTGACAAGCGCAACCTGCAGATCCCGCCGGAAAACGCCTTTGGCCAGCCCAACCCGCAGAACGTACAAATCATCCCGCGTTCGCAGTTCCAGGACATGGAGCTGTCGGAAGGCTTGCTGGTGATCTTCAACGATGCGGCGAATACCGAACTGCCCGGAGTGGTCAAAACCTTCGATGACACTCAGGTGACCATCGACTTCAATCACCCGTTGGCCGGCAAGACCTTGACCTTTGATGTTGAAATCATCGACGTTAAAGCGCTCTAACTGACGAAACCGGTTCCTGTAGGCGCTGGCTGGCCTGCGATAGCAACGCCTCGGTGTACCAGTTGCACCGAGCGCAGGCAGACCAGCTCCCACAAAGACACGAGGCCCAGCATGCAAATCAAACTCGCCAACCCCCGTGGCTTCTGCGCCGGGGTGGACCGGGCGATCGAAATCGTCAATCGCGCCCTGGAAGTCTTCGGCCCGCCGATCTACGTGCGCCATGAAGTGGTCCATAACAAGTTCGTGGTCGAAGACCTGCGCGCCCGTGGCGCCATTTTTGTCGAAGAACTGGATCAAGTGCCGGACGACGTCATCGTTATCTTCAGCGCCCATGGCGTTTCCCAGGCAGTGCGCACCGAAGCCGCAGGCCGTGGCCTGAAAGTCTTCGATGCGACCTGCCCGCTGGTGACCAAGGTGCATATCGAAGTGGCGCGCTATAGCCGCGACGGCCGTGAGTGCATCCTGATCGGCCACGCCGGTCACCCCGAAGTCGAAGGCACCATGGGTCAGTACGACGCCCGCAATGGCGGCGCGATCTACCTGGTGGAAGACGAAAAAGACGTCGCCGAGTTGCAAGTGCATAACCCTGAGAAGTTGGCATTCGTGAC
The DNA here is from genome assembly GCF_014268455.2 of Pseudomonas shahriarae. NCBI lineage: Bacteria > Pseudomonadati > Pseudomonadota > Gammaproteobacteria > Pseudomonadales > Pseudomonadaceae > Pseudomonas > Pseudomonas shahriarae. The sequence continues at coordinate 5,364,206 of NZ_CP077085.1, read as the reverse complement.
CCAGACCACCTTGTCGATGGATGACACCAGCCGGGTCATCGACGCCCTGCGTACCCGTTTCCCTGCCATCGGTGGGCCGCGCAAGGACGACATCTGCTATGCCACGCAAAACCGCCAGGACGCCGTCAAGCAACTGGCCGACGAGTGTGACGTGGTGCTGGTCGTCGGTAGCCCTAACAGCTCCAACTCCAATCGTCTGCGTGAACTGGCCGAACGCATGGCTACCCCGGCGTACCTGATTGACGGTGCCGAAGACCTGCAGCGCAGTTGGTTCGACGGTGTCGAGCGCATTGGCATCACTGCGGGCGCCTCGGCGCCGGAAGTCCTGGTACGTGGCGTGATCCAGCAGTTGCAGGCGTGGGGCGCGACAGGTGCCGACGAGTTGTCAGGGCGCGAAGAGAACATCACTTTCTCCATGCCCAAGGAGCTGCGGGTTCGTTCGCTGCTCTGAGCCCCAGATCATCGTAGCCCCGGCACAATGCCTGCTCGGCCTTGTCGCTGCGCAGGCTGATGCGGCCGGTGGGCGCCAGCACCACTTGATGCAGGCTCAGCGGCTGGTCCGTTGAGCACACATGCACGGTGCCGGCGCGAAACCCACCCGCAGACAGCAGGGGTTCGCCCAAACCGCTGAAGCGAATCTGCGTGCGCACCGGGGTATTGCCCACAATGGGGATCCGCCCATTGTCCTGGCGTTCCAGCAGTACGGGGTTGTCGTCGTCCAGATGACCGCGGCCATTCATGTCCACCACCACCCTCCAGCCCCGACTCCAGTCATCATCCAGCGCGTGGATGATCACCGTTCGATTGCGCGCAATAGCCTGGGTGCGGGCGTAGCGCAAGCCTGACGCCAGTGTCTGCGCGGCGCTCAGTCGCGTTTGTGAGTCCAGCAGGCTCTTGAAGCCGGGTACCGCCAATTGCGCCAGGATGCCGCTGACGATCAAGCCGAGCAGCAATTCGATCAATGTGAAACCGCGTTGTTTCATACCTCGTCCCTCCGTGGACCGTGTGCCTGAACTAGTTATAGCGGCACTGCGTGGGGGGGCAGTGATGGCCTTCCTGTCCAAAGTATTTCCCTTTATTCCGAGGGGCAGCGCGACGACAACAGCGGCGCTAGTCTTGGGCAACGCACGGCTATCTCGGCCGTCTGGATGACCCTCGACAAGGATGACGATGGCTATGCGAGCTTGCCTGGTAACGTCTTGTACACCCCCGACCGACACACAACAGATCGGTATGAGCCTGATCGAAGTGCTGGTTTCGCTGTTGATTCTCGGCGTTGGCCTGTTGGGGGCCGGGCTGATCCAGCTGAATGCGCTCAAGTACACCGACAGTTCCAGGATGATCAGCCAGGCGAGCTTCGTTGCCTACGACATGCTTGACCGGATTCGCGCCAATGCCGCCGCCGACTATTCCTGGGGAGGCGAGGATATCTCGCTCGCCAACACCTTGGCCGCGAGTGTCCGGGACCTGGACTTGCACGACTTCGAGGCCAATATCCGCCACTTGGCCGGCGATACCGCCAAAGGTTCGATTGCGATCAGCCAGCGCGAAGTCACCATCAGCATCAGTTGGGACGACTCACGCGCAGCCCATGCCGGCGGCGCCCGGGAAACATTCACCCTGACCAGTCGCGTCGCGGTCGATCCGAGGCCTGCGCGATGAGGCGCTCCAGTACGGGTTTTGGCCTGGTCGAGGCATTGCTGGCGGCGACCCTGGGGTTGGTGGTGGTCCTGGCGGCCGTCCAGGTAACGCTGGCCGCCCGAAGCACCGCAGCCAGCCAGCATGCCTCGGCGTTGTTGCAGGATGATGGGCGATTTGTCCTGGGCAAGATGATTCAGGAGATTCGCCTGGCGGGGATGTTCGGTTGCCTGTCCCTTCCCGCGATTGTTCAGGCGCCGGCTGACTTTTCCACGCCGATCAGTGTGGCGGTCAGCGGTGCCTCAACCAACCTGACCCTGGTCACTGGCGATGTCGGCGGTCAGGGCAGTCGGCCCGACTGGACCGTGCTCAGTAATTGTGTCGACAGCGCCCAGGCCTACTCGGGGGTACCGCCCAAGCCTGGTCCTGGGCAGATTGCTTTCCCGGTTCGCAAACTGACCTACACCTTTGAGTCAGGGCAGTTGAAGCTCAGCACACCGACAGCGCCGGCCAGGGCGGTGCTGGTGGATAACGTGGGGGCGTTTGAGTTGAGTTTCGGGGTGGCCAGCCGGCCAGGGTCCAGTGTCGTGAGCCGCTATGACAGCCATCCCGGCGACGAGTCGCTGATCCGCAGTGTGCGGGTGATGTTGACGCTGCGCGATCCGCTTGGTCGCGTGCGGGACCAGGTCTACAGCGTCGTCGCTGCCGTGCGTAATCGTCTTGAATAGCGAGTGCCGGGTACCGGCCCCTGGGCAGCGCGGCATGGTGCTGTTGATCAGCCTGGTATTGCTGCTGTTGTTGACGGTTGTCGGCCTGGCTTCGATGCAGGGCGCGACGTCGCAGGAACAGCTCGCCGGCAGCCTCAGGCATCGCAACCAATCGTTCCAGGCGGCCGAAAGCGGGCTCAGGCGCGGTGAGTCGGCTGTACAGGCGCGCGGGTTCGGTTTGCCGGCCTGTCAGTCGCTGGTGACCTGTGCCCCGCCGAACGAGGCGTATGCCATCAGCCAGCCAGGCGTCGACCCAGTCTCGGCTATCACCTGGGTCGGCATGAAAGCGGGTGTGTACGGTATTCAGAACCTCGGCCCCGCTAGCGGGTTGGCACATTTGCCGCCCGACACCCCAGCGACGTTGTATCGGGTTACGGCAGTGGGGATCAGTGGCCAATCGCGCACCGTTCTGGAAAGCGTCTATGCGCGGGTAGCCGCGGATGCTGATGCCAGTGAGCGATTCCGGCGAATTCTATGGCGACAACTCCAGTAGGTAATCATGACGATGAGCGGCAATTGCAAGGGGTTCACTTTGATCGAGTTATTGATCGCGCTGGCGATCATTGCCACCTTGGCGGCGGTGATCTATCCGGGGTACGCCGCCCACGTGAAAAAGGCTTACCGCACAGAAATCGTCGGGCTGCTCACGGAGCAAGCCCAGCATCTGGAGCGCTATTACGTGAGAAATGGCACTTTTATTGATGCCAGCGGCGTCAGCACCGGCAATGATCGCTATAGAATCACGGTGATGCTGAACCCCCAGGATTTCACCCTGACCGCGACGCCTTTTGCTGGCGCGATGCTGGGTGATCCTTGTGGTGAGTTCAGTTTGACCAGTACTGGCGCGCGGGCCAATCCCGGCGCCGCACCCGGCACCACGCGTCAGGAGTGCTGGGGGCGATGACGCTGGTGGGCGACGGGGTGCCTGGAGCACTCCTTTCTTTTTATGAGCTGGATCGAACAATGACCAAGCAACAGCAAGTCGTGGTTGTGGGTGGTGGTGTTATCGGGCTGTTGACGGCGTTCAACCTGGCAACCCAGGGGCTGGCGGTGGTGGTGCTTGACCGTTCGTCGGTTGGGCAGGAGTCTTCCTGGGCCGGTGGCGGGATTGTTTCGCCGTTATACCCCTGGCGCTACAGCCCGGCCGTCACGGCGCTGGCCCATTGGTCCCAGGATTTTTACCCGCAATTGGCCCAGCGCCTGTTTGCGGCCACCGGCGTGGATCCCGAGGTTCATACCACGGGCCTGTATTGGCTGGACCTCGATGACGAGGCCGACGCCCTGGCCTGGGCTGCGCGGGAAGGCCGGCCCTTGAGCAAGGTGGATGTGTCGTCCGCCCGTGACGCGGTGTCGGTATTGGGCGCGGGGTTCGCCGAGGCTATCTATATGGCGAACGTGGCCAATGTACGCAATCCACGCTTGATCAAGTCCCTGAAGGCGGCGTTGCTGGCATTGCCGGGTGTGACCCTGCATGAGCAGTGCGCGGTACAGGGCTTTATCCAGGAGGGCGGCAGCATTGTCGGGGTCAATACTGCGCAGGGCGAGGTGCGAGGCGACCAGGTAGTGCTCGCGGCCGGTGCCTGGAGTGGTGAGCTGCTCGCCAGCCTGGGGCTGACGCTGCCGGTGGAGCCGGTCAAGGGCCAGATGATTTTGTACAAGTGTGCTTCGGACTTTCTGTCCTGCATGGTCCTGGCGAAGGGGCGCTATGCGATTCCCCGCCGGGACGGACATATCCTGATTGGCAGCACGCTGGAGCATGAAGGTTTCGACAAGACACCGACCGAATCGGCTCTGGACAGCCTCAAAGCCTCGGCGGTGGAACTGATTCCGGCCCTGGCGGATGCCGAGGTGGTGGGGCATTGGGCCGGTTTGCGGCCTGGTTCGCCGGAGGGCATTCCCTATATCGGCAAGGTGCCAGGGTATGAAGGGCTGTGGCTCAACTGCGGGCATTACCGCAATGGCCTGGTATTGGCGCCTGCGTCTTGCCAGTTGTTTGCTGACTTGCTGCTGGGGCATGAGCCGGTGATCGACCCGGCCCCTTATGCGCCCACTGGTCGGATATAAACCGGGGGGCCTACCGTTCCAGAGGACTCAGCGCTCGATAGACTTCGGACCCTGCTCCAGATGCGCCTGGGTGCAATACCAGTCCTGGCGCTGGCTCAGTGCCCGGTCCTGCGGCAGATGCACGCCACAGTGTGCACAGCGAACCATCGGCGCGGCGCCTTGTTCGCCGGGCTGTTGCTGCGTCGAAGCGGGGCGCTTGAACTTGCGCCAGAACCATACCGCAGCAGCAATCAGGGCAATCCAGAACAGTAAACGAACCATGGCAGGCAGCTTCTCAACAGGGAATCCGGCAGTTTAGCCAAGGATGTTAGCGGCGCACAGGGTAATAAAGTCGCGCCATGAAAAAAGGAGCCCCGAGGGGCTCCTTCTTGCGCTGCCAAGACGGGTTTCAGTCAAAGACACCGAACGTCATGTAGCTGAACCACGAGCGATCCTGGTTGTTGCCCAGGGCTTCTGGTGCTTCTTCCTCGATCACGTCGCCGTTCTCGTCATGGGGCTTGAGCTCCGACGGAATGGCGTCCTTGGCATCCTGGTACTGCTTGAGGATGTCCTGGTTGGCGCGGGTTTCGCCCGGCGGCAGCGGTGGACGGGACTCGATCATGCCCAGGGTGTACTTGCTCAACCACGAGCGGTTGTCCGCTTCGGCAACCTGCGGCACAAACTGGCCGTCTTGCAGGCTAGGGTGGTCCGGGTAGTTGAGTTTCAGGGTCTCCAGGCTGGTAGCGGCCAGGGTATCGAGGTGCAGGCGCTGGTAAGCCTCGGTCATCACTGCCAGGCCGTCACCCACGGAAGGGGTTTCCTGGAAGTTCTCCACCACATAGCGACCACGGTTGGCGGCGGCGACATAGGCCTGGCGCGTCAAGTAGTAGTGGGCTACGTGGATTTCGTAGGAAGCCAGCAGGTTGCGCAGGTAGATCATGCGCTGCTTGGCGTCCGGCGCGTAGCGGCTGTTGGGGAAGCGGCTGGTCAGCTGGGCGAACTCGTTATAGGAGTCGCGCGCGGCACCTGGGTCACGCTTGGTCATGTCCAGCGGCAGGAAGCGCGCCAGCAGGCCAACGTCCTGGTCAAACGAGGTCAGGCCCTTGAGGTAGTAGGCGTAGTCCACGTTCGGATGCTGCGGGTGCAGGCGGATAAAACGCTCGGCAGCGGACTTGGCAGCTTCCGGCTCGGCGTTCTTGTAGTTCGCATAGATCAGTTCGAGCTGGGCCTGGTCGGCATAGCGGCCAAACGGATAACGCGACTCCAGGGCCTTGAGTTTGGCCGTGGCGCTTGTGTAGCTATTGTTGTCCAGGTCGGCCTGAGCCTGCTGGTACAGCTCGACTTCACTGAGGTTTTCGTCGACGACGTCCTTTGTTGACGAGCAAGCAGCAGTCATGGCGAGGATGGCGATCAGCAGCAGGTGTTTCACTTGCATGGCGGCTTGCGTCCCTATGACGGCCGCTGTCTTGGGCGGGGCCGTCCTGTTATGATGAGCGCCCCGATGAAAGCCTCGGGGCAAAAGACGCCGTATTTAACCACAAGCGCGCAGCCGAAACCAAAGGCTGTGCCACGCCTAGTCTGAGCATGTCCGATAAAATTGAACTTCGCGCAGAGGTGCCGTCCGAATTGGGCGGCCAACGCCTCGATCAAGTCGCCGCACAACTATTCGCTGAGCACTCGCGCTCGCGCCTTTCCGCCTGGATCAAAGACGGCCGCCTGACTGTGGATGGAGCGGTTATCCGCCCGCGAGACATAGTGCATGGCGGTTCGGTTCTTGAGCTGACTGCCGAGCAGGAAGCCCAGGGAGAATGGATCGCCCAGGACATCGAGCTGGATATCGTCTATGAAGACGACGACATCCTGGTGATCAACAAACCCGCAGGCCTGGTGGTTCACCCGGCGGCCGGGCACGCTGATGGCACCTTGCTCAATGCCTTGTTGCACCATGTGCCGGACATCATCAACGTCCCGCGCTGCGGCATCGTCCACCGCCTGGACAAGGACACCACTGGTCTGATGGTCGTGGCCAAGACCATTCAGGCGCAGACGCAGTTGGTCACACAATTGCAGAGCCGCAGTGTCAGTCGCATCTATGAGTGCATCGTGATTGGTGTGGTCGTAGCCGGTGGCAAGATCAACGCGCCTATCGGTCGTCACGGCCAGCAGCGCCAGCGCATGGCGGTGATGGAGGGCGGCAAGCAGGCCGTCAGCCACTACCGCGTGCTGGAGCGTTTCCGTTCCCACACCCATGTGCGGGTCAAGCTGGAAACCGGCCGTACCCACCAGATTCGGGTACATATGGCGCATATCAACTTCCCGTTGGTCGGCGATCCGGCCTACGGTGGTCGCTTCCGTATTCCGCCGGCCGCCAGTGTGACCATGGTCGAGTCGCTGAAGTCGTTCCCGCGCCAGGCGCTGCATGCACGCTTCCTGGAACTGGATCATCCGACGAGCGGTGAGCGGATGAGCTGGGAATCGCCTCTGCCCGACGATTTTGTCTGGTTGCTGTCGTTGCTCAAGCAGGACCGCGAGGCCTTTGTCGGATGAATGACTGGCTGATTCCTGACTGGCCTGCGCCGGCCGGGGTCAAAGCCTGCGTCACCACCCGTGCGGGCGGCGTCAGTCTGGCGCCGTTCGACAGCCTCAACTTAGGCGATCATGTCGAGGACAGCCCCGAAGCTGTGCTTGAGAATCGCCGTCGTCTCACCGCCGCATTTGCTATCCAGCCCGCCTGGTTGCGCCAGGTGCATGGTGTGGTCGTGGTCGAGGCCGATCCGGGACGGATTGCCGAGGCCGACGGCAGTTGGACCGGTACGCCCGGCATCGCCTGCACGGCGATGACCGCCGATTGCCTGCCGGCCTTGTTTTGCAATAAGTCCGGAACTCGTGTTGCTGCCGCCCATGCCGGTTGGCGTGGCCTGGCGGCGGGTGTGCTGGAAGCGGCCGCCGACAGCCTGGATGCTGCGCCTGCCGACGTACTGGTGTGGTTGGGCCCGGCGATTGGCCCAAAGGCCTTTGAAGTCGGCCCGGAAGTGCGTGAAGCCTTTATGCAGCAACACCCGCAAACCGCGCAGGCTTTCGTTCCCAGCCACAACCCTGGCAAGTTCCTGGCTGATATCTACCAGCTGGCGCGCCTGCGCCTGGCTGCGCGTGGGATCACCGCTGTCTACGGTGGCGGTTTGTGCACCGTGACCGACCCGCGCTTCTTTTCTTACCGGCGCAGCCCGCGTACCGGTCGATTTGCCTCCCTGATCTGGCTCGAACGCTAGACTCTCCTGATCCATATCAAGCATTGCCGGCTTGAATGTTCCAGAATCCCCCCCATCTATAGGGGTATCTGGCAGGTTTCTTCATTCAGGATGCGTTTCTCGCGAGCAAGCTCGCTCGCACATAGCTCCGGCCTGCTCAAAAGGAAGGTGACTAATGCGTATTGATCGTTTAACCAGCAAATTACAATTGGCGTTATCGGATTCCCAATCCCTGGCCGTTGGCCTCGACCATCCGGCCATTGAGCCCGCGCACTTGATGCAGGCACTCCTCGAACAGCAGGGTGGTTCTATCAAGCCCCTGTTGATGCAGGTGGGCTTCGACGTCAACAGCCTGCGCAAGGAGTTGAGCAAAGAGCTCGACCAACTGCCGAAAATCCAGAATCCGACGGGTGACGTGAATATGTCCCAGGATCTGGCGCGCCTGCTTAACCAGGCCGATCGCCTGGCCCAGCAGAAAGGCGACCAGTTCATCTCCAGCGAACTGGTGCTGCTCGCCGCCATGGATGAAAACAGCAAGCTCGGCAAGTTGTTGCTGGGCCAGGGCGTGAGCAAAAAGGCCCTGGAAAATGCCATCAACAACCTGCGCGGCGGCGACGCGGTGAATGACCCCAATCATGAGGAGTCGCGCCAGGCCCTGGACAAATACACCGTCGACCTGACCAAGCGCGCCGAAGACGGCAAGCTGGACCCGGTAATCGGGCGTGACGACGAGATTCGTCGCACCATCCAGGTCCTGCAGCGCCGCACCAAGAACAACCCGGTGCTGATCGGTGAGCCTGGGGTGGGTAAAACCGCCATCGCCGAGGGCCTGGCCCAGCGCATCATTAATGGTGAAGTGCCGGACGGCCTCAAGGGCAAGCGCTTGCTGTCCCTGGACATGGGGGCCTTGATTGCCGGTGCCAAGTTCCGTGGTGAGTTTGAGGAGCGTCTGAAATCCCTGCTTAATGAGCTGTCGAAGCAGGAAGGGCAGATCATTCTGTTTATCGACGAACTGCACACCATGGTCGGCGCCGGTAAAGGTGAAGGCTCGATGGACGCAGGCAACATGCTCAAGCCTGCACTGGCTCGGGGTGAGTTGCATTGCGTGGGGGCTACCACGCTCAACGAGTATCGCCAGTACATTGAAAAGGACGCGGCCCTTGAGCGTCGTTTCCAGAAAGTCCTGGTGGAAGAACCGAGCGAAGAAGACACCATCGCGATCCTGCGTGGCCTGAAAGAGCGTTATGAGGTCCACCACCGCGTGGCAATCACTGACGGTGCGATCATTGCGGCGGCCAAGTTGAGCCATCGCTATATCACTGATCGTCAGTTGCCGGACAAGGCCATCGACTTGATCGACGAAGCGGCCAGCCGGATTCGCATGGAGATCGACTCCAAGCCTGAAGTGCTGGATCGCCTGGAGCGCCGCCTGATTCAACTGAAAGTCGAATCCCAGGCGCTGAAAAAAGAAGACGATGACGCGGCGAAGAAACGCCTGGAAAAACTCCAGGAAGAAATCGGCCGTCTGGAGCGTGAGTATTCGGACCTGGAAGAAATCTGGACCTCGGAAAAAGCCGAAGTGCAGGGTTCCGCACAGATCCAGCAGAAGATCGAGCAATCGCGCCAGGAACTGGAAGCTGCCCGCCGTAAAGGCGACCTGAACCGCATGGCCGAGTTGCAGTACGGGGTGATCCCGGATCTGGAACGCAGCCTGCAAATGGTCGACCAGCATGGCCACAGCGAAAACCAGTTGCTGCGCAGCAAGGTGACCGAGGAAGAAATTGCCGAGGTTGTGTCCAAGTGGACCGGCATTCCTGTGTCGAAAATGCTGGAAGGCGAGCGTGACAAACTGTTGCGTATGGAAAGCCTGTTGCACCAACGCGTGATTGGCCAGGAAGAGGCCGTGGTGGCAGTGTCCAACGCGGTGCGGCGTTCCCGCGCCGGTTTGTCCGACCCGAACCGTCCGAGCGGCTCGTTCATGTTCCTCGGCCCGACCGGTGTGGGTAAGACCGAGCTGTGCAAGGCCCTGGCCGAGTTCCTCTTTGATACAGAAGAGGCGATGGTGCGCATTGATATGTCCGAGTTCATGGAGAAACATTCCGTGGCTCGTTTGATCGGGGCGCCACCAGGCTATGTGGGCTACGAGGAAGGCGGCTACCTGACCGAAGCGGTACGGCGCAAGCCTTACTCGGTAATCCTCCTGGATGAGGTCGAGAAGGCCCACCCGGATGTGTTCAACGTGTTGCTGCAGGTGTTGGAAGATGGCCGGCTGACGGACAGTCACGGACGTACCGTGGACTTCCGTAATACGGTGATCGTGATGACCTCCAACCTGGGCTCGGTACAGATCCAGGAGATGGTCGGTGATCGTGAAGGCCAGCGTGCTGCGGTAATGGATGCGCTGACCAGCCACTTCCGCCCGGAATTTATCAACCGGGTTGATGAGGTAGTGATCTTCGAGCCTTTGGCGCGGGATCAGATCGCCGGTATCACCGAGATCCAACTGGGCCGCCTGCGCAGCCGTCTGGCGGAGCGCGAGCTGATGCTGGAACTGAGCAGCGAGGCCTTGGACAAGTTGATCGCTGTCGGCTACGACCCGGTGTATGGCGCGCGGCCGTTGAAGCGTGCGATTCAGCGCTGGATCGAGAACCCGTTGGCCCAACTGATCCTGTCGGGCAGCTTTATCCCGGGGGCCAGCGTCAAGGCCACCGTGGAAAACGACGAAATCGTCTTCCACTAAGCCCGAATTGGGTGGTTATGAGCAGAGGCCCCGCATTGCGGGGCCTTTTTTTTCGATAGGGCGTTGAACTGTAAGGCAAAGGCTTGTAAAGTGCGCCCCGCAGCAACGTCAGCCCACGGGTTTCTTCTCCCCAAGGAGAAATCAGAAAGAAGCGCAAATCATTGTCTTAAAAGCAATTTAAAGGGTTGACAGGGGTTTTTAAGATTGTAGAATAGCGCGCCTCAGAGACACGAACGTAGCGATACGGACAAGTCGAAGAGAAGGTAACAAGAAGCACCGTAGTACTTTGAAATATGTAGTTCCGTGATAGCTCAGTCGGTAGAGCAAATGACTGTTAATCATTGGGTCCCAGGTTCGAGTCCTGGTCACGGAGCCAATTTCAAACCGGGGTATAGCGCAGTCCGGTAGCGCGCCTGCTTTGGGAGCAGGATGTCAGGAGTTCGAATCCCCTTACCCCGACCATATTTGGGTCGTTAGCTCAGTTGGTAGAGCAGTTGGCTTTTAACCAATTGGTCGTAGGTTCGAATCCCACACGACCCACCATTTTTGAGACCAGTTAACGCTGGAATCGAATCTTAAGATCAGAGGCCAAAAGCCCTGATCGAAGAAGGCGACTTGAAAAGGTCGCCTTTTTTTTACCGGGGTATAGCGCAGTCCGGTAGCGCGCCTGCTTTGGGAGCAGGATGTCAGGAGTTCGAATCCCCTTACCCCGACCATATTAAAAATCCTCGTATCGAAAGATACGGGGATTTTTTTTGCCTGCGCAAAACCTGAAGGTGCATGGTGATCAAAGGTGGGAGCTGTCTCGCCCTGCGAGGCTGCGATGGCGGCGTCACTGCCAGCCTTTATGTCGCCTGGCACACCGCTATCGCAGCCTCGCAGGGCGAGACAGCTCCCACAGGGGGGGGCAGGGCGCGCATGCTTATAAAATCGCCTCGCTTGCGCCCCGTCCGGAACCGTATTGTCAGTGAAGTTTGAGCCGCGGCTCGGTGCCCCGTCCGATTTTGCTGCCCAGCATCAACATCATCGTGCGGAAGAACCCGTACAACGCCATCTGGTGCATGCGGTACAGCGACACATAGAACATCCGCGCCAGCCAGCCTTCGAGCATCACACTGCCGGTCAGGTTGCCCATCAAGTTACCCACAGCCGAAAAACGCGACAGCGAGATCAGGGAGCCGTAATCGGTGTACTTGTAGCTGGGCAGCGCCTTGCCGTCGATGCGCAACTTCAGCGATTTAGCCAGCAGCGACGCCTGCTGGTGCGCCGCTTGCGCCCGTGGCGGAACGTTGCGGTCGGTGCCCGGTTGCGGGCAGGCCGCGCAGTCACCGAAGGCGAAGATATTCTCGTCACGGGTAGTCTGCAGGGTTGGCAGCACCTGCAGTTGGTTGATGCGGTTGGTCTCCAGGCCGTCGATGTCCTTGAGGAAACCTGGCGCGCGAATCCCCGCCGCCCAGACCTTGAGGCTGGCAGGGATCACCTGGCCACTGCTGGTAATCAGGCTGTCGGCGGTGACTTCACTCACGGCCGAGTTAGTCATGACCGTCACCCCGAGCTTTTCCAGGGTTTTATGCACAGGCCCGCTGATCCGCTCTGGCAGGGCTGGCAATACCCGGGGCCCGGCTTCGATCAGGGTGATGTACATGTTTTCCGGCTTGATCCGGTCCAGGCCATAGGCCGCCAGTTCGTGGGCCGCATTGTGCAGCTCGGCGGCCAGTTCGACGCCGGTGGCGCCAGCGCCAACGATTGCCACGCTGATCTGTTCCACCACATCGGTTTGCCCGGCATGGGCGCGCAGGTAGTGGTTGAGCAATTGCTGGTGGAAACGTTCGGCCTGCTTGCGGGTATCGAGGAACAGGCAGTGCTGCGCCGCGCCTTCGGTACCGAAGTCATTGGTGGTGCTGCCGACGGCAATCACCAGGGTGTCGTAACCCAGCACGCGCGCAGGCACCAGTTCCCGGCCTTCTTCATCGAGGGTCGCGGCCAGCTGGATTTTCTTCTGTTCACGATCGAGCCCGCTCATGCGCCCCAGTTGGAACTCGAAGTGGTTCCATTTTGCCTGGGCAACATAATTGAGTTCGTCTTCAGAGGAGTTCAGCGAGCCGGCGGCCACCTCGTGCAGCAGGGGTTTCCAGATATGGGTCAGGTTGGTATCCACCAGCGTGACACTGGCGGTACCGCGCTTGCCCAGAGTCTTACCCAGGCGGGTAGCCAACTCCAGGCCGCCGGCGCCGCCGCCGACGATAATAATACGATGGGTCATGGGGGTATCTCGCAAGGCTAAAAGAAATCGGTGCAGTTACCCGAGCGAGCGCCAGGCAGCTCATAGCGTCAGGTAACTCAAAAGGCGGCTCAGGACGCCCAGGCCAATCACCACAACCAGTACCACCCCAAGGAGCAGCCACGGCCGGAAAGGCTTGCGCTCAACCTGGTGCTGGGACAGTTGCAGGTACTCTTCGACATGTTGTTGGTCGTCAGGGTTCAGGCGGCTGGTCATAAAGGCCTCGTCAGGGAGACGTTGCAAAAGGGCACCACGTTACAAGCTGATACCCACATCGAACACTATGCTGCGCCCCAGGTTGTTGCGCAAGAAATCCGGTGCGTCGGGATGGGCGAACAGCACCCGCGCAAAGGTCGGGCCGACCAACGACAGCGAGCGCCAGCCCTGGCGCAGGTATTCGGTGGGCGGCGGGAAATGGCTGTTGAGGTCCAGCACTTCGCGCTTGAGGCTGGCGAAGGCGATGATATCCAGCTCCCCGAGGTCCATGCCGCGTTCTTTGTAGTTATGGGCTTTCTTGCGCAGGGTCGGGGCCAGGCGCAGCAGGAACTCATGGGCGGGAATGCGCCTGGGCTTGGCCTCGCGCCGCACCAGTTGGCTCAGGGAAAAAGCGCTGCGCCGACGCACCAGTTCGTCGCGCCACTCGTCATTCAGGCGCCGGCCTTCATCGAGGACAAAAAACACTTCGAAGCTGGCATCGCGAAACAGTACGTCCGGCGGCTCCTGACCGGCGGCATGAAACTCTTCGGCGCGGTAGGGCACATTCAGGCCTTGTAGCAGGCGCTGGCAGACCCAACGCTCACGCTCCCATTTGCGGGCATTGGACAGGAACGCGTTGGCTTGTTCGGCCGCTATGGTGAGCAGGCGCAAATAATCTGAGTCATCCATGCTTGCAGCTTAGCGTTCAAATGATGACTGCAGGAAGTCCCGTGTGAAAAGGCTCGGTGTAGACTGGCGGTTCTGTCGACGGTTTTGCACAAGGAGTTCGCGGTGAAGTTTTTGCTTACGGTGTTGCTCAGCCTTTTGCCCCTGTGGGCCCAGGCGGTTGAACTCGGGGAGCGGCTGGCGCCGTGGACCCTGCTCGATCAATTCGACCAGGCCTATACCCTGGATAACCAGGCGCAGGTCTTGCTGGTGGCGCGCAGCATGGATGCCGCCAAGTTGGTGGATGCGGCCTTGCAGGGCCAGCCCAAGGGGTATCTGGAGGCGCGCCATGTGGTGTTTGTCGCCGATATCCAGCGTATGCCGAGGCTGATCGCCAAGCTCTTTGCCGTCCCGGCGATGCAAGCCTACAACTACCGGGTGATGCTTGACCGTGATGCGCGGATCGCTCCGCGTTATCCGGCGCCTGTGGATAAAGTGCTGTGGTTGCAACTCGAAGACGGCAAGCTGGTTGCGCGCCATGAATACGCGACTGCCGCCGAGCTGCGCCAGGCCCTGGAGCAGGTGCAGCCGTGATCAGTGCCGCCGTGCTGGCGCCGCAAACCCTGTGGTTGGGCTGGCTGCTGTATGCGCCGGTAATTGTCTGGGCGATCCTGCGCTCGTCCTGGGTCGAACTGTTTGCCGACCGGCGCCGCCAGCACCTGTTGTTTGGCACGGTGTTCGCGCTGTTCATGCTGTGGCTGGTGCGTCGGGACTTCGATACCGGGGTGTCCTACCACTTTATCGGCATGACCGCCGTGACCCTGCTGCTCGACTGGCCCTTGGCGATTGTCGGTGGGCTGGCGGCACAATTGGGCCTGGTGCTGCTCGGGCGCCAGGACTTGGCGGCGGTCGGGGTCAATGGCGCGCTGCTGGTCCTGCTACCGGTGTTGGTGACAGAGACGTGCGCGCTGCTGGTGGAGCGGGCACAGCCGCGCAATCCTTTTGTGTATATCTTTTGTTCGGGTTTTTTTGCCGCTGCTCTGTCGGCGTTGTTGTGCCTATTGGCGGGCCTGGGCCTGCTGTGGCTGGACGGCCGCTTCGCCATGCCGGAGTGGATCGAGGATTTTATCGGTTACCTGTGGCTGATCATCTTTCCCGAAGCCTTTATCAACGGCACCGTGATCAGTGCGCTGGTGGTGTTTTGCCCGGAGTGGCTTGAGACGTTCAACCGCACGCGCTACCTCTCGGCGCCCTGGAAAGACGACAATTCGCGCCCTTGATCCAAATCAAGGGTGCCATGCAAAAGTGGTCGCATGCTCTGCGAAACTTCCAGGAGCACGATCATGAGTGTGTACGAGTGGGCACGGCAGGAGTTGCGCAGAAGCCAGGACGCAGCGCAGGAAATCGGTTTTGACCCGGGTCTGAGCCTGCGCGCCTTGCTCAGCGCGGTGGTGCAGCAGAGCAAAGGCGTGCGCAGTGCCGAAGACCTGGCCGACGAGTTGCAATTTCTCGCGGAAAACCTCGACGACCAGCAGGATTACGGCTTTATGCGGCCTTAGTGGGCGCGCGGTGGCAGGTCTTCGGAGAACAATTCGTCTTCGGCGTCCGGGCTGACCGGAATCTTGTGTTCTTCCGCAGCCCAGGCGCCCAGGTCGATCAGTTTGCAGCGATCCGAGCAGAATGGCCGGTTGAGGTTGGTCGCTTTCCATTCCACGGGGGCGCCGCAGGTTGGGCATTCGACGGTCAAGGGTTGGCTCATGTTCGGCCTCCACGCAAAGTAAGGTAAAAGTGGTGCAGTCGCTCGACCTCGGCCTTTAGCCAGGCCAGGTCCTGATCATTGACCAGTACATCGTCGGCTTGGCGCAAACGGTCTTCCCGTGAGGCCTGGGCCTTGAGAATCGCCTGCACCTGTTCTTCGCTGATGCCATCGCGCAGCAGGGTACGCTGAATCTGCGTTGCTTGCGGCACATCGATCACCAGGATGCGCTGGGTCATGGTGTGCTGGCCCGACTCGATCAACAACGGCGACACCAGGATCGCATAGGGTGAGCGGGCGCGGGCCAGATGGCTACGGATCTCGTCGGCAATCAACGGATGCAGCAGGGCCTCAAGCCACAGGCGTTCTTGCGGCGCCTCGAAAATGCGCTTGCGCAAGGCTGCGCGATCCAGTTGGCCATCGGGCAGCAGGATCTCGCCGCCGAAGTGCTCGGCAATCTTCGCCAGCGCCGGGCGGCCGGGTTCCACCACCCAGCGCGAGGCATGGTCGGCGTCGATAAGGTCCACGCCAAGGTCGATAAAGTGCTGGGCCGCAGCGCTTTTACCGCTGCCGATGCCGCCCGTCAGGCCAAGAATCCAGGGTGTTGCGACAGAAGTGGTCATCTGAAACCGACAGACTGCAAATAGAAGTCGGTTATTTGACCACCCCAGAGCAATGCAATCCAGCCGGCAATCGCCAGATAGGGACCAAAAGGCAAGGGCACTGACGTCTGCGCGTTGCGTATGCGCAAGACAATCACCCCTGCGATCGCCCCCACCAGCGATGCCAGCAACAGCGTCAGCGGCAGGATCTGCCAACCGCCCCAGGCACCGAGCAGGGCCAGCAGCTTGAAGTCGCCATAGCCCATGCCGTCCTTGCCGGTGCACAACTTGAACAGCCAGAACACCGACCACAGGCTCAGGTAACCGGCAACCGCGCCCAGCAGGGCATCGGGCAGGGTCGTGTACAACTCGAAATAATTGAGGATCAACCCCAGCCACAGCAGTGGCAGCACCAGCACATCCGGCAGCAGTTGGTGATCGGCGTCGATCAGGCTCATGGCCAGCAAGCCCCAGCTCAAGAACAGCACGCCAGCGGCTGGCCAGCCGAAGCCGTAATGCCAGGCAATAAATGCCGAAAGCAGCCCGCACGCCAGTTCGGTCAGCGGGTAGCGTGGGCTGATGGAACCGTGGCACTGCGCGCAGCGCCCCCGCAGCAGCAAGTAGCTGAGCACCGGGATGTTTTGCCACGGGCGAATCGGCTGTGAGCAGTGCGGGCAGCAGGAGTTGGGGTGCAACAGGTTATAGGTCGGGCCGCCGGGTTCCGGGGGCAGGCCGAGTATTTCATGGGCCTGGGCGCGCCAGTCGCGCTCGAGCATTTTTGGCAGGCGCCAGACCAGCACGTTGAGGAAGCTGCCGACGATCAGCCCCAGCACCAGTGAAGCCCAGACGAACAGCCAGGGATGGAGGGTCAGGAGGAGGTCCAGGGTCATGTTCAAAACGCCGTGCCGAGCTGGAAGATCGGCAGGTACATGGCGATCACCAGCGCCCCGACAATGCTGCCGAGCACCACCATGATCAGCGGTTCCATCAGGCTGGTCAGGTTGTCCACCAGGTTGTCGACGTCCGTTTCATAATGGTCGGCGACCTTCTCCAGCATGCTGTCCAGTGCGCCCGATTCTTCGCCGATGGCTGTCATCTGGATCGCCATGCCAGGGAACAGGCCGCTGGCGGTCATAGTTCGATTCAATTGCATTCCTATTGCTACGTCCTGGCGCATAAGCGTGACTGCTTGTTTGAAGCGTTCGTTGCCGGCGGCTCCCGCCACTGAATCCAACGCCTGTGCCAGCGGTACGCCGGCGGCAAAGGTGGTGGCGAGGGTGCGAGCGTAGCGGGCGACAGCGGTTTTTTTCAGCAGTGTGCCTGCCAATGGCACTTTCAACAAACCAGCGTCCAGCCACAGACGAAAACCACTGTGTCGACGATAGCTGCGACGTATGCCCCAAGTAGTCGCCGCCACGGCCAGCAACAGCATCCACCACGCGCTTTGCATGAATTCGGACAGCACAATAACCAGCAGGGTAAAGCGCGGCAGCGGCGTGTCGATGCCGGCGAACAGGCTTTCGAACTGGGGCACGACGTGGATCAGCAAGATACTGCTGACCAGGGTGGCCACGAGCAGGACCACCAGTGGATAGGTCATGGCTTTCTTGATCCGGGTCTTGAGGCGTTGGCTTTTTTCCAGGTGGGTGGCGACCCGCTCCAGCAGGGTTTCCAGGGTGCCGGCCTGTTCGCCGGCCGCGATCAGGCTGCAATACAGGGCGTTGAAGCACTGCGGTTGTTTCAATAACGCGCCGGTCAGGCTGTTGCCGGCGGCAATCTCCTGCTTCAATCCCTGGACCATTGTGCGCATGGCCCGGTTTTCAAAGCCTTCGCCGATCATGTCGAAGGCTTGCAGCAGGGGGATTCCCGCCTTCAGCAGGGTCGCCAGTTGGCGGGTGAACAGCGCAACATCGGCTGGGGTGATGGGGTTGCGCAGGCCAGACAGGAGGCTGGAGCGCATCTGGACCCGAACCGGATTGATCCCTTGTCGGCGCAATTGGGCCTTGATCACGGCCGGGCTATGCCCGCGGGTTTCGCCGGACACCTTGCGGCCATTGCGCAGGGTGCCTTCCCAGGCGTAGGTGGCGGTGGGGGCCGGGTTTACGGTGACATCATTCATGGGGTGCTACGGCTCATCGACAGGTGACGATTTACAGCTTAGTCAGGGCTGTGTGTCCGTCAGGCGATTGGGCAAGGGAAAAATGTCAGATTGTGCGTCTTGTGAGGGCCTGGCCCGGCGCGGATGAGTACACTGGCGCGGTTGTTGAGGGCAGGGCGCAGGAGGTGCCTTGCGATGGGTTTTATTCTGGAGAGTGAATGTGATGCGTCAGAACGGCTTTACTTTGATCGAGTTGTTGATCGTCGTGGCGATCATCGGCATCTTGGCCACGATTGGCCTGCCCATGTATACCAAGCACCAGGCCAAGGCCAAGTTCACTGCTGGGTTGGCGGAAGTCTCGGCGTTGAAGGCGGGCTTCGAAGACACCTTCAACCAGGGCACGGCACCCACGCTGGCGCTGATCGGCGGCACCAGCCCGACCGCCAATTGCGTGATCAGCGTGGCGGGCGATGTGGCTGCGGGGACGGGTTCGATTGCCTGTGAGATCCTCGATGCGCCTGCGCCTGTCCAGGGCAAGCTCATTACCCTGGCGCGCAGTGCCACTGACGGTTGGAAGTGCACCACCAACGCTGACGAGCAGTACGTTGCAAAGGGTTGCACGGCTGGCAACTGAGCCCGGGCCACCTAAATCAGTGATGGGGGCCTGGCGTGACGGGCTCCCAGGCACTTCACAGGGTAGTAAGGGGTGCCCATGACGTTATCCGTGCAACAGCGAGGAAGCGTGTTTTTGGTGATGGCGCTGAGCCTTTTGCTGCTGGGCATCACCCTGTCCTTCAGTGGTCATGACTGGCAGCGTGTGCTGCAGGTCGGCGTGGCTGTGTGTGCGTTGCTCTATGGCCTGGCGACTCCCGCCGGGCGCCTGGTCGACAGACCCACCGCTATCGGCCTGGGGCTGGTGTTCGGCCTGGGCCTGATCTCTTCGTTGTTGGCCCACCAGCCTCTCTGGGCGCTGACCGAGTGGGCGCTGATGATCACCTGCGGGGTGATTGCCGCAGCTTTTGCCCGCTTGCGACGCAATGGCGATCAAACCCTGGATCAGGTGCTGATCCTGTTTGTGTTGCTGCTGTGCCTGATCAAGAGCCTGCAATATGGGTACGCGGGCGTCCTGGCGTTTACCAGTGGCGAACCGACACTGGACACCGACCTGCTGCTTTCCGGGTTCTCCAACAAGCGTTTCTACGGCCAGTTCCAGACGTTTACCTTGCCCTTGCTGGCGTTGCCGCTGCTGCTCACGGGCACCTCGCGGTTGGCGCGTGGGCTGGTGTTCGCCCTGTTGTGTGCATGGTGGTTGATTGCAATCAGTGGCGGCACCCGTGGCACCTGGCTGGGCTTCGGCGTTGCGGCACTGGTCCTGGCTTTTCTGGGGGCGGCGGGGCGTCGCTGGTTGACCTGGCAGCTGGCTGCGCTGTGTGGCGGGCTGGTTTTATACGGGTTGTTGTTCACGGTGTTGGCGCCTTACCTGGGGCTGGAAATTGCCAGTCTTTCCAATGACCGCCTTACCACCAGCCTTTCGGGTCGTGAAGTGATCTGGTGGCAAGCCTGGGACATGATCCGCGAACGGCCGTGGCTCGGTTTCGGGCCGATGCACTTTGCCGATATCCCCAACCCGATTGCCGCCCATCCGCACCAGGCAATCCTGCAGTGGGCCAGTGAGTGGGGCGTGCCCTCGGCCCTGTGCGTCGCGTTGCTGGCGCTGCGCGGCGGCTGGGCCACACTGAGGGTCATTCATCGGCAAGGGCCGTCAGGGGCACCGCAAGACCTGCTGCGCCTGTGTCTATTCGCCGCGCTGCTGGGCGCGACGGTGCAGGCGATGGTCGACGGGATTATCGTGATGCCCTATTCGCAACTGTGGTTGGCGCTGGTGGTGGGTTGGTTGATGGCATTGCATCCGTGGCGCACGCCGGTTGTCGAGCCGAGGCCGCTGTTGCGCGGGGCCTGGCAGGTGTCGGCTGTGCTGTCGGTGGCGTTGCTGGTATTTGTCGTGTACCGCGACCTGCCAGGCGCCACCGAGCGCAGCCAGCACTATATCGACATTGCCAAAAGCCATCTGCAGCCGCGCTTCTGGGTCCAGGGAGTCATTGCGCCGCACATTCGGTAAGTTGCCGGGCGCCCATTGCAGTGCTAGCTTTAGCCCACCGCCCGTGTAGCTCAGTTGGTAGAGCAGCGCACTCGTAACGCGAAGGTCGCAGGTTCGATTCCTGTCTCGGGCAAAAAGGCACCACAGTTTTCAGATGATCCCAGAATGGTTCTGAAGGCCAGACGAACCGGTATTCGTGCCCGTTCTTTTGTATCTGCGCAACCTTGATGACCCAGATGCATCCCCATTCCTTCGATCTAAGAGAACGACATGACCACGACAGAAATGACCCAGGAAGTGCGGCACGCAGAAGCCCTCAAGAAATACCTCGAGGAGTCGGCGCAGCTTAAGGAAGAGATCAAGGACCTGAGCGCTGATGATCAGCGCGACCAGATCCAGTGGGCATTCGAGGACGAGGCCGAGAGCCAGGGCTTCCAGCCTTGGGAACTGACCCTCAAGTACACCTGCACAGCGGAAGAATTCGAAGCTGCGCGCCTGGCCCTGCACAAAGAGGCGGCCGAGGTGCTGGGTGTCGAGTGGGAAGAGTATTGCGAGATGAACAATCTGGTGGTTTAGAAGCTACGGCAGGTTTCAAGCTGCAAGTGTCGCCACGCGCCCTTGCAGCTTGAAGTTTGCAGCGACTCAGATACTGAGCCGCATCGACAGATCCACCGCCTTCACATCCTTGGTCATCGCGCCGATAGAGATGTAGTCCACGCCGGTCTCGGCAATGGGCAGCAAAGTGCTTTCGTTGATCCCGCCACTGGCTTCCAGCTTGGCCTTGCCGCCGTTCAGGCGCACGGCTTCGCGCATGTCGTCCAGGCTCAACTCATCCAGCATGATGATGTCGGAACCTGCCGCCAGGGCCTCGCGTAACTCTTCCAGGCTTTCCACTTCGACTTCCACCGGCTTGCCCGGGGCGATCTTGTGGGCGGCAGTAATGGCCTGTGCAATCCCCCCGCAGGCGGCGATATGGTTTTCCTTGATCAGGAACGCGTCATACAGACCGATGCGGTGATTGTGGCAACCGCCGCAGGTCACCGCGTACTTTTGCGCCAGGCGCAGCCCCGGCAGAGTCTTGCGGGTGTCCAGCAGCTTGACCTGGGTGGTGGCGACAAAGTCCGCCAGGTACTGCGCGCGGGTGGCCACGCCTGACAACAGTTGCAGGAAATTCAGTGCACTGCGTTCGCCGGTCAGCAATGAGCGGGCAGGACCTTCGAGGTGGAACAGCGCCTGGTTGGGGCTGACGCGTTCACCGTCGCGTACCTGCCAATGCACGGCAACCCGTGGGTCCAACTGGCGGAATACGGCATCGACCCAGGCGGTGCCACTGATAACCGCAGCATCACGGGTGATGATCGTGGCCTTGGCCAGGCGTTCGGCCGGGATCAGTTGCGCGGTGATATCGCCGCTGCCGATATCTTCCAGCAGTGCGCGGCGCACGTTGGCTTCGATTTCGGCGGTGAGGTCGGCGAGGCGTAGATTCGGCATAGCGGGCTCCACATACAAAGTGCCTCGATTATAGGGGCATGGCAGCGCCGAACCCAAGGTATGCCGGCATAACCTGGCTGATTACAAAGCCCGTACAGAGTTTG
Source organism: Pseudomonas shahriarae (assembly GCF_014268455.2). Taxonomy (NCBI): domain Bacteria; kingdom Pseudomonadati; phylum Pseudomonadota; class Gammaproteobacteria; order Pseudomonadales; family Pseudomonadaceae; genus Pseudomonas; species Pseudomonas shahriarae. The sequence continues at coordinate 5,342,479 of NZ_CP077085.1, read as the reverse complement.
CTGGCGCTACAGGGGCTATTTGCAAGATAATCTCGCGCCTTGCAATTGGCGTCATAGCTTTGACGTCTCGGTGATCTACAAATAATCGTGGTAGCCGCCGGTATTCCATCGGTGGTTGTGGCGATCGTTCACAAAACCGAACCCCGTCGCTCCAGGAGGCCAGCATGCACAATGACGCAAAGGTGGTGCCGATCAACAGGATCGCCGCACAAGCGATGCCGTCGCCGCTCGCCCGCCTGCCTGTGATTGTGCTGCAGGTGCGTGACAAGGCCACGCAGCAACTCGACCGGGGGCTGCAGGAGTTGTTCGATAACGCCGACGACACTCTGTTCGAGATGGCCGACAAAGCCCGCAGCAGCGCCGACCACAATATTTTTTTTGAAGCCATGCGCGACCTGCGCCTCAAGCGCAAGAACTTCGAGCGCATGTTCATGGAACAGCTCTTCGACGCATTTGCCAACCTGGGGCAGGCCGGGCAAGGCGAGTTGCTGCTGCCGACGGTCTCCTACGAAGCAGCGCCCGGCGCGTGCGCCGATGACCTGGAAAAAGCCGTAGCCCTGGAGGCCATGCTCGACAAGGTCATGCACCGTGACGGCCTGGCCCTGGGGCAACTGACCGCCCGCCTCGGTGCGCTGCTGGGCAAGCACCTCGACGATCGGGAAAACCCCCTGGGCCCGGCGATGCTCTGCGAGTACTTCCTGCGGGCCGGGCGCAGCCTGGGGGTGGAGATCCGGGTCAAGCTGATCATTTTGAAACTGTTTGAAAAATACGTGCTCAGCGATGCCGACCTGCTGTACGGCGAGGCCAATCAGTTACTGGTGGCCACGGGTGTGCTGCCCGAGCTCAAGGCCGTACCCTCACGACGTCCCGGCGAACGTGCCAGCCGGGTCCGCCCGCCGGCGGAGGTAGCTCCGACTGCCGACGCCCAGGCCGATGAGGGTGAGCAACAAGTGTTCGCGGCCCTGCAGGAACTGTTGCTGACAGTGCGCGGCAGCGTCGCCCCGACCTTGGAGGCCAGCGCCCAGGCCCAGCCTATTTCCACCCGCGACCTGCTGCGTCTGCTCTCCCACTTACAGCAATATGTGCCAGACCCTGCGGTCGAGGACGATTTTGACCTGCGCCGCCAGTTGGAAGAACTGCTGACCCGGGTCAGCGTCAAGAGTGGCAAGTCGCGGGTGGTGGAGGATGCCGACGAGGACGTGATCAACCTGATCGCCATGTTGTTCGAGTTCATTCTCGACGACCGTACCTTGCCCGACTCCCTCAAGGCGTTGATTGCGCGCCTGCAGATTCCCATGTTGAAAGTGGCCGTGCTGGACAAGAGTTTTTTCAGCCGTGGCAGCCACCCGGCGCGGCGCCTGCTCAATGAAATCGGCACGGCCGCCTTGGGCTGGGGCAAGCGTGATGACTATCAGCGTGACAGTCTTTATGTGCGCATCGAGCAGGTGGTGCAGCGCCTGTTGAACGACTTTGTCGATGACCCGGCGATTTTCGCCGTACTTCTGCAGGAGTTCACCGCGTTTACCCAGGACGAGCGCCGCCGCAGTGAGCTGCTCGAACAGCGTACCCGCGACGCCGAAGAAGGGCGCGCCCGCACCGAACAGGCCCGGCAGCGGGTCGCCGATGCGGTGAATCAACGGTTGCGGGGCAAGGTCTTGCCGCACTTCGTGGTGCAGTTCCTGCAACAGGCCTGGAGCCAGGTGTTGTTGCTCGAATGCCTCAAGCACGAGCAACCCTCGCCGCAGTGGCAGGCGCGGCTGCGGGTCATGGACGAATTGATCTGGAGTGTCGGCCTGAGTGAAGACACAGAAGCCGGCCGCCGCCTGCTGGAACAATTGCCCGCGTTGCTCAAGGCCCTGCGTGAGGGGCTGAGCGAGGCGGCGTTTGATTCCTTTGTGACCCGTGAGTTTTTTATCCAGTTGCAGGCCCTGCATACCCAGGCGTTCCAGGGGGCGGCGCTTCCCAATGTGACGCTGATCGAAGTGCGCGAAAACTCAGGCGCTGCGCCGCCGGTGGAGGCGGTCAGGCTGGCAGAGGACGATCCCGATCTGCTCAAGGTCCGGCAATTGCGCATCGGCAGTTGGGTCGAGTTCCGTGAAGATGAGGAAAACACCCTGCGCTGCAAGCTGACGGCGATCATTGCCCCGGCCAACAGCTATATATTTGTCAATCGCACTGGCCTCAAGGTCCTGGAAAAAACCTGCACGGAGCTGGCCCTGGAGTTCAAGCGTGGCGGGGTCCGCACCCTGGATGATGCACTGCTGTTCGACCGCGCGCTGGCGTCGGTGATTGGCAGCTTGCGCCAACTCAATCGCGCCAAGTGATCGCAACCACCCTGCGTATCACGGCATACTGAGCGCTCCCAAGTCGTGCGCAAGGAACCTGTATGCAGTTGGACCCCACCAGCGGTTGGTGCCAGGGCATTGCCCATTGCCCGTCGCCCAACTTCAATGAACGCCCAGGCGGCGAGATTTCCCTGTTGGTGGTGCACAACATCAGTTTGCCGCCGGCCCAGTTCGCCACGGGCAAAGTGCAGGCGTTTTTCCAGAATCGTCTGGATGTCACGGAACATCCCTACTTTGCAGGCATCGCTGACCTACGGGTATCCGCGCATTTTCTGATTGAGCGTGATGGTACGGTGACGCAATTTGTCTCCTGCCGGGACCGTGCCTGGCATGCTGGCGTCTCCTGTTTCGAGGGGCGCGAGACCTGCAATGACTTTTCCCTGGGGATCGAGCTTGAAGGGACCGACGACCAACCCTTTACCGACGCCCAGTACCATTCCCTGATCGAACTGAGTCGCCAATTGCTGGCCGCCTACCCGGGCATCACGCACCAGCGCATTTGCGGTCATAGTGACATCGCCCCAGGACGCAAGACCGATCCTGGACCGGCTTTTGATTGGGCGCGTTTTCGCGGCGCCTTGCAGGATGGAGGACATGCACAATGAGTTTCCTGGTGTTGGTGCTGGCAGTGTGGATCGAGAAGTTCTCGGCCTTGCGTCAGCGGGTACAGCGTGATGGCCGTTGGCTGCGCCAACTGGCTCGGCTTGAGTCGAGCGCGCGGCTGGGCAAACAACCCTGGCTGATCCTGGCGCTGCTGGTGTTGCTGCCGGTGGCATTGCTGGGGCTGTTACTGCTGGTCCTGGAGCCGCTGGCCTATGGTTTGCTGGCGCTGCCGGTGCACCTGTTGGTGGTGATCTACAGCCTGGGCCGCGGCGATTTGCTGGGCCAGTTGGGGCCGTTTCGCGATGCCTGGCGCCGGGGTGACTTGCAAGCCGCTGAACACGTTGCCGAACGTGACCTGGGCATTGGCGCCGACAGCGGCGAGCAACTGCTGGAGCGGGTCCAGGGCCATTTGCTGTGGCAGGCCTATCAGAGTTTTTTTGCGGTGATTTTCTGGTACTTCCTCCTCGGCCCGGTGGTGGCCCTGGCCTACCGCCTGTTGGCCCTGGCCAGTGAACACGGGCAGAACCCGCTGGTGGTCGAGCGCGCCGGGCAATTGCGCCATGCGTTCGACTGGTTGCCGGTGCGGTTGCTGGCGGCGAGCTTTGCCTTGGTCGGCAATTTTGTCGCGGTCAGCCGGGTAATGCTGCATGAACTGTTGAACTGGGATATCAGTGCGGCGCAGTTGGTGGAAAAGGTTGGCCTGGTGGCCGGCGAAATTCCTGCGCCGGTGGTCGGTGCCGAAGGGATCAACAGCCTGGATCGGTTGTGGGAACTGCTGCTGCGAGCGGCCGTGTTGTGGTACGCCGGGTTTGCGATCTGGACCGTCCTGCCCTGAAAAACACCTCTTGTGGGAGCGGGCTTGTGTGGGAGCGGGCTTGCCCGCGATGCGGTGTAGCAGTCAAAAAATCCGGTACTGACACACCGCTCCCACACAAGCCCGCTCCCACAAAGAGCCCGTAGTGGCTTCAAAAATCGGTCGGCCGCCAGGCCCCGCCGATCGCGTTAACCTTAAGTTACAAAACTTCCCGCCGATTTAAGCTATACAGACAGCGCGCCCAATAGTGGCTTTCTGCCGCTGCCCTGCGCCTTCAATAAAAATAAAAGAAAAGGGAGTTCATCTGTGAAGAGCTTGCTCTATCCCGCCATCGCGCTGATGAATCGCCTGAGCTTCGGCATGAAGTTCAGCCTGATCAGTGTGTTGTTTTTCCTGCCCATGCTGGTGACCAACTATTACCTGGTCCGCGATTCCTGGCGTGAGTTCCAGGGCACGCAGGTTGAGTTGCAGAGCCTGGACCTGTTGGGCAGCAGCCTGATCCTGCGGCGCGACCTGGAAACCCTGAACAATCAGGTGCAGATCAACGCCACCCTTGGGCAGGCGGGCAAGGCGGGGGATATCGAAAGTCAAATCAGCGCTTTGGAGCAGCGCGTACTGGAACGTCTGCAAGGTTTCCAGGCGATGACGACCGATCCCGAGCAGGTCGCGGTGTTCGAGGGCAAGCGCGATGAGATGATTGCGGCCTTCAAGGCCCAGCAAAGCGAGTCTTCACTGCTGAGCAAAAGTGCCTTGATCGGCAAGTTGCTGAACAAGGCGCAGATGTTCAGCCAGATCATTGCCAGCCAGTCGGGGTTGAGTCGTGATGTCCAGGGCGACGTGCGCCAACTCAGCGAACTGATTACCAGCGTCACTCCGCAAGTCACCCAGACCCTGGGCGAAGGCCGGGCCATGGGCGCATATTCCCTGGGCCAGGGTTTTCTCAACTCATCGTCCAGCACGCGTTTTGACGAACTGCTGCAGCAACTGGAAAAACTCCAGGCGGAATACGGTTTGAAAGTGCAGGACGCCCTGGGCTCCAGCAAGGCCGCCCATGGTTCACTGGATGCCTTGGCCCAAGCCAGCCAGGCCAGCCTCAAGCAGGGCAGCGAGCTGTTTGAAGAGCAGGTGGTGATGGCCGAAACCCTGGAGGCGCCGTGGCAGACCTTCTATGACGAAGTGACGGCCTTGATGGCCAAGACCTATCAACTGGACGACGCGACCCTGTCCTTCCTCGACCAGCAACTGCAGCAGCGCCTGGCCCAGAACCGTACGCACATGGTGCTGCTGGTCACAGCGCTGGCGGCGGTGTTCTTGTTGATTTTCTATCTGTACGGCGGCTTCTACGCCTCGACCCGCACCACCCTGCGCCACCTGGGGGCAATGATGGATAAGGTCGCTGCCGGGGACATGACTGTCAGCTTCAAGTCCCAGAGTCGCGATGAGCTGGGTGAATTGGGCGAAGTGTTCAATGGCACCGTGGCGAAAATCCACGACCTGATCGAGCGGGTAGGGCAGACCGTCCAGGAGGTCGAGCATCAGGCCGGGCAGGTGGAGTCGGTGTCGGCGCGCAGCAATCAGGCGGTGTCGGGCCAGCGCAGCCAGATCGAGCAGGTGGCGACGGCCATGAACCAGATGTCGGCGACTGCCCATGAAGTGGCGCGCAGTGCCGCGGCGGCTGTCAGCAGTGCCCATAGCGTCAACGATGAAACCCTTAACGGGCGTGGCCTGGTGCAATCCCAGCAGGGCAGCATCGCGCTACTGGCATCGGAGATCGACCAGTCAGTGCTGGTGATCAACCAACTGGCCATCGACAGTCAATCCATCAGCAGCGTGCTGGAAGTGATCAAGAGCATCGCCGAACAAACCAACCTGCTGGCCCTGAACGCGGCCATCGAGGCGGCGCGGGCGGGGGAGCAGGGGCGTGGGTTTGCCGTGGTGGCCGATGAGGTGCGCACCCTGGCCCGGCGCACCCAGCACTCCACCGAAGAAATCGAGCAGATGATCGCCAAGTTGCACCAAGGCGTCGGCGCGGCCGTGAAGGCCATGGGCAGCAGCCATAAAATGGCCAGCGGCACGGTCGGGCAGTCGGAACAGGTCCAGTTGGCCCTGGAAAATATCCTCGGTGCGGTGGGCATGATCGTCGATCAGAACCAGCAAATCGCGGCGGCGGTGGAGCAGCAGACGGCGGTGGCCCACGACATCGACCAGAATATCGTCGAGATCAATCGGGCTGGCGAGCACGCGGCCCAGGGCGCGCACCAGACCGAAGAGGCCAGCCGGCAATTGTCCTTGCAGGTGATTGAGTTGAAAAAGCTGATCGGTGCCTTCCGCGTGTAAGACTTGGTTGTAGGCTTTATCCCTTTGCTATGTGGTGCATGTCCTGTTTTCCCGCGTGAGCTTTTTTTGCGCTGGGATTGGGTGAGAATTTGTTTCACCCCATCCAGCGCTTCCGGGAGGCAGGGCCATGACCGCGACAACTCCAGGCGTGAAAGGGCATTGCGCCCATTGCGATATCACCTTTGTGCTCAAGCCCTGGCAGCTCAATGCCATTGCACTCAACGAGCCCTTTGATTGCCCGTATTGCCACAAAGTCCTGCTGCTCAATTGCCCCAGGCAACTGCGTCAGTTGAAGTCCCTGGACAACCTGGCCCTGCTGCGCCCGAGCATGCTGGTGCTGACCTGCGTGGCCTTGTTGGTGGCCCTGGTGGTCGAGTGGGTCGGCTTGATCAGCAAGATCGGGCAATTGAATGTGTCGCTGGTGGCGATCCTGATTCACTTCCTGACCCTGCGCCACGCCCGCCACCGGCACCGCATGACCCTGACGCTAGAGGCGGTCAACCCCGTCATCGACGGGCCAGTGGAACACTTCGCAGGCGTTGCGGGTGCTCGCTTTGGCCAGCGCTGAAGGGCTGATGCCCATCAGTTCGGCCAGGGCGCTGCAGATGGCCGGCAGGTGTTGCGGGCTATTGCGTTGGCCGGGGTACATGGCGGGCGCCATGTCCGGCGAGTCGGTTTCCAACACCACTGATTCCAGCGGCAGTTGGGCGATGACCTTGTGCATGCGCAGGGCCTGAGGCCAGGTTGGCGCGCCGCCCAGGCCCAGCTTGAACCCCAGCTTGATGTATTCGCGGGCTTCTTCGCGGCTGCCGGCGAAGGCATGGATGATCCCGCCCCGGGGCAGGCGAATGCGCTTGAGGGTGGCGATAACGGCCGCATGGCTGCGCCGCACATGCAGCAGCGCCGGCAACTGGAAGTCCACGGCCAACTGCAACTGGGCTTCAAACAGGGATTGCTGGCGTTCGCGGTCCAGGTGCGCCAGGAAGTAGTCCAGGCCGATTTCACCCACGGCGCAGAGTTGGCGATGGCCCTTGAGGCGGGTCAGCCAGTCGCCCAACTCGATCAGGTCTGCGGGGCGATGCTCATCCAGGTATACCGGGTGCAGGCCGAAGGCCCCGTGCAGGTCCGGGTCCTGTTGTGCCAGGTCCCATAGCCGTTGCCAATTGCGCTGGTACACCCCTAGCACCACCATGCGCCGCACGCCGAGCTGGCGACTGTGCCTGAGCACCTCGTCGCGATCAGCGTCGAAGTCCTCGAAGTCGAGGTGGGTGTGGCTGTCGACCAGCTCCATGTCTATATCTCGTGAATCCGCTGCTTGAAGGTCCGGCCAATGGCATGCACACCCGGCTGGTAGTGTTGCTCTTCAATCGCCGCGAGTGCCAGGCGCAGGGCCGTCTCGGCGATCAGCGCGTGCTGCTGGGCCATGGCGTTGACCGGCAGCGGCAGGAAGTCCAGCAACTGGGTGTCACCAAAAGTGCCCAGGCGCAGCGGCCGGGATTTGAGCGGGAAGTCATGCAGCGCGTCAAACACCCCTTGCAGCAGGACGTAGGAAGTCGTCACCAATGCATCGGGTAAATGCCCCAGGCGTTGCAGGAGTTCTTCCATCAACTGGCGACCGCAGTCGCGGCTGAAGGCTTCGCCGTGCTCGACCAGCACATCACCTTTGAAGTCTTCAAGCGCTTGCTGGAAACCCGCCGCGCGCTCCTGGCTGATGCTCAGCTCGGGGCGGGCACCGATCAGGACGATCTGCCGGGGCAGGGGTTGCAGCAGGCTGCTGGTCAATTGCTGGCAGGCCTGGCGGTCATCGCTGACCACCGAGCAGAACTGCTCGGCGTCCATCACCCGGTCGATGGCAATCACCGGCAGGCCCTTGGCTTGCAGCTCGCGATAGCTGTCATCGCTGGCGGGCAGGCAACTGGCGACGAACAGTGCATCGCAACGCCGCGCGCGGAACAGTTGCAGCAACTGGCGCTCGCTGTCGGCATCGTCATCGGAACTGGCGATCAGCAACTGATAGCCACGGGCCCGTGCGCCTTGTTCCAACAGCTTGGCGATCCGTGCATAACTGGGGTTTTCCAGGTCCGGCAGGATAAAACCCAAGGTACGCGTGTGCCGGCTGCGCAAGCCGGCGGCCTGGGGGTTGGGGGTAAAGCCGTGCTCCTCGACCACCGCCCGCACCCGTTCCACGGTGGCGGTGCTGATCCGTTGCTGTGCGGCCTTGCCATTGATGACGTAGCTGGCGGTGGTCACGGACACACCGGCTAAGCGTGCAATATCACTGAGTTTCAAACCGGGATTTCCTTGTTTTTTAGAGCTTGCCCCGACATTTTGTCCAATCGTAACCGATTCCTGCACGCGACCATTGTCGCAACTCAAGCGCCGAGCGGTGCTTCAAGGATGCAGAATTACCCAGTAATCTGCCATAAAATCTAGATTAAACGTTTCAGCAGGCGTATTTTTACGATGATCGCTGCTGAGCGCCTACTGCCAATTGACCACTCAGTCAGTTATTTTTGCACGGTTTAATCAAAACAATACCTAGTGCGCACCCCGCACTAACTAGGAGAAAGGCATGCTTGAGCTCACCGTAGAGCAGATATCCATGGGCCAGGTGGCTGTGGATAAGTCTGCTGCCTTGCAACTGCTCGCCGAAAAGCTGGTGGCCGATGGCCTGGTCGCCGAGGGTTACCTGAGCGGCCTGCAAGCCCGTGAAGCGCAAGGCTCGACCTTCCTTGGCCAAGGTATTGCGATCCCCCACGGCACTCCCGAAACCCGCGACCAGGTATTCGCCACCGGCGTGCGCCTGCTGCAATTTCCCCAAGGCGTGGATTGGGGTGATGGCCAGATCGTCTACCTGGCGATTGGCATCGCGGCCAAATCCGATGAACACCTGCGCCTGCTGCAACTGCTGACCCGCGCCCTCGGTGAAACCGACCTGGGCCAGGCGCTGTGCCGCGCCACCTCGGCCGACGCCTTGCTCAAACTGCTGCAGGGTGCGCCCCAGGAGCTGGCGCTGGATGCACAGATGATCGGCCTGGGCGTGTCCGCCGACGATTTTGAAGAACTGGTGTGGCGCGGCGCGCGCCTGTTGCGCCAGGCCGATTGCGTGAGCAATGGTTTTGCTGCCGTGTTGCAGCAAGTCGATGCATTACCCCTGGGTGATGGCCTGTGGTGGCTGCACAGTGAACAAACGGTCAAGCGCCCGGGCCTGGCCTTTGTCACCCCGGACAAACCCATGCGCTACCTCGGCCAGCCATTGAGCGGCCTGTTCTGCCTGGCCAGCCTCGGTGAGGCCCACCAGGCCCTGCTTGAGCGCCTGTGCGCCTTGCTGATTGAAGGGCGCGGCCAGGAACTGGGGCGCGCCACCAGCAGCCGGGCGGTCCTCGAAGTACTGGGTGGCGAACTGCCCGCCGACTGGCCCAGCGCACGCATTGCCCTGGCCAATGCCCACGGCCTGCATGCGCGGCCGGCCAAGGCCCTGGCGCAACTGGCGAAGGGCTTCGACGGCGAGATCCGCGTGCGGATCGTCGACGGGCAGGGCGGCGCGGTGTCGGTCAAGAGCTTGAGCAAGCTGCTCAGCCTCGGCGCCCGCCGTGGCCAGGTGCTGGAGTTTGTCGCCGAGCCGGCGATTGCCGACGATGCGCTGCCGGCGTTGCTGGCGGCTGTGCAAGCGGGGCTCGGTGAAGACGTCGAGCCGCTGCCGGCCGTCAGCGCACGGGTTGAAGTTATCGAGGCCGAACCACCGCTCAGTGCGCCGCTCTCCGGCAGCCTGATTCAGGCAATCCCTGCGGCACCGGGGATCGCCATCGGTCCGGCCCATATCCAAGTGTTGCAGCCTTTCGATTATCCACTGCGGGGCGAGTCGGCCAGCGCCGAGCGCGAGCGCCTATCCGCTGCGCTGCGTGATGTGCGCCACGATATCCAGGGCTTGATCGAGCGCAGCACGTCCAAGGCGATCCGCGAGATTTTCATCACCCACCAGGAAATGCTCGACGACCCGGAACTGACCGACGAAGTCGACACCCGCCTCAAGCAAGGCGAAAGCGCCGAAGCGGCGTGGATGAGCGTGATCGAAGCGGCCGCCAAACAGCAGGAGTCCTTGCAGGACGCGCTGCTCGCCGAACGCGCCGCCGACCTTCGGGATATCGGCCGGCGGGTGCTGGCGCAACTGTGTGGCATCGACACCCCGCAGGAGCCCGACGAACCTTACATTCTGGTGATGGATGAGGTCGGCCCGTCGGATGTGGCGCGCCTCGACCCGACGCGCGTGGCGGGGATCCTCACCGCACGTGGGGGGGCCACCGCCCACAGTGCCATCGTCGCCCGCGCCCTGGGGATTCCCGCATTGGTTGGCGCGGGGCCGGCGGTCTTGCTGCTGGCCTCGGGCACGCCACTGTTGCTCGACGGCCAGCGTGGGCGCCTGCATGTGGATGCCGATGCCGGCACCTTGCAGCGCGCCACGCAGGAGCGCGACACCCGCGAACAACGCCTGCAGGCCGCCGCCGCCCAGCGCCATGAACCGGCCATGACCCGTGATGGGCATGCCGTGGAAGTGTTCGCCAATATCGGCGAAAGCGCAGGAGTGGCGGCGGCGGTCGAGCAGGGCGCCGAAGGCATTGGCCTGCTGCGTACCGAACTGATTTTCATGGCCCATTCCCAGGCCCCGGACGAAGCCACCCAGGAAGCCGAATACCGCCGGGTGCTCGACGGCCTGGCTGGGCGACCGCTGGTGGTGCGCACCCTGGATGTGGGCGGTGATAAACCCCTGCCTTACTGGCCGATTGCCAAAGAAGAAAACCCGTTCCTGGGTGTGCGCGGCATCCGCCTGACCCTGCAACGCCCGCAGATCATGGAAACCCAACTGCGTGCGCTGTTGCGTTCGGCGGACGGTCGCCCGCTGCGCATCATGTTTCCCATGGTCGGCAGCGTCGATGAGTGGCGCCAGGCCCGGGACATGACCGAGCGCCTGCGCGAGCAGATCCCGGTAGCGGACCTGCAACTGGGGATCATGATCGAAGTGCCTTCGGCGGCCTTGCTGGCGCCAGTACTGGCCAAGGAAGTGGACTTTTTCAGCATTGGCACCAATGACCTGACCCAGTACACCCTGGCCATCGACCGTGGGCATCCCACCCTGTCGGCCCAGGCTGACGGGCTGCACCCGGCGGTGCTGCAACTGATCGACATCACCGTGCGCGCCGCCCATGCCCATGGCAAATGGGTCGGGGTGTGCGGTGAGCTGGCGGCCGACCCGCTGGCCGTGCCGGTGCTGGTCGGCCTTGGCGTCGACGAGTTGAGCGTGTCGGCCCGCAGCATTCCCGAGGTCAAGGCCCGGGTCCGTGAATTCACCCTGAGCGAGGCCCAGACTCTCGCACAAAACGCCTTGGCCGTGGGCTCTCCCGCGCAAGTGCGCGCCCTTGTGGAGGCTGTGTAAATGGCAAGGATTCTAAGCCTGACGCTGAACCCGGCGTTGGACCTGACCGTACAACTGGCGCGCCTGGAGCCAGGGGCGGTCAATCGTAGCCAGGCCATGCTGACCCATGCGGCGGGCAAGGGCGTGAATGTCGCCCAGGTGTTGGCGGACCTTGGCCATCAAGTGACGGTTGGCGGATTCCTGGGGGCAGACAATCCCCAGGCGTTCGACGCGTTGATTGCCCGTCGGGGTTTTGTCGATGCGTTTATTCGTGTGCCGGGGGAAACCCGCAGCAATATTAAAATCGCTGAGCACGACGGCCGGGTGACCGATATCAACGCCCCGGGGCCACAGGTCAGCGCGCAGGCGCAAGAGGCGATGCTTGAGCAGTTGACGCGGATTGCCCCCGGCCATGATGTGGTGGTGGTCGCTGGCAGTCTGCCCCGTGGGGTCAGCCCGCAGTGGCTGTACGCCTTGTTGCAGCACCTGAAAACCCTGGGTCTCAAAGTCGCCCTGGACACCAGCGGCGAGGCTTTGCGTGCCGGGTTGCAGGCCGCTCCCTGGTTGATCAAGCCCAACACCGAAGAACTGGCCGATGCGCTGGATTGCCCAGCCGACACGCCTGCTCAACAGGCCCAGGCGGCCAAGCGCCTGCATGCGCAAGGTGTGGAGCATGTGGTGGTGTCCCAGGGTGCCGAGGGGGTCAATTGGTTCACTGCAAACGGCGCGTTCCATGCCACGCCGCCCCGCGTCACCGTCGCCAGTACGGTGGGCGCGGGTGACTCGTTGCTGGCCGGCATGCTCCACGGTCTGCTGGTACAGGACAGCGCACATACGACCCTGGCGCGGGCCACGGCCATCGCCGCCATGGCCGTCACACAGATCGGTTTCGGCATCAGCGATGACGCGCACCTGGCGCGCCTCGAAAGCGGCGTGCAAGTACGCCCGCTGACAGAACAATAAGAGGGTTTGTCATGAAGTTAGCCATTGTTACCGCCTGCCCCAACGGCATGGTCACCAGTGTGCTGTGCGCCCGCTTGCTGGACGCCGCCGCACAACGCCAGGGCTGGAGCACCAGCGTGGAAGTGGTGGACGTGAACCACCCCGAGCGCGCCCTTTCCCAGGCCACCCTCGACGCGGCCGAATGGGTGTTGCTGGTCGCCAGTACGCCCGTGGACATGCAGCGCTTTGTCGGCAAGCGCGTGTACCAGAGCACTCCGGCCCAGGCGTTACAGGACGTTGAAGCGGTGCTGCAACGGGGCGCGCAAGAGGCCCAGTTGTACGTTGCCAGCACCACAGTGCCGACGGTAAAAAACGTGCCGCGCATTGTCGCCATCACCGCCTGCCCCACCGGCGTGGCCCACACCTTTATGGCCGCCGAAGCGTTGCAGCAGGCCGCCAAGGCCAAGGGTTACGACCTGCAGGTAGAAACCCAGGGCTCGGTAGGCGCACGTACGCCCCTGAGCGAGCAAGCCATTCGCGACGCCGACGTGGTGCTGCTGGCCGCCGATATCGAAGTGGCCACCGAGCGCTTTGCCGGCAAGAAAATCTACCGCTGTGGCACTGGCATTGCGCTCAAGCAGTCCGCCGCGATCCTCGATAAAGCCCTGGCCGAAGGCCAGCAGGAAAGCGCCGCCAGCGGTACGACGGCCAAACCAGAGAAAACCGGGGTCTACAAACACCTGCTGACCGGCGTGTCATTCATGTTGCCGATGGTCGTGGCCGGGGGCTTGTTGATTGCCCTGTCCTTCGTCTTCGGTATTCACGCCTACGAAGAGCCCGGCACCCTGGCGGCGGCCCTCAAAGCGGTCGGCGACCATGCCTTCACCCTGATGGTGCCGCTGCTCGCCGGCTACATCGCCTATTCGATTGCCGACCGTCCGGGCCTCGCGCCGGGGATGATCGGCGGCCTGTTGGCCAGCACCCTGGGCGCAGGTTTTATCGGCGGGATCTTTGCCGGGTTCCTCGCCGGCTACAGCGTCAAGCTGATTACCCGCGCGGTGCCATTGCCGCAGAGCCTGGAGTCGCTCAAGCCGATCCTGATCATCCCGTTGCTGGCGAGCCTGATCACCGGCCTGGCGATGATCTACCTGATCGGCCCGCCGGTGGCGCAGATGCTAGTGGGCCTGACGGACTTCCTCAGCACCATGGGCACCACCAATGCGGTGCTGCTGGGCATCCTGCTGGGCGGGATGATGTGCGCCGACCTTGGCGGGCCGATCAACAAGGCGGCCTACGCGTTCTCCGTCGGCCTGCTGGCCTCCCAGAGCGGCGCACCGATGGCCGCCACCATGGCCGCGGGCATGGTGCCGCCGATTGGCATGGCAATCGCCACGTTCCTGGCCCGGCGCAAGTTCGCCCAGACCGAGCGCGAGGCCGGCAAGGCCGCGTTGATCCTGGGCATGTGCTTTATCTCCGAAGGCGCCATCCCGTTTGCCGCCAAGGACCCGCTACGGGTGATCCCGGCCAGCATCGCCGGCGGCGCATTGACCGGTGCCTTGTCGATGTACTTCGGCTGCAAGCTGATGGCACCCCACGGCGGGCTGTTTGTGATGCTGATCCCGAACACCATCAACCATGCGCTGTTGTACCTGTTGGCGATCGTCGCTGGCAGCGTGCTCACCGGCTTGGTGTATGCCGTGATCAAGCGCCCCGAGGCCGTCGCCTGAATGTAGGTGTCGGCGCCTGTCATCTGTGCTTCATCCGCCCATGCTTTAGTTTTCCTTTTGCTGTGCAGAGGGAAAGCCATGAGCCACTTCAACCCCGGCCGTCGCCGGGTGATTCAGGGTGTCGGCGCCGGCCTGCTGTTGCCGGGGCTGGCACCGGCGGTGATCGCGTCGGTCAAGGACCGGCCGCAGTTGACCGATGGCGTGCAGTCCGGCGACTTGCTGGGCGACCGCGCCATGATCTGGAGCCGCTGCGACCGCCCTGCACGGATGGTGGTCGAGTGGGATACCCGCAGCCTGTTCAGCAACCCGCGCCGATTCATCTCGCCTTTGGCCGACAGCCGCAGCGACTTCACCGCCCGCGTCGAGTTGACCGGGCTGCCCGCCGACCAGGCGATTTTCTACCGTGTGCAATTTGAGGACGCGCAGACCGGCGTGGCCAGCGAGCCCTGGTTCGGCCACTTGCGCAGCGTGCCGCAACAGCGCCGCGATATCCGCTTTGTGTGGAGCGGCGACACCGTCGGCCAGGGCTTCGGCATCAACCCGGACATCGGCGGCATGCGCATCTACGAAGCCATGCGTCTGCGCCTGCCGGATTTTTTTATCCACAGCGGCGACACCATCTACGCCGACGGCCCGGTGCCGGCGCAACTGACCACCGAAAGCGGGCGTATCTGGCGCAACCTCACCACCGAGGCCAAGAGCAAAGTCGCCGAAACCCTGGATGAATACCGTGGTAACTATCGCTACAACCTGATGGACGAAAACGTGCGCCGCTTCAATGCCCAGGTGCCGCAGATCTGGCAATGGGACGATCACGAAGTGGTCAACAACTGGTCGCCTGGCAAGCAACTGGACGAGCGTTACCAGACCAAGGACATCACCACCCTGGTGGGCCGCGCACGCCAGGCCTGGCTGGAATACGCGCCGATGCGCTTGCAGGGCGCCGACCAGGGCGGGCGCATCTACCGCAAGCTCAGCTACGGGCCGTTGCTCGATGTGTTTGTACTCGACATGCGCAGCTATCGTGAGGCCAACGATGACAACCTGGGCGCTGCCAAGCCGTTTCTGGGGCGGGCGCAATTGGACTGGCTCAAGGGCGGACTCAAGGCATCGAAGGCGCAGTGGAAGGTGATTGCCGCCGACATGCCTATCGGCCTCGGCGTGCCCGACGGCGAAGTCAGCCCCGGTGTGCCGCGCTGGGAAGCGGTGGCCAACGGCGACCCTGGCGCGGCCCAGGGCCGTGAGCTGGAAATTGCCGAGTTACTCGGTTTCCTGCGCGCGCAACAGGTGCGCAACCATGTGTGGCTGACCGCCGATGTGCACTACTGCGCGGCGCACCACTACCACCCGGACCGGGCGGCGTTCCAGGATTTCGAGCCGTTCTGGGAGTTTGTCGCGGGGCCCTTGAATGCAGGGAGCTTCGGGCCCAATCCGCTGGATAAAACCTTTGGCCCGCAGGTGGTGTTTGAAAAAGCCCCACCGGCGCAAAACACGTCGCCGTTTGCCGGGTTCCAGTTTTTTGGCGAGGTGCAGATTGATGGGCAAACGGCGGAGCTGACGGTCACGTTGCGCGACCTGGATGGCGTGTCGGTATTCGAACAAAAACTCCAACCCACCTGACCTGAAATGCGCCCAAACCTGTGGGAGCGGGCTTGCCCGCGATTGCGATAGATCAGCCAGCCAATCGGTTACTGACAGACCGCCATCGCGGGCAAGCCCGCTCCCACATTTGGATGTGTGCGTGTCCAGAGATCGTAGACATCCCGCCGTTTGTGGGCTCCCAGTCTTCTTGATTTGGAGTGCTCCCACATTTTGATGGCTGTAGGTCAGTAGACATCCCGGCGGTAGCGGCCCTGTTCGATAAGGCGTTGCACCGCCTCGCTTCCCAGAACATCCACCAACACCTGATCCACCCCGGCCGCCATGCCCTGCAAACTCCCGCAGACATAAATCGCTGCGCCCTCGGCCAGCCATTTACGCAGTACATCGGCGGATTCGCGCAGGCGGTCCTGGACGTAGATTTTCTCGTCTTGATCCCGCGAAAACGCCAGGTCCAGCAACGCCAGGTCGCCACTGGCCAACCAGCCTTGCAGCTCGTTCTGGCAGTGGTAGTCATGGGCGATGTTGCGTTCGCCGAACAGCAACCAGTTGCGCTGCTGGCCATCGGCGATGCGCGCCTTGAGCAGGCTGCGCAAGCCGGCCAGGCCAGTGCCGTTGCCCAGCAGAATCATTGGCACAGGCTCCGTTGGCAGATGGAAGCCGCTGTTGCGCCGCAACCGCAGGCTGATCGCGGCACCCAGCGGCGCGTGCTCGGTCAGCCAGCCCGACCCCAGGCCCAGGCTGCCGTCAGGGTGGCGTTCCTGGCGCACGATCAGCTCCAGCACGCCGTCGCTGGCAATCGAGGCGATGGAGTATTCGCGCATGCCCACTGGCACCAGTGCCTCCACCAGGGCCTGGGCGTGCAGGCCGACCAGATGGGAGCGGTTGTCCGGCAATTGGCGGCTGGCCAGCACCTGTTCCAGGGGCCGCGCCAGGCCATCGACAAGCACTTCGTCCGTGCCGGCGATGCCCAGGCCATCGAGGAAATGCTCGACGGCCCACGGGCAATGGCGTGGCAGAATTTCCACCAGGTCGCCGGCCAGCCAGTCGCGCGGGGCGGGCGGGTTGAGGCCCAGCAGGTAGACACCCGTGCCGCTGCTGTCTGGGTTGAGCAGGGTACGCCGGCTCAGGGTCCAGCTTTCATAGTGGGCGCTGGCCCAGGCGGCCGGTGCATGGCCGGTGATCTGCCCCAGTTGGTGTTGCCAGTGCAGCAGGGCCTCCTGGTCGCCGCTGTCGACTTCGACCGGGGCGAACAACGCGTTGCCGCCCTGGTGGGTTAGCCAGAAGTGCAGGCGCCGGGCAAAGCCGCAGAAGTGCTGGTATTGGCGATCGCCCAGGGCCAGCACCGAGTAGTTCAGGCCCTGGAGAGAAAGGTCGCGCCCCAGCACGCTGCGTTCGAAGCCGCGCGCGCTGTCCGGTGCTTCGCCATCGCCGAAGGTACTGACCACAAACAGTGCGTGTTCCGACTGGCGCAAGTCCTCTTCGCTGACGCTGCCCAAGGGCTGGACCTTCACCGGCAACCCGGCGGCCTGCAACTGGCCGGCGGTCTGCCAGGCCAGTTGCTCGGCAAACCCGCTCTGGCTGGCGAAACCGATCAGCCAGGCCGGTGCATCGCTGTGGTTCTCGCCCAGGCCTTTACGGGCATCGCGCACCTGGCGCTTTTTGCGGCGGCGGTCCAGGTACAGCAACCAGCCGGTAATAAAGAACAGCGGCATGCACAGTGCAGTGACGGTAAGAATGATCCGCCCCACCAGGCCGAAATAACTGCCCACATGCAGGGCATAGATGCTGGTCAGCAGCTGCGCCTTGAGGCTTTTGTCGCCATAGCGCTCGACGCTTTTGACGACGCCTGTGGCCGGGTCGAGGTTGATCTGGTTCAGCGCGCGGTCATGGGGCGAGCTCTGCAACAGGTAGTAGACCGTGGCCGGTTGCCCGTCGACAGGTGGCATACGGATGTTGTAGGCGCTCAAGCCCGGGCCGGCAGTGCTGTAGATGCTGCTCCAGATTGCCTCGTAATTGGCGATGGGCGCCGGGCCCGCAGGCGCCGGGCCGCGATTGCGCACCCGCTCGTTCTGCGGTGCATCGGACAGCAGCCGGGTCAGGCCTTTGTTGTACCACTCGTAGGACCAGGACAGCCCGGTAAGCGCGGCCAACAGATAGAACAGCAGGCACCAGGTGCCGAACACCGAGTGCAGGTCCCAGTTGAAGCTGCGGCCTTTCTTGCGCCAGTCCAGGGTCAGCCAGGCACGCCAGCTCGCCACCTGGCGCGGCCAGCGCAGGTACAGGCCGGAAAGGCAGAAGAAAATCAGAATCAGCGTACAGGCGCCGGTGATTTGCCGGCCGGTGTCACCCATGGCGAGGAAGCGGTGCAGTTGCAGCATCAGGGCGAAAAAATCCTGGCCGACGGCGTCGCCCAGGTAGTCGCCGGTGTACGGGTCGAAGTAGCGCATCTGCCCCCGGCGCTCGCCCGGTGGCGGGGTGAAGAACACGCGGGCAGCGTTGCCGCTTTCGCTTTCTACCCACAGCATGGACACGGCCTTGCCTTCGGTGGCTTCGAGTTTGCGTACCAGTTCAGCGGGCGGCAGCACCCCGGCGGGTTGTTTTTGCACGGTCAGTACCGTGGGGTTGAGCGCCCGCAGGATTTCATCCTGGAACGAGTACGCGGCCCCCGTAATCCCCATCAATGCCAACACCAGCCCGGCGGTAATGCCGAAAAACCAGTGCAACTGGAACAGGGTTTTCTTCAACACGTCGGACGGCCTCGCTGAGCTGGATATGATTTTTACGGCGCGCATTATGCCGTGGGTGGTCGAGAAACTTTCTTTTTTACAGACGAAAGCCCCGGGCAGCCAATGCGCGGGGCTTTTGCATGAAACGTCTAGCGCCTTAGAAGTGGAAGCTGGTGGTCAACAGCGCGGTACGACCGGCTGCCTGGTTGGCGAAGTGCGCGCCATAGGCCTTGTCGTAGTAGGTCTTGTCGGTCAGGTTTTGCACGTTCAATTGCAGGTCGACGTTTTTGGTCAGCTTGTAACTGGCCATGGCGTCGTAGCGGGTGTAGGACGGCACGTAGACGGTGTTGGCCGGGTCGCCGTAGACGTCGTCCACATAGAACGCGCCGCCACCGACGGTGAGTTTCGAGGTGATGTCATAGGTGGTCCACAGGCTGAAGGAGTGCTTCGGCGTGTTGGGCATTTCGTTGCCTTTGTTGGAGCCCGCAGTCACCACGCCTTGGCGGTTGCCGTTTTTGCCTGGGTCCACCAGCTCGCTTTTCAGGTAGCTGTAGCCGGCGAATACCTGCCACTGCTCGGTGAGTTTGCCGCTGGCGGAAAGCTCCAGGCCATCGACCCGGGATTCGCCGGCATTTTCATAGGTGTTGGAGTTCACCAGGATGCGCGCGTTTTTCTTCTCGGTGCGGAACACGGCAGCGGTCAGGGACAGGCGGTCGTGGAACAGATCCCACTTGGTGCCCAGCTCGTAGTTGACGGTTTCTTCCGGCTTCATGTCGCTGGTGTTGATGCCGGTTGGGATGGCGTTGGAGTCGACACCTTCACCCACCAGGCCGCCAGCGGGCGAGGCCGAAGTGGCATAGGAGGTGTAGATGCTGCCGTTTTCCATCGGCTTCCAGACCAGGCCGGCCTGCCAGTTGAAGAACTGGCTGTCGTCTTTGAGCTTGGTACGGCCGGTGGCTGCGTTGGTGTTGGCGACGGTGTCGAAGGTGTCATAACGCAGGCCAACGTTCAGCAGCCACTGTGGATCGAGCTCGATGGTGTCGAACACGTACGCGGCGCGGCTGGTGGCCTTGGTGTCGGTGCCCATGTAGTTGCGGGCGACGCTGCCGGTCCAGGCATCGTTTGGGTTCGGGTTGCCCAGCGAGGTGCATTGGCCGCCGCTGTTGCCGACCTTGCCAGGTGTGCAGCCGCCGGTAGGGTTGCTGTTAGGGCTGACGGTGTAACCGCTGACACGGGTTTCTTCCCCGGTAAATTCCAGGCCGGTGGAGTAGCTGTGCTTGAAGCCCAGGGCCTGGAAGCTGCCAAACAGATCGGTCTGGTTGGTGGTGGTCGTGGTGGTCGACACACGGCTATTGGCCCGGCGCCAGACGGTGCCGAACTGGTTGACGTTGAGTTTGCTGTCGTCCGGCTGAGTGAGGACGTAATCCTGACCCGTACTGCCATGACGCAGGGTGTTCTTGATCGTCATGTTGTCGTTCAGATCGTGCTCGATGGAGAACGTACTGATATCGGCGCGGGTCTTGCGGAAGTCGCGATCCTTGAGGCCGTAGAAGTTGCTGCTGTCGCCGCCGTCGGTAGGCTTGTCGTGACCATGGGCGGTGGCTGCGGCGGAGCTATAGCCATAAGGAATACCCGAATCCGGCAGGTCGTTGCTTTCCATATGGTAGTAGCTGAGGTTGACGCGGGTCGGGGTGCCCAGGCCAAAGGTCAGCGACGGTGCCACGCCCCAACGGTCGTAGTTGACTGCGTCGCGGCCGGCCACGTTCTGTTCGTGGCTCATCAGGTTCAGGCGGAACGCGGCGCTGTCGAGGAACTGGCGGTTGACGTCGAGGGCATAGCGACGGGTCTGGTCGGAGCCGTAGGTAAAACCGCCGTTGAGGAAGTCCCGTGCTTGTGGGGTTTTGCTCACCAGGTTGAGGCTGCCACCGGCCGAGCCACGGCCACCGAACGAGGAGTTGGGGCCCTTGCTGACTTCGATGGACTCGATATCGAAAATTTCCCGGCTCTGGCCGCCGGTGTCACGCACGCCGTCCAGGTAGGTGTCGCCCTGGGCATCGAAGCCGCGGATGAACGGGCGGTCGCCCTGGGGGTTGCCGCCTTCGCCAGCACCAAAGGTAATGCCCGGCACGGTACGCAAAGCGTCCTGCAGCGAGGTGGCGGCAGTGTCCTTGAGTACCTGCGCCGGTACCACGGTGACGGAGCGCGGGGTGTCGACCAGCGGCGCGGTGTATTTCTGCGAAGAGGCGTTTTCGGTCTGGTAGGAGGTCGCGTCCTGTTCCTGGCCGGTGATGCTGGTGGCTCCCAGGGAAATGCTGTTGCGCTCGCCTTTTTGTTCGGTCTCTTCGGCCGCTTGCGCCATGTGGGCCACGGAGCTGGCGCTGATGGCCACGCCAATGGCCGAGGCCAGCAAGCGCGGTGAACTGTTTGGTGTTTTTGTAATGTGGCGCGACATGAAATTCCCTACCCCAAGGATGTTAGGGCGCGAAATATATTGTAAACAATTATGCATAGCAATTGAGAGGCATTGCTATTTGCATTCTATTTACAAAATTTACACTTCGGGAGTTACGGTTTTTGCGGGCTCATACGTCTGCCCGTCGGATCAGGGTTTTACAGCGCCAATAGTAATCAATACCATTGGCGCCCCTCTGCTCTCAGGTAACGCCCCATGCTGCTGCATATTCCCGGCCTGTTCTCCCGCGACGAGGTATTGCGCATCCGCGAAGCCCTGGAGCAGGCGGACTGGGCTGACGGCAAGATCACCGCCGGTCATCAGTCGGCCAAGGCCAAGCACAATCTGCAATTGCCGGAGGGCCATCCACTGGCCAAGGAAATCGGCGCGGCCATGCTCGAGCGCCTGTGGCAAAACCCGCAGTTCATGTCGGCTGCGCTGCCGCATAAAGTCTTCCCGCCCCTGCTCAATTGCTACACCGCCGGCGGCAGCTTCGACTTCCATATTGATAACGCCGTACGCCAGCCCAAGGGCAGCCACGAGCGGGTACGCACTGACCTGTCCTCTACGCTGTTTTTCAGCGACCCGGATGAATACGACGGCGGCGAACTGGAGATCCAGGACACCTTCGGCCTGCAGCGGGTCAAGTTGCCGGCCGGTGACATGGTGCTGTACCCAGGCTCCAGCCTGCACAAGGTCAACGCCGTGACCCGGGGCGCGCGCTATGCCGCGTTTTTCTGGACCCAAAGCCTGGTGCGCGAAGACAGCCAGCGTACGTTGCTGTTCGAAATGGACGGTGCGATCCAGCAACTGAGCCGTGACGTACCGGACCACCCGGCGCTGATCCAGCTCACCGGCACCTATCACAACCTGTTGCGTCGCTGGGTCGAGGTCTGAGCATGGCTTTTCACTTGCGCCGCGAAGAACGCCTCGACGGCGAACAACTGCGGGCCATGCTCGACGAATCACCGGCCCGCGCGGCCCAGGCGATCCTGATGGCGGCGAAGGAGGGCGTGCTCGATGCCCAGGCGCTACTGGGGCAAATCCTCCTGGAAGGGCGCGGGATCGAGCGCGATGAAGCGCTGGCCCTGCGCTGGTTCCGGATCGCCGCACAGGGCGGCCACTTGATGGCGCGCAATATGGTGGGGCGCTGCCTGGAGCATGGTTGGGGTTGCGCCGCCAATGAGCGGGCGGCTGCCGGGGAGTACCGCCAGGCGGCAGAAGCCGGGTTGGATTGGGGGCTGTACAACTACGCCAACCTGCTGGCCACCGGGCGCGGGGTGACGCAAGACCAGCAGCAGGCACTGGCCTGCTATCGCCAGGCTGCCAAACGGGGGCATGCCAAGTCGATGAACCTGTTGGGGCGTTACCTGGAAGAAGGGCAGTTCTGTGCGCAAGACGTGCCCGCAGCGCTTGAGTGGTATCGCCGCTCGGCGCAAGGTGGGGATTTTCGCGGGCAGTTCAGTTATGCGGCCATGCTGGCTGAGCATGGGCAGATCGAAGCGGCGCTGGAGTGGTTGCACAAGGCACTGGAGGGCGGGAATCTGAAGTTCTTGCGGGTGGCTCATAAAGCGCTGGCAGCGGCCAATGATCCGCAGATTCGCGCCATGGCCGATGCCTACCAACAACGCGCAGAGGAATTGCAGGAGCCGGCAAGCCGGCTCCTACGGGTTCAGACGTAGAAGGATTTCAGCGGCGGGAAACCGTTGAATTCAACTGCGCTATAGCTGGTGGTGTACGCACCCGTCGACAGCCAGTACAGGCGGTCACCAATGGCCAGGTTCAGAGGCAGGCCGTACTTGTAGTTTTCGTACATGATATCGGCGCTGTCGCAGGTAGGACCGGCGATCACCACTTCTTCCATCTCGCCCTTTTTCTCGGTCCAGATCGGGAACTTGATGGCTTCGTCCATGGTTTCGATCAGGCCGGAGAACTTGCCCACATCCGTGTACACCCAACGCTCGACGGCGGTGCGGGATTTGCGGGCGACCAACACCACTTCACTGACCAGGATCCCGGCGTTGGCGATCAACGAACGGCCTGGTTCCAGGATGATTTCCGGCAGCTCGTCACCGAAGTCTTCCTTGAGGAAGCGGATGATTTCCTCGGCGTAGGTTTCCAGGCTGTTGGTGCGGGTGATGTAGTTGGCCGGGAAGCCACCGCCCATGTTGATCAGCTTGAGGTGGATGCCGTCTTCTTCTTTCAAACGCTCGAAGATCACCTTGACCTTGGCAATGGCGGCGTCCCACACGCTGATATCACGCTGTTGCGAACCCACGTGGAACGAGATGCCGTAAGGCACCAGGCCCAAATCGCGGGCGAGGATCAGCAGGTCCATGGCCATGTCGGTCTGGCAGCCGAATTTGCGCGACAAAGGCCAGTCAGCCGTGGTCGAGCCTTCGGTGAGGATACGCACATAGACTTTCGAGCCCGGCGCGGCCTTGGCGATGTTGCGCAGGTCGGCTTCGGAGTCGGTGGAGAACAGGCGCACGCCCTTCTCGTAGAAGTAGCGGATGTCCTTGGATTTCTTGATGGTGTTGCCGTAGCTGATACGGTCGGCGCTGACGCCGCGGTCCATGACCTTGTCCAGCTCGTAGATCGAGGCGATGTCGAAGCTCGAACCCTTGTCTTTCAACAGGTCGATGATCTCGACAGCCGGGTTGGCCTTGACGGCGTAGTACACCTTGGCGAATTCGAAACCGGCGCGCAGGTCATCGTAGGCCTGGCTGATCATCGCGGTGTCGATCACCACGAACGGGGTTTCTTGCTTGTCGGCGAACGCCTTCATTTTGTCAAAAGTGGCGCGCGCGAAATAATCTTCGACGTTGATCGACATGCTGGGAACTCCTAAGGGCAAACTGAAATTAACAATGGGTGCAAATGAACGTCCTCCGTATCCCCACTTTGGTTCGCCTACTTCCCAAGGCATGTCGCCGAAAGCAAAAAGGCCATGGGATAAGCTTCCCTTGGCCTTGCTGTCTCGTCGTCAGTACTTGAGCCGGATGGATCGTTTCCAGCATGGACGTTCGGCGCGAACTTTAGGGCGTGAGGGGCTTGAGATCAACTAAAAATGTCGCGTTTTTGCACGCGTTCGTCGCGTGACCCAGTTCAGCTACTTATGTAACCGACCGGTGTGACGGATTGATGTTCCCCAATGAGGAGGAATCAGGCTATTTCCTGACACCCAGCAGAACTAAATGCGGGAGCGGGCTTGCTCGCGAAGGCGGTGGGTCAGCACCCATTCAGTGACTGACACACCGCTTTCGCGAGCAAGCCCGCTCCCACAATTTTGACCGAGTGGTCTCAGGCCAGTGCGGTCTCGGCAGGCGACACAATACTGGTCTTGCCCCCACGGGACTTACCAGAGCTCAGGTACTCGGCAATCGACTCCTGGGTCACTTCACCCAAAAACACCCGCTCGGCATCCATCACCGGCAGCCACGAGCGGTTGAACTCGTACATGCGCGACAACAGGATGCGCAAGTGCTCGTCAAACGCCGCCGTGGCGTTGAACTCGCGCAGGTATTGGGCGCAGGTACCCGTCTGACGATGCAGGTCGCGACGTCGTACATAACCCAGCGCCTTGTTCTCGGCGCAGGTGACCACCACATAGCGGCGGTCATGCTCGTCCATCAGCTCCAGGGCATCGGCCACCGGGGTTTCCGGGCTGACCGACGGGGCGTTGTCCGCCGCGTCTTCGGCCTTGACCAGCAGCAGGCGCTTGAGGGTGCTGTCCTGGCCGACAAAGTTGCTGACAAACTCGTCGGCAGGATGGGCCAGCAGAGTGTCCGGGTGGTCGATCTGCAACAACTTGCCGGCGCGGAAGATGGCGATTTTGTCGCCCAGCTTGATCGCCTCGTCGATGTCATGGCTGACCATGATCACCGTCTTGTTCAGCGCGCGTTGCATCTCGAAGAACTCGTTCTGGATCATCTCGCGGTTGATTGGGTCGACCGCGCCGAACGGCTCATCCATCAGCAGCAACGGCGCGTCGGCCGCCAGGGCGCGGATCACGCCGATGCGCTGTTGCTGGCCACCGGACAGCTCGCGCGGGTAGCGGTGCAGATACTGCTTGGGTTCGAGCTTGATCATGCTCATCAACTCGCGGGCGCGGTCGTGGCATTTCTGCTTGTCCCAGCCCAGCAGCTTGGGCACGACCACGATGTTTTCCTCGATGGTCATGTTGGGAAACAGGCCGATCTGCTGGATCACGTAGCCGATATTGCGGCGCAGGGTCACTTCATCGAGGTCGGTGGTGTCTTCGCCGTTGATCAGGATCTTGCCCGAGGAGGGCTTGATCAGGCGGTTGATCATCTTCAGCGTGGTGCTCTTGCCGCAGCCCGAGGGACCGAGGAACACGCAAATCTCGCCTTCATTGACAGTCAGGCTCACGTCGTTAACGGCGGTGACAGTCTTGCCGTTGCTTTGGAAGGTCTTGGACAGGTTTTGAAGTTCGATCATTTGAGCAATCCTTTTGGAGTCAGCGAGCGTTGCAGCCATTGCAGAAGCAGGTCGGCGAAGATGGCCAGGAGACTGACCAGCACGGCGCCAACGATCAGCATCGACATGTCGCTGCGGCTGATGGAAGCCAGAATAAGTACACCCAGGCCACCGGCGCCGATGGTGGCGGCAATGGTCATTACACCGATGTTCATCACCACGGCGGTGCGCACCCCGGCGAGGATCACCGGCACTGCAATCGGCAGCTCGACCATGCGCAGGCGCTGGCCGAAGGTCATGCCGATGCCTTTGGCGGCTTCGCGGATGCCCGGCTCGACGCCGGTCAGGGCCAGGTAGGTGTTACGCATGATCGGCAGCAGGGAGTAGAGGAATACGGCGGTGATCGCCGGCATCGGCCCCAGGCCCTGGCCAAATTTGGAGTAGAACGGCAGCAGCAGGCCGAACAGGGCAATCGATGGCACCGTCAGCAGCACCGTGGCACTGGCTTGCAACGGGCCGGCCAGGGTCGGGAAGCGGGTCATCAGCACGCCCAGGGGCACGCCTACGACGATCGCGAGGATCACGGCGATCCCGACCAGGGTGATGTGCTGCCAGGTCAGGTGCAGGACTTGGGCCCAATCAAGATGGGAAAAGGCGTTCAGAAATTCCATGTCTTCTCCTCTTTTAGTTGAGTGGGTGCTGGCGCAGGAAATCAGCGGCTACAGCCGATGGGCTTTCATGGTCGACGTCGACCCGCGCGTTCAGCTGGCGCATGGTTTCATCGTCGAACAGCGCTGCCAGTGGCTTGAGGTCGGCGGCCAATTGCGGGTGGGCATCCAGATAAACCTGACGCACCACGGGGGCTGCGGTGTAATCCGGGAAGTAGTGCAGGTCATCTTCCAGCAGCTTCAATTTGAAGGCATTGAGGCGACCGTCGGTGGTGTACACCAGGCCGGCAAATACCTGGCCATTGCGCAAGGCGGTGTAGACCAGACCGGCGTCCATCTGCCGGGTGTTCTTGCGGGTGAGGTTCATGCCGTACAGCTTGACCATGCCGGCCATGCCGTCGGAACGGTTGGCGAACTCGGTGTCCAGGGCCACCAGGCGGTTTTCATGGGTTGTCTCGGCCAGCGCCTGGGTCAGGTCGCTGATGGTGTTGATCTGCGGATACTCCTTGGCCACGTTTTCCGGCAGGGACAGGGCGTAGGTATTGCTGAATTTCGACGGCGACAGCCAGACCAGGCCTTTTTTTGCGTCGAGTTCTTTAACCCGTGCGTAGGACTGTTCGCTGTCGAGCTTCTCGTCCACATGGTTGTAGGCCACCAGGGACACGCCGGTGTACTCCCAGATCAGGTCCAGTTGCCCGCTTTCCTGGGCACTGCGCGCCAGGTTGCTGCCCAGGCCGCCGGTCACGCGGGTGTCGTACCCCTTGGTGCGCAGGTACTGGGAGGTGATTTCGGCGAGCAGGGTCTGTTCGGTGAAGACCCGGGCGCCGATGCGGATCACCGGTTTTTCAGCAGCTTGCGCAATGCCTGCAAACAGCAGGACGCAGCTCAGTATCAAAGTCAGTTTTTTCATGTGAATTCCTTTGCCAAGCCTTAAGACGGACGCAACCCGCGTTCCAGCCAGAGGCGGCTGGCCATGGTCACCAGACCGTCAAGCAGCAATGCCAGCAGCGCGGTGCACGCGGCGCCGAGCAGCAATTGCGGCTGGTTGTTCAGGGCGATGCCGGGGAAGATCAGGCTGCCCAGGCTATTGGCGCCAATCAGGAACGCCAGCGGTGCGGTGCCGACGTTGATTGCCAGGGCCACACGTACGCCACCGATAATGATCGGCACGGCGTTGGGCAATTCGACGCGAAACAGCACCTGGCGTGGGGTCATGCCGATGCCGACGGCGGCTTCCTTCAAGGAACCCTGCACGTTTTTCAGGCCTTCGTAGGTATTGCGCACGATGGGCAGCAAGGAGGCGAGGAACAGGGCGAAGATGGCCGGGCCACTGCCGATGCCGAGGACGCCGAGGGCGATGGCCAGTACGGCCAGGGGAGGGACGGTGTTGCCGATGTTGAAGATCTGCATGAAGCGTTCTGCGCGCCCGACCATATTCGGTCGGCTGAGCAGGATACCGGCGGGGATCCCTACGATCAGGGCAGCCAGCATGGAGACAAGTACAAGAATCAGGTGAGCTTGCAGGTAAAACAACAAATCGTCGCGGTACAGTTCGATCGTGTTGATGCCGATCCAGTGGACCAGCAGGGCCAGGAGAGCGACGACAACCGCTCCTCCTATCAGCCCTTTGCCATAGCGAATAGCCACAGGCGGACTCCTTTTTTCTTTTGTCGGCGAACACATTTCCGAGCGGCAATGCCATTCCTGGCTGTCGGCGAATATGTTCGCGAAAAGCAGCTCGCCGATACCGGCAACGCGGTATGCGACCAAGCCATGAGCGCAGCCTCGTCAGGCTAACTTGCTGATTTTTCAGCCCCTGTTCCGAGTGCGGTAGCAGGGGAGTGGACGTCTCTACCTTTTAAAAGGTTCCATACTTGGCAGCATTTAGCCACCCCCCAATCGGGTGAACGGTGGTCCGGCTCCCTGGGTTTGCGCTATACTCGCCGCCCTTTTTTGACTCACCTGCCAGGCGATTTCCCATGACCCACCAGGCCGCCGAAGTCGCGAAACGCCGCACTTTCGCCATTATTTCCCACCCCGATGCCGGTAAAACCACCATCACCGAAAAGCTCCTGCTGATGGGCAAGGCGATCGCAGTGGCCGGCACGGTGAAATCCCGCAAATCCGATCGCCATGCCACCTCTGACTGGATGGAGATGGAGAAACAACGGGGTATTTCCATTACCACGTCGGTCATGCAGTTCCCCTATCGCGACCACATGGTCAACCTGCTCGACACCCCGGGCCATGAAGACTTCTCCGAAGATACCTACCGCACCCTGACCGCGGTGGACTCGGCCTTGATGGTCCTCGACGGCGGTAAGGGCGTCGAGCCACGCACCATCGCGCTGATGGACGTGTGCCGCCTGCGCGATACGCCGATCGTCAGCTTTATCAACAAACTCGACCGTGACATCCGCGACCCGATCGAACTGCTGGATGAAATCGAAGCCGTCCTGAAGATCAAGGCCGCGCCGATCACCT
This sequence comes from Pseudomonas shahriarae, assembly GCF_014268455.2. Taxonomy (NCBI): domain Bacteria; kingdom Pseudomonadati; phylum Pseudomonadota; class Gammaproteobacteria; order Pseudomonadales; family Pseudomonadaceae; genus Pseudomonas; species Pseudomonas shahriarae. Next base: position 5,313,929 of record NZ_CP077085.1, on the reverse strand, counting down.
GGCCGATTGGTTGCTACCGCGACTTCAAGGGCGTGTACCACCTGGCCGACGACTACATCATTGTCTACACCGCCGGCCACGGTCACGAACGCACCGATGTGAAGATCATCGAGAAACTCGACTCCGATGAGGCCCGCGCCCACCTGGGTGACGAGTACGAGCGCTTCGTCGACCAACTGGAACTGGTGCAGGGCGCCTGCCATGAGTTCAACCAGCAGGAATTCCTCGACGGGCAACTGACCCCGGTGTTCTTCGGTACCGCCCTGGGCAACTTCGGCGTCGACCACGTACTGGATGCGGTGGTCAATTGGGCACCGAAACCACTGGCGCGGGTTGCCAACGAGCGTACCGTGGAGCCGGTTGAAGAGAAATTCAGCGGCTTCGTGTTCAAGATCCAGGCGAACATGGACCCCAAGCACCGCGACCGTATCGCCTTTATGCGTATCTGCTCCGGCAAGTACGAAAAAGGCATGAAGATGCGCCACGTACGCACCGGCAAGGACGTACGCATCGGCGACGCCCTGACGTTCTTCTCCTCGGAGCGTGAGCAACTGGAAGAAGCGTTTGCCGGCGACATCATCGGTTTGCACAACCACGGCACCATCCAGATCGGCGACACCTTCACCGAAGGCGAAGCCTTGAGCTTCACCGGTATCCCGCACTTCGCCCCGGAACTGTTCCGCCGCGTACGCCTGCGCGACCCGCTGAAATCCAAGCAACTGCGCCAAGGTCTGCAGCAATTGGCGGAAGAGGGCGCCACCCAGGTGTTCTTCCCCGAGCGCAGCAACGACATCATCCTCGGCGCCGTGGGTGTGCTGCAGTTCGATGTGGTGGCCAGCCGCTTGAAAGAGGAATACAAGGTCGAATGCTCCTACGAGCCGATCACCGTGTACTCGGCACGCTGGATTGATTGCAGTGACAAGAAGAAGTTGGAGGAGTTCTCCAACAAGGCCGTGGAAAACCTCGCCATCGACGGCGGTGGCCACCTGACCTACCTGGCGCCTACCCGGGTGAACCTGGCGTTGATGGAAGAGCGCTGGCCTGATGTGAAATTCCGTGCGACCCGCGAACACCACTAAGGGTTAGCGGTATAAAAAAAGGCGGAGCTGTGATGGCTTCGCCTTTTTTTGCGGTAGATTACCGGGTGTTGGGGCCAACTTTAAGTTGTTTAAGGGACAGTTCAGCACCGGCCATTAGCGTTTCAACTTGTGCGGCTATTGCATCTTTGACAATGGCTTCGCCCACATCAGTGATTTCCTGGTCCTTTATGTAGTTCAGGCTCAAAAACAATAAGTGCATGGCAACATCCATCGAACTTTGAAATGCCAGCAATGTATTGTTTTTCCCCAGTTCATCGACCACCCTTCCCCAACGCAGGTCGGATTCAACCTGCAAGGCCTTGAACTCCATCAGCGACACGTCGCCGTCCTCGTAGATATCAGACAGCAGCTTTTTCAGAGATTTTGAAATTTCTCTCATGACAGTTCTCGCAAAGAATATAGGAAGTTGTAGCTGGCGGACTTTATTCTTCTGAGATTGCGTTGCGCAATTGCGGAAACATGGTAGTTACAAGTTGCGGAAAGTTTGCTTTGTTGGTGGGCGATAGTGCTGTTTTTAATGTCGGACTTGTCGTTGGTTTGCTCGCGAATAAACGGTAATTGCTAACGCTTAATTAAAGGTAACACCCACTGGTGGCGAGGGGATTTGTCCCCTCGCCAAAGTGTCCAGATACAGCTGACTATTCAAAGACCTTCAATAGCATGGCCCTTAGAACGAAGCCGTCACCGACGCAAAGTAAGCCCGACCCGGTTCGTTATACGTCTGGGCACCGGCATCGTCAGCATTGCCTTTGCGATACAGGCGCTTGTCCAGCAGGTTCTCGATGCCCACGCGCACACTCAGGTTCTTGGTGAACTCGTAGCCGCTGCTCAACCCCATCAAACCGTACGGGTCCACATCCTGTTGGGCGCTGCGATCATAGCGGTTGGCGCTGCGGGAGTTGAGGGTCGGCGCCTCCTGCTTGCCGTAGTAGGTGCCGCTGACCTGGAACGACAGCTTGTCGGTGGCCTGCCAGTCCAGGGTGGTGTTGACCGTGTACTTGGGAATGACGCTCAGCGGTTCGCCGGTGTCCTTGTCCTTGGAGTCGATCATGTAGGTCAGGTTGGTGTTCCAGTCCAGGTCGTCGCGCAAGGTCATGAACAGGTTGCCCTCGACCCCCTGCACCAGTGCCGCCCCGCTGTTTTCCCACTCCAGCACGCGGCGCCCGCCGTCCAGGCGGTAGGCGGCGGTGTTGCTGGCGTTGATTTTGTTCTTGTAGTCATTACGGAAGTAGGTCGCGCTGGTGCGCCAGGTGCCTTTGTCATAGGCCAGGCCGATTTCCTTGTTGACGCTGATTTCCGGTTTCAGGTCCGGGTTACCCACCAGGTAGCAGCCGCCGGAGTTGGCTTCGCTGGCGTTGCAACCGTTGCCACGGCTGTACAGCAAGTAGTTGGGGTTGGACTGGTACAGGTTGGGCGTCTTGTAGGCGCGGGCAATACCGCCCTTGAGGCTCAGCTCATCGGTCAGTTGGTGCGAGGCGTTGAGGCTCGGGCTCCAGTTGCCGCCGTACTCTTCATGATCGTCGTAGCGCAGGCCGGGGGTGATGATGGTCTTGCTGCCGACTTCGATGTTGTCCTCGGCGAACAGCGCATAGCTGGAGGCCGTGGTCTTGGTGCTGCTGCGGCTCATCCCCGGAATGCTCGGTACGCCACCTGTGCCAGGGTCGTAGCTTTGTGGGCGCAGCGAACCCGGGTCGTTCATCGACTCGTAGAGGTATTCGCTGCCCAGGGTCAGCACCTGCTCGGTGCCGAAACTCAGGGGCAGGTTGACCTCGGCCGTGGCCCGGGTGTTGCGCAGCCGCGATTCGAAACGGCCAGCGGTGGCGGAGGGCGCGCCCTCGCCGGAACCCGCCAGGCCTTCGTTGAGGCGTGCGTTGCGGGTCAGGTCGTGGCTCAGCGATGCCATGGTCGAGCCCCAGTCGAACTCGCCACGGTGGGTGGCGGAGAAACTGCTGCGCTGGATCACGCTGGTTTCCTTGCCGACCAGGCTGTTCACGAATACACCGCCGCCGTTGAGCATGGTGTCGCCGGCGAAGATATTGCCCTGACGGCTGTAGCTGGCTTCCAGGTCCAGGGTCTGCTCGGGGGTGAATTGCCAACTGAGCAAACCGTTGACGTCCTTGTTGCGCACACCCTCGCGGCCGGCGACCAGCGAGTCTGCGCTAGCCTGCTCGGCCTGGTTGATGGTGGAGTCATCGGCATCGGTCTTGTTCAGGCCGCCATACACCCGGAACGCCAAGGTGTCGCTCAACGGGCCGCTGAGGTTGAAGTTGGTGCGTTTGCTCATGCCTTCGGCATCGTCTTCGGGCAGCGACACGTAGGTGGTCAGCGAGCCGTGCAACTGGTCGGTGGGGCGCTTGGTGATGATGTTGATCACCCCGCCCATGGCCCCGGAGCCGTAGCGAGCAGCCGCCGGGCCACGCAGGATTTCAATGCGTTCGACTTCTTCGGCCGGCACCCAGTTGGTTTCGCCACGGGTGTCACGGTCGCCGCTCCAGCCGTAGCGCACGGCGTTGCGCGAGGTCGAGGGCTTGCCATCGATCAGGATCAGGGTGTTTTCCGGGCCCATGCCGCGCAGGTCGATCTGGCGGTTGTTGCCTCGGCTGCCGCTGGAGCTGTTGCCACTGAGGTTGACGCCCGGTTCACGGCGGATGATGTCCGACAGGTCGTTGGTCGGCGGGCGTTTCTTGATGTCTTCGGCGGTGATGATCGACACGCCGGGGGCTTGTTTGAGTTCTTCGGCAGCGGTGCCCAGGATTCGTGTTTCGCTCAACTCCAGGGCTTGGGAGGTGCCGTCGACGGGCAGGTCGGTAGCGGCTACCGGCACTTTGCCGTGTTCTCTTTCCAAGGTATCCGCCAGCAGTGCGGGAGACGAGAGGGCGGCGATAAACGCCAGGGAGAAATGGCTGAGCCTGAATCGAGGTGACATGTCCGCAGAATCCTTTAGGGAAGGTGGCAACTGAGCGAGATGCACCAGAACTGCCTTCCAGCAGGATTCGGCGCCCTCTGTGCGCCGGAATGCTAGTCATTATCAAATACAAGTAAATGTCATTTACAACTTTTACACTTTGCTAAAAACAAAAAAGCCCCTCCCGCCAGACTGATGCGCAATCTGGCGGGAGAGGCTGTACAACGCTGTATCGCCCTGTGGGAGAGGGCTTGTGTGGGATAGGGCTTCGCACTGTCAGTTAAACCGCGCTGATGCTATCGCGGGCAAGCCCGCTCCCACACAAGCCCACCCCTACAGGGGGTTAGGCCACGAACTGCTCCGCGTGATGGCAAGCCACTTGGCGGTTGTCCAGTTCGCGCAGCAGCGGCTCTTCACTGCTGCAGCGCTCGGTGGCATACGGGCAGCGCTTATGGAACGCGCAGCCGGAGGGCGGGTTAAGCGGGTTGGGCAGCTCGCCGACGATCTTGATCTTCGGCTTGTTCGGGTCCGGGTGAATGGTCGGGGTGGCCGACAGCAGCGCCTGGGTGTAAGGGTGCAGCGGGCGCTCGTAGATGTCGTTCTTCGCGCCCATTTCCACCGGGCGACCGAGGTACATCACCATCACGTGGTCGGCAACGTGTTGCACCACCGCCAGGTTGTGGGAAATGAACACGTAGGCCGTGTTGTACTGCTGCTGCAGGTCCATAAACAGGTTGAGCACCTGGGCCTGGATCGACACGTCGAGGGCCGAGGTCGGTTCATCCGCCACCAGCACCTTGGGTTGCAGCATCATGGCGCGGGCCAGGGCAATGCGCTGGCGCTGGCCACCGGAGAACATGTGCGGGTAACGCTGATAATGCTCAGGGCGCAGGCCCACTTGCTTCATCATCGCCTGCACTTTTTCGCGGCGTTCGGCGGCGGACAGGTTGGTGTTGATCAACAGCGGCTCGCCCAGTTGATCACCGACTTTCTGCCGCGGATTCAACGAGGCATAGGGGCTCTGGAACACCATCTGCACGTCTTTGCGCAGTTGTTTGCGCTGGGCCTTGTCGGCGCCGGCGACTTCCTGGCCGGCGATTTTCAACGAGCCGGACGACGGCTCTTCAATCAGCGTCAGCGCCCGGGCCAGGGTGGATTTGCCACACCCCGACTCACCCACGACGGCGAGGGTCTTGCCGGCTTCCAGCTCGAACGACACGCCATTGAGGGCGCGCACGGTGGCGTGGCCCTTGAACAGGCCACGGGACACTTCGTAGTGACGGGTCAGGTCGCGGGCGGTAAGAACGACGGCCATTACGCCACCTCCTGGTTCAAGGGGTAGAAGCAGCGCACAAGGCTGTGGGCTTGCGGGTCCAGGGTCGGACGGGTCTGGCGGCAGCTGTCCTGCACATACGGGCAGCGTGGCGACAACAGGCAGCCTTGCGGGCGGTCATACCGACCGGGGACGATGCCCGGCAAGGTCGACAGACGGGCGGCGCCCATGCTGTGTTCCGGGATCGCCGCCAGCAACGCTTCGCTGTACGGGTGCGCCGGCACGTCGAACAAACCGGGCACCTGGCCGACTTCCACCGCTTGGCCGGCGTACATCACGCACACGCGCTGGGCAGTTTCCGCGACGACTGCGAGGTCGTGGGTGATCAGCACCAGGCCCATGTTCTGTTCTTTTTGCAGAGCCAGCAGCAGCTCCATGATCTGCGCCTGGATGGTCACGTCCAGGGCGGTGGTGGGTTCGTCGGCGATCAGCAGTTTTGGTTCGCCGGCAATCGCCATGGCAATTGCCACACGCTGGCTCATGCCGCCGGACAGTTGGTGCGGGTAGGCATCCATGCGGCTGGAGGCGCCAGGGATCTCGACCTTTTCCAGCAGTTCAATGGCACGCTTGCGCGCTTGCTTGCCGGACATTTTCAGGTGCAGGCGCAGCACTTCTTCAATCTGGAAACCCACGGTGTAGCTGGGGTTCAGCGCGGTCATCGGGTCCTGGAACACCATCGCCAGGTCTTTGCCGACGATCTGCCGGCGCTGGCGGTTGCTCAGCTTGAGCATGTCCTTGCCGTCGAAGGTCAGCGAGTCGGCGGTGACGATGCCGGGATGCTCGATCAGGCCCATCAGCGCCATCATGGTCACGGATTTACCCGAACCCGACTCGCCAACGATGGCCAACACTTCGCCTTTGTCCACGGACAGGTCGAGGCCATCGACCACCGGCACAGCGGTTTTGTCGCCGAAGCGCACATTGAGATTCTTGATTTCTAGCAGTGACATGGGAATCTCCTCACGCGGCATTCTTGAGTTTCGGGTCCAGCGCATCGCGCAGGCCGTCGCCCATCAGGTTGATTGCCAGCACGCTGAGCAAAATGGTCAAACCAGGCAGGCTCACGACCCACCAGGCACGTTCGATGTAGTCACGGGCCGAAGCCAGCATGGTGCCCCACTCAGGTGTCGGCGGTTGCACGCCAAGGCCGAGGAAGCCCAGGGCGGCGGCATCGAGAATCGCCGAGGAAAAGCTCAAGGTGGCCTGCACGATCAACGGCGCCATGCAGTTGGGCAGCACGGTCACGAACATCAGGCGCGGCAGGCCGGCACCGGCCAGGCGTGCGGCGGTCACGTAGTCACGGTTGAGCTCGCCCATCACCGCCGCGCGGGTCAGGCGCACGTAGGACGGCAGCGACACAATGGCAATCGCGATCACGGTGTTGATCAGGCCAGGGCCGAGGATGGCGACAATCGCCACGGCCAGCAGCAGCGATGGCAGGGCGAGCATGATATCCATCAAACGCATGATGGTCGGGCCGAGCAAGCGCGGGAAGAACCCGGCGAACAGGCCCAGCAGGATCCCCGGGATCAGCGACATCACCACCGACGACAAACCGATCAGCAACGATAGGCGTGAGCCCTGGATCAGGCGCGACAGCAGGTCGCGGCCCAGTTCGTCGGTGCCCAGCAAAAACTGGATCTGCCCGCCTTCCAGCCACGACGGCGGGGTCAGCAGGAAGTCGCGGTATTGCTCGCTCGGGTTATGGGGCGCCACCCAGGGGGCGAAGATCGCGCAGAACACGATCAGCAACATAAACAGCAGGCCGGCAACCGCGCCCTTGTTCTTGGAGAAGGCTTGCCAGAATTCTTTGTACGGCGACGGGTACAGCAGGCTTTGATCGACTGCTGACACTTGAGTAGGTGTGGTCATGGTCATGATCTCAGCGCTGGTGACGGATGCGTGGGTTGGCGAAGCCGTAGAGGATATCCACCACGAAGTTCACCAGGATCACCAGACAGGCGATCAGCAGGATGCCGTTTTGCACCACCGGGTAGTCCCGCGCGCCAATGGCTTCGATCAGCCATTTGCCGATGCCGGGCCAGGAGAAGATGGTTTCGGTCAAAACCGCACCGGCCAGCAGTGTGCCGACTTGCAGGCCCACCACTGTCAGCACCGGGATCAGCGCGTTACGCAGGCCGTGCACGAACACCACGCGCGCCGGCGACAGGCCCTTGGCCTTGGCGGTACGGATGTAGTCTTCGCGCAGCACTTCAAGCATCGAGGAACGGGTCATCCGCGCAATCACTGCCAGCGGGATGGTGCCCAGTACGATGGCCGGCAGGATCAGGTGGTGCAGGGCATCCCAGAATGCGTCCGGCTCGTCGGCCAGCAGGGTGTCGATCAGCATGAAACCGGTGCGCGGCTCGATGTCGTAGAGCAGGTCGATACGCCCGGAAACCGGGGTCCAGCCCAGGCTCACCGAGAAGAACATGATCAGGATCAGGCCCCACCAGAAGATCGGCATCGAATATCCCGCCAGGGAGATGCCCATCACCCCATGGTCGAACAGGGATCCTCGCTTGAGTGCCGCGATCACCCCGGCCAATAGCCCGAGGATGCCGGCGAACAACAGGGCGGCCATGGACAGTTCCAGGGTCGCGGGGAACAGGGCGGTGAACTCGCTCCAGACGCTGGTGCGGGTGCGCAGGGATTCGCCGAGGTCGCCCTGGGCGAGCTTGCCGACGTAGTCCAGGTATTGCGCATACAAGGGTTTGTTCAAGCCAAGGCGTTCCATTGCCTGGGCGTGCATCTCGGGGTCAACCCGCCTTTCGCCCATCATGACTTCTACGGGGTCGCCAGGGATCATGCGAATCAACGCAAAAGTCAGCAACGTGATGCCGAAGAACGTGGGGATCAATAACCCCAATCGGCGGGCAATAAAACTAAACATCGTGTTGTCTACCTCAATCAGCCGGTTAGGCAGGTCCGGCTCCGTCAACGTCGACGGAACCGGGCGTCTCTTATTACTTCACCTGGGTGGTGGCGAAGTTATTGTTGGTCAGGGGGCTTTGGGTATAACCCTCGACGTTCTTGCGCATGGCGGTGAACATTTTCGGGTAGGCCATGGGGATCCATGGTTGGTCCTTGTCGAAAACGGCCAGCGCTTGTTCATAGAGTGCGGCGCGTTCGGCGGGTTCAGCCACGGCGCGGGCCTTGTCGATCAAGCCCTGAAACTCTTGGTTACACCAGCGGGCGTAGTTTTCGCCGTTTTTAGCGGCATCGCAACTCAGGTTGGGGGTGAGGAAGTTGTCTGGGTCGCCGTTGTCTCCGGCCCAGCCGGCCGAGACCATGTCGTGTTCGCCGGCTTTGGCGCGCTTGAGCATTTCGCCCCACTCCATGACCCTGATATTGACCTTCAGGCCAATCTTCGCCAGATCCGCCTGCATGCGCTGGGCGCCGAGCATCGGGTTGGGGTTGGTCGGGCCGCCGCCGTTGCGGGTGAACAGGGTGAATTCGGTGCCTTCCGGCACGCCGGCTTCCTTGAGCAGGGCACGGGCCTTGTCCAGGTCGCGGGGCGGGTTTTTCAGCTGGTCGTTGAAGCCCAGCAGGGTCGGCGGGTACGGGCCGGTGGCGTCGATGGCATTGCCTTTGCCGTACAGGGATTCGTTATAGCCCTGTTTGTCGAACGCGATGTTGATCGCGTGGCGCACCCGCGCGTCGCTCATGTACTTGTGGGTGGTGTTCATGGCGGTGTAGGCGGTGGTCATCGCCGCCAGTTCCGCGACCTTCAGGTTGGGATCGGCCTTGATACTCGGCAGGTCGTCAGGCTTTGGATACAGCGCGATCTGGCACTCATTGGCCTTGAGCTTTTGCAGGCGCACGTTGTTATCCACCGCGATGGCCAGGATCAGCGGGTCGGCGGGCGGCTTGCCACGGAAGTATTCCGGGTTGGCCTTGAAGCGCACCTGGGCATCTTTCTGGTAGCGGGTAAAAATAAACGGGCCGGTGCCGATCGGCTTGCTGTTGAGCTCGCCGGTCTTGTTGGCGGCCAGCAGTTTGTCGGCGTATTCGGCGGAGTGGATGGCGGTGAAGGGCATCGCGACATCGGCCAGGAACGGGGCTTCGGGGCGGGTCAGGGTGAAGACCACGGTGTGGTCATCGGTCTTCTCGACGCTTTTGAGCAGTTCCTTGAAACCCATGCTTTCGAAATAGGGGAAACCGGTGGTGGACTTGTTGTGCCACGGATGTTTCGGGTCCAGTTGACGCTGGAAGCTCCAGAGCACGTCGTCGGCATTCAGGTTGCGCGTGGGCTTGAAGTAGTCGGTGGTGTGGAACTTGACGTCATCACGCAGGTGGAAGGTATAGGTCAGACCGTCTTCACTGATGTCCCACGATTTGGCGAGTGCAGGCACGATTTCAGTAGTGCCGGGCTTGAAGTCCACCAGGCGGTTGAACATGGTTTCGGCCGCAGCATCGGCGGTGACGGCCGTGGTGTACAGGACCGGGTCGAAGCCTTCCGGACTGGCTTCGGTGCAGACCACCAGCGGCTTGGCCGAAATGCCCAGGGCCACACTCAGCAGTGCAGCGGTCATGGCGGCTTGTAACGGGAGCATTTTCATTGAAGAGCCCTCTGCAAACGATTCAACCACACAAATGTAGACGGCAGGCTCGTCCTGAGCCTGCCGTTTACCTGGCGCTAATTAAAGGATGTTGAATGGGATGGTGGTGACCAGACGGAATTCCTTGACGCTGCCGTCAGATTGGAACTCGCTGCCACGGTGTTCGACGTAGGTCGCACGGATAGCAGTGGCCTTGAGCGGGCCGCTCTGGATCGCATAACCGGCGCCTACACCGTATTCCTGGTGTTTCTCGCCGTCTTGCTTCTGGATACCGTCGTAGCCCTTGCCGACTACCCCACGGTTGCCGGTGTAGTGGGTACCGTCAATGCCCCAGCCGCGAGCCGAGTAGATGTTGAACTTCAGGCCCGGCACGCCGTATTCGGCCATGTTAATGCCGTAGGCGACCTGGAAGGATTTCTCGTTCGGGCCGTTGAAGTCCGAAGTCAAGGAGTTGGCCAGGTAGATGCCGTTGGTTTCGTGCAGGTAGTCGAAGTACTCGTTACCGTTCACCGCCTGGTAGGAGAAGGTCAGGCTGTGGGCTTGGTGCGCCAGGCCCAGGGACAGGGAGAAGGTATCGTTGTCGATATCCCCCATCAGCTTTTTGCCTTCGTCGACGGTCTTGTAGTAGTTGAAGCCAGTGGTCAGGGCCAGTTGCTGGCTGTCACCCAGTTCGTGGGTTGCACCGAAGTAGTACTGGTTCCAGAAGTCCTTCACGTTGGCACCGAAGAAGCTGGTCTTCAGGCTTTTGAACGGCTGATAATTGGCGCCCAGGGTGTAGACCTTGTCGGTCTCCACGCTGGCATCGGATGTGTATTCGGTACGGAACTTCGACAGGCTCTGCTCGGTACGTGGCGAAACACGATCAAACACACCGCCCTGGAACGACAGGTTGTTGAATTCTTCGCTGTTGAAACTCACACCCTCGAAGCTCGAAGGCAGGGCACGGTTGCCGATAGTGTCGACGATAGGGCTGCTGAAATTCTGGCGACCGGCAGTCAGGGTGGTGTTGGAAACACGGAACTGGACGTTGGCCAGGCCCAGCTTGCTCCACTGGTCTACGGCATTGCCGTCAGAGTCAGCCAAGGTGCGGTTAGAGCCGCCCTTGATATCGCGTTTGCTGCGGTCCAGAACCAGAGCGTTGTACACCGCTACTTCGGTCTTGACACCAACAGTGCCCTGGGTGAAACCCGAGCTTGCGTTGAGGATGGTGCCCTGAACCCAGTTGGTACGGTTGCGGTCGGTCTTTACGACACCGTGCTCTTTGTATTTGAAGCTGCCCCCCCGGTAGAGGCTTTCGTGGGAGTACCAGTTGCGCGTACTGCCGCCGAGGCTGAAGTCTTCGATAAAGCCCTTGGCTTCGCTTTGGGCGCTGGCGCCGGCCAGTGTGGTCGGCACGAATTCCTGGCTTGCAGGTTCGGCGTAAGCGGTCGCGGTGATGCTGCTGATGGCCATGGCCAGTAGCACTTTGCTGCTTAGTTTCATGGGTGGAGCTCCTTTGGTTCTCTTTTTTTTATGCCGGCCTTTTTAGATGAGCCGGCTATTGGGTGTGTAACTCTTCAAGCACTTGCAAACGTTTGCTGTAGGACATTTCGCGAATTACAGCTGCACGTTTGCGGCAGAGCCCACTTCGCTCTGCGCATCCGGTTATTTTCTTATGGGGTGATACTGACGCCCGAGAACACGTTGCGGCCGAAGGGGCTGACTTTGAAACCTTCGACCTTGGTGCTTAACGGTTGGTTGACCGTCGAGTGGGCGACAGGCGTGATCGGCACCTGTGTTTTAAGCAGTTGCTGCGCCTGTTTGTACAGAACAGTCCGTTGTTCACGGTCGGTGACGACCTTGGCTTGCTTGATCAGCTTGTCGTACGCCGGGTCACACCACATCGAGTAGTTGTTCCCGCCGATGGCGTCGCAGCTGTAGAGGGTGCCCAGCCAGTTGTCCGGGTCACCGTTGTCGCCGGTCCAACCAATCAGGCTGACATCGTGCTCGCCGTTTTTGGTGCGCTTGATGTACTCGCCCCACTCATAGCTGACGATCTTGACCTTGAGGCCAATCTTGGCCCAGTCGCTTTGCAGCATCTCGGCCATCAGCTTGGCGTTGGGGTTGTACGGGCGCTGGACGGGCATGGCCCACAGGGTGATCTCGGTGCCTTCCTTGACGCCGGCCGCCTTGAGCAATTCCTTGGCTTTTTCCGGGTTGTAGGCGGCGTCCTTGATGCTGTCGTCATAGGACCACTGGGTCGGCGGCATGGCGTTGACCGCCAGTTGCCCCGCGCCCTGGTACACGGCATTGAGGATGCTCTGCTTATTCACCGCCATGTCCAGGGCCTGGCGCACTTCGAGCTGGTCGAAGGGTTTGTGCCGCACGTTATAGGCGATGTAGCCGAGGTTGAAGCCGGGTTTGGTCAGCAGTTGCAGGTTCGGGTCGGCCTTGAGCGCGTCGACATCGGCGGGGCGTGGATGCAGGGTGACCTGGCATTCATTGGCCTTGAGCTTCTGCACGCGTACCGAGGCGTCGGTGTTGATGGCGAAAATCAGTTGGTCGAGCTTGACCTTGCTCGGGTCCCAGTAGTTTTTATTGCCGGCGAAACGGATCTGCGAATCCTTCTGGTAACGCTGGAACACGAACGGCCCGGTGCCGATCGGCTTCTGGTTGATATCGCTGGGTTTGCCGGCCTTGAGCAGTTGCTCGGCGTACTCGGCCGAGAGGATCGCGGCGAAGCTCATGGCGATGTTCTGGATAAACGCGGCATCGACCGTGTTCAGGGTCATCACCACGGTATGCGGGTCGGTTTTCTCGACCTTGGCGATGTTCTTGTTCAGGCTCATCCCGTTGAAGTACGGAAACTCGGTGGGGTAGGCCTTGCGAAACGGGTGGTTGGCGTCAAGCATGCGGTTGAAGGTGAACAGCACGTCATCGGCGTTGAAATCCCGTGTCGGCTTGAATTCCTTGTTGCTGTGGAACTTCACCCCTTCGCGCAAGTGGAAGGTGTAGGTCAGGCCGTCTGGCGAGATATCCCACTTGGTAGCCAGCCCTGGTACGACGCCGGTTTCACCCTTTTCGAACTCAACCAGGCGGTTGTAGATCGGCTCGGCCGCATCGTTGTCGGTGGCGGTGGTGTACTGCGCAGTATCGAACCCGGCCGGGCTGCCTTCGGAGCAGAACACCAGGCTTTTCTTTTCGGCAGCCTGGCCCATCGAAGCGACGGCCAACAGGCTGGTACCCAATATCGCGGATAGAACGGTGGTATGGCGCATGACGGTCCCCAATCCATGTTTATCGTTTTCGTCAGTGAACAATCAGCACGCCTTACCTGGCATGGAGAAAGCACTGCTCCCATCCACAGCAAATGCCGTATCGGAACTGCGCGTTTGCCTACCTCGACGTTAGGGAACGAGGGCAGGGCGGTAAATGCGCAGAACCGGACAGACCTTGTAGGTATCGGACGTAACCTGCGCAGTTAGCTGCTGTAGGACGGCAGCCCATGCGGGGGTAGTTCGATTCCTAGGATCTGGGCGGATGCAATAACGGCGACGTTATGAAACGTCGCCGCTAGAGATCACTACTTGCTGACGCTTACCCCGTAGAAGGAATTCAAGCCAAATGGGCTGATCTTGAAGTCCTGCACGTTGTTGCGCATGGGTTGATACACCGTCGAGTGTGCGATAGGTGTCATGGGCACTGCATCTTTGAGGACGTGTTGCGCCTGCTTGTACAGTTCGGTGCGCTTGGCGACGTCCGATGTGGCCTTGGCTTCTTTCACGATGCCGTCGAATTTCTTGTCACACCATTTGGAGAAGTTGTTGCCGGCCAGGGAGTCGCAGCCAAACAGCACGTTCAGCCAGTTGTCCGGGTCACCATTGTCACCGCTCCAGCCGATGATCATGGCCTGGTTCTCGCCGCCCTTGGAACGCTTGATGTACTCGCCCCACTCGTAGCTGACGATGTTGACCTTCAAGCCGATCTGCTTCCAGTCGTTCTGCAGCATCTCGGCCATCAGCTTGGCGTTGGGGTTGTACGGACGCTGGACCGGCATGGCCCACAAGGTGATCTCGGTGCCTTCCTTGACGCCGGCCTCCTTGAGCAGTTCCTTGGCCTTGGCCACATCGTGCGGGACGTCCTTGATGGTGTCGTCATAGGACCATTGGGTCGGCGGCATGGCGTTGACCGCCAGTTGGCCTGCGCCCTGGTACACCGAGTCGATGATCTGCTGCTTGTTGACCGACATGTCCAGCGCCTGGCGTACGCGCAGGTCGGCCAGGGGGTTGGCGGCCGTCTGGCCCTTGAGCACTGGCATGACGTTGTAGGCGATATAACCCAGGTTGAAACCGGCCTGGTGCGGCAGTTTCAGGGTTTTGTCCTCGCCCAGGGCCTTGAGGTCGGCCGGACGCGGGAAGAGGGTGACCTGGCATTCATTCTTCTTGAGTTTCTGCACACGCACCGACGGGTCGGTGGTGATGGCGAAGATCAGGTTGTCGATCTTCACGTCTTCAGGCTTCCAGTAATCCTTGTTGCCGGTGAAGCGGATGTTGGAGTCTTTCTGGTAGCTCTTGAACACGAACGGACCAGTGCCGACCGGCTTCTGGTTGATGTCCTGGGGCTTGCCGTCCTTCAACAGTTGGGCGGCGTATTCGGCCGACTGTACCGAGGCGAAGCTCATGGCCAGGTTCTGGATAAACGCGGCGTCCACGGTGCCAAGGGTGAACTTGACGGTGTGGTCGTCGATTTTCTCGATGTTCTTGATGTTGGTGTCCATCCCCATGTCCGTGAAGTACGGGAACTCGGTGGGGTAGGCCTTACGGAACGGATCGTCTTTATTGATCATCCGGTTGAAGGTGAAGAGCACGTCGTCGGCGTTGAATTCACGAGTCGGCTTGAAATACGGCGTGGTGTGGAACTTGACCCCTTCGCGCAGGTGGAAGGTGTAGGTCAGGCCGTCTTCGGATACATCCCACTTGGTGGCCAGGCCAGGAATCACGGCGGTGCCGCCGCGCTCGAACTGGCTGAGCCGGTTGAACATGGTTTCGGCCGAAGCATCGAAGTCTGTTCCGGTAGTGTACTGGCCTGGGTCGAAACCGGCCGGGCTCCCTTCGGAGCAGAACACCAGATTAGTCGCCGCCTGGGCGAAAGGTGCAGCGGCCATTAAACCGGCGCTGACTAAAAACGGAATGACTGCGTGTTTAAGCATGTTGGCCTCATGATTTGTTGTCATTTTTGGAATTGAGGGCGACCTCGTGAGTCGGCCTGCGGATACTTATGCAGGCCCCATACCCAATGCAAGACGTTGAGAGGCAACAAGCGGCAAAGAGTGGTACGAACGTACAGGAATGTCGCATTCATATAATTTTCGACACGAAACTGTACTTTTGAGGGCTTTTTTCGGTGCGTGGAGTGCACCGAATAAGTCCAACCGAGGTGTCTGGCGCACCCGGTTGGGGCATAGTTGTTACTTATTCAGACTTACGCCGTAGAACGGTGTCAGGCCAAACGGGCTGATCTTGAAGTCCTGGACCTCCTTGCGCAGTGGCTGGAAAACCGTCGAGTTCGCAATAGGCGTTATAGGTACTTGATCCTTAAGTATTTTTTGCGCCTGTTGATACCACTTTATGCGTTCGTCACGGTCACTGCTGAGCTTGGCCTTCTGCACCAGTTGGTCGTACTGCGGGTTACACCATTTTGCATAGTTGCTGCCCTTGACCGCGGCACAACTGTAGAGCGCGCCCAGCCAGTTATCCGGGTCGCCGTTGTCGCCGGTCCAGCCGTAGATCATCACATCGTGCTCGCCGTTTTTTGCGCGCTTGATGTATTCGCCCCACTCATAGCTGACGATATTGGCGGTGATCCCGACTTTGGCCCAATCCTGCTGGATCATCTGCGCCGACATTCGCGCGTTGGGATTGGAGGCGCGCTGCACGGTCATCGCCCACAGATTGATGGTGGTACCTGGTGCAACCCCTGCTTCTTTTAGTAGCGCCCGGGCCTTGGCAGGGTCGTGCGGTGCGTCCTTGATGCTGGGGTCATAAGACCACTGGGCCGGCGGCAGTGCGTTCTGCGCCAATTGCCCGGCACTTTGGTACACCGCCTGGATAATCGCCGGCTTATCGATGGCCATGTCCAGGGCCTGGCGCACCTTGAGCTGGTCCAGCGGCGGATGGGTCACGTTATAGGCCAGAAAGCCCAGGTTGAAGCCCGCCTGCTGCTGCACGCGCAGGTTTGGATCCTGCTTCATCACCTCGATATCCGAGGGGCGCGGATAGCCGCTGACCTGGCATTCGCCGGCCTTGAGCTTTTGTAGGCGCGACGCGGCGTCCGGGGTGATCGCAAACACCAGGCTGTCGAGTTTCACATCCTCAGGCTTCCAATAGTTTTTATTGGCGACGTAGCGAATCTGCGAGTCCTTCTGGTAGCGCTTGAACACAAACGGCCCGGTGCCGATCGGTTTCTGGTTGATATCGGCGGCCTTGCCGTCTTTAAGCAACTGCGCCGCGTACTCGGCCGATTGCACGGACGCAAAGCTCATGGCCAGGTTCTGCACGAAAGCGGCATCGACGTTATTGAGGTTGAAGCGCACGCTGTGCTCGTCGAGCTTTTCCACACTTTTGATCGTGGTATTCAGGCCCATATCGGTGAAGTACGGCGACTCGGACGGGTAGGCCTGACGGAATGGATGGTTGGCGTCCAGCAGGCGCTGGAAAGTGAACAGCACATCGTCGGCATTGAAGTCGCGGGTCGGGGTGAAGTACTCGGTGCTGTGGAACTTGACCCCGTCGCGCAGGTGAAAGGTGTAGGCCAGGCCGTCCTTGGACACCTCCCAACGGGTCGCCAGGCCCGGCTCGACTTCGGTCCCGCCGCGCTTGAACTGGGTCAGGCGGTTGAACACGGTTTCGGCCGAGGCATCAAAATCGGTGCCGCTGGTGTACTGGCTCGGATCGAACCCGGCGGGGCTGGCTTCGGAGCAGTAGACCAGGGTGCTTGCCGCCTGGGCCGTGGGCATGCACGCCAGCAGGCTGGCAACGAGGAGGAGCGGCTTGAAGACAGTTCTATCCATGGTGACCCCTGAAATGGCAGGTAAACAACGGCCAAAAAAAACGGCGGTCACCGAGGTTACCGCCGTTGTGGGTCATCAGGTAAGGCTTATGGCATCTGTACTTCAATCACCCCGTCGGCACTCATGCTGACCTGGCTGGTGCCGGCCTCTACCTCAGGTGTCGGCGCCGAATCCATCGCTGCCGCCTTCATCATCATCCCGCCATTTCGCGCGTACGGCATTGGGTAGCCGTTGGTGTTGAAGTTCAGGTTGACGATCTTGTAGCCCTTGCCGCCGAGTGCATCGGTGGCCAGTTGGGCGCGGGCCTTGAACGCGGCGACCGCATCCTTGAGCAACGCGTCTTCGCTGGACTTGCGCGTGGCGTCGGCGATGGCGAAGTCCATATTGTCCATTTTCAGGGTGTTGAGCAGCTCGCCGGTGAGCTTGGACAGCGCGGGGAAGTCCGCGCTTTCCAGACGCAGTTCGGCGCGCTCGCGCCAGCCGGTGATCTTCTGGTTCTTGTTGTCGTAGATCGGATAGCTGTTGCGGCTGCCCTGGCGCAGGGTCACGGCTTTTACTTCGCGAGCTTCGCCCAGCGCCTTGTTCATGATGGTTGTGACTTCGGCGGCGAGCTGGGCCGGGTCAGTATTTTGCGACTCGGTGTAGAGGGTGACGATCATCTTGTCACGGGCCACTTCCTGGCTGACTTCGGCCCGCAGGGAAATCTGGTTGTAGTGCAGTTGGTCGGCGGCCAGCGCGGGCAGGCTGGCAATGCTGCCAACGCTGAGGGCAATAAGGGCGGCACTGCGAGTGAAACGTGACATGGAAGCTCCTTGAGAGTGATCGTGTTCGGTAAGACTGTAGACGGGGGATTCGGGTTCGGCGGGTTACAAAATCTCTACATCTGGCGACGATGCCGACGAACGGTCATAAAGCCATGACCTGCGTCAAAGGGCCACAGACTCGCAGACTGTATCGTCGCTTCGTTTATACTTGCTGCGATCCGCCTGGAGCGCTCATCAGGAGAGCTCATGCTCGCCCCCGTAAAACTGACTTCCGCCACTCGCCAGAACCTCTGGCGCCTGACGTTTATCCGCACCCTGGTGCTGGCCGCCCAGGCCGGTTCCGTGGGGCTCGCCTATTGGTTTGAACTGCTGCCGCTGCCTTGGCTGCAACTGTGGGTGACCCTGGCCTTTTCCACGGTGCTGTGTGTGTTCACGGCCATCCGTCTGCGCACCACCTGGCCGGTGACGGAGCTGGAGTACGCGCTGCAACTGGCCTGCGACCTGTTTATCCACAGCGTGTTGCTGTATTTCTCCGGTGGCTCCACCAACCCCTTCGTTTCCTATTACCTGGTACCGCTGACCATCGCTGCCGTGACCTTGCCGTGGCGCTATTCGGTGATCCTGTCGGGGATTGCCCTGGCGCTTTACACCTTGTTGCTGGCGCAGTTCTATCCCCTGGAAACCTTCCCGATTGCCCGGGAAAACCTGCAGATCTACGGCATGTGGCTGAGCTTCGCGCTGTCGGCGGCGGTGATCACCTTTTTTGCCGCGCGCATGGCCGAAGAGCTGCGGCGCCAGGAAGAACTGCGCGCAATCCGCCGTGAAGAGGGCCTGCGTGACCAGCAACTGCTGGCCGTGGCGACCCAGGCCGCCGGTGCGGCCCATGAACTGGGCACGCCGCTGGCAACCATGAGCGTGCTGATCAAGGAAATGCGCCAGGACCATCACGACCCGGCCTTGCAAGACGACCTCGGCGTGTTGCAGGAACAGGTCAAGCAGTGCAAGCAGACCTTGCAGCAACTGGTGCGCGCCGCTGAAGCCAACCGGCGCCTGGCGGTGGATATGCAAGACGTCACCCAGTGGCTGGACGAAGCCCTGAACCGCTGGCACTTGATGCGTCCCGAAGCCAGTTACCGTTTCCACCTGCTGGGGCAGGGCGCAGTGCCGCGTATGGCGCCACCGCCGGACCTGACCCAGGCGTTGCTGAACCTGTTGAACAATGCAGCCGACGCCTGCCCGGAAGGGTTGGAAGTGCAGTTGGACTGGGATTGGGAAAACCTCACCATCAGTATTCGCGACCACGGCGCTGGCGTGCCGCTGGCGATTGCCGAGCAGATCGGCAAGCCATTCTTTACCACCAAGGGCAAAGGCTTCGGCCTGGGCCTGTTCTTGAGCAAGGCCAGCGTGACCCGCGCTGGCGGCTCGGTGAAACTTTACCCCCATGAGGAAGGCGGCACGCTCACCGAGCTGCGCCTGCCCCGTGCTGCACGAGGAGACATCGATGAGTGACGAGATCCAAGTCGAAGGCGAAGAACTGCCGCACCTGTTGCTGGTAGATGACGATGCCACCTTTACCCGCGTAATGGCGCGAGCCATGAGCCGTCGCGGGTTTCGCGTCAGCACTGCAGGTTCCGCCGAAGAAGGCCTGGCCATCGCCCAGGCCGACCTGCCGGACTACGCGGCACTGGACCTGAAAATGGACGGTGACTCGGGCCTTGTGCTGCTGCCCAAGCTGCTGGAGCTGGACCCGGAAATGCGCGTGCTGATCCTCACCGGGTATTCGAGCATTGCCACCGCTGTCGAGGCGATCAAGCGCGGTGCCTGCAACTACCTGTGCAAGCCGGCGGACGCCGATGATGTGCTGGCCGCCTTGCTCTCCGAGCATGCCGACCTCGACACCCTGGTGCCGGAAAACCCGATGTCGGTGGACCGCCTGCAGTGGGAGCACATCCAGCGCGTGTTGACCGAGCACGAAGGCAATATCTCAGCCACGGCCCGTGCCCTGGGCATGCACCGCCGGACCTTGCAGCGCAAGCTGCAGAAGCGCCCGGTACGGCGCTGAACTACGGTGAGTGGGCTTGTGTGGGAGCGGGCTTGCTCGCGAAGGCGCAGTGTCAGTCAAGTCTTTAACAACTGACACTCCACCTTCGCGAGCGAGCCCGCTCCCACATTGGATCTCCATTGTTCTGCCGATCCAGTTCCAACAAAAAGCCCGGCTGATCATGGATCAGCCGGGCTTTTTGTATGGCTTGAAAACGACTTACTTTTTCAAGCCGTAATGCTCATCCAGCATGCCGGGGGCGTTCGGCGCCTTTGGCGCGTAGTCCCGCGGCGGCTCCTGGTTTTCCCGTGGCGGGGTCAGGCGCTCCCGTGGGGCTTGCGTGGCATCGGAATGCAGCGCGGCCAGCAGACGCTGACGGGTAATATCGTCCAGGGCCAGGCGGTTGGCGCCATCGGCGAGGTGATCCTGTACTTCCTGGTAGCTCTGGGTGAGCTTCTTGACCAGGGTCGCGGTGCTGTTGAAGTGGGTAACAACCTCGTTCTGATAACTGTCAAAACGTTCCTGGATGTCATCCAACTGACGCTGCGTGCGGTTAGGCGCGGCATTCGGCAGGAGGCGAGCAACCAGGAATCCAATGGCGACACCGGCAACCAGGGCAAGAGTCGGCAACAACCAAACTAAGAGCGAGTGTTCCACGAGTCCTTCCTCTATAAACGGCTTTGCTTTACGTTAACGGCTCGGACCTGCGCTGTATACCGCGATTAAGCTCGCAATGATGCCATGCACAGACTTTTAGCTAGACGAGTCGACCCCTTGAGAGGTCACGGAGTTCATTCCTTGCTCATGCGTGAAACCCCTGTTTTGATTGATGGCCCGGTAGGCCAATTGGAAGCCTTGTACCTCGATCACCCCGAGCCACGTGGCCTGGCGCTGATCTGCCACCCTAACCCGGTGCAGGGTGGGACCATGCTCAATAAAGTCGTCTCGACCCTGCAACGTACCGCCCGCGATGCCGGTTTGATTACTTTGCGTTTCAATTACCGTGGCGTCGGTGCCAGCGCTGGTAGCCATGATATGGCCACAGGTGAAGTGGACGATGCCGAAGCCGCCGTAAGCTGGCTGCGTGAAAAACACCCGGACCTGCCCATCACCTTGCTGGGTTTCTCGTTCGGTGGATTTGTTGCCGCCAGTCTCGGCGGGCGCCTGGAAGCCAAGGGCGAAAAACTCGCGCACCTGTTTATGGTGGCTGCGGCCGTCATGCGTTTGCGTGACGAGGACCCGCTTCCACAGGGCTGCCCGCTGACCGTGATCCAGCCGGAAACCGACGAAGTGGTCGACCCGCAGCAGGTCTACGACTGGTCTGCCGCCCTCAAACGCCCCCATGAGCTGCTGAAAGTGGCAGAATGCGGGCACTTTTTTCATGGCAAGCTCACCGATCTCAAGGATCTGGTGCTGCCGCGCCTTTCGAATTGATAGCAGTCTGATAAGCGATTACCCATGACGACTCGTACCCGTATCCTCACCGGCATCACCACCACCGGCACCCCGCACCTGGGCAACTACGCCGGTGCCATCCGCCCGGCGATCCTCGCCAGCCAGGATGCCAATGCCGATTCGTTCTACTTCCTGGCCGACTACCACGCCCTGATCAAGTGCGATGACCCGCAGCGCATCCAGCGCTCGCGTATGGAAATCGCCGCGACCTGGCTGGCCGGTGGCCTGGATGTGAACCGGGTGACCTTCTACCGTCAGTCCGATATCCCGGAAATTCCCGAGCTGACCTGGCTGCTGACTTGCGTCGCGGCCAAGGGCCTGCTCAACCGTGCCCACGCCTACAAGGCCTCGGTGGACAAGAACCTGGAAAACGGCGAAGACCCGGATGCCGGGATCAGCATGGGCCTGTACAGCTATCCGGTGCTGATGGCGGCGGACATCCTGATGTTCAATGCCCATAAGGTCCCGGTCGGCCGCGACCAGATCCAGCACGTGGAAATGGCCCGTGATATCGGCCAGCGTTTCAACCACCTGTTCGGCAAGGGCAAAGAGTTCTTCACCATGCCCGAGGCAGTGATTGAAGAAGGTGTCGCCACCTTGCCGGGCCTGGATGGGCGCAAGATGTCGAAGAGCTACGACAACACCATTCCGTTGTTCACCACCGCCAAGGACATGAAGGACGCGATCTCGCGAATCGTCACCGACTCCCGCGCGCCGGGTGAGGCCAAGGATCCGGATAACTCGCACCTGTTCACCTTGTACCAGGCGTTCGCCACCCCTGAACAGGAACAGCAACTGCGCAGCGAACTGCTCGACGGCCTGGGCTGGGGCGAGGCGAAAAACCGCCTGTTCCAACTGCTGGACGGCCAGTTGGGCGAAGCCCGCGAGCGCTACCATCAATTGATGGCGCGCCCTTCGGACATGGAAGACCTGCTGCTGGTCGGCGCCAAGAAGGCCCGTGCCGTCGCCGGTCCATTCCTGCAGGAGCTGCGGGAAGCCGTGGGCCTGCGCTCGTTCGTCAACCAGGCCAGCGAGGCTGCCAGCACCAAGAAGAAGGCAGTCAAGGCCGCGCGGTTTGTCAGCTTCCGTGAAGACGACGGCAGCTTCCGCTTCCGCCTGCTGGCGGCTGACGGCGAGCAGCTGTTGTTGTCGCGCAACTTTGCCGATGGCAAGGCGGCCGGCGCTGTCACCAAGCAGTTGCAGTCCGGCCAGGCGCTGGATGTGCGCAGTGAGGCCCTGGGCTTTACGGTGTGGCTCGACGGCGCGTGTATCGCCGACAGCCCGGCCTTCGCCGATAGCGCTGCGCGGGATGCCGCCATCGAAGCCGTGCGCGTAGCATTGACGCCAATCGAAGACTGACCCGACCAAGGGTTGATTGCCATTATCCGGGGCCGTCGTTACAGTGACGGCCCGTTTTTGTTGCCTTGCTAACGAAATTATGACGCCCCTAGAACGATATCAAGCTGATCTGAAGCGCCCCGACTTCTTCCATGATGCTGCCCAGGAAACGGCGGTGCGTCACTTGCAGCGCCTGTACGAAGACCTGGTCGCCTCTTCCCAGAGCAAGCCGGGGATGCTCAGCAAGCTGTTTGGCAAGAAAGACCAGACGCCGGTCAAAGGCTTGTACTTCTGGGGCGGTGTGGGTCGCGGCAAGACTTACCTGGTCGACACCTTCTTCGAAGCGCTGCCGTTCAAGGAGAAGTCGCGCACTCACTTCCACCGCTTCATGAAGCGCGTGCACGAAGAGATGAAGACCCTGCACGGCGAGAAAAACCCGCTGACCATCATCGCCAAGCGTTTCTCCCAGGAAGCGCGGGTTATCTGTTTCGATGAGTTCTTCGTGTCCGATATCACCGATGCGATGATTCTCGGCACCCTGATGGAAGAGTTGTTCAAGAACGGCGTGACCCTGGTCGCCACCTCGAACATCGTGCCTGACGGCCTGTACAAGGACGGCCTGCAGCGTGCGCGTTTCCTGCCGGCCATCGCTCTGATCAAGCAGCACACCGATATCGTCAACGTCGACAGCGGCGTCGATTACCGCCTGCGGCACCTCGAGCAAGCCGAGTTGTTCCACTTCCCCCTCGACGAAGCGGCCCACGAAAGCCTGCGCAAGAGCTTCCGTGCGTTGACGCCGGAATGCACCCAGGCGGTGGAAAACGATAAGTTGATGATCGAGAATCGCCAGATCATTGCCCTGCGCACCTGTGACGACGTGGCCTGGTTCGACTTCCGCGAGCTGTGCGACGGCCCCCGCAGCCAGAACGACTACATCGAACTGGGCAAGATCTTCCATGCCGTGATCTTGAGCGGTGTCGAGCAAATGAGCGTCACTACCGACGACATCGCCCGGCGCTTTATCAACATGGTCGATGAATTCTACGACCGTAACGTCAAGCTGATCATCTCGGCTGAAGTCGAACTCAAGGACCTCTACACCGGCGGTCGCTTGAACTTCGAGTTCCAACGGACCTTGAGCCGCTTGCTGGAAATGCAGTCCCACGAGTTCCTGGCGCGGGCGCACAAGCCTTAGGCAAACACCGAACCAAAATGTGGGAGCGGGCTTGCTCGCGAATGCGGCGTATCAGTCGACTTATTCGTTAACTGACACACCGCATTCGCGAGCAAGCCCGCTCCCACATTTGATTGTGCCCGGCTTTAGTTAGGCGGCCTGCTGGAACTGCTGGCGATACTGGTTCGGCGACAGTTCCGTGTGCTGCCTGAACAGCCGCGCAAAAAAGCTCGCATCGTCGTAACCCACCTCATAGCTGATGGTCTTGATGCTCTTGCGGCTGCCCGACAACAACCCCTTGGCTGTCTCGATGCGCAGGCGTTGCAGGTAGTGCAGCGGCTTGTCGCCGGTAGCGGTCTGGAAGCGCCGCATAAAGTTGCGGATGCTCATGCCGTGTTCTCGGGCCACGTCTTCAAAGCGGAACTTGTCGGCGAAGTGCTCTTCGAGCCAATGCTGGATCTGCAGGATGATCACATCCTGGTGCAGCTTCTGCCCACCAAAACCGATGCGTCCCGGCGCGTAGCTGCGCTGCACTTCGTAAAGGATGTCGCGGGCCACGGCCTGGGCGATGTTGGCGCCGCAGAAGCGCTCGATCAGATAGATGTAGAGATCGCAGGCCGACGTGGTGCCCCCGGCGCAGTACAGGTTGTCGGCGTCAGTCAGGTGCTTGTCCTGATTGAGCTGGACCTTGGGGAAGCGTTCGCTGAAGGCGTTGAAGAAGCGCCAGTAGGTGGTCGCCTCCTTGCCATCAAGCAGGCCGGCTTCGGCGAGCCAGAACACCCCGGTGGCCTCACCGCATAACACCGCCCCGCGCGCATGTTGCTCGCGCAGCCAGGGCAGGATCTGTGGGTAGCGTTTGCTCAGGGCGTCGAAGTCATCCCAGAAGGCCGGCAGCACAATGATATCGGCGTTTTCCAGGCCGCCGTCGACCGGCATGATCACATCGCTGAAGCTGCACACCGATTGCCCATCGGGGCTTACCAGGCGGGTTTCAAAGGCCGGCGTGAGGCCCAGGCCCTGCTGTTTGCCGTAACGCAGGCTGGCGAGGTGGAAGAAATCCTTGGCTTGCATGAGGGTGGAAGCAAACACCCGGTCAATGGCCAAAATGCTGACGCGCCGCAAGGGCGTGGAGACGAGGTTAGACATAATTTCGATTATTCTTATAGGGGAAAGTGGTCAACTAACGGCTGGATCGTCTTATTTTTTGTCGCATGTGTCCAGTGTCCTGTGACGTCCGTGCAGCTTAGGCTCTGTGATCTTGTTTTTGTCCGACAATCGACGCAGGTGACTCATGATTCCCAGAACCTTGTTCAGCTCCGAGCACGAACTCTTCCGCCAGAGCGTGCGCACCTTCCTCGAAAAAGACGCGGTGCCGTACCATGCGCAATGGGAAAAGCAGGGCCATATTGATCGCGCCCTGTGGAGCAAGGCGGGGGAGGCGGGGATGCTGTGCTCGCACCTGCCGGAAGAATATGGCGGCCTGGGCGCGGACTTTATCTACAGCACCGTGGTGATCGAAGAGATCGGCCGCCTGGGGCTGACCGGGATTGGCTTCTCCCTGCATTCGGACATTGTTGCGCCGTATATCCTGCACTACGGCAGCGAGGCGCTGAAGCACAAGTACCTGCCCAAGCTCGTTTCCGGGGAGATGGTCACGGCCATTGCCATGACCGAGCCGGGTGCCGGGTCGGACCTGCAGGGGGTCAAGACCACTGCCGTGCTGGACGGCGATGAGTATGTAATCAACGGCTCCAAGACGTTTATTACCAATGGCTTCCTGGCGGACCTGGTGATTGTGGTGGCCAAGACCGATCCCAAGGCCGGCGCCAAGGGCACCAGTCTGTTCCTGGTCGAGGCCAATACGCCGGGCTTCGACAAGGGCAAGCGCCTGGAAAAGGTCGGGATGAAGGCTCAGGACACCTCCGAGCTGTTCTTCCAGGACGTGCGGGTGCCCAAGGAGAACCTGCTGGGCCAGGCGGGGATGGGCTTTGCCTACCTGATGCAGGAGCTGCCCCAGGAGCGCCTGACCGTGGCGATCGGCGCCCTGGCGTCGGCCGAGGCGGCGCTGCAATGGACCCTGGACTACACCCGCGAGCGCAAGGCGTTCGGCAAGGCGATTGCCGACTTCCAGAACACCCGCTTCAAGCTGGCGGAGATTGCGACCGAGGTGCAGATTGGTCGGGTGTTTGTCGACAAGTGCCTGGAACAGCACCTGCAAGGCAAGCTGGATGTGCCGACGGCGGCGATGGCCAAATACTGGACCACTGACCTGCAATGCAAGGTGCTCGATGAGTGTGTGCAGTTGCACGGCGGCTACGGTTACATGTGGGAATACCCGATTGCCCGGGCCTGGGCGGATGCGCGGGTACAGCGCATTTATGCGGGGACCAATGAGATCATGAAGGAGATCATTGCGCGGGCGCTTTGAATCTCTGGTGCTGTTGAGGGCCCCATCGCAGGCAAGCCAGCGCCCACATTACCGAGCAAATGCGGGCGCTGGCTTGCCTGCGATGGCGGCCTGAAGGTCAATCAAGGCGCAGGATTCGGGTGATCCTTCTGAATCGCCTCGATCCCTTCCAACACCTCTTTCGACAGTTTCAGATCAGCACTGGCGATATTGCTGTCCAACTGCGCAAGCGTCGTCGCGCCTATGATATTGCTGGTCACAAACGGCTGCTGCGTGACAAACGCCAGGGCCATCTGCGCCGGGTCCAGGCCGTGCTCGCGGGCCAGGGCCACATAGCGGCTGCACGCGGCTTCCGATTGCGGGTTGAAGTAGCGGCTGAAGCGGCTGTAGAGGCTCAAGCGACCCTTGGCCGGCCGTGCGCCGCCTTCGTACTTGCCGCTGAGCATGCCGAATGCCAGTGGCGAATATGCCAGCAAGCCACATTGCTCACGGATGGCGACTTCTGCCAGGCCCACTTCAAAGCTGCGGTTGAGCAGGTTGTAGGGGTTCTGAATCGACACCGCGCGGGTCCAGCCACGGGCCTCGGCCAGGGCCAGGAACTTCATGGTGCCCCACGGCGTTTCATTGGACAGGCCGATATGGCGGATCTTGCCGGCCCTGACCTGCTCGTCGAGGGCTTCGAGGGTTTCTTCCAGCGGTGTGAGGTCGGGCTCTTCCTGGTGCTTGTAGCTCAGTTGGCCGAAGAAGTTGGTGCTGCGTTCCGGCCAGTGCAGTTGGTACAGGTCGATCCAGTCGGTCTGCAGGCGCTTGAGGCTGGCGTCCAGGGCGTCGACGATGTGCTTGCGGTTGTGCTTGAGCTGGCCGTCGCGGATGTAGTCGATGGTGTTGCCGGGGCCGGCGATCTTGCTGGCGAGGATCCAGTCGGCGCGGTCACCCCGACTCTTGAAGTAGTTGCCGATGTAGCGTTCGGTGGTGGCGTAGGTGTCAGCCTTGGGGGGGACCGGGTACATTTCTGCGGTATCGAGGAAGTTGATCCCCGCACCTTTGGCTCTTTCAATCTGGGCGAAGGCCTCTGCCTCGGTGTTTTGCTCGCCCCAGGTCATGGTCCCGAGGCAGATCGCGCTCACGTTCAGATCGGTCCGGCCCAGCTGTCGATAATCCATCGGGTGCTCCTTCGGGGAAAACAATCATAAAAGCAGGTTGAATTTTTTTTCGCAATCTGCATAATTGCCCACCTCTTTCTGCAGTGGAAGTGATGCGCCGCCTGCCGAAGAATCTTGCCGTTGAACGGACGCGCTGACCCGAGCCCCCGATAGCGTCTGTATCCGGCTGCCTTTGACTTGTCAAAGTACGCACTATTCAGTAAGATCCGCCGTCTAATTTACAGGGCGGCCCCTGAGGCTATTAAAGAATGACAACTTTTACTGCAAAACCGGAAACAGTTCAGCGCGACTGGTTTGTCGTCGACGCCGCTGGTCAGACCCTGGGTCGTCTGGCCACTGAAGTCGCCAGCCGTCTGCGTGGCAAGCACAAGCCTGAGTACACCCCTCACGTTGATACCGGTGACTACATCGTAATCATCAACGCTGAGCAGGTTCGTGTAACCGGCAACAAAGCAAGCGACAAAATGTACTACCGTCACTCCGGTTTCCCAGGCGGTATCAAGTCTTCGAACTTCGAAGGCCTGATTGCCAAGAAGCCTGAAGCCCCGATCGAGATCGCGGTTAAAGGTATGCTGCCGAAGGGCCCACTGGGTCGCGACATGTATCGCAAGCTGAAAGTCTATGCGGGCGCTGCTCACCCTCATGCTGCTCAGCAGCCCCAAGAACTGAAGTTTTAACGGAATAGTTCATTATGTCGGCGACTCAAAATT
The DNA here is from genome assembly GCF_014268455.2 of Pseudomonas shahriarae. Taxonomy (NCBI): domain Bacteria; kingdom Pseudomonadati; phylum Pseudomonadota; class Gammaproteobacteria; order Pseudomonadales; family Pseudomonadaceae; genus Pseudomonas; species Pseudomonas shahriarae. The sequence continues at coordinate 5,285,929 of NZ_CP077085.1, read as the reverse complement.
ACGGCACTGGCCGTCGCAAAACCGCAACCGCACGCGTTTTCCTGCGTCCGGGCACTGGTAACATCTCGATCAACAACCGCACTCTGGACAACTTCTTCGGCCGCGAAACTGCCCGCATGGTAGTTCGTCAGCCGCTGGAACTGACCGAGACCGTTGAAAAGTTCGACATCTACGTCACCGTTATCGGTGGCGGTGTAAGTGGTCAAGCTGGCGCAATCCGCCACGGTATCACTCGCGCTCTGATGCAGTACGACGAAACCCTGCGCGGCGCTCTGCGCAAAGCTGGCTTCGTGACTCGCGATGCCCGTGAAGTTGAACGTAAGAAAGTCGGTCTGCGTAAAGCGCGTAAGCGTCCGCAGTACTCGAAGCGTTAATTCGCTTTACGTTCCACAAAAACGCCCAGCCTCCTCGCGGAGCTGGGTGTTTTTTATTGCCCGCTTTTTATGCAGGTTTTTTCTGTGTGACAACTTGCCACATCCGTAGACCCCCTATACTACAAGGCTTGGGGCTTAGGCTCCGGGTAATTACCTTGTCAGAGGTGGGGCTTTTCATTACCATTCGGCAAAATTTTTATAAGTTCAGATTTAATACTTAGTAGACGCCTGATTTAACAGGCCAAAAAGCTGATGGGAGAGGACTGAATGAGCAATGACGGCGTGAATGCAGGCCGGCGTCGCTTCTTGGTAGCAGCCACATCCGTTGTGGGTGCTGCAGGAGCGGTGGGGGCTGCGGTCCCGTTCGTGGGGTCATGGTTTCCCAGTGCCAAGGCGAAAGCCGCAGGTGCACCGGTGAAGGTGAATGTCAGCAAGATCGAGCCAGGCCAGCAGATGATTGCTGAGTGGCGCGGCCAGCCAGTATTCATCGTTCGTCGTACCGAGGAAATCCTGGGGAATCTGAAGAAAATCGAGGGCCAGTTGTCTGACCCCGAATCCAAGAATTCCGAACAACCCGCCTACGCCCAAAACGAAGCGCGTTCGATCAAGCCAGAGATTCTGCTGCTGGTCGGTCTTTGCACGCACCTGGGCTGCTCGCCGACCTTCCGCCCGGAAGTCGCGCCTGTGGATCTGGGCAAGGACTGGGTTGGCGGCTATTTCTGCCCTTGCCACGGTTCCCACTACGACCTGGCCGGTCGCGTCTACAAATCCCAGCCTGCTCCGTTGAACCTGCCGGTTCCGCCGCACAACTACGAATCTGACGACGTTATTGTCATTGGTGTCGATAAGGAGAGCGCGTAATGAGCAAGTTCATGGATTGGGTGGATGCGCGCTTCCCCGCCACCAAAATGTGGGAAGACCATCTCAGCAAGTATTACGCGCCGAAGAACTTCAACTTCTTCTATTTCTTTGGCTCCCTGGCATTGCTGGTACTGGTCAATCAGATCGTGACCGGTGTCTGGCTGACCATGAGCTACACCCCGTCGGCGGAAGAAGCATTTGCCTCCGTCGAATACATCATGCGCGACGTCGAGTACGGCTCGATCCTGCGTCTGTTGCACTCCACTGGCGCTTCGGCGTTCTTCATCGTGGTCTATCTGCACATGTTCCGTGGCTTGCTCTACGGCTCGTACCAGAAGCCGCGTGAGCTGGTGTGGGTGTTTGGCATGCTGATCTACCTGGCACTGATGGCAGAGGCCTTCATGGGCTACCTGCTGCCTTGGGGCCAGATGTCCTACTGGGGTGCCCAGGTGATCATCTCGCTGTTTGGCGCGATCCCGGTCATCGGCAACGACCTGACCCAGTGGATCCGTGGTGACTACCTGATTTCGGGCATCACCCTGAACCGCTTCTTTGCCTTGCATGTGGTGGCCTTGCCGATCGTGATTCTCGGTCTGGTGGTGCTGCACATCCTGGCGCTGCACGAAGTGGGTTCGAACAACCCGGACGGCGTGGACATCAAGAAGCACAAGGACGAGAACGGCATTCCGCTGGACGGCATTCCTTTCCACCCTTACTACACCGTGAAAGATATCGTCGGCGTGGTGGTGTTCCTGTTCGTCTTCTGCTCGATTGTGTTCTTCTTCCCGGAAATGGGCGGCTATTTCCTCGAAAAGCCTAACTTCGAACAGGCGAACGCATTCAAGACCCCGGAACACATTGCCCCGGTCTGGTACTTCACGCCGTTCTACGCCATTTTGCGGGCGATCCCCGACAAGCTCATGGGCGTTATCGCCATGGGTGCGGCCATTGCGGTGCTGTTCGTGTTGCCTTGGCTCGACCGTAGCCCGGTCAAGTCCATGCGCTACAAGGGCTGGCTGAGCAAAATCTGGCTGTGGGTGTTCTGCATCTCGTTCGTGATCCTGGGCGTGCTGGGCGTACTGGCGCCGACCCCTGAGCGGACGTTGCTGTCGCAGGTCTGCACCTTCCTGTACTTCGCCTACTTCATTCTGATGCCGTTCTACACCCGGCTCGAGAAGACAAAACCGGTTCCGGAAAGGGTGACTGGCTGATGAAAAAATTATTCGCTGCATTGATTCTTGCTGCCCTGCCGACACTGTCCTTCGCGGCCGGGTCTGGCGTGGCACTGGAAAAAGTCGACATTGACGTTTCTGACAAGGCTGCCATGCAAGACGGCGCCCGTACGTTCGCCAACTACTGCATGGGCTGCCACAGCGCCAAGTTCCAGCGTTACGAGCGCGTGGCCGATGACCTGGGCATCCCTCATGAGCTGATGCTCAAGAACCTGGTGTTCACCGGTGCCAAGATTGGCGACCACATGAACATCGGCATGCAACCGGCCGACGCCAAGGCCTGGTTCGGGGCTGCACCGCCCGACCTGACCCTGGTAGCACGCGTACGTGGTACCGACTGGCTGTATGGCTACCTGAAATCGTTCTACGAAGACCCTACGCGCCCATGGGGCGTGAACAACAAGGTCTTCCCGAACGTGGGTATGCCTAACGTGCTGGTCGGCCTGCAAGGCCGTCAGGTGGTCGGATGCAAGCAGGTTCAAGTCGTGGAAAACGGCAAGAAGCAATATGACCCGCTGACCGGCACGCCGTTGACCCACGAAGCCTGTGACCAACTGACCATCGTGCCCAAGAGCGGCGCGCTGAACGAGGAGCAGTTCGACGAGAAGGTCAAGAACCTGGTGACCTTCCTGGCTTACTCCGCCAACCCGGTCAAACTGGAGCATCAACGCATCGGTACCTATGTGTTGCTGTACCTGGCTTTCTTCTTCGTATTCGCTTATTTGCTCAAGCGTGAATACTGGAAGGATGTGCATTGATCCAACCTTAGGCAATTGCTGTTAATCTTGCGCGCCCAGCGACGTCTCTGAACGGGTAACGCTCTGGTTGATCCAGGTGTTACAGGAGATGCTTTCTGGGCGCGCTCGTTTTTGAGCTTTCGATAATTTCAACAAGCGAGGAGGACCGCCATGGGCGTGACCAACCGGTTGGCCTGTTACTCCGACCCCGCCGACCACTATTCCCACCGAGTACGCATCGTGCTCGCAGAGAAGGGTGTCAGCGCCGAGATCATCAGTGTGGAGGTGGGACGTCACCCGCCGAAACTGATCGAAGTGAACCCTTACGGCAGCTTGCCCACCCTGGTCGATCGTGACCTGGCGTTGTGGGAGTCAACCGTGGTGATGGAATATCTGGATGAGCGTTACCCCCATCCACCTTTGCTGCCGGTGTATCCGGTGGCGCGTGCCAACAGCCGCCTGCTGATCCATCGGATCCAGCGTGACTGGTGTGGGCTGGTGGATCTGATTCTGGATACACGCAGCAAAGAAGCGGCCCGTGTGCAGGCGCGTAAGGAATTGCGCGAGAGCCTGACCGGCGTTTCTCCATTGTTCGCCGACAAACCTTTTTTCCTCAGTGAGGAACAAAGCCTGGTGGATTGCTGCCTATTACCCATACTCTGGCGTTTGCCGATTCTGGGCATTGAACTGCCGCGGCCTGCCAAGCCGCTGCTTGATTACATGGAGCGCCAGTTTGCGCGTGAGGCTTTCCAGGCAAGTCTGTCTGGCGTCGAACGTGATATGCGCTAAGGCTTAAGGAGCCGTTGATGAACTCCAGTCGACCTTACCTGGTCCGCGCGCTCTACGAGTGGATTGTGGACAACGATTGCACCCCGCATATGCTGGTCAATTCCGAGTTTCCTGCGGTGCAGGTGCCACAAGGTTTTGCCAGTGACGGACAGATTGTCCTGAACGTTTCGCCCAGTGCCGTGCGTCAACTGCACATGGACAATGAAGCGGTCAGCTTTGAAGGGCGTTTTGGTGGGGTACCCCATACGCTCTATGTGCCCATCGGCGCGATCCTGGGCATTTATGCCCGGGAGAATGGCCAGGGCATGGTGTTTGATCTGGAATCGTCCCTTGAAGACGACGAAGCGATTGAAATAGAAGATGATCTGCCGCCACCTGATTCCGAGCCACCGCGCCCTAGCGGCCGGCCGAGCTTGAAAGTGGTGAAGTGACAAAACATGCGCCTTCGGGCATGTGTTGAAAGTGCCCCGGCTTAGGCTGGGGCATTTTTTTGCGCGCGATAAACCTTGGGCAAATCATGCAGGGCGGTGATCGTACAACTCGCTTGGGCTATGATGCCCTTTTGAATCATCGAGATAGTTGCCTGCCCATGGAAAACCTCAGCACAGCCCCGCGTCTTCCCCGCAAGCGCCGTAGCCTTGCCCAGGAACTGGTCACGGTGTTGTCCGAACAGATCCGCGATGGCCAGCTCAAGCGTGGCGACAAACTGCCCACCGAGTCAGCCATCATGGAAGCCCATGGGGTCAGCCGCACGGTGGTGCGCGAAGCGATCTCGCGGCTGCAGGCAGCCGGGCAGGTGGAAACCCGGCATGGCATCGGCACCTTTGTGCTGGATACGCCGAGCCCCAGCGGGTTCCGCATTGATCCGGCGACCGTGGTCACGCTGCGTGATGTACTGGCGATTCTCGAATTGCGCATCAGCCTGGAAGTGGAGTCTGCTGGTCTCGCGGCCCAGCGTCGCAGTGACGAGCAGTTGGCAGCGATGCGCGCGGCCCTCGATGCCCTGAATGAAAGTGCAGCGCACGCCAGTGATGCGGTAGCGTCGGACTTCCAGTTCCACTTGCAGATTGCCCTGTCCACCGGCAACCGTTACTTCACCGATATCATGACCCACCTGGGCACCAGCATTATTCCACGGACCCGCCTGAATTCTGCGCGCCTGGCCCATGACGACCAGCAGCACTACATGAGCCGCCTGAGCCGTGAGCACGAAGAGATTTATGAGGCGATTGCCCGCCAGGATTCGGATGCGGCGCGGGCGGCGATGAGATTGCATTTGACCAATAGTCGAGAGCGGCTGCGCCAGGCTCATGAAGAAGCGCAGGCGCAGCGGGGGTAATTCGGTGATTGCTAGGGAGGCATTTACGCCAGGAAAAAGTCGATTTGCTTAACTTCGCCATTTTTGATTTGGAAGTTTTTGCCTATGATCAATTCAGGCGGATCACCATCAAGTTGAACGGTATCACCGATATTGGGTAGGTCCACAGCATCGATATTCTGCGTCGCTGCTTTGAATTTATTGGATTTGGATGTAAACGTGCATTTTCTAGTAGCCATGGCATGCCTCGCTATTTCTCGATTACTGAAGGGCCTCCAGGGTGACTGCACCTCTTGCGGCTGAGGTTGCCCGGTGGTGGCGTTCAATCTAGGGGCGACGGGTACATCGCTGATACTGTCAGAATTCACAGTGACGACGAACGGTCCCCTGTATACGAGTCATCCGTACACAGGGGCGCTGTGGCTACATCAAGGCAGCGGGTTATTTGGCTTGTAGTCCTTAAGCAACAGATACGTACTCCACCCCCACCAATCATTGGTCCACTGCTTGTCATTCAAGTTGTTGACGTCCTTGCGCCGCAACACCTTGTCGCCCTCGGCCTTGAACAGCGGCGAAAAGTTATTCGCTGGATTGTTCGCCGCGTTCAAGTCCGGCACATGCAGTGGTGCCTTGAATGTGGCCGGGGAGGGCGCGATACCGCTGATGTACGCGTCGAAGATCTCATCGGCCGAAGCCTGTACCGCACGCTTGACCTGAGTGCGGTTGGCGGCGTCATTGCTATCGAAATAGCGTTTGTCGCCATAGGCATGCCACTCATCGCCCAGGGCATTGCGTACATTGAGCCCGAACTTGCTGTCTTCATCGTGCATAAAGCGGCTGATCAACGACCCCAGTTCACCCGGTGTCACCACGGCCGCCAGTTGTTTGCGTGGGACGCGCAGGTGCCCTGCGGAAAACAGGTCGGTCAAAAAGTGATCAGCAAAGCTGTTCATGGCGTAAGCCAGTTCCAATTGCTGGCTACTGCCGCTTTGGTGAGCCACCACCGCTTGTTGCAGGGCGGCAGAATGCCCGGCCAGGTAGGCAGACAGCGCCCACTCGCCGAAATGGTCGGCATTATCGGCCGCCAGCTTCAAGTAGCGCCCCAGGGGAACCATGGCTGAAACCACGCTGCCGCCGCCGGTGATACGGTTCCACTCTTCAGACAACGTATCTCCTAGTGCGTCGTAGGCCTCATGGGGTTGCTTGCCATCCTGAATGGCCTGCTTCACTGCGTTGATCTCTTTTTGCATGACCGCGAGGATTTTGCCCGCTTCCTCCCGTGACGCCGGCAAAGTCGCCAGCGAGTTAAACGCGGCGGTGAAGCGCTGCACACGCTCGGTGGGTGACGCACCGTCACTGATGGGCTGGCCGGGAATTCCGTAGAAGTCACCGCCCAGGGAGATGATCTGACCATAGGTCAGGGCCAGGCCGTTGGGTAGGTGAAGCTTGACTTGCGCGCCCGGAATAGAGGGCGCGCCCTGCACGAAGCGCAGCTGGGTGTCATCGCCAATGGCGGTGTGCTCGCCGCCTTCAAAGCGCAGGGAGGGGAGGGTTTTGCGGGTAATGACCGATTCAAGTTCTGACATGTTAGCTCCTTGCTATGTCGTAGGAATCTTCCTTAATAACTGTATTCATATACAGTCATTGCGAGAATAGAGGAATAATTCCCTACGTCAAGGCGCTCGCTACTAATGACCTCGAAATACCGGCAAGCCGACAAAAGAAGGTTGACGAACATTTTTATAGTTGTACGATGACGTACGACATCAATAATAACGTTCCAGTCTTCGTCTTTGCCCAGGGTGTTCAAATAATGAATCCACAAGAACTGAAGTCCATCCTCTCCCACGGTCTGCTGTCTTTCCCGGTCACCGATTTCAATGCCCAGGGTGAGTTCCACCCGGCGGGCTATATCAAGCGCCTGGAGTGGCTGGCCCCGTATGGCGCCTCTGCGTTGTTTGCGGCGGGCGGCACCGGTGAGTTTTTCTCCCTGGCAGCCAGTGAATACGCCCAAGTGGTGAAAACCGCCGTTGATACCTGCGCCACCAGCGTGCCGATCCTCGCCGGTGTCGGCGGCTCCACCCGCCAGGCCATCGAGTACGCCCAGGAAGCCGAGCGCCTGGGAGCCAAGGGCCTGCTGCTGTTGCCGCACTACCTGACCGAAGCCAGCCAGGACGGCGTCGCCGCCCATGTCGAGGCAGTGTGCAAGTCGGTAAAAATCGGTGTGGTGGTCTACAACCGCAACGTCTGCCGCCTGACCGCGCCGCTGCTGGAGCGCCTGGCCGAACGTTGCCCGAACCTGATCGGCTACAAGGATGGCCTGGGTGATATCGAGCTGATGGTGTCGATCCGCCGTCGTCTCGGTGATCGTTTCAGCTACCTGGGCGGCTTGCCGACTGCAGAGGTTTACGCCGCTGCCTACAAGGCCCTGGGCGTGCCGGTGTACTCCTCGGCAGTCTTCAACTTTATTCCCAAGACCGCGATGGACTTCTACCACGCGATTGCCCGGGAAGATCACGCCACCGTCAACAAGATCATCGACGACTTCTTCCTGCCTTACCTGGACCTGCGTAACCGCAAGGCCGGCTATGCCGTGAGCATCGTCAAGGCGGGCGCAAAAATCGCCGGCTATGACGCAGGCCCGGTACGTACCCCGCTGACCGATCTGCTGCCAGAAGAATACGAAGCCCTGGCCGCGCTGATCGACAAGCAAGGTGCGCAGTAACCCATTAATAAAGCCGCTGAGTGATCAGCGGCTTTTTGCGTAAGGAGAAGAGGCGTGTCCCAAGCCAAGCGTTTTGACAACTACATCGGCGGCCAATGGGTGGCCGGTGCGGACTACTCAAGCAATATCAACCCGTCGGATCTTTCGGATGTCATCGGCGATTTCGCCACGGCCGACCTGGCCCAGGTCAACGCCGCCATCGACGCGGCCCGCGCGGCGTTCCCGGCGTGGTCGACCTCCGGCATCCAGGCCCGGCATGACGCCCTGGATAAAGTCGGCAGCGAGATCCTCGCCCGCCGTGAAGAACTCGGTACGCTGCTGGCCCGCGAAGAGGGCAAGACCCTTCCGGAAGCCATCGGCGAAGTGACCCGTGCCGGTAATATCTTCAAGTTTTTTGCCGGCGAGTGCCTGCGCCTGTCCGGTGATTACCTGCCGTCGGTGCGCCCAGGGGTCAATGTCGAAGTCACCCGCGAAGCCTTGGGTGTGGTGGGCCTGATTACCCCGTGGAACTTCCCGATTGCCATCCCCGCCTGGAAAATCGCCCCGGCCCTGGCCTACGGCAACTGCGTGGTGCTCAAGCCGGCAGACCTGGTGCCCGGCTGTGCCTGGGCCCTGGCCGAAATCATCTCCCGCGCCGGCTTCCCCAGTGGCGTGTTCAACCTGGTGATGGGCAGCGGCCGCGTCGTCGGCGATGCGCTGGTCAACAGCCCGCAGGTCGATGGCATCAGCTTTACCGGCTCCGTGGGCGTGGGCCGACAGATCGCAGTCAGTTGCGTGTCGCGCCAGGCCAAGGTGCAGTTGGAAATGGGCGGCAAAAACCCGCAGATCATTCTCGACGATGCCGACCTCAAGCAGGCCGTCGAGTTGTCGGTGCAGAGCGCGTTCTACTCCACTGGCCAGCGTTGCACGGCGTCCAGCCGCTTTATCGTCACGGCGGGGATCCACGACCGGTTCGTCGCGGCCATGGCCGAGCGCATGCAGTCGATCAAGGTCGGCCATGCCCTGCACGCCGGCACCGATATCGGACCGGTGGTGTCCCAGGCCCAACTGGACCAGGACCTGAAATACATCGACATCGGCCAGGGCGAGGGTGCGCGGCTGGTCAGCGGTGGTGGTTTGGTGACGTGTGACACCGAAGGTTACTTCCTGGCGCCGACTCTGTTCGCCGACAGCCAGGCCGCCATGCGCATCAGCCGTGAAGAAATCTTCGGCCCGGTGGCCAATGTCGTGCGCGTGGCGGACTACGAAGCGGCACTGGCCATGGCCAACGACACCGAGTTCGGTTTGTCGGCAGGCATTGCCACCACCTCGCTCAAGTATGCCAACCACTTCAAGCGCCACTCCCAGGCCGGGATGGTGATGGTCAACCTGCCGACGGCGGGTGTGGATTATCACGTTCCCTTTGGTGGGCGTAAGGGCTCATCCTACGGTTCGCGTGAGCAAGGTCGCTATGCGCAAGAGTTCTACACCGTGGTGAAAACCAGCTACATCGGCTCGTAAACGCAATACGTGTGGGAGCCGGCAATCCAGCTCCCACAAAAAAGCAGTGCGCAGCACCAAAATCATTACCCGCAAAAAAAATAATTAGTGGGAGTACATCTACATGCAAGCGACCAAGCCGACGCACGTCCGTTATTTGATCTTGCTCATGCTGTTCCTGGTGACCACGATCAACTACGCCGACCGCGCCACCATCGCCATCGCAGGTTCCAGCCTGCAAAAAGACCTCGGCATCGACGCGGTCACCCTCGGTTATATCTTCTCTGCGTTCGGTTGGGCCTATGTGGCCGGGCAAATCCCCGGCGGCTGGCTGCTCGACCGTTTCGGCTCGAAAAAAGTCTATGCCCTGAGCATCTTCACCTGGTCGCTGTTCACCGTGCTGCAAGGCTATGTCGGTGAGTTCGGGGTCTCCACCGCCGTGGTGGCGCTGTTTATGCTGCGATTCTTGGTGGGCCTGGCAGAGGCGCCATCCTTCCCCGGTAACGCACGGATTGTCGCGGCCTGGTTCCCCACTGCCGAACGCGGTACGGCTTCGGCGATCTTCAACTCGGCGCAGTACTTCGCCACCGTGTTGTTTGCACCGCTGATGGGCTGGATCGTCTACAGCTTCGGCTGGCAGCACGTGTTTATCGTGATGGGCGTGATCGGCATCGTGTTCTCGCTGATCTGGCTGAAAGTAATCTACAGCCCGCGCCAGCACCCGCTGATCAACGAAGCCGAGTTCAACCACATCGCTGCCAACGGGGCGATGGTCGATATGGATCAGGACAAGGCCAAGGGTAAGAAAACCGACGGGCCGAAGTGGGATTACATCCGCCAGTTGCTGACCAACCGCATGATGCTCGGGGTCTACCTGGGCCAGTACTGCATCAACGGTATTACCTACTTCTTTCTCACCTGGTTCCCCGTGTACCTGGTGCAGGACCGTGGCATGACCATCCTCAAGGCCGGTTTTATCGCCTCGTTGCCGGCGATCTGCGGTTTTATCGGCGGCGTGCTGGGCGGGGTGATTTCCGATTACCTGTTGCGCAAGGGCCACTCCCTGACCTTCGCTCGCAAGGCGCCGATCATTGCCGGTTTGTTGGTCTCCAGTAGCATCATTGCCTGCAACTACGTGGATGTGGAATGGATGGTGGTCGGCTTTATGGCCCTGGCCTTCTTCGGCAAAGGCGTTGGCGCACTGGGTTGGGCGGTGGTGTCTGACACCTCGCCGAAACAAATCGCCGGCCTCAGCGGCGGCTTGTTCAACACCTTCGGCAACCTGGCTTCCATCACCACGCCCATCGTGATTGGCTACATCATCAGCACCACCGGTTCGTTCAAGTGGGCCCTGGTGTTCGTTGGCGCCAATGCACTGGTGGCGGTATTCAGCTACCTGGTGATCGTCGGCCCGATCAAGCGCGTGGTGCTCAACGAGCCACCGAGCAAAGGCCCCGAGTTGACTAACCTTTCCCAAGTGCAATCCTGAAGGGGCCGTGTGATGCAGTTGATTGAACATGCCGACTCGCCGCGCTCCATTCGTCTGCACGAGCGCGACAACGTAGTAATCGTGGTCAATGACCAGGGCGTGCCGGCGGGCACCGAGTTCCCGGACGGCCTGGTGACCGTGGAGTTCATCCCCCAGAGCCACAAGGTGACCCTGGAAGATATCCCGCAAGGTGGTCAGATCATTCGCTATGGCCAAACCATCGGTTACGCCTTGCAGCCGATACCGCGCGGCAGTTGGGTCCAGGAAGATCAACTGCGCATGCCTACCGCACCGCCGCTGGACAGCCTGCCGCTGTCCACCGAGGTCCCCGAGGCCCAGGCGCCATTGGAAGGCTTTACTTTCGAAGGCTATCGCAATGCCGACGGCACCGTCGGTACGCGCAATATCCTAGGCATCACCACCACTGTGCAGTGCGTGACCGGCGTGCTGGACCATGCGGTCAAGCGCATCAAGGACGAGTTGTTGCCCAAGTACCCGAATGTCGATGACGTAGTGGCACTGACCCACAGCTACGGCTGTGGCGTGGCCATTACCGCCACCGACGCCTATATCCCGATCCGCACTGTGCGCAACCTGGCGCGCAACCCGAACCTGGGGGGCGAAGCGCTGGTGATTAGCCTGGGCTGCGAGAAATTGCAGGCCGGGCAAGTGATGCACGACAACGACAGCTCGGTGGACCTCAGCGAGCCGTGGCTGTACCGCCTGCAGGACGCCAGCCACGGCTTCAGTGAAATGATCGAGCAGATCATGGCGCTGGCCGAAGTCCGCCTGAAGAAACTCGACCTGCGCCGGCGGGAAACCGTACCGGCCTCGGAGCTGATCCTCGGCATGCAATGCGGCGGCAGCGACGCGTTTTCCGGGATCACCGCCAACCCGGCGCTGGGTTACGCCTCGGACTTATTGCTGCGGGCCGGGGCGACGGTGATGTTTTCCGAAGTCACTGAAGTGCGCGATGCCATTTACCTGCTGACCTCCCGTGCCGAGAGCCAAGACGTTGCGCGGGAACTGGTACGGGAAATGGACTGGTACGACCGCTACCTGGCCAAGGGCGAGGCCGACCGCAGCGCCAACACCACGCCGGGCAACAAGAAGGGCGGGTTGTCGAACATTGTCGAGAAGTCCCTGGGCTCCATCGTCAAATCCGGCAGCAGCGCGATCAACGGCGTACTGGGGTCGGGCGAGCGCTTCAAGGGCAAAGGCCTGATCTTTTGCGCGACACCGGCCAGCGATTTTGTCTGCGGCACCTTGCAACTGGCGGCGGGGATGAACCTGCACGTCTTCACCACCGGTCGCGGCACGCCTTACGGGCTGGCGATGGCGCCGGTGGTGAAGGTCTCGACCCGCACGGAACTGGCCCAGCGCTGGCCAGACCTGATCGATATCGACGCCGGACGCATCGCCACCGGCCGTGCGACCATCGAGGAGCTGGGCTGGGAGTTGTTCCACTTCTACCTGGATGTAGCCAGTGGCAAGAAGCAGACCTGGGCCGAGCGGCATAAATTGCACAATGACATTACGTTGTTCAATCCGGCGCCGATCACCTGAGACCGTGTCGCATCATCGCGGGCTTGCTCGCGATGGCGACCTGCCGGGCGCAATGGTGCTGGATGTTTTATGATTAGCCACCTACTGACCCTCACCAAGGTTCTCCCTGGCATGCTGGCTATCTTCCTGCAAACCCTGACCATCACCGCGCCGGTGTTTGCCATGCTGTTCCTGGGCGTCCTGCTCAAGCGCATCAACTGGATCAACGACGACTTTATCCACACTGCGTCGGCCTTGGTGTTTAACGTCACCATGCCGGCGTTGCTGTTTCTGGGGATTCTGCACGCCGACCTGCATTCGGCGCTCAAGCCGGAACTGCTGATCTATTTCTCGGTTGCGACGTTGGTCGGCTTCGCCCTGGCCTGGGGATGGGCGATTTTCCGTTGCCCGCGTGAGGACCGGGGTATTTATGCCCAAGGTGCATTTCGTGGTAACAACGGGGTGATTGGCCTGGCCCTGGCGGCCAGTATGTACGGCGACTACGGGATTTCCCTTGGCGCGATCCTCGCCGCCCTGGTGATCCTGTTCTACAACACCCTGTCGACCATCGTGCTGGCGGTCTACAGTCCGGTGATCAAGTCCGATCCGTGGAGCATCTGCAAAAGCGTGTTGGCCAATCCATTGATTATCAGCGTGATTGCGGCCACACCCTTCGCGTATTTCCAGATTGGCTTGCCCGGCTGGCTGGAAAAGTCCGGGCAATACCTGGCAGATACCACATTGCCATTGGCGTTGATCTGCATCGGAGGCACGTTGTCCATGGCGGCCCTGCGGAAAAGCGGCAGCATTGCCCTAAGCGCCAGCCTGATGAAGATGATCTGGCTGCCCCTGGTGGCGACTGCCGGCGCGTGGCTGTACGGGTTCCGCGGGCCGGAACTGGGGATCCTGTTTTTGTATTTCGGCGCGCCGACGGCTGCAGCCAGTTTTGTCATGGCTCGCGCGGCCCAGGGCAACCATGAGTTGGCGGCAGCGATCATTGTGATCACCACCTTGATGGCGGCGGTGACCACTAATATCGGGATCTTCGTGTTGCAGGCGGGTGGCTGGATCTGAAATGTTCTGGTGAAGGTGTGCACAATCAAAATTGTGGGAGCGGGCTTGCCCGCGATAGCGATCTGACAGTCACTGCGGGCCTGACTGATACGCCTCAATCACTTCCTGCGCCGCCCGAAACGCATCAATCGCCGCCGGCACGCCGGCATACACCGCGCAATGCAGCAGCGCCTCGCGAATTTCTTCAACAGTACAGCCATTATTCAGCGCGCCGCGCACATGGCCCTTGAGTTCCTGCGGGCACTTCAAGGCGGTCAATGCCGCGAGTGTAATCAGGCTGCGGGTCTTCAGTGGCAGGCCTTCACGGTTCCACACCCCGCCCCAGGCATGTTCGTTGACGAAGTCCTGCAGTGGCTGGGTGAATTCGGTGGCATTGCCCAGCGCGCGGTCGACAAACACATCACCCATGACCTGGCGACGCATTTGCTCGCCGGATTTCGGTTGATCGGTCATTGCGATTCCCTCTTGTGGTGTTGGCGGCGCCAGGCTCGCAGCGAGGTGAACAACAGGAAAGCCACCAGCGCTGGCAGGACGTAGTACAGCATCAGTTGTTCGAGTTTATTGGCCAGCGGCATGCCGGTGGTGAACGACAGCACATGCAGCCCATACGCCAGATACAACCCCAGCAGCAGCAAGCCTTCGGCGCGGGTAATGCGGTAGCCGGTGTAAAACACCGGCAAGCACAACACCACGACGCCGAGCATTACCGGCAGGTCGAAATCCAGGGCATTGGGCGATACCGACAAGGGCGACGGCGCCACCAGCGCGGTAAAGCCCAGTACCCCTAACAGGTTGAACAGGTTGCTGCCGATCACGTTGCCTACCGCAATCTCCCGCTCGCCGCGTACGGCGGCGATCAGGGATGTGGCGAGGCACGGCAGGGAGGTACTGACGGCAACAATGGTCAGGCCGATCACCCGCTCGGACAGGCCCAGGTCGCCGGCCACTTCCACAGCCGCCCCCAGCACCAGATGCCCGGCGAACACCAGCAGCACGAGCCCACCGATCATCCACAGCAAACTGCTCAGCCACGGCGCCTGCACCACGGTGTCGCGGGTCCGCGGGCGGCGCGAATGGCGGGTCTGGTACAGCAACAGGGCGAGGTAGGCGAGTAGGGCGACCAGCAAGGTCAGGCCGTCAAGCGGGGTCAGGGCCTCATCGCTGGCGAGAATAAACAGCAGCAGGCTGGCGCCGATCATCACCGGGATATCCAGGCGCACCAGTTGGCGCGACACGCGCAAGGGAATGATCAGCGCCGACAGGCCCAGGGTGACGAGGATATTGAAGATGCTGCTGCCGATCACACTGCCTACGGCAATATCGGTATTACCGGCCAGGGTGGCCTGCAAACTGACGGCGATTTGCGGCGCGCTGCTGCCAAAGGCCACGATGCTCAAACCAATGATCAGCGGCCTGACCTTGAGGCTGGCGGCCAGGCGCACGGCGGCGCGTACCAGCATTTCGGCGCCGGCAATCAGCAGCAGCAGGCCGCTGATCAGTTCAATCAGGCTGATGGGCGAGAGGGCGCTTAATCCGAAAATGGTCAGGGCTCCGACAGTCAGTTGCTCAGGGCTTGTACGCGCACGCGCGCGGTTCCGCTGCGCAGCATACCCAACTGCTCGGCGGCCTGGCGTGAAAGATCAATCAGTCGGCCACGAATGTGTGGGCCGCGATCATTGATGCGTACCACCACGGATCTATCGTTGGACAGGTTGGTGACCTGCACCCGCGTGCCGAATGGCAGGCGTCGGTGGGCAGCGGTCATTGCGTGTTGGTTGAAGGGTTCACCGCTGGCGGTTTTCTTGCCGTGGTGCTTGGCGCCGTAGTAGGACGCGGTGCCGGTTTCGTCGTAACCGTTGGGGTCGATCAGGCCACTGGCGCAGCCGGTGAGCAGGGAGAACAGGGCGCAGAGGCCGAGTAGACGCTTCATTATGAAAATATCCCCATTACAAATGTGGGAGCGGCGGTGCGACGCTTCGAGTCGTCGCACCGCCGCTCCCACATGGGGTCCGAGTCGCAAGTAAAATCCCGCTCGGACCATTCATTGCTATCAGCCTTCGAGCTTGCTCTTGAGCAATTCATTCACCTGTTGCGGGTTGGCCTTGCCTTTGGAGGCTTTCATCGCCTGGCCCACAAAGAAGCCGAACATCTTGCCGCGCTTGGCTTCATCCGCCGCACGGTATTGCTCGACCTGCTCGGCGTTGGCCGCCAGCATTTCATCCAGCACGGCCGAGATGGCGCCGCTGTCGGTGACTTGCTTGAGGCCGCGCTTCTCGATGATCTCGTCGGCGTTGCCTTCACCGCTGGCCATGGCCTCGAATACGGTCTTGGCGATTTTGCCGGAGATGGTGTTGTCCTTGATGCGCAGCAACATGCCGCCCAGTTGTTCGGCCGAGACCGGGGCTTCGTCGATTTCCAGGCCCTGTTTGTTCAACAGGCTGCCCAGTTCGACCATGACCCAGTTGGCGGCCAGCTTGGCGTCACCGGCAATGCTCACGACTTTTTCGAAGTAGTCGGCTTGCTCGCGGCTCGAAGCCAGCACGCTGGCGTCATACACCGACAGACCGAACTGCGCCTGGAAACGCTCGCGTTTTTGCGGTGGCAATTCCGGCAGGGTGGCGCGCACGTCATTGAGGAACGAATCCTCGAGCACCACTGGCAACAGGTCCGGATCGGGGAAGTAACGGTAGTCGTTGGCTTCCTCTTTGCTGCGCATGGCACGGGTTTCGTCTTTGTTCGGGTCGTACAGGCGGGTCTGCTGGATCACTTTGCCGCCGTCTTCGATCAGCTCGATCTGGCGACGGACTTCGGTGTTGATCGCCTTCTCGATGAAACGGAACGAGTTGACGTTCTTGATCTCGCAGCGGGTGCCGTACTCGACCTGGCCTTTTGGCCGCACCGACACGTTGCAGTCGCAACGCAGGGAGCCTTCGGCCATGTTGCCGTCGCAGATGCCCAGGTAGCGCACCAGCGCGTGGATGGTCTTGACGTAGGCCACGGCTTCCTTGGCACTGCGCATGTCCGGCTCGGACACGATCTCCAGCAGCGGCGTGCCGGCGCGGTTCAGGTCGATGCCGGTGGCGCCATTGAATTCTTCATGCAGGCTCTTGCCGGCATCTTCTTCCAGGTGCGCACGGGTCACGCCGACGCGTTTGATCGTGCCGTCTTCCAGAGGGATATCCAGGTAGCCCTTGCCGACGATCGGCAATTCCATCTGGCTGATCTGGTAGCCCTTGGGCAGGTCCGGGTAGAAGTAGTTCTTGCGCGCAAACACGTTGTGCTGGCCGATCTCGGCGTCAATCGCCAGGCCGAACATCACCGCCATGCGCACGGCTTCCTGGTTCAGTACTGGCAGTACGCCAGGCATGCCCAGGTCTACCAGGCTGGCCTGGGTGTTGGGCTCGGAGCCGAACGTGGTGGCGCTACCGGAGAAAATCTTCGATTGGGTGGCGAGCTGGGTATGAATCTCCAGCCCGATCACAACTTCCCATTGCATAGTGTTCTCCTCAGAAGCCGGTTGGGGTGCGAGTGTGCCAGTCAGTGTGCAACTGGTACTGGTGCGCCACATTGAGCAAGCGGCTTTCCTGGAAATACGGGGCGAGTAGTTGCACGCCCACTGGCAAACCGTCGACAAAGCCTGCAGGCATGGACAAGCCCGGCAGGCCGGCGAGGTTGGCGGTGATGGTGTACAGGTCTTCCAGGTATTCGGCGATCGGGTCGCCGGTCTTGGCGCCGATCTTCCAGGCCGGGTTTGGCGTGGTTGGGCCGAGGATCACGTCGACTTCATTAAAGGCTGCCATGAAGTCGTTCTTGATCAGGCGACGGATCTTTTGCGCCTTGAGGTAGTACGCGTCGTAGTAACCGGCCGACAGGGCGTAGGCACCGACCATGATCCGGCGTTGTACTTCCACGCCGAAACCTTCGCCACGGGAGCGCTTGTACAGGTCGGTGAGGTCTTTCGGGTCTTCACAGCGGTAGCCGAAACGCACGCCGTCGAAGCGCGACAGGTTCGACGAGGCCTCTGCCGGGGCGATCACGTAGTACGCCGGAATTGCGTGCTGGTTGTTCGGCAGGCTGATTTCCTTG
The DNA here is from genome assembly GCF_014268455.2 of Pseudomonas shahriarae. NCBI lineage: Bacteria > Pseudomonadati > Pseudomonadota > Gammaproteobacteria > Pseudomonadales > Pseudomonadaceae > Pseudomonas > Pseudomonas shahriarae. The sequence goes on along the minus strand of NZ_CP077085.1, from coordinate 5,268,220 downwards.
ATCACCGCGCCGAGCTTTTCCAGCTCCTTGACGCTGTTATGCACCAGCTCGGCGATACGCGGGTCGAGGCCGGCGCTGAAATACTCTTTCGGCACGCCGATGCGCAGGCCTTGGATCGAGGTATTGAGGCTGGCGCTGTAGTCCGGCACCGGTTCATCAATGCTGGTGGAGTCCTTCGCATCGAACCCGGCCATGCCTTGTAACAATATTGCGCAGTCTTCGGCAGTGCGGGCCAAAGGGCCGCCCTGGTCGAGGCTGGACGCGTAGGCAATCATGCCCCAGCGGGAAACACGACCGTAGGTCGGTTTCAGGCCGGTGAGGTTGGTGAACGCGGCAGGCTGGCGGATCGAGCCGCCGGTATCGGTGGCGGTGGCGGCCGGAAGCAGGCGGGCGGCCACGGCTGCAGCCGAACCACCGGACGAACCGCCGGGCACGTGCTCCAGGTTCCACGGGTTTTTCACCGCGCCGTAGTAGCTCGATTCGTTGGCCGAGCCCATGGCGAATTCGTCCATGTTGGTCTTGCCCAGGGTCACGGCCCCGGCTTCGGCCAGCTTGGCGACCACGGTCGCATCGTAGGGCGCCTTGAAGTTATCGAGCATCTTCGAGCCGCAGCTGGTGCGGATGCCCTGGGTGCAGAACAGGTCCTTGTGACCGATTGGCGCACCCAGCAGCGCGCCGCCTTCACCGTTGGCGCGACGGGCGTCAGCGGCCTTGGCCTGGCTAAGGGCCAGCTCTTCGGTGAGGCTGATGAAGCTGTTGACCTTCGGGTCCAGCGCGGTGATACGCGCCAGCAGGGCCTTGGTCAGCTCTTCGGAAGAAAACTTTTTGTCGGCGAGACCGCGGGCGATCTCGGCCAGAGTCAATTGATGCATTGCAGGCTCTTTCCCTTTAGTCGATGACTTTCGGAACCAGGTACAGGCCGTTTTCGACCGCTGGTGCGATGGACTGGTAGGCCTCGCGATTATTGCGTTCGGTCACGACGTCTGCGCGCAGGCGCTGGCTGGCTTCCAGTGGGTGGGCCAGGGGTTCGATGCCATCGGTATTCACCGCTTGCATCTGGTCGACCAGCCCGAGAATGCTGTTCAGGGCTGCGGTGGTCTGTGGAAGATCGGCTTCATTGAGGCCCAGGCAGGCCAAATGAGCGATTTTTTCCACGTCGGAGCGTTCAAGCGCCATGGGATTCTCCAGTGGAAAACAGAACGGAAGCTATCCGTGTGTTAGATTGTCGGAACACTACCGCATTTCTACGGTCATAAGGCCGCGATTGTGGGGTTAGGTGCACAGAAAGTCGGCCAATTTAGCACATTGGCGCCTTGCCCAAAATCCCTGTCGTTGTTAGAGTTTGCCGCACTTTTTTACCCACGCGTTGCCTAGGGTCCCTTTCCCATGTTCAAGAAACTGCGTGGCATGTTTTCCAGCGATCTTTCCATCGACCTGGGCACTGCCAACACCCTTATTTACGTGCGCGAGCGCGGTATCGTCCTGAATGAGCCATCGGTTGTGGCCATTCGGACCCATGGTAATCAGAAAAGTGTCGTTGCCGTGGGCACCGAGGCCAAGCGCATGCTCGGCCGTACACCTGGCAACATTGCCGCCATTCGTCCGATGAAAGACGGCGTGATCGCCGACTTCAGTGTCTGCGAGAAGATGCTGCAGTACTTCATCAACAAGGTTCATGAAAACAGTTTCCTGCAGCCCAGCCCTCGTGTGCTGATCTGCGTACCGTGCAAATCCACCCAGGTGGAGCGTCGTGCCATCCGTGAATCGGCCCTTGGTGCCGGTGCCCGCGAAGTGTTCCTGATCGAAGAGCCAATGGCCGCTGCCATCGGTGCCGGCCTGCCGGTTGAAGAAGCGCGCGGTTCGATGGTGGTGGATATCGGTGGCGGTACCACTGAAATCGCCCTGATCTCCCTCAATGGCGTGGTGTATGCCGAATCCGTACGGGTTGGCGGCGACCGCTTCGACGAAGCGATCATCACGTATGTGCGTCGTAACTACGGCAGCCTGATCGGCGAATCCACCGCCGAGCGCATCAAGCAGGAAATCGGTACCGCCTACCCGGGTGGCGAAGTGCGCGAAGTCGATGTTCGCGGTCGCAACCTGGCCGAGGGCGTGCCACGTGCCTTTACCCTGAACTCCAATGAAGTGCTGGAAGCTCTGCAAGAGTCCCTGGCCACCATCGTTCAGGCGGTCAAGAGCGCGCTGGAGCAGTCGCCGCCGGAACTGGCTTCCGATATCGCCGAGCGTGGCCTGGTGCTGACCGGTGGTGGCGCCTTGCTGCGTGACCTCGACAAGCTGCTGGCCCAGGAAACCGGCCTACCGGTGATCGTCGCCGAAGACCCGCTGACCTGCGTTGCCCGTGGCGGTGGTCGTGCACTGGAAATGATGGATAAACACACCATGGACCTGCTCTCCAGCGAATAAGATCGTTGGTTGCGCCATGTTTCGCCAACAGGCAGCACTTTGCAGTGCTGCCTGTTGGCGTTTATCTTCTTCAATCTGCATCCAGGCCGGTTTGATGCCGTATGAATAAAGAGAATATCTGCCCGGGAGTAGCGGCCTATTAAACCGCTCTTCACTAAAGGCCCCTCATTGGGCGTGCGCTTGTTGGTGCTGGTCGTGCTATCGGTCGCGCTGATGGTGGTCGATGCCCGCTTCACACTGCTCAAGCCAGTGCGTAGCCAGATGTCGCTGGTATTGATGCAGTCCTACTGGATCACCGACCTGCCGCAACGGCTATGGCAAGGTGTGGCCAGCCAGTTTGGCAGCCGCACAGAACTGGTGGCCGAGAACGAAAAGCTCAAGACCGAAAACCTGCTGCTGCAGGGGCGCATGCAAAAGCTTGCGGCCCTGACCGAGCAGAACGTCCGGCTGCGCGAGTTGCTCAATTCTTCCGCGTTGGTCAACGAAAAGGTCGAAGTGGCCGAGTTGATCGGCATGGACCCCAACCCCTTCACCCATCGCATCATCATCAACAAGGGCGAGCGCGATGGCGTGGTCCTTGGCCAGCCGGTGCTCGATGCCCGTGGCCTGATGGGCCAGGTGGTGGAGTTGATGCCCTATACCTCCCGCGTGCTGCTGCTCACCGACACCACCCACAGCATTCCGGTGCAGGTCAATCGCAATGGCCTGCGGGCGATTGCCAGTGGTACCGGCAACCCGGAGCGCCTGGAATTGCGGCATGTGGCCGACACCGCCGACATCAAGGAAGGCGACCTGCTGGTCAGCTCCGGCCTCGGCCAGCGATTCCCGGCGGGCTATCCGGTGGCGACGGTCAAGGAAGTGATCCACGATTCCGGCCAGCCTTTCGCGATTGTCCGTGCCGTGCCGACAGCCGCGCTGAACCGTAGCCGCTACCTGTTGCTGGTGTTCAGTGACACGCGCACGCCAGAAGAGCGCGCCAACGAGGCTGCCCAGGCCCAGGAAGCGCAGGACCGGCAGGACGGCACCGCAACCGTACCCAAGCCTGCGACACCGGCAGCGCCAGTGGCGACACCCGCCGCACCCGCTTCGGCAACACCTGCCCGGCCGGTCAGGCCTGCGGCGTCCACGCCTGCTGCTGCACCTGCGCCAGCAACCACTCGACAGGGGGCGCAATAATGGCCGGTACATATTCACGCAATGGTTGGATGGTCTGGTTGACCTTCGCCATCGGTATGTTGCTCAGCGTTTCGCCGATGCCGCAATTCATGGAAATCCTGCGTCCGCTGTGGCTGGCCTTGCTGTTGGCCTTCTGGGCCCTGGCCTTGCCGCACAAAGTCGGCATGGTCACCGCGATGTGCCTGGGGCTGGCTGAAGACGTGATGTATGGCACCTTGCTCGGCCAGAACGCCTTGATTCTCACGCTGATTACCTTCCTGGTGCTGTCGCTGCAGCAACGCCTGCGCATGTTTCCGATGTGGCAGCAATGCCTGGTGATCCTGGTGATCTTCGGTCTGGCCCAGTTGGTGCAACTGTGGCTTAGCGCCTTGACCGGTAACCGCCAGCCGACCCTCGCGCTGGTCTTGCCGGCGCTGGTCAGCGCGCTGTTGTGGCCATGGGTCAGCTTCGGTCTGCGTGGGTTGTGTCGCCGCTATAAAATCAATTGAGTGGGGCGCGAAGCTCTGCCTGGTTATCGAACCCGCAGGGAGAGTTTGCAATGCAATCGCTTTATCTGGCCTCCGGCTCTCCTCGGCGGCGTGAACTGCTGACCCAGATTGGCGTGCCGTTCACCGTGGTCAACGCCGCTATTGATGAAACCCCCCTGGGCGACGAGTCGCCTGCGTCCTACGTCGAGCGCCTGGCCCGCGGCAAAGCCGCTGCAGGCCTGGCGACATTGGCCGATACCGCAAATGCCTGCGTGCTGGGGGCCGATACTGCCGTCATCCTGGATGGCCGGATCCTCGGCAAGCCCGTGGACCAGGCCGATGCCCTGGCCATGCTGCTGGCCCTTTCTGATCGTGAACACGAAGTCCTCACCGCCATTGCCCTGCTCGATGGTCAGCGCTGCGAAACGCGCCTGGTCAGCAGTCGCGTGCGCTTTCGTCAGGTTTCCACACAAGAAGCAACGACTTACTGGCACAGTGGTGAACCCCAGGACAAGGCGGGCGGCTATGCTATCCAAGGGTTGGCGGCGGTATTTGTCGCCGGGCTCAATGGCAGCTACTCGGCAGTCGTTGGCCTGCCGGTCTGCGAAACAGCAGAACTGCTGGGCCATTTCGGCATACCCTGTTGGCAACACCTTTCCGTGCGCTGAACGCTCTACTCCAGCGCCACCTTTTAGCGATCGGCCACTATTGTGAAAACGCCTGAACGAGACCCAGCCATGAGTGAAGAGATTCTGATCAATATCACGCCGATGGAATCGCGCGTGGCGGTGGTAGAAAACGGTGTTTTGCAGGAAGTGCACGTCGAGCGCACCCAGAAGCGCGGGATCGTTGGCAATATCTATAAAGGTAAGGTTGTGCGGGTGTTGCCGGGCATGCAGGCAGCCTTTGTCGATATCGGCCTGGACCGTGCCGCATTTATCCATGCCTCGGAAATCTCCCTGCGCGAAGGCCCAGCGGTCGAGAGCATCAGCGCCCTGGTGCACGAAGGGCAGAGCCTGGTGGTGCAAGTCACCAAAGACCCGATTGGTTCCAAGGGCGCGCGCCTGACCACGCAATTGTCGATTCCTTCGCGTTACCTGGTGTACATGCCGCGCACCGCCCACGTCGGTATTTCCCTGAAAATCGAAGACGAAGGTGAGCGTGAGCGCCTGAAAAAGGTGGTCAGCGATTGCGTGGCGGCCGAAGGTATCAAAGAGGCGGGCGGCTTTATCCTGCGCACCGCCGCCGAAGGTGCCGGTGCCGATGAAATTCTCATGGACATCCGCTACCTGCGGCGCCTGTGGGACCAGATCGCGGCCCAGATCAAGACCGTCGGCGCGCCGAGTGTCATCTACGAAGACCTGGGCCTGGCCCTGCGAACCCTGCGTGATCTGGTCAGCCCGAAGATCGAGAAAATCCGCATCGACTCGCGGGAAACCTTCCAGCGCACCACGCAATTTGTCGCCGAACTGATGCCGGAAATCGCCGATCGCCTGGAACACTACCCCGGCGAACGGCCGATTTTCGACCTGTATGGCGTCGAGGACGAAATCCAGAAGGCCCTGGAGCGCAAGGTGCCGCTCAAGTCCGGTGGCTACCTGGTGGTCGACCCGGCCGAAGCCATGAGCACCATTGACGTCAACACCGGCGCCTTCGTCGGCCATCGCAACCTTGAAGAAACCATCTTCAAGACCAACCTCGAAGCCGCCACCGCCATTGCCCGTCAACTGCGCCTGCGCAACCTGGGCGGGATCATCATCATCGACTTCATCGACATGGAAGATGAAGAACACCAGCGCCAGGTGTTGCGCACCCTTGAAAAGCAGCTGGAGCGCGATCACGCCAAGACCAACATCATCGGGATCACCGAGTTGGGCCTGGTACAGATGACCCGCAAGCGCACCCGCGAAAGCCTTGAGCAAGTGCTGTGCGAGCCGTGCAGCAGTTGCCAGGGGCGCGGAAAGTTGAAGACCCCGGAAACGGTTTGCTACGAGATTTTCCGGGAAATTCTACGAGAGGCACGCGCTTACCAGGCCGAGGGTTATAGAGTCCTGGCCAATCAGAAGGTGGTTGATCGGTTGCTCGACGAAGAGTCGGGCAACGTTGCGGAACTGGAGGGCTTTATTGGCCGTACCATCCGTTTCCAGGTCGAAACCATGTATTCCCAGGAACAATACGACGTGGTGCTGCTCTGATTCGCATCCGTCCTGTTCAACGAGACCGCCAGACCTTGATCTGCCGTCCGACTATTACCTTGAGGGTCGCCTGACATGGAGCGTCTACAACGCTTTTTTGCCGCACTGACCCGTTGGGGCCTTGGCCTGTGTGCATTGCTGTTGGTACTGGCGGCGGTCTACGTCAGCCTGGGCCGTGAATTGACGCCATTGGTGGCGGAGTACCGTGCCGAAGTCGAGGCCAAGGCGCAGGCGGCGGTCGACATGCCCCTGAGCATTGGCAGCCTGGAAGGGCGCTGGAGCGGCTTTGCCCCGGTCTTGCTGGCCCATGACGTGATGGTCGGCGAGGGCAGCAGTGCCTTGCGCTTGGACCAGGTGCAAGTGGTGCCCGATCTCTGGGCCAGCCTGCTGGCGTGGGATGTGCGCATTGCCCACTTGGAAGTCAGCGGGTTGCAGCTCAGTGTCAAGGAGGACCAGGACGGCCGTTGGGCGCTGCAAGGCCTGCCGGTGCAGGACGACCAGCCCCTGGACCCGGAACAACTGCTCACGCGCATGCAAGCGGTGGCGAAGATCTCGCTGCTCGACAGCCAGGTCACTTTGCAACCGTTTGAACAAGCGCCGCTGACCTTGACCTATGTGGGCCTGAGCCTGCAAACCGGTGCCACCCGCCAGCGCCTGGATGCACGCCTGACCTTGCCCGATGGGCAGCCGTTGGCCCTCAGCCTGCGCACGCGGATCCGCGCTAGCCAGTGGCGCGATGGTGAAGTCCAGGCCTACCTGAGCCTGCCCCAGAGCAATTGGGCGCAATGGATTCCGGCGAAGTTGACCCGGGACTGGAAACTCAATGAGCTGAAAGCCGGCGGCGAACTCTGGCTGACCTGGGCCGGCGGAACGCTGCAAAGCGCCGCCGCGCGGCTCAATGCGCCGCAAGTGAAGGTGCGGTATGCCCAGCGCAAACCCGTGAGCATCCACAACCTGGGCCTGACGGCCTACCTGCAACGCAGTGATCGCGGCCTTAAGGTGGTCTTCGACTCGCTGGCCATGAACCTGGGCGACACCCGTTGGGAGTCGCACCTGCAATTGCAGCAAACCCTGGCCACCGACAAGGCCCAGGAAACCTGGAACCTTCAGGCCGACCGCCTGGACCTGACGCCGATCACCCCCTTGCTCAACGCCCTGGCACCATTGCCCGAGGGGGTTGCCAAGACCGTCGAAGCGTTGAAAGCCACGGGCGTGCTGCGCAATGTCCTGGTGGATTATCGTCCCCAGGAGACGGGCGATCAGCGCATCAGCTTTGCCGCCAACCTCGAGCGGGTGGGCTTTGATGCGTATTTCGGCGCACCGGCGGCCCGCAATGTCTCCGGCAGCATCAGCGGCGACCTGGGCCAGGGCGAGCTGCGCATGGACAGCAAGGACTTTGCCTTGCACCTGTACCCGATTTTCGCCAAGCCCTGGCAGTACATCCAGGCCAACGCGCGCCTGACGTGGAAGCTGGATGAACAAGGCTTCACGCTGATCGCACCGTATATCAAGGTGCTGGGGGAAGAGGGCAAGGTCGCGGCGGACTTCCTGATTCGCCTGCATTTCGATCATAGCCAGGAAGACTACATGGACCTGCGGGTCGGCATGGTCGATGGCGATGGACGCTTTACCCCCAAATACCTGCCGGCGGTGTTGAGCCCGGCCCTGGATGAATGGCTGCGTACGGCCATTCTCAAGGGCGCGGTCGATGAAGGCTTCTTCCAGTATCAAGGTTCGTTGAACCACGATGCGGTGACGGCGGCGCGCAATATCAGCCTGTTCTTCAAGGTGCATGACGCCGAGCTGGCGTTCCAGCCTGGCTGGCCCCATGTGAGCAAGGTGACCGGTGAAGTGTTTGTCGAAGAAACCGGTGTGCGCATCCTGGCCAGCAAGGGGCAATTGCTCGACACCAAGGTCAAGGATATCTACGTCAACATTCCCCATGCGCTTCCTGGCCATGACAGTCATCTGCTGCTGACGGGCGGGTTTGCCGGTGGGCTGGGTGACGGCCTGAAGATCCTGCAGGAAGCCCCCATCGGCACGGCGTCGACGTTTGCCGGCTGGAAAGGCGAGGGCGACCTGCAAGGTTCACTCGACCTGGACATCCCCCTGGCCAAAGGCACCGAGCCGAAAATCGTGGTGGACTTCAAGACTGACAAGGCGCACCTGCAACTGGCCGAGCCGACCCTGGACCTGAACCAGCTCAAGGGCGAATTCCGCTTCGACAGCACCAAGGGCCTGAGTGGCCAGAACATCAGTGCCCAGGCCTTTGACCGGCCGATCACGGCGCAGATTGCTGCCGGTGGCAAGCCGGGCAATCTCAGCACGCGGGTCACCGCCAAGGGCCAGGTGACTGTCAAGCGCCTCACCGACTGGCTGAAAGTCGGCCAGCCGCTGCCGGTGTCCGGGGATATCCCGTATCAACTGCAACTGGACCTGGACGGTGCCGACAGCCAGTTGCGGGTCAGTTCCAACCTCAAGGGCGTGGCGGTGGATTTGCCTGCTCCGTTTGGCATGTCCGCCGGTCAGGGCCGCGCCAGTGTGTTCCGCATGACCTTGCAGGGCGCAGAGCGACGCTACTGGTTTGATTACGGCGAGCTGGCGAACTTTACCTTTGCAGCCCCGGCGAACAACTTTGCCCAGGGCCGTGGCGAACTGTTCCTCGGGGATGGCGATGCCTTGCTGCCCGGTGGCAAGGGCCTGCGGATTCGCGGCGTGCTGTCGGAGCTGGATATAGATCCGTGGAAGAAACTGGTGGACCGCTACGCCGGCAATGATCCGAGTGGCAATGCCAAGCAACTGTTGAGCAGTGCCGATTTCAAGATCGGCAAGCTGACAGGCTTTGGTACTCAATTCGACCAGGTCAGCCTGCAACTGGAGCGCAAGCCCGCGGCCTGGGGGCTGCAGCTCGACAGCCAGCAAGCCAAGGGGGCTATTGGCCTGCCGGATGCCAAGGGCGCACCCATCGCCATCAATCTGCAATACGTGAAGCTACCGGCGGTTGACCCCACGGTACAGGCCGACGAGAACGCGCCTGATCCCCTGGCGAACATTGATCCCAAGGACATTCCGGCGCTGGATATTTCCATTGGCCAGTTGTTGCAGGGGCCCGACTTGATCGGTGCCTGGTCCTTGAAGGTGCGCCCGACGGCCAAGGGCATGGCTTTCAACAACCTCGACCTGGGCCTCAAGGGTATGCGGCTCAAGGGGGCCGGTGGCTGGGAAGGGGCGCCGGGCGCCAGCAGCAGTTGGTACAAGGGGCGCCTGGACGGCAAGAATATCGCCGATGTGCTTAAAGGCTGGGGCTTCGCGCCCACCGTGACCAGCCAGAGCTTCCATCTGGATGTTGATGGACGCTGGCCGGGTTCGCCTGCGTGGGTTGGGCCCAAGCGGTTTTCCGGGAGCCTGGATGCATCGTTCCGCAAGGGCCAGTTTGTCGAGGTCGAGGGCGGTGCCCAGGCGTTGCGGGTGTTTGGTCTGCTGAACTTCAACTCGATTGGCCGGCGTTTGCGCCTGGACTTCTCGGACTTGCTCGGCAAGGGCCTGAGCTACGATCGGGTCAAGGGCCTGCTGGCCGCCAGCAATGGTGTGTTTGTGACCCGTGAGCCGATTGTTCTCACCGGGCCGTCGAGCAACCTGGAGCTTAACGGCACCCTGGACCTGGTGGCTGACCGTGTCGATGCCAAGTTGCTGGTGACCCTGCCGGTGACCAACAACCTGCCGATCGCCGCGTTGATCGTGGGGGCACCGGCCATTGGCGGCGCACTGTTCCTGATCGACAAACTGATTGGCGATCGGGTCTCGCGTTTTGCCAGCGTCCAGTACAAGGTGGAAGGGCCATGGAAAGATCCAAAAATCACCTTCGACAAGCCATTTGAAAAACCGCAATAAGCCCCTGTGGAGTAGCATGGCCCCATGCTTTTTATGGAGTGTCGGCCCATGTCCTTTGCGGTAATCCAGATGGTCAGCCAGAGTGATGTTCTGGCCAACCTGGCCCAGGCCCGGCGGTTGCTGGAGCAGGCGGCGGCGGGGGGCGCGCAACTGGCAGTGCTGCCGGAAAACTTCGCCGCCATGGGCCGCCGTGACGTGGCCGCTATCGGCCACGCCGAAGCTGTGGGCGAGGGGCCGATCCTGCCGTGGTTGAAACTGGCCGCCCGTGACCTCAACTTATGGATAGTGGCCGGTACCTTGCCGTTGCCCCCGCTCGGGCAGCCCGACGCCAAGTCCAATGCGTGCTCGCTGTTGATCGACGCGCAGGGGCAGATTGTGGCGCGCTACGACAAGCTGCATCTATTCGACGTGGACGTGGCGGATGCGCGCGGTCGTTATCGCGAATCTGACGACTATGCTTACGGTAACCAGGTAGTGGTGGCCGATACGCCGGTTGGGCGCCTGGGGCTGACGGTCTGTTATGACCTGCGCTTCCCCGAGTTGTACAGCGAATTGCGTGCGGCGGGGGCCGAATTGATTACTGCGCCTTCGGCCTTTACGGCGGTAACGGGGGCTGCGCACTGGGATGTGCTGATCCGGGCCCGGGCCATAGAAACCCAGTGCTATCTGCTGGCGGCCGCCCAGGGCGGTGTGCATCCGGGGCCACGGGAAACATTTGGCCATGGGGCAATTATCGACCCATGGGGGCGCGTACTGGCGCAACAAGATCAAGGCGAAGCGGTGTTGTTGGCCGAACGCGATAGCAGCGAACAAGCGTCGATACGGGCGCGCATGCCGGTGGCAGGCCACCGGCGCTTTTTCTCGCAGGGCGCACAGCGACCTGCTTCAGAACGATGAATTTAAGGCCGAACCTATGAGCGAGTTGTTGTCCTCAGTCAGTGAACACCTCCTGGCGCCCGGTGGCGTGACCATCGAAAGTCTGCAAACCGTACTGGGTGACCTGGCCGGGCCGGGTATTGATGCTGCAGACCTGTATTTCCAGGGGCAGATTTCCGAGTCATGGTCCCTGGAAGACGGGATCGTCAAGGACGGCAGCTTCAACCTTGACCAAGGGGTTGGCGTGCGCGCGCAGTCCGGTGAGAAGACCGGCTTTGCTTATAGCAATGCCATCACCCTCGAAGCCCTGGGCCTGGCCGCCCGCGCGGCGCGTTCGATTTCCCGCGCCGGGCAGCACGGCACCGTGCAGGCGTTCAGTACCCAGGACGTGGCCCAGTTGTACGGCCCGGATAATCCACTGGAAGTAATGACCCGTGCCGAAAAGGTCGAGTTGCTCAAGCGTGTGGATGCTGCAACCCGGGCCCTCGACCCGCGTATCCAGCAAGTGAGCGTGAGCATGGCCGGGGTCTGGGAGCGCATCCTGGTGGCGTCCACCGATGGCAGCCTGGCGGCCGATGTGCGCCCGCTGGTGCGCTTTAATGTCAGTGTGATCGTCGAGCAGAACGGGCGTCGCGAGCGCGGCGGCCACGGTGGCGGTGGGCGTACGGATTATCGCTATTTCCTCACCGACGACCGCGCCATGGGCTATGCCCGCGAGGCGTTGCGCCAGGCGCTGGTCAACCTGGAAGCCATTCCGGCGCCAGCGGGTACGCTGCCGGTGGTCCTGGGTTCGGGCTGGTCCGGGGTTTTGCTGCATGAAGCGGTGGGGCATGGCCTGGAAGGTGACTTCAACCGCAAGGGCAGCTCCGCCTACAGCGGGCGCATGGGCGAAATGGTCGCCTCCAAGCTCTGCACCATTGTCGACGACGGTACATTGGCCGGTCGCCGTGGTTCCCTGAGCGTCGACGACGAAGGTACGCCGACCGAGTGCACCACGTTGATCGAAAATGGCGTGCTCAAGGGCTATATGCAAGACAAGCTCAACGCGCGCCTGATGGGCGTGGCGCGTACCGGCAACGGCCGTCGCGAGTCCTACGCGCATTTGCCGATGCCGCGCATGACCAACACCTACATGCTCGCGGGCGAAAGCGACCCGGCAGAGATCATTGCCTCGGTGAAGCGTGGGATCTATTGCGCCAATCTTGGTGGCGGCCAGGTGGATATCACCAGCGGCAAGTTTGTGTTCTCCACCAGCGAAGCCTATCTGATCGAAGACGGCAAGATCACCGCGCCGGTCAAGGGTGCAACCCTGATTGGCAACGGCCCGGAAGCCATGAGCAAGGTGTCGATGGTCGGTAACGACCTGGCGCTGGACAGCGGTGTGGGGATGTGTGGCAAGGATGGGCAGTCGGTGCCGGTGGGTGTCGGCCAGCCAACCCTGAAAATTGATGCGATCACCGTGGGTGGTACGGGGTCGTAAGGCGTGGAGCTTCGGGTGGCGAAGATCGCCACCCGGGGAAGAGGATCAGCGCAGGCCGCGTTGAGTCTCGTCCAGCTCACGGATGTACTTGAAGATTTTACGGCTGGTGGCCGGCGCCTTGTTCTGTGCCAGTTCGTGCTGGGCCTGACGGATCAGGGAGCGCAGTTGCTGGCGGTCGGCGTCCGGATAGTCCAGGACGAACTTCTCCAATACAGCGTCGTCACCGCCGATCAGGCGGTCACGCCAACGTTCCAGGTTATGGAAACGTTCGTTGTATTGGCGGGTGGAAGCATCGAGTTGATCGAGCAAAGTCAGAATGGCGTCAGTGTCCTGGTCGCGCATCAGCTTGCCGATAAACATGATGTGCCGTTTACGCGCGATATTCGCGGTGTGCTTGGGTGCATCCGCCAAGGCCCGGCGCATTTCGTCGGTCAGTGGCAGTTTGGCAATCAAGTCCGGCTTGAGTGTTGTAAGGCGCTCGCCGAGATCAACCAGAGCATGCAGCTCGCGTTTGACCTGGGTTTTGCTTTTCTCCCCATCGAGGGAGTCGTCGTAAGAATCAACCATGGTGGCAGTCCGCAAAGAAACGCCGCCATGATAACCAGTCGGGGGCCGCTTGTCCGGCCCGGTCGCTCGATGGCCTTAACCGAAAGCAGAATTTGAGTGGAGAGAACCATGAGTGCAGCCCAAAGCGTCGGTCCACAAGCGTTACCGGCACTGCAGGAACAAGTTGAGCAGATCATCGCCGAGGCCAAGCGCCAGGGCGCCAGTGCCTGTGAAGTGGCGGTGTCGCTGGAGCAGGGCCTGTCGACTTCGGTACGCCAGCGGGAAGTGGAAACCGTTGAGTTCAACCGCGACCAGGGTTTTGGCATCACCTTGTATGTGGGGCAGCGCAAAGGCTCGGCCAGCACTTCGGCCAGCGGCCCGGAAGCGATTCGCGAGACGGTTGCCGCCGCACTGGCGATTGCCAAGCACACCTCCGAAGACGAGGCCTCGGGTTTGGCGGATGCGGCCTTGATGGCGCGGGATCTCAAGGATTTCGACCTGTTTCACGCCTGGGATATCACTCCCGAGCAGGCCATCGAAAAGGCCCTGGCCTGCGAAGCCGCGGCGTTTGATGCCGACAGCCGGATCAAGAATGCCGATGGCACCACCCTGAGCACCCACCAGGGTTGCCGGGTGTATGGCAACAGCCACGGGTTTATCGGCGGCTATGCGTCGACGCGCCATAGCTTGAGCTGCGTGATGATCGCCGAGGCCGATGGCCAGATGCAGCGTGACTACTGGTATGACGTGAGTCGCCAGGGTGAGCTGTTGGCGGACCCGGTGAGCATCGGCCAGCGCGCCGCGCAACGGGCGGCGAGCCGCCTGGGCGCGCGCCCGGTGCCGACGTGCGAAGTGCCGGTATTGTTTTCGGCGGAACTGGCGGGTGGTCTGTTCGGCAGCTTTCTCGGGGCGATTTCCGGGGGCAACCTGTACCGCAAATCGTCGTTCCTTGAAGGCGCGCTGGGGCAGAAGCTGTTTCCTGAGTGGCTGACCCTGGACGAACGCCCGCACCTGATGCGCGCCATGGGCAGCTCGGCCTTTGATGGCGACGGCCTGGCAACCTACGCCAAGCCGTTTGTCGAGAATGGTGAGCTGGTGTCCTACGTGCTTGGCACCTACGCCGGGCGCAAGCTCGGTCTGCCGAGTACCGCCAACGCCGGTGGGGTTCACAACCTGTTCGTGACCCATGGTGACGAAGACCAGGCGGCGCTCCTGCGGCGCATGGGCCGTGGTTTGCTGGTGACCGAGCTGATGGGCCACGGCTTGAACATGGTGACGGGTGATTATTCCCGAGGCGCGGCGGGGTTCTGGGTGGAGAATGGCGAAATCCAGTTCGCGGTCCAGGAAGTGACCATCGCCGGCAATATGCGCGACATGTTCAAGCAGATCGTCGCCGTGGGTAACGATCTGGAATTGCGCAGCAATATCCGCACCGGCTCGGTGCTGATCGAACGCATGACCGTCGCCGGCAGCTAAGCCGCAACCCGTTACACAACAGCGCCACCCCAGGGTGGCGCTTTTTTTTGCCTGGAATATCACAAGGCCGACAAAGGTATCGGTTCAATAGCTTGTTTTGATTCTCAATATCATTTAATAATAAATATCATTATCGAGTGAGCATGGGTCATGAGTTCTGTCCTGCACGAGGATCCCTACCTGGAAAGCTGGCGCTGGATGAGTCGTCAGATTCGCTGCGGGCTCAACCCTGACGAGCCGCGCCTGATCGAACACTACCTCAGCGAAGGCCGCTATCTGGCCTGTTGCACGGCCACGCACCCGTGGACCATCGCCGAGACCTCGTTCCGTCTGCTGCTCGACACTGCCACCGATATCGCCTTGCCCTGGCATTGGCGCTCCACGTGCCTGGACCAGGCCTGGCGCCCGCTGCGCGACCTGGAAAACCTGTCTCACTGTGCCTGCCGCCTCAAGCGCTGGCAGACCTTTGCCTGGCAATTGGCGACTTGCGAACTGCAACCTTCGATTTCTCACTCCGACTTGGTGCAAGGATCTTCCGATGAGTAACACCCGTATAGAACGCGACAGCATGGGCGAACTACAGGTACCGGCCGACGCGTTGTATGGCGCGCAAACCCAGCGTGCAGTGGATAACTTCCCGATCAGCCACCAGCGCATGCCGACCCAGTTCATCCGCGCCCTGATCTTGGCCAAGGCCGCCGCCGCCAGGGCCAACGTCGATCTCAAGCAGATCAGCGCAAGTCAGGGCAAAGCCATCGTCGACGCCGCCCAAGGCTTGCTGGAAGGCGACTTCATGCAGCACTTCCCGGTGGATATTTTCCAGACCGGCTCCGGCACCAGCTCCAACATGAACGCCAACGAAGTGATTGCGACCCTGGCCAGCCGCCTGCTGGGCGAGCCGGTCAACCCCAATGACCACGTCAATTGCGGGCAAAGCAGCAACGACATCATCCCGACCACCATTCACGTCAGCGCCGCGTTGGTGCTGCATGAACAGACGTTGCCGGCGTTGCTGCATCTGGTTGCAGTGATCGAGCGCAAGGCGGTGGAAGTTCATCCGTTCATCAAGACCGGGCGTACTCACCTGATGGACGCCATGCCGGTACGCATGAGCCAGGTGCTTGAAGGGTGGGCGCAGCAACTCAAGGCCAATATCGCGCACTTGCAGGGCTTGCTGCCAAGCCTGCAGGCCCTGGCTCAGGGCGGCACGGCCGTTGGCACCGGGATCAACGCGCATCCTGAGTTTGCTGCGCGTTTCAGTCAGCAGTTGAGCAGCCTGACCCAGGTGCAGTTCACTCCGGGCAAGAACCTGTTTGCTCTGATCGGCTCCCAGGACACCGCCGTTGCCGTCTCCGGCCAACTCAAAGCGATTGCCGTGTCGCTGATGAAAATCGCCAACGACCTGCGCTGGATGAACTCCGGCCCCCTTGCCGGTCTCGGTGAAATCGAACTCGAAGGTCTGCAGCCGGGCTCGTCGATCATGCCGGGCAAGGTCAACCCGGTGATTCCAGAGGCTACGGCCATGGTCGCGGCCCAGGTGATCGGCAATGACAGCGTAATCACCATCGCCGGTCAGTCCGGCAACTTCGAACTCAACGTGATGCTGCCGATCATCGCCCAGAACCTGCTCAGCAGCCTGGAACTGTTGGCCAACTCCAGCCGTCTGCTGGCAGACAAGGCCATCGCCAGCTTCAAGGTCAACGAACCCAAGCTCAAGGAAGCGCTGTCGCGTAACCCGATCCTGGTTACCGCACTCAACCCGATCATTGGTTACCAAAAGGCCGCTGAAATCGCCAAGAAAGCCTATCAACAAGGCCGGCCGGTGATTGATGTGGCGCTTGAGCACACCGACTTGCCCCGCAGCCAACTGGAAATCCTCCTGGATCCGGAAAAGCTCACGGCGGGTGGCGTGTAATCACCGACCCTGCTTTGGAGGCTCACCATGGAGCATTGGAAACGCACGATCGAACGGGCCAATCACTGCTTTATGCAGGGCGAACTGGTGGATGCCCGCGAGCATTACCTGCAAGCCCTGGCCCTGGCCCAAGTGTTGTTCGAGCGCTGGGGTGATGCCGACGAAGCCGTAGCCGCTTGCGTCATTTCCCATCACAACCTGGCGGACCTGCACCTGCGCCTGAACCAGCCGGAAGAAAGCGCGGAATACCTCTGCGCCATTCACCAGCGCTTGCTGCAGACCATGCAGGACACCCGGCTGCCTCAGCCACTGCGCGAGGCGGCCTTGCGCCAGAGCAGCAAGACCTACGTCGAACTGTTGAATTTCATCAGCGATCACGGCGAATACCCCCGTACCCATCGCTTGCTAGGCAGCCATACGGCGTCGACGGATGCGCCGACCCGCAACAGCCCTTTTTATGGAGCACATTGATATGTCCTACACCTTGCCTGCCTTGCCTTACGCCTACGATGCCCTGGAGCCGCATATCGATGCGCAAACCATGGAAATCCACTACACCAAACACCACCAGACCTACATCAATAACCTCAATGCGGCGGTCGAAGGTACTGAGTTTGCTGGCTGGCCCATCGAGAAACTGGTCTCCAGCGTCCAGCAACTGCCGGAAAAGCTGCGCGCAGCGGTGATTAACCAGGGGGGCGGGCATGCCAACCACTCATTGTTCTGGGCAGTCATGTCGCCCAAGGGCGGCGGCAAGCCCGAAGGTGCCCTGGGCCAGGCGATTGATGAGCAGTTGGGTGGCTTTGACGCCTTCAAGGAGGCCTTTACCAAAGCTGCGCTGACCCGCTTCGGCAGTGGCTGGGCCTGGTTGAGCGTGACCCCGCAAAAGACCCTGGTAGTCGAGAGCAGTGGCAACCAGGACAGCCCGTTGATGAATGGCAATACGCCGATCCTCGGTCTGGACGTGTGGGAGCACGCCTACTACCTGCTTTATCAGAACCGCCGTCCTGAATACATCAACGCCTTCTACAGTGTTATCAACTGGCCGGAAGTCGCTGAGCGCTACCAGGCGGCCCTCGCTTAATGACCTTTCATAACAAGACTTAAGGCCGACTATGGGCACTGAAACACTGGCGATCAGCAGCGTACGAATGTTTCGTTATGCGTTTGGCTCGCTGCTGCTGTTGGCGGGAATGGCATTGCTGGTGGCCCACGGGCTGGCCTGGCTGAACCTGGAGCCGCGGATCCTGCGCGCACTGCAAGGTGGCGCAATCTGCGCCCTGGGTACGGCGCTGGGGGCGGTGCCGGTGCTGGTGATCCGGCGGATGCCGTTAGCGGTCAGCGATACGTTGCTGGGCTTCGGTGCTGGCGTGATGCTCGCGGCGACCGCGTTTTCGCTGGTCGTGCCAGGGGTCGCCGCCGCCGAAAACCTGGGGCTCACTCCCTGGGCGTCCAGCGGCCTGGTCAGCTTCGGCATCATGCTCGGTGCCTTCGGCCTGTTTCTGGTGGACCGCAAGGTCTCCGGTGCCAGCCCGGAGATGCTGGTCGGTACGCCCGATAAACCGGTGATCCCGCCGCGTATCTGGCTGTTTGTGTTCGCGATCATTGCCCACAATATTCCCGAAGGCATGGCGGTAGGCGTCTCGGCGGGTGGCGGTATGCCCGATGCCGACAGCCTGGCCATGGGCATTGCCTTGCAGGATGTGCCGGAAGGGCTGGTGATTGCGCTGGTGCTGGCAGGGGCGGGGATGTCGCGGGTCAAGGCATTCCTGATTGGGGCGGCATCCGGCCTGGTAGAGCCGGTGTTTGCCGTGCTCTGTGCCTGGCTGGTCAGCCTGGCCGAGATGCTGCTGCCTCTGGGTTTGGCCCTTGCGGCCGGGGCGATGCTACTGGTGGTGACTCACGAAGTAATCCCCGAGTCGCGACGCAATGGCCATGACAAACTTGCCAGCCTGGGGTTGTGCATCGGGTTTTGCCTGATGATGGCCATGGATACAGCGCTGGGCTGATGCCTAACGCAAAAAGCAATGTGGCAGCTGGCTAGTGTGGGAGCTGGCTTGCTTGCGATGCAGACACCTCGGCATAAAAAATGTGGGAGCGGGCTTGCCCGCGATAGCGGTGTATCAGTCAAGTATGTATCGACTGACTCCCAGCTATCGCGGGCAAGCCCACTCCCACATTGATTTGTGCTGCATTCAGGAAAGAAGGGCTATTCGCCTTCATCGAAGTAGTTGTTGATCAACTTCACCAGCGCATCCAGCGCTTCCTGTTCCTGCTCACCTTCGGTCTTCAGATGAATCGTCGTGCCCTTGCCTGCGGCAAGCATCATCATGGCCATGATGCTTTTGCCATCGACCATGGACTCTGGCGTACGCCCGGCACGCACCTGGCAAGGAAACTGGCCCGCAACTCCGACGAACTTGGCCGACGCGCGGGCATGCAAGCCCAGTTTGTTGATGATTTCAATTTCCAGAGCGGGCATCGCGAAGGTGTTCCTTTCAGCTGAGGTCGCGGTGGCGAACCTGGACATTCTTGAGGGTTTGCTGCAAGACCTGGCCCAGGCGCTCGGTCAGGTAGACGGAGCGGTGATGCCCGCCGGTACAGCCGATAGCGATGGTGACATAGGCCCGGTTGCTGGCCGCAAAGCGCGGTAGCCACTTGAGCAGGTAGCTGGAGATGTCCTGGAACATCTCCTCGACATCCGGTTGCGCCGCCAGGTAATCGGCAACCGGTTGGTCCAGCCCGGACTGGTCGCGCAGTTCCGGCTTCCAGTAAGGATTGGGCAGGCAACGCACGTCAAATACCAGGTCGGCGTCTATCGGCATGCCCCGCTTGAAGCCAAAGGACTCAACAAGGAACGCGGTGCCGGGTTCCGGCTGGTTCAGCAGGCGCAGCTTGATGGCGTCACGCAGTTGGTAAAGGTTCAGGCTGGTGGTGTTGATCTTGAGGTCGGCCAGGTCAATGATCGGCCCCAGCAGCTTGGTCTCGTCCTCGATGGCTTCGGCCAGCGAGCGGTGCGGGCTGCTCAGTGGGTGGCGGCGACGGGTTTCCGAAAAGCGCTTGAGCAGCGTTTCTTCGTCGGCATCCAGGTACAGCACGTCGCAATGGATATGCTTGGCGCGTACCTCTTCGAGCAATTCCGGGAAACGCGTGAGGTGGCTGGGCAGGTTGCGTGCGTCAATGGACACGGCCACCAGCGGTTGTGCCAGCTCGGTATGGATCAGCGCACGTTCTGCCAGCTCGGGCAGCAGGCCGGCCGGCAAGTTGTCTATGCAATAGAAACCACTGTCCTCAAGCACATTGAGGGCCGTACTTTTACCTGAGCCGGAACGCCCGCTGACGATGATCAAACGCATGATTACTGCCCGCTTTGTTCATCCAGGACAACCTGATACAGCGCTTCATTGGTGCTGGCGCTACGCAGTTTCTTACGTACTTCGTCACGGTCAAGCATGCTGGCGATCTGCCGGAGCAGTTCCAGGTGTGCATCGGTGGCCGCTTCCGGGACCAGCAGGACGAACAGCAGGTCAACCGGGGCGCCGTCGATAGCGTCGAAATCAGTGGGGGCGTCCAGGTGCAACAGGGCGCTCACCGGTGTTTCACAGCCTTTTAGGCGGCAATGAGGAATAGCGATGCCGTTGCCAAAACCGGTCGAACCGAGTTTTTCACGAGCAATCAGAGCCTCGTATACATCTTGCATCACCAGCTCAGGCACTTCGCGGCTGATCAGGTTGGCAATCTGTTCGAGGGCTTTCTTTTTACTGCCACCCGGCGCGTTCACGAGTGAACGGCCGGGGGTCAGGATGGTTTCAAGTCGAATCATGGGTGGGGAGTGTTAGCGGCCTGTGCCTTGAAGAAGGCTCTGCTGCTTTTCCTTATGCTTTTTGATTTGGCGATCCAGCTTGTCGGTCAGGTCGTCAATGGCGGCATACATGTCTGAATGCTCTGCATTGGCGACTACTTCCCCGCCGGGTATACGCAAGGTGGCTTCGATTTTCTGCTTCAGCTTTTCGACAGACATGATGACTTGCACATTGGTGATCTTGTCGAAATGCCCCTCAATTCGTTTGAGTTTCTCGCTGATGTAGGCGCGCAGCGGTTCGGTCACTTCCAGTTGGTGTCCACTGATGTTGACTTGCATACAGCTTCTCCTTCGTTGCCAGTGCATAAAGCGGCGGGTAGGAGTACCCGCCACTGGAACGCTATGGCCCGCCCGTCACATCAATCGCTTACGCTCGCTGGAAGGCGCGATCCCAAGGGACTCGCGGTACTTGGCGACGGTTCGACGGGCGACCTGAATGCCTTGTGCCTCCAGTAAACCAGCGATCTTGCTGTCACTCAACGGCTTTTTCTGATTTTCCGCCGCAACCAGTTTTTTGATGATCGCGCGGATCGCCGTGGACGAGCATTCACCGCCTTCGGAGGTGCTGACGTGGCTGGAGAAAAAGTATTTCAGCTCATATATACCCCGTGGGGTATGCATGAATTTTTGGGTGGTGACCCGGGAAATGGTCGATTCGTGCATGCCCACTGCTTCGGCAATGTCATGCAGCACCAACGGTTTCATCGCCTCGTCGCCATATTCCAGGAAGCCGCGCTGATGCTCGACGATCTGGGTGGCCACTTTCATCAGGGTCTCGTTGCGGCTTTGCAGGCTCTTGATGAACCAGCGAGCCTCCTGCAACTGATTGCGCATGAAGGTGTTGTCGGCGCTGGTGTCGGCCCGGCGTACAAAACCTGCGTATTGCGGGTTGACCCGCAGGCGCGGCACTGATTCCTGGTTCAGCTCCACCAGCCAGCGCTCGTTGTCCTTGCGCACGATCACGTCGGGGACGACATACTCGGCTTCGCTGGACTCGATCTGCGAGCCGGGACGCGGGTTGAGGCTCTGTACCAGTTCGATGATCTGGCGCAGGTCATCTTCCTTGAGCTTCATCCGACGCATCAACTGGCTGTAGTCGCGGCTGCCCAGCAGGTCGATATAGTCGGTGACCAGGCGTTGGGCTTCGGCCAGCCACGGTGTCTTGGCGGGCAGTTGGCGCAGTTGCAGCAACAGGCACTCGCTGAGGTTGCGCGCGCCGATGCCGGCGGGCTCGAACTGCTGGATGCGGTGCAGGACCGCCTCGATTTCGTCCAGCTCGATGTCCAGTTCCGGGTCGAAAGCCTCGAGGATTTCTTCGAGGGTCTCGTCCAGATAGCCCTGATTGTTGATGCAGTCGATCAGGGTCACCGCGATCAAGCGATCGGTGTCGGACATCGGGGCAAGGTTCAGTTGCCACAGCAAGTGGCTCTGCAGGCTTTCGCCGACGGAGGTGCGGGTGGTGAAGTCCCACTCGTCATCGTCGTTGCTGGGCAGGCTGCTGGCGCTGGTCTGGTAGACATCTTCCCAGGCCGTATCCACCGGCAGTTCATTGGGAATACGTTCGTTCCATTCGCCTTCTTCCAGGTTATCCACCGTGGGTGCGGTTTCCTGGTAGGACGGCTCCTGGACGTCGGGATTGGGTTTTTGCTCTATGTTGTCGGCCAGTGGGTCGGCATTATCGAAGTCGTCGCCTTCTTCCTGGCGTTCGAGCATCGGGTTGGACTCCAGGGCCTCCTGGATTTCCTGTTGCAGGTCCAGGGTCGACAATTGGAGCAGGCGGATGGCCTGTTGCAGCTGCGGTGTCATCGTCAGCTGCTGGCCCATTCTCAGGACTAGCGATGGTTTCATGGCAGGGGCTTAACACCTTATTCGCCGGCGCAATGCGCCATCCACGACAGGGCGCGTGAGCGCCAAACATAAGCAAATTATATGCCTGATATCGGGGGCTTTGCCTAGAGCGCGGTAACAATAAAAACAATAAGGTTTTTATTGACTCCCGCGCCTGATGGCGAATGTCCTGACACCCCAGTGTTTACAGGCGGAACTCGTGCCCCAGATACACTTCCTTGACCAGTTCGTTGGCCAGGATGGTGGCGGAGTCGCCTTCGGCAATCAGTTGGCCGTCGTTGACGATATACGCGGTTTCGCAGATATCCAGGGTCTCACGCACGTTGTGGTCGGTGATCAGCACGCCGATCCCCTTGGCCTTGAGGTGATGGATGATCTGCTTGATGTCGCCTACCGAAATCGGGTCGACACCGGCGAAGGGTTCGTCCAGCAGGATGAACTTCGGTGCGGTGGCCAGGGCGCGGGCGATTTCCACGCGGCGACGCTCGCCGCCGGACAGGCTCATGCCGAGGTTGTCGCGAATATGGTTGATGTGGAACTCCTGCAGCAGGCTTTCCAGTTCCTGGCGGCGTCCGTCGCGATCCAGTTCCTTGCGGGTTTCCAGGATCGCCATGATGTTGTCGGACACTGACAGTTTGCGGAAGATCGACGCCTCCTGGGGGAGATAGCCGATACCGGCCCGCGCACGGCCGTGCATGGGCTGGTGGCTGACGTCCAGGTCGTCGATCAATACACGGCCCTGGTCCGCCTGGACCAGGCCGACGATCATGTAGAAGCAGGTGGTCTTGCCGGCACCATTGGGGCCAAGCAGGCCGACGATCTGGCCGCTGTCGATCGACAGGCTGACGTCGCGCACGACCTGACGGCTTTTATAGGCCTTGGCCAGATGCTGGGCTTTCAGGGTTGCCATTACTGGGCCTTCTTCTTCGGCTGGATAACCATGTCGATGCGCGGACGTGGCGCAGTGACCTTGGTGCCATTGGCGCGGCCGGCGGTGGCGACTTGCTTGACGGTGTCATAGACGATTTTCTCGCCTTCGGTCGAGTTGCCGTCGCTGCTGATCACTTTGGCGCGGTCAGTCAGTACGATACGGTTCTGCGGCGCGTGATACTGGATGGTCACGCCATAGCCTTTGATCGGACCTGGATCGGCGGCGTTTTGCTTCTGTTCGAAATAGGCAAGGTTGCCCACCGAAGTCACGACGTCGATGTCGCCGGCCGGGGTACGGGTCAGGGTCACGGTGTTACCGGTAATCTTCATCGAACCTTGGGTGATGATGACGTCGCCCTTGTAGGTCGCGATACCTTGCTTGTCATCCAACTGCGCATCGTCAGCCTGGATGTGGATCGGTTGCTGGCTATCGTTCGGCAGAGCCCAGGCGCTCACGCTTCCCAGTGCTGCGCCCAGACCGAGCAAAATAGGGAGGGTTTTAACGAGCCTCATACTGTCCTCTTACGTTCGATAGCAGGTGTATCCTGCTTTCTTTCAAATACGCTTTCATTCCCTTGCCAGTCGATACACCGCCAGCGCCGTCGATTCTAACGTCTTGCTCGGTCTGCGCATATTGCTTCTGTGGGAATACGGTCATGCGACTGCTGGTAATGATGGTGTCGCGCTTCTGGGCGTCGGTGCGCGCAACACGCACCGAGTCGATCAGTTCCACTTCGGTGCCGTCCGGGTTGACCTCGCCACGCTTGCTGGTGACGTGCCACGGGAATTCGGTGCCGCGATACAGGTTCAGGTCCGGATTGGTCAGCAATGTGACCTCGGAAGCCTTCAGGTGTTCGACCTTGTCCGACGTCATTTCGTATTGCACCTTGCCGTCAGGCAGGAACTGCACGCTGTAGGCGTTGGTGGCGTAATAGTCGATAGCGCCCTGGTCGACCTGCGCAACAGGCTGGTCGAGGAAGCGCTCCGGGCTGATATTCCAGTAGCCCACAGCGAGGAACAGCGCGGCGATGGCTCCGAATATCAGGAAGTTGCGAATCTTTTTACTCAGCATAGAGGGCTCTATAAGTAGGCGGCGTGGGCCGCTTCAAGGCTGCCCTGGGCTCGCAGGATCAGTTCGCAGAACTCGCGGGCGGCGCCTTCGCCGCCACGGGCCTGGGTAATGCCGTGGGCGTGTTCGCGAACAAACGACGCGGCATTGGCTACAGCCATGCCCAGGCCGACGCGGCGAATCACCGGCAAGTCAGGCAAATCATCGCCCAGATAGGCGACCTGCTCATAGCTTAGGTTGAGTTTGCCAAGAAGCTCGTCCAGAACCACGAGTTTATCCTCACGGCCCTGGTAGAGGTAAGGAATCCCCAGGTTTTGTGCGCGGCGCTCCACGACCGGGGTCTTGCGACCACTGATGATCGCGGTTTGTACGCCAGAGGCCATCAGCATCTTGATGCCCTGGCCGTCCAGGGTATTGAACGTCTTGAATTCGCTGCCGTCTTCGAGGAAGTACAGGCGACCGTCGGTCAGCACGCCATCCACGTCGAAAATCGCCAGTTTGATGGCCTTGCCCCGTTGCAACAGGTCGGTGTTCATTTACATCACTCCCGCGCGCAGCAAATCGTGCATGTTCAGGGCGCCAATCGGGTGATCGGCATCATCGACCACCACCAGGGCGCCGATCTTGTGGTCTTCCATAATCTTCAGGGCTTCAGCCGCGAGCATTTCGGCGCGGGCGGTCTTGCCGTGAGGGGTCATGACTTGATCAATGGTGGCGGTATGGATATCAATGGTGCGGTCCAGGGTGCGACGCAGGTCACCGTCGGTGAAGACCCCGGCCAGGCGCCCGTCGGCCTCGAGGATCACGGTCATGCCCAGGCCCTTGCGGGTCATTTCCATCAAGGCATCCTTGAGCAGGGTGCCACGTTGTACCTGTGGCAGCTCGTCACCCGCATGCATCACGTTTTCCACTTTCAGCAGCAGGCGACGGCCGAGGGCGCCACCGGGGTGGGAAAAGGCGAAGTCTTCGGCGGTAAAACCACGGGCTTCCAGCAGGGCCACGGCCAGCGCGTCGCCCATGACCAGGGCGGCGGTGGTGGAGGAGGTGGGCGCCAGGTTAAGCGGGCAGGCCTCATGGGCTACATGTACATTCAGGTTCACTTCGGCGGCCTTGGCCAGCGTCGAGTCCGGGTTGCCGGTCATGCTGATCAGCTTGATGCCCAGGCGCTTGATCAGGGGCAGCAGGGTCACGATTTCGTTGGTGGTGCCTGAGTTGGACAGGGCGAGGATCACGTCATCGCGGGTGATCATGCCCATGTCACCATGGCTGGCTTCGGCCGGGTGCACGAAAAATGCCGTGGTGCCGGTACTGGCCAGGGTGGCGGCAATCTTGTTGCCGACATGGCCTGACTTGCCCATGCCGACCACGACAACCCGGCCTTTACTGGCCAGGATCATCTCGCAGGCGCGTACGAAATCTGCGTCGATATGGGCCAGCAAGCCTTCTACGGCTTCAAGCTCGAGGCGGATGGTGCGTTGTGCGGATTGAATAAGGTCGCTGGATTGGCTCATGTCTGAAATCGTATAGCCTGACGAAAAGTCGGCGATTATAGCGGTAATGATCAATTCCCTCACGCAAGTTCGTCAGGCGTTGTTCTACTTAAGAGTGAGATCGCTCTCAAATGCGCAATTACCTGTCCTCTTTCTGAACAAGCACAGCTCCGGCCTTGGGCGCTTTATGTCAGCAGTGATATAGTTCGCCGCCAGTTCGGTCCGCGCAGCGCACATGTGTCTAACTGTCGCAAGCAGTTGTCCCAAGCATGGTGTCTGAGTGAGAAGCTGCATCCCAAGGAGTTTAGATGAGTGCCGATAACGCCTACGCGGTCGAGCTGAAGGGTCTTTCCTTCAAGCGCGGTACGCGCAGCATCTTCAATAATGTCGATATTCGCATTCCCCGCGGCAAGGTGACGGGCATCATGGGCCCTTCCGGCTGCGGCAAGACGACCCTGCTGCGCCTGATGGGCATGCAACTGCGGCCTACCGCCGGGGAAGTCTGGGTCAATGGCCAGAACCTGCCGACCCTGTCGCGCAGCGATCTGTTCGATGCGCGCAAGCACATGGGTGTGCTGTTCCAGAGCGGTGCACTGTTCACCGACCTCGACGTTTTCGAAAACGTCGCGTTCCCGCTGCGGGTGCATACCCAACTGTCGGAAGAAATGATCCGTGACATTGTGTTGTTGAAGCTGCAGGCCGTAGGGCTTCGCGGTGCCATCGACCTGATGCCGGATGAGCTTTCTGGTGGTATGAAGCGGCGCGTGGCTCTGGCGCGGGCGATTGCCCTCGACCCGCAGATTCTCATGTATGACGAGCCGTTCGTCGGCCAGGACCCTATCGCCATGGGCGTATTGGTGCGCCTGATCCGCCTGCTCAATGACGCGCTGGGTATCACCAGCATCGTGGTGTCCCATGACTTGGCCGAAACCGCGAGCATTGCCGACTACCTCTATGTCGTCGGCGATGGCCAGGTATTGGGGCAGGGCACGCCTGAAGAACTGATGAACGCCGATAACCCGCGTATTCGCCAATTCATGACCGGCGACCCTGATGGCCCGGTGCCTTTTCATTTTCCGGCAGCGGATTACCGCGCAGATCTTCTGGGGAAGCGCTGATGCGCAAGACATCTTTAATCGAGAAGGTGCGCCTTTTCGGTCGTTCCGGCATCGACATTGTCGAAGTGCTCGGGCGTTCGACGATTTTCCTGTTTCACGCCTTGCTGGGCCGCGGTGGTATCGGCGGTGGTTTTGGCTTGCTGCTCAAGCAACTGCACTCGGTGGGCGTGATGTCCCTGGTGATCATTGTGGTCTCCGGGGTGTTCATCGGCATGGTGCTGGCGTTGCAGGGCTTCAATATCCTGTCCAGCTACGGTTCCGAGCAGGCGGTGGGGCAGATGGTTGCACTGACGCTGCTGCGTGAGCTGGGGCCGGTGGTCACCGCCTTGCTGTTTGCCGGTCGCGCCGGCTCTGCGTTGACCGCCGAGATCGGCAACATGAAGGCCACCGAGCAACTGTCCAGCCTGGAAATGATCGGCGTGGACCCGCTCAAGTACATTGTTGCCCCGCGCCTGTGGGCCGGCTTCATCTCCCTGCCACTGCTGGCAATGATTTTCAGCGTGGTCGGGATCTGGGGCGGTTCGTGGGTGGCGGTGGACTGGCTGGGGGTCTACGACGGCTCCTACTGGGCCAACATGCAAAACAGCGTGACCTTCAGCGGTGACGTGCTCAATGGCATTATCAAGAGCATCGTCTTCGCCTTCGTCGTGACTTGGATCGCCGTATTCCAGGGCTATGACTGTGAACCCACTTCAGAAGGGATCAGTCGAGCCACTACCAAGACCGTTGTGTACGCCTCGCTGGCGGTACTGGGCCTTGACTTCATTTTGACCGCCTTGATGTTTGGAGATTTCTGATGCAAAACCGCACTGTGGAAATCGGTGTAGGCCTTTTCTTGTTGGCTGGCATCCTGGCTTTGCTGTTGCTCGCCCTGCGAGTCAGCGGCTTGTCGGCCAGTTCGGGCGCCGATACCTATAAACTTTACGCCTACTTCGACAATATCGCCGGTTTGACGGTCAGATCCAAAGTGACCATGGCCGGTGTGACCATCGGCAAGGTCACAGCAATCGATCTGGACCGCGACAGCTTCACCGGCCGCGTGACCCTGCAACTGGACAAGAAGGTAGATAACCTGCCGACTGACTCCACAGCGTCCATCCTCACGGCCGGTCTGCTGGGCGAGAAGTACATCGGTATCAGCGTGGGCGGGGAAGAAGCCTTGCTCAAGGATGGTTCGACCATTCATGACACACAGTCGTCGTTGGTATTAGAGGACCTGATCGGTAAATTCCTGCTTAATACGGTTAGTAAAGACGCCAAATGAGGAGTTTGTTCATGATCTCAACCTTGCGACGTGGCCTGTTGGTGCTGTTGGCAGCCTTGCCATTGATGGCTAACGCCGTGGCGGCACCTTCGGCGCACGACATTATTGATAGAACCACCAAAGAGCTGCTGGCTGACCTTGCCGCGAACAAGGAACAGTACAAGCAGAGCCCAAGCGCGTTCTACGATGCCCTCAACGGTATCGTGGGTCCGGTGGTCGACGCTGACGGCATCTCGCGCAGCATCATGACCGTCAAGTATTCGCGTAAAGCTACGCCTGCGCAGATGCAGCGCTTCCAGGAAAACTTCAAGCGCAGCCTGATGCAGTTCTACGGCAACGCCCTGCTGGAATACAACAATCAGGGTATCGTCGTTTCCCCGGCCAAGGATGAGTCTGGCAACCGCACCAGCGTGGATATGCAGGTCAAGGGCAACAATGGCTCGATCTATCCGGTTTCCTACACCCTTGAGAAAATCAACGGCGAATGGAAAGTGCGCAACGTGATCATCAACGGCATCAACATCGGCAAGCTGTTCCGTGATCAGTTCGCCGATGCCATGCAGCGCAATGGCAACAACCTGGACAAGACCATTGATGGCTGGGCCGGCGAAGTGGCCAAGGCCAAGGAAGTGACCGAAGAAGCTGCAGAGAAGCAGGCCCCATGACTGAGTCGGCTGTTCGTCAAGGCCAGGCCGGCGAGCTGCTCCTCAGTGGCGTGCTCGACTACAGCACCGGGCCGGCCCTGCGTAAGCAGGGCCAGGCACTGATCAATGCCAGCACTGCGCCGGCATTGGTCCTCGATTGCTCGGCGGTGGTGAAGTCCAGCAGTGTTGGCTTGTCATTGCTCTTGTGTTTCCTACGTGACGCCGCGGCGGTCAACAAACCTGTCAGTATTCGCGCATTACCCGAGGATATGCGTGAAATTGCCCAGGTTTGCGGTCTGGCCGAGCTGTTGGCGCATCCTTAATACACATTATTGAAGAAGCCCCCCGTCAGAGTCCTGCTATGCGGGGTTCGCAGGCGCGGGGCTTTTTTGTATGATGTGCGACCCGCGCGCACTTGGCGCCGATAGAGGTTGAGCATGCAGGCCCTAGAAGTTAAAAGCTTCCTTGAAGGAAAGCTGCCGAATACTGAGGTTGCAGTTGAAGGCGAAGGCTGCAATTTCCAGCTGAACGTGATTAGCGATGAACTGGCGGCATTGAGCCCGGTCAAGCGTCAGCAGCAGATCTATGCCCATTTGAACCCGTGGATCACCGATGGCAGCATCCATGCGGTCACTATGAAATTTTTCAGCCGCGCGGCCTGGGCCGAGCGCACCTGAGCCCCCAAGGCGTCGAGATTCTTATGGATAAATTGATTATTACCGGCGGTGCCCGTCTTGATGGCGAAATCCGTATCTCCGGGGCTAAAAACTCGGCCTTGCCGATCCTGGCCGCCACCTTGCTGTGCGATGGCCCGGTTACCGTAGCCAACCTGCCGCACCTGCACGACATCACCACCATGATCGAGCTGTTCGGTCGCATGGGCATTGAGCCGGTGATCGACGAGAAGCTGTCGGTCGAAATCGACCCGCGCACCATCAAGACCCTGATCGCACCGTACGAACTGGTGAAAACCATGCGTGCCTCGATCCTGGTACTGGGTCCGATGGTTGCCCGTTTCGGCGAAGCCGAAGTGGCACTGCCTGGCGGTTGCGCCATTGGTTCGCGTCCGGTGGACCTGCACATCCGTGGTCTTGAAGCCATGGGTGCGACCATCGACGTCGAAGGTGGCTACATCAAGGCCAAGGCGCCGGAAGGCGGCCTGCGTGGTGCAAACTTCTTCTTTGATACCGTCAGCGTGACCGGTACCGAGAACATCATGATGGCCGCTGCCCTGGCCAATGGCCGCAGCGTCCTGCAAAACGCCGCGCGCGAGCCGGAAGTGGTCGACCTGGCCAACTTCCTGATCGCCATGGGTGCCAACATCACTGGCGCCGGCACCGACACCATCACCATCGACGGTGTGAAACGCCTGCACTCGGCCACCTACAAAGTGATGCCGGACCGTATCGAGACCGGTACCTACCTGGTTGCGGCTGCCGTGACCGGTGGTCGCGTCAAGGTCAAGGACACCGATCCGACCATCCTTGAAGCGGTCCTGGAAAAGCTGCGCGAAGCCGGTGCCGAAATCACCACCGGCGAAGACTGGATCGAGCTGGACATGCACGGCAAGCGGCCAAAAGCCGTCAACGTGCGTACCGCTCCGTACCCGGCGTTCCCGACCGACATGCAGGCGCAGTTCATTTCCCTGAACGCGATTGCCGAAGGCACTGGTGCGGTCATCGAGACCATCTTCGAAAACCGCTTCATGCACGTGTACGAACTGCACCGCATGGGCGCCAAGATCCAGGTCGAAGGCAACACTGCCATCGTCACCGGTATCGAGCAGCTCAAGGGCGCGCCAGTGATGGCCACCGACCTGCGGGCTTCGGCCAGCCTGGTGATTTCGGCGTTGTGCGCTGACGGTGACACCCTGATCGATCGCATCTACCACATAGATCGTGGCTACGAGTGCATCGAAGAAAAACTGCAGATGCTTGGCGCGAAAATCCGCCGCGTACCGGGCTAACCCCCACTGCTCGGGCGCAGGGAAGCGCCCGCCCGAGGTGTGCACAGGCACGCCTCGGCTGAATTTGTTTCAAATCGAGGCTGTAATGGCCTCGATCTGTGTCTGGCGCCATTTGCGACCGGACAGCAATAGCCTGATGAAGGATTGACGTTTCCCATGTTGACCATCGCACTGTCCAAGGGCCGCATCCTTGACGATACTTTGCCGCTTCTGGCTGAAGCGGGCATCGTGCCGACCGAGAATCCGGACAAGAGCCGCAAGCTGATCATCCCCACGACCCAGGACGACGTTCGCCTGTTGATCGTGCGTGCTACCGACGTGCCGACCTACGTTGAACATGGCGCCGCCGACCTCGGTGTCGCCGGTAAAGACGTGCTGATGGAATACGGCGGCCAGGGCCTGTACGAGCCGCTGGACCTGCGTATCGCCCTGTGCAAGCTGATGACCGCCGGCCGTGTCGGTGACGTCGAGCCAAAAGGCCGCCTGCGGGTGGCCACCAAGTTCGTCAACGTCGCCAAGCGTTATTACGCCGAGCAAGGCCGTCAGGTCGATATCATCAAGCTCTACGGCTCGATGGAGCTGGCGCCGCTGATCGGCCTGGCCGACAAGATCATCGACGTGGTCGACACCGGCAACACCCTGCGCGCCAATGGCCTGGAACCCCAGGACTTTATCGCTGACATCAGCTCTCGCCTGATCGTCAACAAAGCTTCGATGAAAATGCAACACGCCCGGATCCAGGCGTTGATCGACACCCTGCGCAAGGCAGTGGAGTCTCGACACCGCGGTTGACTCACCTGCGCGGCCCTAGGTCGCGCCCGTCTATCCGCCTCATAGCCAGAATTCTCAGGTGCCCAAGCGGAAACGACTGCTAGTTTAGGGCGCCTGAGTTTTTGCCAATTCTATTGAGGCCCTCGCTATGACCACGTCCACTGCAATTGCCCGACTCAACGCTGCCGACCCGGATTTCGCCCATCATCTGGATCATCTGCTGAGCTGGGAAAGTGTGTCCGACGATTCGGTCAACCAGCGGGTGCTCGACATCATCAAGGCCGTGCGCGAGCGCGGCGATGCGGCGCTGGTGGACTTTACCCGCCAGTTCGACGGCCTGGACGTCAAGTCCATGGCCGATCTGATCCTGCCCCGCGAACGCCTGGAACTGGCCCTGACGCGCATCACCGCGCCGCAGCGCGAAGCCCTGGAAGTCGCAGCGGCGCGGGTGCGCAGCTACCACGAAAAACAGAAACAGGACTCCTGGAGCTACACCGAAGCCGATGGCACGGTGCTGGGCCAGAAAGTCACACCGCTGGACCGCGCCGGCCTGTACGTGCCGGGCGGCAAGGCTTCATACCCGTCGTCGGTGCTGATGAATGCCATTCCCGCCAAAGTGGCGGGTGTGACCGAGGTGGTCATGGTGGTCCCGACCCCGCGCGGTGAAATCAACGAACTGGTGCTGGCCGCTGCCTGCATCGCCGGCGTTGACCGAGTGTTCACCATCGGGGGGGCCCAGGCCGTCGCCGCGTTGGCCTATGGCACCGAAAGCGTGCCGAAAGTCGACAAGGTGGTCGGCCCCGGCAACATCTACGTTGCCACTGCCAAGCGCCATGTGTTTGGCCAGGTCGGTATCGACATGATCGCTGGCCCCTCGGAAATCCTCGTGGTGTGCGACGGCCAGACCGATCCGGACTGGATTGCCATGGACCTGTTCTCCCAGGCCGAGCACGACGAAGACGCCCAGGCGATCCTGGTCAGCCCCGACGCCGAGTTCCTCGACAAGGTGGCGGCGAGCATCAATAAGCTGCTGCCGACCATGGAGCGTGCCGAGATTATCGAGAAGTCGATCAATGGCCGGGGTGCGTTGATCCTGGTGCGTGACATGGAGCAGGCCATCGAAGTGGCCAACCGCATCGCCCCCGAGCATTTGGAACTGTCGGTGGCCGACCCACAGGCCTGGCTGCCGTCGATTCGTCACGCCGGTGCGATCTTCATGGGCCGCCACACCAGCGAAGCCCTGGGCGACTACTGCGCGGGCCCCAACCACGTGTTGCCGACCTCCGGTACAGCGCGATTCTCGTCGCCGCTGGGGGTGTATGACTTCCAGAAGCGCTCGTCGATCATCTTTTGCTCGCCACAAGGTGCTTCCGAGCTGGGCAAGACCGCCTCGGTGCTGGCCCGTGGTGAATCGTTGAGCGCGCACGCCCGCAGCGCCGAATACCGCATCGTCAAGGGAGAGTAAGACATGAGCAAATTCTGGAGCCCTTTCGTCAAGGACCTCGTGCCTTACGTGCCCGGCGAGCAGCCGAAGCTGACCAAGCTGGTCAAGCTCAACACCAATGAAAACCCCTACGGCCCGTCGCCCAAGGCGCTGGCAGCGATGCAGGCCGAGTTGAACGACAACCTGCGTTTGTACCCCGACCCCAACAGCGACCTGCTCAAGCAGGCCGTGGCCAAGTACTACGGGGTGGATGGGAGCAAGGTATTCCTCGGTAACGGTTCCGACGAAGTCCTGGCGCATATCTTCCACGGTCTGTTCCAGCACGACCTGCCACTGCTGTTCCCGGATATCAGCTACAGCTTCTACCCGGTGTACTGCGGGCTGTATGGCATCACCTCGGCCCCGGTGCCGCTGGATGAGCAGTTCCAGATCCGCGTGGCGGACTACGCCAAGCCTAATGGCGGGATCATCTTCCCCAACCCGAACGCGCCGACCGGCTGCGTGATGGCGCTGGACGCGGTGGAGCAGCTCCTCAAGGCCAGCCCGGATTCGGTGGTGGTGGTCGATGAAGCCTATATCGACTTCGGCGGCGAAACCGCCATCAGCCTGGTGGACCGCTACCCCAACCTGCTGGTGACCCAGACCCTCTCCAAATCGCGCTCACTGGCCGGTTTGCGGGTAGGCCTGGCGGTGGGCCACCCGGACCTGATCGAGGCGCTGGAGCGGGTCAAGAACAGCTTCAACTCCTATCCACTGGATCGCCTGGCGATTGTCGGCGCGGCGGCGGCCTTCGAAGACCGTGAATACTTCGAGAAGACCTGTCAACTGGTGATCGATAGCCGCGAGACGCTTGTGGCGCAGTTGCGAGAGAAGGGCTTTGAGGTGTTGCCGTCAGCGGCCAACTTCATCTTTGCCCGCCACCCACGGCACGACGCGGCCGGCCTGGCGGCCAAGTTGCGGGAGCAAGGGGTGATCGTGCGGCACTTCAAGCAGGAGCGGATTGCCCAGTTCCTGCGAATCAGCATCGGGACGCCTGAGCAGAACCAGGCGTTGATTGATGGTTTGGGTGATCTTTAAGGCTTGAATCTATATGGGCTGGACGGGCCTCATCGCGGGCAAGCCCGGCTCCCACATGGAAATGCATTCCAATGTGGGAGCCGGGCTTGCCCGCGATGAGGCCATCAGCAACACCGACACTCCGTAGCCTTTAGAGCAACGGCTCGTCCGGCTTCTTGTGCTTCCAGCCATCATTGCCCGGCAGCAGCAGGTTCAAACCAATCGCTACCACGGCGCACAGGGCGATGCCCTTCAGGCCGAAATCATCGGGACCGGTACCGGTGCCGATCAGCACACCGCCAATCCCGAACACCAGGGTCACCGACACAATCACCAGATTGCGCGCCTCCCCCAGGTCGATCTTGTGACGGATCAGGGTGTTCATCCCCACCGCGGCAATCGAGCCGAACAACAGGCACAGAATCCCGCCCATCACCGGCACCGGAATGCTCTGCAGCAGCGCGCCGAACTTACCGACAAAGGCCAGGGTGATGGCAAATACCGCCGCCCAGGTCATGATCTTCGGGTTGTAGTTCTTGGTCAGCATCACCGCGCCGGTCACTTCGGCGTAAGTGGTGTTGGGCGGGCCGCCGAACAGGCCAGCCGTGGTGGTGGCGATACCGTCGCCCAACAGCGTGCGATGCAGGCCGGGCTTTTTCAGGTAGTCACGACCGGTCACGCTACCCACGGCAATCACGCCGCCGATGTGTTCAATGGCCGGCGCCAGGGCCACCGGGACGATGAACAGAATCGCCTGCCAGTTGAATTCTGGCGCGGTGAAGTGGGGCAGGGCAAACCACGGTGCGGCGGCGATCTTTGCGGTGTCGACCACGCCGAAGTAGAACGACATGCCAAAACCCACCAGCACCCCGGCAATGATCGGCACCAGGCGGAAAATGCCCTTGCCGAACACGGCCACGATCAGCGTGGTCAGCAGCGCCGGCATCGAGATCAGCATTGCCGTCTGGTAAGGGATCAACTCGGCACCGTCACCCGACTTGCCCATTGCCATGTTCGCGGCAATCGGCGCCATGGCCAGGCCGATGGAGATGATCACCGGCCCGATCACCACGGGCGGCAGCAGCCGGTCGATAAAACCGGTGCCCTTGATCTTCACGGCGAGGCCGAGGAAGGTGTAGACGAAACCCGCCGCCATCACCCCGCCCATGGTCGCCGCGAGGCCGAACTGGCCCTTGGCGAGAATGATTGGGGTGATAAACGCAAAGCTCGATGCCAGGAACACCGGCACTTGGCGCCCGGTGACAATCTGGAACAACAACGTGCCAAGGCCTGCGGTAAACAGTGCAACGTTTGGATCAAGACCTGTGATCAGCGGCATCAACACCAGCG
This sequence comes from Pseudomonas shahriarae, assembly GCF_014268455.2. Classification (NCBI taxonomy): domain Bacteria; kingdom Pseudomonadati; phylum Pseudomonadota; class Gammaproteobacteria; order Pseudomonadales; family Pseudomonadaceae; genus Pseudomonas; species Pseudomonas shahriarae. The sequence goes on along the minus strand of NZ_CP077085.1, from coordinate 5,232,962 downwards.
CGCCAAATGCTACGAAGAGCATTTGTGCGCCAGACAGGATCTGGCGCCAAAGCGGGTCGTTGAATTCATCCTGCATGTTCACGCGTCCTTCTGCTTGGTGCCGAAGATCTTGTCGCCAGCATCGCCCAGGCCCGGAATGATGTAGCCGTGCTCGTTCAGGCGCTCATCAATGGACGCGGTGTAAATCACTACATCCGGGTGAGCTTTTTCTACGGCGGCGATACCTTCGGGTGCCGCTACCAGCACCATGGCGCGGATATCCTTGCAACCGGCTTTCTTCAGCAGGTCGATGGTAGCGACCATGGAGCTACCGGTGGCCAGCATCGGGTCGATGATCATCGCCAGGCGCTCGTCGATCTCGGGGACGAGTTTTTCCAGGTAGGTGTGGGCCTGCAGGGTTTCTTCGTTGCGGGCTACGCCCACAGCGCTGACCTTGGCGCCCGGGATCAGGCTCAGCACGCCTTCAAGCATGCCGATACCGGCGCGCAGGATCGGCACCACGGTAATTTTCTTGCCAGCGATTTTCTCGACCTGGACGGGACCGCACCAACCGGGGATCTCGTAGTTTTCCAGGGGTAAATCTTTGGTGGCTTCGTAGGTGAGCAACGCTCCGACTTCCTGAGCAAGCTCACGGAAGTTCTTCGTGCTAATGTCGGCGCGGCGCATAAGGCCGAGCTTGTGTCGGATCAGCGGGTGGCGGATCTCACGGATGGGCATGGGGAAAGGCTCCGGCGGCGGGCAAAAAAACCGGCCTAGATTAATCTATCCGAGGGTGTTGTCCTATAGACAACCAGTACGTTAGTCCATAAAGGCTTGAACGTTGCGTCCCAGAGGCGTACCTTCGCCCGCTTTTCTTGCCACAGTACCCCTGGAGAGCGCCATGTCCGCTGATCTCGAGCATATCCGTCAAATCATGCGCGAGGCTGACTGCCTGTACACCGAAGCACAAGTCGAAGAGGCTATCGCCAAGGTCGGCGCGCACATCACCCGTGAAATGGCTGAAACCAACCCGGTGGTGTTCTGTGTGATGAACGGTGGTCTTATTTTCGCCGGCAAATTGCTGACGCATCTGCAATTCCCGCTGGAAGCGTCCTACCTGCACGCCACGCGCTATCGTAATGAAACCAGTGGCGGCGACCTGTTCTGGAAAGCCAAGCCGGAAGTGTCGTTCATCGACCGCGACGTCTTGATCATCGACGACATCCTCGACGAAGGTCACACCCTGGGCGCGATTGTCGACTTCTGCAAACACGCCGGCGCGCGCAACGTGCACACCGCCGTGCTGATCGACAAAGACCACGACCGCAAGGCCCGCCCGGACCTGAAGGCCAATTACGTCGGCCTGCCGTGCATCGACCGCTACATCTTCGGTTACGGCATGGATTACAAAGGCTACTGGCGCAATGCCAATGGCATCTTTGCTGTGAAGGGGATGTAAGTCGTGGCGCGTTTTCTTGATCAGTCGCTGTTTGCCGAATTGGCCGAGAAAGCCGCCGCCAACCCCCGTGGCCGGCAGAACGTCAACTTCCACCAAATGGAAGAGCCGTGCCATCGCATGGCTGTCGGTTTGCAGCCACACACCTATGTGCAGCCCCATCGTCATCTCACCGCTGACAAGGCCGAGACCCTGCTGGTACTCAAGGGGCGCCTGGGTATTTTGATTTTCAGCGAGTCTGGCGCGGTTCTGGAGCGGCGCATCTTGCAGGCCGGTGGCGATTGCCAGGGCGTTGATCTGTCGCCAGGGGTTTTCCACGGTCTGGTGGTGCTTGAGCCAGATACGGTGATGTTCGAGTGCAAGGCAGGCCCTTATCGCCCGGTGGGCGAGGGCGAACTGGCGACCTGGGCACCCCGGGAAGGCGAAGCCGGCATGGCTGAGTATCATCGCTGGATGCTGGCCCAGTTCGATTGAACCTGGCAGCGGAAAAAAGGTGGGTGGGGTTTGTGTGGTAGCGGGCTCGCCCGCGATGGCGGAGTGTCAGGTTAGATATATTCGACTGACCCACCGCCATCGCGGGCAAGCCCGCTCCCACATTAGAGCTTCGTGGCTTCCGAACCTTGTGTCCCGCAGGTAGACTTCTACCCCCGTGTACATGTCTGCAGGCTGGAGTCGGCAATGCGTAAAGATAAGAAACAAGTGATTGGTGACGAGATCGGCGACGATCAGATCAAGCTGTTCCTGGATTTTGAACCGGTCGACGCCACTTCACCGTCCCTGCACAAGCTGATCAAAGCCTATCGCGGCCTGCGCATCGACGATTTCGAGCGGTTCCTGGGCTTTTTCAAGGAAGCCGGGCTGGACCTCGACGGCAAGGACGAGCATGGCCAGACCTTCGTCGATCTGATCAAGGACCAGCGCAACGCGGACGAGTACATCGAGCTGATCAAAATCGCTCGCGGCTGAATAGCCAGGACATAAAAAAACGCCCCGTTCTCAGCACGAGAGCGGGGCGATCGTTCCCACGCTCTGCGTGGGAATGCATCCGGTGACGCTACGCGTCACGACCTCAAGCGTAGCTTTCGGCCTCGCTACCTTGCTCAACCAGTTCCAGGCTGATGTTGTTCTGCACGCTGATCTTGCGATACAGCTCGGCATCGGTTTCCAGGACTTTTTCCCGGGCCGGGAAGATTTCCTGCAACTTGGCCGCCCATTCACCGGCCGCCTGGGCCGGGAAGCAGCGTTCGATCAGTTCCAGCATGATCGAAACAGTCACCGAAGCCCCTGGGGACGCACCTAGCAGCGCCGCCAGCGAACCGTCTTTGGCCGCGACCAACTCGGTACCGAATTGCAGCACGCCGCCTTTCTTCGGATCCTTCTTGATGATCTGCACCCGTTGACCAGCCACTTCCAGGCGCCAGTCCTCGGCTTTGGCTTCGGGATAGAAGCGGCGCAGGGATTCCAGGCGCTGCTCCATGGACTGCATCACTTCGCTGACCAGGTACTTGGTCAGGTCCATGTTGTCCCGGGCCACGGCCAGCATCGGGCCGATATTGCCGAGGCGAATCGACATGGGCAGGTCAAGGAACGAGCCGAACTTGAGGAACTTGGTGGTGAAGCCAGCGTATGGCCCGAACAGCAGGGATTTCTTGCCATCCACCACGCGGGTGTCCAGGTGCGGCACCGACATCGGCGGCGAACCCACGGCGGCCTGGCTGTAGACCTTGGCCTGGTGCAGCTTGACCACTTCCGGGTTGTCGCAACGCAGCCACTGGCCGCTGACCGGGAAGCCGCCGAAACCTTTGCTTTCTTCAATGCCCGAGGCTTGCAGCAGCGGCAGGGCCGCGCCGCCGGCGCCGAGGAACACGAACTTGGCGTCGACATTGCGTGTGTTGCCGCTGTTGACGTCCTTGATGCTCACGGTCCAGCCGGCGCCATTGCGCTTGAGGCCGGTAACGCGCTTGCTGTACTTGACGTGGGCATCTGCCGAGCTGCTCAGGTGCGCGAGCAATTGGTTGGTCAGGGCGCCGAAGTTGACGTCGGTACCGTTCATCACGCGGGTCGCGGCGATTTTCTCGTCGGCCGGGCGGCCCGGCATCATCAGCGGCATCCACTCGGCCATTTCTGCACGGTCTTCGGTGTAGTGCATATCCGAGAACGCGTGGTGCTGGCTGAGGGTTTCAAAGCGTTTCTTGAGGAACGACACGCCTTTTTCGCCCTGCACGAAGCTCAGGTGCGGCACGGGGCTGATAAAGGACTTTGACGAGCCAAAGGTGCCTTTTTTGGTCAGGTACGCCCAGAACTGCTTCGACACCTCGAACTGGGTGTTGATGTGCACGGCTTTCTTGATGTCGATGGAGCCATCACCCGCCTGCGGGGTGTAGTTCAGCTCGCACAGCCCGGCGTGACCGGTACCGGCATTGTTCCACGGGTTGGAACTCTCCGCGGCACCCGAATCCATCAGCTCAACGACTTCCAGCTTGAGGCCGGGGTCGAGCTCCTTGAGCAGTACGGCGAGGGTGGCACTCATGATGCCCGCACCTACCAGTACTACGTCGACTGCTTCGTTATGCGCCATTTAACGCGTCTCCAAAATCTGCAGCACCAAATTGACGGCATGGCTGCCAGGAGTGACGGGGCGGTTCACGTAATGCCCCAGGTTACCCATGGCCAGGATCGCCATGTCCGATTCTTCGCAATTTTTTTGCAACTTCAGCGGACGCTGCCGACCAGGCCTTATCTGCATATGAACGCATTTAAGGGCCCCTGTGGCAATTCGACTTATGGTCAAGTACGTCCGATCGTGCAACCAAATCCGTAGCGGACAGGCTTCAAGCTCCGGTTTTTGAGGAGTACTCGGTCCTGTGTGGTTGGGCAGTGCCAGACGTTGATGGTGCTTGTACAAACGCAAAACTATTCATTTGCTCGCCACACTCTTGTGAAGTTGTGAAAACCCGTTTTTTTCACGCTCTTTTGAAGACGTGAACCTCAAAAAAGGGCTGCCCCAGCCTGGCACCTGGCCCGAAATCACTGCCGACACGCGGCATAACGGGCAAACAACTCAAGTGGCCGAGCGCAATGGCAGCTCTGGCAGATTCGGTAAAGGCGCAGGTTTGCAGACAAAACAGCCAGCTCGCCAGCTTCACTCGATCTGTGTGGGCGGCTCTCTGTGGGCGGTGCGGGGGAGCTAATACCGGAGCATTAGCGATGCTGCGAGGCCCGATCAGGAGACGTCCTTATAATCGGGGGGAGATTGTAGCGAAGAACTGCAGGGAAATGGACGTGTTTTATGACTTTTATTAGCGCTTCGGTCAGGCGGTCAACGGCAGGCGGTGTGATGACCGTGCGCGGCGCGGGCTGATGCGGGCGCGGGCGGGCAGTGGCTGGTGCATCCAGCTCAAGCGGATCTCCTCGACTTCGACCCAGCCTCCACCCACCGGTGGCTGGCTGCAGTGCTTGAATGCCTGGCAACGACCTTGCGCGTCGAGCAGGGCAAAGTGTCGAAAGGCGGGCTTGCGTGCGAATAAGCGCCAGAGAAAGTCGAACATGGTGGGCCTCCTGATAATGGGGCCAAGCATGCCAGCCCAGCATGACATATCGGTGACACTGAACCGCAGCCGGCGGGCCTGTGTCTGAGGTTGTAACTGACGCTAGTTCCCGGCAGCGGCGCACCGCTATACTGCTCGGCTGTCGGTACCTGATTTCTGGAGAGAAAAGCATGTTGCAACGCCTGTTGTTCGGTTTGATCACTGTGACCAGCTTGACCCTGGTTGGCTGCGCCCACAGCCCGCAGCAACTCAGCCCGCAACCCAAGCTCACCACCCAGCTGGCGCCTGTAGGCCATGGCCAGCCGGTCTCGGTGCGGGTGGTTGACGGTCGTCCGTCGCCGACCCTGGGCACCCGCGGTGGCCTGTACCCGGAAACCAGCGCCATCACGGTGACCGGCGCCGACGTGCTGCCCAAGCTGCAAGCCCAGGCCGAAGCGGCTGTGCGCCTGCTGGGCTTCACCCCGACCAGCAACTCGCCTGGCGCGCCGCAACTGACCGTGACCCTGGCAGAGCTGAAGTATCAGTCGCCCAAGGAAGGCCTGTACGTGACCGAAGCCACCATCGGTGCGACCTTCCGCTCTGATGTGTCGGCCGGCAACCGTCGCTACAGCGGCCGTTACGGTGCGTCCCTGGACCAGCGCTTCGGCATGGCGCCGAACCAGGAAACCAACACCAAGCTGGTCAGCGACGTGTTGAGTGACGCCCTGACGCGTCTGTTCAAGGATCCAAGCATCGGCCAGATCCTCAGCTCGCAATAATCAGCTGTAAAAAAGCCGGGCCCCGTTACGGGCCCGGCTTTTTTGTGTCTGCGCTCTTCATGCCGCCGTTTCGACATAAAAGTCCAGCACACTCACGCCTGTGAGCAGGTCCAGCTCCGGCAGGTCGGCATGTTGGTGCCCGCCGAGGGCGCAATACACCAGCCAGTGCCGGTCCTGGACATTGAACGCCAGGCCGCCGACCAGCGCCTCTTGCTCATCGCTGGGGGCGATCAGATACAGCCGATCCTGGTTCTGCGCGTGCAACATGACAAGCTCCCTTGTGTGCGAAGGGCAACAGAGTGGCTTGTTAAGGTGACGTTCAGGTGACGCTGTAAATTACTCGATACAGTAGTCGTCAATGGGGGAGGGAGCTGTGATGCGCAGGAGGGCGCAGTCCGTTCAGGTTTGTATCTGGATGGACACCCGGTCACTGTTACACCGAGGTTTTTTGATGTCGCTGCCGGCATTACTGCTAAATACCACTGCATTGTTGATTGCCTGCCCCGGCGCCGGGCTGCTGTTTGTGACCCGCCTGCGGGAGCAGCGGGCGATGGCCCAACTTGCCGCGCAAAGTGAAGGGCGGGCAATCGACCAGCCGATGCTGTTTCTGGATGTGCGTACCGAGCGCCGTCATCGCCTGGGCTACCGCCTCGGGTTTGCCTGTATCGGGCTGGCGCTAGTGATCTCCTGGCTCAGCACTCAATTGTAAAAATACCCCAAAACCACTGTGGGAGCGGGCTTGCTCGCAATAGCGGTGTGTCAGTCAAATAGTTATCAACTGACCCACCACCATCGCGGGCAAGCCCGCTCCCACATTGTGTTGTGTGTTGTTCACGCTATTGGCTTACAGGACAATCCCTGCTTTAACCCGATACTGATTACGCACCGGCATCGCATATTGCAGCACCAGATACGGTCGGTGCTCCGCCGGGCAGGCAATCAAGCGTCGCTCCCACTCTGCTTTCGCCTTGGCCAACTCGTCCGCCGGGAACACCTCGGCAGCCGTCGGCACCTGCAATTGCGGGTCGGCGTCGCTCCATTGTGCGTAGGCCAGGTAATGCACGGGAAATAACCGGTAGCCCCCCAGAATCTGTCGGTCCATCTCGATGGCCAACTGTTTGGTGTCTTCAAAACGCTCGACAATCGGCGGCGCGAAGTTGACGTGGACCCGGCCCTTGTAGCCCGTGATGCCCAGGGCAATGCTCACGTCATCTTCACCTGGCGCTTTGGCGTAGGTGCCGGTGGTGGCGCGGATATACAGTTCGCGCGCCTTGGCCGCGTCGCACGGGTCGTATTCGTAGCTGATGGACACCGGCGTCAGGTTCAGCGACAGGATGACGTCAGCAAACGGCTCATCCTTGCGGCTCATATGGAACATCTTGAGGATCGCCGACTCAGTGCGATCATCCCCATCCTTGGCGCGGCCTTCGGCCTGGGCAATCCAGATCGACTGGCAGTCGTTACGGATCGAATGGTTGATGTAGGCCGACAGCAGTTGGTACGCCGCCATCTTCTCGCGTCGCCCGGTAATGGAGCGATGTACGATAAAACTCTTGTTCAGGCGCATCAGATCGCTGACAAACGGCTTCTGCAGCAGGTTGTCACCGATGGCAATGCGCGGTGTTGGCAGGCCGGCGTGGTACACCGCATAGTTGACGAAGGCCGGGTCCATCACGATATCGCGGTGGTTGGCCAGGAAAACATAGGCCGTACCGGACTTGAGCTGTTCGACCCCGGTATAGGTGACGCCGTCGGTCGCCCGGTCGATGGTGTGGTCGACGTAAAACTCGACTTTGTCCTGCAAGGTGGCGACGGTGGTCACACCGGCGAACTCACGGCGCAGCTTCTGGGCGATCAGCGGCTTGAGCAGCCAGCCGAAGGCGCCGGCAAAGCGCGGGAAGCGAAAGTGGGTCAGGATGTCCAGAAAGGCCTTGTCACTGAACAGCCGGGCCAGTACTGCCGGGACTTCGCTGTCGTTGTAAGGTCGGATGGTATCGAATTCGCCCATCATGCTCTCTTGTTAGAAACGGCTAGGGTAAGTAAAGGTTTGGATCGATAAGTGACAGGGCAGGTCTGAACAAATGGCATCAAACGAAAAAGCCCTGCAAATAGACCGGCGATTATACGCACAAGTCACCTGGGAGAGACCGCGATGCTAGAACCTGCGCTGTACGATTGTCCTTATTGTGGTGAAGAGGTCGAGACATCTGTGGATTTGTCCGGCGGTGACCAGAACTATATAGAGGACTGCCAGGTGTGCTGTCGGCCGATCAATTTCTACCTGCAGGTCCACGGCGAGGAATGGATGCTCGAAGTGCGCAGCGAGAATGAATAAGGGGGGCAGCCATGCAACGAATCTACGAACCGGAAAACCTGATGGAGGGCGAGTTGCTGCAGCAAATGCTCGCCAGCGAAGGTATCGACGCCCATCTGGTGGGGCGCCATCTGCTGGGTGGTACGGGTGAACTGCCGATCTTCGGCCTGTTGGGCCTGGAAGTGGAGAACGACCAGGCTGGTGAAGCCCGCGAGTTGATTACCGCCTATATCGGCGCCCAACCGCTACCCGGCGATGAACCCGACAGCTACCCCGACGTGCTGGTCTGTTAGGCTGTCGTTCGGTTTACCCAAGAGTCGTGTTGCCCCATGTGTGGACGTTATGCCCTGTTTCGCTGGAACCCCGCCTTCGCTGCCTTGCCGGGGTTCCCGGCGGATCAACAGGCCCAGTGGAATATTTCTCCCAATGATTCGGTGCTGATCCAGCGCGCTACCGACGGCCAGCGCACCCTGGCGCGGGCCCGCTGGGGGCTGACGCCCCCCTGGTTGACTGATCTGTCCCGCACCCCGGCCCATGCCCGCGCCGAAACCCTGGCCGAACAACCGATGTTTCGCGAGGCCTTTCGCCTGCGCCGCTGCCTGCTGCCAGCCAATGGCTTTTATGAATGGCGTGGCACCCAGCGCAAGCGGCCGTACTGGCTCACGCCGGGGGAGGGCTCGACGCTGTTCTTTGCGGCGATCTGGGAGGCTTATCCGGTGCAGGAGCAGGTGTGGTTGAGCGCGGCAGTGGTGACCCAGGCCGCGCAGAGCCAGCGCCGGCCGCTGATTCTGGATGCGGCGGGGCAGGAAGCCTGGCTCGATCCCGAGACGCCGTTGCATGTGTTGCAGGGGTTGCTGGCCGGTGAGCCGGCGGCGTTGCGTGAGCGGGTGCTGGCTAACATGGTCAATGATCCGAAGCTCAATGGGCCGGAGTGTTTGACCCCGGGTTGAGGCTGGGGGTTGAGTGGGGGATTCGCTGGCGCCATCGCAGGCAAGCCAGCTCCCACATTTTGACGTGTGAATACCTTCAAATGTGGGCGCTGGTTTGCCTGCGATACGGCCCTGAAGGCCACTGAAACCTTTATACCTTGAACTGATTGATCAACCGCCGCTGCTGCTCCGCCAACTGGGTCAGCCCCGCACTGGCAGCACTGGACTCATCGGCACCGCCCGCCACCTCATTGGCCACCTGGCCGATATTGATCACATTGCGGTTGATGTCCTCGGCCACCGCACTCTGTTCCTCTGCCGCACTGGCAATCTGCGTGTTCATGTCATTGATCACCGACACGGCCTGGGTGATGGTCTCCAGGGCCTGGGCCGCCTTGGCCGCGTGCTGCACGCTTTCATCGGTACGCTGCTGGCTGTCTTCCATGACCCGTACCACGTCCCGCGTGCCTTGCTGCAATTGCTGGATCATGGCCTGGATTTCTTCGGTGGCCTTCTGGGTTTTCTGCGCCAGGTTGCGCACCTCGTCGGCCACTACCGCAAAGCCCCGGCCCTGTTCGCCAGCCCGTGCAGCTTCGATGGCGGCGTTGAGGGCCAGCAGGTTGGTCTGCTCGGCAATGCCGCGGATGGCAATCAGGATGGCATTGATGTTCTCGCTGTCCTTGGCCAGGGTCTGGACCACGCCCACTGCCTTGCCGATCTCCAGGGCCAGGGCGCCGATGGACGTGGAGGTGTCGCGCACAATCTGCATGCCCTGGCTCGCAGCCTGGTCGGCATGGGTGGCGGCTTGTGCGGCCTGGGTGGCATTGCGGGCCACGTCCTGGGCGGTGGCGGTCATCTCGTGCACGGCGGTGGCGACCTGGTCGATCTCGACCATTTGCTTGTGCACCCCGAGGTTGGTGCGGATGGCGATGTCGGCGGTGTGTTCCGACGAATCGCTGACTTTCTGCACCGAACTGACCACCTGGGTAATCATGCCCTGCAGCTTGATCAGAAAGGTATTGAAGCCGGCGGCAATCGCGCCCAGTTCGTCGGCGCGGTCACTGGTCAGGCGGCGTGTCAAATCGCCTTCGCCCTGGGCGATGTCATTGAGCATCGCCACCATCTGCTTGAGCGGCCGGGCAATGCCATGCCCCACCAGCCAGATCACCAGCAGGCCGATGCCGGCAATCACCAGACCAACCATGGTCATGCCGAAGATATCGGTTTTGCGCTGGGCGTCCAGGTCGCCCTGCAGCGCTTGCAAGTCGGCCATCACCGTGCCCAACGGCAGTTGCAGCATCAAGGTCCAGCGCGCATCGGTCTGGCCGATGTTGAAGGGCAGGAACAACTCGATCAGCCCCTGGGCCTGGTCGACGTCGTAGCGGACTTCGCCGACGTTCGGCTGGTTGAGGTGATCGATTGTATTTTTGTCGAACAGGTCGCTGGCTTTCTCTCCCAGCTTGCTGGCGTCCTTGGTATAGGCGACCAGGCGGCCATTGTTGGAAATCAGCGCCATTTCGCCGGCACCGTTGTACAGCTTCTGGTCGGCAGCGGTCAGCATTTCCTGGATGAAGTTAACCGACAGATCGGCGCCGACGATGCCCTGGAACTTTGCGTCGATCATGATCGGCTCGATAAACGAGGCCAGCATCACCGTGGTATTGCCTACGCGATAGGGCGCGGGGTCGATGACGCAGGGTTTTTGGGTTTCCTTGGAGCAGAGGTAGTACTCACTGGCGCGGATGCCGGTGGAGAGAATTTTCTGGTCGGTCAGGTCGGCGAGTTTTTCCAGGCCCAGGCTGCCGTCCTGATTGCGGAACCACCAGGGCATAAAGCGCCCGTTTGTGGGCTCTATGCCAACCACGGCGGTGTTCAGGTAGTTGGCGTCGTTGTGGTCGATGGCATTGGGTTCCCAGGCGATATAGGAGCCGAGGACTTTCGGGTTGCGCACCACGGTTTCGTGCAGCAGGTTGATCAGTTGTTCGCGGCTGACCTGCAATGGGGCGCCGCCGTTTGCGTCTTTCATGCCCATCAGTGCGTTGGTGGTGGCCAGGCCTTTGGCGGTCACCAGTGGCGCTTCCAGTTCGCGCTGGATCAGTGTGGCTTGAGTGTGGGCGAGTGCCGTGAGCCGTTGCTCGATGATCTGCTCGAATTGCGCCTGGGTGCGTGCCTGCACCATGTCCTGGGTCCGTGCGCCGGCGAACAGCGCGTACAGCACCAGGGCCGCCACGACGCTCAGCACGATGGCCCCGGCCAATGCCGCAACAGAAAACTGAATCGACTTGAATTTCATGGAAGCTCCGGGCGCTTAGGGCATCATCTGTTTTCTTATATCGGCCACAGGCGCTGCAGACATGAGGTGCTGCCCTGTAAAAGAATCAGGGGTGTCGTTTATAGAATGGTTGTGGGCGTGGGGGATGTCTGAAATCAGCGGTTATGCGTCAGGTGTATCTGGCGCAGATACAAGGGAGGGCCTAGGATATGCGCCATAATTTCAGGGAGAAGGCGCATGAAAAAATATTTGGCGGTAACGGCATTGAGCGCAGCCTTGCTGCTCGCCGGTTGCCAGTCGGTCAACACCACCAGTGGCGGCGCCGTGGGTGTGGAGCGCAAGCAGTACATGTTCAGCATGCTGTCGAGCCAGGAAGTCGACCAGATGTACGCGCAGTCGTACCAGCAGACCCTTGGCGAAGCCAGTGGCAAGGGCCTGCTGGACAAGACCAGCACCAACGCCAAACGTGTGCAGGCTATCGCCAAGCGCCTGATCGCCCAGGCTCCCACCTTCCGTCCGGATGCGGCGCAGTGGAAGTGGGAAGTGAACCTGATCAAAAGCGACGAGATGAACGCCAACTGCGGGCCTGGCGGCAAGATATTTGTCTACAGCGGGCTGATCGACACCCTCAAGTTGACCGATGATGAGCTGGCGGCGGTCATGGGCCATGAAATTGCCCACGCCCTGCGTGAACATGGCCGCGAAGCCATGTCCAAGGCCTACGGCATCGAGATGGCCAAGCAGGGCGCCGGCGCATTGTTGGGCCTGGGCCAGGACAGCATGGCGCTGGCCGATACCGTGGCCAACTACGGCATGACCTTGCCCAACAGCCGCAGCAACGAGAACGAAGCCGACCTGATCGGCCTGGAACTCTCGGCCCGCGCCGGTTACAACCCGAACGCGGCCATCACGCTCTGGAACAAAATGGCCAAGGCCTCCGAAGGCGCACCGCCTGAGTTCATGAGCACCCACCCGGCCTCCAGCAGCCGGATCGCCTCGTTGCAGGCGGCGATTCCCAAGGTGATGCCGTTGTACCAGCAGGCCAAGAAGTCCTGATAATCCAGGCCTTGTGACGATCCAAAGCTGGGAGCGGGCTTGCTCGCGATAGCGGTGGTTCAGTTAATTAATACGTGACTGATACAGCGCTATCGCAGGCAAGCCAGCTCCCACATTTGCAAAGGGTTACAACCAGCCGCTGCTTTGCATGGCCTTGTACACCGCCACCAGCGCCAGGATAAAGAACGCCGAGGCCGCCAGGCGCCGAATCAGGGTCAGCGGTAGTTTCTCCGCGGCGAAATTACCTGCCAGAACCACCGGCACGTTGGCAATCAGCATGCCCAGGGTGGTACCGATAATCACCAGCCACAACTCCGGGTATTGCGCCGCCAGCATCACCGTGGCGATCTGCGTCTTGTCCCCGATTTCTGCGATGAAGAACGCAATCAGCGTGGTCAGGAACGGCCCGAACTTGCGTGAAGTACTGGCCTCGTCATCGTCGAGCTTGTCCGGCACCAGGGTCCACAGGGCCGTGGCGCAGAAGCTCGCAGCGAGTATCCAGTGCAACACCGCATCCGAGAAGAAACTGCCAAACCAGGCACCCACGGCACCGGCGGCGGCGTGGTTGGCCAGGGTCGCGGCGATGATGCCGGCGATGATCGGCCAGGGTTTGCGAAAGCGTGCGGCGAGGATGAGCGCGAGCAATTGCGTCTTGTCGCCGATTTCGGCCAAGGCAACGATTGCGGTAGGAACGAGGAGTGAATCCAGCATCAGGTAGGTTTCCAGGGGCGGGTCGACACGGCTATGACACGTACAGCCTTCCCGCCCCGGGTAAGGTGTGCGTGTCATAGGTCTTGTCAAACCCCGGTCCGTCTGTGCGGACTCCTGGGTCGCATACGCCATGGTCTGCTGACCAAGTATGTTGACGTATGCCGGACGAGCATGTTGCTCGTGGGAGACTACTCCCCTAGGACGGAGCGGATTCTGCCTTGGCAAAATCCATTCGGCAAGCGTTCTTTTTCAAACGCCCGTCAGCCGCGCTTGGCACGGTAGATGCGAAAACCCTGGCCCTCGGCCTTGACTGCGCACACGCCCAGATGCTCTTCGATCAGTGGTTGGTACTTCAGGAAGCTGTTGGCAACTAGCCGAAGTTCGCCACCGTTTTTCAGATGTTGGCGTGCTTTTCGCAGCAGGTTTTCCGTAGCGAAATAATCCGTATGCACCCCGACATGGAACGGCGGGTTGCTCAGAATCGCATCCAGGCCCATGGGCGCGGCGTCGATGCCATCACCGGTCAGCACTTCGCCTTCCAGGCCATTGGCCTCCAGGGTCAGGCGACTGCTGGCGGTGGCGAAGGCGTCCACGTCGAGCAGCGTCACGGTGTTGTGCGGATAGCGCCGCTTGACCGCCGCGCCGAGCACGCCGGCGCCACAGCCGAAGTCCAGCAGATGACCGCTGGGCAGCTTGTCCAGGTGTTCGAGCAAAAGCGCGGTGCCGCGATCCAGGCGGCCATGGCTGAACACGCCGGGCAAGCTGACGACCTTGAGCGGCCCGTCGGCCAGTGGCACTTCAAAGACCTCGGCCAGGCTTGCCAGGTCGGGGGCTGCCGGGGCGTCGGCCACGGTGGCCAGCCACAGCTGGCAGTGCCGCGCATTGTCGAGCTTGCGTGGTTTGCCGAAGGCGTTCAGTTGTTTGGCGGCGCTTTCGATGCCGCCGCGTTTTTCGCCCACCAGGTACAACTCGGCGCCCGACAGCCGTGCCGCCACAGCCTTGAGGATGTAGTCGGCGAGGTCCTTGGACTTGGGCAGGAATACCACGGCTGTGTCGAAGGCACGCTGCGGTACATTCACCCCGAAATGGCTGCGCTCGGCAAACCGCGCATCCAGCGCCGCCTGATCGCCCGCATGCCAGCACCAGCCATGGGCATTGGGCAGGCGGCCCAGCAGGTCGTCGGCGGGCAGGCCGGCCAGTAACACATTGCCTTGAAAAAGTTCGGCCTGACGAAGCAGTACTTCACTGCGCGGATCCATGGTCTGCTCCCTGAAAAAGGAGCGCAGTTTATCAACTGACGACGCGCTGCGGTGCTCCGCTGAAAAAGCCCCGGGCGTTTTCGGTCAATTGGCCGACGATCCGTTGCCGCGCTTCGCGACTGCCCCACGCACTGTGTGGGGTGATGATCAGCCGTGGGATGTCGCTCGCCAGCAGCGGGTTGCCGGCGGTCGGCGGTTCGACGCTCAGCACATCGGTGGCCGCGCCCCCCAGATGACCGCCGCGCAGGGCGTCTGCCAAGGCCTGTTCATCAATCAGGCCACCGCGTGCGGTGTTGACCACGAACGCGCCCGGCTTGAGCAGCGCCAGTTCGCGGGCGCCGATAAAGTGCCGCGTATGTTCGTTGAGCGGGCAATGCAGGGTCAGGGCGTCGATCTGCGGCAGCAGTTCGTCCAGTGGCACCCGATCTGCGCGGGGCGGGCGACCGGGGATGGCGCCCAGCACTACGCGCATGCCAAAGGCTTCAGCCAGACGCGCGACGGCGCCGCCCAGTTCGCCATGGCCCAGTAAACCCAGGGTTTTGCCTTCCAGCTCGACAATCGGGTAGTCCAGCAGGCAGAACTGCTTGGCTTGCTGCCACAGCCCGGCATCGACGTCTTTTTGATAGTCCTTCAGGCGCGTGGCGAGGTTGAGCAGCAGCATGATCGTGTGTTGCGCCACTGACGGCGTGCCGTAACCCTGGCAGTTACTCACGGTAATGCCCTGGGTGCGGGCGGCGGCCAGGTCGACGTTGTTGGTGCCGGTGGCGGCGATCAGGATCAGTTTCAGGTCAGGGCAGGCGGCCATCGTCTGGGCGTTGATCAGGATCTTGTTACTGATCGCTACCTGGGCGCCTTGCAGGCGCTCGACCACTTGATCGGCCGAGGTCTGTTCGCACAACTGCAAGTCGCTGAAGGTCTCCCGCAACCCGCTGAGGTCAAGGTCCCCCTGGTCCAGGGAAGGGTGATCAAGGAAGACGGCGCGGCGATTGTTCGTCATCAACTGTACCTTTTGCGACAGGGTTCGAAGGCGTAATCTGCCGAGCCTACCAGATGAAATAATCAGTTACTTCTTGGAGTGTGCATGTACCTCACCGAGTTTTTGACCGTGGCGTTGATTCACCTGCTGGCCGTGGCCAGCCCCGGGCCGGACTTTGCCGTGGTGGTACGCGAGAGCGTGACCCATGGCCGGCGTGCCGGCACTTGGACGGCGTTGGGCGTCGGTTCGGCGATTTTCCTTCACGTTGGCTACTCGTTGCTCGGTATCGGTTTGATCGTGTCCCAGTCCATCGTGCTGTTCAACGCCTTGAAATGGGCGGCGGCGGCCTACCTGTTGTATATCGGCTTCAAAGCCCTGCGGGCGCAGCCGGCCAAGCCTGCCAGTGAAGAAGACTTGCACCGCGAAGTGGGCGAGCGCAGTGCCCGCGGCGCCTTTACCTCGGGCTTTGTGACCAATGGCCTGAACCCCAAGGCCACGCTGTTTTTCCTGTCGCTGTTCACCGTGGTGATCAACCCCCACACGCCGCTGGCAATCCAGGCCGGTTATGGCCTGTACCTGGCCGTGGCTACCGCCCTGTGGTTCTGCATGGTGGCCATGTTGTTCAGCCAACAGCGCGTGCGCGCCGGGTTTGCGCGCATGGGCCATTGGTTTGATCGGAGCATGGGTGCGGTGCTGATTGCCATTGGTGTGAAAGTGGCCCTCACCGAGCGCTAAAGGTGCCGCTGGCTGAATGAATGCTGGCGCAAAGCTAGCATTCATCCGGCTCTGCAAATCATTCCTTCGGCTGATTTGGCCGGCGTGCAAGGTCTCTACAGTGCAAATCCTTTAGCCAAGACCGTGCAGTCATAAAAAGGGATTCGTATGTTGCAGACTCGTGTTATCCCGCCCGCCGAAGGCGCCTACCAATACCCGCTGTTGATCAAGCGCCTGTTGATGTCGGGTGCGCGCTACGAGAAAACCCGGGAAATCGTCTACCGCGACAAGCTGCGCTACACCTACCCCACCCTGATTGAACGCGTCGCTCGCCTGGCCAATGTGCTGACCGCAGCCGGGGTCAAGGCCGGTGATACCGTGGCCGTGATGGACTGGGACAGCCACCGTTACCTGGAATGCATGTTCGCCATTCCGATGATTGGCGCGGTGATTCACACCATCAACGTGCGCCTGTCGCCAGAGCAGATCCTCTACACGATGAACCACGCCGAGGACCGCTTTGTGCTGGTCAACAGCGAGTTCGTCGGCCTGTACCAGGCCATTGCCGGCCAATTGACCACCGTCGACAAAACCCTGCTGCTGACCGATGGCGACGAGAAAACCGCCGATCTGCCCAACCTGGTAGGCGAGTACGAAACGCTATTGGCCGCTGCCAGCACGCACTACACCTTCGAGGACTTCGACGAGCATTCGGTGGCTACCACCTTCTACACCACCGGTACCACCGGTAACCCCAAGGGTGTGTATTTCACCCACCGCCAACTGGTGCTGCATACCATCGGCGTGGCGACCATCATGGGCAGCGTCGACAGCGTGCGTCTGCTGGGCACCAACGATGTGTACATGCCCATCACGCCGATGTTTCACGTCCACGCCTGGGGCTTGCCATATGTGGCGACCATGCTCGGCCTCAAGCAGGTCTACCCCGGCCGCTACGACCCGGAATACCTGGTGGAGTTGTGGCGCAAAGAGAAGGTCACGTTCTCCCACTGTGTGCCGACCATCCTGCAGATGCTGCTCAACGCCAAGGCCGCCCAGGGTGTGGATTTTGGCGGGTGGAAAATCGTGATTGGCGGCAGTGCCCTCAACCGCTCGCTGTATGAAGCAGCCAAGGCCCGTGGCATCCAGTTGACAGCGGCCTATGGCATGTCCGAGACCGGCCCGCTGGTGTCCTGTGCCCACCTCAACGAAGAACTGATGGCCGGCAGCGAAGACGAGCGCACCACCTACCGGATCAAGGCCGGTGTGCCGGGGCCGTTGGTGGAAGCCGCGATCATCGACGGGGACGGCAACTTCCTCCCGGCCGATGGCGAGTCCCAGGGCGAACTGGTGCTGCGCGCGCCATGGCTCAGCGAGGGGTATTTCAACGAGCCGCAGAAGGGCGCCGAACTCTGGGAAGGCGGCTGGATGCACACCGGCGACGTGGCCACCCTCGATGCCTTCGGTGTGATCGACATTCGCGACCGTATCAAGGACGTGATCAAGACCGGCGGCGAGTGGATTTCATCCCTGGCCCTTGAAGACCTGGTCAGCCGTCACCCGGCGGTACGCGAAGTAGCGGTGGTCGGGATTGCCGACCCGCAGTGGGGCGAGCGTCCGTTTGCCCTGTTGGTGGTCCGTGAAGGCCACGGGATTGGCGCCCGCGAACTCAAGGAACACCTCAAGCCGTATGTCGAGCAGGGCCACCTGAGCAAGTGGGCAATTCCAAGTCAGATTGCCATTGTTACGGAAATTCCCAAGACCAGCGTCGGTAAGCTGGACAAGAAACGTATCCGTATCGACATCATTGAATGGCAGGCCAATAACAGCACCTTCCTGTCCACGCTCTGAGCCCTTGTGCCGTGCCCGTTCGGGCACGGCAATGCTCTATTACAAGCCTTCGCCTTGTCATTTGCCGAATTTCAGCCATCCTCTTTTGCGTCAGCCCTCGCTGACATGGCGAAAGGGCTGTCGCAGACGGGTTGGTGATGCAAATCACACTTTAGAGGGATCAAGCGGTACCCCCTGCTGGCTATAGTCCCTCCCAGAGTTTTTCAAGGATGCGGCGCTGCGGTCCTGGGTGGTCCGGTGGCTGTCTGGCATTGGAATCGTTGTATTCCGGCCGTTACAAGCGTGTTTGAAAAGGCTCACTGCCATAACAATAAAATGCACATGGAGTAGCGTCGATGACCTCAGTAAATCAGTTCTGGCGCCGGGCGAGATTACCCCTGGCGGTCAGTCTTGCCTCGACCCTCGCCGGGCCCGCATTCGGCGTCAGTTTCAACATTGGTGAGGTCGAAGGCAGCTTCGACTCGTCCCTGTCGGTGGGGGCCAGCTGGAGCACGGCCAAGCCCGATCGCGACCTGATTGGTGTCAACAACGGTGGCAAGGGGCTGTCGCAGACCTCCGATGACGGTCACTTGAACTTCAAGCGCGGGGAGACGTTCTCGAAGATCTTCAAGGGCATCCATGACCTGGAACTGAAGTACGGCGATACCGGTGTATTCGTGCGTGGCAAATACTGGTACGACTTCGAACTCAAGGATGAAGGCCGCGAGTTCAAGGACATCAGCGACCACAATCGCAAAGAGGGCGCCAAGTCTTCCGGCGGGCAGATTCTCGATGCGTTCATCTACCACAACTACTCCATTGCCGATGCGCCGGGTTCGGTGCGTTTTGGTAAGCAAGTAGTGAGCTGGGGTGAAAGTACTTTCATTGGCGGTGGTATCAACTCCGTCAACCCGATCGACGTGTCTGCGTTCCGTCGTCCGGGCGCCGAAATCAAGGAAGGCCTGATTCCGGTCAACATGTTCTACGTGTCGCAATCCTTGACCGATAACCTGTCGGCAGAAGCGTTCTACCAGTTGGAATGGGATCAGACGATCACCGACAACTGCGGGACATTCTTCTCGCAGCCGGATGTGATTGCTGACGGCTGCAACGATAACTTGCGCTTGCTCAGCAAGCGTTCAGTGATCGCGGCGGGCGGTGGTTTGCCGTTGATGAACGCGTTTGGCGTGAACATCAATGAGGAGGGTGTGCTGGTCAAGCGTGGCCCTGATCGCGACGCACGTGATAGCGGTCAGTTCGGCGTGGCGATGCACTACAACTTTGAGCCGCTGGATACTGAGTTCGGCGCGTATTTCATGAACTATCACAGCCGTGCGCCGATTTTCAGCGCCAGGGGCGCCTCCGCTGCGACCTACGCAGCAGCTAACGCATTGACGTTTACACCTGGCGCCAGTCAGTTGCGTCCTCTCATTGTGGCCGGTAACTCCAGCTACTTTGTCGAGTACCCGGAGGATATTCGGCTGTATGGCTTGAGCTTCTCCACCACGCTGGCGACAGGGACCGCCTGGAGTGGTGAATTGAGCTATCGGCCGAATGCGCCAGTGCAACTCAATACCACCGATATTTTGTATGCGGGCGTAACGCCGCTGTTGGGCCTGGGGGACGCTTCGCCACTTAAAGGCTCTGCTGACCAGGATCTGAACGGCTACCGGCGTAAGGAAGTTACCCAGTTCCAGACGACCTTTACGCACTTCTTCGATCAAGTGATGGGAGCAAGTCGCTTGACGTTGGTCGGTGAAGTGGGCGTGACCCACGTCGGTGGCCTGGAAAGCAGTAACAAAGCACGTTACGGGCGTGATCCGGTGTATGGCCCTGGGCAAGGCGCTCTTTGTGCAACGCTTAACGGCGGAACAATTGCCGGTGCCGGACCTGGCACCGATGCCAGCAACCTTACTGCCAATTGCAACAATGATGGCTTCACTACCGCCACTTCCTGGGGCTACCGTGGCCGGGCAATCTGGGAATACCCGGATGTCTTCGCCGGCGTGAACCTCAAGCCTAACGTGGCGTGGTCCCATGATGTGAACGGTTACTCGCCAGGTCCTGGCGGCAACTTTGAAGAAGGTCGCAAAGCGGTGAGCCTGGGGCTGGACGCGGAATACCAGAACACCTACACGGCGAGCCTGGCCTACACCAACTTCTTTGGTGGCGACTACAACACCTCGGTTGACCGCGATTTCGTGGCCCTGAGTTTCGGCGCGAACTTCTAAGTACACTGCATTTCAGGAAGACCAGAACATGAAAATAACCAAAAGTCTGTTGCACGTGGGTGTGCTGGGACTGTCGATCATGGCCAGCAGCGTCATGGCGGCCGTCTCGGCGGATGAAGCCGCCAAGCTGGGCACCACGTTGACCCCGATGGGCGCGGAAATGGCCGGCAACGCTGCCGGCACCATCCCTGCCTGGAAAGCCCTGCCAACCAACGCCGGCGCCGTGGACGCCAAAGGCTTCCTGGCCAACCCGTATGCCAGCGAGCAGCCGCAGTTCATCATCACCGCGCAGAACGTCGAGCAGTACAAAGACAAGCTGGCGCCGGGGCAGTACGCGATGTTCAAGCGCTACCCTGAAACCTTCAAGATGCCGGTGTACACCACCCATCGCGGTGCCACCGTGCCGGCGCAAGTGTTCGCCTCCATCAAGAAAAACGCCACCAGCACCAACCTGGTAGGCGGTGGTAACGGCCTGGAAAACTTCGAAACCGCGATTCCGTTCCCAATCCCGAAAAGCGGGGTCGAGGTGATCTGGAACCACATCACCCGTTATCGCGGCGGCAGCGTGACACGCCTGGTAACCCAGGCCACGCCACAGGCCAACGGCTCGTACAGCCTGGTGTACTTCCAGGACCAGTTCGTGTTCCGCGACAAGATGAAGGATTACGATCCGGCAAATCCGGGCAACATCCTGTTCTACTTCAAGCAGAAAGTGACCGCTCCTGCGCGTCTGGCCGGTGGTGTATTGCTGGTGCACGAAACCCTGGACCAGGTAAAGGAACCGCGCGCCGCGTGGGTCTATAACGCCGGCCAGCGTCGTGTGCGCCGCGCGCCGCAAGTGTCCTATGACGGGCCGGGGACTGCCGCCGATGGCCTGCGGACTTCCGACAACCTCGACATGTACAACGGCGCTCCGGATCGCTACGACTGGAAGCTGGAAGGCAAGAAGGAAATCTACATCGCCTCCAACAGCTACAAACTCGACGATCCGAAGCTCAAGTACGCCGACATCATCAAGGCCGGCCACATCAACCAGGACCTGGCGCGTTATGAACTGCGCCGCGTCTGGCACGTGGTCGCCACCTTGAAGGAAGGCCAGCGCCATATCTATGCCAAGCGTGACTTCTACATCGACGAAGACACCTGGCAAGCAGCGGTGATCGACCATTACGACGGTCGTGGCCAACTGTGGCGTGTAGCGGAAGCCCATGGCGAGAACTACTACGACAAGCAAGTGCCGTGGTACGCCCTCGAAACCCTCTACGACCTGCAGTCCGGCCGCTACCTGGCCCTGGGCATGAAGAACGAAGAGAAACAGGCCTATGACTTCGGCTTCACTGCCACCACCAGCGACTTCACCCCGGCGGCTCTGCGTCAGGATGGTGTTCGCTAAACAGCGCTAGACAAGTCCGCACCTGTGGGGGTGGGCTTGTGTGGGAGCGGGCAAGTCCGCTCCCACACAAGCCCATCCCCACATTTGTTTTTGGGCATCCGGAAAATAGTTGGTTATTTCTTGTTGTAGTCTTTTTCAGACAAATGTTGCAAAGATCTACAAAGCGACGGCTTTTAACGCTAGTCTGCGGACATCTGCAATGCCGACCACAGCCTACTACAAGAGCCCGGCGATGACTGATCTGTCCCCAATCCAAGGGCCTGCCAGTGCGATAATCCCCACGCTGGAAGGGCGCTTCTACCGACCCCCGCTGCCCGATGGCTATGTGCTGCGCCCGCGTTTGTGCGAGCGCTTGAGCGCCGGCCTGGACGGGCGTCTATTACTGGTCAGCGCGCCGGCCGGGTTTGGCAAGAGCTCGCTGGCGGTGGAGTTCTGCCAAAGCCTGCCTGATCACTGGCATAGCCTGTGGCTGGGCCTCAGTTCGCGGGACAGTGATCCGGGACGCTTCCTTGAGCGCCTGCTGGAAGGTTTGCAGCAGTATTTCCCGCAGGTCGGCACCCAGGCCCTGGGTTTGTTGAAAATGCGCCAGCGCCATCAGCCGTTTGCCTTTGAAGAGTGGCTTGATGGCCTGCTCGACGAATTGACCGTCCACCTGTCCACACGTACCCCGTTACTACTGGTGCTGGATGACTACCACCTGGCCCAGGGCCCGGTGCTGGATCGCTGCCTGCAATTCTTTCTCAACCATTTGCCCGATGGCCTGTTGGTGCTGGTCACCAGCCGCCAGCGTCCCGACTGGCATTTGGCACGGTTGCGTTTGTCCCGGCATCTGCTGGAGTTGCATGAACAAGACCTGCGCCTGACCAACGACGAATCCCTGGCCTTGCTCGAGAGTCATAGCAGCTCGTTGCGCGGTGAAGCCTTGGACAACCTGATCCGTCGCAGCGAAGGCTGGGTGGCCGGCCTGCGTTTCTGGTTGCTGGCGGCCTCCGAAGCCGGCAACGAGGCCGACTTGCCCCAGGGCCTGCATGGTGGGGAGGGGCTGATCCGTGACTATCTGCTGGAAGAGGTGATCGACTGCCTGCCGCCGGAAGTCCAGGCCTTCCTTTACGACACGGCCTCCCAGGAGCGTTTTTGCAGCGAGTTGTGCGATGCCGTGCGCGAGGCCCATGACAGCGCGGAAATCCTGCGCTACCTGCAAGCCCATCAGGTGTTCCTGGTGCCGCTGGACGAGCAGGGCCACTGGTACCGTTATCACCACCTGTTTTCCGATTTACTGCGCACCCGGCGCTCGCCAAATGCGATGTTGCCGGCCGCCAGCCTGCACCTGCGCGCCTGCCGCTGGTTCAACGCCCAGGGCTTGCTCGATGAGGCCGTGGAGCAAGCACTGCGTGCCGGGCATCCGGATGTGGCGGCGAATCTGGTGCAGAACCTGTCCGAAGAACAACTGCTGGCCGAGCAGAACGTCGGCATGCTCCTGCGCTGGAAGATGGACTTGCCCGACAGCCTGTTGATCAGCACGCCGCGCTTGATCGTGCTCTATAGCTGGGCGCTGGGGCTGGCTTGCCAGTTGGATGCGGCGGAAGAGTTGTCCAGCCATCTCAGCCGCTTCCTGCCGGCACCGTCGGCCACTGCGCAGAAGTCGATGCTCGCCCAGTGGCTGGCCCTCAGCGGCATCATCGCCCGTGGGCGCGGCGACCGGGAACTGACCCACTTGTATTGCACAGAGGCCCTGGAAAGCCTGCCGCACAAGCGTTACGGCCAGCGTTTGATGTGCCTGTCGACCTTGTCGAACCTGGCCATCGTCGACGCCGACCTGTGGCGTGCGCGGGGCTTGAATCGCGAATCCCTGGAACTGGCGCAACGCGTCGGCAACCCGCTGTTCGAGGCCCTGGCCCATTACGACCGGGCACGGGTGCTGCAGGCGCGTGGGGAAATCCTGCGTTCCCTGGAGGAGGTGCGCGAGGGCCTGCAACGCTTGCAGGGCCTGGCATCCCAGCGCCTGTATGCGGTGCGCGCACGCCTGTCGTTGTATGAAGGGTTCCTGCTGCTGATGCGTTGCCAGCCGGAGGCCGGCCTGTTGCGTTTGCGTACAGGGCTTGCCGAAGCCCGCGCCTGCCGGGATATCAGCGTGTTGATCGGCTACTGTGTCATCGCCAACCTTGAGGGGCGCCGTGGCGATTTTCCCAAGGCCTTTGCCGAACTGGCCGAAGCCGAGCGCTTGATGCATATCTGGGACGTGCCGCCGATCTACTACCTGGCCATGATCACCCTGATCAAATGCGAGTTGTGGCTGGCCCAGGGCCGTACCGACCTGGCCGATGCCTGGCTGGTGCGCCTGGGGCAAACCTATAACGGCGAGCAGGCTGCCGCCGCCCCGGAGTTTCATCCGCACCTGGCGCAACATATCGAACTGCAACAGGCGGCCCTGGATGCTATTCGTGGCCAGTGCGAAAGCGCCCGGCGTCGACTCGATGGGTTGGCGCGGCAAGCCGAAGGCAAAGGCCAGCAGATGATCGCGGTGATGGCCCTGAACCAGCACGTGCTGTTGTTGCTGGATGACGGCCAGGCAATGTCAGCCCGGCCGCTGTTTGCCCGCGCCTTGCAAATGGCCAGCGGTGGCGCGTTGCAACCCTTCCAGCGCCTGTTGGAACGTTATCCCGACTGGGTACGCGAGCAACTGGGCCAGGCGCCGAACGATTTGATGCGGCAAAGCCTCTGGGCCCTGCTGCCGGCGGTTGCCCCGCGCGAGCCAGTCGAAACCAGCCATTCCAGCGAAACCTTGAGCGCCCGTGAGCTGGCAGTGCTGCAGTTGATCGCCCAAGGGTGCTCCAACCAGGAAATCAGCAACCAGCTGTTTATCTCGCTGCACACCGTCAAGACCCACGCCAGTCATATCAACAGCAAACTGGGGGTCGAGCGCCGCACCCAGGCAGTCGCGCGGGCGCAGGAGATGGGGTTGTTGGGGTAAGGGGGAGACTTGCGCCGTAAAAGCCGGATAATGGCGGCCAATTCGTTTGCTCCGCTATTCTGGTAATCCCGCATGGAAATCAAGGTCAATTTTCTCGACAACCTCCGGCTTGAAGCCAAGTTCGATGACTTCACCGTGGTGGCCGACCAGCCGATTCGCTACAAGGGCGATGGCTCGGCCCCCGGTCCGTTCGACTACTTCCTGGCTTCGTCGGCGTTGTGTGCGGCTTACTTTGTGAAGTTGTACTGCAGCACGCGCAATATCCCCACGGACAATATCCGCCTGTCGCAGAACAATATTGTCGACCCGGAAAACCGCTACAACCAGATCTTCAAGATTCAGGTCGAGTTGCCGGCGGATATTTCCGACAAGGATCGCCAGGGCATCCTGCGCTCCATTGACCGCTGCACGGTCAAGAAAGTGGTACAGGCCGGGCCCGAGTTTGTTATCGAAGAGGTGGAAAACCTCGACGCCGACGCCCAGGCGTTGCTGATGCCGGCGGCTGCGTCAGACGCGGGCACCTTCATCGCGGGCAAGGACCTGCCGCTGGAGCAGACCATCGCCAACATGTCGGCCATTCTCGCGGGCCTGGGCATGAAGATTGAAATCGCCTCGTGGCGCAATATCGTGCCCAATGTCTGGTCGTTGCATATCCGCGATGCCCATTCGCCGATGTGCTTTACCAACGGCAAGGGCGCGACCAAGGAAGGCGCACTGGCGTCGGCCCTGGGAGAGTTTATCGAGCGCCTGAACTGCAATTTCTTCTACAACGACCAGTTCTGGGGCGAAGACATCGCCAACGCGGCGTTTGTGCATTACCCGGAGGAGCGCTGGTTCAAGCCCGGCCGTAAAGACGCGCTGCCGACGGAAATCCTCGACGAGTACTGCCTGAAAATCTACAACCGCGATGGCGAGTTGCGCGGCTCACACCTGATCGATACCAACTCCGGCAATGAAGAACGTGGCATCGTCTCACTGCCGTTTGTGCGTCAGTCTGACGGCGAGGTGGTGTATTTCCCCTCCAACCTCATCGAAAACCTCTACCTGAGCAACGGCATGAGTGCCGGTAACACCTTGGCTGAGGCCCAGGTGCAGTGCCTGTCGGAGATTTTCGAGCGTGCGGTGAAGCGCGAAATCATTGAAGGTGAATTCGCCTTGCCGGATGTCCCGGCTGAAGTGCTGGCCAAATACCCAAGCATCCTCGCCGGTATCCAGGCCCTGGAAGAGCAGGGTTTCCCGGTGCTGGTCAAGGATGCGTCCCTGGGCGGCGAGTTCCCGGTGATGTGCGTGACCCTGATGAACCCGCGCACCGGCGGCGTATTTGCCTCGTTTGGCGCCCACCCAAGCCTGGAAGTGGCGCTGGAGCGAAGCCTTACCGAGTTGCTTCAGGGCCGCAGCTTCGAAGGCCTGAACGACTTGCCGCAGCCGACCTTTGAAGGGCATGCGGTGACCGAGCCGAACAACTTTGTCGAGCACTTCATCGACTCCAGCGGCGTGGTGTCGTGGCGCTTCTTCAGTGCCAAGTCCGATTACGCGTTCGTGGAGTGGGATTTTTCCGGCCAGGGCGAAGACTCCAACGCCGAAGAGGCCGCGACTTTGTTCGGTATTCTCGAAGGCATGGGCAAGCAGGTCTACATGGCGGTGTACGAGCATATCGGCGCCAAGGCCTGCCGCATCCTAGTGCCGGACTATTCGGAAATCTATCCGGTTGACGACCTGATCTGGGATAACACCAACAAGGCGTTGTTCTTCCGCGCCGATATCCTCAACTTGCACAGCCTGGATGAAGACGGCCTGCAAGCGCTGGTCGAGCGCCTGGTGGAAAGTGAACTGGATGATTACACCGATATCACCACCCTGATCGGCATCGAATTTGACGACAACACGGCTTGGGGCCAGTTGACGATCCTTGAGTTGAAGCTGCTGATCTATCTCGCCTTGCAGCAGTATGAAGAGGCGAAGGAAGCGGTGGAGATGTTCCTGCAATACAACGACAACACCGTCGAACGCGGCCTGTTCTACCAGGCAGTGAATGCGGTGCTGGAGATGCAGTTGGACGAGGATTTGGAGCTGGAAGACTACGAGGCCAACTTCCGCCGGATGTTTGGCAACGAGCGCATGGACGCCGCCATTGGTTCGGTGGAGGGCAGCGTGCGGTTCCATGGTTTGACCCCGACCAGCATGAAGCTCGAAGGCCTGGATCGACACCTGCGGCTGATCGACAGCTACAAAAAACTGCACGCCGCACGGGCCAACAGCTAGAAGGGAGTCCTTATGCACGCCACAACCCCCGACTGATCCGCGAAACCTTCCCCGTCGGCCCTTTGCAGTGCAACTGCACAATCATCGGCGGGTCACCAAGAAGGCCATCGTGGTCGATCCGTATGGCAACCATGAGCTGATCCTGGCGCGGCGCGGCTCGACGCGCTGGGCCTGGGCCTTAAGGTGGTGAGCATCATCCACACCGATGCGCACCTGGACCACTTCCTGGCTTCCGGCCAGTTGAAAGACAAGACCTGCGCCACGCTGCACCTGCACAAGGAAGATTGTCTTTCTGGGCTGCCCAATACGCTTGGTTTTAGCAACTGAAAAAGTAATCCGAATCGCTCAATCACGAAGCCAAATGTCATAAGCGAAAGACTGGTTCGGTTCCAAGCCGGCAAGGCTCCCTCAGCGGCAAAAAACACTCATGGATCGTTCAGGTCAGATATTAAGTTATCCTTGTTTGAACGATTGTAGATTCGATTCCGGTCAGCTAGCAGCGATTGTTAAATTTATAAGTAAGACACGTAGACGTGTAGATGTTTTTTTCTTACTTAGGCTCCATATGTAGTGGTCTAATAAAAATTGAAATGCTCTAGTGTTCGGCTCAAGGATCGAATGTTGTAGGCTTAACAGAAATACCGCTCACCCAGAATGGGTATTTTTTTGCGTTCCTAAGTTAATCATTTGTTGTCTCTATGATTCGGCGTAGAGTAAATGCACCGCGCAACTCTCCTAGAGCAAAGCCGCGGGCTTTATCCTGTGGGTATCGTTGATCTATTACCGCAGCCAGTTCCGGCTTTAGCTCCTTACCATGGCATCCTAAACACGCCTCACCTGTGGGAATAGCCTTCATCATTCGGAATTCACCCTTTACGATTTCCGAATACGCTAAACCAGATAATGCTTCACCTGCCGCAGCGCGCTTAACAAACTGCTCAAGGATCTGCCTTTCCCAAACATCTGGCGCGTTATCCGGATTTCGAACCTTTAATGCTGTCCGACCCACAACCCACGGTGTTTGACTATGCTGATCAGCAATTTGTGGTGCGAGCAACTGGCAAGCCTCAACGGCGTTAACCGCTCCGCCTGTTTGCATCGCTGATTTCACGGTGTCCATAAGATGCTGCTGGAAGGGGGGAATAAGAGTAGCCCCTTCAGCAGTCATCTTTTCGAGGTCGTCAGCATAGGCTGCAACGCTCAATGCTCCGCTCAGAAAAATCGTTACCATCCGCATATCAATTTCCTCATACTTTTCTCGATCGAACTGTTGGGGTTAACAAACATGGCCTTGACGGGGTGGTGAGTCACGATCTAAAACGTGCATCTGCCCTTGTCAGGTAGCGACGGTATTGACGCATGCCAATTATTTAAGTGAGTCAATTAACGACAGCAACTCAGAGCACGTTAAGAGTCATTTTCAGGTAGCAAGTGCCACTTCCTTAAAATGGAGGTAACTGACCGGCCCGCATGTTCACTTGCACGGATGGGTGGATAAGTGTCGGCGTACCGAAGGTGGCATTCCGCGCTTGGCGCATAGCAACGAAATCTGCTTCGCTGGTGCCCATGATGCACATGGACGTTATGAGTTCGTTGCTCTGCAATGGTTGTTTCATTGCGGTATTCATCTCGACCCGGGACCTTATAGTCGGGTCACTGACAACATAGCTATAGGTATGCTTAGCGGAGTCAAAAAAAGCTTCTACATGTGGTTTCATGATGGAATTCTCTTTTCGATATACGAAGTGGAGTGCTGATCTACCAACGGGCTCTGGTAAGGAACCGTGATCAGTGCTGCGATCTAAACCACCAGGGGCACCTTCAGGCGCCCGCTAGTGTGCAACGGTTGCCGCTCAGCAACGGTTACAGGTTTTGATGCCTAGCAACGTATAGACAGGGCAGAAACGGAAAATGCCAGTGGCCAGCGGCACCAAACCTATCCAACCCCACACGCCGATCACACCGGATAGACTGAGGCCAATGAGAAGCAGACCAGCGACAACGCGCAGGCTACGGTCAATGGTTCCAATGTTCGCTTTCATGGCGATCTCCCGATCAATGGCTGCGCCGGGTCTCCAGCGCAGTAAACAACAACATGCCGGCCAGCATGGCCAACATGAACACAATCACTTGCCAGCTTCCTGTCAGCAGAATTGCCACGGCGGGGCCAGGACAGATGCCTGCTATTCCCCAGCCGATGCCGAACAACAGGCTCCCGCCAATCAAGCGCGGGTCCAACTCACGTTTGATCGGTAGCTGCATTGGCCTTCCCAGCAGAGAACTTGATTGCTGTCGCGCCCAGGTTAGCGGGCCAACGGCTATGCCGATCGCCCCGACCATGACCAACGCCAAGGAAGGATCCCAGGCACCGGTTAAATCGAGGAAAGCGAGTACTTTGCTCGGATTGGCCATGCCTGCCAGAAGCAGACCCAAGCCGAACAGCAGACCCGCAATGAATGCACTCAGTTTGGTCATGTCCAACCCCCCAGCAGATGACGCAAGACAAACACTGTGGCGAAACCACTGAACATGAAGCACGCAGTGGCAACCATCGATCGCGGCGAAAGGCGCGATATGCCGCACACCCCATGGCCACTGGTGCAACCTGAACCATATCGTGTGCCGATGCCCACCAATACACCGGCGACGATCAATTCGAACCAGCCACTTTGGAACTCAATCTGCGGCAGCGTGGCGAACAAGCCCCATAGAAGAGGCGCGATGAGCAGGCCCAGGAGAAAAAGTGCTTTCTCACTCACCCCCTCGCTCCCACGCTGTAAAAAACTGCCGATCAGACCGCTGATGCCTGCGATACGCCCGTTGGCGACGACGAATAGACTGGCCGCCAAGCCAATCAATGCACCGCCTGCAAGGGATGACCAGGGAGTGAAGTTGAGCCAGTCGACATTCATGAAGCTTCTCCGGCACAAAATTGTTGATACAGGGTTTGGATGGCTGCCGATGCTGCTGGACTGCTGATGCGATAGAACGTCACCAACTCCAATACCAATCGGGCACTCTAAGCCACAATGTTTTACCTATCCGCTGCAAGTTTTCACGCCCCTGTCGAAGCGGGTTCAGTGGAAGCATGCAGATCACCTTTTAGTACCAGCCCTTCGGAGTCTATGACTCGTAATTGGACTGGGATGCCTTGGGCCACGCTTTGTGTAACGGTGCAAAAACTTTCGAATTGGCCAAGGATGCGCGGTAAGTGCTCCAGCTTGGCAGCTGATTTTCCTAACTGCAGTTCAATGTCTATATGGAGTACCCGTAGGCGATTTTCAGCATTGCGTCCGACCTCAGCAGTGGCCTTGCATGAAAGCGGCTCGGCATCCTGCTTGTACTTACGCAGGGCGAACAGCAGACTGTTAGTCAGACAGTTAGCAACCGCACCGAGCAGCAGTTCCACCGGGCTGGGACCAACAGCCTCACCCAGTGGGGGTGGCTCATCCACGGTCAGAGTCGGCGCACCTTCTTCGAAGTGCAGCGTGCAGCGATAGTCATGTTGTTGCTCCAAACGCAAATTCACACGAGTGCTGTCGTTCATGAGTCCAATCCTTCGTTCATTTGACGGTAGGTTCAATCCAGCTCTGCAGCAGCGGACCAGGAAGTGGATCAGTGGGGTGGCCGAGATAAATACCAGCAGAAGAACCATCGCGGCCGGATCTGGCAGTCATGGATTGGCTGAAGGCTTCCAGGGCAGCCGTCAACAGGCGGATAAGTCCTCCGCCCTGATCTACTGAATAGCTTTTACCAGCAAGGCCACTGCAACCACTGCAGATACAATGGCAAACCCTTTTTGTAAGTTTGGCCCCGACAGCTTGGCAGCGACCAAGCGCCCGCAGATCATGCCGGCTAATGCGCCAATGGAAAACGGAATGGCAACTGCCCACTGTAAGTGCCCAGCTGCCGAGCTTGCAGCAACGCCGGAAATTGAAACCAGTGCAATAACGGCTAGAGACGTTGCGAGCACGGACTGCGCTGTCAAATTGGTGTATCGCTGGAGCGCCGGCACCATCACGAAGCCACCGCCCACGCCGAGCAAGCCGGAAAGCCCGCCCGCGACAATCCCAGAAACGGTGAGCGCCCATGCACAGGGTGCAGTCCAGTTCAGCTTTCCGCGATTTGCGTCCAACAGACAAGGCGGTTGTTTGTTCATGGCCGGTGTCTTTGATTCCGCGGAAGAAGGCAATGAGCGTTGAAACACCCGGAACGCTACGTACATCAAGACAAAGGCAAAGATGATCGTCAACGGACGGTTCGGCATGCGCTGCGCCAGCCAAAGGCCAAGCGGAGAACAGACGATCCCCGCACCTGCGATCAAAAGCGCTGCTTTATAGCGGACGGTGCCGTTTTTGAGTCCCATCACGGCACCCAGAGTCGCGGCTAAACCGACAGCCAGTAAACCGATTGGCCCAGCTTCGGCCATGCTCAACCCCACTCCAAACACCAGCAAGGGAACAGCCAGTATTCCTCCGCCAGCGCCGGTCAGCGCCAGAATGACCCCAACAGTAAGCCCGAGCAGTAGGATCACGATCATCTCAGTCTCCTTGCTTTCAGGTCTGGTTTCATAGGTCGGCCAACTCAGGTTTCGCCATCCACTCATGGCCCTTGAGCATTCCCTTCCAATACAGCGGTGGAAGAATCCGTTCCTTGAGCAGCCATGCCAGCCTCGATGGCCGGGTGCCGTCGATTAGCCAGGATGGGAAGCTGGGGGCGACCTTGCCACCATAGGTGAACTCAGCCAGTACGATCTTGCCGCGTTCAACCGTCAGCGGGCAGGAGCCGTAACCGTCGTAATGGGCGCTGCCTTTCGCTTTACCCATTGCAGCCAGCACATTATGGGCAACGACTGGCGCTTGCTTGCGTGCTGCTGCGGCGGTTTTGGCGTTGCTGGAGTTGGCCGCGTCTCCCAGCGCGTGAATATTGACCCAGGTTTTATGGCGCAAAGTGGCAGGGTCGACATCAATCCAGCCAGCCGTGTCAACGAGAGGGCTGACCCGGATGAAGTCCGGCGCAATCTGCGGTGGCACCACATGAAGTAGATCGAAGTCGCGCGCAACAAGATGGGAGCTGCCATCCGAATCGACGCAGTTGAACGTTGCAGTCCGTGCGGGCCCATTCACGCTGGTGAGTGTGTTGCCGAAATTCAGGTCGACACCATAAGCCTTGATGTATGACATCAGTGCGGGCACATAGTCGGGAACTCCGAACAGCACCGCGCCAGCGCTGCAAAACTCGATCTCGATGTTGTCCAATACACCGGTACGTTTCCAATGATCGGCGGAGAGGTACATTGCCTTTTGCGGTGCCCCGGCACATTTGATCGGCATGGGTGGTTGAGTGAAAATGGCTCGCCCACCACGCAGTTGCTGCACCAGTTCCCACGTGTAAGGGGCAAGGTGATACAGGTAGTTTGAAGTCACACCGTTGCGGCCTAGCGTGTCCGACAACCCCTCGATGGCATGCCAGTTAAGCTTCAGGCCAGGGCATACAATCAGCTGCTCGTATTTGACGACTCGGCATCCATCAAGAATGACGGCATTTCTCTCTGGTTCGAATGCGGCGACCGCCGACTTGATCCAGTGCACGCCTCGCGGGATGGTTGTGCCCATCGTGTGGGCAGTTTGGGGTGCATTGAAGACACCACAGCCGACAAGCGTCCAGCCTGGTTGGTAGTAGTGCACATCTGCCGGGTCGATGATGGCAATGTCTAGTCCAGGCTCTCGTGCCAGCAAGCTGGATGCAGTCGCGATACCCGCCGCACCGCCACCGATGATGACCACGGAATGCTCCGCCTCAGAAACTTCGACCGGTGTGCGCCCCTGATTCGCAATTCGGCGAATGACGCCTTTCATATCGAACCCGGCTTTTTTGGCAGTATCGACGATGTGTGGCAGGGATTGTTGGCCGGCTTGTGACAGTGCCCACATCGTTGTCGAGCGCATGCCGGAACGGCAATAGGCCAACACGGGCTTTGGAAGCGTTTCAAGGAGCTTGCCAAAGGCAATACCTTGCTCGTCGGTGACTTTGCCTGATTCAGCAGGAAGGTAGTGCGCCTCAATACCGATCGCCTGGGCGGCTCGTTTGATTTCGGCAAACAACGGTTGATCGCCGCCTTCGCCATCGGGACGGTTACACACAATGGCGCGAAAACCAGCTTCTTTCAGTTCCGCCAATTGGTTGGGGAAAATTTGTTCTGATACTGACAGTCCAGGCACAAGGCAACGAATGTCCATAAAGGTCTCCGTTATGGGTATTTTTCTTATAGGTTTTTCAGGGGAGGCAACGTCAGGCGACGTTGAGTGGGATTTTCAGGTAGCGCGTCCCGTTCGCTTCAGGCTCAGGCAAATGCCCGGCTCGCATGTTGACCTGAACCGATGGCAGGATCAGCGTTGGCATGTCCATCAATGCGTCACGCTTTGTGCGCATCGCCACGAACTCTTCCTCACTGATCCCATTACGCACGTGGACGTTTTGCGTGCGTTGGTCTGCAACAGTACTGACGAACTGCACCTCGCGGCCATCTGGCTGGTAGTCGTGGCACATGTACAGCAAGGTATTGGCCGGCAGACTCAGTACCTTGTTGATTGATTGGAACAGCGTACGCGCATCACCACCGGGAAAATCACAGCGTGCAGTACCGTAGTCCGGCATAAACAAGGTATCGCCGACGAATGCAGCCTTTTCGGTCCCATCGCTGATCACATAAGTCATACAGGCTGGTGTATGGCCCGGTGTATGGAGCGCGTGGCATTGCAGCGTGCCGATGGCGAACAGCTCGTCATTGACGAACAGGTGATCGAACTGGCTTCCATCGCGGGCCATATCACGACCTGTATTGAACAGAGTGCCGAATACCTCTTGCACCGTCGAAATCTGGCTGCCGATCCCTATTTTTCCACCGAGCTTTTCCTTCAGGTATGGCGCGGCCGTCAGGTGGTCTGCGTGGACGTGAGTCTCAAGAATCCAGTCGACCTTCGCATTGAGTTCGTTCACCCTCGCAATCAATTTGTCGGCAGACGTTGTGGCGGTGTGGCCGGATTTAGGGTCGTAGTCAAGTACGCTGTCTACTAAAGCGCAGTGGTTGGTCGCTTCATCCAGCACAAGGTAGCTGACGGTATTGGTGGCAGAATCGAAGAATCCTTCGACGTGAAGTTTTACGCTCATGACCTGTCTCCTTAGGGGGGCTTTTATCGAGCCGCTCACACTAAGGACTGACATAGCAATAAGCCTGCCAAGGTTGTTGTGTGCGAAAAATGGTTTTTATCTTGTTGATTTCAATAGATTTATATTTTTTTTAGGGATTTGTTTTTTTATAAGACCCTGAAATTCGCTGCCATTGGCAGTGCCTGTTGACAGAGCTGGCAGTGCCACAACAGGATGGTGGATTCTCAGGAGCCACCATGAAGACCATCCTGCCCGCCCCGGACAACTCACTCCCACACCCGGATCAAGTGCAGTCGCTTGTTTCGTTTCTTGAGCACGAACCCCAGCCGATGATCGTGCTCGATCCGGAGTACAACATCCTGGCCGCCAACACTGCCTATCAGCGGCAGTTTGGCAGCGCTGACAAACCCTTTATCGGTCATAAGTGTTATCAAGTCTCACACCATTACGATGTCCCTTGTGATCAGGCGGGTGAGAATTGTCCGATGAAAAAGGCGCAGGAAATGCGCGGGCCGGATCGTGTTTTGCACATTCACCACACGCCTCGCGGTCCCGAGCATGTCGACGTCGAATTGCGTCCGATCCTAGACGAGCACGGAATAATTACCGCGTATGTTGAGCGTCTCACACTGGTCCGAAGCGCCTCAGCGCGCCCCAGTAACGAAGGGCTGGTGGGCTGTTCACCAGCCTTTAACCTCGCCCTGTCTGAGCTGCAGCGGGTCGCACCATCAATGCTGCCGGTACTGCTGTTAGGCGAGTCCGGTACGGGCAAAGAGTTGTTCGCTCGCGCGGTGCATGAAACCAGCGAGCGGGCCACTGGACCCTTTGTAGTCGTAGATTGCTCAGGATTGACCGAAACGTTGTTTGAGAGCGAGCTGTTCGGCCATGAAAAAGGAGCATTCACCGGTGCCTCCACGCGTAAACCTGGTTTGGTCGAAACGGCCCAGGGCGGCACGTTGTTTCTTGATGAGATTGGCGATGTTCCGCTGGCAATGCAGGTGAAACTGTTGCGCCTGATCGAATCGGGCACCTATCGCCGTGTCGGCAGTGTCGAGACCCTTCACGCCAACTTCAGGTTAATTGCTGCGACCCATAAACCACTGGAAAAAATGATGGAGAGAGGTGAGTTCAGGCAGGACCTGTACTACCGCATCAGCGCCTTTCCAATTCAGTTACCCCCCTTGCGTAACCGAGTTGAAGATATTGGCTTGCTTGTGAATTCATTTCTACAACGTGCCGGTACAGGCAAGCGCCGGCTGACGATAGATGCCGATGCTCTGACACAATTGCAGCGCCTTCCCTGGCCCGGCAATATCCGTGAGTTACGCAATGTTCTAGAAAGAGCCAGTCTGTTCGCTGACGATGGAGTGATCCGCTCCATACATTTACCCCTGCCCAGCGTCGTGATACCTCCTCAGTCCTCGACGTCCACCCCTTTAGGCGGCAGCACGCTGGTACAAGCACTCGCGACTTTTAAAGGTTCCCGCAGTGAGTTGGCCAAGCAAATGGGGATTAGCGAGCGTACGTTGTATAGGCGACTGAAAGAGCAAGGGTTGGCGTAGTCGCTAGCGCTCACACCGCATGACTGCCAATGACTGCCACTCTGGCAGATTGGCAGCGTATTAACCTGCCACGGCATCCTCTGCCTTGACGGACTCACTTCTAACATACTGTTATTAAACAATAAAAATAAAAAAGATCCCCTTGGCATGCCGTGTGCTAACTGCATAGTCATGACCATTTCCGACAAACGACTACGACGCCATCTGCTCACAGCAGTACTGATCAAGCTACTGGTGCTGACAGTGCTGTGGTGGCTGTTCATCCGGGATTCGCACGTCAGCGTCGACTCGAACACTATCGGCGACAGGTTCGGTGTACCCACCTCGACTCAAGGGGCAAGCAAGTGATTTCAGAACAACTGGTGGATTTGTCTCGGCTGCAGTTTGCAGCCACTGCGCTTTACCACTTTCTTTTTGTACCGCTCACGGTTGGCATGGTGTGGCTGCTGGTCATCATGGAAAGCGTTTATGTGATGACCGGTAATGTCATCTGGAAAGACATGACGCGCTTCTGGGGCAAGCTGTTCGGCATCAACTTCGCCCTCGGGGTGACTACGGGTATCACCCTGGAATTTCAGTTCGGCACCAACTGGGCGTATTACTCGCACTACGTCGGCGACATCTTCGGTGCCCCGCTGGCCATCGAGGGTTTGATGGCGTTCTTCCTTGAATCGACCATGATCGGCCTGTTCTTTTTTGGCTGGGATCGCCTGAAAAAAGA
This sequence comes from Pseudomonas shahriarae, assembly GCF_014268455.2. Taxonomy (NCBI): domain Bacteria; kingdom Pseudomonadati; phylum Pseudomonadota; class Gammaproteobacteria; order Pseudomonadales; family Pseudomonadaceae; genus Pseudomonas; species Pseudomonas shahriarae. Next base: position 5,196,850 of record NZ_CP077085.1, on the reverse strand, counting down.
GCACCACTTACTGGTCACGTTGCTGATGGCCATTGGTACAAACCTCTCTGCGCTATGGATTTTGATCGCCAATGGATGGATGCAGAATCCGGTGGGCTCGGAGTTCAGCTACATCACCATGCGCATGGAGATGGTTGATTTCTGGGCAGTGGTGTTCAACCCGGTTGCCCAGGCCAAGTTTGTACACACGGTCTCTGCCGGCTATGTCACCGGCTCGATGTTTGTGCTGTCGATTTCAAGTTGGTATTTGCTCAAGAATCGTGATGTCGAGTTTGCCAAGCGCAGCTTCCGGGTGGCGGCCGCCTTCGGTCTGGCATCCGTGTTGAGCGTGATCGTGCTGGGGGATGAGTCGGGTTACACGGTAGGTGAGGCGCAGCAAACCAAACTGGCGGCCATGGAGGCCATGTGGGACACCAAACCGGCACCTGCGAGTTTGACCCTGGTCGCCAGCATCAATGAAGCCGAGTCCAGGAACAACTGGGAGGTTGATATTCCATGGGTGATGGGCTTGATCGGCACTCGCTCGGCCAGCAAGCAAATCCCAGGCATACATGACATTAAAGAAAAAAACCGCGCTCGAATTCTCCGCGGCATTACCGCCGTCAATGCGCTGGAAGCGCTGCGAGCCGACCGCACCGATAAAGCGGCATTCGAAACCTTCGAAGCTTATAAGGCGGACCTGGGCTTTGGTCTGCTGCTCAAAAAATACGTCGAGGACGTCAACCAGGCCACGCCGGACATTATCGACAAAGCAGTGAACGATACCGTCCCGCGCGTAACCCCCATGTTCTGGGCGTTCCGGATCATGGTGGGGCTTGGTTTTGCGATGTTGATGCTCTTCGGGCTTGCCTTCTGGAGCACGTTGAAGTCGACCTGCACGCGCAGCCGCTGGTTACTGCGTTGGGCTCTTTACATGCTGCCTGCGCCATGGGTTGCCTGCGAGTTGGGCTGGTTCGTCGCCGAATATGGTCGTCAGCCATGGACCATCTATGGCGTGCTGCCTACCCACATGAGTGTGTCTACCCTCAGCGTCAACAACCTCTATGGCTCGCTGGCGGGATTCATCGTGTTCTACACCGTGCTGCTGGTGGTTGAAATGTTCCTGATGGTCAAGTTTGCCCGTCAAGGTCCCGGCAGCCTCGGTACAGGTCGTTATGCCCACGACGCCCATTTGAAGGAACTCCACCATGCTTGATTACTTCACCCTGAAAATTATCTGGTGGGCGCTGGTTGGCGTACTGCTGATCGGTTTCGCCATCATGGACGGCCACGACATGGGGGTTGGCACACTCCTGCCTTTTGTCGGCCGCAACGACCTGGAACGACGCGTGGTTATCAACACCGTAGGGCCGCACTGGGATGGCAATCAGGTGTGGTTCATCACTGCCGGCGGCGCCCTGTTCGCGGCGTGGCCAGTGGTGTATGCCACTGCATTCAGCGGGTTCTATTGGGCGATGATCATGGTCCTGTGGGCGCTATTCTTCCGCCCGGTGGGTTTTGACTATCGCAGCAAGATTCAAAACTCCACTTGGCGCAGCACTTGGGATTGGGGCCTTTTTGTCGGAGGCGCGGTGCCGCCCCTGGTGTTCGGGATCGCGTTCGGCAACCTGTTGCAAGGGGTGCCGTTTCATTTCAACGACCTTCTGGTATCGACGTACACCGGCAGTTTTTGGCAACTGCTCAATCCCTTTGCGCTGCTGACCGGGGTTGTGAGTAGCGCAATGATTACCTTGCAGGGCGGTACCTATCTGGCACATCGCACTGAAGGTGTCATCCAGGCCAGGGCGATCAAAGGTGGAGTGGCTGCGGCAATCGTATTGTCGTGCTCGTTTATAGCGGCCGGCATCTGGCTGCAATGGATCGACGGTTATCGCATTACATCGTTGGTTGATACCGCCGGATTGCCCGATATTCTTAACAAGTCCGTGGTGCGCGAAGCGGGCGCCTGGATGGCTAACTATGGTCATTATCCGTTGTTGTGGCTGTTGCCCGTACTGGGATTGGTTGGCGCAGGAGGTGCCGCCATATTGCTGATGATGCGTCGCACACTCTCGGCGTTTGTTGCCTCATCGCTTGCGGTGATCGCAGTCATCAGCACGGCGGGTGTGTCGATGTTTCCATTCATCATGCCGTCATCAACAGTACCTGCGGCAAGTCTCACCGTGTGGGACAGCGTCTCCAGTCATTTAAGCCTAGCCATCATGTTCTGGGCCACGTTGATCTTCATGCCACTGATCGTGATTTACACCTCGTGGGCGTATCGCGTTATGCGGGGCAAGGTCACCGTCGCACACATCAAAGCCAACGAACATTCAGCCTATTAGTGCCAGCAAAGGAGTAAAGACTATGTGGTATTTCGCCTGGATGCTGGGAGTCGGTTTTGCATTGCTACTGGCTATATTGAATGCGATGTGGGGTGAGAACGAGGGCGGCCGAGCCTTGAGTGACAATGAGGAGACGCGGACATGATGCCGCGTGTTGCTAACGCTCCACCATCCTCACAAATTAATTTGCTGAGTTTGCTTATCGCTGTGGCGATCATGCTCGCATGTACGCTGTATCCCCCCATGATGGCAGCCCCCGATGGGAAAGCTGACCATGTGCTGGCTACTGCGTTGTTTGCGGCCATGAGTGTGGCCTTCGTGAGAGGTGTGGGTTTTGTCCCGCGGATGCTCGTCTGGCGTTGGCTTTTCTCAGGCTGGACCTGCTTTGCGGCACTTGCGCTTGCTGGTTGGGCAAAGTTTCTACATTGAGGACCGACGATATGACTGAGCTATTGAGTGACCAATATAAAGAAGGCGCTAGTACTTATCTCCAGTTAGGGGGGGAATCAGGCGTCCGTAAACTCGTCAACCGCTTTTACGAGCTGATGGATACGCTATCTGAAGCGAGAGTGGTGCGCCTGATGCATCCATTGAGCCTCGCCGACAGTGCTGACAGTCTATTTAAGTTCCTCAGCGGCTGGTTTGGCGGCCCGCCGCTGTTCCAACTGGAGCGCGGCCACCCGCGTCTGCGCATGCGACATGCGCCCTTTGCAGTCAGTATTGTTGAGCGCGACGAATGGATGCTGTGCATGCGTCAGGCAATTGATGAACAGGTGAATGACATAGCGCTAAATAGCAAGCTACAACGTATGTTTTCCGAAATGGCCGATCATATGATTAATACTGATGGGCAAAGTGCAGGTATTGCGGCACCCGTCTGAACGTTGCGTCTACTTTCAGTATCCGCACAATCGCAATGTTTTTAATTGGCTTTACCTGCTGCTTGTGAGAGCAGTTTGATAGATGTTCTTCAGTCTGAACTTTCTGATGGTGCGTATCTATGCCCAGATGGTTTTCCAATGCTGTCTCACCAAACAGAAGTAATCACCTCACTTAATTGGACTTTTAAAAATATCATGATAAAAACTGCCCATGACCTAGTAACTGAGGCAAAAGCACTGATTGAAGAGGTCTCCATCAAGGACGCAGAGCAGGCTATCCAGGATGCAGATGTGCTTATCGATGTGCGCGAAGCGGACGAGTATGCTGCTGGACACATTTCAGGCGCGATACATGCTTCGCGCGGCATGCTGGAATTTAAACTTACTAACGACAGTGCCCTCAGTTCTCGAGAGCTTAAAGTTGTAGTTTATTGCAAGACAAGTGGCCGTGCCGCACTAGCGGCCGCGTCAATGAAAAATATGGGCTATCTGTATGTCAAGTCGATCATGGGCGGATTTGATGCTTGGATCAGTGAAGAGAAACCAATTGCAGTTCCGCACCTGCCAACCTTTGATTAATATCTTATGTTCAAGTGGATTACGTGTTAGTGGTGCAATTCAAGGCAGGGGATCGTTGCGCGTTAATCCTGACAAAGAAATCGAATCGCCAGTGGTTTAGTCTAAGTGATGCCAGTATGTCATAATCAAATTTTTTTACAGTTTTTGACATGTTCCGCCCGCCGCTATACGGGTATCAATGGTCGCTGCAGCAGACTTCGAACTGACTGAGGGAAGTAGGCGCTGTATTTCATGCTCGTTCTATCATTACGCCTGTATGCACCAAGCCAAGGGGCTAATACTGTCCGGTGCCGGAAGGTCAGCAGTGCTCTAGCGACAGTGGCGAGCAAGACCCGTGTTAGTGAAACTCGCTCGCCATTGACGCCACGCTTGGAGCGACGGATTGGGTATCTGACCGCGTTGCAACAAAAGCTTGAGCTTCTGGAGCGTGACCAGCCATTCAGACACCTGAAGTCTCGGCGTCTGTCTGCGGCAGGATTGAATGTGATCTCCGCCCATCCGGCTTACGCGCGGGCCTACCGTTACGACCGGTATGCCCTGCGCTCTGGTATCAGTAGAGCGGTCGGGGAGGAGTCTTTATGGATCAGTCCCACCTAGGAAATCTATGAGCGTTGGTGCTACGTGATGCTTGTGAGCGTGCTCAGGCAACTGTTAGCTCATTTCGAGAAGTGCCGCCGCTTCAAAACCACTGATCGCGTGCTGTGGCGCGCCAGGCATGAGGGGGGGGCACGCGTTGTACGCCGTTATGAGAGCCTTGCTCTTGAGATCTGAATCTCGATGTATGGTGATGTAATTGATATAAGGGTGTTTGTCAGGGCCTGACAGGGCAAGGCTCTGCTAGGGTTTAGGTGAGCGTGCCGGTGTTTATCTTTTGTCACAGGTGCGCGGCGGAGCACGGAATTTTTGCCGTTTGTCGCGTTCCAAACTCGGCACAGGTCCATTGCCAATGTCCTCTGCATCACAGAATGCAAAAGTAGGAGCTTCCCTCATGTTCACTTCGCGTCGTCTGCTTGTTGTTGCTACCGCGGTAGCCCTATTGTCGGGCTGTGCTTCCCCTAACCCTTACGATGGCAGCCAGGGACAGGCGGACAACGGTTCACAAGGCATGAGCAAAACCGCCAAGTACGGCGGCCTCGGCGCGCTGGCGGGTGCCTTGGCCGGTGCAGCCATTGACCACAACAACCGTGGCAAGGGCGCGCTGATCGGCGCCGCCGTGGCCGGTATCGGCGCTGCCGGTTACGGCTATTACGCTGACCAGCAGGAAAAGAAACTGCGGGAAAGCATGGCCAACACCGGCGTCGAGGTGCAGCGCCAGGGTGACCAGATCAAATTGATCATGCCGGGTAACATCACGTTTGCCACCAACTCCGATGCTATCGCCAGCAGCTTCTACACCCCCTTGAACAACCTGGCCGGGTCGCTCAAGCAGTTCAACCAGAACACCATCCAGATTGTCGGCTATACCGACAGCACCGGCAGCCGCCAGCTCAACATGGACCTGTCCCAACGGCGTGCGCAAAGCGTGGCCAACTACCTGACCTCCCAAGGTGTGAGCCCGACCAACCTGACCACCCGTGGTGCCGGCCCGGATAACCCGATTGCCAGCAACGCTGATGTCAATGGTCGTGCGCAGAACCGTCGTGTCGAGGTCAACCTCGGCCCGATCCCGGGTCAGCAGTACGGCCAGCCTGCGCAGCAACAGCAGCAGAACAACCAGTTCCAGGGCAATCCGTACCAGCAGTACCAGTAACCGCCAGCCAATAAAAAGGGCGCCGTGCAGTCAATGCACGGCGCCCTTTTTATTGGCTGGCGATTACATCAGTCGATGTATTCGAACAGCTTCACAATTTTCTGTACCCCGGACACACCCTGGACCAGGTTGGTGGCGCGGGTGGCTTCCTGCTGGGTCAGCAGGCCCATCAGGTAGACGATGCCGTTGTCAGTCACCACCTTGATCCGCGAGCCGGGGATCGCGCTGTCGGTGAGCATCTGCGCCTTGATCTTGGTGGTCAGCACAGCATCATTGCTGATTGCCAGCAGGGTGATGGGTTGTGCGACCTGCAATTCGTTATGGACTTTCTTGACCCGTTGCACGGTCGAAGCAGCTTGCTCGGCCTGGGTCTTGAGGTCGGCGCGCGGGGTTTGCCCGGCGAGCAGCACGATGCCGTTGAAGCTGGTCACGACGATGCGCGATGCGCCGTTACCCAGGTCGGTGGCGGCCTTGGCGACGTTGACGCCGACCTTGGTCTCGATCAGCGAGTCATCGATCTTGCTGCCAAAGGTGCGCGTGCCGCGGTCGTCCTGGATAGGGGAGTCGCGGGTCGCGGTGATGGCCGAGGTGCAGCCGCTGATAGCGAGGCACAGCGTGATGGCCATAAGGCTGAGGCGGTTAACGGTCATTCTTCACTCCCGAACAGTTGGCTGTCGATCAGATCGCACAGGCAGTGGATCGTCAGCAGATGGACTTCCTGAATACGTGCAGTGACATGGGCCGGGACGCGGATCTCCACGTCTTCGGGCAGCAGCAGTGAAGCCATGCCGCCACCGTCGCGCCCGGTCAATGCTACGACAATCATTTCGCGATCATGTGCGGCCTGGATCGCTTGAATAATGTTTGCCGAGTTGCCGCTGGTGGAAATCGCCAGCAGCACATCGCCCGGTTGGCCGAGGGCACGGATTTGTTTGGAAAAGATTTCGTTGTAGCTGTAGTCGTTGGCGATCGAGGTAATCGTCGACGAATCGGTGGTCAAGGCGATAGCCGGCAGGCTCGGCCGCTCGCGCTCAAAGCGGTTGAGCAGCTCGGAGGAGAAGTGCTGGGCGTCGCCGGCCGAACCGCCGTTGCCGCACGAAAGCATTTTGCCTTCGTTGAGCAGGGCGTTGACCATGACCTGGCTGGCTTGCTCGATGTGCGGTGCAAGTACGTCCATCGCCTGTTGCTTGGTATCGATACTGGCCTGGAAAAGCTGGCGAATTCGGGATTGCATGTCCATCTGTGTGACCTTAAGTAGCGCGGCTGTATGGCACACGAATGTGCAGCCCGCAAAGCAAAGAGCAAAAGTGTGCGGTGAAGATGTCCGATCTGTGCCGGTGGCGCTCAGCCGTCGAAGGCGTTGCGCAGCCAGTTCAGACCAGCGGTTCCGTGCGGGCTGCTTTCTATGGCAACCACATCGAAACGGCAGGGGGAGTCGGCCCAGCGATGTTCACTGAGCAGGAAAAACTGCGCGGCGAGTATCAGCTTTTGACGTTTGCGCTCGTCGATACTGGCGAGCGCACCACCCCATTGTGCGTATTTTCTGTAGCGGACTTCGACAAATACTACTGTATCGCCGTCAAGCATGACCAGATCAAGCTCGCCGCGTTTACACAACCAGTTCTGCGCCAGCAGGCGCAGACCTTGTCGCTGCAAGTGTTCAAGTGCTTGTTGTTCGGCATCCTTGCCGGTTTTTGCGCTGGAGCGTGGGGGCATCAGCGCGGGGTATCGGGCAAGCGTTCGATCTGGCCACTGACAAACTTGGCCCACGGCATCTGGCGTTCGATCCGTTGGCTCGGGCTCATGCCCAGGTTGCCGGAATGGCCGTCGATGCGGGTGTCGGGCAGCGCCTTGAGTTGACCCAGGCGTGGCGCCAGGCGGTAGGCGTCCACACCCATCGCATAGAGGCGGCCCAGGCTGCCATTGGCTTGTGGCCATTGTGTAGCAACCTGATTGCGCAGCGGGTCGGTGGTGTTGAGCAGCCACGGCGTTTCGCAGAACATAATGCCGTTCATGTCGTTGTACTGGTTCTTGTCGCCACTGGCACTGAACACGTGGGAAGTGGCATATACCGGCACATCGCCCGCGTATTGGAAGTTCAGCGTCGGCTTGATCTGTTGGGCCTGTTGCGGTGTCACGGCGAGGAAGATGAACTCGATATCCTGGCGACGCGATGGCTGTGCCGCGATGTCAGTGCCGACTGTGCTTTGCAGGCTCTTGGCGCGGCCTTCGCTCTGGCGCAGCTTGAACAGGTCGGCGATCTGCTGGGCGAGGGCCACAGGCTGGTCGACATGTTCGACACCGATCAGGGTGCCGCCGTTGGCTTCCCAGTCCTGGCGGAAGGCCTTGAGCACACGGTCGCCCCATTCGCCTTTCGGCACCATGGCCGCTGCGCGGTGCAGGCCATCGGCGCGGGCACGGCGCGACACTTCACGGGCTTCGTCCTCGGCAGCCAGGCCGAACTGGAACAGTTGCGCAGGGGCTTGGTCGCCCTCGCTGTAGTTCAGGGCCAGGGTGGTGATGGGCAGTTGCGAGCGGGCGCTGAGTTGCTTGACCAGCGGCTTCTCCAGCGGGCCGATCACCAGTTGCACGCCATCAGCCTGGGCCTTTTTGTAGAACTCATCGATGGAGCTGACGCGCGAGCTGTCATAGAACTCGATGACAGGTGGCTTCTGCCCGGCCTGTTGCGCTTGGTAGTGCGCGGCCATGAAACCTTCGCGCAGGGCCCTGGCCACGCTGGCCAGCGGGCCTTGCTGCGGTAAGAGCAGGGCGATTTTATTCAGCGGCTGGCTGGCCAGTTCCTTGAGCTTGGTCAGCGGCGTCGGCAGTTGCACCGCCGCCGGGTGCGCAGGGTTCTGCACGCGCCAGGTGTCGATGGCGGCTTGCTGCTGCTCCAGGGTGCCGGCGTTCTTCACGGCCTGGGCCAGGCTGATCCAGCCGTCGAGGACCGGATTGCCGCTGGCCTGCAACTGCTCGCCAGGTACGGCGGCAATCAGGCTCCAGATGGCTTCGTGGTTGCTGGCGGCAGCATCGCCCGTCAGCAACGGGGCCATGGCCACGCGTTCGCGGGCGGCGGCCAGGGTCTGGCCGTCGGCTTCATAGGCGCGGGCATGCACGCTGCCAGTGCGGATCTGTTGTTCCGGCGGCAACTCCTTGAGGTTTTGCAGGCTCGGATGGCTCAGCGCGGTCAACGCAGCCTTGGGCTGGTTGCGGCCCATGGCCAGTTCTGCAGTCAAGGTGCTGGCGAAGACCTGGGCGGCCGGCTTGAGGCTGTCCAGCGGCACTTGCGCGAGGATCTGCGCGGAGCGCCCAGGATTGTTCTGGTGGAAGGCCATGTCCGCTGCGCTCAGGCGCAGCAGTGCAGCTTTTTCTGGAGTCTTGGCCGAAGTCGCCTGTTCGAGCAGTTGCTCGATGGTGGCATCCGGGGTCCGTGGGAGTTCGCCAAGGCTTGACGAGGGCGAGCTTGCGCAAGCCGCCAACAGGGCAGCCAGGCAAAGGGCGGAGAACAGCCGCAGGCAAGCGATCATGTAAGTGTTCCTGATACCGATCAAATTAGCGTGGAATTGTACCCAAGCACTGGCCCGGGCGCGATGTTACTGGCGTGAAACCGTCTATTTAGATCGTTTAAATGTTGCAGGGCGTCAGTAACCGCAGCAAACAGACCCGATGGACACGACCCCGTTGGCGCATTTTCTTGACGTCTACGCGCTACAATATGGCTTTTGCCAATCTTTGAGGTGTGCGCTTTGACTGCTCCAGGTCCTTTGAATTCCACTGCTGGCTCGCTTTTTGTGGTGGCGACGCCCATTGGCAACCTGGACGACATCAGCGCACGGGCGCTGAAAGTGTTGCGCGAAGCCAAGTTGATTGCGGCGGAAGACACCCGGCACTCGCTGCGCCTGATGCAGCACTTTGGCATCACCACGCCCCTGGCGGCCTGCCATGAGCATAATGAGCGTGACGAGGGCAGTCGCTTTATTACCCGCCTGCTCGCGGGCGATGACGTGGCGTTGATTTCCGATGCCGGTACGCCATTGATCTCCGACCCTGGTTACCACCTGGTCCGTCAGGCCCGGGCGGCGGGCATCAATATAGTCCCGGTTCCCGGGGCGTGTGCGTTGATTGCCGCCTTGTCAGCCGCGGGCTTGCCGTCCGACCGCTTTATCTTCGAAGGTTTCCTGCCGGCCAAGGCCGTGGGGCGCCGGGCGCGTCTGGAACTGTTAAAGGAAGAGCCGCGCACCCTGATCTTCTACGAGGCGCCGCACCGTATCCTCGAGTGCCTGCAAGATATGGAGCTGGTCTTCGGTGGCGAACGCCTGGCCTTGCTGGCACGGGAGCTGACCAAGACTTTTGAAACCCTCAAGGGCCTGCCGCTGGAAGAGCTGCGCGCGTTTGTCGAGGGTGACAGCAATCAGCAGCGTGGCGAATGCGTCGTGCTGGTCGCGGGCTGGGCCGCGCCAGAGACTGAAGATGCCGTGGGCAGTGAAGCCATGCGCGTGCTGGACCTGCTGCTCAAGGAAATGCCACTCAAGCGCGCCGCAGCCCTGGCCGCAGAAATCACCGGTGTGCGCAAGAACGTGCTGTATCAGGCCGCGCTTGATAAGCAAAAGAGCGAATAGTTCCAGGGTTTAACCTGCACGGCGTCGGAACATGATGGCAATGCTGTCTTTTAATACTTGTTCTAAGGCCGCCGTGCCGTTAACCTTCGCGGCGGAGAGTCGATTGGACAGTCGCTGCCCTCTATGAAAATTAGGGGGGGGAGGAAAGTCCGGGCTCCATAGGGCGAAGTGCCAGGTAATGCCTGGGGGGCGTGAGCCTACGGAAAGTGCCACAGAAAATAACCGCCTAAGCACTTCGGTGCCGGTAAGGGTGAAAAGGTGCGGTAAGAGCGCACCGCGCGACTGGCAACAGTTCGTGGCTAGGTAAACCCCACTTGGAGCAAGACCAAATAGGGTTCCAAGGCGTGGCCCGCGCTGGAACCGGGTAGGTTGCTAAAGATGTCCAGTGATGGCCATCGTAGACGAATGACTGTTCAAGACAGAACCCGGCTTATAGATCGACTCTCCACCTTTTTCCCTCTGCACGAGTCTCGGGCAGAAACCAGGTAGTAGCGCAAGAATCCCTCCCTGCCAAATCATTGGCAGATGCGTCTTCGTAATACCGAAAAAATCTTACTCTTAATAAATTACTTTAAGTTCAAGCTCTAGCTCTTTGAGCTATTTGCGTTTGTTGAGTCAAAAACATCGTCGAACTCTCGTTTCTCCTCCTTTTACGCTCCTAAATCTCCGTTCTGTAAGGCTTTTCCTTTAATCCGCGCCTTGACGGTGTGGTAGGCGCATTCCTATAGTGTGCGCAAGTGGCGGAAAGTGGCACAAAGTGGGTTTTTTGAACGTAAAACGCTAAAATTTGGAGAAACGCACCTGTGTTTCGCGGAGCTAACGCTATCAGTCTCGATGCAAAAGGCCGTCTCGCCATGCCGAGCCGGTATCGTGACGAGCTCATTTCGCGAAGTTCCGGGCAGTTAATCATCACGATTGATGCCGTTGACCCTTGTTTGTGTGTTTACCCCCTCGATGAGTGGGAGTTGATTGAAACCAAGTTGCGCGCTCTGCCTTCGTTGCGTGAAGAAAACCGCCGTTTGCAACGCCTGCTGATTGGTAATGCCGTCGACCTCGAACTCGATGGCAGTGGTCGTTTCCTGGTTCCACCGCGTCTGCGCGAATACGCCAAGCTGGATAAGCGCGCGATGCTGGTAGGCCAACTGAACAAGTTCCAATTGTGGGACGAAGATGCCTGGGATGCTGTGTCTGCAGCTGACCTGGCTGCTATTCAACAACCGGGCGCCATGCCTGATGAACTGCGTGATTTGATCCTGTGACTATTGATAGCGGCTTTAACCACATCACCGTGCTGCTTGACGAAGCCGTCGAGGCTCTCGCCGTGCGCCCTGATGGCTGCTATCTGGATGGCACGTTCGGGCGCGGCGGGCATAGCCGGTTGATCCTCCGCCAGCTTGGCCCGGAGGGCAAACTCCTCGGGTTCGACAAGGATCCCCAGGCGATTGCCACCGGGCAAGCGCTAGCGGCCGAAGACGGCCGCTTTGTCGTTGTGCAGCGCAGCTTTGCCGAGTTGGGCGCGGAAGTCGCCGAGCGGGGCATGGCGGGCAAGGTGGCCGGGGTTTTGCTGGACCTGGGCGTGTCGTCGCCGCAGTTGGACGACCCTGAGCGCGGTTTCAGTTTCATGAATGATGGTCCGCTGGACATGCGCATGGACCCGAGCCGTGGCATCAGCGCCGCGCAGTTCATCGCCACCGCGCCCCACGAAGAAATCACCCGCGTATTCAAGGAATACGGCGAAGAGCGTTTCGCCGGCCGCATGGCCCGTGCCGTGGTAGAGCGCCGGGAAATCCAGCCGTTCGAACGCACCGCCGACCTGGCCGAAGTGCTGAAAGTCGCCAACCCGGCATGGGAGAAGGGCAAGAACCCTGCGACCCGTGCATTCCAGGGCCTGCGCATTCACGTCAACAACGAACTGGGCGACCTGGAGGCTGGCCTCGAGGCTGCCCTGGAGTCCCTGGAAGTGGGCGGTCGTCTGGTGGTGATCAGCTTCCACTCCCTGGAAGACCGCATCGTCAAACTGTTCATGCGTCGTCTGGTCAAGGGCGAAACCGACAACCTGCCGCGCAACCTGCCGGTACGTTTCGAAGCCTTTGTGCCGAAAATCAAAATCCATGGCAAAGCGCAGTTCGCTTCCGAAGCCGAACTCAAGGCCAACCCACGTGCTCGCAGCGCCGTCATGCGTGTTGCGGAGAAGTTGCGGTGAGCAAGCTTTTCGCCAAGCCCCTGCCGGGCGGCAGCTTCTTTATGATGCTGCTGTACGTCGGCGTACTGGTGTCTGCAATTGCGGTGTCCTACAGCGCCCACTGGAACCGTCAGCTGCTCAATAGCCTGTACGGCGAATTGAGTGTGCGCGACAAGGCCCAGGCGGAGTGGGGCCGGTTGATTCTTGAACAAAGCACCTGGACGGCCCATAGCCGCATCGAAGTGCTGGCCTCCGAACAGCTGAAGATGCACATTCCTGGCGCGGCGGAAGTCCGCATGGTGGCGCCATGATGAAACTCGAAGGCGCACTCTACCCGTGGCGCTTCCGCGTCGTGCTGGGCTTGCTCGCGTTGATGGTGGGTGCGATTGTCTGGCGCATCGTCGACCTGCAAGTGGTGGATCGCGACTTCCTGATCGGCCAGGGCGATGCCCGCAGCCTGCGTCATATCCCGATTCCTGCGCACCGCGGGCTGATCACCGACCGTAACGGTGAACCCCTGGCTGTCAGTACACCGGTGACTACGCTGTGGGCCAACGCCAAGGAACTGCAAGGGTTCAAGGACAAATGGACCGAGCTGGCCCACGCCCTCGGCCAGGATCCCAAGGCCCTTAAAGAGCGTCTTGAAGCCCAGGCCAGCAAAGAATTCATCTATCTGGTTCGCGGCCTGACCCCGGAACAGGGTCAAGGCGTGCTCGACCTGAAAATCCCCGGTGTCTACGGCATCGAGGAATTTCGGCGTTTCTACCCGGCCGGCGAGACCACTGCCCACATGGTCGGCTTCACCGACATTGATGACCATGGCCGCGAAGGGGTGGAGCTGGCCTACGACGAGTGGCTGGCCGGGGTTCCCGGCAAGCGGCAGGTCATCAAGGATCGGCGCGGCAGACTGATCAAGGATGTCCAGGTCACCAAAAACGCCAAGGCCGGTAAGCCCTTGGCGTTGTCGATTGACTTGCGCCTGCAGTACCTGGCCAACCGCGAGCTGCGCAATGCGATCATCGAGAACGGCGCCAAGGCCGGCAGCCTGGTGATCATGGACGTGAAGACCGGCGAGATCCTCGCCATGGTCAACCAGCCGACCTACAACCCGAACAACCGTCGCAACCTGCAACCGGCGATGATGCGCAATCGCGCGATGATCGACGTGTTCGAGCCGGGTTCGACCATGAAAGCCATCTCCATGAGTGCGGCCCTGGAATCCGGGCGCTGGAAGCCGACCGACAAGGTCGAGGTCTATCCGGGCACCCTGCAGTTGGGCAAATACACCATTCGCGACGTGTCCCGCAGCGAAGGCCCGGTGCTGGACCTGACCGGCATCCTGATCAACTCCAGTAACGTCGGCATGAGTAAAATCGCCTTTGATATCGGCGGCGAAAACATCTACCACCTGGCGCAGAGGATCGGCCTGGGCCAGCCTACCGGCCTGGACTTCCCGGGCGAGCGCGTCGGCAACCTGCCCAACTACCGTGAGTGGCGCAAGGCCGAGACCGCGACCTTGTCCTATGGCTATGGCCTGTCGGTGACCGCGATCCAGCTGGCCCACGCCTTTTCCGTGCTGGCCAACAATGGCCGCATGACGCCGTTGAGCCTGATCCACCTGGACGAAGCGCCGAAATCCGAACAGGTCATCCCGGAAAACGTCGCCAAGACCATGCAGACCATGCTGCAACAAGTGATCGAGGCGCCACGCGGCGTGTTCCGTGCCCAGGTCCCGGCCTATCACGTGGCCGGCAAGTCCGGTACCGCACGGAAGACGTCGGTGGGCACCAAGGGCTATGCCGAAAACTCCTACCGCTCGCTGTTCGCTGGCTTCGGCCCGATGAGCGATCCGCGTTACGCCATCGTCGTGGTCATTGATGAGCCGAGCAAAGCCGGCTACTTCGGTGGCCTGGTCTCGGCCCCCGTATTCAGCAAAGTCATGTCCGGCACCCTGCGTTTGATGAACATCACGCCGGACAACCTGCCGCCGACCCAACAAGCCAACGCCGGACCACCGGTCGCTGCTGTAAAAGCCAATGGAGGGCGCGGCTGATGTCTCTTAGCCTGAACAAGATTTTCGCCCACGCTGGCCGCGATCTGTTGATTCGCGAACTGAGTCTGGACAGCCGTAACGTACGTGCTGGCGACCTGTTCCTGGCTGTGCCGGGCGGCAAGTTCGATGGTCGTGCCCATATCGCCGACGCCCTGCAGCGCGGCGCGGCGGCGGTGGCCTACGAAGTCGAAGGCGCCACTGTATTACCGATTACCGATGTGCCGTTGATTCCGGTCAAGGGCCTGGCGGCGCAGTTGTCGGATATCGCCGGGCGTTTTTATGGCGACCCGAGCCGCCAGCTCAACCTGATTGGCGTCACCGGCACCAACGGCAAGACCAGTGTCACCCAGTTGGTGGCCCAGGCGCTGGATCTGCTGGGCCAGCACTGCGGCATCGTTGGCACCCTGGGCACCGGTTTCTATGGCGCGCTGCAAAGCGGACTGCATACCACACCGAACCCGATTGCCGTGCAGGCGACCCTGGCCGACTTGAAAAAGGCCGGGGCCAAGGCCGTGGCCATGGAAGTGTCGTCCCATGGCCTGGACCAGGGCCGGGTCACCGCCCTGGCGTTCGACGTGGCAGTGATGACCAACCTGTCCCGCGACCACCTGGACTACCACGGCAGCATGGAGGCGTACGCCGCCGCCAAGGCCAAGCTGTTCGGCTGGACCGATCTGAAGTGCCGCGTCGTGAACCTCGATGATGCATTCGGGCGCCAACTGGCCGCAGAAAAAAGCGAAGCGCGCCTGATCAGCTACAGCCTGGAAGACTCCAGCGCCTACCTGTATTGCCGCGAAGCCCAGTTCAATGATGAAGGTGTACTCGCGACGCTGGTCACGCCCCAGGGCGAGCACCACTTGCGCAGTGCCTTGCTCGGTCGCTTTAACCTGAGCAACGTCCTCGCGGCCATCGGCGCCTTGCTGGGCCTGGATTACGCCCTGGACGAAATCCTGCGTGTATTGCCCAAGCTTGAAGGCCCGGCCGGGCGTATGCAGCGCCTGGGGGGCGGGACGCAGCCGCTGGTGGTGGTCGATTATGCCCACACCCCGGATGCCCTGGAAAAAGTTCTCGAAGCCCTGCGCCCTCACGCCAAGGGCAAGTTGCTGTGCCTGTTCGGCTGCGGCGGCGACCGCGATCGCGGCAAACGCCCGCTGATGGCCGAGATCGTCGAGCGCCTGGCCGATGGTGTGCTGGTGACTGACGACAACCCGCGCAGCGAAGCGCCAAGCCAGATTTTCGATGATATCCGCGCAGGCTTCCAAGACGCCTCTCGGGTGAGCTTCGTCGCCGGTCGCGGCGCGGCCATTGCCCAATTGATCGCCAGCGCCAGCGCTGACGATGTGGTGGTCCTGGCCGGTAAAGGCCATGAGGACTACCAGGAAATCAACGGCGAACGCCATGCCTTCTCCGATCTGGTCGAGGCCGATCGCGCCTTGACCGCGTGGGAGGTGGCCCATGCTTAAGGCCATGCAGTTCAGCGAACTGACTCAGGCCTTGTCGGCCCGTGTGTTGTCGAGCGATTGCAGCTTCGACGGCGTCAGTATCGACAGTCGCAACATCAAGCCGGGGCAACTGTTTGTCGCCCTGGCCGGCCCGCGCTTCGACGGGCATGACTATTTGAATGAGGTGGCCGCCAAAGGCGCGGTCGGTGCCTTGGTGCAGCGTGAAGTCACTGACGCGACACTGCCGCAGTTGCTGGTGGCCGACACCCGTCTGGCCCTGGGTCAATTGGGCGCGTTGAACCGCGCGGCGTTCACCAATCCGGTGGCGGCGATCACCGGCTCCAGTGGCAAAACCACGGTCAAGGAACTGCTTGCCGGTATCCTGCGCACGCGCGGGCCGGTGCTGGCGACCCGTGGCAACCTGAACAACGATTTCGGCGCACCGCTGACCCTGCTTGAACTGGCGCCGGAACATACCGCCGCCGTGATCGAGCTGGGCGCGTCGCGCATTGGCGAAATTGCCTACACCGTAGCCATGACCCGGCCGCACGTCGCCATTATCAACAACGCGGGCACTGCCCACGTTGGCGAGTTTGGTGGCCCCGAGAAGATCGTCCAGGCCAAGGGTGAAATCCTTGAGGGACTGGACGCTTCCGGTACCGCAGTCCTGAACCTCGATGACAAGGCCTTCGAAACCTGGCGTGTACGTGCCGCCGGGCGCAAGGTCTTGAGCTTCGCCGTGCACAACGCCGCGGCGGACTTCCATGCCTCGAACATCACGCTCGATGCCCGTGGCTGCCCGGCCTTCACCCTGCACAGCCCGCAAGGTGATGAGCACGTGCAATTGAACCTGCTGGGCAACCACAACGTTGCCAACGCCCTGGCCGCCGCCGCCGCTGCCTACGCCCTGGGCGTGTCGCTGTTCGGCATTGCTACCGGCCTGGGCGCAGTGCAACCGGTCAAGGGGCGCACCGTGGCGCAACTGGCGAGCAACGGCATGCGCGTGATTGATGACACTTACAACGCCAACCAGTCCTCGATCTGCGCGGCCATTGACCTGCTCAAAGGCTTTGACGGTCGCAAGGTGCTGGTGCTGGGTGATATCGCCGAGCTGGGCGACTGGGCCGAACAGTCCCACCGCGAAGTGGGTGCCTACGCCAGTGGCAAGGTCGACGCCTTCTACGCCGTCGGCCCGAACATGGCCCACGCCGTCGCCGCGTTTGGTTTGGGCGCGCGGCACTTCGCGAGCCAGGCCGAGTTGATCCAGGCGCTGGGCGTAGCCGAACAAGACAAACACACAACCATTTTGATCAAGGGATCGCGCAGCGCGGTGATGGAAAACGTCGTCGCGGCCTTGTGTGGCTCAAGTACGGAGAAACATTAATGCTGCTGCTGCTGGCTGAGTATCTGCAACAGTTCCACAAAGGCTTCGCGGTCTTTCAGTACCTGACCCTGCGCGGGATCCTGGGTGTGCTGACCGCGCTGTGTTTGTCGCTGTTTCTGGGGCCATGGATGATCCGTACTCTGCAAAACCTGCAGATCGGCCAGTCCGTGCGCAATGACGGCCCGCAGTCGCACTTGTCCAAGTCCGGCACACCGACCATGGGCGGCGCGTTGATCCTGTCGTCCATCGGCATCAGCACCTTGCTCTGGGCCGACCTGGCCAACCGCTATGTCTGGGTGGTGTTGCTGGTGACCCTGCTGTTCGGCGCCATCGGCTGGGTCGATGACTACCGCAAGGTAATCGAGAAGAACTCCAGGGGGCTGCCAAGCCGCTGGAAGTATTTCTGGCAATCGGTGTTCGGCCTGGGCGCGGCGATCTTTCTTTATATGACTGCGCCGAGCGCGGTGGAAACCACCCTGATTTTCCCGATGCTCAAGGATGCCAGCATCCCGTTGGGCATTGGCTTCGTGGTGTTGACCTATTTCGTGATCGTCGGCTCCAGCAACGCGGTCAACCTGACCGATGGCCTCGACGGCCTGGCGATCATGCCGACGGTGATGGTGGGCGGCGCCCTGGGCATCTTCTGCTACCTGTCGGGTAACGTGAAATTCGCTGAATACCTGCTGATCCCGTATGTACCGGGCGCGGGTGAATTGATTGTGTTCTGCGGCGCGCTGATCGGTGCCGGACTGGGCTTCCTGTGGTTCAACACCTATCCGGCCCAAGTGTTCATGGGCGACGTCGGCGCCCTGGCGCTGGGCGCTGCCCTGGGCACCATTGCCGTGATCGTGCGCCAGGAAATCGTCCTGTTCATCATGGGCGGCGTGTTCGTGATGGAGACCCTGTCGGTGGTGATCCAGGTTGCATCTTTCAAGTTGACCGGTCGCCGCGTGTTTCGCATGGCGCCGATTCATCACCACTTTGAACTCAAGGGCTGGCCGGAGCCACGGGTGATCGTCCGTTTCTGGATCATCACCGTGATTCTTGTGCTGGTTGGCCTTGCCACCCTGAAACTGAGGTAGAAACGAGTGTCCCTGATCGCTTCAGACCACTTCCGCATCGTTGTCGGCCTCGGCAAGAGCGGCATGTCCCTGGTTCGCTTCCTGGCGAACCGGGGCACGTCGTTTGCCGTGGCCGATACGCGGGAAAATCCACCGGAGCTGGTCACGCTGCGCCGTGACTACCCGCACGTGGAAGTGCGTTGTGGCGAGTTGGATGTCGAGTTTCTGTGCCGTGCCGACGAGCTCTACGTGAGCCCCGGCCTGGCCCTGGCGACCCCGGCCCTGCAAGCGGCAGCGGCGCGTGGCGTGAAGTTGTCCGGCGATATCGAGCTGTTTGCGCGTAACGCCAAGGCGCCCATCGTCGCGATCAGCGGTTCCAACGCCAAGAGCACCGTCACCACCCTGGTCGGCGAAATGGCGGCTGCGGCCGGCAAGCGCGTGGCCGTGGGCGGTAACCTCGGTACGCCGGCGCTGGATTTGCTCAGCGACGATATCGAGCTGTATGTCATGGAGCTGTCGAGCTTCCAGCTGGAGACCACCGATCAACTCGGCGCCGAAGTGGCCACCGTGTTGAACGTCAGCGAAGACCATATGGACCGCTACAGCGGCCTGCCGGCTTATCACCTGGCCAAGCACCGGATCTTCCGTGGTGCGCGGCAAGTGGTGGTCAATCGCCAGGATGCCCTGAGCCGTCCGCTGATGGGCGAGGGCCTGCCATGCTGGACCTTCGGCCTGAGCAAACCCGATTTCAAAGGCTTTGGTATCCGTGAAGAGAATGGCGAGAAATACCTGGCCTTCGAATTCCAGAACCTGATGCCGGTCCGTGAACTGAAGATCCGTGGCGCCCACAACCAGTCCAATGCCCTGGCGGCCCTGGCGTTGGGGCATGCGGTCGGCTTGCCGTTCGACGCGATGTTGTCGAGCCTGCGCACCTTTGCCGGCCTGGAGCACCGCTGCCAGTGGGTGCGCGACCTGGATGGCGTGAGTTACTACAACGATTCCAAGGCCACCAATGTCGGCGCCGCGCTGGCCGCCATCGAAGGCCTGGGTGCCGATATCGACGGCAGACTCCTGCTGATCGCCGGTGGCGACGGCAAGGGTGCCGACTTCAAGGACCTCAAGGGCCCGGTGGCTGCTCATTGCCGTGCCGTGGTGCTGATGGGCCGTGACAGCGACTTGATCGCCGCTGCCCTGGGCGACGCAGTGCCGCAAGTGCGCGCCACCTCCCTGGACGACGCCATCGCCCAATGCCGCGCCCTGGCCCAGCCCGGCGATGCCGTGCTGCTGTCGCCGGCGTGCGCCAGTTTCGACATGTTCAAGAACTACGAAGAGCGCGGCCAATTGTTCGCCCGTGCCGTGGAGGGCTTGGCATGAGTCTGGACCTGAAGAACATTATCAAGCCGTACCCGTCGCCGATCATTACCGGGCGCGGGATCGACCTCGACTTCCCGATGCTCGCCGGTTGCCTGGCGCTGCTGGGCCTGGGCCTGGTGATGATCACCTCGGCCTCCTCGGAAGTGGCCGCCGTACAGTCGGGTAACACCCTGTACCACATGATCCGCCACCTGATTTACCTGGTGATCGGCCTCGGTGCGTGCATCGTCACCATGATGATTCCTATCGCCACCTGGCAGCGCCTGGGTTGGCTGATGCTGCTCGGTGCCTTCGGCCTGCTGGTGATGGTAATCGTCCCCGGCATCGGCCGTGAGGTGAACGGTTCGATGCGCTGGATTGGCTTCGGTGCCTTCAACGTGCAGCCTTCGGAAATCGCCAAGGTGTTCGTGGTGATTTACCTCGCGGGCTACCTGGTGCGTCGTCAGAAAGAAGTGCGGGAAAGTTGGATGGGCTTCTTCAAGCCATTCATCGTGCTGCTGCCCATGGCCGGTCTGTTGCTGATGGAGCCGGACTTCGGCGCCACCGTGGTGATGATGGGCGCCGCTGCTGCGATGCTGTTCCTCGGCGGGGTGGGCTTGTTCCGCTTTGCCCTGATGGTCGGGCTCGCCGTGGCGGCCGTGACGATCCTGGTGCAGGCGCAACCCTATCGGATGGCGCGCCTGATCACCTTTACCGACCCCTGGTCTGACCAGTTCGGCTCCGGCTACCAGCTGACCCAGGCGCTGATCGCCTTCGGTCGCGGCGAGTGGCTGGGCGTGGGCCTGGGCAACAGCGTGCAGAAGCAGTTCTACCTGCCGGAAGCCCATACCGACTTCGTGTTCTCGGTACTCGCCGAAGAGCTGGGCGTGGTCGGCTCCCTGGCCACCGTCGGGCTGTTCGTGTTCGTCTGCGTGCGGGCCATGTACATCGGCTTGTGGGCGGAGAAAGCCAAACAATTCTTTGCCGCCTATGTGGCTTACGGCCTGGCCTTCCTGTGGATCGGCCAGTTCCTGATCAACATCGGTGTGAACGTCGGCCTGCTGCCGACCAAGGGCCTGACCCTGCCGTTCCTCAGTTATGGCGGCAGCTCGTTGGTGATCTGCTGTGCCTGTCTCGGCTTGTTGCTGCGTATCGAGTGGGAGAGTCGAACCCATTTGGGCAGCGAAGAGATGGAATTCAGCGAGAGCGATTTTGCCGAGGAGCCGACCCATGGGCGCTAACGTGCTGATCATGGCGGGCGGCACCGGCGGCCACGTGTTCCCGGCGCTGGCCTGTGCCCGTGAGTTCCAGGCCCGCGGCTACACCGTGCATTGGCTGGGTACGCCCCGTGGCATCGAAAATGAACTGGTTCCGGCGGCCGGCTTGCCCCTGCACCTGATCAACGTCAGCGGCCTGCGCGGCAAAAGCAAATTGTCCCTGCTCAAGGCGCCGTTCGTGTTGCTCAAGGCGGTGTGGCAGGCGCGCAAGGTTATCCGTGAGTTGAAGCCGGTGTGTGTGCTGGGCTTTGGTGGCTATGTCACCGGTCCCGGCGGTGTGGCCGCGCGATTGGCCGGTGTGCCGGTGATCGTCCACGAGCAGAACGCTGTGGCCGGTACTGCCAACCGCCTGTTGGCGCCATTGGCGGCGCGAGTCTGCGAGGCATTCCCGAATACGTTTGCAGCCATGGACAAGCGCCGCACCACCGGTAACCCGGTGCGTACCGAGCTGTTTATGGACATTGCCCGCCAGGCCCTGACCGGGCGCAAGGCGCACCTGCTGATCCTCGGCGGAAGCCTGGGCGCCGAACCGCTGAACAAGCTGCTGCCGGAGGCGCTGGCGCAACTGCCTGTGGAACTGCGTCCCGAGATTTTCCATCAGGCAGGCAAGAACCACGATGAAGTGACTGCCGCCCGCTATCGCGAGGCCGGTGTCGAGGCGACTGTAGAGCCTTTTATCAAAGACATGGCCCATGCCTATGGCTGGGCCGACCTGGTGGTCTGTCGCGCAGGTGCGTTGACCGTCAGTGAACTGGCTGCTGCCGGTCTGCCGTCCTTGCTGGTGCCTTTGCCCCATGCGATCGACGATCACCAGACCCGCAACGCCGAATATTTGGCCGGGGAGGGCGCTGCCTTCCTGCTGCCGCAAAGAACGACTGGCGCCGCCGATCTGGCCGCACGCCTGACTGAGGTTTTGATGCAACCCGAACGACTGAACAGCATGGCGAGCACTGCAAGCCGCCTGGCCAAACCCGACGCCACCCGTAGCGTGGTCGATATCTGCCTGGAGGTGGCCCATGGTTGAGAATCAAAAAGCCATGCCGCAACCGGAAATGCGCCGTATCCGTCGCATCCACTTCGTCGGTATCGGCGGCGTGGGCATGTGCGGGATCGCCGAGGTGTTGCTGAACCTGGGTTACCAGGTCTCCGGCTCCGACCTCAAGACCTCGCCGGTCACCGAGCGCCTGGAATCGTTTGGCGCACAGATCTTTATCGGCCACCGTGCCGAGAACGCCGCGCAGGCCGATGTACTGGTGGTCTCCAGTGCCGTGAACACCTCCAACCCGGAAGTGGCCACCGCCCTTGAACGCCGTATTCCCGTGGTGCCCCGCGCCGAGATGCTGGCCGAGCTGATGCGTTACCGTCACGGCATCGCCGTCGCCGGTACCCACGGCAAGACCACCACCACCAGCCTGATCGCTTCGGTATTTGCCGCCGGCGGCCTGGACCCGACCTTCGTGATCGGTGGCCGGCTGAATGCAGCAGGTACCAATGCACAACTGGGTACCAGCCGTTACCTGATTGCCGAAGCCGATGAAAGCGATGCCAGCTTCCTGCACCTGCAGCCGCTGGTGGCCGTGGTCACCAATATCGACGCCGACCATATGGCGACTTACGACGGCGACTTCAACAAGTTGAAGAAAACCTTCGTCGAGTTCCTGCATAACCTGCCGTTCTACGGTTTGGCCGTGGTGTGCCTGGACGATCCGGTAGTGCGCGAAATCCTGCCGCTGGTCAAGCGTCCGACCGTGACCTATGGCTTCAGCGAAGACGCCGACGTGCGCGCGATCAATGTACGTCAGCAAGGCATGCAGACCTTCTTTACCGTGTTGCGCCCGGATCGCGAGCCGCTGGACGTCTCGGTGAACATGCCGGGCAACCACAATGTGCTCAATTCCCTGGCGACCATCTGCATCGCCACCGATGAGGGCGTCAGCGATGAAGCCATCGTCGAAGGCCTGTCGGGTTTTGCCGGTGTGGGCCGGCGCTTCCAGGTCTACGGCCACCTGCCGGTAGACGGCGGCGACGTGATGCTGGTGGATGACTACGGTCACCACCCGACCGAAGTCGCGGCCGTGATCAAGGCCGTGCGTGGTGGCTGGCCGGAGCGTCGCCTGGTGATGGTCTATCAGCCGCACCGCTACAGCCGCACCCGTGACCTGTACGACGATTTCGTAAATGTATTGGCCGATGCCAACGTGCTGCTGTTGATGGAAGTCTACCCGGCCGGTGAAGAACCGATCCCCGGCGCCGACAGCCGCAAGCTGTGCAACAGCATCCGTCAGCGCGGGCAACTGGACCCGATCTATATCGAGCGCGGCGTGGACCTGGCGCCGGTCGTCAAGCCGCTGTTGCGTGCCGGCGACATCTTGCTGTGCCAGGGTGCCGGTGATATCGGCGGCCTTGCCCCTAAATTGCTCGCGAGCCCGCTGTTTGCTGCCGCGCCTGCCCAGGGGAAGTCGAAATGACCACCAACTACGGCTCCCTGTTCTCCACCATCGCGCCTGCCGACTTCGGCCGCGTGGCGGTACTGTTCGGCGGCAAGAGCGCTGAGCGCGAAGTGTCGCTCAAGTCCGGCAATGCTGTGCTCCAAGCGCTGCAAAGTGCCGGTGTGAACGCCTTTGGTATCGACGTGGGCGATGACTTCCTCGCTCGCCTGCAGGCCGAGAAGATCGACCGAGCCTTCATCATTCTTCACGGCCGTGGCGGTGAAGACGGCAGCATGCAGGGCCTGCTGGAGTGCGCCGGGATCCCTTACACCGGCAGCGGCATCCTTGCCTCGGCACTGGCCATGGACAAGTTGCGCACCAAGCAGGTGTGGCACAGCCTGGGCATTCCGACGCCGCGTCACAGCGTTTTGTGCAGCGAAGACGATTGTATTTCTGCGGCCAAGGAACTGGGCCTGCCTTTGATCGTCAAACCAGCCCATGAAGGCTCCAGTATCGGCATGGCTAAAGTGAACTCGGCCGCCGAATTGATCGACGCATGGAAAGCGGCAAGTACCTACGATTCGCAAGTGTTGGTGGAACAGTGGATCTCCGGTCCCGAATTCACCATCGCGACCCTCCGTGACCAGGTATTGCCGCCTATCGCGCTGGGCACCCCCCATACCTTTTACGACTACGACGCCAAGTACCTGGCCTCCGATACCCAGTACCGGATCCCATGCGGCCTCGATGCAACCAAAGAGCAGGAATTGATGGACCTCACAGCGAAAGCCTGTGAGGCGTTGGGTATCGCCGGTTGGGCGCGGGCAGACGTGATGCAGGATGACCAGGGGAACTTCTGGTTCCTTGAAGTCAACACCGCACCGGGCATGACCGACCACAGCCTGGTCCCCATGGCTGCACGCGCAGCCGGCCTGGACTTCCAGCAGTTGGTGCTGGCGATCCTGGCCGCCAGTTATGTGGCCGGTAATGAAGAGGCACGAGGTTAAGACCATGCAAGGCGCATCGCTTCGCCATCAGCCACCCGCTCCCGGCCGCAAGCCGGTGCCGCGTGGTGCCAGTCGAATGGTGGCTAAAGAGCCGATGTCGGCGCGCCTGCCGAAAGCCAACTTTGGTTTTCTCAAGGCCCTGTTCTGGCCGGTGCTGTTGGTGGCGTTGGGCTTTGGCACCTATGAAGGTGCGCAGCGCCTGTTGCCGTATGCCGACCGCCCCATCACCAAGATCAGCGTGCAGGGCGACTTGAGCTACATCAGCCAGCAAGCGGTGCAGCAGCGGATCGCGCCTTTTGTCGCGGCGAGCTTCTTCACCATCGACCTGGCAGGCATGCGTGCCGAACTGGAGCAGATGGCGTGGATTGCCCACGCCGAAGTACGGCGCGTGTGGCCGGATCAAGTGACGATCCGCCTGGAAGAACAACTGCCCGTGGCCCGTTGGGGTGACGAAGCGCTGTTGAACAACCAGGGCCAGGCGTTCAACCCGCGTGAGCTGGCCAACTACGAGCATTTGCCGCAGTTGTTCGGGCCGCAACGGGCGCAACAACAAGTGATGCAGCAGTACCAGGCGTTGAGCCAGATGCTGCGGCCACTGGGCTTCTCCATTGCGCGCCTGGAATTGCGCGAGCGGGGCAGCTGGTTCCTGACCACCGGGGCAGGCAGTTCCGGCCCGGGCATCGAGTTGTTGCTGGGACGCGACCACTTGGTGGAGAAGATGCGCCGCTTTATCGCCATCTACGACAAAACCCTGAAAGAACAGATTACGAACATTGCGAGCATCGACCTGCGTTACGCCAACGGCCTGGCCGTTAGCTGGCGCGAACCGGCTGCGCCCACGGCAGCGCAACCCGCTGTCGCGAAGAATTAAGAAGAGGCAGGACCCATGGCAAACGTGCAAAGCGGCAAAATGATCGTCGGTCTCGATATCGGCACCTCCAAGGTGGTGGCGCTGGTAGGCGAGGTCGCGGACGACGGCACGCTGGAAATCGTCGGAATCGGCACGCATCCGTCCCGGGGCCTGAAGAAGGGCGTGGTGGTCAACATCGAATCCACCGTGCAGTCGATCCAGCGCGCTATCGAAGAAGCGCAACTGATGGCGGGCTGCCGAATTCACTCGGCATTCGTCGGCGTGGCGGGCAATCACATCCGCAGCCTGAACTCCCACGGCATCGTGGCGATCCGCGACCGTGAAGTCAGCTCGGCCGACCTTGAGCGCGTCCTCGACGCTGCCCAGGCCGTGGCGATCCCGGCTGACCAGCGTGTGCTGCACACCCTGCCGCAGGACTACGTGATTGATAACCAGGAAGGCGTACGTGAGCCCCTGGGCATGTCGGGCGTCCGCCTGGAAGCCAAGGTCCACGTGGTGACCTGCGCCGTGAATGCCGCACAGAACATTGAAAAATGCGTGCGTCGTTGCGGCCTGGAAATCGACGACATCATTCTTGAGCAGTTGGCCTCGGCCTACTCGGTCCTGACCGACGACGAAAAAGAGCTGGGCGTGTGCCTGGTGGACATCGGCGGCGGCACCACCGATATCGCGATCTTTACCGAAGGTGCGATCCGTCACACCGCGGTGATCCCGATTGCCGGCGACCAGGTGACCAACGACATCGCCATGGCCCTGCGGACACCGACCCAGTACGCCGAAGAAATCAAGATCCGCTACGCCTGCGCCCTGGCCAAGCTGGCCGGTGCCGGCGAGACCATCAAGGTGCCGAGCGTGGGCGACCGTCCACCGCGTGAACTGTCGCGCCAGGCCCTGGCCGAAGTGGTCGAGCCGCGCTACGACGAACTGTTCACCCTGATCCAGGCTGAACTGCGTCGCAGCGGCTACGAAGATTTGATCCCGGCCGGCATCGTGCTGACCGGTGGCACCTCGAAGATGGAAGGCGCGGTCGAACTGGCCGAGGAAATCTTCCACATGCCGGTCCGCCTGGGCGTGCCCCATGGCGTCAAGGGCCTGGGCGACGTGGTGCGCAACCCGATTTATTCCACCGGTGTGGGCTTGCTGTTGTACGGCCTGCAAAAGCAGACCGACGGCATTTCCCTGTCGGGCATTGGCAGCCGCGAAAGCTATAGCAGTGACGAGCCCAAAGCGCCGTTGCTGGAGCGCCTGCAGGCTTGGGTGAAAGGCAATTTCTAAAGATTTACCGCAACACCGTTTCAAAGTAGTAGGCGAAAAAACTAGAGAAATGAAAGGAGAGGGAAAATGTTCGAACTCGTAGACAACATCCCCGCAAGCCCGGTTATTAAAGTAATCGGTGTCGGCGGTGGCGGCGGCAACGCTGTCAATCATATGGTCAAGAGCAACATTGAAGGCGTTGAATTCATCTGCGCCAACACTGATGCCCAGGCGCTGAAGAGCATCGGCGCGCGGACCATCCTGCAATTGGGCACAGCCGTGACCAAGGGCCTGGGCGCTGGCGCCAATCCGGAAGTCGGCCGTCAAGCCGCCCTGGAAGACCGCGAGCGTATTGCCGAAGTGCTGCAAGGCACCAACATGGTGTTCATCACCACCGGCATGGGCGGCGGTACCGGTACCGGTGCGGCGCCAATCATTGCTGAAGTAGCCAAGGAAATGGGGATCCTGACGGTCGCTGTCGTGACCCGTCCGTTCCCGTTCGAAGGCCGCAAGCGTATGCAGATCGCCGACGAAGGTATCCGTCTGCTGTCTGAAAGCGTTGACTCGTTGATCACCATCCCCAACGAGAAACTGCTGACCATCCTCGGTAAAGACGCCAGCCTGCTGTCGGCTTTCGCCAAGGCCGATGACGTACTGGCCGGTGCCGTTCGCGGTATCTCCGACATCATCAAGCGTCCGGGCATGATCAACGTCGACTTTGCCGACGTACGCACGGTCATGAGCGAAATGGGCATGGCAATGATGGGCACTGGCTGCGCCAGCGGTCCTAACCGTGCACGTGAAGCGACCGAAGCGGCCATCCGCAACCCGTTGCTCGAAGACGTGAACCTGCAAGGTGCACGCGGCATCCTGGTGAACATCACCGCCGGTCCTGACCTGTCCCTGGGTGAGTACTCCGACGTGGGTAGCATCATCGAAGCCTTCGCTTCCGAGCACGCGATGGTCAAGGTCGGTACCGTTATCGATCCAGACATGCGCGACGAGCTGCATGTGACCGTGGTTGCCACGGGTCTGGGCGCTAAAATCGAGAAACCGGTGAAGGTTATCGACAATACCGTGCACACCAGCCAGGCCTCGGCCGCCGCTCCAGCACCTGCTCGTCAGGAACTGCCGTCGGTGAACTACCGTGATCTGGATCGTCCGACCGTGATGCGCAACCAGGCCCAGGCCGGTGCTGCGGCGTCCCGTAGCCCGAATCCGCAAGATGATCTGGACTATCTGGACATCCCGGCTTTCCTGCGTCGTCAGGCCGATTAATGGAATGTATCAGGGCTATGAAGGTGATTGGTGTTCAGCAAAGGTCTGGTCTGCTATTATCGCCAGCCTTTGTTGATACCAGTTCGCAATTTGCGCTGAAGCGGTCCAAGCCATGATTAAACAACGCACCCTGAAGAATATTATCCGTGCCACAGGTGTAGGTCTGCACTCCGGGGAGAAGGTATACCTGACTCTCAAGCCCGCACCTGTCGACACCGGCATCGTGTTTGTTCGTGCCGACCTGGACCCTGTGGTGCAGATTCCTGCTCGCGCGGAAAACGTTGGCGAAACCACCATGTCGACCACATTGGTCAACGGTGACGTCAAAGTGGACACGGTGGAGCACTTGCTCTCGGCCATGGCTGGCCTGGGCATCGATAACGCCTACGTCGAGCTCTCCGCGTCTGAAGTCCCGATCATGGATGGTAGCGCTGGACCTTTCGTATTCCTGATTCAATCTGCCGGCCTGGAAGAACAGGACGCAGCCAAGAAGTTCATTCGCATTCTGCGGGAAGTGACAGTAGAAGACGGCGACAAGCGCGCCACCTTCGTCCCGTTCGAAGGCTTTAAAGTGAGCTTTGAGATCGATTTCGATCACCCGGTATTCCGTGACCGCACCCAAAGTGCAAGCGTGGATTTTTCCAGCACTTCGTTCGTAAAAGAAGTCAGCCGCGCCCGTACCTTTGGTTTCATGAGTGACATCGAGTACCTGCGCAAGCACAACCTCGCACTCGGCGGCAGCGTTGAAAACGCCATCGTGGTCGACGCGGATGGTGTACTGAACGAAGACGGCCTTCGCTATGAAGACGAATTCGTGAAGCACAAGATCCTCGATGCAATTGGTGACCTCTACCTGCTGGGCAATAGCCTGATAGGCGAGTTCAAAGGCTTCAAGTCGGGCCATGCACTTAACAACCAGCTCCTGCGCAAGTTGATTGAGCAGAAAGATGCTTGGGAAGTCGTGACCTTCGAAGATGCCAGCACCGCACCGATCTCTTACATGCGTCCCGTTGCGGCGGTGTAAGTAACAACTCTCTTTCTTTAGTTTTTAAAGGCTGCCTTCGGGTGGCCTTTTTTTATGGCGGTGGTTTGTGGCTCCGCCAATGTTCAATCAAGGCGCAAAACAGACCTGCGGTGACAAGCTCCCTCGCCACAATAGGTACGCAACCACTACCTCACCAGGGCCGCATCGACGACGCGGTTACGCCCGCTATTTTTCGCCTCATACAATGCCCGGTCAGCACTGAGCAGCAACTCCTCCAATGACGCGCTGCTGCGTTTGTCCCAGGTGCTCAGGCCGATACTCACCGTAATAGGCTCGCTATCACCGGCAACCGGCGGCAAGTGCTGGATCCCCTGGCGGATATGCTCGGCAATCGTCCTGGCACCGCTGGCATCGGTATGCGGCAGGATCACCGCAAACTCTTCGCCGCCGTAACGTGCCGCCAGATCGGCCGGGCGGCGGATTTGGCGGCCGATCACCTGCGCCACGCTGCGCAAGGCTTCATCCCCCCCCTGATGGCCATGGCGGTCGTTGAAGGCCTTGAAGTGGTCGACGTCGATCATCAGCACAGACAAGGGCTCGGTCGAGCGGCGGGCGCGCTCCCATTCCAGAGCCAAGCGCTGGTCGAGGGTCCGGCGGTTGGCCAGGCCGGTCAGGCCGTCCGTGGCTGCCAGTTCTGACAGCACCTTCTCGGCGCGATAGCGGCGCCGCAGCTCCAGGCGCAACATCCAGCTCAGCCACAGCAGGCCCACACACAACACCCCGGTGGCCCCTGCCGTCAGCCACGCGGCGCGCTGCCAGGCGGCGAACACATCGTCGCTGGCCAACGCCACCACCACGATCAATGGCAACCGCCCCACATTGGTAAAGGTATACAGCCGTGGCGTACCGCTGATCGCAGAGATGGCCCGGAAGCTGCCGCTGCCTTCTTTCAGCATGCGCTTGAAGTTGGGGAGTGAACTCAGGTCCTTGTCGATCATGTCCTGTTCGAGCACGGGGTGCTGGGCCAGCAGGATGCCCTGGTTGTTCAGCAGGTTGATGGTGTTACCGTTGCCGATGGTCAGGCTGCTGAACAGTTGGTCGAAATACGCCAGGCGCATGGTCGCCACGGCCACCCCGGCAAACTCGCCGTCGGGCCCGGTCACGCGGCGGCTGAAGGCGATACGCCAGACCTGCTCGCACTGACAATGGATCTTGAACGGGCGGCTGATAAACAGTCCGGCCTCGGGGTTCTGTTGATGGACCTGGAAGTAGTCGCGGTTGGCGAAGTTACGTCGGGTTGGGGTCAGCGTCGACGAGTCGGCAAGCACCGCGCCCTGGGCGTCCAGCAGCAGGACTTCACCTTTATAGGGGGCTGCGGTGGACTGGTCGAATTGCAGTTGATGCCGCACATCCGCCGGCAGTCCCGACAAGTCCTTGCCGGCCGCCTCAATCAGGCCGTGCAGTGCCAAGTCATAGAGCTCGACGTTGCGCAGCACATCGGCATTGATCAGTTGGGTGATATTGCTGGTAGACCGTTGGGCGGTCTGCAGCGTGCTGGCATGTTCGCGGATCAGCAGCACGGCGACGATGATCAGGATCAGGGTGACGGTGAGGCCACTGCCCAGAATCAGCAAAAGCTCCGGGCGTGCAGGCAGGTTAAGGGCGCGGCGTTGACTCATCGGACGGACTTCGGCGGTGACGATGAGGGCAGTTTAGTTCCGCGCGCCTGAAATTAGCTCATCGGCAAAAAAGATAATTGGCCGTCAGAACACATTGATCGGGTAGTCGACGATCACCCGGTACTCATCCACATCGCGGTCCACCGCCGAGTAGCCATTGCTGCCCCGGTTGGTCGCCCATTGCAGGCGCACCGCCAGGTCCTTGGCCTTGCCGCCCTGCACCACGTACTTGAGGTCGATATCCCGCTCCCAGTGCTTGGCGTTCTTGCCGTCGGCGCTGTACCAGGCCGAGTAGCCGCGGCTGTTGGGGTCGACTTTGGTCAGGTCGGTCTTGCCGCTGATGTACGACACCGCTGACGTCAGGCCAGGGACGCCGAGCCCGGCGAAGTCATAGGCGTACTTGAGCTTCCACGAGCGCTCGTTGGGGCCGTTGAAGTCCGAGTATTGCTGGGAGTTGTCCAGGTACACGCTGTCGCCCTGGGCGATGTAGTCGAACGGCGTGTTGCCGTTGACCCGCTGGTAGGCGGCCATGACGCTGTGATTGCCCACGCCCACGGTGAAATGCAGGCTGTAGGTGTTGTTGTCGATATCCCCCAGCAAGGCATTGCCGGTGTCCTGGGTATGGTAGAAGTGCAGGCCCGGGTTGAGGCTGACCAGGTCATTGACCGCGTAGGTGTAGTCCAGGTCGTAGTAGTACTGGTTCCACACGTCCTTGAGTTCGGAGGCGTACAGGTTGCTGGTCAGCCCTGGCAGACCGCTCCAGGCCACGCCTGCCCAGTTCATATGCTGGCTGTCCTGGCCCGTGGGCAGCGCGCCATAGCTGGTGCCGATGCGCCCGTGGCCGCTCTGGTTGTAGAGCTTGGCAAAGCTGGCCTGGCCGCCTTCGAACATCCAGCCGTCGAGGCTGTGGTTGGTCAGGCTGACGCCACGGAAGGTCTCGGGCAGCATGCGGGTCATGCCGCCGGCAATTACCGGGTTGTTGAGGAACAGATCGCCGGCTTTGAATTCGGTATCCAGAGCGCGGATTTTCAAGGTGCCGCCACCGGTGGAAAACGAGCCCGGCGCTTTGCCGTTGCCGCTGCCGTACGGCAGGATGCTGGAGCCGTCGGTACCGCCGCCGCCGTCCAGTTTCAGGCCGAGCATGCCATGCACATCCAGGCCGAAACCCACGGTGCCCTGGGTGTAACCGGACTCGAAGACCCCGAGGAAGCCTTGGCCCCACTCTTTGCTGTCGTCGGTGTGAATGTCGCGGCGGTCACGATTCATGTAGTAGTTGCGGGTGTTGATATTGAGGCTGGAGCCTTCGACGAATCCGTCGGTGGGAGGGGTGTCTGCGGCATGGGCGATAGGGGAGATAGTTGCTGCAATCGCGAGGAATAACGGGGTGAATGTCAGCGCGGTTTTCACCGGGGGAGCTCCTTTGGGTCAGTCTGAACGGCCAATGTTGTGGGGTGTTCCTGGCCTTTTTTACGGCAAAAAAAAGCCGCTGAAGTCAGCGGCTTTAAGACAGATTCCCAGTGTAGAGCCCTGGAAATAAGTCGAGGGAAATGGCAGGGCGGGTCGGCTGTCTTTGCCGTCTCGCTCGTCGATGCGACATATTGGCGCAGGCGAGCGGTACGGTACAGAGTGTAACAAGATAATGACTGTTGCCCAAATCGCAACAGTCGAGACGATGAAGACCCTCTATGGGAATGGGCTTATGTCGGAGTGATTTTGAAATTCAGATCGGCAGGGTGATACCAAAGGTGTTGCCACCGTGTTCACTGCGCACAAACACCTCCCCGCCATGCATCAAGGCAATCGCCTTGACGATGGCCAACCCCAACCCATGATTGGCCCCGCTGTTGCTGCGCGAGGCGTCGACGCGGTAGAAACGCTCGAACAACCGTGGCAAATGCTCGCTGGCGATCCGTTCTCCAGGGTTGGTCACGCCAATCAGCACCTGCTGCTCGTGCGTTTCAATCCGCACCTCGATCACTTGCCCCGGCGAGGTGTGCTGCACGGCGTTGTTCAGCAGGTTGATCAGGGCCCGGCGCAAATGGGCCTTTTCGATCCTCACCTGGGCATCGCCGACCACCGTGACCTGCACCTGGGCGTCTTCAAGGATAAAGTCCAGATAGTCGAGGGTGGTCGCCACCTCATCGGCCAGGGAGCTTTCAACCAGCTTGGTGGCTTTGCTGCCCTGGTCGGCGCTGGCCAGGAACAGCATGTCATTGATGATCGAACGCAGGCGCTCCAACTCCTCCAGGTTCGATTGCAGCACTTCAAAGTAATGCTCGGCCGAGCGGCCACGTGTCAGCGCCACCTGGGTCTGGCCGATCAGGTTGGTCAGTGGCGAGCGCAGTTCGTGGGCCACGTCGGCGTTGAACGACTCCAGGCGCGAGTAGGCGGTTTCCACCCGCTCCAGGGTGGAGTTGAAGGCATTGGCGAATTGCTTGAGTTCCGGGGGCAGCGGCGACAATTGCAAGCGCCCGGACAGTTTCGGCGGGGCCAGTTTTTGCGCTTCGTCCGAGAGCCTGATCAGCGGCTTGAGGCCGATGCGCGCGACCCAGAAGCCCAGCAGCGAAGCCAGCACCACGCCGATAAACGCCAGGCTGATCAACGCCATCAGCAAATGGTGCTGGGTGGCGCGGAAGTTGGCGGTGTCGATGGCGATCATAAAGCGCAGCGGCGGGCGCAGGTCCTTGGCCGGGAACTGGCTGACCAGCACCTTGAACGGATACGCATGCCCCGGCAGGTATAAATCACGCTTGCCCGTGGGGCCGGTGGCGAACTCGCGAAGGTGCGCGTCCGGGTTGCCGTACTCATAGGCCGGGTCGCTGCTCACTACCCAGAAGCGTATGCGTGCATCCTCTTCGCCCAGCAGCTTGAGTTTGTTGGTCATTTTCACCCAGTGATCCGGCGTGCCGAAACGTGTGATCGACGATTCCAGCACACTGTAGCGCGCATCCAGTTCGGCCTCCGGCAACAGGCCCAGGCCACGGTCCACCTGCTGGTAGAGCGCGCCGCCGATCAGCAGGAAAATCACCAGCGCGACCAGGGTGAACATGCCGCTCAGGCGCAGGGCAATCGAGTTACTCGACACTGCGGTTCTCCAGTACATAGCCCATGCCACGGATGGTGTGCAGCAGCTTGTGCTCGAAGGGCCCGTCGAGCTTGGCCCGCAGGCGCTTGATCGCCACTTCGACCACATTGGCGTCGCTGTCGAAATTGATGTCCCAGACCATTTCCGCAATCGCCGTCTTGGACAGGATCTCGCCCTGGCGCCGCGCCAGGACGCTGAGCAGCGAGAACTCCTTGGCCGTCAGGTCCAGGCGCAGGCCGGCGCGGCTGGCCTTGCGGCTGATCAGGTCGATCCACAGGTCGGCAACGGTCACCTGCACCGGTTCATGCCCGCCGCTACGGCGGGTCAGGGCTTGCAGGCGGGCGACCAGTTCGAGAAAGGAAAACGGCTTGCCCAGGTAATCGTCGGCGCCTTCGCGCAGGCCGCGAATGCGGTCTTCCACGCGCTCGCGGGCAGTCAGCATGATCACCGGGGTTTGTTTACGCGCCCGCAGTGCGCGCAGCACGCCGAACCCGTCGAGGCCGGGCAGCATCACATCGAGCACGATTACTGCATAGTCGCTTTCCAGGGCCAGGTGCAGGCCCTCGATGCCGTCGCGGGCGACGTCCACCGTGTAGCCTTGTTCCGTCAGCCCGCGATGCAGGTAGTCGGCGGTTTTCTCTTCGTCTTCAATAATCAGGACACGCATGACCCCGCCTCAATGTGTGGTCGCCAGCCCGAGGGCCGGAGTGGGTCTGTGGAACAGCTTCTCAAGGTACAAGTATATGACCGGCGTGGTGAACAGCGTCAGCGCCTGGCTCACCAGCAACCCGCCGACCACCGCGATGCCCAGGGGCTGGCGCAGCTCCGCGCCGGGGCCTGCGCCGAGCATCAGCGGGACTGCGCCCAGCAGCGCGGCGAGGGTGGTCATGATGATCGGTCGAAAACGCGTGACACAGGCTTCATAAATCGCATCCGCCGGTGCCAGCCCACGAACCCGTTGGGCTTCGAGGGCAAAGTCGATCATCAGGATGCCGTTTTTCTTGACGATGCCGATCAATAGCACCAGGCCGATCAAGGCCATGATGGAAAAATCCTGGCCCAGCAGCCACAGCATGATCAACGCACCCAGGCCGGCCGAGGGCAGGGTCGAGATGATGGTCAGCGGATGCACGAAGCTCTCATACAGCACGCCGAGGATGATATAGACCGCCACCAGCGCCGCGAGGATCAGCCACGGCTGGCTGGCCAATGAACTCTGGAACGCCTGCGCCGCACCCTGGAAATTGCCAATGAGGGTGCTCGGCATGCCGATCTCGTTCTTGGCCTGGTCGAGCATGATCACGGCGTCGCCCAGGGCCACGCCCGGCGCGAGGTTGAACGACAGGTTGGCCGCCGGGAACATGCCGTTGTGGCTGATGGATAACGGCCCGACCGTCGGCGGGTCGACCTTGGCCAGCGCCGACAATGGCACCATTTCGCCGCTGAGGGGCGAGCGCAGGTAGAAGTAGTTCAGGCTCTCGGCCTTGCCCCGTTGCTGGCTGTCCAGTTCCAGCACCACCTGGTACTGGTTGGTCTCGGTCTGGAATTCATTGACCTGGCGCTGGCCGAACGCATCGTACAGCGCCTGGTCGACATCGGTGGCGGTCAGGCCGAATCGCGCGGCGGCCTGGCGGTCGATGCTGATGTGGGTGATGCTGCCGCCCAGTTGCAGGTCGTTGGACAGATCGCGGAAGGCCGGGTTGGTGCGCAGTTTTTCGGTCAGGCGCTGGGTCCAGGTGTTCAGGGTCGCGCCGTCGTTGCTCTTGAGCACGTACTGGTACTGGCTGCGGCTGGGCCCGGAGCTGAGGTTGATGTCCTGGCCGGCGCGCAGGTACAGCACGATCCCCGGTACCCGGGCCAGTTTGGCGCGGATCCGGTCGATAAACTGGCTGGCCGACACATCGCGATCACCGCGATCCTTCAGGGCAATCCAGAAGCGGCCGTTGGCGATGGTCTGGTTACTGCCGGTCACACCCACCGAGTGGGAGAAGTTTTCCACCGCCGGGTCGGCCTTGATGATTTCGGCCAGGGCCTGGTGCTTGGCCACCATGTCCGGGTAGGACACATCGGCCGCTGCCTCGCTGGTGCCAAGAATAAAACCGGTGTCTTGTACCGGGAAAAAGCCCTTGGGGATAAACACGTAGCCGGCCACGGCCAGGCCCAGGGTCACAGTGAAGATGCCGAGCATCGTGCGCGGATGGGCCAGGGCCCGGCGCAGGTTCCTCGCGTAACCGGCCAGCAGGCGTTCGCCAAAGCCCGGTTTGTCGTGGGGAGGGTGGGCGGGGGCGCGCATAAACTGCCCGGCCAGCATCGGCGCCAGGGTCAGGGACACCACCACCGAAATCAGGATGGTCGAGGTCGCGGTCAGGGCAAATTCCTTGAACAGGCGCCCGACCACGCCGCCCATGAACAGCAACGGGATAAACGCGGCCACCAGCGAAAAGCTGATCGACACCACGGTAAAACCGATCTCGCCGGCGCCCTTGATCGCCGCTTCGCGCTTGTCCAGGCCCGCCTCAAGGTGACGGTGGATGTTCTCCACCACCACAATCGCATCGTCCACCACAAAACCCACGGCAATCACGATGGCCACCAGGGTCAGGTTGTTCAAACTGAAGCCCATCACATACATCAGGGCAAAAGTGGCCACCAGCGACACCCCCAGCACACTGGAGACAATCAGGGTTGCCGACCACTGGCGCAGGAACAGCGCCATCACCGCCACCACCAGCAACACCGCGATCAACAGGGTGATTTCCACTTCATGCAGCGAGGCACGAATGGTCTTGGTGCGATCCGACAGCGAGCTGACTTCCACCGACGCCGGCAGCATCGCCTGCAAGCGCGGCAGCTCGGCCTGAATGCGGTCCACGGTGTCGACGATATTGGCCCCCGGCTGGCGGAAAATCACCAGGTTGACCCCCGGCGTATCACCGGACCAGGCCTGCACGTAGGCGTTTTCCGAACCGTTGATCACCCGTGCCACGTCGCGTAACTGCACCGGCGCGCCGTCCTTGTAGGAAACAATCAGCTCGCCGTATTCCTCAGGATGAAACAGCTGATCGTTGGTCGACAGCGTCGATACGCTGTCGCGCCCATACAGCGCGCCCTTGGCCAGGTTCAGGCTCGACTGCTGCAGCACCAGGCGGATATCGGCCAGGGTCAGGCCGATGGCGGCGAGTTTGTCCGGCGAGGCCTGTACCCGGATTGCCGGGCGTTGCTGGCCGGTGATGCTGATCTGGCCGACGCCGTCGATCTGGCTGATCTGCCGGGCCAGCAGGGTTTCCACGTAGTCGCTCAGTTCGGTGCCGGGCATATTGTTGGAGCTGATACTGAGGATCAGCACCGGGCTGTCCGCCGGGTTGACCTTGCGCCAGGTCGGCAGGTTGGGCATATCGCTGGGCAACTTTCCGGCCGCCGTGTTGATCGCCGCCTGCACTTCCTGGGCGGCGGTGTCGATGCTCTTGTCGAGGGTGAATTGCAGGGTCAACAGGCTGGAGCCCAGGGCGCTGCTAGAGGTCATCTGGGTCATGCCGGGGATGGCACTGAATTGCACTTCCAGGGGCGTGGCCACCGACGAGGCCATGGTGTCGGGGCTGGCGCCGGGCAGTTGGGCGGTGACCTGGATCGTCGGGAACTCCGCCTCCGGCAATGGCGCGACGGGCAGGCGCGGAAAGGCGATCAAGCCCAGCAGCACCAGGGCAAAGGTCAGCAGCAGGGTGGCGACCGGATGGTCGACGCACCAGGCCGATACTGAGCCACGACCCTTCATGGCCGGGCCTGCGCTTGGGCGGTCTGGACCACTTGCGGCGGCTCCTTGAGCACCTCCACCTGGGCACCGGCCTTGAGGCGCGACTGGCCGTCGCTGACCAGCACATCACCGGCCTGCACACCGGTGACAATCGTCAGGTCGCTGTTCTGGTAGGTCACGTGCACCGGCACCACGTCCACCTTGTCGCCATTGACGCGGTACACGAAGTGCGAGTCCAGGCCGCGCTGGACCACGGTCGGCGGCACCACCAGGGCCGCCTTGTCGAGGGCGGTCTGGATCTTCACCGTGACCAGTTGCCCCGGCCACAGTTTTTGCGTGGCATTGCTGAATTCGGCCTTGGCGCGGATGGTGCCGGTGGTGGCGCTGATCTGGTTATCAATCAGGCTCAGGCGGCCTTCGCCGAGCAGGATGGCGGCCGGGCTGTCGGTGTCGGCGCCGAGGAACGCATCGACACTGGCCGGGTGTTGCGCGGCGATCAGGCCCTGCAGGGTCGGCAGCATCTGTTGCGGCAGGGAAAATTCCACGGCGATCGGGTCGATCTGCGTCACCGAGAACAGGCCCTGGGCATCGCTGGTACGCAGGAAGTTGCCTTCATCCACATTGCGAATCCCCACCCGACCGCTGACGGGGGAGCGAATCTGTGTGTAGGAAAGCTGAACCTGGGCCGCATCAATTGCCGCCTGGTTACCCAGGGCCGTGGCCTTGAGCTGGTTGACCAGGGCTTGCTGCTGGTCGTAAGTCTGCTTCGACACGCCGTCGTCGATGCTCAGCTCTTTGTAGCGCTTGAGATTGACTTGTGCCACCTGCAACTGCGCCTGGCTTTCGCCCAACTGGGCCTTGGCCTGGTCAAGGCTGGCGCGGATCGCCCGGTCATCAATGCTCGCCAGCAGGTCGCCGGCCTTGACCCGTTGCCCCTCCTTGACCAGCAACTGGGTGAGAATGCCGTCGACCTGCGGGCGGATCACCACGCTATGCAGCGACAGTACCGAGCCGATACCGCTGACAAACCGTGGGATATCCTGCTGCGCGACACTGACCACCCGGACCGGGATTGCGCTGGAAGCCGACAGCTTGGTCTTGGCCGGCCGGGTCGCCACCCAGGCCACGACCGCCAGGGCCACGACGGCGAGCACAATCACGGTGGTTTTGCGTGGAATGGGCATGGTCTCGCGGCGTCCGGACAGGGAAAGGGAGGAGTGGAGGCTCTTTATAGCCTGTAAAGCCGGTCAGCAAAGTGACCGGTAACTGACAGGGCTGTCAGCAAAGGTCGACCATTCGTACGGGCAGTGGTTAAAGAACCAGGGCGCGCAGGTATACTGCGCGCCAGTGTGGCCCGCAAGTCGGGCCCGCGTCATTTTTTGCACGCTCCGGAGCTTCCATGAATTCCCCGACACAACCGCCTGTTGAAAGCGCCGAACTCGCTGATCCAGACAGCCTCGACAGTGAAGCCAAGCCGGTGATCCCGGCGTTCAAATTCCCCTTCAAGCCGGGTGAGCTGGCCGGGGCGAAAGACAGCAATCAGCCGTGGTACAAAAACGGCGCGAAGAACGGTCACACCAAGACCCCCGGCATGGCGCCGCCCGGCACCCGTCGTTCGATGGGCAAGCGCTGACTGCCTACAGCCATTGCTGACTTTTCGCCTTGTCGGCCCATGACCTTTTCTTGAAAGCTTGCTCGATACCCCTTCGCCGCGCCTGGTTGGCAGCACGGGGTGAAGGAGTGGGATTTTCAAGAAAGGGATGTCTTCATGGCTTGGGCAAAGATCTTTGTTTTATCCATTGGGGCGCTACTGTCGGGCGCCTTTCTGATAGGGCCGGTGGCCGCCGCGGCGCCGCGCAGCGAGATCCGCTTCGCGATTTCCCCTCTGTTTCCTCCCTATGAAAGCCGCAACGCCCAAGGGCAGTTGGTCGGCTTGAACATCGAACTGGGCAATGCCT
Source organism: Pseudomonas shahriarae (assembly GCF_014268455.2). Classification (NCBI taxonomy): domain Bacteria; kingdom Pseudomonadati; phylum Pseudomonadota; class Gammaproteobacteria; order Pseudomonadales; family Pseudomonadaceae; genus Pseudomonas; species Pseudomonas shahriarae. Next base: position 5,157,648 of record NZ_CP077085.1, on the reverse strand, counting down.
TGTGCGCGCAACTCGATGTTCGCTGCACCTGGGTCGATCAAGTCTTCACCCATAGCATCGCAGCCCTTGAAAGCCGGCGTTTCGACGCAATCATGGGCATGGCTTCTACCCCGCAACGCCGGCAGTTGATCGACTTCACCGACGATTTGTACCCCCTGACCACGCACTTGGTGGCGCGCCGTTATTCCGGGCTGATGCCCACGGTACGCGCCCTCAAGGGCAAGCGCGTGGGGGTGTTGACCGGCAGCAATCGCGAAGCGTTCGCCCTGGCGCAATGGGCGCCGGCCGGGGTGATCATCAAGAGCTTCTGGCTCAATGACCAGTTGATCCGCAGCCTGGTGGCCGGTGATATTGACGCGACTCTGCAAGGTACAGCCGAAATTCGCCAGGAGCTGCTCGACACCGAGCAGGGGCAACCTTTCGATTTCGTCGGCCCGCCGGTCACCGGCCAACAGATGGGCACTGCCGTGGCCATCGGCGTGCGCAAGTCCGATCGTGAATTGCGCAGTGACCTTAACCGGGCGCTGGAGCAGCTCAAGCAGAGCGGCGAGCACCAGCGCATTCTGCGAGGGTATCTGCGGGAGGAACTCGACATTGCAGCGGCGCAACCGGGCGATGGGCCGCGCTTTTACCCCAGCGAGCTGACGCTGCCTTTTTCCGAGGCGGTGCGGGTCGGCGACACGTTGTACATCTCCAGTATCTCGGGGTTGGATATTCGCGGCAATCCGGTGAAAGGCGGGACGGGCGCACAGATGAAGCAGGTGATGAAGAACCTGCACGACCTGTTGGAGCGTCATCATTCGTCGTTGGATCGGGTGGTCAAATGCACCTTGATGCTGGCCGACCTGGATGATCTGGCTCTGGTCAATGAGGTGTACCTGGGCTACTTCGCCCGTAGCCGCTTGCCCGCCCGCAGCGTACTGGCCGTGCGCAGGTTGCCGCGCAGCGCACGGGTGGCGCTGGACTGTGTCGCCCTGATTGAGGAGTACCACGAGCCGCAGGCGCTGGCGCCGGGCAACTAAATGCGTGGAACATGAGCTGGATCAGTATTTGCTCAACCGGTGCGCTTAGAGTCGGTGCCCCTGCCGACTCCCCCAATAACCCCCGAGCGCGCTTTCCATGAAGATCAATCTCCCGGTCACGGGGCGAAATGTGGACATTGCCCAAGATGCCAACATTCTCTCGACCACCGACCTCGGCAGTTCGATTACCTACGCCAACCAGGACTTTATCGACGTCAGCGGCTACAGCCGCGAGGAGCTGCTGGGCGCGCCACATAATCTGCTGCGCCATCCGGACATGCCGTCGGCGGCCTTTGCCCATATGTGGCAGACCCTCAAAAGCGGTCGCTCGTGGATGGGCATGGTGAAGAATCGCTGCAAGAACGGCGATCACTACTGGGTCAGTGCCTATGCCTCGCCGGTCACCCGCGACGGCGTGGCGGTGGAGTACCAGTCCGTGCGGACCCGGCCCGATGCGCGGCGGGTGATGGCGGCGGAGCGCGTGTATGCCCGTCTGCGCACGGGCACTCGGCGCATGCGGCCGGTGCTGGAGATGCCCTTGAAGTTGTCGCTGGTCACCGGCGCGACATGCGCCTTGACCTGGGGGGCTGGGGTCGGCTTGGCGAGCTATCCGTGGGCGGTGCAAGTGCTGGGCCTGGCGGCGGTGGGCGCGGTGGGGATATTAGGCGTCAACCTGTTGTTGCGCCCCCTGCGGCAACTGAGCGAGCGGGCGCGGCAGATCGCCGATAATCCCGTCAGCCAGGCGATCTATACCGGGCGTGCGGATGAGCTGGGGCAAATCGAATTTGCCATGCAGATGCTTGAAGCCCAGGTGGGCGCGGTGGTCGGCCGGATTGGCGATGCATCGCAGCGTTTGTCCGGGCACGCCGCCGCCCTGGTCGAGCAACTGGACAGCAGCCACAGCAGCACCCTGGGCCAGCAGAGCCAGACCGACCAGGTGGCCACCGCCATCCACGAGATGGCGGCCAGCGTGGCGCAAGTCGCCAACCATGCCCAGCAAGCTTCGAAAGCCGCCGACCAGGCCGGCAGCGCGACCCGTGAAGGTCATCAGCGAGTGGACGAAAGCCGCGATGCGGTGCTGCGTCTGTCCCAGGAACTGGCCAGGGCCACCACGGTGATCCATCAATTGGAAAGCCATAGCGGTGATATTTCCGGTGTGCTGGAGGTGATCCGGGCGATTGCCGAGCAGACCAACCTGCTGGCCCTCAACGCGGCCATCGAGGCAGCGCGAGCGGGCGAACAGGGCCGTGGTTTTGCGGTGGTGGCCGACGAAGTGCGCGGCCTGGCACAACGTACCCAGCAATCGACCAATGAAATCCAGCGCATGATCAGCACCCTGCAGGGCGGCGCCCGGGATGCGGTGATGGCCATGGAACAGAGCAGCCAGCATGTCGAAGCCAGCGTCGATCACGCCCAGCGCGCCGCATCGGCCCTGGATGGCATCAGCCAGCGGGTCAACCAGATCACCGCCATGAGTGTGCAGATTGCCACTGCAGTGGAAGAACAGAGCGCGGTCAGCGAAGACATCAATCGCAATATTGTCGGCATCCGCAATGCCGGCGAAGCCACCGTCACTGCCGGTCAGCAGAGCCAGCTCAGCTCGGGCGACGTGGCGGCCCTGGCGGAAGATCTGCGGCGGCTGGCAGAAGAGTTCTGGGGCAAACGCCACTAGGTTGTGGATGCCCTTCAGTTCAGAGAGGGGGCAGGGCAATCAGTCACCTGTGGCGAGGGAGCTTGCTCCCGTTGGGGCGCGAAGCGGCCCTAAAATGGGACTGCTACGCAGTCCAACGGGAGCAAGCTCCCTCGCCACAGCTACAGCTACAGCTACAGCCCCAACCCCATTTGACGCGCCTCAGGCAGCGCGCAGCGAGATAAACGCATAGTTGGCCGGCACCTCGGTGGCGATCTGTGCCCCGGCATCCAGCAACTGTTCGGCGATGTCCATGCCGGACACATGAAACACCCACTCATTGGCCATGGCCGGTTGTTCCACCGCCAATTCAATGGCCTGGGCAAACGCGCCCATATCCGGCAGATACGCGGTAAAGCCATCGCCCTTGAGCGCCGTGGTGCGAATCCCCAGCAGGGCGCACACCGCTTCCTTGGTCTGCACGTCGTCACGGTCGGCCTGGCGTGAGCGGCGGATCAGCTCCGCCAGTTCAGGGTCCACCAGTTCACCCCCGACGATCAGCGCCGGGCCCTGTTCCCAGGAGTGCGGCGGGCAATCCTTGGCGGCCGGGTTCAGCGGGATATGCGGGTTGATCTCCATCGGGTAGATACGACAGACCAGTGGCCGCCGCTCATAGATGCCGCAGCGGTTGTCTTCGTCAAGATTCCGGCAGGGCCCCGCGTTGTAGGCGGCAAAAGTAATGGCCACAAACGCCTCGGTCGTGCCGCTGGGCACCACCACCGAACGCCGTTCGGCATGCTCGCGTTGTTGCAGCGGCAGGCCCAGGCCATTGCCCAGGAAGCCTTCCACCAGGACGATGACATTGCCGCCGTCCGCCGCCCACTGGCGGGCTTCGTCGAGTGTCAGGGGGACATGATGGTCGGTGCAGCATTTGCCGCAACCAACGCAGGAAAAATGGGTATTCATGGAAGATCTGCTACCAGGCCAGGTCAGAGGGCGCTCTTGGACGGTGACGGGTTTTTGCCTCTATCCGCCGTTCAGAGACTCTGGAAGCAAGTTATGCGCCAGTGCCGGTCAGTCGTCGCTGACCATGTCGCGCAGCACAAACACCATGCCCGCACTTTCATACAGCTGGCGTGCGCGCAGATTGCTCTCCAGCACCTTGAGGTCCACATAGGGCTCGCCGCGTTGCTTGAACACCTGGAAGCTGTGCAGCAACAAGGCGCGACCCAGCCCCTGGCCCTGGGCACAGGGGTGGATGGCGAGATTCTTGATAAAGGCACTGGTCCAGCATTGGGCCACGCCAAGAATCCCTTCGGCGTTGCTGACCACCAGGCACAGCCTGGGGTCGAACTCTGCGTTGCTGATGAACTGCTGCTGCCAGGTGTCCAGGTTGGCGACATGGCCGCCGCCCTGTTCCTGGGTCATGCGTAACACCGCATGAATCGCCGTGGCCAGTTCGTCGCGGTAATGGTCCAGGCGGATGCCGGCCGGCCATTGCGGCGCGGGCAGGCTGGTGGTGAGGTCGCGGCGCAGCAGTTGGTAATACGCTGTCACGGTTTACAGGCCTTTTTGCGCCACGGTCTGGGCCGCAACCACCAGGCATTTGGTCAGCTCGGGTGACGAGAACTTGGTCAGCACCGAGTCGGCACCGGCCAGGCGGGCTTTTTCGCTGTTCATCGCGCTGTCCAGGGAGGTGTGCAACAGCACGTACAAATCCTGGAAGTCCGGGGTTTCGCGCAGGGTGCGGGTGAGGGCGTAGCCGTCCATTTCCGACATTTCGATGTCAGACACCACCACATTGATCTGCCCGGCGCTGCCTTGCAGTTCCAGCAGCACGTCGATGGCCTCTTTGGCACTGCGAGCGGTGTGGCAGGTCAGGCCGAGGTTGCGCAGGGTGTGCACCGATTGCTGCAGGGCCACCTGGCTGTCGTCCACCACCAGGATGCGCGCATGGCCGAGCACTTCGGCTTCTTCCATGGTCAGGTCGGTCGGTGCCACTTCGATCTGCGCGGGGGCGATGGCGTGGATGACTTTTTCGATGTCCAGCACCTGCACCAGCACCCCGTCGACCTGGGTCACGCCGGTGATAAACGAGCGCGTACCGCCGGAACCAAAGGGCGGCGGACGGATATCGGTGGTCAGGCAATGCACGATCCGGCTCACCGCCTGCACATGCAGGCCCTGCTTGGAGCGGCTGACATCAGTGACGATCAGGCAACCGCCGTCGGGGTCTTGCAGGGGCATTTCGCCCAGCGCCCGGCTGAGGTCGATCACCGACAAGGCCGCGCCACGCAGGGTGGCGATGCCTTTGACGTGCGGGTGGGACTCCGGCAGCTTGGTCAGCGGCGGGCAGGGAATGATTTCGCTGACTTTCAGCAGGTTGATGGCCATCAGCTTGCCGCTGCGCAAGGTAAAGAGCAGAAGCGAGAGTGAATCTGCGCGGGCTTTGGTGGTGGACATAAAAACCTTCTGTGGATCAGCGATAACAATCTATAGCGGGTTATCGACGTTCGCGCCAAAAACTGTAGGGGCTGGCTTGCCAGCTCCTACAATGCCGATCAGCCTTTCCACACCTGCGGGTTCACCAGATCCTGCGGGCGCTGGCCCTGCAGGGCGCTGCGCAGGTTGTCCAGGGCACGGTTGGCCATGGCTTCACGGGTTTCATGGGTGGCCGACCCGATGTGCGGCAAGGTCACTGCATTGCTCAGTTGGAACAGCGGCGACTCGGCCAGGGGCTCGCGCTCATACACATCCAGCCCGGCGCCGCGAATGCGCTGGGTTTGCAGGGCTTCGATCAGTGCCGGCTCGTCCACCACCGGGCCTCGGGAAATATTCACCAGGATTGCGCTGGATTTCATCAGGCCCAACTCGCGATGGCTGATCAGGTGCTGGGTCTTTTCACTCAACGGCACCACCAGGCACACAAAATCCGCCTCGGCCAGCAACTGGTCCAGGCTGCGCATCTGCGCGCCCAGTTCCTGTTCCAGCGTGGTCTTGCGGCTGTTGCCGCTGTAGATAATCGGCATATTGAAGCCCAGGCGCCCACGGCGGGCGATGGCCGCGCCGATATTGCCCATGCCGACGATACCCAGGGTCTTGCCGTGTACATCACAGCCAAACAACGGCGCGCCGACGCTGGCTTTCCACTGCCCGGCCTTGGTCCAGGCGTCCAGCTCGGCCACGCGGCGGGCGCTGCTCATCAGCAGGGCGAAGGCCAGGTCGGCGGTGCTTTCGGTCAGCACATCGGGGGTGTTGGTGAGCATGACCCCGCGTTCGTTGAAGTAGTCCACGTCGTAGTTGTCGTAACCCACGGAGACACTGGACACCACTTCCAGCTTGCTCGCCCCTTCGAGCTGCGCCCGCCCGAGCTTGCGGCCGACGCCGATCAGGCCGTGGGCGTGGGGCAGGGCTTCAGTGAACTGCGCGTTGATATCACCCTGCTTGGGGTTGGGGACGATGACCTCGAAGTCCTGTTGCAGGCGTTCGATCATCGCGGGGGTGACACGGCTGAAGGCGAGGACAGTCTTTTTCATCGCAAGTGAGGCTCATCGACAGGGAAGAATGCCAAGCACGCTAACATTCCTCGCTGCGAATGTCAGGACACCGCTAGACCTCTGTGGGCACAGGGCAAAATGTGGGAGGCTGGCTTGCCTGCGATGACGGCAGGTCAGCTACCCAGCCGCACCCCACCCAAACTGCCACTCAGTTCATACGCAACCAGTTCCGCCTGGTGCGCCGCGAGGATCTCCGGCAGCGAGCCGCGCAGGTATTCCACCCAGGTCTTGATCTTCGCATCCAGGTACTGGCGCGACGGGTAGATGGCGTACAGGTTCAGTTCCTGGGAGCGGTAATTCGGCATCATCCGTACCAGGGTGCCGTTACGCAGGCCTTCGATGGCCGCGTACACCGGCAGCAGGCCGACGCCCATGCCGCTGATGATCGCGGTCTTCATCGCGTCGGCGGAGTTCACCAGGAACGGCGAGCTGTTGATGCTCACGCTTTCCTGGCCGTCCGGGCCGTTGAAGGCCCATTTGTCCAGTTGGATCACCGGGCTGACCAGGCGCAGGCAGGCATGGTTGAGCAGGTCACTGGGCCGCTGCGCGCAGCCGTTGGCTTTGACGTAGGCCGGCGAGGCACAGACGATGCTGTAGGTGATCCCCAGGCGTTGGGAGACAAACCCCGAGTCCGGCAGCTCGCTGGCGAGCACGATGGACACGTCGTAGCCCTCGTCCAGCAGGTCGGGCACGCGGTTGGCCAGGGTCAGGTCGAAGGTCACGTCGGGGTGGGTGCGGCGGTAGCGGGCAATCGCGTCGATCACGAAATGCTGGCCGATGCCGGTCATGGTGTGCACTTTGAGCTGCCCGGCGGGGCGTGCATGGGCGTCGCTGGCTTCGGCCTCGGCTTCCTCGACATAGGCGAGAATTTGCTCACAGCGCAATAAATAGCGCTTGCCGGCCTCGGTCAGGGCGATGCGGCGGGTGGTGCGGTTGAGCAAGCGGGTTTGCAGATGGGCTTCCAGATTGGAGACCGCGCGCGAGACGTTGGCCGTGGTGGTGTCCAGTTGTACGGCGGCGGCGGTGAAGCTGCCGGCCTCGGCGACACAACTGAAGGCGCGCATGTTTTGCAAAGTGTCCATGGGGTGCTCTCAAGGGAGATGGCAAATTGTGACACGAAGTTACGGGGGCGAGTGAGCCCGACCAATGGATTATCGCCTGAACGGTAATAAAGATTCACAGGAATCCCACCTTATCGCCATTCCCCGTGCCCCCTAGAATTGCCGCACCGTCCCCGCAACACCACCTCAGGAATTCGCAGCAGTGCCGCGTCGCATCAGCAGAGAGCTGAAGACTCTCAGTGTTTGGGCTTTATCGTTAGCAATCAGCGGCTGCATCGGAACCGGAGGAATTGCCCCCCAAGGCAAGCACCTCGCCGCCAATACCCTGGCCACCGACGACGCGATCCAGAGCGCCGCCCGGGATGCCCACTGGCCGACCAGCCAGTGGTGGCAGGCCTATGGCGACCCGCAACTCAATCGGTGGATCGACCTCGCCGTACAAGGCAGCCCGAGCATGGCCGAAGCCGCCGCCCGGGTGCGTGAAGCCCGGGCCATGGCCGGGTTGGCCGAGTCGGCCGAGGCCGTGCAGATCAACGGGGATGCCACCTTCAAGCGCCACAACTGGCCCAGCGATCAGTTCTACGGCCCCGGCAAGCTGGACAATTCCACCACCTGGGACAACAACGCTGCCCTGGGCCTGAGCTACGCCCTCGACCTGTGGGGCCGCGAGCGCAATGCCAGCGAGCGCGCCGTCGACCTGGCGCATAGGCGTGTCGCCCAGGCACGCCAGGCCCAGTTGGAATTGCAGAACAATGTGGTGCGCGCCTATATCCAGCTGTCGCTGCATTACGCCCAGCGCGATATCGTCGCCGCCACCCTGGCCCAGCAACAGCAGATCCTCGACCTGGCGCAAAAGCGCCTGGATGGCGGGATCGGCACGCACTTTGAAGTCAGCCAGGCCCAGACGCCGTTGCCGGAAACCCATCGGCAACTGGACGCCCTCGACGAAGAGATCGCCCTGACCCGCAACCAACTGGCGGCTTTGGCCGGCAAGGGGCCGGGGGAGGGTGCAACCTTGCAGCGGCCGACCCTGGCCCTCGGTGCGCCGCTGAAATTGCCCTCGGCACTGCCCGCGCAATTGCTCGGCCAGCGCCCGGACGTGGTCGCCAGCCGCTGGCAAGTCGCGGCCCAGGCCCGGGGGATTGACGTGGCCCACGCCGGTTTCTACCCCAACGTCGACCTGGTGGGCAGCCTCGGCTACGTCGCCACCGGCGGCGGCATGCTGGAGTTCCTCACCGGCAAGAAACTCAACTACAGCGTCGGCCCGGCGATCACCCCGCCGATCTTCGACGGTGGCCGCCTGCGTGCGCAATTGGGCGAGGCCAGCGCCGGCTACGACATTGCCGTGGCCCGCTACAACCAGACCCTGGTCAATGCACTCAAGGGCATCAGCGACCAACTGATCCGCCGCGAATCCATGGCCAAGCAGCAAACCTTCGCCGCCGAATCGCTGGCCTCGGCGCAGAAAACCTATGACCTCGCAATGATCGCCTATCAGCGCGGGCTGACCGATTACCTCAATGTGCTCAATGCCCAGACCCTGCTGTTTCGCCAGCAGCAGGTCGAGCAACAGGTCCAGGCCGCGCGCTTGAGCGCCCATGCCGAACTGGTGACAGCCCTGGGCGGTGGCCTGGGTGCTGGCAGCGATGCTCCGGCACCCGATAAGACACTCCCGAGCAATACCCCGGCGGCTTTGGCCGTGTTCGATCACTGATCAGGTTCCCCATGACTCCCTTGCCTGCACCGCTGCGTTGGCTGCATTCCCTGGAATGGCGCCGTGGCTTTTTCGACTGGGCGCGCAGTGATGGCGTGACCTGGGTGTATATCTTCAAAGTACTGATCGCCGCGTTTCTCACCCTGTGGCTGGCGATGCGCCTGGAACTGCCGCAACCGCGTACCGCGATGATCACCGTGTTTATCGTGATGCAACCGCAAAGCGGCCAGGTGTTTGCCAAGAGCTTCTACCGCTTCCTCGGCACCCTGGCGGGGTCGGCGGTGATGGTGTTGTTGATCGCCTTGTTTGCGCAAAACACCGAGCTGTTCCTTGGCGCGCTGGCGATCTGGGTCGGCGTGTGCACGGCCGGTGCCACCCGTAACCGTAACTTTCGCGCCTATGGTTTTGTGCTGGCCGGGTATACGGCGGCGATGGTCGGCCTGCCGGCGCTCGCCCACCCGGACGGCGCCTTTATGGCGGCGGTCTGGCGGGTGCTGGAAATCTCCCTGGGGATTTTGTGTGCGACCCTGGTCAGTGCCGCGATCCTGCCGCAAACCAGCAGTGCGGCCATGCGCAACGCCTTGTACCAGCGTTTCGGCACCTTCGCGCTGTTCGTCACCGATGGCCTGCGCGGGCGCAGCCAGCGTGAAGGTTTTGAAAGCAGCAACGTGCGCTTTATCGCCGAAGCCGTGGGCCTGGAAGGGCTGCGCAGCGTCACCGTATTCGAAGACCCCCATATGCGCCGGCGCAATGGTCGCTTGAGTCGCTTGAACAGTGAGTTCATGGGCATCACCACGCGCTTCAACGCCCTGCACCAGCTGCTCGAACGCCTACGCAGCGATGCCGCCGACCATGTGGTGGCCGCGATCAAGCCCGGCCTGCAGGACTTGGCCGAACTGCTCGATGGCTTCAGTGGGCGCGCCCTGACCAGCCCCGATGCTGCGCGCCTGGTGAGCCAACTGACGGCCTACAAGGAGAGCCTGCCGGCCAAGGTCCGCAGCCTGCGGGCGATGTTCCAGGAGAGCAGCCCGAGCGATGCCGAGCAGTTGGATTTCCACACTGCCTACGAGCTGCTGTACCGCTTTGTCGATGACCTGCACAACTATGCGCAGACCCATGCTTCCCTGGCCGAGCACAGCCACGCACGGGAGCACTGGGACGAGTCCTACACGCCGAAAACCAACTGGCTGGCCTGTGCCGCGTCGGGAATTCGCGCGTCATTCATTCTGCTGGTGCTGGGCAGTTACTGGGTGGCCACCGCCTGGCCCAGCGGCGCGACCATGACCCTGATCGCGGCAGCCACCGTGGGCCTGTCGGCCGCCACGCCGAACCCCAAGCGCATGGCCTTCCAAATGGCCTGCGGGACGCTGATCGGCGCCGTGGTGGGCTTTGTCGAAATGTTCTTCGTGTTTCCCTGGATCGACGGCTTTCCCTTGCTCTGCGTGATGCTCGCCCCGGTGATCGTGCTCGGTGCGTTCCTCTCGTCGCGCCCGCAATACGCCGGGGTCGGCCTGGGCCTGCTGATCTTTTTCAGTACCGGTTCGGTGCCGGACAACTTGACGATCTACAACCCCTACACCTTTATCAACGACTACATCGCCATGATCATCGGCATGCTGGTGTGCGCCGCGGCGGGGGCGATTATCCTGCCGCCCAACAGCCCTTGGCTGTGGCGCCGCCTGGAGCGCGACCTGCGTGAGCAAGTGGTATATGCCATCAGCGGCAAGCTCAAGGGCCTGGCCTCGGGTTTTGAAAGCCGCACCCGCGACCTGCTGCACCAGGCCTATGGCCTGGCCGCCGGCCAGCCACAGGTGCAACGCAACCTGTTGCGCTGGATGTTTGTGGTGCTTGAAGTCGGTCACGCGATCATTGAGTTGCGCAAGGAACAGGCGATTCTGCCGGTGCACCCGGCGTACGCTCAATCCCAGCCCTGGCGCCAGGCCATCCGGGTCATGGGGCGTTCGCTGGTGCGGCTGTTTTTGCAACCGAGCCAGAGCAACCTGGAGCGCGCCCTGGTGGCGGTCGATCACGCCATCAGCCGCGTGCAGGCCACCGACGAACCCTTCGCCCCGCACTTCGACACCTCGGCCCTGCGCCGGGTGAAAAGCTACCTGCACTTTATCCGCACCTCCCTGCTGGACCCGCAATCGCCCCTGGCTGCCTTCAAGCCTTCCGGAGTCGCCCATGCCTCGTGAAATCGCGTTCCACGGCATCTATATGCCGACCATGACCCTGATGTTTTTTATCGCCGCCGCACTGGCCTGGGCCCTGGATCGCTTCCTGGCGGGCTTTGATTTGTACCGTTTTTTCTGGCACCCGGCGCTGCTGCGCCTGAGCCTGTTCACCTGTCTTTTCGGCGCCATGGCGCTGACTGTCTACCGTTGAGAATGCCCCGATGAAAAAGTTTTTCAGCCTGCTCGCAACCCTGCTGGTTCTGGCCCTGGCGATCTGGATTGGCCGCACCTTGTGGGTCCATTACATGCAGACCCCATGGACTCGCGATGGCCGGGTGCGCGCCGACATCATCAACGTGGCCGCCGACGTCACCGGCGAAGTGGTGGATGTGCCGGTGCGTGACAACCAGTTGGTGAAAAAGGGCGACCTGCTGATGCAGATCGACCCCGAGCACTACCGCATCGCGGTCAAGCAGGCGCAATCTTTGGTCGCTTCACGCAAAGCCACCTGGGAGATGCGCAAGGTCAACGCCCACCGCCGTGCCGACCTCGACGCCCTGGTGATCTCCAAAGAGAACCGCGACGACGCCAGCAACATCGCCGACTCGGCCCTGGCCGACTACCAACATGCCCTGGCGCAACTGGAGGCCGCCGAACTGAACTTGAAACGCACGCAAGTCGTGTCAGCGGTCGACGGCTATGTCACCAACCTCAACGTGCATCGCGGCGACTATGCGCGCATTGGCGAAGCCAAGATGGCCGTAGTCGATATGAACTCGTTCTGGGTCTACGGCTTCTTCGAAGAAACCAAGCTGCCCCATGTGAAAGTCGGTGATAAAGCCGATATGCAACTGATGAGCGGCGAGACCCTCAAGGGCCATGTGGAAAGCATCTCCCGCGGCATCTACGACCGCGACAACCCCGAGAGCCGCGAACTGATCGCCGACGTGAACCCGACCTTCAACTGGGTACGCCTGGCCCAGCGGGTACCGGTGCGGATCCATATTGATGAAGTGCCGGAGGGGGTGTTGCTGGCGGCGGGGATTACTTGCACGGTGATCGTCAACCAGGCACAAAACTAAACAGAGGGCATCAGGCACGTCGCCTGCCGGCTCCTGCAGGGGAGGGTTATTGGCCCTGGATATAGGTCTCATGCAGGTGCCGCCACAGCAGTGCGCCGCTGGCCTGTTTCTCGAACACCACGGTGGCCCGGCGATCCGTCTGGCTGGCGCTGTGATCAACCTGATGCTCACGGTAGGTCACCGTGGCACCCCGCGCATGGCGGTCGATGCCGGTCAGTTCACTCAAGGTGATTTTCAATCCGGGCCGCATGCCGCCCAGGCGAGTGAACAGGGCCTGGACCCCGGCGGCATTCACCCGTGCGCCGGTGGCGGGGGCGATCATGCTGAACTCGGGGGAGAAGCGCGCCAGCAAGTTCTGCAGGGTGCCTTCGGGGGCTGTGCCGGCAAACCACTGCTCGATCTCGATGTGGGTCTGGATCACTTCTTCAAAAAAGTCGCTGTAATCAATCATCATTGAGTCTCGCTGGCTGGGTGAAGCAGTGCGCGAACCCTGGAGGTATCCAGGCTCAGCGCTGCGAAGAGCGGCAGCAGTGTCAGGGCTGCCGCGATCAAGAAGGTCATGGTGAAGGAATCCGAGGCCGATAGCACGGCGCTGAGTGCCGCTGCGCCGAGGCAAAAGCTCACTTGCCGATTGATATTCCACAGCGCGCTGGCGTGGCCCATGCGTTCGGCAGGAATATCCAGAAAGGCCAGGGTCTGCGCGGTGCTGCTGCACAGGCTGCCACCCAGGCCCATCAGGGCATAGGCGCCCACCAGCAGGGCGGGCTGGGCAGCATTGAGCAGCAGGATGCCGGCGCATTGCAAGGCCATGCCGGCCAGCAGCAATGGCTTGGGCCCGCACCGGCTGAACAACTGCTTGCTCAGGTAGATGGCCAGGGCCGAGGCCAGTGCCCACGGCAGCATCAAGGCCCCGGTGCGTGTCGCGTCGTATCCAAGGCCTCGCAGGTAGAGGATGGCGACCAGGCTGGTGCCGATAAAGACGCCGGGGATAAACAGATACACCAGCATCGCCACTCGCAGCATCGGGTGGCGGATCTGCTTGAACAGACTCCCCAAGGCCAGGGCCGGTCGCGAGGTTGCGGGCACATCGGGTTTTATCCACAGCAGTGCCAGCAGCAGGGTCAGGAGGGCCAATGGCAGGTTGGCATAGAAGATCCAGCGCCACGACACCGTGTCCACCAGCAAGCCGCCCAGCGCCGGGGAGAGTGCTGGCACCAACAGCGCCACCGACATCACTCGGGCCGTCAGCTGGTGACGCTGCCCAGGGGCAAAGTGTCGGTACGCCAAGGCCTGGCCCACCGGTATCAGCAATCCACCCCCCAAGCCTTGCAACAGCCGCCAGCCGATCAGGGCCTGAATCGACTCGGCCTGGCCCACCAGCACCGATGCCATGCCAAACAGCCCCAGGCTCGCGGCGATCAAACGCCGCTCGCCCCACACTGCGGCGAGCCAGACGCTCAGCGGAATAATCAGGGTCAGGCCGAGCAGGTATGCGTTGCTGATCCACGCCAATTGCGTGACCGAAGCCTGCAGTTCATGGGCGATATCCGGGTAGGCGACGGTGGCGACAAACATGTTCACCAGGTCCAGGGCGAAGCCCAGTAAAAAGATCCAGGCGACTTTCGAGCGGTAGGTCATAGGGGCGATCCAGCGTTTGAGGCTGGCAGGGTAGGCCGGTTGCAGAGCTTGGGATACACGGGTTTGCCTGTTAGTTTGTCAAAAATATTTTGACAAAGGGGGGCTGTGGCCATGGTCAGTCTGGACCGATTCGACACTTTCAAAGCCGTGGTCGAGGCCGGCTCGCTGACGGCCGCCGCCGATCTGCTGGGCCAGACCCGCGCGGTGGTCAGCTTCAATCTCAAACGTCTGGAAGCCGAACTGGGCGTCACCCTGCTCACCCGCAGTACCCGCCAACTGGCGCTCACCGATGCCGGCGAACGTTTCTACCTGCGCTGTACACGCATGCTCGAAGAAGCACGGCTGGCAGTGGAAGAGGCCCGTTCTGAGCACGCCCAGCTCAAAGGCACCCTGCGCATCACCACGACTGTTGAATATGCGTTGGCGGTGGTCGCGCCGGCCGTGGAAGGTTTTCGCCGCCTGCACCCGGACCTCAACATCCACTTATCCACATCCTCGACCCATGCCGACCTGATCTCCGAGCGGTTTGACGTGGCGATCCGGCTGGGGCGCCTGGTGGACTCCAATCATCGTGCGGTGCAGTTATCCACCTATCAGGTATTTGCCGTTGCGGCGCCTGGTTTGGGTAGTGCCCATACGTTGGATGAACTAGAACGACTGCCCAAGCTGGGGCATGGCCGCCTGACTGAGTTGAGCGTGACCGACCCGGCAGGTGGCGAACATCACTATCGCTCTGGCCCCAGTGCGCTGGTGGTCGACAGTGCCGCCGTGCTGCAAGCATTTGCCGTGCGCGGGCATGGCGTGGCGGTCCTGCCGCAGTGGCTGGTGCAGGAGGACCTGGACGCGGGGCGGCTGGTACGCCTGTTGCCGGATCATCGTTTCGCGCCTCAGGGGGTGTATGCGCTGTATCCGGACACGCGGCATTTACCGCTGAAGGTGCGGGCGTTTATTGACTTCATGAAATAGCGAAGACCCCGTGCAGAGGGCAAGTCCGCTCGCCACGGTGATCAAAGTGCTCCACCCAGCCCAAATCGCTTCTTCAACACCGTCTCCAACAACCCCTTGGGCAGCAGCGCCGCCATCAACGGCAACGCCCGGCTGCCATTCCCCGAACGCAGCAGGCGCGGTGGTTCACTCTGTTGCACGGCCTTGAGCACATCCGCCGCAAAGGTGCTGGCCGGGGTCGGTTTGTCCTGGGAGGCCTGGGAGCGGGCACGGATGCTTTCGCGCAGTGGCCACCACGGCGATTGTTCATTGATCAGCAATTCGGCCTGGGTGCCGGCGTTCTTGGCAAAGTGGGTATTGATCGCCCCCGGCTGCACTTCCATGACTCGCACGCCAAACGGTGCGAGTTCCATGCGCAAGGCATCGCTCAAGGCATGCACGGCGGCCTTGGAGGCGCAGTAGGCGCCGGCAAACGGCGTGACCAGCACCCCGGAAACGCTGCCGATATTCACCACCAGCCCTTTGCGCGCGCGCAGGGCGGGGAACAGCGCCTGGGTCACGCCGACGATGGCGAACACGTTGGTCTCGAACTGGCGCTGCAGGGCCTCGGTGCCACCATCGAGCAGCGGGCCCATGGCGCCGTAGCCGGCGTTGTTGATCAACACATCCAGCTCGCCCACCTGTCCGGCCAATTGCGCCAGGGCCGCGCCATCGTTGACGTCCAGTTGCACGGCCTTGAAACCGGCAGATGCGAGGGCCGCGACGTCTTCGGGACGACGGGCGCTGGCCCATACGTCATAGCCGGCGACTTTGAAGGCATCGGCCAGGGCACGGCCGATGCCGCTGGAGCAACCGGTGATAAGCACGTTAGGCATGGGGCAATCCTTGGTAGTGGTTAGTCGGAGAAGCTGCCTTGCAGGTGTTCGGCGCGAAACTCCAGGGTTTGCGGGCGGTAGCCGGGGCGCAGGGGCGGCACTGGCAGACAGTCTTCCCAGGTGGCGCCGGCCTGCAGTTCGCCGGGGCCGCGATAACGCGGGGCAGCATAGACGTTGTCCGCCAGGTTCACCGTATCGCCTGGTGCGTAGGCGGCGACGCGCCAGCGCAGTTCGGTCAGGGGGACGTCGTTGCCGTTGTTGAGCTTGAGCTGCAAGGGGCGGTCGGCGGGGCACTGATCGGGGGCATAGTGGATGCGCAGTTCCAGGCGCGCCAGTTGCGAGGCTTCGCGGTTGTCCAGCCAGACCACCCATATCGCCACGAAGCCCAAGCCCACTGCTGCGGCGAGGGAAACCGGCAATGCCTTGGCCGGGTAGCGCAGGAGTAGGACCAGCCAGGTGATGATGAGCAGAACGCCGAAGAACATGGGGGCAGCCTCGTGGGTAGATGAACCATCGTACCGTTGACAGCATGCGGTTGCCTATCGGGTTGCGGTCACCCCCGAACGGACACTCCACGTAACCTTCGCGCTGGAATCAAGGGGGTTGTTCGCTTCACACACCTATATACAGCCACAGACTGACGGTCGTTGTTCTGTGAGCTTTTTTTATACGTGCCGAGAACAACGCCATGACCTTATCCGTACAAAATTTTGCTGTTCCAGCCTACCGCTCCTTCGCTTCTGACGATGAGAGCAGCCCAATGAAGTCCGCCTCCAATACCCAAGCCACCACCGTTGCCGGCAACAGTGCCCTGGACAACCGTAACGCGCTGATACTGACCCTGGCAGGCCTGGAGCAAGGACTTGCAACGGGCCGTATATCCAATGAGCATATTCTCCCGGCCTTGCAAGCCGCCAAAATACAATTGGCTCCCGATGCGCAACACCCAGGCCCGACAATGGAAGTCAGCCTTGCGCAATACATCACCGCCAATGGCTGGAGCATTCCGCAAAACCGAGAGGGGCTCATCCAACTCAGGCAGACCGTGTCTGCCCTGGCACCGACAAGCCCCTCGAATGCCTACGCAGTCATTACCGAGCGAGCCGCCAAGGCCAATGTCGAAAAAACCAAATTCAAAAAGATTGTGTTGGACACGGCCGTGGCGTTTCCAGATGTGCGCAAAGAAGCCAAAAAGCGTGCAGAAGAAATTGTGTTCGGGTTGACCGGAATCCATGTAGACGCCGACAAGACTTATTTGAATCGTTTTAACAGTTCGCAATCAGGGCAAACCGCTACCGGTTGGGAACACATGAAGGAAGAACCCACGTCATCCATCAGTTTGACTGACGCCGTGTTGAAGAACTTTTCCGAGTACGACGGGATTCCCGGCACTCTGGACTCGGAAGCGGGCTTGTATAAAGACGGCCCCGGACAAAGCGCCAAAGCAGGCTATGGCGCCCACAACGAAATCCCCCTGGCGCCTTCGGCCTTTATGAAGGCCCTTTGGAAATCCGACTTCCAGACGACCATGTCGGCAAAAATCGACAGCTTCTGGAAAGACCACGCCGATGGCTACCGCACAGTCCAGAAAGGCATATTCATCTATAGGGCAGGCGAGCAACTCAAGGCCCAGGAGGCGAAGTTACCGGCCGAACGTGCGCTGCAGCCGCCCGAGCATCAGCTCACCAGGAGTGACTATAGACGGCTGATGAAGGCGGTTACCGGTGCAGAAATAGCCGAAGACCAGCCCATGACCGTGGAGAAACTGCAGGCAACCTCCCCGGTAACCGGCGATGTCCAGGTTCATGCATTTGATATCAATGGCTTTCAGTCCAGTGATATTTTGCGTTTTACCCTGCCCGCAGAGGGGCTCCAGAAGGATGCCAGCGGGCGCCTGGACGGCGTGCAAATTCTCTATATTCCTGACGCCAAGCCAGCCTTTCTGAAATTCGCCTCACTGGAAAAAATGGATCAATGGGTCAGCGATCAAGGCAAGACGCCCCAGACGCGCAAAGCCCTGGAGTCGCACTTCTCGTTGGCTGATCGGCAGAACAGTGAGTCCGGTGGTTTTGGGACCGCATTCTTTAATGCAATCGTGCCGCTGGGTTCCCTGATCTCTGAGATACGGCCAAAAAACGGCGTCGATTCATCCCTGGAATACCTCAGTACGGATAGCGTCAGCAGCCAGGAGGGCAACGTCATTGACCGCAGCAATATCGCGATCAAGGGCGATGTGTTCAGTCACATGGCGGACAGTGGCCAGCAGCGTATGAGGAACGACGCAGACACCGCGATCAAATCCAACAGCGAGGTCACCCGTGACACCTGGCTCAACGACATTTCGGTCGGCGCAGAACTGCTGGTCAAACTGGCCCCGCTGGCTGCTCCGGTCGCCGCCGCTGCCGTCATCACAAGTCTCACGGAAGTGGTATTGGGCACCGAAAAAGAGATTTCGGGCGACACCCAGGCTGAACGTCATGACGGGGCGTCGAAGTCATTCGATGGCATGATCAACACCTTGTTCTCCTCTGCCGGTCTCAGCTCAAATGCCGCGGATCCCTTTGCGCTGCCCAAAGAAGAACCGCTAGCCCCTGAGCCCTCCGTGGAGTCCGCGTCCGAACCGGCGCCTGACTCTCCAGGCGTTGATGCCGATGTGCCCAATCGCCTGCAACCGTCACAAACGGACAACATCAGCGCCTACGCCATTGCCGATGGCGAATCATTACTGGCCAAGAGCACAGTCAATGCTAGAGGGATTTATCAGTACAAGAACGAGGCGGGGCTAGATCGTTGGTTTATCCGTTACACCGATCAGTCCGGTATCGCCAAGACGTATGAGATTAAAGGTGATTTCAAACTCAGTGACGGCTATGTCCAGATTATTGATCCCCAGACCGGTAAACCCGTACTGACCGTTGAAACAGGTGCCGATAACCAATGGCGCGCGAGCAAGATGCTCGGGGGCAATAGAAAAGGCAAGGGGGTCAACGCTGCCCGCGAGCAGCCTGCCGGGCAAGGCCCGCTGGCATCAAGCTCAGCAACCAATCAACCCTTGGCCAATCATCAGGATTGGCAGTCGATAGTGGATTCGGGCACTTACAACGGCAAGCCGGTTTACATTCACTACACCAGCAAGGCCGGCGCAGAAGCGATCGCTCGCGAGCGAAGCATCAATGATCTGGCGCGTGGTGAAAGGCGTGCGGGTTCAAAGGGCGGTGTGTACGTTAACCCCCCAGGCCAGCAATTTAACAGCGAGAACGTTGAGAACCTGTTGTTTTTAGGGAATGAACGCTATGTGGGCAGTGGCGACTATATGGTGATCTTCAGCTCTGACCAGGTGCCCACGGATTTAGGCCCGGTCACGGCCGGCAGCCAGTTCGTCGAGCTCAAGATGGCCAAAGAAATCAAGCTGACGCCGTCGAACTTTCTGTATTTGGGGCCGAACAATTTCAAGGACTATTTCGAGTGAAGGGAACAACGCTGAGTGGGTGATCGCTGCCAATCTGCAAAGTGGCCCGATCAGAAAAAGCCCCCGCCCAGCCCATTGCGGATAGGGGACGCAACGGGCTGGGCGAGGGCTTTTTGTTTTGCGGTGTTACTGCGCGATGGTTTTCACTGACACACCACGCTCGACGGGAGTCGAGCGCCCGTAGATATCTTCAAACCGCTCGATATCGTCTTCGCCCAGGTAGCTGCCCGATTGCACTTCGATGATCTCCAACGGGATCTTGCCCGGGTTGCGCAGGCGGTGCACCGAGGCAATCGGGATGTAGGTGGACTGGTTCTCGCAGAGCAGGAACACATTCTCGTCGCACGTCACTTCGGCGGTGCCGCTGACCACGATCCAGTGTTCGGCGCGGTGGTGGTGCATCTGCAGCGACAGGCACGCGCCCGGCTTGACCGAGATGTGCTTGACCTGGAAACGCCCGCCCATGTCCACCGAGTCGTAGGAGCCCCACGGACGGTAGACCTCGCAGTGGTTCTGGGTCTCGCTGCGCCCCTGTTCGTTCAGGGTGTTGACCATCTGCTTGACGCCCTGGACCTTGTCCTTGTGGGCAATCATCATCGCGTCCTTGGTTTCCACGACCACGATGTTTTCCAGGCCGATCACCGACACCAGCTTGCCGTTGCCGTGGATCATGCAGTTCTTGCTGTCCTGGATCACCACGTCACCCTTGGTCACGTTGCCGTTGGCGTCTTTGTCATTGACCGCCCACAACGAGGCCCAGCAACCCACGTCGCTCCAGCCGGCACTCAGCGGCACCACGCAGGCGCGCTGGGTTTTTTCCATCACCGCGTAGTCGATGGAATTGTCCGGGCAGCAGGCGAAGGTGGCTTCGTCGAAGGTCACGGTGTCGGCGGTGTGTTCGCTGCGTTCCAGGGTCAGCACGCAGGTGTCGTAGATGTCCGGATCGTGCTTTTTCAGCTCTTCGAGGAAGCGGCTGGCGCGGAACAGGAACATCCCGCTGTTCCAGAAATAGCCGCCGCTTTTGACGAACTCGACGGCGCGTTTTTCATCCGGCTTCTCGACGAACTGCTGCACCCGGCTGACACCTTCGGGCAGCAGCGAATCATTGGTGGACTTGATATAGCCGTAGCCGGTTTCCGGACGGGTGGCCGGTACACCGAACAGCACCATCTCGCCACGCTCGGCCGCCACGGTGGCCAGGGCCAGGGCGCGTTGCAGGGCTTTCTGGTCATCCAGCACATGGTCGGCTGGCAAGACCAGCATCAGTTCATCGCGGCCTTCATTGACCAGCATCATCGCGGTCAAGGCCACGGCCGGCGCGGTGTTGCGGCCAAACGGTTCCATCAGGATGCGCTGACTGTCGAGCTTGCGAGTGCTCAGTTGCTCATTGACGATAAAACGGTGGTCTTTGTTGCAGACGATGATCGGTGCGTCCATGCCTTCGAACACCAGGCGCTCGAGGGTTTGCTGGAACAGCGTGTGCTCGCCGGTCAGGGCCAGGAACTGTTTAGGAAACTGTTTACGGGAAAGCGGCCAAAGACGTGAGCCGCTACCACCGGAAAGGATTACTGGGATCATGTGTTTCTCCTTGAATCGATTTGGGTCAGAGCTACGAAGGTTTGTCGTTTCACTCTTGTTTTTGTCTCGGTCCTGAGTCGACACGCGGACAGTGTGGGAGCAGGCAAACCAGCTCCCACAAGGGGGCGTCTCAACTCAGGGAAATCATCAACGGGTCGACACGGGGCGCTTGACCCACACTGGCGACAGGTTGCTGCCGGAGCCGGTGACATACAGCACCGCCGCCTCACCACGTTCCAGGGCCACCGGCTTCACATCGCCAACCTTCTTGTCACCGTCGTACAGCGCCAGGCTGACCTTCACCGGGTTGATCTCGCGCTCGCCACGGCCCTTGGCGGCCACGGCCTTGACCACATCGGTCTTGCCGTCGGCGGTTTTCAGGGTCAGGGCCTTGTCGCTGAGGTTCTGCACGCGCACCAGGGATTTCTGCTTGTTCTTGAACGGCGGTTCTTCGATCAGTTGCGGCTGGCCGCTGGCGCTGTTGACCAGGGTGTAATAGTGATCGGCGGCCAGTTTGACCGTGACGTTCTGGCTACCGACCTTGGCGCTGTAGTCACCGCCCGGCAGGAAGCTGAAGTCACTGCTGGCCAGCGGTGCCACATCGCTCAACGCCGTGTTGCCGACGCTGGCGCTGACTTCCTGGTTGCTGGCGTTGAACAGGCGCACGAAGCTCGAGCCTTTCGGTGCGACGGGGCCATAGAGGGCGGCGTCGCCTGCGAACGCGGACATGGATACGAAGCTCATGCCGGCGGCCAGGGCCAGAGTCTTGGCGAGACGACGCGGAGTAGTAGTGAAAGTCATGTGAGTTACCTCTCTTTCAGTTTTGCGCCCGGTCGGGCGTCTCGGATTTTTCGGTTTTAACTGGGGTGTTGCTTGCCATGTTCTGTTGGCGCGTACCGGCTTGTTTGAGCTGCGCGACCCACTCGGGGTCGGCTTCGCCGATTTCGTTGTTCACCGGCAGATAGCGTTCCGGAAACTCCCAGATCAGCACTTGCGGCGGGCTGTTCTTGAAGTCATCGCTTTTCAGGTAGCTGAGCATCGGCAGGATCGGGCCGTGGCCGTCTTCGGAGTAGTTCACCACTTCGCTGCCCAGGGCTTGCTTCAGGGCGCCGACGAAGTTCCAGTTGGGGTTGGCGCTGTAGCTGGTGCCCACCAGGGCCACCGGCATCTCGCTGTCGGCAAACAGCGCGTCGTCGCCTGCGGCCTGGGCCTGCACCGCGTGGGTCACGCGTTTTTGCAGGGGCTCCTTGGGCGGCATCAGGTTTTCGAACAATGGGTCCAGGGGCAGGAACAGGCGCAAGTCACCGCTGTGGGGGGCGATGCCCTCGGCGTCGGTGACAAAGCGCTGGGGCTCGCCGCTGAGCAGGGTCTTGGCGTTGATGGTCCTGGCCAGCTGCTTGGCGGCGACTTCGGCGCCATCCGGGGTCCAGTGGGTGTCGGTGCGCAGGAACACCTGCTGGCCGTGGAGCTTGGCCTGTTGCAGCGGGCCCAGCAGGTCGGGGGCGAGGATCTTGTCGGCGGCAACCCGCGCATGGAAGTCCTGATAAAGCCCGGCATGAATGCTCGCCGGTTGCACTTCACCCAGATGCTCCGGGTACAGGCGCACCTTGGCCGGGACAATCGCCATCACCAACTGCACGCCCTTGGCCTTGAGGGTCTGGCGCACGCCTTCGACCAGGGCGTAGTTGTCTTGCAGGTTCTGCTCTTCGTTGACGGCGGGGTTGAACTCCTCGTCGCTGTACAACCAGTGATCGCGACCCAGCACCACGCCGGGACGACCTTCGTTGAACAGCTTGTAGTCCAGGGCGGCCCAGAGGTTGGTGCCCAGGCGCTTGATCGGGAACTCGTCGTCGTAATGGGTCTCGACGGCCTTGGCCCAGCGCCCGTTGAGCACGGTGGCTTCGGCGTTGGTATTGAAACCGAAGAAACTGCGCACCGACCACGCGCCCAGGGCCATAAGCAGGGCCATGAACAGCGCGGCGTAGAGGATGCGGAATGAACGGGTCATGGTCGGCTCCCTCAGAACTGGAAGTAAAGGAACGGCGAGAAGCTTTGCGCCGAGAGTTTCAGAATCGAAGCCACAAACAGCAGCAGGATCACCGCGCGCATGGCATAGCGGGGCCAGTCGGCGGTCCAGTAGGCCGGTTGCACGGCGGCGTTGCTGCCGACGCTGAAACCGGGCTCCTGGATGCTGCCGGGGGTGTCGCCAGGCACTGCCTTGATCAGGCTCGGATCAGCCGGCTTGGCCTTGTCGGCCGGGCGATTGTTGTAGAAGTCGCGCAGGCCGAAGAACGCCAGCGTGGCGTAGGCCACCACCATGGTTGCCACTTGCAGGCCCGTCAGGTTGGCGCGGTTGAGTTCCGACAGCGACCACTCGCCAAAGCTGAACATCGCGCCGTACATGCGCCCGGCGACGTGCAGGTTTTCGGCACGGAAGATCACCCAGCCCATCACCACCAGCAGGAAGGTGAAGGCCCAGCGCACCGGGTTGAAGCTACGTGGCGAGGTGTTGAGGCCGATGGCTTTTTCAATCGCCAGCCACATGCCGTGCCAGGCGCCCCAGACGATGTAGGTGATGTTCGCGCCGTGCCACAGGCCACCGAGCAGCATGGTCAGGAACAGGTTGCGATAAGTGGTCAGCGTGCCTTTGCGGTTGCCGCCCAGGGTGATGTACAGGTAGTCACGCAGCCAGGTGGACAGGCTGATATGCCAGCGCCGCCAGAACTCGGTGATCGACTGGCTGATATACGGCTGCTTGAAGTTTTCCATAAAGCGGAAGCCCATCATCAAGCCCAGACCGATCGCCATGTCGCTGTAGCCGGAGAAGTCGAAATACAGCTGCGCGGTATACGCCAGCGCGCCGAGCCAGGCGTCGCCGGTGGTGGGGTTTTGCAGGGCAAAGCAATGGTCGGCCACCACCGCCAGGGTGTCGGCGATAAACACCTTCTTGATAAAACCCTGCATGAACCGCGTGCAGCCCTCGGAGAATTTATCCAGGGTGTGGGTGCGGTTGTTGAACTGGTCGGCCAGGTCACGAAAACGCAGCACCGGGCCGGCAATCAAGTGCGGGAAGATCGCCACGAACGCCGCAAAGTCGATGAGGTTGCGGGTGGCCGGGGTGTCGCCGCGGTACACGTCGATGATGTAGCTGATGGACTCGAAGATGTAGAACGAGATCCCGATCGGCAGCAGCACGTGGGTCAGGATAAACGGCTCCAGGCCCGCCGATTTCATCATCAGATTGATGCTGTCGACGCCGAAGTTGGCGTACTTGAAGTAGCCGAGGATGCACAGGTCGACCGCCACGCCGAGCAGCAGCCAGCGCTGGGCCGGCTTGGTGCGCACGCCTGCGGCACCGACCTTGAGGCCGATCCAGTAGTTCCACAGGGTCACGGCGGCGAACAGCGCCAGGAAGTCCACTCGCCACCAGGCGTAGAACACATAACTGGCAATCAGCAGCAGCAGATTGCGATAGCGTTGCCCGCTCAAATAGTACAAGCCGAGAAAGATCGGCAAGAACAGAAACAGGAACACATTGGACGAGAAAACCATCCCGATCTCTCCATGTTTAACCAACAGTCAAGGGCCAACGGCCCCCCCAAACCCCCCACGAAAACCGGGGAGGGCGATCGTTCCCACGCTCTGCGTGGGAATGCCTCTTGTGACACTCTGCGTCACGCTGTGGGACGCAGAGCGTCCCGTGCTGCATTCCCACGCGGAGCGTGGGAACGATCAGCGGCTAACTGCCTTTTTCATGCGCCGGGTCGTAGACCTTGGTCAGGTCGCCACCCAGGCGGAAGGTCTTGAACGGCTGCATCTCGTGCTTGCGCTCCAGTACCTCCGGGGCGCAGGTGTAGAGGGTGCAGAAGGGCTCCAGCCAGGCGAATTTCGAGTCCTGCTCCAGATCCTGCATGTCCTGCTCTTTGCCGTTCTTCTGCTCGAAGAGTTCCGGATCCTTGACCCCGGCCAGCACCTTGTCGCCCAGGCGCTTGAGTGCGCCGTTGTTTTCCGGGCGTACATCCACGCCATTGACCAGGGCGAAACTGGCGATCATCGCCAGCGGTGGCAGCGCATAGTTGTGGTAGGCCAAGGCCCGTTGCTGGCGCTTGAGTTCGTTGGGCAGGTAGCCCTGGGCGTCGACCTGATTGGCACCGACCTTGTATTCCTTCACCGCCCAATCGAACAGGTCGCGACGGTTGGTGGCGACGGATGTGGCCATCACCGACCAGGCGGCCCAGTACGAATGGTTGTTGGTTTTTTCCAGGGGCAGGTTGTCCCAGTCGCTGACCACTTGCTCGGCCAGTTTGTTGAACCAGGCTTCGATCAACTGCGATTCCTGTGGGTGCCTGGCCAGCGGTTGCGACTCGGAGAACTTCAGGCGCACATAGGCCGACGCCATGCTGCCCAACGCCCATTTGCGCATCGACTTGCCGGTGTGGTTGAAGTCCTTGGACATCAACGCATCGGCCTTGGCCCAGCTCACCAGCCAGTTCAGCGTGCACTGCAATTGCTCCGGGCGACCGTCGCGCATGAACTGCATCACCCGCTTGCTGGTGTCTTTTTCCAGTTTGGTGATGTCGGCGGTGCTGTCGCGAAAGGCTTTTTCCGACTGCACATTCAGGGTCGAACGGGCTTTGTCGGAGCCTTCGTATTTGCTGCGAAACTGCAGCGAGCCGGTGTAGGGCGTCGGCATGGCGTCGCAGTCATTCTTGAAGTCGCCGGTCTTGAACGCTTCAATCGGCGCGAAGTAGCCCTGGGGCGGACGCAGCGGCGCGGCGGCGTTGGCGTGGCCGGCAAATATCGCCAGGCCGAGCAACGTTGGAATCAATAACTTCTGCATAGGTAACCTCATTGCCCGGCGGAAGCAGTCTGCTGACCACCCGCGGGGAATACGTTGCGTGTGCAAATTTTCGCTTCGACTTTCTGCGCCGCAGCGCCCGCTTCGGGGCCCTGCACTTCCACGGCCAGCAGGTTCTGCGAGGCCCAGTCTTCATCGGTGCGCAGTTCAAAGGCGAAACGCCCGTCTGTCTCGGATGTTTCGGGTTTGTCGATCTTGATGTCCTCGTGGCGCCCGTTCATGTACCAGAGGGTGGCTTGCAGGGTTTTCACCGAGGGATCGGCGAAGCGAATGTCGACCTGATGACGGCTGTTGCGCAGGTCCATGTTCTTGCTGTTAACCATCAACTCGTTCTTGCCCGGCTTGAGGGTGGTGCTGGCGCTCATCTGCGCCGGCTTGCCCTCACAGCCGTTGTCGAGCAGGGCCATCATCTGGCGATAGGTGGTTTCCTGGTCGAGGCGATACAGCGGTGAGAATTCCCAGATCAGAATCTTCGGTGGGCTCTTCTGGAATTCTTCGCTGCCCAGGTACTGGATCATCGAGCCTTCCAGGCCACCGCCGGGGAAGGCGACGTTAAGGATGTCGGCGCCGATTTCCTGTTGCAGGAAGCCGGCGAAGTTGTAGTTCTTGCCACTGTGGCTGGTGCCCACCAGGGTGATCTGCGGGTTGCCGGAGTCGCCGAACAGGTCGCCGTCCGCCGCTTCGCCCTTGGGCTCGGTGCTGAACTGGTCCATGTACTGGATCGCGTAGCTGGTGCCGCACAGCTGCCCGGCCATGTTGTGCAGGGTGCCGGTCTTGCCCATGCGCCCGGACTTGTTGGTCTCGAATTCACGCTGGGGGATCCCGGCGAACTCGGGCATGGCGCGCACCTTGGCCCCGACGATTTTGGCGGTGCGCTGGGCGCCATACGGGGTCCAGTGCTGGTCGCCACGGAAGTAGAAGTCGTGGGCCGGCTGTTCGTCCGGCAATTGCTCGTTGGTCAGCGGCGACAGGTCCGGCACCACATAGCCCATCTTGGCAAAACGCCCGAGCATGCTCTTGTAGTTGCCCAGGGCCTTGTCGAAATCGAAGCTGGCTTTCTCTGCCGGGTTGAGTTTGTTGCGGTTTACCAGGCCACGGGTCGGCTGGTAGACCACCACCAGTTCCACGCCCTTGCTCTTGAACGCATCGCGCAGTTGCTGCATGCGCTTGTAGCCGGCCGGGGTGGTGTCGAATTCGGTGCGCAGGTCTTCCTGGGTACGGAACAGCCAGTCGCCCTGGGCCTGTACCAGGGTGGTGAAGTTCTGCTGGTAGCGGGTGGTGTAGTTCTTTGCGTCGTGGGCCTCGGGGCACAGGTTGCAGCACGGCTCGGCGGTAAAGCTCGGCGCCTGGGCTTCATCGGCGCGCACGCCGCTGCTGGCGGCCAGGATGCCGAGGGTCAAACCCGAGAGGCTGAGTAGCTTGATCATGTGTGGGTGCATAAAGGTCATCCTCAGTCCTGCAATGGGGTCTGGCGTTCGACAGGGTCGATCAACACGGCTTTTTTCTGGCGTACCAGCAAGTCGAGAATCTCTTCCTGGCGCTCACCTAGAACGCCGGAGAAGCTGATGCCACTGGATTTGGTCGGCGCGAGCATCGACACGCGGTACAGCTCGATGCTCAACGGCGAGTCGATGGACAGCGGCCCGCTGCCATTGGCCGCCAGCTCGCCGCCAACCACGATCAGCGAGACCTTGGTGTCGAACGGGTCGAGCGCGATGTCGCGGTCGGTGTCGGTCAGGTCCTTGATATGGCCGTAGACCCCGGTCAGGCCGTTGGCCATGGCGAGGTTCTCGTACAGGCGGATGTTCACGCTGTTACGGATACGGATGCCGTGGCGACGGTTGCTGATCACCTTGTTGCCCCACAACAGGTTATCGCCGCTCTCATAGAGGGTGATGCCGTCGGTGTGGTTGCGGTAGATCTCGTTGTCGGCGATCAGGTTGTTCACGCTGTTACGGTCGATCACCAGGCCCGACAGCTTGTTGTCGTAGCTGCGGTTGTTGAAGATGAAGCTGTCGTTGACCTCACGGGAAATAATGATGCCGTGCTTCTTCTTGGTGCCGTACACGGTGTTGTCGGCAATGATCAGGCCGTGGGAGCGGTCGTGGGGGTCGATGCCGTAGACGATGTTGTCTTTGTAGGTGCTGCCCTTGATCACAAAACCGGTGGTCTCGTAGCAGTAGAAGCCGTACCACATGTCCGAGAACTCGGAATCGACAATCCAGCCGGTCGGCTCCGGGCGCTTGAGGACCTTGGCCATGTTCGGCGTGTACTGGGAAATACTCACACCGTAGGACTTACTGTTGGCATAGCCGAAGCTGGCCATCTTGCTGTTGACGATATAGGTCTGGGTACCGCCCCAGGCCAGCAGGAACGGGCGGAATTCCATGGGCGAGCGGAAGGTCGCCGGGCCGTTGGTTTTCTCGCGCCAGCCGGTGATCCTGGTGTCGCGCACAAACAGCTGGCCGTCGTTGACCAGGAACGAGCCGGCTTCCTGGGACAGGCGCAATTCCTGGGTCTGCCCGTCGATTTCGAGGATGCCTTTTTCGCCGACCACAATCGGCAGCCTGGCCAGGAACACGCCGGGAGAGGTTTCGCTCAGGTATTGCTTGGGCACCTTCTTGAGCAGGTCCTTGAGGTTCATGTAGCCGTCGTCGATAAAGATCGCCTGGGGAATGCCGTGCTGGCGCACCACCCATTCGGCCATCTTGTTGTCGCCGCCGATAAAGTCCTTGAGGGCGTTTTCCTGCATCATCCGGCGCACGCTGACCTTACCGGCCTTGCTGCGCACGATTTTTTTCGCCAAGGCTTCGGCGGTGTAGCCCGAGAGGTCCGGCAGCGGCGGCTTGGCCATCTCCAGCGGCGCCGTAGGCGGGCTGGTGATGGTGTAGGTCTTGGCCTGTTGCAGTTCCTTGGCGAGGGTGGGCGCCTTGACCTGCGGCTCGACATTGGCAAAGGCCGGGGCGCACGCCAGCAGCATTGCCGCAGCGAGCAGGGCCGAGCCTTTGAGGGCGTGAGGATTCATTGCGCAGGCTCCCATCAGAAACGCCAGATCACATCGACAAAGGCGCGGTGCATGTACGAGTCGACTTGCTTGCCATAGGCGTCGCCCGGTTTGAACACACCGCCACGAAAGCGCACCAGGGCCGACGGTTCGTCGATCGACTGGCTGAGGGCGGCGGGCAGCAGGCCCTTCTTGAAGTACTTGGTGACCACCAGGTCCATCTCCTGGCCAAGGTCTTTCTTACCGTCTTCCAGGGGCAGGGAGGCGCTGGACAGCACGGCGCCGGTGACGTCGTCGTAGTTGTTCTGCACCGCGTCGATGCCATTGCTGCCCACTGGCTTGTTGCCGTCCACACGCCAGAACTTGTGGTAGACCAGGCTGGCGTCGTAGTCATCGCGCAACTGCCAGGAACCGAACAGGCTCATGGACTGCATATTGTTCATCTCGCCGCGAAACGCCTCGCCAAAACGATGCATCCGCGATTGGGTGCCGGTGAAGTTCGAGCGGTTGCTTTGCAGGCCGTTCTGCTCGTAGTCGGCACTGGCGCGGGCATAGGCCGCACCCACTTGCCACTGCGGGTCGAGGCGCAGGCGCACCCCCAGGTCGGTGGCCCAGCCATCCACATCGGTATTGCGCTTGGCGTTGGCCGGGCGGCTACCGTCGGCGTTCAGCGCGTTGACGTTGCTACGGTCGCCCTGCATGCCGGTGACGCTGGCCCAGTAGTTGACGGTGTTGGTGTTGCGCCAGTTATAAGCGTCGCTGTTGGCCTCAATGCCGAGCCAGGTCAGGTCGCCGTTCTGGCGCTTGTCCAGCGAATCGGCGGCCACGCCCGGTTGCGGGTAGTCGAGCTTGCCGTCGTCATGGCTGTGATGACCGCGCACGCCAACCCAATGGCCCGGGGTCCACTGGTAGGCCGCGTCGGCGTAGAAGTGCTGGCGGTCCTTGTCTTCGGGGGACAGTTCCTTGAGGTCGGTGCGGTACTCGCTGAAGCGTTCGGCGGCGCCGACATTGGCCTTGAGCAGGGTGGTGTCGAAGGTCCAGTTCAGCGCTTCGATGTTGGTGTCGCGCCATTGCCCGTCATCATTGCGCAGGCGCTGGCGGCCCAGCTTGAGGATCTCGCCGGGGTAGGGGGTGAAGCCGCTGTAGCCGACCCAGAACTCACGCAGGGCCAGGTAGTTTTTCTTGGTCTTGCGGTCGTTGTTGCTCGATTGCTCGGTGGTGTCGCCATCGGACTGTTGCAGGGTGTCGGTCTCGATGATGTCGCTGGACGCCACCGCCTGGCCCATGGCGTAGGCGCTCCAGGCGCCGCTTTCACCGTAGATCCACGGGCGCACATCCAGGCCGATGCCGTTGACGTCGCCGCCTTTTTGCGTGCCCAGGTCGCGGTCGTCTTCGGACTGGCCGGTGACTTTCACGTCCAGGCCGAAGTTCTTGTCTTCGGTCAGCGCGGCCAGGGTCGGGCACGACCACAGCAGGGCGAAGGTCAGGCCAATACCGGCCTTGACGAATGGATTGAGTTTCATAGGGATTCCTCGCCGTCTTCTTCTTGCAGGGCGTGCAGTTGCAGCGTGCTTTGGCTCAAGGCACCACGGGCGGCCAGCTCTTGTTGCAGCAGGCGCTGGCCCTCGGCGCGCTGGGCGGGCGGCAGTTGTTGTTCGAGTTGCGCGGCCAGTTCATTGGCCTGCGGCGTGTCCTGGCGCTTCGCCAATTGGCTGAACACATAGGCGTTGAGCGGGTCGGGCTGGGTGCCCTTGCCTTGGGAAAACAGCTGGGCGATAGCGAAGTCGGCGCTGTTCTGGCCGTTGCGCGCCGCCGTCAGCAAGTGATCCAGGGCTTTTTGCGGGTAGACCTGGCCCAGGTAGCCACGGCGATAGATCTGGCCGAGGTAGTAATCGGCGGCCACTTCCCGGCCCTGGGCATTCTGGAAGTGGGCTTCGGCGGCCTTGGCATCGGCCGGCACCCACTTGCCTTCGTAGTAGAGCTTGCCCAGCAGCAACTCGGCGCGGGGCTGGTCGGCGGCGCGGCCGTTGTCGAGGTACTTCATCATCTGCTCGACGTCGCCCAGTTCCGGGAAGTCGTAGAGCAGTTGCGCGAGGCTGACCCAGGACGCCGGGTAGCCAGGGGCGATTTTTTCCAGCAGGGCCTGGGCGCTTTTTTCATCGGTCTTGCCCAATGAGGCATCGCCCAGCACACGGGCCACACTGTCGACCCGCTGGGCGCTGACGGTGCCACGGCTGTAGCCGGCTTCCATCTGCTTGAGCAGTTCGGCCTGTTGCTCCGGTTGCTCGCGCTTCTGGTAGACAGTGGCCAGTTCGACGTAGCAGATATCGGTGCTGTTCAGCGCGGCCTTGCAGATTTTTTCGATGTCATCCAGGTGCTGATCGTAGGTGCCCTGGGTGCGGTACAGCAGCACCTGTGCCAGGCCGGCTTCCGGGTAGCCGGCGGAGCGCCAGGTATCAATCTGCTGCTGCGCGTTGACGCTGGGGAAATCGTGGGGGTATTGCAGGTACAGCATGGCCAGCGGGATCAGGGTGTTGCCTTCGCCATTGGCAAAGGCTTTTTTCAGCAGGCCTTCGGCTTCGCGGTGCTCGGCTTCGGTGGCGCCGGGCTTGGCCACCAGCAGACGACCGAGACGGGCCTGGGCGCGGGGCGAAATATCGGCGGCCGCACGGTAGGTGGCTTCGGCTTGCTTGATCTGCGCCGGGTCACGGCTGCCGACCTGGATATCGGCCAGGCCGACCTGGGCTTCGCTGTAGCCCAGCTCTGCCAGTTGCTGGTAGTTCTGCGCGGCGGTGGCGGTGTCGCCCCGCTTGAGGGCTTCATTGGCCAGGCGCTGGTCGGGCAGGCCGGCGCAACCGGCCAGTGTGACGGCCAATGCCAGCAGCGCCACAGGTCGCAAGGGGGAGCGAGCTTTTGTGGGAGCTGGCTTGCCTGCGATGGCATCGCCGCGGTGCATCTGCTGCACCGAATCGATGCTATCGCGGGCAAGCCCGGCTCCCACAGAAGTGGGCTCCCACAAGGATTGTGTTGTTCTTGAAATAGGGTTCACAGGCAAATCCTCGCTTACAAACCAGCAGCCATGGCTTTATCAATCAGCCAGTTCAGGGACGGACCACGGTCGCTGGTCACTTCCACGGGGCGGCCGGCATAGGCGCTGTCCAGCGGGGCATCGGGCTTGATCTGCACGCGGATATCCGAGGACAGGTCGGCGCTGTTGAGGCTGGTGCTGCTGACGATGGTGCCGGTGCGGGTCTGTTCTTCATCGGCGACCTGGAAGCTCACCGGGGTGCCTGGGCGCACGTCGCCGAACTGGCGATAGGAGAAGCGCGCCTCGACATTCGCCTGGCTGCCGCGCGGCACCAGTTGGAAGATCACATCACCCTTGCTCGCGTATTGACCATCGGCCACCAGTTGCTGGGCGACGATGCAGTCGCAAGGGGAGGTCAGGGTGCCGGTCATTTGCTTGCCGAACAGCTCTTCGACCTTGGCCGGTTGCAGCTGGTCTTCGTCCAGGTGGCCCTTGAGCACATCCAGCATGCTGGTGCTGAAGGTCGCCAGTGGCGCGCCTTTGGCGGCAACGCCGTTGTCTTTGATCAGGCTTTGCACGGTGCCGTCGCGGGGCATCGTGACGTTCATCCCCGGCACGCTGACCAGGCCGGCCTGGGCATGACTGACGAAGTACATGCCATACACCGACTTGAACACAAACCCGAATGCCGCCAGGCCCACCAGGAAGATCGCCAGGCTGAACGTCACGGCGCGCAGGCGACCAAAGGCGCTCATGCCGCTGCCGCTGTCCTTGACCTTGCGTGCCTTGGTGAAGTTGTCGCGCTGCAGGGTCGCCAGTACATCGCCCATGGTCACGATATCGCCGGACAGGTGCGAAGTGATCAGGTGCCGCAGGGTGGAAATATCCTGGGCATCCAGGTTCTGGAACTGGCAGCCGGTGCGGCCGGTCTGGCGGTCGTGGGAGCGGATCAACAGCTCCACGTCCATCGCCAGGCCGAGGTTGTCGATGACAAACTGCAGGCGCGCTTTATGCACATCGCCGACCTTCAGCGGTTGCTGGGCGGCATTGAAGGCCAGGCCGCCGGCGGACAGGTCGATGACCCGTACTTCCATGGGCGTGCGGTCGGCACCGAAGAAGCGCAGCTTGGCCGGGATTTTCACCCGGGCGTGTTGGCGCTGGGCTTCGGATTCGTGGACAACGTTGGCGTTTACTTGACTGTTCATCAGGGCATTTCCTTAAGTTAATTCAGGCTTGGCAGGGTCAGACCATCATCAGCAACACGGCGACGAAAATGCTGCCGGCGGAGAAGGTCATGGTCCGAGACGACCAGGTGTTGAACCAACGTTGAAAGCTGGCCAAATCGCGGGTCAGTTTGGTGTCCTGGCGGGTCCAGGACTGTTGATCGAGGCGGAAGAACACGTAGATCTTCACCAGCGCGCCCATGATCTGGTTGTAATAGAGAATCACCGGGTAGGCGGGGCCGATCTTGTGTCCCGAGCACGACAGCAACAGGGTCAGGATCAGGCGGGTGATGCCGATCCACAAAAGGTAAGCGAGGATGAACGCACCGCCGTACTTGAAGGTGGCGATGATCGCCACGGTCAGGCCGAGCAGGGAGGTCCACATCGACACGCGCTGGTCGAACAGCACCACGCTGGTGAACAGACCCAGGCGGCCCATGCCCAGGCCCAGGGCCCGGGAGTTCTGGCGCAGGTTGTTGCCGTACCAGCGGAACATCAGCTTGCGGCTGGCCTTGATAAAGCTCTTTTCCGGCGGGTGTTCCACGGTGTTAATCGCCGCATCGGGCACGTAGAAGGTGTCGTAACCCAGGCGCATCAGGCTGAACCAACTGGACTTGTCATCGCCGGTCAGGAATTTGAAACGGCCCAGGCGCCAGTGTTGCAGCGAGTCGCTTTCCACGTCGGCGATAAAACCGGGGTCGGTGACGACGCTGGCACGGAACACCGACATGCGTCCGGTCATGGTCAGCACGCGCTTGGACAGGGCCATGGAGCACATGTTGATGTGGCGTTGGGCGAAGCGCAGTTTGTGCCACTCGCTCATGATGTAGCCGCCGCGCACTTCGCAGAACTCGTTGGTGGTCAGGCCGCCGACATTGCCGAACAGCTGGAACCACGGCACGGTCTTGCGCACTACGCCTTCGGCGAGCACGGTGTCGCCGTCGATCACCGCCACCACGGCGCGGTCGTCCGGCAGGTGGCGGGAGATCGCCCGAAAACCGAAGGCCAGGCCGTCGCGCTTGCCGGTACCGGCGATACGTACGAAGTCGAGCTTGACGTGAGCCGGTGGGTTCATCTTTTCCCAGAGGCTCTTGACCAGCAGCTCATCGGACATTTCCACCAGGGAGCAGACCACGGTGGTGGGGAAACCGCACTCGATGGCCTCGCGGATCACCGAGCTGTAGACCTGGGCCGTGGTCAATGCGTCGATACGAAAGCTGGTAACCATCAGGAACACATGGGACGGGTCCGCCGCCTTGCCCAGCTTGCGCACTTTGCGCCGCAGGTGCGGGTAGACCACGTACAGGAACAGCATGCCGCGAAAGAAATGCGTAGCACCCATCGAGTAGCGCCAGATACCCACGGCGCCAATCAGGAAAATAAAATTCTTCGACTCGGAGTCGAACGTACTCGCCGGCAGCAGCAGGGCGAGTCCCATCAGCAGGCTCAGAAAGACCAGCCAGCCGGCGGATTGGAGCAGTACGTGTTTTAACTTGGACATAAGCGTCATCCGAAGGTGAAGAAGGCTTCAAGCTGCAAGCGCTGGGGATCAGGACACTTGCAGCTTGAAACTTGCCGTTGCTGTTACCAGCAAATGCCTTCGGTACGGCCACTGACGCTGGTGGCCTGGGACATAAAGCCCACCAGGTCGACCACTTGCTTGCCGTGCGGGGCTTGCTGGGCCAGGGCGCGGAATTTCTCGTCGCGGTTGCCGAGGATGATCACGTCGCTGTTGTTGATCACATCGTCGAAGTCCGAGTTGAGCAGGGACGAGACGTGGGGAATCTTGCCTTCGATGTAGTCCTTGTTGGCCCCATGCACACGGGCGTATTCGACGTTGCTGTCGTAGATGCTCAGGTCGAAGCCCTTGCCGATAAGCATTTCCGCCAGTTCCACCAGTGGGCTTTCACGCAGGTCATCGGTGCCGGCCTTGAAGCTCAGGCCCAGCAGGGCGACCTTGCGCTTGTCGTGGCTGGAGACGATGTCGAAAGCGTTCTGTACCTGGGATTCGTTGCTGCGCATCAGCGAGTTGAGCAGCGGCGCCTCCACGTCCAGGGTGCTGGCGCGGTAGGTCAGGGCGCGCACATCTTTTGGCAGGCACGAGCCGCCGAAGGCAAAGCCGGGGCGCATGTAGTACTGGGACAGGTTGAGGGTCTTGTCCTGGCAGACCACTTCCATCACTTCGCGACCATCGACGCCTACGGCCTTGGCGATGTTGCCGATTTCGTTGGCGAAGGTGACTTTGGTGGCGTGCCACACGTTGCAGGTGTACTTGATCATCTCGGCAACGGCGATGTCCTTGCGGATGATCGGCGCATCGAGTTCTTCGTACAGCGATTGCAGGACATCACCGGAGGCTTTGTCCAGTTCACCGATCACGGTCATCGGTGGCAGGTCGTAGTCGGCGATGGCCGTGGATTCGCGCAGGAACTCCGGGTTGACCGCGACACCGAAGTCGACGCCGGCTTTTTTGCCGGAGCAGTCTTCGAGGATCGGGATCACCACGTTGGCCACGGTGCCGGGCAACACGGTGCTGCGCACCACGATGGTGTGGCGGGTGGTCTTGTCACGCAGGACAAAACCGATCTCGCGGCATACCGCCTCGATGTAGTTGAGTTCCAGGTCGCCGTTTTTCTTGCTCGGCGTGCCGACACAGATCATCGACAGGTCGGTATCGCGGATGGCGTCGGCGAAGTTGGTGGTACCGCGCAAGCGGCCGGTGGCAATGCCCTGGCTCAACAGTTCGCCCAGGCCGGGTTCAACGATGGGGGATTTGCCCGCGTTGATCAGGTCGATCTTATCCTTGGAAATGTCTACGCCGACCACTTCGTGGCCCCGTGCAGACAGGCAACCGGCACATACTGCGCCCACGTAACCCAAACCAAATATGCTGATGCGCATCGCATTTACCTCTATCTTTATCACGCCATTAGATGGCCGGAGTTCATGTTTTCAAGCGTCACTCATGCACTAGGTAATGCGGTGAATAGACA
Source organism: Pseudomonas shahriarae (assembly GCF_014268455.2). NCBI lineage: Bacteria > Pseudomonadati > Pseudomonadota > Gammaproteobacteria > Pseudomonadales > Pseudomonadaceae > Pseudomonas > Pseudomonas shahriarae. The sequence continues at coordinate 5,121,797 of NZ_CP077085.1, read as the reverse complement.
CAGCATTGCCATGTGCAGGCATGTTAAAAGTCGAGTGACTAACTAATGCACTCAAGTTGTGCGCAACTTGGCCTTATTGTTGGGGCTTGCCCTGAAATGCAGCCAGCCTTCGGTGAGAAGGGTCTGGCGTCAGTGCCGCAACGCCTTGATATGGACATAAAGCCCTTATCTATCAACGCATTGGGTTGTCTCACTGACCCATTTGGGTAGGCTCAGCCTTGGCCTTGTAGGGGATGGTCATGCAACCTTGTCGCCCGCCCTCAACTAAACAGTTGTTAATTAGACCGAAGGGTCAAAGTTGAATATGACAACTTTGCTACTTCCGTTGGTCGCTGTGTAAGTCATATCGCACAAGAACAGAGATAATCGTTACCGGTGGTATGAGCGGCACTGAAGGACATAGTTCCTGGCCGCTCATCCTGTTTCTGGAAATTTCTTGAAATATTAGGAAAGATGGCACTAGTACTATATTGATAGCACTTGCGGATTGGGCTAGTGGTTATAGGGAGTTGACGCGGGGATATAGTTTTGTGCCACTACTGTTTGAAAAAAGTGGTGCCACTACGAAAAAATCTGACGAATGTCGAGTGAAAGAAACGTTAGGAAATCTGAAGAAATATTTTTGACGTCAAAGTAATGACGATTCCGCATTTGAAATACGGAAAAAATGTGGGAGCAGGCTTGCCAGCTCCCACATCGGATTTGCGCTGTACTGGCGACCTACTCCGGTGCGTGATCGCGCAAAAATACCAGGTTATCCGGCTTGGACTGCTCGGCACTGAAGCGATAACCCTGTACATCAAACTGCTTGAGCTGCGCCGGGTCGTTGATGCGCTCTTCGATGACAAAGCGGCTCATCATGCCCCGGGCCTTCTTGGCGTAGAAGCTGATGATCTTGTACTGGCCGTTCTTCAGGTCCTTGAACTCGGTATTGATGATCCGCGCGTTCAAGGCCGGGCGCTTGACCGCCGAGAAGTATTCGTTGGAGGCCAGGTTCAGCAGCACATCATCGCCCTGCTCAGCCAGGGCCTCGTTGAGCCATTCGCTGATCCGCGTGCCCCAGAAGGCGTACAGGTCCTTGCCACGGGCGTTGCCCAGCTTGGTGCCCATCTCCAGGCGGTACGGCATCATCAGGTCCAGGGGGCGCAGCAGGCCGTACAGGCCCGAGAGCATGCGCAGGTGGTCCTGGGCGTAAGCGAAGTCGGCGTCGTTGAAGGTCTGGGCATTGAGGCCGGTGTAGACGTCGCCCTTGAAGGCCAGCAGCGCCTGCTTGGCATTGGCCGGGGTGAAGGCCGGGGTCCAGCTACCGAAACGTGCGGCGTTGAGGCCGCCGATCTTGTCGGAAACATGCATCAGTTCGCTGATCTGCGCCGGGCTCAGCTCGCGCAACTGCTCGATCAACTCCTGGGAGTGGTCGAGGTATTGCGGCTGGGTAAAGCGCTGGGTTACCGGCGGGGTCTCGAAATCGAGGGTTTTGGCGGGGGAAATCACCGTCAGCATGAAGTCGTCTCCTGTAATCGTCGGGGGATTCTAGGGGGTTGGGGCGTTGGACTCCACCTATCACGCCAATAGCTGCCATACGGTTATCCCTGTGGGAGGATAGTGATCGGCTATAGTGGCCGACGAATCAGGAGGGGGAGACCTGTTGTGCGAATTGCGCTTTTAGTGTGCGCCTGGCTGACGTGCCTGGGCGCCCAGGCGGCCAGTGTGGATGTCGCGACCCTGGACCGTGGCACCTGGCCGGAAAAACTCAGCAGCCCGGCGCTGTTTGATGTGGCATCACGCGCCGAAATCCTCATGTTCGCCAACGCGCTGCTGGCCAGCGAGGCCCTGGATGAACCGGCCCTCAAGCAGCGCCTGGGGCTGAAGATCGTCAACCAGGGCGCTATCGACGACCTGCGCCGCCACCTCTGGCAGCGGTTGCTGGAGAACTACATGTTCGCCCAGCAAAGCTGCGAACAGGACGCCTCATTCTGCTATCTGGTGGACAACCTCGACGACCTGCGCGATCAAGCCGGCAAGTTCGAGGTGAGCGAGCAATCTTTCTATATAGGCTGGGCCGGTCCCAGCCGCGCGTTTCACCAACGCTACCTGGATGAACTGTTGCGCAAGGCCGCGCTGTTCCCGCAGATCGGCAGCGAAGTGGCGCGTTTTGGGGATTTCGAGCGCAATGGCGATGAACTCAACGACCGCCTGTTTTTACTGACCTTCGATGGCGGCCCGTCACCGCTGGGCGGTCAGACCGACTGGCTGGCCGACTACCTGCGCAAGCAGAAAATGACAGCCACCTTCTTTGTCCTGGGCAACAGCCTGCAAACCCGCCTGGAAAAGACCTCGGCCGTCGATGTGCAGGGTTTGTACCAGGGCCAGTGCGTGGGTATCCAGGGCTGGCAATACCGTTCCCACAGCCATTGGGTCGACTGGCAAAGCTCGATCACCCGCAGTGCGTCGCTGACCCAGAACCTGCTGCCGGAAAACTACGTGCCGCTGTTCCGCCCACCCTATGGCCAGCGCCGGGCTGACAGCCAGGGCTTTTTCCAGGCCCAGGGCCTGCAAGTGGCATTGTGGGATATCGACTCCCAGGATGAACCGGGCCTGCTCAAGGCCGACGAGTCGGCCCAGCGGGTGCTGACGCTGATGTTGTTGTGGCGCAAAGGGGTGATTGTGTTCCACGACACCCAGGACAAGGCGCGGGTCGCATTGCCGCTGTTGCTACAGGCAACGGCGCAAAGTGGGCTGGGTTGGCAGGATTGTCGGGAAGCGTTTCGCTGAAAAGGGCAAAAGCCCGGCCCTGTTGGGGATGAGGGTTTTTTGGGGTGATTTGCTGCGACATTTCGATGCAGGCGGACTTCCGACTTTAGCGGGGTGCGTGGCGGCCCGCCAGTGCTATTCGTCATCCTGAAAAATAAACTTCAAAAAAGCGTCAAAGTGCTTTTTCCTGTCATGGGTTTTGCGGTATTACGAAGTCAGATCGCCGAAACCTGCACCACAGGTGGCGTCTTCCCAGACTCCCTTTGCGGTGTATTCGGCGCTCGAATCGAGGCGCAGCACTGTTGTGGTATTGCGTCGACTGGCTCCCACAAAGGTGACCGAGTATGGATGATCATGGACGTAACCCTTCTTCCGACCAGCCAATCCTTTATGTGCTTGATACCAATGTATTGATTCACGATCCAAACGCGTTGCTCAATTTCGAAGAACACCACGTCGCCATCCCGATGATCGTGCTTGAAGAGCTCGACAAACTCAAAAGCGGGCACCACAGCGTTGCCGCCGAATGCCGCCAGGCGATCCGCCTGATTGACAAGACCCTGGGCGAGGCCTCGCCCGATGATGTGGAAGTCGGCGTCCCGATCCAGCGTGGCAAGAGCGGGCCCAAGGGCTTGCTGTCGATCCTGATGAGCAAGCGCAGCGAGCCCAACAGCCTGCTGCCGGAAAACCTCAACGACAACAAGATCATCAACCAACTGATCGACCTGCACGCACGCGACAAGGACCTGCGCCTGGTGCTGGTGACCAAAGACATCAACATGCGCCTCAAGGCACGAGCGTGTGGGATCGCTGCCGAGGACTACAGTACCGACCAGCTGGTCGACGATGTGTCGATGCTGTCCCGGGGTTATCACACCATGACCGGCTCGTTCTGGGACCGCGTGAGCAAGGTCGAGACCCGCCAGGACCATGGCCGCACCTGGCACCAGGTGCAACTGACCGACAACCTGCCGGCGGTGCATATCAATGAATTCATCATCGACGAACAGGGCTTCGTGGGCTGGATCAAAGAGATCCAGGTCGACAAGCTGCTGATCCTCGATCTGCATCAGGAGCCCCTGTTGCACCAGGAAGCCTGGGGCCTGAAACCGCGTGATATCTACCAGAGCCTGGCGCTGTACGCGCTGCTCGACCCGGACATTCACCTGGTCAACCTGACCGGCGCGGCGGGTTCGGGCAAGACCATCCTCGCCCTGGCGGCTGCCATCGAGCAGACCATGGTCACCAAGCGTTATCGGCGCATCATCGCCACCCGTAGCGTGCAGGGCCTGGACCAGGAGATCGGCTTTTTGCCCGGCACCGAGGCAGAAAAAATGGAGCCGTGGCTGGGGGCGATCACCGACAACCTCGAAGCCTTGCACATGGATGACGAAAACACCCATGGCAGCGTCGACTACATCCTCAGCAAAGTGCCGTTGCAGTTCAAATCCCTCAACTACATTCGAGGTCGCAGCTTCCAGCAGAGCCTGATTCTGATTGACGAATGCCAGAACCTCACGCCGCACCAGATGAAAACCATCATCACCCGTGCCGGCGCCGGTTCCAAAGTGGTGTGCCTGGGCAACCTGGCACAGATCGACACTCCCTACCTGTCCGCGACCAGCTCCGGGCTGACCTACCTGACGGAACGCTTCAAGGATTTCCCGAACGGCGTGCACATCGCCTTGCAGGGCGTCCCTCGCTCGATTCTGGCCGAATACGCCGAATCCCACCTGTAATCCGAAACCGGGCGATGCCTCCATCGCCCGGTTCACCTCAGTTCCTGTGGGAGCCGGGCTTGCCCGCGATGGCGTTGGTGACTGACACTGCGCTATCGCAGGCAAGCCTGCTCCCACCTTTTGATCTGCGTTGGGTTTACAATCGGGGCTTCTGATCAGGAGTATCCCCGTGCTGACTCATCTCGATTCCCAGGGCCGTGCCCATATGGTCGACGTCACCGATAAAACCGTGACGTTCCGCGAAGCCGTGGCCGAGGCGCGGGTGCGCATGCTGCCCCAGACCCTGCAAATGATTGTCGACGGCGCCCATCCCAAGGGCGACGTGTTCGCCGTGGCGCGCATCGCCGGGATCCAGGCGGCGAAAAAGACCAGCGACCTGATCCCCCTGTGCCATCCGCTGATGTTGACGGGCGTCAAGGTTGAGCTGGCAGCCGAAGGGGAAAATACCGTGCACATCATCGCCCGCTGCAAGCTGTCCGGGCAGACCGGCGTGGAAATGGAAGCACTGACTGCCGCCAGTGTTGCCGCGTTGACGATCTACGACATGTGCAAGGCGGTGGACCGTGGCATGACCATCGAGAACATCCGCCTGCTGGAAAAGCTCGGCGGCAAAAGCGGGCATTTCAAGGCGGACCAGGCATGAGCATCAACGTACTGTTTTTTGCACGCTACAGCGAGGCGATAGGCCTGGACTCCCTGGAGGTCGAAGGCGACTTCGCTACGGTCGATGCCGTGCGCCTGGCACTGGCGGCTGATGCGGGCTTCGAGGTGCTCAACGAGGCCAGCCTGATGTGTGCGCGCAACCAGGAACTGTGCTCCCTCGACGAGCCTTTGCAGGCCGGTGACGAAGTCGCCTTCTTCCCGCCCGTGACCGGAGGCTGACCATGGCCATTCGTGTGCAAGCCCAGCCCTTTGACCCCGGCGCCGAAGTCAACGCCATGCACGCGGCCAACGTGGGTGTGGGTGCGGTGGTGAGCTTTGTCGGCTATGTACGCGATTTCAACGATGGCCTCGATGTGGCGGGGATGTTCCTTGAACACTACCCCGGCATGACCGAAAAAGCCCTGGCCAAGATCGCCGTCGAAGCCGAGCAGCGCTGGCCGCTGCTCAAGCTCGAAGTGCTGCACCGCATCGGCGCCCTGGAGCCCGGCGAACCCATCGTGTTCGTCGCGGCCGCCAGTGCCCACCGCCAGGCGGCGTTTGATGCCTGTGCGTTTGTGATGGACTACCTCAAGACCCGGGCGCCGTTCTGGAAGAAGGAGAACACCAGTGAGGGGGCGCGGTGGGTTGAGGGGCGAGAGAGTGATCATGCGGCGGCGGGTCGCTGGAAAGCCTGATTGTTTATCATTGGGTGGCGCTTGCAAGAACACGCAGTCATGGCTGTGGTTTATAGTTATAAAGGTTCATTAAGTTATTTCTATTTCAGCTAATTAACTGTCATTTTTAACAGTTACTTTCTCTTTTTTCCTGGTCTCTAATCTCCCTAAGTGTTCGATATCTAAGTTCGTGGAATTTCAGCTCGAATTTGGTTTCGAGAAAGTTCGCGCTACGGCGATGGATGTGATTTTTGGAGAACGAGATGATCAGGCAATCACATAATATGCGGCTTGTGCATTTTAAGGTCAGGTTTGCTGATGGCACTGACTATACGGATGCACTTTATGCCAATGGGCATCATCAAGTTGAAGTTGTAGTTGAGGTTTTAAAGCAGGTTTTGGGGAAAAAAGGTGTCTGGAGTCAAGCCTCCTTAACCGATAGTGAGCGAGCGAGTGTAAAAATCGTACCTGTTTCTATCGCGGATAATGCCAGTGTAGGCAGCGGGTGGAGTTGCGATACGCAGAAGAACGAATATGATCCAGGACTCTGGAATCGTACTGGGGAAGAACTCGGCGAGAGTCTGCCAAACAATACGGTTGTTGACGCGGGGGTAGAGATTGTCAGGCGTTATATGCGCCTTGAGGAAAATGTCTCTCTCAAGGCTGTACAGTTCATGGCGACTATTGTGTTGGACGGAGAGACGGTTACTAACAGCTATTCCGAATATCCGACTGATTTTAAGTCGTCGGTATTTATCAAGCCCACGGTGCCCCCAGTATTGCTTTCTACAGAGCTTGATTTGATTGTTGATTATGATGCTTTAAATATTACAGGGCTTCTTGATATTGATATGTACTATTGGGAAGGTGTTAATGGTTTGTGGTTTGTTCATAATTATGGGTTGAATGAGTCAGTGGAGGTGCCAAATGAAGGGACCTCCTTTCAGACGTCTTATGGACTTTCGGGTAATTATAAAGGAGGGGTTTTCTCTGGGTCTGCGAGCAGTACTTTACGGTTGAGTATGGTTCACCAGTATCTTCCAGTTGTAAATCCAGGTGAGGATCCAGTGATTCATCGGATAAGTAATCGTGTCATGTGCGCGGTTAAACTTACTACACAGATTCCGGACCTTCCGCATGAGGTTTTGAATAGCAAGTGGCGGTTGCGGGATAACTATGGGAATCTTCATGTATTTAAAATAGTTCCCTATGAAAGTGGCAATCGTCTGACGGTGGAGCCCGTTAAGTTAGCAAGGCGACCTCAGCACTTCCACATCGTCCTTGCTAATGGTCAGGATTCTACTGACGCGCTGTATGCCAATGGCCGGCATCAGTGCAAAGTTCTTATTGAAGTCACTATGGTGCAGGAAGGGATTAATGGTAATTGGGAGAGCACGCTCCTGCGGGAGGATGAAAAAGCCAGTGTAGCGGTCACATTATATTCTCCAAATGTGAACCAGCCTCTACCGGGGGGGTGGTCCTGCGATACCGTGAAAAATATATATGATACCGGACTTTGGATTCGAGAGATACAAGACGCAGAGGGGGGCGGAATTGGGGAGAACACTACGCAACAAAAGAGTGGGGCGCTGGATACTATAGAGATAGTTGAGCGATTTATGCGTTTGGAAACCGGCGCTTCAATGGAGAGTCGGAGGCTTATGGCTAAGATAATTATAGATGGTAAAGTTTATACCACGAATTTTAACGAAGGGGATTCAAAGTTTAATGCTTGGGTGAATATCTCGCCTCGGCAGCCTTATCGAGTGAGAGTTCGTGATCTTATACTTACTGTGGATCACGCTTATTGGAATCACAATACGAAGACCGATATTGATGTTTGGTATTGGTTGCCCCCGCCTGGGGTGAGGTTTATCTCCCAAATGGGGTTAGACGCACCCATGTGGGTCCCTTGGGAGGGGCGTTACTTTCAGACGTCTTTTGTTAATGGGGCCGGTGGAGTTGATAGAAAAGGCGGAGTTGTAGTGGGCCACGATAAGCCTGGGTCAAGCCCCTCTCTTGATGAGATACATGAAAACTTGTCAGATAATTATCATATTCTGAGATTTAATCGAGTAAATACGATTATGCGTGCGTTATGGGTTTCCATTGAGCTCCCCATGTTTGAAGGGGAGGGCAACACACCTTGGCGACTAGTCGATAATTATGGCTGCATGCATGTATATACTATGCGTGGAAGTAGGCAAAATATTGAGTTGTTGGATTATGAGAGCTGATTAGATTTGTGCGTCTCGTCTTCAGAACAGGTGCTTACCATGAATGTCTATTCCAACGCATTTAATTTTTCCTCGTACTTGAACGGTTCCGTCGATCCACGAACAGGTCAGTATGGTGCCCAAATCAATTTGGCTCAATTATCTCCTGAGGGGCCTCTCGAGGTCAGTCGCAGTATTGTTTTGTTATTTTCAATGTTTGAGCCTGGCCGTGTACCTTATGGGTTGGGGTGGCGCCTGAGTAATACGGAATTTGACCTTTCCAGTGCGCAACTCACGTTGATTAGCGGCGAGCGATTTAAGACGCAAGGTATGCCTTCTGTTGGCGGAACGATGGTTTTCAAGGATCGAAAACTTAAAGATCTAGTGGTAAGGCGAACGAATGAAACCACGCTGCATGTGATTTATCGGGATGGCACGATTGAAGTTTTGGAGCGTACCAGTAGTACGCTCCCTTATCGAATTACTTCCATAAGATTTGAAAATGGTGAGGTCTTCAGATTCGGCTATGCCCCAGGTGGTTCTCTTGAGCGTATCCTCAATCACAAACAGGAAGAGTTGCTGCTACTGACCTACGCGAGTGGGCGCCTGCAAACGGCTGATAGACGTGTCGAGGGGGGGCGTTATGCGCGTACGCGATTTACACAGATCAATGATCGCCTTACAGGTGTCACTGCGCCTTACGATCGTAGTGGTGCGCCGGGGGTTGCTGCCTATACGTTTGTATACAGGACGCCGTTTCGTAATGGCTTGGTTGCGATTGAGCGGGTGCAAACGCCGATGGGCGGAACTGAGCAGATCAACTATACCGAAAACGGTCATCAATATGGCAACAACCAATTCATCCCCCGTGTGTCCAGTTGGACGCAGACTCCAGGTGCCAATCAACCTCCAATGATCCGGACTTATGATTACAGTCCAGGGCAGAACTTCACGGGGTTCCCTTATGCGGGTGGTTTCAAAGAGGGTGAGGACAACCTGTATCTGATTAGCGGCGCCTATGACTATTGGACTGAGGAGAAAAGCATTGACGCGGCCAATAACAATACGGTCTTGAGCGTCACTCGTACCACCTACAATAAGTTTCACCTGTTGACCGAAAAGCAGGTCCTACGCGAGGGAACGCGCAGTAAAGTAAATATCACCTATAACACGCTCCCCGGTCTATTTCCCAGCCAGCCCGCGAACTTCCAGCTGCCCAAAACCGTTACCAATCGCTATGAACTCGTAGCTGGTGGCACCTCGAGGGAAGAGATCCAGCAGATCGAAACCGATGATTATGGCAACGAACTCAGCCGCACCGAACCCTCTGGCATTCGCACCGAATACAGTTATTACCCGATTGCCGGCGAAAGCGGCAAATGCCCGGCGGACCCCCACAAATTGTTCCAGCGCTACCTCAAACAAGAGCGACTCGTACCTGTAGGAGGCACGCCTACCGCGCGACTCACGGAATATACCCATACGCGCGTCCCCCAGACGGGCAGTAGTTATTTTGTGCTACAGCAATCGAGCAGCCAGGCTGGTGTGCTAGTGATGCAGCAGACTTACTACGAAACCCCTGTGGCGCTGGCTGGCCGGTTGAAGAGCAGCACCAGTACGGTCGGCGGGCAGCTGTTGACCAGTGATTTCAGTTACGTCATTGAAGGCGATAACCTGATCGAAACCCGACGGTTGAAAGGGCGCGAAGAACAAGGAAATCAATGGCTTGAGGCAAAACGCACGCTTTCGATGGTCAGTCGACGCCTGTTGTCGTTAACGCGAGATGGCGGCAGCACGATGGGCCTGGCGTACGACGTCAATGGCCGGCTGACCGCAGAAACCGTAGCTCTTGGAGCGCCGCAGAAAGCGACCCGGCAATACGCTTACCATTTTGCCGAAGAGAATAAGCGTGCCCATCTGATTACCGCGGACGCGCAAGGTAACAAGACGATTACCTACTACGACGGTGCCGGACGCCAGGTGTCCGAAGCACAATTGATCGGCTCGAGCCAGGAGCGAGTCGCCTGCACTTGGCGTTATGACGCGCTTGGGCAAACTGTGGAAGTGGTCAAGAGCGACTACGTGACCAACGGGCAACGCTCGTTGCGCAGCGTCCACTCCTACAGTAAGTGGGGCAACGCCAGCCGCGTCACCCACGCCGATGGCCGTGTTGTCATCAACGAGTATGACCCGCGGCTCAATCTTACCGAGGAGGGCGTGGTTGGCGGTGAACGGCTGTTGACCTATTTCAATACGCATAACCAGCCAATGAAGGTGGAGCGCCTGGATGCCAACAATAATAAAGTGGAGCTGGCGTCGTATACCTACGATGGCTTGGGGCGCTGCGTGACGGCAGTGGATGTCAATAAAACGTCCACTGAGCTGACCTATGACGTGTTCGACCGGGTGCTGACGACCCTTCAAAAACCAATAGATGGCACTCCTCATCGGCTGCGTAAAACGGATTACGCCCCCGGCACCAGCAGTGAATTGGCCAGTGCTTTTACGGTCGACAACAAGCGGCTGGGGGCCCGTACCTACGATAGCCTCGGCAGAATGACCAGCCAGACGCGTGGGGCATTGGGGCAGGCCACGACCTGGGAGTACAAGGCCGGAGAGATGGAACCGTTCACCATGGTTTCCTCCCGTGGGGTTCGCCAGACCCTGACTTATGACACAGAGTTGGATGTGCCGACTCGGATTGAGATGTCGGACCATCCGGCGAGCACCTACCGGCATGACCCGGTTACCGGTGCTATGACACGTTCCGAGACCAATGGCTTGATCCATGAGTTCGTTATGGATGCCAACGGCCGTCCTGAAAAGGATATCCAAACCGCCAACGGCAACGTCCTGACCTCGCAGTATGGCTATTCCCCTGGCGGGCGCCTGCTGCAGCAAACTTCCGCCGACGGCCAGTCCAGCCAGCTTGAGTACGATGTGTTCGGGCGGTTCTCCAAGATGACCACTGGCGCCATGGTCATCGAGCAAACCTACGATACATTGGGCCGGCCGCATGTCCTGAGCACCGCCTATGAAAGCACGCGAGTCGTTACCAAGCTGTCCTATGACTCGCTGGGTCGGGAAGCCGAGCGCCGCTTCGAGCAGAACGGTGCGCTGTTCCAGGTCATGACCAGCACGTATCACCTCAACAGTATGTTGGCGACACGGGAACTCAAGGACGCCGGCTCACGCCTGGTGATCGGCGAGACCTTCACCTACGATGCCTTTCTGCGGCTCAAGACCTATCGCTGCACGGGGCCCGAACACCCCAAGGATCATCTGGGGCGTGGCATTGTCGGGCAGGATTTCAGCTTTGACAGCCTCAATAACATTACTCGGGTTGTCACGACGTTTGCCGACAGCACGCAAGACACCTGCGAGCGTTATTTTACCGGTGCCGATCCCACTCAACTGACCCGGCTGACCCATACACGCCCGGCGCAGGATGTCACACTGACGTATGACGCGGCGGGCAACTTGCAGGCACACCCGGCGGGCCAGGCCTATACCTACAATGGTTTTGAGCAGTTGACCACAGTGCAGGCCGGTCCCCTCAAGTACAGCTACCAATACGATGCCGAGGCCCGCCAGGTACTGGCGTCCCGGGGCAGTGAGCCGCCGGTGATGCTGGCATACGCCGGCGACCGGCTGGAGACTCTGGTTGAAGGCAATAAAAAGATCCGCTACGCCGACGGCGGGGATGAGGTGATGGCACGCAGCGGGGGCGTCGACGGGCTGCAACTGCATATGAACGATGCCAGCGGTAGTGTGCGCGGCGTATCGGCCCCAGGCCAGGCCCATGTGCGGCGACACTACACGCCCTACGGCGATACGAAAATCCCGCTGGATGACGGCAAGGTCCGTAGCATGGCTGATCTGCAACTGCCGGCGTTGAATGGTCAACGGCTGGATGCGGCGATCAACCTCTACTTTCTCGGCAACGGTCAACGGGTCTACGATCCTCACCTGATGATGTTCTTGCAGCCTGATCCGCTGAGCCCTTTTGACGAGGGGGGGATCAACAGCTATGCCTACTGTGCTGGTAATCCGGTCAACCTAATGGACCCCAGCGGGTTGTTGCCGAACTGGTTGAAGTGGGTATTGACCGGAGTTGCGCTGGTGTTGTCGATAGTGACGGTAGGTTTTGCGGCTCCCGGATTTGTTACCGCGGTAGCGGCATATGCGGCGGCAGCTGGAACGGCGGCGGCATCTGCGGCGGGGATGGTTGTTGCTTCCAAGGCGGCGCTGCTGGGGGCTGCATCGTTGGGGGTGGTTGGGGGAACGCTTAGTGTCGCAGCCTTGAGTATCGCTGAGGTCGACAGGGCGATGGGTTGGGACCGTTCGCACCACATCCAAAACCTGGGGTGGGCATCTTTCGGGTTCTCTGTGGCGTCATGGGTAGTTAGCTTTGCGGGGGCCTACACGTCGGCAAGTATGGCCTACACTGCGGCTCTCAAGGCCAGCACGGCCAAGGACTTTGTCAAGTACAGCAGCTTTTTTGACGCCCCACTGGGGGCCAGCTTTCTGGCGGCTGGCAAGCGGATGCTGGGCTTGAGCTATAAGTTCACCGATAAACAGGGAATCACTAGCTTCAGCAAGATTTACGGGGTCACCCGTTTCGTATTGAGAAGTACCAACTTTGGTCGCTCGGTAGAGGCCAGAACCACATCGGCAGGCTCGGGTGGTGGCGATCCTGCCCAACCCGTGCCAGGTGCTCCCGGTTCGGCCCATCCCCAGCCGCAAGCCACGGGCAGTCGCCTGGTGGATATGCCGGCCAGCAGTGCAGGCTATTACCAGGCATTCAGAGACGAGGCGTCGCGCATTCGCCAGCCCATCATTGCGCAGTTGTATCAAGGATGATCCAGCAGGGCACCGTGCCTGCAATCAACCCAGGCGCCGGGGCGATAACATCGCCTCCGTCAGGCCGGCACGCTGCAACGCCTCGGGTAACGCCAGGTGGCGAACCAATGCCGCACTGGCCTGGCCCATCGCCGGTGAGGTCTGGATGCCATAACCGCCCTGGGCCGCTACCCAGAATAAACCCTCGACCTGTGGATCGAACCCGCACACCAGGTCGCCATCGCTGACAAAGCTGCGCAACCCTGCCCAGGTGCGGGTCGGGCGGCGGATGCTCAGGGTGGTGGCTTGTTCGATGTGATAGATGCCCGTGGCAATGTCCAGCTCTTCGGGTTGCACGTCGTGGGGCGCCACCGGGTCGGCATTGGCCGGTGAGCCGAGGAACATGCCGGCGTCGGGCTTCATGTAGAACGAGCCGTCGAGGGCCGCCAGTTCCGGCCAGGTGTGGCTATTCACCTCGGCGGGGGGCGCGAAGATAAAGGCGCTGCGCCGCTTGGGTTGCAGGCCGATCTTCCGCGCTCCGGCCAGCTCGCCAATGGTGTCGGCCCAGGCGCCGGCGGCATTGAGGATCACCGGGGCGCTGAAGCGTTGTTGCGAAGTGCGCACGTGCCACTGGCCCTCGCCGTCGCGGGTCAGTTTCTGCACTTCATTGTCGGTGTGGATTTCTCCGCCATTGCGCCGGATACCACGTAGATAGCCTTGGTACAGCGCGTCGGTGTCGATGTCGCAGACCGTCGGGTCGTAGATCGCCCCGTGGACTTTTTCCGGGCGCAGGATCGGCAGCCTGTGCAGCGCCTCCTCGGCACTCAGCAGCTGCGTCTCGGGTACCAGGGCCTTGGCACTCAGGTATTGGCGCTGCAGTTCGTCAGGATCGCCCAGCAGGTCCACCAGCAGTTCGCCACGGGGCGTGAGCAACGGATGCTCGCTGAAACCAGCGGGCGGGTGATCGAAGAAGTCGCGGCTGCCCAGGGTCAAGGCGCGCACTTGCGGGGTACCGTAGGCGGCGATATACAGCGCGGCCGAGCGGCCAGTGGAGTGATAGCCCGGCATGGACTCACGCTCCAGCACGATGACGCGGGCGTGTCGGGACAGCCAGTAACCGGCGGAGGCACCGGCAATACCGCCGCCGATGATGATGTAGTCGGCCTGGTTCATGTGTTCCTCCTTGAATGTGAAAGCGCTGAAAGCAAATGTGGGAGCGGGCTTGCTCGCGAATGCGGTGTGTCAGTCTCTGGACATATTGACTGATTCACTGCGTTCGCGAGCAATCCCGCTCCCACATCTTTTACCGCATTCCAGCTTAAGGGCGTTTACGCTCTACGGGACGCAGCAAGTGCGTCGGCGGCGTTTCGCAGCTGATCTTGCGGCCCAGCAAGGTTTCGATCGACGGCAATTGATACGAGTCGTCTTCCCCGGCAAAGCTGATCGACACACCGGCAGCGCCTGCACGCCCGGTACGGCCGATACGGTGTACGTAGTCGTCCGGCACTTCCGGCAGGGTGAAGTTGATCACGTGGCTGATGCCGTCGATATGAATCCCGCGGCCTGCCACATCGGTGGCCACCAGCACGCGGATCTTGCCTTCGCGAAAGCCTTCCAGGGTCTTGATGCGTTTGTGCTGCGGCACGTCGCCGGACAGTTGCGCGGCATTGACGCCGTCGCGAACCAGGCGTTCTTCAATGCGCCGCACTTCGTCCTTGCGGTTGGCAAATACCATGACCCGCTCCCAACCGTTGTCGTTGACCAGGTTGTAGAGCAGCTTGTATTTGTCGGCACCGGCCACCGCATAGATATGCTGTTCGACGTTTTCGCTGGCGACGTTCAGCGCCTCGATCTCGACGATGGACGGGTCGGTGGTCCACTGCTTGGCGAGGTTCATCACGTCTTCGGTGAAGGTCGCGGAGAACAGCAGGGTCTGGCGTTCGTTTTTCGGTGGGGTCTGGCGAATGATCTGACGCACTTGTGGGATAAACCCCATGTCGAGCATCCGGTCGGCTTCGTCCAGCACCATCACTTCAACCATGTCCAGGTGCACGTCACCACGCTGGTTGAAGTCCAGCAAACGGCCCGGGGTGGCGACCAGGATGTCGCAGTGCCGCGCTTCCAGGTGCTTGAGCTGTTTGTCGAAGTCCATGCCGCCCACAAACGTCATGACGTTGAGGCCGGTGTACTTGGTCAGGTCGGCGGCATCCTTGGCGATCTGCACCACCAGCTCCCGGGTCGGGGCGATGATCAGTGCCCGTGGCTCGCCCATGTAGCGCTCTTTGGGCGGCGGGGTTTGCAGCAGCTGGGTAATGATCGAGATCAGGAACGCTGCGGTCTTGCCGGTACCGGTCTGGGCGCGGCCAATGGCGTCTTTGCCGGCCAGGGTGAAGCCTAGTACCTGGGCCTGGATCGGCGTGCAGTATGGAAAGCCCAGGTCCTGGATGGCATGCATCAGTTCCGGGGCCAGCTTGAAGTCGTGAAAGCGGGTCTTGCCCTCTTGGGGCTCAACCACGAAGTCTTCCAGTTTCCACGGCTTTACCACCGGTTTTGGCGCACGTTCGCGGCGCGGTTTTTCTACGCGCGGTGGTTCTTCTACGGGCTGGGCGGCTGGAGCCGGGGCGGCAGGCGTGGCAGGCGCTGGTTTTGGCGAGGCAACGGGCGCGGTTCGGCCAGGCTGTTTACCGTCATTGCGGCTGCCGGAAGTTTGGGCCGGGGCGCTGGGAACAGGGGCGAGTGGTTCAGTCTCGCTTTTACCGAACATCTTCTTGAGTGCTTTGAGCACGGTCATCTCATCAATTGGTTAAGGAATGTACGCCGGCCAGTGTAATGCAAGAATCGGGCGCGGCGTAGTGCGTTGGACACGCGGCTACACAATGGCGGTTTTTTAGCCAAGGCGCTGGCTTAGCCATTGACCGATATCGCGGATCTCTTCGGGTAACACTTCGTGACCCATTGGGTATTCTTGCCATGTCACGGTGACACCCTGCTGCTTTAAATGCTCATAGGCGCTGCGGCCCATGGCGTTCTGCACCACTTCATCGTACTGGCCGTGCAGGCACAGGGCCGGAATGCGCTGCTGGCTGGCGGACAGTTCCAGTTCATCGCTGAACGTCGGTGCATAAGTGGAGAGGGCAAGCACGCCACCCAAGGCCCCCTGCCATTTCATAAAGGCGGCGTGCAGGACCACCGCGCCGCCTTGGGAGAAGCCGGCAAGGAAAATGCGCGAGGCGTCTATTCCGCTGGCTTTTTGTTGGTCGATCAAATCAATGACCATTTTTGCCGACTCATCCAGCTGTTCACGGCTGATGGCCCGTGCCGGGGTCATGGCCAATATGTCGTACCAGCTTGGCATCTCGTAGCCGCCATTGATGCTCACCGCACGGGTCGGAGCCTGGGGCAATACAAAGCGCGTGGACAGCAAGGTTTCCTGCAACGCCTCCGCCACTGGCAAGAAGTCGTAGCGATCGGCACCCAGGCCATGCAACCAGATTACGCAGGCGTCTGCGGGCTTGGCGGGCTGAAGAATCAAGGGGTCGGTCATGTTTGCTCCATAAATGTGCGTGCGCGCCGAAGAGATGCGACAAGGCAGTTCGTGCAAGGCGGCTCAGTTAACAAGATGTCGCATGGTTGACTGTTTTGCGATTGATCCTGGGCTGAAACGACTCAGCTGACACTCTGGTACGGCGCTTGCTATGTGTAGGTTGATGTCAGAACTATCCGGGAACGGTAACACTATCAGTGACTACCGCCTCTGGGATAGCCGCTGCAATGACAGCGACAGCCTCTTGCTGCTTGACCCCAAAAAAAGCCAACACGGGTCGATATCGCCTCATAAGGGTGCGCAGAGGTTCGAGCTCCGACACAACAAGAGCAACTGGAGGTTTGAATGAAGGTATTGAAGTCCACCCTGGCCATCGTGACTGCGGCGACCGTATTGGGGATCAGTGGTCTGGCCCAGGCCGGTGCCACCCTGGATGCAGTGCAGAAGAAAGGGTTTGTGCAATGTGGCGTCAGCGACGGCCTGCCGGGTTTCTCGGTGCCGGATGCCAGCGGCAAGATCCTCGGGATTGACGCTGACTACTGCCGCGCCGTGGCCGCTGCGGTGTTCGGCGACGCGACCAAGGTCAAGTTCAGCCAATTGAATGCCAAGGAGCGTTTCACCGCGCTGCAGTCTGGCGAAGTCGACATCCTCTCGCGCAATACCACCATGACCAGCTCCCGCGATGCGGGCATGGGCCTGAAATTCCCGGGGTTCATCACCTACTACGACGGCATCGGCTTTTTGGTCAACAACAAGCTGGGCGTGAAAAGTGCCAAGGAACTGGACGGTGCAACCATCTGCATCCAGGCCGGTACCACCACCGAGCTGAACGTTTCCGACTACTTCCGTGGCAACAACCTCAAGTACACCCCGATCACCTTCGACACCTCCGATGAAAGCGCCAAGTCCCTGGAGTCCGGGCGCTGCGACGTGCTGACCTCCGACAAGTCGCAACTGTTCGCCCAGCGCAGCAAGCTGGCCGCGCCGAAAGACTACGTGGTCCTCCCGGAAACCATTTCCAAGGAGCCCCTGGGCCCGGTCGTGCGTAATGGCGACGACGAGTGGCTGGCCATCGTGCGCTGGGTGGGCTACGCCATGCTCAACGCTGAAGAAGCCGGTATCACCTCGAAAAACGTCGAGGCTGAAGCCAAGGCCACCAAGAACCCGGACGTTGCCCGTCTGCTGGGCGCTGACGGCGAATACGGCAAAGACTTGAAAGTGAAGAAGGACTGGGTGGTCCAGATCGTCAAGCAGGTCGGTAACTACGGTGAAGTGTTCGAGCGCAACCTGGGCAAGAGCACCCCGCTGGAAATCGACCGTGGCCTGAACGCGCTGTGGAACAACGGTGGCATTCAATACGCACCTCCTGTGCGCTGATCGCTGATGGTTCTATCACCCGGTGGGCCAACCGCCGGGTGATGTTCTGTTCCATTTTTTGCGGGGCACTTAATGCAAACTCAAATCGGCGCACCAAAACAGAAGCTCAGCTTCAGTGATCCAAAAGTGCGTGCGTGGCTGTTCCAGATCATCACCATCGTGGCGGTGGTCGCGTTGGGCTGGTACCTGTTCAACAACACGCAAACCAATCTTCAGCACCGGGGCATTACCTCCGGCTTCGACTTCCTGGAGCGCAGCGCCGGTTTCGGCATCGCTCAACATTTGATCGACTACACCGAATCGGACAGCTATGCCCGGGTCTTTGTGATCGGTCTGCTCAACACCTTGCTGGTCACCGTGATCGGTGTGGTCCTGGCCACCATCCTCGGGTTTATCATCGGCGTGGCCCGGCTGTCACCGAACTGGATCATCAGCAAACTGGCGACGGTGTATGTGGAGGTGTTTCGCAATATTCCGCCGCTGCTGCAAATCCTGTTCTGGTATTTCGCGGTGTTCCTGACCATGCCGGGGCCGCGCAACAGCCATAACTTCAGCGACACCTTCTTTGTCAGCAGCCGTGGCCTGAACATGCCGGCGGCCGTCGCGGCCGATGGGTTCTGGCCGTTTGTCGGCAGTGTGGTGCTGGCGATCACTGCCATTGTGTTGATGAGCCGTTGGGCCAATAAACGCTTTGAAGCCACCGGCGTGCCGTTCCACAAGTTCTGGGCGGGTCTGGGGCTGTTCCTGGTGATCCCGGCGTTGTGCACGTTGCTGTTTGGTGCGCCCGTGCATTGGCAAATGCCGGAACTCAAGGGCTTCAACTTCGTCGGCGGCTGGGTTCTGATCCCCGAGCTGCTGGCGCTGACCCTGGCGCTCACGGTTTACACAGCAGCGTTTATTGCCGAGATCGTGCGTTCGGGCATCAAGTCGGTCAGCCACGGCCAGACCGAAGCCGCGCGCTCCCTGGGCATGCGCCCCGGGCCCACGCTGCGCAAGGTCATCATCCCGCAAGCCCTGCGGGTGATCATCCCGCCGCTGACCAGCCAATACCTGAACCTGGCGAAAAACTCGTCCCTGGCCGCCGGTATCGGTTACCCGGAAATGGTTTCGCTGTTTGCCGGCACGGTGCTCAACCAGACCGGCCAGGCCATCGAGGTCATTGCCATCACCATGAGCGTGTACCTGGCAATCAGCATCAGCATTTCCCTGCTGATGAACGGGTACAACAAGCGCATTGCGCTGATCGAACGGTGAGGACACCCGCATGACTTCCCATACTTTCAAACCTGATATGCCGCCGCCGAACAAAGTCTTCGGCCCGATGGCATGGATGCGCGCCAACCTGTTTTCCAGTTGGCTCAATACCCTGCTGACCTTGCTGGCGTTCTACCTGGTGTACCTGGTGGTGCCGCCGATCCTGCAGTGGGCGATCCTCGACGCCAACTGGGTCGGCACCACCCGCGCCGACTGCACCAAGGAAGGCGCCTGCTGGGTGTTTATCCAACAGCGCTTCGGGCAGTTCATGTACGGCTACTATCCCGGCGACCTGCGCTGGCGCGTGGACTTCACCGTGTGGCTGGCGGTGATTGGCGTGGCCCCGCTGTTTATCTCGCGGTTTCAGCGCAAGGCGGTCTACGGCCTGGGCTTTCTGGTGCTGTACCCGATCATCGCCTTCTTCCTGCTGCACGGCGGGATCTTCGGCCTGACCAACGTCGCCACCAGCCAATGGGGCGGCCTGATGCTGACCCTGGTCATCGCCACCGTCGGCATCGCCGGGGCCTTGCCCCTGGGGATTGTGCTGGCGCTGGGGCGACGCTCGAACATGCCGGCGATTCGTGTGGTGTGCGTGACCTTCATCGAGTTCTGGCGCGGCGTGCCGTTGATTACCGTGCTGTTCATGTCGTCGGTGATGCTGCCGCTGTTCCTGCCTGAAGGCATGGGCATCGACAAGCTGCTGCGGGCCCTGATCGGCGTGATCCTGTTCCAGTCGGCCTATGTGGCTGAAGTGGTGCGCGGTGGCTTGCAGGCGATTCCCAAGGGGCAGTACGAAGCGGCCGCCGCGATGGGCCTGGGCTACTGGCGCAGCATGGGCCTGGTGATCCTGCCGCAAGCCCTGAAGCTGGTGATCCCCGGCATCGTCAACACGTTTATTGCGCTGTTCAAGGACACCAGCCTGGTGATCATCATCGGCTTGTTCGACCTGCTCAACAGCGTCAAGCAAGCCGCCGCCGACCCGAAATGGCTGGGCATGGCCACTGAAGGCTATGTGTTCGCGGCCCTGGTGTTCTGGATTTTCTGTTTTGGTATGTCGCGCTATTCCATTCATTTGGAACACAAGCTCGACACTGGCCACAAGCGTTAGGAGTTTTTTGATGAGCGAAGCAATCAAACAGCCGGTGAGCCCTGAAGGCATTATCCAGATGCAGGGCGTCAACAAGTGGTACGGCCAGTTCCATGTGTTGAAAGACATCAACCTCAACGTCAAGCAGGGCGAGCGCATCGTGCTGTGCGGGCCGTCCGGTTCGGGCAAATCCACCACCATCCGCTGCCTCAACCGCCTGGAAGAGCACCAGCAGGGGCGCATCGTGGTCGATGGCGTGGAACTGACCAATGACCTCAAGCAGATCGAAAGCGTGCGCCGGGAAGTGGGCATGGTGTTCCAGCACTTCAACCTGTTCCCGCACCTGACCATCCTGCAGAACTGCACGCTGGCGCCGATGTGGGTGCGCAAGATGCCCAAGCGCAAGGCCGAGGAAATCGCCATGCACTACCTGGAGCGCGTGCGCATCCCGGAGCAGGCCCACAAGTTCCCGGGGCAATTGTCGGGCGGCCAGCAACAGCGCGTGGCGATTGCCCGTGCCCTGTGCATGAAGCCGAAAATCATGCTGTTCGACGAGCCGACCTCGGCCCTCGACCCGGAGATGGTCAAGGAGGTGCTGGACACCATGATCGGCCTGGCCGAAGACGGCATGACCATGTTGTGCGTGACCCACGAAATGGGCTTTGCGCGCACCGTGGCCAACCGCGTGATCTTTATGGACAAGGGCGAGATCGTGGAACAGGCGGCGCCCAATGACTTCTTCGACAACCCGCAGAATGAGCGGACCAAGTTGTTCTTGAGTCAGATTTTGCATTGATGGATGTTTGAGACCAACCCGGCCTGGCGCCGGGTTTTTTTTGCGGCTAGGAAGCGTTGAGTACTTCAGTGTCGCTGTTCACGGTAGAGGTGAAGGCACCGAACAAATCAGCACCCTCGGCGAGAGCTTTTGCGTCTGTCAGCAAATGTGGGTGACGATCCAATAACCGCATCAACAGCACCAAGGGTTTGGGTGCCATCAACTCACCGCGCTCGTACCGAGAGAACGCGTTGTGGCCGCCCCCGGACAGCAATTGCACTGCTTCTTTTTGTGTAAGGTGCCGTTTTCGGCGGATGCGTTTTATCTCGGCGCCGATCATTTTTCGCGCGGCGAGAACCAACTCATCACCCGCTTCTGCATAGCGATCCGCACTATCGGTATCGGGGTCCCAAAAGCCGTCGCCACAGGCTTTGCATCCCCAGCCTGAAAGAGTGTCGACCCGACGCTCCATGCCCTGGACACTGATGGTTTTGCGTTCCTTCCAAGCCGCCTGACATCCGCCTTTATCACCGCCGAATCGTAATGAGGTGTGTACTTTTCCATAAGACACCTGAGGCCAATAGTTACCCTTGAAGGGTAATTTTACTGATTGAAAATTCGCTTCCTTTGCCCGCCTGAAAACCCTGGTGCGTTGCTTCTGTAGGCAACTCCGAATAGGCTGTACGAAAATTCATCCTATGATTGGACGAAAGTACAAAACCCATGCCGGACATCGCCCCTCTGATCAAACGCTCCCTGGTCGACCAGGCCCTGGACCAACTGCGCCAGCGCATCACCCAAGGCAAATGGGCGATTGGCGAGCGCCTGCCCACCGAGCCGGAGCTGTCGGCCGAGCTGGGCATCAGCCGCAATACCGTGCGCGAGGCCATGCGGGTGCTGGCGTTCTCCGGGCTGATCGAGGTTCGCCAGGGAGACGGTAGCTACCTGCGTTCCATGACCGATCCGTTGGGGGTGATGAATGCCATGTCCCAGTGCACCCTGGAGCAGGCGCAGGAGACGCGGCAGATTCTTGAGGTCGAGGCCGTCGGCCTGGCGGCCTTGCGCCGCACCCCTGAGGATCTGCAACGCCTGCACCAAGCGCTGCGGGCCAGTGGCGAGCACTACCACGGCGACCTGGAGCACTACATCCAGTGCGACCTGGTGTTCCACAAGCGCCTGGTGGACGCGGCCCACAACCCGGCCTTGAGTGAGCTGTACCAGTACTTTTCCAGCATCGTCGGCGCCCAGTTGCGCCAGACCCTGAATATCAAGCCGCGTCGCCAGGCAGTGTTCGACCTGCATGTCGAACTGCTCAATGCCGTGGAGCAGCAGGCCCCGGAGCACGCCAAAGCCCTGTCCCGGCAGTTGATCAATGAACCTTGAACCCGAGAACGCCATGCCCCGCCCAGAAAATGCCCTTGAAGAATTGCTGATCGACGCCGAGGCCGACGACGAGGTGGTCCAGCACAGTCCGCCGCAGGTGCATCGTCCGTGGCTGTTATTACTGGGCCTGATTCTGGTGGCGTTGAACCTGCGCCCGGCGTTGTCGAGCATGGCACCGCTGCTCAGTGAAGTGTCCGCCAGCTTGGGGTTGTCGGCGGCCCAGGCCGGCCTGCTGACCACCTTGCCGGTGCTGTGCCTGGGCCTGTTTGCGCCCATGGCGCCGATCCTCGCCCGACGGTTTGGCGCCGAGCGTGTGGTGCTGGGGATTTTATTGACCCTGGCCGCCGGGATCATTCTGCGCAGCTCGTTCGGTGAGGTCGGGCTGTTCGCCGGCAGTCTGCTGGCCGGGGCCAGTATTGGCATTATCGGGGTGTTGTTGCCGGGTATCGTCAAGCGTGACTTCGCCAGGCAGGCCGGGGCCATGACGGGGGTCTACACCATGGCCCTGTGCCTGGGCGCGGCGTTGGCAGCAGGGGCCACGGTGCCGTTGAGTCATTACTTCGCAGACAGCTGGAACATCGGCCTGGGCTTCTGGATGCTGCCGGCACTGCTGGCGGCGCTGTTCTGGTTACCGCAAGTCGGGCAGAAACACGGCGCCCACCAGGTGGCGTATCGGGTCAAGGGCTTGCTGCGCGACCCGCTGGCCTGGCAGGTGACGTTGTATATGGGCCTGCAATCGTCCCTGGCTTATATCGTGTTCGGCTGGCTGCCGTCGATCCTCATCGGCCGTGGCCTGAGTGCCACTGAAGCCGGGTTGGCCCTGTCCGGCTCGATCATCGTGCAACTGGCCAGCTCCCTGGCCGCACCCTGGCTGGCCACCCGTGGCAAGGATCAACGCCTGGCCATTGTGGTGGTAATGCTGCTGACCCTCGGCGGCCTGTTCGGGTGCCTGTATGCACCGTTGGACGGTCTGTGGGGCTGGGCGATTCTGTTGGGCCTGGGCCAGGGTGGCACGTTCAGCCTGGCGCTGACCTTGATCGTGCTGCGCTCGCGCGATTCCCATGTGGCCGCCAACCTGTCGAGCATGGCCCAGGGCATCGGCTACACCCTGGCGTCCCTTGGCCCGTTCGCGGTCGGCCTGGTGCATGACTGGACCGGCGGCTGGACGGCCATTGGCTGGATTTTCGCGGTAATCGGCCTGGGTGCAATCGTCGCCGGGCTGGGCGCAGGACGTGCGCAGTATGTGCAGGTCACCAGCGAGAAACTCTAGAGATACAGCACTTCCAGGGTTGCCGAGCCATCCAGCGGGGTGTCGGTGCTCAGGTCCAGGTTCTGTCGGGCATTGATCACCGCTTCGACTTTGACCGTGCTGATCAGAACCTGAATCGCCGACGGTCCGGCGACACTGTCTTTGGTTTCGGTGAACCCCAGGTAACTGTTGGCGCCAATCTCGATGGTGTTGAGGTTGGCGGTACGCCAGGCCAGGCCGCCGGTGGTGGACTCGGTGCCGTAGATCAGCGAAGTACTGTCGACCAGCGTTTTTCTGGGATCAAACGTCATGGAATACAGCCCGATGCGATTACCACTGTTGTCGAACCCCAGCCCGTAATAGATCTCGCTGTTGACCGTGGCCGAACCGTTGCGATTGTCGCGCATGCGCAGGGCAAAGCGCGCTGGGGCATTGCAGCCGATTCTGACTTGCAACTGCTTGATCGGCAGGCGTGTGCCCTTGTCGAGGTTCAGGTCATGCTGGGAAATCTTGCCGTAGTCGATCATCCCGCCGCTGGACAGCAGCGGGGTACAGGCTGTCGGCGTGACCTGGCCTTTGACGCTCAGGTCCACGGTCGAGGCGGCCAGCGCAGGTTGCGCCGAGACCAGTAACAGCAGGGCGGGCAAAGCCAGGCAGTGCTTGTGCATAAAGAAGGTTCCAGAGGTCAGAGGTAGATGATTTCCAGGGTGCCGGAGCCGTTGATACGCACCACGTTGCGCAGGTCCATGGATTGGGTGGGGGCCAGGTAGGGCTTGATGCGCACCGTGCCGACCAGGTGTTGAGCGGCAATCGGCCCCAGGGTGCTGCCGATGCTGTCGGTAAACCCCATCAGGCTATTGGCGGCGATCGGGATCTGCCGGGCGGTGGCGCTGCTCCAGGCCTGGCCGTTGCTGGTGGAGTCGGTGCGATAGAGGGTGCCCAGGTTATCGGCGCTGAAGTCCGCCGGGTCGATGTTCAGATAGTAGCGACCGATTTTGTTGTGACTGGCATCCACGCCCAGGCCGTAGGCGGTCTCATCGGTGCCGCCGGTGGCCGAGCCGAATCGGTTGTCGTGCATCACCAGGGCGAAGCGTGCGGGGGCATCGCAATTCACGGAAAACTGCAACGTACGGGTGGGCAGCGGGGTTTCTGCAGTGGCGCTCAGGTCCTTGGCCAGCAAGGTGCCGTAATCCACCAGGCCGCCGTTGGATAACTGCGGTGTGCAAGCGACGGGGGCGAAGTGGGCGCGCAGGGTCAGTTCCCGGTAGCGTCCGCTTTGGGGGGCGTCGAAGGTGCCCGACACTTCCCAGGTGGTCGCATCGCGCACGTGGGTCGCGGCCACGTCGGCCCAGGCACTGAGGCTTACTTGCAGGGAAAAGTGCTGGCCTTGCACCGGAGTGCCGCGGACCATCGGCACCACCCCATGGCCTGGACGCCAGTTCAACGCTGTGGCGACGGTGGCGGGAGGCTGGCCGGCGCCCGGTAGTAACCCCAGCTCCACTGCCTGGCCATCCAGCACGCCATCGCTGACTTGCAGGGCGTAGTGTCCATGTTCGGTAAATTGCAGGTATTGCGCATTCGCCGCCAGGGCCCGAT
Source organism: Pseudomonas shahriarae (assembly GCF_014268455.2). Taxonomy (NCBI): domain Bacteria; kingdom Pseudomonadati; phylum Pseudomonadota; class Gammaproteobacteria; order Pseudomonadales; family Pseudomonadaceae; genus Pseudomonas; species Pseudomonas shahriarae. Next base: position 5,096,668 of record NZ_CP077085.1, on the reverse strand, counting down.
AGAACACACTCATATCCGCCGGTTGCGGACAGCTCAGGTTCAGGCTCAGGCGGCGTTCGCCGAGCAGGCGCTGGGGGGCGCTGTCGTTTTGTGCAAGGCGGCTCATCAGGCCCAAATCCAGCAGGGATTCACTGAGGGTCAACTGGCACTCGTCATCGGCCAGGGCATTGCCGGCAAGGCCGACGGTAAGCACGACCGCCATCAGTCGCTTTGGAGCGCGGAAAAGGCGCATGGTGATCGTCCTCATAAGGCGTTGCAGCTCGCTGGCGCGGTTTCGAAGTACACCTGGGGATCGCCCTTGGCCGACAGTTCAAACTGCAGCCGGCAGCGCTCCATCTCTGGTGCGCTGACCCACAATTCGGACTGCTCCAGCACGTTGGGCAGGAACACCTGGCCACCGTCCTGCACCAGGGTCACGAACTCGCCGCTGGCGGTACTGACAGAGGCGCCACGGGGCAGCAACGCCCCCTGCGCGGTGCGCGCGGTGAGCAACACTCGACGGGTCAAGGTCACGCCGAATTCGACCCGTTGCACGGCGCCGCGCCCGGCCGAGATCATGGTCAGGCCGTTGTTGATATCGGCGTTGCGCGGCAGCGAGCGGGTCTGCACTTCCACCGGGCTGCGGCCATAGGCGCTCACCTGGGGCACCACGGCCTGGCCTTGCCAGTCGGTCCACACCGGGCCGCTGGGCGTGCTCAGCTTGATACCGCCCATGTCGCCCAGCGCCACCACGGCAAAGGTGTCGCGCACCGCATACGGCGACAACGTGACACCGCCACCATGCAGCACCACGCCCCCCCGGGCGCTGCCCTGATAGCTCGAACGCTCGGCATCGGCGCGGCTGTAGCTGAAATCGAGTTGGCTGTAGCGGGGCAGGGCCGAGAGGCCGAGGGTGGTTTCGACCTGCTGGTCGCGGGTGTCGTGTTCGGCGCTGACGCGGTAACTCAATTGATCGTCGATCTGTTCGTTCAGCCCCAGCCCCGTGCGATGTTCGCTGCCCGAGTTGCGGACCCAGGCCCGCACGCGGCGGCTCTCGCCCAGGGGCAGGCTGACGTTCAGGTACACCGCGTTGTCCTGCTGCTGGCGCCCGCCCATCTGCCACTCGGCACTGGCCGACAATGACACCCCGCCGACGCTGGTGCCCCAGGACGCCAGGCCGCGACTGCTGCTCTCGCCGTCAGCGCTGCTCGAGCGCGAAACCCCGGCACTGAAAGCCCCCAGCCACGGGTGGGACCAGCCCAGCGTGGCGCTTTGTTGATCGCGATAACGGGAGCGCGGTTGCTGGGTGGTGTCGGGCGCGTAGGTGGCTTCTTCCAGTTCCCGATAGCCCGGTGTCCTCCAGGAATTGGCCACGCTGAACGACCATTGATCATTCAGGCGCTGGGCCCAGGACAGGTCGGTTTGCAGGCCACGGACCTTGTCCCGCGCCTGGGTATCGGCGAGCTGTGTGGACAGCTGGATCTGACTGTCCAGCCACGGCAGCCAACCCAGGCTCAGCCCCGCAGCCCGGTATTCACTGGACACCAGCACGCCGCTGCCCAGGGACAGTTGCGAGTGCACGGCACCGGTCCAGCCCGCGCTGGCGACCCACGGATCGTCGCCCTGGGCATCGCCGATATTGCGCACACGGCCCACCGCCACCGAGTACCCCGGTGCTGGCAACCCGAGGCCGAGCATGGCGGCGGGGACGGTGAAGCGTCGCTCGCCGCCGCTGCTTTCCTTGACCGTGACTTCGACGTCCGAACGCGAGTTCAGGCGCCGTACGTCCGTCAGGGAGAACGGTCCGGCGGGCACCACCGTGGAGTGAATCAACGCGCCGTTCTGCCGCACCTCGACTTGCGCCGGGCTGTTGGCAATACCGTCGATGGTCGCGCTTTGCCCCTGTGCCAGTAGAGCCTGTTCGGTCAGGACCTGGACCCCGGTGATCTGCGCACCGGATAACACCGGGTTGTAGAGGCTGATCTGCCCGGCTTGCAGCACGGCTTGATGGCTGGCAAAAGTGCGCTGGGCATAGGCCTCCAGATGGGTGCTGCGCGACAGCCCATCCTGCCAGGTCTGTACTTGGCGGCTGCGCACGATCCAGTCGCCGGCGTTGAAACCCACCTCGGTATTCGCCGAGCCAAACCGGCTGTTGCCGTCGCCGAAGCGGTTATAGAACCCTGTGAGATCGTAATTGAGCAAGCCGGCGACGCCGCCGGTTTCATAGCCCGAGACGTCTTGTTGCACCGGGCGCAATGCATCGGTCGGCACCACCAGGGACACGCTGAGGCTGGCGGGGTCCGGCTCCACCAGGCTTTGTGGGTACTGCGCGAGAAAATCATGGCAGGGCCCTTCGTCGCCGGGGATCGTCAGGTTGGCGGCGTCCAGCAAGGATCGGTCAAAACACAGTACGCCCTGTTGATCAAAACCCACCTCCAGGCGCCCACGAGGCTGGCCGTTGACCCGCAGGCTCACCGCCTGCCTGCCGGCGGCAAAGCGCGGGGCGTCCAGCAGCAGGTTGGCCAACTCTGGGTCAATGCCGCGCTGGTGCAGGGTGGTGGCGTCGAAGCCGGGCCGTGCTTCGGCCCAGGCTTTGCCCGGCAATAAGGCACAGGCCAGCAGCATCGCGGGGAAGGCAAGGCGAGCGGGAGTGTCGGGCACTGCTTCGCCGTCACGGGAGCTCAATATTGTTTTCACGAAAGGCACTCGATTGAAGGGCGTCTGTGGCGGGTCGGGAACCTCTTGTTGCTCGTCAGATGATCGGGGCTTCGTAGGCGGCAGCCGCAAAGCCGTAGACGGTGGCCGGTTGCAGTCGCACTTTAGTGGCGGGGCCGCCGCTGGCCTGCACACTCAGGGTCTCCCCGGGCAACACGTAGGTGCGAGGCAGCATGGCTTTGCCGTCACCGGGCAGCAGGCGCAGGTCCTGGGCCAGGCGCACCACATACGGGCTGTCGTTGCGCACGTGCAAGGTACTGCCCTGTTGCGACCAGGTCAGGCTGGTCCAGGGCGTGCGATTGAGGGCCAGACCCTTGGGGTGGATGATCACCGGCAGGTTCTGGCGCACCGTCACGCCGACCTGTGCGTGCCCGGCTTTGGTCGCGGAACGGCCCTGGGGCATACCTTCGAAGATCGCCCGTTTGAGCCGCTGGGTACGCAGCGGTTGTTGGCTTTGCAGGATGAAACGGACCAATTGCGATTTGTCCGGCTCCACCCGCGACAGTGGCGGCGTGACTACCAGCAGGGGTTCGGTGTCTTCGGGAATGTCTTCCAGGGTGACGTGCAACAAGGCGAGCTGGCCGTCGGTGTTGGTCACTGAAACGGCGGCCTCACCCTCGGCTTCGTAAATAATCACCACGGAGGTGTCCGGCACCATGCCGTCGGCCTGGGCCTGTGCGCCAAGCAGCAGCGACAGGGCAAGCCAGCAGGTTGCTGTTTTGAGTAAGGTTGTGGTCATGCCGGGGTCTTCCATTGGGGCAGCGTGAAGAGGTCAGAGGTAACGCAGGTCCAGCACGATGGAGCCATCGAGCGGCACCTCCTGATTCAGGGTCAGGTACTGGGTGAAGTTGATCGACGTGTCGATGCGCAATTGAGTCGTCAACTGGCCGATGAAGTCCGGCTGGCGATCTCCGGGCAGGGCAAAGCCGACATAGGATTTGGGGTACGCATTGGGTTCCGGGCGCCAGGTTTCGCCACTGTCGGTGGAGGCCAGGACCTGCATGGGCTGTGAGTCGCCCTGGGGGTTGCGATAGGACAGGGCGATGGACCCCAGGCGCTCGGCCGGGACGTGGATGTTTCGGCCCAAGCCATAGAAGAACCCAGGGGCCAGTGAGGATTGCGCGCGGTTATCGAGCCCCACCAGGGCGAACAACATCGGCCTGGTGCATTGCACCTTCAGTTCCAGCAACTGGCCCGGTAGTACGGTGAACTCGTTGGCGTTGAGGGTGTGTGCGGGAATTTTCCCATGATTAACCGTGCCGTCCTCTGACAGCGTCACGTGGCAGGCATCCGGCGTCAGCCGCCCCGTTACCGTGATATCGACAGAAGACGCGGCGAAGGCCGCTGCGCCATTCGTCAGCAAAAGCCAGATCGCCAGAAGGCGAGGGTAGGTGTTCATCGGTGGGCGCCACTGGCCGAAGTAGACACGGCCGATACGAAAGAAATACCCATGCCCGCAAGTCTCAGCCAGGCATGGGCGTCCAAGGGTTACAGGTACTTGACTTCAAGGGTGGCGGAACCATCGAGGGTGACCTCGTTGCTCAGGTCCAGGCCGTCGGTACGGGCAATGCTGGTTTCCACCACCAGTTCCGCCACCAGCTCCTGGATAGAGGCCGGCTGGGTGGCGTCATCCATGGTGGCTGCGGCCATGTACAAACCTGGATTCCAGAACTTTTCGCTGTACCAGGTATTGCCGCCGTCTGCGGATGCAATCGGCTGCATCGGTATTCCGTCGGCGACCGCGTTGCGCAGCGTCAACCCGAACCAGCCCAGTTTTTGCGTGCCGTTGATCAAGCCCAGGCCGAACTGGGCCGCAGTGGGGGACGAGCCGGCGCGGTTGTCGATGGCGTGCAGGGCAAATTGAATCGGGGCATCGCACGTGACCCCCAGGATCAGGACGTGGGTGCCGATTTGTGTGGGGCTGTCTGCATGCAAGTCTTTCGCGGAAATCTTGCCATGGTCGACGATTCCGCCATGGTCCATGTTAGGCGTACAGGCGCTGGGGACGATCAGACCCTTGACGGTCAGGTCGACGGTGGAGGCCGCGTAACTGGTGGCAGAGCCAAGCAGCAGCAGGCTGGTGGCGATGGCGGTGAACACGGGTTTCATGGGAGCGAGTTCCTTTCGATTGGGGCTGTGTGTGGCGTTACAGATAGTTGACCTGGACCGTGGCGTGCCCATCGACGGGGACTTCGTCGGTCAGGGTCAGGCCATCGGCAGGCGCAATGTGGGTGTACAGGCGGATCTCCGCGTCCAAGGCGCGGACGGCGATAGGTACCAGGTCATTGCCCCTCGCAACTGCCGTCACCAGTGTGTGGTTGAGCATATTGGTCAGTTCCCACGTCACGCCGCCGTCTCGCGAGGTAATGGTCCGTACCGGGGCACCGTCAGCTATCGGGGTGTAGAGATGAAAGGCGGACCCTCCCAGTTTCTCGCCCTCGGGCGTCATGCCCAGGCCATGCCAGTTGTCGTGGTTGGCCGAGGAGCCGGCACGGTTGTCGACAGTGTTCAGGGTGAAAAGCGTCGGTGCTTCACAGCGCACGCTCAGTAGCATGGATTGATTGGGCAGTTTGGTGTGCTGGTCGGCGTTGAGGTCCTTGGCCGACATTTTCCCGAAGTCGATGGTGCCGTCGCCTGAGATCAACGGTGCGCAGGCGCTGGGCGTAATGGTGCCTTTGACGGCGAGGTCGGTGGTGCTGGCGGCGAATGCCGCTGGTGTGAACAGCAATGTCAGTAGGAGTCTGGAGGCAAAAGCGTTCATAGACATAGGGCCCTTTATCTGGAGTGGTCCAAGCAGCGTCGACCGGTTTTAGAGGTACTTCACTTCCAGGGTTGCCGAACCGTCCAGCGCCACCTCATCGGTCAGGGTCAGCGTGTTTGCCGGGGCAATCCAGGTATTGAGCACGATCTCCACGGATGCGGTTTCGAGGGGGTGCGGCAAGTAACCGACATCCGGGACAAAGCTGCCGAAGGCAATCAACCGGTTGGGCGCGACATAGTCGTCGTCCCACTGCATGCGCCATGTGCCATCGCGAAATTGCAGCATTTGCGATGGGATGTCGGCGACGGGGTTACGCACGATCACTACATACATCCCGAGTTTTTCCGTGCCATTGATCAGCCCCAGGCCATAGCCTGAGGCATTGGTGCCGTGCGATGTACCTGCCCGATTATCGACAGGGTTAATCGCAAACAGCGTCATGGCCTCGCAATTCACAGTCAGTTGCAGGGTCTTGTCTTCAATTCGTGTTTGTGTGTCCGGGTTCAGGTCTTTGGCCGAGATTTTCCCGAAGTCGATAGCGCCCGGCACGGTGAGGGTGCAGGCGCTTGGGGTGATAAGCCCTTTGACCGTAAGGTCCACGGTGCTGGCGGCAAAGGCCGATGAGGCACTGGCGAGCAACAGGGCGGTGCCCACCAGGTTTAACGACTTGTTCATGTTCAGGTTGTTCCAGTGCAGGTTCGGCTGATAAGGCGCACACGGCAATACCTGCCCTTTGTGAAGGGTGGCTTACAAGGCGGCTTGGCTTATGGGTTTCAGGGCTGCTGCGGGGCGGCGCCTGAGCTCCCTCTTCTCGGGGTAGGCGCAATTTAGCGGGGAGACTGGGCAGGGGAAATACAACTATTACGACAATCGGCGGGAGAGGGAAATCAGTTTGGAGCGTGTCGGAATAAGTTAATTTGTTTTGTAGGAAAGTTGGTTTTTTCGTAGTTTTTGCATCGTCATGACCGCCTTCATAAGGCTACTTTTGTAGTGCGATAGCAGTCGTGTGAAGTGTTCGCACGTCCCCTGGCTGTTGCGTCAGCGTTGCCGGCCTACTACGAGCGCTGGGCGTTGCAGGACCCATCGCAATCATGAGGTGACCATGGAGACTGGCGTATTTTCCAACGCAGTGCTTTCCCGTGAACCGACACCTTCGCCTACACCGCCTGTGCACTGGCAGCACCTCAAGGTACTGGTGGTGGAAGACCACTCCGCCTACCGCATCTTAATGGGGTGGTTCCTCAAACAGCTCGGGCTGGGCCATCAATTGGTCGGCGACGGGCAGCACGGGCTGGCAGCCCTTACCGAACGGCGATTCGACCTGGTGATCAGTGATTGCCAGATGCCGCATATGGACGGCTACACCATGAGCCGTGCAATCCGTCTGCGTGAACACGCTAACGCCCAGAGGCGGGTACCGATCATTGCCTTGACCGGTAACCTGGTACATGACGACCCCCAGCGTTGCCGCGATGCAGGCATGGATGCCTGGTTGCTCAAGCCGTTGTCCCTGGGGCAATTGCATAGCGTATTGGCATTGTGGCTGCCAGGCCCGGCCGATGTGCAGGCGCCGGTGCCCGTTTCGGCACTCTGGCCGACCCGTGCCGGCCTGATTGAAACCTTTGGCGATGCTCTTGTAGTGGACCAGATGCTCGCCAGCCTGCTTTGCGAAGCCCGGGAGGACAGTGTCGGCCTGGCTCATGCGTGCCGGACTCTGAATGCGCCGTTGACCGCCGAGCGCTTGCATCGCCTGGTGGGGAGCCTGGCCTTCCTCGGGGTGGCGGACCTGGAGTTGCGAGGCATGCGCCTGATCGAGCGCGTCCATGCCCAGGGCATAGCATTGAGCGCGTTGCAGCTGGAAGCGTTCCAGGCTGACTTGCATACCTACCTCACTTACTTGGGCTCGCTGTGATGCCTTTGTCGATTTGTAGGTAAATGGAAGTCTGTGTTGAAAGTTTTTGGTGTAGGCGTTTTCTTTTTATTTTGTAGGTGTTGCCGGGCTGGCTACCAAACATTGATCGTGATGAAAAAACCGGGAGCTCAGGCAGTTGTTGAAGGGGACCGGCGCAGGTATTTTGCGCGGATTCAAGTTGCCATCATCCGTGGGTATTTATGCTTCGCGTAATTATTGCTGACGATCATCCCATTGTGCGTATCGGGCAGAGAGTGGTAATCGAGGCGAATGGTCGGTGCAAAGTCGTGGGGGAGGCCGATGGCCCCGATGAACTGCTGCGGTTGCTGGAAACCACGCCCTGCGACGTACTGGTGACCGACTTCGCTATGCCGGGCGGCCAGCAGGCTGACGGCTATGGCCTGCTGAGCCTGTTGCACCGCCAGTACCCGAGGTTGCCGGTGATTCTGGTGACCATGTTTGCCAACGTCGCCACCTTGCGCGCCTCCTTTGCCCACGGCGCACAGGCGATCGTCGCCAAAAGTGCCTCGGCCAAGGAGTTGCCCCTGGCTATCAAGACGGTGCACGCCGGCCAGACCTTTGTCAGCGAATGCCTGCGGGTGCAGTTGGTGGAGGCGGGTACGGGCGACCAGTCGCAACAGCCGCAGTTGTCCGGCAAGGAGCGCGAAGTGGTGCGCATGCTCGCCAGTGGCATGACGGTCAGTCAGATCGCCGCGCGGGTCAATCGCAGCATTTCCACCATCAGCAAACAGAAAAGCACGGCCATGAACCGCCTGTGTATTTCCACCGACGTGGATCTGTTCGCCTATGCTCGCAGCTGCGGGATGGTGCCCTAGGTATTCCGCAGATCAATGCCGATGGTGTTGCAGGCCCATGCACACTATCGTAAGTGACTTTCAACCCTTCGCCGGATGCTGCCCATGAGCGACGCCCATAACGCCCTGATCAACGAGTTCTATGGCGCCTTCCAGCGCCTGGATGCCGAGGCCATGAGTGCCTGCTACACCGAGGATGTGCTGTTCAGCGACCCGGCGTTCGGCGAATTGCGCGGGCGCGATGCCGGCGACATGTGGCGCATGCTCACCACCCGGGCCAAGGACTTTTCCCTGACCTTCGACCAGGTACACAGTGACGACAACAAAGGCAGTGCTCATTGGGTGGCGACCTACCTGTTCAGCCAGACCGGCCGCACGGTGGTCAACGATATCCAGGCGCGCTTTGTGTTTCGCGACGGCAAGATCTGCGAGCACCACGACCATTTCGACCTGTGGCGCTGGTCGCGTCAGGCCCTTGGCACCAAGGGCCTGCTGCTGGGCTGGACGCCGCTGGTGCGCAACGCGGTGCGCGGCCAGGCGTTGAAAGGGTTGAAGGCGTTCCAGGCCAGTCGTTGATAAGATTGGCGCTCTTTTCGTTTGCCAGAACCTTTTGTGAACAGCCCACCTGAACCTGTCGCGCCCAAACCCTGGTTTGTCTACCTGGTCCGGGCGGCCAATGGCGCGCTCTATTGCGGGATCAGCAACGATCCGCTGCGCCGCTTTGCGATGCACCAGAGCGGCAAGGGCGCGCGGTTTTTTCTGTCCAGCCCGGCGGTGGCGCTGGTGTATACCGAGGCTTGCGCGAGCAAGGGCGAAGCCCTGCGCCAGGAACGCCTGATAAAGAAGCTCAAGAAAAGCGCCAAGGAGTGCCTGGCCCGGGCTTATCAATCTGACTGATCAGTTCCCATCAGGCCAATGGCTAGGCCGCCGGGGTTTTGCGCGATAATCTGGCCGCTCCTTCATCTGGCGGAGTCCGGCATGTCTGAGTTGATCCTGCACCACTACCCCCAATCCCCTTTCGCGGAAAAAGCCCGCCTGCTCCTGGGCTTCAAAGGGCTGTCCTGGCATTCGGTGATCATTCCCCCGGTGATGCCCAAGCCGGACCTGACGGCCCTGACCGGCGGTTACCGCAAAACCCCGGTGCTGCAGGTGGGCGCGGATATTTATTGCGACACCGCGCTGATCGCCCGCCGCCTGGAACAGGAAAAGGCCACGCCGCCGCTGTTTCCCGAAGGCCAGGAACTGCTCAGCCAAAGTTTTGCCGCCTGGGCCGATTCAGTGGTGTTTTCCCATGCCGTGGCCCTGGTGTTCCAACCCGAATCCCTGGCCGTGAAATTTGCCAAGGTGCCACCGCAGTTGCTGCAGGTGCTGGTCGCCGACCGTAGCAAGATGTTCGGCGACGGTAGCGCCGCCCGCATGCCGCTGGAGGTGGCGCGGCACCAGTGGCCGGCAATCATTGCGCGGCTTGAGCAACAGTTGCAGCGTCAGTCAGGGGATTTCCTGTTTGGCGAACCGTCGATTGCCGACTTCGCCATGGCCCATCCGTTGTGGTTCCTCAAAGGCTCATCAGTGACCTCGCCGCTTGTGGATAACTATCCGGCTGCCAGCGCCTGGCTTGCTCGGGTGCTGGGCTTCGGGCATGGCACCGCCAGCGAGATGAATGCCGGGCAGGCCCTGGAAATCGCCCGCGATAGCGCGCCTGCGGCGTTGCCGGATGAAGTGTTTGAAGATCCCAACGGGTTCAAGGTCGGCCAGCAAGTGACCATCGCCGCGACCGACTACGGCGTCGACCCGGTGGCGGGGGAGTTGGTGTTTGCCGGTCGCGAAGAGTTGATCCTGCGCCGCGAGGATGAGCGTGGCGGCACCGTGCATGTGCACTTTCCGCGCCTGGGCTTCTTAATCCGTTAATCAAACCGCTGTAGGCGCGGGTTTGCTCGAATGCCGTTCAGTCAGGCGTAGATCCCACATTTGGTCTTCGCTGCGTTGAGCATTGCGTTCGCTTAACGGGTCGGCATTAGGGCTTGCTCGCGCCTACAGGTTCAGGGCGGACAGGATGGCATCCGGGTTGTAGTCGCGGATCTGCGTGCCATTCACGTCCACAAATGGAATCCCGCCGCCTCCCAGGGCCTCATAAGCCTTGCGTCCCTGGGCGTCCTTCTCGATGTCCACGGTCTTGTAGGGGATACCCTTCTGATCGAGGAACCGCTGGGTCTGCTTGCAGTACCCGCACCACTCGGTGCTGTACAGCGTGACCCGGGCAGTGGCGCGTACCTGCTCCGGGACGACCTGCGACGGATTGAACAGTCGCTCGATCTTGCCCCAGTTCTGGATCGCCACCACCACCAGCAACACCAGCAGGACTTTCTTCAGTACCCCGCCGAGCATCAGTTACGGCGCTTGAGCTGGTCGGTCAGTTGGGTCGGCAAGCCCTTGATGATCAGGGTGCCGGCGGCTTCGTCATACTCGATCTTGTCGCCCAGCAGGTGCGCTTCAAAGCTGATCGACAGGCCCTCGGCGCGCCCGGTGAAGCGGCGGAACTGGTTGAGGGTGCGTTTATCCGCCGGGATTTCCGGCGACAGGCCGTAATCCTTGTTGCGGATATGGTCGTAGAAGGCCTTTGGCCGATCTTCATCAATCAGGCCCGACAGTTCTTCCAGGCCCATCGGCTCGCCGAGCTTGGCCTGGCTGCTGGCGTAATCCACAAGGGTCTTGGTTTTCTCGCGGGCGGACTCGTCCGGCAGGTCTTCGCTTTCGACGAAGTCACTGAAGGCCTTGAGCAGGGTGCGAGTCTCGCCCGGACCGTCGACGCCTTCCTGGCAGCCGATAAAGTCGCGGAAGTACTCCGAGACCTTCTTGCCGTTCTTGCCCTTGATAAACGAGATGTACTGTTTGGACTGCTTGTTGTTCTGCCATTCGGACACGTTGATGCGTGCCGCCAGGTGCAACTGGCCCAGGTCCAGGTGGCGCGAGGGCGTCACGTCCAGCTCGTCGGTCACCGCCACGCCTTCGCTGTGGTGCAGCAGGGCGATGGCCAGGTAGTCGGTCATGCCCTGTTGATAGTGGGCAAACAACACGTGGCCGCCGACGGAGAGGTTGGACTCCTCCATCAGTTTTTGCAGATGCTCCACGGCAATCCGGCTGAAGGCGGTGAAATCCTTGCCGCCTTCGAAGTATTCCTTCAACCAGCCACTGAACGGGTGCGCGCCGGACTCGGCATGGAAGAAACCCCAGGCCTTGCCTTGTTTGGCGTTATAGCTCTCGTTGAGGTCGGCGAGCATGTTCTCGATGGCGGCGGACTCGGCCAATTCGGAGTCACGGGCGTGGAGAACTGCGGGCGTGCCGTCGGGTTTTTTGTCGATCAGGTGGACGATGCAATGACGGATCGGCATGGGCTTCTCGGCTGGTTGAGCGGGAGCGGTTGGCCTCCCGGAAAAAGTCGCCAGTGTACCGCACCCGTTGGTCGCGGCGTCGTTTGAAGCGGTTTCGGGAGGCCTCTGACGGGTCATATGCCTTTTTTTCACGGTTTAGAGCGATAAAGCTGACCAAATGGGTAGGTAGAAGCGGATATTTCCCCGTCTCTGTGCTAGTTTTGCCCGGTCTTACGCGATGTATCGGCGTTAAGCGTGCATTCAGCATTTGTCAGGTCGAACCAAACCCCGTTTCAGGCATCTATAACCCCGATCTCTCGCGGTTATGGCCAGGGGTGCCAGGCCATGACGGTCGGGCTCGATGGCTGACACTGCACTCTGCAATCCAAATGAATTTGATAGGGAAGGAACACCACAATGGCTTTGACTAAAGACCAACTGATCGCTGATATCGCCGAATCCACTGATACCACCAAGGTTCAAGTACGTGCCGTACTGGAGCAACTGGCTCAGATCGTTGGTGACCAGCTGGACAACGGCGGCGAAATCACTCTGCCAGGTGTTGGCAAGCTGAAAGTGACCGAGCGTCCAGCCCGTACCGGCCGTAACCCTTCGACTGGCGCTGCCATCGAAATCGCTGCGAAGAAAGTGATCAAGCTGGTTGTGGCCAAAGGCCTGACCGACTCGATCAACAAGTAAGACGCAGCAAAAAAAAACCGTGCACCGGAGCGATCCGGGCACGGTTTTTTGTTGCCTGCGATTTACCTCTAGCGCACCCAGCGCTGGCGCCAGATCTGCTGCTCGTTCTTGGTCTGGAAGGTCCAGGCCACAAAACGGCTCTGTTTCTGGCCCTGGGACATCTCCACTACCTGGCTTTCCAGGGCACCGGCTTTTTTCAGCGCGGTCTCGATGGCAGGCAGGTTGGAGGCTTTTGACACCAGGGTGCTGAACCACAGCACTTTATGGGCGAAATGCGCGCTTTCGGCGATCAATTGCGTGACAAACCGCGCTTCGCCGCCCTCACACCATAGCTCTGCCGACTGGCCGCCGAAGTTCAGTACCGGCAACTTGCGCTTGGGGTCGGCCTTGCCCAGGGCGCGCCACTTCCGCTCGCTGCCTTTGGTCGCTTCGTCCATGGAGGCATGGAACGGCGGGTTGCACATGGTCAGGTCAAAACGCTCACCCGGCTCCAGCAGCCCCTGCAGAATATGTTTCGGGTTGGTTTGCAGGCGCAGTTGGATGACCTTGCTCAGGTCGTTGGACTGCACGATGGCCTTGGCGGCCGCCACGGCGGTAGGGTCAATCTCGGAACCGAGGAAATTCCAGCGGTAATCCATGTAGCCGATCAGCGGGTAGACGCAGTTGGCGCCCATGCCGATGTCCAGCACCTTGACGATCGAGCCACGGGGGATCTTGCCGTCGTTGACACTGGCCAGCAGGTCGGCGAGGAAGTGCACGTAGTCGGCACGCCCTGGCACCGGTGGGCACAGGTAGTCAGCCGGGATATCCCAGTGCTGCACGCCATAGAACGCCTTGAGCAGCGCCCGGTTGAACACCCGCACCGCGTCCGGGCTGGCGAAGTCGATGCTTTCCTTGCCGTAGGGGTTGAGGATCACGTACTGGGCCAGTTCCGGCGTAGTCTTGATCAGCGCCGGGAAGTCGTAACGGCCCTGGTGGCGGTTGCGCGGATGCAGAGTGGCCTCTTTGCGTGGCACCACGGGCTTGGCTGTGGCGGCGGTTTTCGGCTTCTTGCGGGGCGGTTTGGGTGTGCTGGGGGCGGTCATGATGATTCTGGTGTTGGCTCAAAGTGGCGGCCATTGTCACACATCCTGAGCCCGCCCCGGGCAAATGTGGGAAGCGGGGTGTTTTCCAGGGCCAAAAAAAAGAGACCCGAAGGTCTCTTTTTTTACGCGGGTTGCCTCTTACAGGCTGGAAATCCGCGCACGTTGCTCCGCCAGCTTGCCCAACGCCTGTTCGGCCTCGGCCAGCTTGGCGCGTTCCTTGTCGATGACTTCGGCCGGGGCCTTGTCCACGAAGGCTGCATTGGACAGCTTGCCGCCCACGCGCTGCACTTCGCCCTGCAGGCGCAGGATTTCCTTGTCCAGGCGCGCCAGCTCGGCACCTTTGTCGATCAGGCCGGCCATCGGCACCAGCACTTCCATCTCGCCGACCAGTGCGGTGGCAGACAGCGGTGCTTCGGCGCCGTCAGCCAATACGGTGATCGACTCCAGCTTCGCCAGCTTCTTGAGCAGGGCGTCATTCTCGGTGAGACGGCGCTGGTCCTCGGCACTGGCGTTCTTCACGAACACCGCCAAAGGCTTGCCTGGGCCGATGTTCATCTCGGCGCGGATATTGCGCGTGCCGAGCATCAGGGTCTTGAGCCATTCGATATCGCTTTCGGCAGCCTCGTCGATGCGTGCTTCATTGGCCACTGGCCAAGGTTGCAGCATGATGGTCTTGCCTTCGATACCGGCCAGCGGCGCCAGGCGCTGCCAGATTTCTTCGGTGATGAACGGCATGAACGGATGCGCCAGGCGCAATGCCACTTCCAGCACGCGCACCAGGGTGCGACGGGTACCGCGCTGGCGCTCGACCGGCGCGTTCTCGTCCCACAGCACCGGCTTGGAGAGTTCCAGGTACCAGTCGCAATACTGGTTCCAGATGAACTCGTACAAGGCCTGGGCGGCCAGGTCGAAACGGAACTGGTCGAGTTGGCGGGTCACTTCGGCTTCGGTGCGCTGCAGCTGCGAGATGATCCAGCGATCAGCCAGGGACAGCTCAAAGGCTTCGCCGTTCTGGCCGCAGTCTTCGCCCTTGTCCAGCACGTAGCGCGCTGCGTTCCAGATCTTGTTGCAGAAGTTGCGATAGCCTTCGACGCGACCCATGTCGAACTTGATGTCGCGACCGGTGGACGCCAGCGAGCAGAAGGTGAAACGCAGGGCGTCGGTGCCGTAGCTGGCGATGCCGTCGGCGAACTCGTCGCGGGTCTGCTTCTCGATCTTTTTCGCCAGTTTTGGCTGCATCATGCCCGAAGTGCGTTTCTGCACCAGGGTTTCCAGGTCGATACCGTCGATGATATCCAGCGGGTCCAGGACGTTGCCCTTGGACTTGGACATCTTCTGGCCCTGGCCATCACGTACCAGGCCGTGTACGTACACGGTCTTGAACGGTACCTGCGGGGTGCCGTCTTCATTCTTCACCAAGTGCATGGTGAGCATGATCATCCGGGCAACCCAGAAGAAAATGATGTCGAAGCCGGTGACCAGCACGTCGGTGGAGTGGAATTTTTTCAGGAACTCGGTCTGTTGCGGCCAGCCCAGGGTGGAGAACGTCCACAAGCCCGAGCTGAACCAGGTGTCGAGTACGTCGTTGTCCTGTTGCAACGCGACGTCCGGACCCAGATTGTTCTTGGCGCGTACTTCGGCTTCGTCGCGGCCGACATAGACCTTGCCCGACTCGTCGTACCAGGCCGGAATGCGATGGCCCCACCACAACTGACGGCTGATGCACCAATCCTGGATGTCACGCATCCATGAGAAGTACATGTTTTCGTACTGTTTAGGCACGAACTGGATACGGCCGTCTTCCACAGCCGCGATTGCCGGCTCGGCCAGCGGCTTGGTGGACACGTACCATTGGTCGGTCAGCCACGGCTCGATCACGGTGCCGGAACGGTCGCCTTTTGGCACTTTCAGGGCGTGGTCGTCAACGCTGACCAGCAGGCCAGCGGCGTCGAAGGCGGCAACGATCTGCTTACGCGCTTCGAAACGGTCAAGACCGGCGTATTCGGCCGGGATCCTGCCGTCGATGCTGTCGTTCAGCGTACCGTCCAGGTTGAACACCTGGCAGGCCGGCAATACGGCGGCGTTCTTGTCGAAGATGTTGAGCAGCGGCAGGTTATGGCGCTTGCCGACTTCATAGTCATTGAAATCGTGGGCCGGGGTGATTTTCACGCAGCCGGTGCCGAATTCAGGGTCGCAGTAGTCGTCCGCGATGATCGGGATGCGGCGGCCTACCAGCGGCAGCTCGACGAACTTGCCGATCAGCGCCTGGTAGCGCTCGTCGTTCGGGTTAACCGCTACGGCAGCGTCGCCGAGCATGGTTTCCGGACGGGTGGTAGCGACGATCAGGTAGTCGTTGCCTTCGGCGGTCTTGGCGCCGTCGGCCAGCGGGTACTTGAGGTTCCACAGGAAACCCTTCTCGTCGTGGTTTTCCACTTCAAGGTCGGAAATCGCTGTGTGCAGCTTGGTGTCCCAGTTGACCAGGCGCTTGCCACGGTAGATCAGGCCATCTTCATGCAGGCGCACGAAGGCTTCCTTGACCGATTCCGACAGGCCATCGTCCATGGTGAAGCGCTCGCGGCTCCAATCCACCGACGAGCCGAGACGACGGATCTGACGGCTGATATTGCCGCCGGAATGGTCTTTCCATTCCCAGATCTTCTCCAGGAACTTCTCGCGCCCCAGGTCGTGACGGTTTTGGCCGGTGGCTTCCAGTTGGCGCTCTACCAGCATCTGGGTGGCGATACCCGCGTGGTCGGTGCCTGGCTGCCACAGGGTGTTGCGGCCCTGCATACGGCGGAAACGGATCAACGCATCCATGATCGCATTGTTGAAGCCATGGCCCATGTGCAGGCTGCCAGTGACGTTCGGCGGCGGAATCATGATGGTGTAGGACTCGCCCGCACCTTGCGGAGCGAAATAATTCTCGGACTCCCAGGTCTGGTACCAGGAAGTTTCAATAGCGTGCGGCTGGTAGGTCTTATCCATGCGCGGCGGGACCCTAGTTGGCATTTATTCAGGAAAGCCGGCAAGTATAACGAGGGATAGGGGAGAGGGCGAGACGAAGAGAGGGGCTAAGGCTGGCGCGGGTCAAATGTAGGAGCGGGCTTGCCCGCTCCTACAGGGGATATCTATGTGGCTTAGGACTGGTACTGGCTAAGCAACCGCTCCATCCGCGCATCCATCCGGCGCTTGATCTCGGTTTCGATATGCGGGGCAAAGTCGTCGATCACGTCCTGCATGATCAATTGCGCAGCGGCGCGCAGTTCGTTGTCCAGGTGCAGCAACAGGGCATCGGGGGCTTTTTCGACGGCGGGCGCTGCCTGGACGACGGGCGGCTCGACTGGCGCGGCGACGGCTGGCTTGGCGCCGACCGTATCGAACAGCAGGGGGATCTGTACCTCTTCTGCGACAGTATCGGTCAGCAGCGGCGGTTGCAGGTTGTCATCACCCAGCAACTGGCGGATCGACTCGAGGTCGTCCAGCAGGTGGTCAGACGGTTTTAGCGGATTTGAAGTGTCCATCATGTGCTCAGAGTCGCTGTAATCGGTGATCTTGCAGAGAATAGCCCTGTTCGCGGTAGAAACGGAAACTCTCACGCGCGGCCTGACGAATAGCCGGATCTTCCACCACCACTTCCGCGACCCGGGCAAACCCCTTGGCGAAGGCTGGCACTTTCAGGTCCAGGTTGACCAGCAGGTCATGGTGATCGCCACAACTGTCGCCCACACCCAGCACCACCTGGCTGTCCGGCTCCGATTCTGCGGGGCCGTGGGGCACAAAGCTCTCGCCCTTGAAGCGCCACAGGCGGGCATCGAGGTCGTCACGCTGGGCGGCATCGCTGCAGTGCAGGTAGATGCGGTGGCCCATGCGCCAGGCCTTTTCCGTGAGTTTGCAGGCAAAGTCCAGGCGAGCCGACGGATCGGCGCTGGGCAATATATAGAAGTCGACTTGGGTCATTACATTTCCAGGCAGGCACGCAAAAACCTGTAGGAGCCTGTAAATCGGCTCCTACAGAGTTGCGTTTAGGCTTTGGCGCGATCCAGCAGGTACTGGGTCAGCAACGGCACCGGACGGCCGGTAGCGCCTTTGTCCTTGCCACCGCTGGTCCAGGCGGTGCCGGCGATATCCAGGTGGGCCCAGTTGAAGTTCTTGGCAAAACGCGACAGGAAGCACGCCGCCGTGATGGTGCCGGCCTTTGGCCCGCCAATGTTGGCGATGTCGGCGAACGGGCTGTCCAGTTGCTCCTGGTACTCATCGAACAGGGGCAACTGCCAGGCGCGGTCGTCGGCCGCCTTGCCGGCGCTGAGCAATTGCTCGACCAGCTCGTCGTTGTTGCCCAGCAGGCCCGAGGTGTGGGAGCCGAGAGCGACGATGCAGGCGCCGGTCAGGGTGGCGATATCAATCACTGCCTGGGGCTTGAAGCGCTCGGCGTAGGTCAGGGCATCGCACAGCACCAGGCGGCCTTCGGCGTCGGTGTTGAGGATTTCCACGGTCTGGCCGCTCATGGTGGTCACGATATCGCCTGGGCGGGCAGCACCGCCGCTCGGCATGTTTTCGGCACAGGCCAGGATGCACACCAGGTTGATCGGCAGCTTGAGCTCCAGCACGGCGCGCAGGGTACCGAACACACTGGCGGCGCCGCCCATGTCGTACTTCATCTCGTCCATGCCGGCACCCGGCTTGAGGCTGATGCCGCCGGTGTCGAAGGTGATGCCTTTACCGACCAGGGCGAACGGTTTGTCGGCCTTCTTGCCGCCGTTGTATTGCATGACGATCAGGCGGGGCGGCTGGTCGCTGCCCTGGCCCACGGCATAGAACGAGCCCATGCCCAGTTCTTTGATCTTCTTCTCGTCGAGGACTTCGACTTTCAGGCCCTTGAATTCTTTGCCCAAGGCCTTGGCCTGTTCACCGAGGTAGGTCGGGTGGCAGATGTTTGGTGGCATATTGCCCAGGTCGCGGGTGAACGCCATGCCCGCAGCGATGGCCTGGGCGTGGGTGGTGGCGCGCTGTACTTCAGCCTGGGCGGCCTTGATGGTCAGCAGGGTGATTTTCTTCAGGGCGCGGGGTTCGGCTTTCTGGCTCTTGAACTGTTCGAACGTGTAACCACCGTCCAGCAGGGTTTCGGCCAACAGGCGGGTCTTGCCGTAGCTGTCGCGGCCCTTGACCACGATTTCGTCCAGCGCCAGTGCCGCATCGCTGCCGCCCAGGCCCTTGAGGGTGTTGAGGATGGCGCTGATGATCTTGCGGAACGGGCGGTCGCCCAGTTCGGCATCCTTGCCCACACCCACCAGCAATACGCGGTCGGCTTTGAGGTTCGGCAGGCCTTGCAACAGCAGGCTTTGCCCGACTTTGCCGGCCAGGTCGCCACGCTTGAGCACCGCGCTGATGGCGCCACCGCTCAGTTCATCGACTTGTTTGGCGGCCGCGCCGAGCTTGCGGCCTTCGCCGATGGCGACCACGAGGGTGGCGGTCTTCAACGTTTCGGGGCTAACGCTTTTTACAACCAATTCCATGTTCGGGTCCCTTATATAAGGTCAAAGAGCCTGGAGTCTGTACTCCGGCCTGTGGGCTGGGCCGCCTGTAGACGGCCGCGACAAAGCCCGCAGTTTGTACCGCGTCGCCCGAGCCTGACAACCCTTGACGCCAGCTTTGTGCATGGGTGTGAGCAAGCTCCGTGACAGGCGCGGACAATCACAGGATAATGCGCCATCTTTTTCGCCGGCCCGTGTCAACGGGGCGACTTGATATGCTTGCTTGTTTGGCCGCCTTAGCCTGACAACCCTGGAGTGTCTGGTTTGATCGTCTTCCGTTATCTGTCCCGCGAAGTTCTGCTGACCCTGAGTGCCGTGAGTGCGGTACTGCTGGTCATCATCATGAGTGGTCGTTTCGTCAAATACCTGGCCCAGGCCGCCTCGGGTGCCCTGGATCCGGGCTCGTTGTTCCTGATCATGGGGTTCCGCCTGCCTGGCTTCTTGCAACTGATCCTGCCCCTGGGCCTGTTTCTCGGGATCCTGCTGGCCTATGGCCGGCTCTACCTCGAAAGCGAGATGACCGTGCTGTCGGCCACCGGCATGAGCCAGCAGCGTCTGCTGGCCATGACCATGGTCCCGGCCACCGGCGTAGCGCTGGTGGTGGCCTGGCTGAGCCTGAGCCTGGCGCCCCAGGGCGCCATGCAATTCCAACTGGTGCTCAACAAACAGGACGCGATGACCGAGTTCGACACCCTCGAACCGGGGCGCTTCCAGGCGCTCAACGACGGCACCCGCGTAACCTACACCGAGCGCATGACCGACGATCGGGCCAACCTCGGCGGTGTGTTCATCTCCGAGAAGCGCCTGGGCCAGGACAAGAAAGACCGAGGCATTTCCGTGCTGGTGGCCGATAGCGGGCGCCAGGAAGTGCGTCCGGACGGCAGCCGCTACCTGATCCTGGAAAACGGCTACCGCTACGACGGCAGCCCCGGCCAGGCCGACTACCGTGCCATCAAGTACGACACCTACGGGGTCATGCTGGCCCGGCCGGATGTGAGCAACGAGGTCACCGACCGCGATGCCATCCCGACCTCAGCCCTGATCGGCAGCAAGCAACTGCGCTCGATTGCCGAGCTGCAATGGCGTATTTCCCTGCCACTGCTGGTGTTTATCGTCACCTTGATGGCGGTGCCGCTGTCCCGGGTCAACCCGCGCCAGGGCCGCTTCCTCAAGCTGCTGCCGGCGATCCTGCTGTACATGGCCTACCTGACCATCCTGATTTCCGCCCGTGGCTCCCTGGAGAAGGGCAAGCTGTCGCCGACCCTGGGGCTGTGGTGGGTCCACGGCATCTTCCTGGTAATTGGCCTGGGCCTGCTGTATTGGGAACCGATTCGCTTGAAAATGCAGAGCCGTCGCGGCATGAAGGAGATGGCTCGTGGGTAAGTTGGATCGCTACATCGGTAGCAGCGTACTGGTCGCCATCCTGGCGGTATTGGGCATCATCCTCGGCCTGGCGTCGTTGTTTGCCTTCATTGATGAAGTGGGCAACGTCACCGATACCTATACGGTCACTGACGTACTGAGCTACGTGGCGCTGACCGCGCCGCGCCGGCTCTACGACATGATGCCGATGGCCGCACTGATCGGCTGCCTGATCGGCCTGGGCAGCCTGGCCAGCAACAGCGAGCTGACCATCATGCGCGCCGCGGGGGTGTCCATTGCCCGTATCGTCTGGGCGGTGATGAAACCCATGCTGCTGCTGATGGCCACCAGCGTATTGATCGGCGAATACGTGGCGCCACCGGCGGAAACCACCGCCCAGGCCAACCGTGCGCTGGCCCAGGGCTCGGGCGACGCGCAGAGCTCCAAGCGGGGCCTGTGGCACCGCCAGGGCGATGAATTTATCCACATCAACGCCGTGCAACCCGGTGGCCTGCTGGTGGGTGTGACCCGCTATCGCTTTGATGAAGAGCGCCACATGCTGTCGTCGAGCTTTGCCAAACGGGCACAGTTCAATGACAACCAGTGGGTGCTGAGCGATGTCACCACTACCCATTTCCGCAACCCCGGCAAAGGCACCGAGGCCAGCACCGAGGTGATCAACGAGCCGACACAGACCTGGGACATCGCCCTCAAGCCGGAACTGCTCAATACCGTGGTGATGATCCCGGAAAGCCTGCCGATCTCCGGTTTGTGGAGCTACATCCACTACCTCAAGGACCAGGGCCTGAACAACGGCCGCTACTGGCTGGCATTTTGGGTCAAGGTGTTGCAGCCGGTGGTGACGGCTGCCCTGGTGCTGATGGCGATTTCGTTTATTTTCGGCCCGTTGCGCTCGGTAACCCTGGGCCAGCGAGTATTTACCGGGGTATTGGTCGGTTTCACCTTCCGCATTGCCCAGGACCTGCTGGGGCCGTCGAGCCTGGTATTCGGCTTCTCGCCGCTGTTTGCGGTGCTGGTGCCGACCGGCATCTGTGCCCTGGCCGGGTTCTGGCTGCTGCGGCGGGCCGGTTGATCCGCGGTTGTTGAACAAAAAATGCCCCATTCGCAAGAACGGGGCATTTTTGTTATTGGTCGTCAAAGATGACGTCTGGCCTGAGCATCAGGTACAATTCCCGGCTATTTTTCAGCGGGCAATCTGCCTGCAGCCTTTTTGAGTGTTGATCCGTGAGTGATTTGAGTCATATCCGCAATTTCTCCATCATCGCCCACATTGACCATGGTAAGTCGACGCTGGCCGATCGATTCATCCAGATGTGCGGCGGCCTTGCCGAGCGTGAAATGGAAGCCCAGGTCCTGGACTCCATGGACCTCGAACGCGAGCGCGGGATCACCATCAAGGCCCACAGCGTTACCCTGTACTACACCGCCAAAGACGGTATCAAGTACCAGCTGAACTTCATTGACACCCCGGGCCACGTCGACTTCACCTACGAAGTCAGCCGTTCCCTGGCCGCCTGCGAAGGCGCGCTGTTGGTAGTGGACGCGGGGCAGGGCGTTGAAGCCCAGTCCGTGGCCAACTGCTACACCGCGATCGAGCAGGGCCTGGAAGTCATGCCGGTGCTGAACAAGATCGACCTGCCACAGGCCGATCCGGACCGTGTGAAGGAAGAAATCGAAAAAATCATCGGCATTGACGCCACCGACGCTGTCGAGTGCAGCGCCAAGACCGGCCTGGGTGTCGACGAAGTGCTCGAGCGCCTGGTCAAGACCATTCCTGCGCCAACCGGTAACTACGAAGATCCGCTGCAAGCGTTGATCATCGACTCCTGGTTCGACAACTACCTGGGCGTTGTGTCCCTGGTACGCGTGCGCCATGGCCGGGTGAAGAAGGGCGACAAGATCCTGGTCAAGTCCACCGGCAAGATCCACCTGGTGGACAGCGTCGGTGTATTCAACCCCAAGCACACCGCTACCACTGATCTGAAAGCCGGTGAAGTAGGCTTCATCATCGCCGGTATCAAGGACATCCACGGTGCGCCGGTCGGTGACACCCTGACCTTGAGCTCGACGCCTGATGTTGACGTGCTGCCAGGCTTCAAGCGCATCCAGCCCCAGGTCTACGCCGGCCTGTTCCCGGTCAGCTCCGATGACTTCGAGGATTTCCGCGAAGCCCTGCAAAAGCTGACCCTCAACGACTCGTCGTTGCAGTACACCCCGGAAAGCTCCGACGCCCTGGGCTTCGGCTTCCGCTGCGGGTTCCTGGGCATGCTGCACATGGAAATCATCCAGGAGCGCCTGGAGCGCGAGTACGACCTGGACCTGATCACCACCGCGCCAACCGTTATTTTTGAGCTGGCGCTGAAAACCGGTGAAACGATTTACGTCGACAACCCGTCCAAGCTGCCGGATCTGTCGTCGATCGAAGACATGCGCGAACCGATCGTGCGCGCCAATATTCTTGTGCCGCAGGAGCACCTGGGCAACGTCATTACCCTGTGTATCGAAAAGCGTGGCGTGCAGCACGACATGCTGTTCCTCGGTACCCAGGTCCAAGTGACCTACGATTTGCCGATGAACGAAGTGGTCCTGGACTTCTTTGACCGTCTCAAATCCACCAGTCGCGGCTATGCTTCGCTGGATTACCATTTCGACCGTTATCAATCGGCCAATCTGGTGAAGCTCGATGTGCTGATCAACGGCGACAAGGTCGATGCCCTGGCGCTGATCGTGCACAAGGATAATGCGCACTACAAAGGTCGCCAGTTGACCGAGAAGATGAAGGAACTGATTCCGCGCCAGATGTTCGACGTTGCGATCCAGGCCGCCATTGGCGGGCAGATCATTGCGCGGACCTCCGTCAAGGCTCTCAGAAAGAACGTACTGGCCAAATGCTATGGCGGCGACGTCAGCCGTAAGCGCAAGCTGCTTGAGAAGCAAAAGGCCGGTAAAAAACGCATGAAGCAAGTGGGTAACGTGGAAATTCCACAAGAAGCCTTCCTTGCGGTGCTCAGGTTGGATAGTTAGGTCCTATGTCACTAAATTTCCCGCTGTTGCTGGTCATCGCCGTTGCCGTCTGTGGCTTCCTGGCGCTGCTCGATCTGCTGTTCTTCGCCCCGCGTCGCCGGGCGGCCATCGCGTCCTATCAGGGCAGCGTCAGCCAGCCCGATGGCGTGGTGATCGAGAAGCTGAACAAAGAGCCCCTGCTGGTTGAATACGGCAAGTCGTTCTTCCCGGTGTTGTTCATCGTGCTGGTGCTGCGCTCGTTTCTGGTAGAGCCGTTCCAGATTCCTTCGGGTTCGATGAAGCCAACCCTGGATGTGGGCGACTTTATCCTGGTGAACAAGTTTTCCTACGGGATCCGCTTGCCGGTGATCGACAAGAAAATCATCGAGGTGGGTGATCCGCAGCGCGGCGATGTGATGGTGTTCCGCTACCCAAGCGACCCGAACGTCAACTACATCAAGCGTGTGGTCGGCCTGCCGGGTGACGTGATTCGCTACACCAGCGACAAACGCCTGTTCGTCAATGGCGAGTCGGTGGCTGAGAAACTCATCGGTGCCGAGCCGAATACCCTGGGCAGCGCCGAGCTGTACGAGGAAAAACTCGGGGCGGTAGAGCACCAGATCCGCAAGGAAATGAGCCGCTACCGTTCGCCGCCCGACAACCAGTGGACCGTGCCTGCCGGGCACTACTTCATGATGGGCGACAACCGCGACAACTCCAACGACAGCCGCTACTGGGATGATCCAAGCATTCCCAAGGAGCTGCTGGGCATGGTTCCGGACCAGAATATCGTCGGCAAGGCCTTCGCGGTCTGGATGAGCTGGCCCGAACCCAAACTCAGCCACCTGCCGAACTTCTCGCGGGTGGGGCTGATCAAGTAATCCATGCGGCGCTGTGAACACAGCGCCGAATGCTTTTCTGGGGCTTGGACATTGGTCCGGCCTCGAGCGATACGCAGCATTGCCAGGATTTGAATTTGAACACAGCGTTAATCGTCGATGGCCTTTGCCGCCACGTACTGAAAGTAGGTAAACCGTGAGCGTTTCTTTGAGTCGTCTTGAGCGTCAGCTCGGCTACACCTTCAAGGACCAGGAATTGATGGTCCTTGCCCTCACACATCGCAGTTTTGCCGGGCGCAACAATGAACGCCTGGAATTCCTCGGTGATGCCATTCTCAACTTCGCCGCGGGCGAAGCCTTGTTCAACCGCTTCCCCCTGGCCCGTGAAGGCCAGCTGTCGCGCCTGCGCGCGCGCCTGGTGAAAGGCGAGACCCTGGCCGTATTGGCCCGTGGTTTTGACCTGGGCGAGTACCTGCGCCTGGGGTCCGGCGAGTTGAAAAGCGGCGGTTTCCGTCGCGAGTCGATCCTGGCCGATGCCCTGGAAGCCCTGATCGGCGCGATCTATCTCGATGCCGGGATGGAAGTGGCCAAGGAGCGGGTCATGGCCTGGCTGGCGTCGGAAATCGACAGCCTGACCCTGGTGGATACCAACAAGGATCCCAAGACCCGCCTGCAGGAATTTTTGCAGTCGCGCGGCTGTGAACTGCCACGCTACGAAGTGGTGGATATCCAGGGTGAGCCGCATTGCCGTGTGTTCTTCGTCGAATGCGAAGTCACCTTATTGAACGAAAAAAGCCGAGGTCAGGGTGTGAGCCGTCGTATTGCCGAACAGGTAGCGGCCGCTGCAGCACTGATTGCCCTGGGCGTGGAGAATGGCCATGACTGATTCAACCGCAACACGCTGTGGCTATGTTGCCATCGTCGGCCGTCCCAACGTGGGCAAGTCCACGCTGCTCAACCACATCCTCGGGCAGAAGCTGGCGATCACCTCGCGCAAGCCGCAGACCACCCGCCACAACATGCTGGGCATCAAGACCGAAGGCAACGTGCAAGCGGTCTATGTCGATACCCCAGGCATGCACAAAGGTGGCGAGAAAGCCCTGAACCGCTACATGAACAAGACCGCTTCGGCGGCGTTGAAAGACGTCGACGTGGTGATCTTCGTGGTTGACCGCACCAAGTGGACCGATGAAGACCAGATGGTCCTCGAGCGTGTGCAGTACGTCACCGGCCCTTTGATCGTCGCGCTGAACAAGACCGACCGCATCGAAGACAAAGCCGAGCTGATGCCGCACCTGAGCTGGTTGCAGGAACAACTGCCGAACGCCCAGATCATGCCGATCTCGGCCCAGCACGGGCACAACCTCGAAGCCCTGGAGCGGGTGATCGCCGGCTACCTGCCGGAGAACGAGCACTTCTTCCCGGAAGACCAGATTACCGACCGCAGCAGCCGCTTCCTCGCCGCTGAACTGGTACGCGAGAAAATCATGCGCCAGATGGGCGCCGAACTGCCGTACCAGATCACCGTGGAAATCGAAGAGTTCAAGCAGCAGGGCAAGACCCTGCATATCCATGCGCTGATCCTCGTCGAACGTGACGGCCAGAAGAAAATCATCATTGGCGACAAGGGCGAGCGCATCAAGCGCATCGGCACCGAGGCGCGCAAGGACATGGAATTGCTGTTCGATTCCAAGATCATGCTTAACCTGTGGGTGAAGGTTAAGGGTGGCTGGTCCGATGATGAGCGTGCACTGCGCTCCCTGGGCTACGGCGACCTGTAATCAGCCTTTAGTAACACCGCAGGACAAAATGTGGGAGCGGGCTTGCTCGCGAATGCAATGGATCAGTCACCAGATGCTTTGGCTGACCCACCGCATTCGCGAGCAAGCCCGCTCCCACATTGGATAGTCGTTGTTTTCCAGACCGTGTTCCCGCAGCGAGAACCCCATGTCCCCAACCCCACCCCCCAGCCAACCCGCCTACGTCCTGCACAGCCGCGCCTACCGCGAGACCAGCGCCCTGGTGGACTTCCTCACGCCCCAGGGCCGGCTGCGCGCGGTGTTGCGCAGTGCGCGGGGCAAGGCGGGCACGCTGGCGCGGCCATTCGTGGCCCTGGACGTGGAGTTTCGCGGCAAGGGCGAGCTGAAAAACGTCGGCCGCCTGGAAAGCATCGGCACCTCGGCCTGGCTCAATGGCGAGGCGCTGTTCAGCGGCCTCTACCTCAATGAACTGCTGATCCGCCTGCTGCCCGCCGAAGACCCCCACCCCGCAGTGTTCGATCACTACGCTGCGACCTTGCTGGCCCTGGCCGAAGGCCGCCCCCTGGAGCCGCTGTTGCGTGCTTTCGAGTGGCGTCTGCTCGACGACCTGGGCTACGGTTTTGAACTGAGCAACGACCTGCACGGCGAGCCCATCGCCAGCGACGGCATGTACCGCCTGCAGGTGGATGCCGGCCTGGAGCGCGTCTACCTGCTGCAACCCGGCCTGTTCCAGGGCACCGAGTTGCTGGCCATGGCCGACGCCGACTGGAGCGCCCCCGGTGCCTTGTCTGCGGCCAAGCGCCTGATGCGCCAGGCCCTGGCCGTGCATCTGGGCGGTCGGCCGCTGGTCAGTCGCGAGTTGTTTCGAAAGCCCTGACATCCCCGTGTATGCTGTGCGCCGATTCTTTCCCTTTTCAGGAGCGCTTCCGTGACCACCAGCAATCGCATTCTTCTTGGCGTCAACATCGACCACGTCGCCACCCTGCGCCAGGCCCGGGGCACTCGCTACCCTGATCCGGTCAAGGCCGCGCTGGATGCCGAAGAAGCCGGCGCCGATGGGATCACCGTGCACCTGCGCGAAGACCGCCGGCACATCCAGGAGCGCGACGTACTGGTGCTCAAGGACGTGCTGCAAACGCGCATGAACTTCGAAATGGGCATCACCGAAGAAATGATGGCCTTCGCCGAGCGCATCCGTCCGGCGCATATCTGCCTGGTCCCGGAAACCCGCCAGGAACTCACCACCGAAGGCGGCCTGGATGTCGCCGGCCAGGAAGCGCGGATCAAGGCGGCGGTCGAGCGCCTGTCGCAGATCGGCAGTGAAGTCTCGCTGTTTATCGACGCCGACGAACGGCAGATCGAAGCCTCGCGCCGCGTGGGCGCCCCGGCCATCGAGTTGCACACCGGCCGCTACGCCGATGCCACCACCCCCACCGAAGTGGCCGAAGAACTGCAGCGCATCATCGACGGCGTGGCCTGTGGCCTGCGCGAGGGCCTGATCGTCAACGCCGGCCATGGCCTGCACTACCACAACGTCGAAGCCGTGGCGGCGATCAAGGGCATCAACGAACTGAACATCGGCCACGCGCTGGTGGCGCACGCGCTGTTCGTCGGTTTCAAAGGAGCGGTTGCCGAAATGAAAGCGCTGATCCTGGCTGCCGCCAAGCCCTAATCAACGCCAAAGATTCAACGTGGCGCGGGCTTGTGTGGGAGCGGGCTTGCCCGCGATAAGGGCGTTTCAGTCGATACCTCTATTGACTGACACAGCGCTATCGCGGGCAAACCCGCTCCCACACAAGCTTGCTCCCACATAAGGCCTTTCCCACATGCGGCAATGCGAAGCCTTACTGTTTAGCCGGCAGGGGTGTATCGTATTTGCCCTTTGCGGGCCTTGGGCCTGCGCAGATTTGTGAGGTTGTTGTGTCCCGATCCTTTTCCCGTCGACAAATCCTTGGTGGCCTCGTCGGCCTGGCAGTCGTGGGTGTCGGTGCCGGTGGCGCCTATCGCTACTGGCTGGGGAAAGTCGCGGACGCCAGCGCCGGGCGCGATTACGAGTTGATCGCCGCACCGTTGGACGTGGAACTGGTGCCGGGACACAAGACCGAGGCTTGGGCCTTTGGCCCTTCGGCGCCGGGCACCGAGTTGCGCGTACGCCAGGGCGAATGGCTGCGGGTGCGCTTTATCAACCATCTGCCGGTTGCCACCACCATCCACTGGCACGGCATCCGCCTGCCCCTGGAAATGGACGGCGTGCCCTACGTCTCGCAACTGCCGGTATTGCCCGGTGAGTATTTCGACTACCAGTTCCGCGTGCCGGATGCCGGCAGCTACTGGTATCACCCCCATGTCAGCAGCAGCGAAGAACTGGGTCGTGGCCTGGTCGGCCCGTTGATTGTCGAAGAGCGCGAGCCCACCGGCTTCCAGCACGAACGCACCCTGAGCCTGAAAAACTGGCATATCGACGAGCAGGGTGAATTTGTCGAGTTCAGCATCCCCCGCGAAGCAGCCCGTGGCGGTACGGCCGGGCGCCTGTCGACCATCAACGGTGTGCCGCAGGCGGTCATCGACCTGCCTGCCGGGCAAATCACCCGGGTGCGCCTGCTCAACCTCGACAACACCCTGACCTATCGCCTGAATATCCCCAACGTCGAGGCGCAGATCTACGCGCTGGACGGCAACCCCATCGAGCCACGGCCCCTGGGCAAGGAATACTGGCTGGGCCCGGGCATGCGCATCTGCCTGGCAATCAAGGCCCCGCCGGCCGGCGAAGAGCTGTCGATCCGCAATGGCCCGGTGCGTCTGGGCACCTTCCGCTCGGTGGCCAACACCGACGCCCCCGGCGAGTGGCCACCGGCGTTGCCGGCCAACCCGATTGCCGAGCCCGACCTGGCGAATGCCGAGAAACTCAACTTCAATTTCGAATGGGTCGGCTCGGTCTCGGTCGATGTCGAAAACAGGCCGCCGAGCCTGTGGCAGATCAACGGCCAGGCCTGGGATATCACCGACAAGACCTGCGCCGACCGCCCGATTGCCAAGCTCGAGTTGGGCAAGAGCTATATTTTCGAACTGAAGAACATGACCCAGTACCAGCACCCGATCCACCTGCATGGCATGAGTTTCAAGGTCATCGCCTCGAACCGGCACAAAGTCACACCGTACTTCACCGACACCTACCTGCTGGGCAAGAACGAGCGCGCTCGCGTGGCGTTGGTGGCGGATAACCCTGGGGTGTGGATGTTCCACTGCCATGTGATCGACCATATGGAAACCGGCCTGATGGCCGCCATCGAGGTGGCGTGATGCGCCAGATACGCCCGACGGCGATTATCGACCGCAGCCGCGACCAGGACTTTATGCGCGAAGCCCTGGCCCTCGCCGCCCAGGGCGCGGCCCTCGGCGAAGTGCCGGTGGGTGCGGTGCTGGTGCAGGACGGCGAAATCATCGGGCGCGGCTTCAACTGCCCGATCAGCGGCAGCGACCCCAGCGCCCACGCCGAGATGGTCGCCATCCGCGCGGCGGCCCAGGCCGTCAGCAACTACCGCCTGCCGGGCAGCACCCTGTATGTGACCCTGGAGCCGTGCAGCATGTGCGCCGGGCTGATCGTCCACTCGCGCATCGCGCGGGTGGTGTACGGCGCGCTGGAGCCCAAGGCGGGGATTGTGCAAAGCCAGGGGCAATTCTTTACCCAGGGCTTTCTCAATCATCGGGTGATGTATGAAGGCGGGGTGCTGGCCGAGGAGTGCGGAGCGGTGTTGAGTGAGTTCTTCAAGGCGCGCCGGGCTAAACCCTGACCTCAATGTGAGAACCAGATCAATGTGGGAGCAGGCAAGCCAGCTCCCACATTTTTGATCTGTATTTTCTCAGGGCGATTGGGGGTTACTTCTTGGCGATGATCACCGCGCGCATCGGCGCCGGCAGCCCTTCAATCGTCTTGCTGTGATCCTCAGGATCGAGGAAG
The DNA here is from genome assembly GCF_014268455.2 of Pseudomonas shahriarae. NCBI lineage: Bacteria > Pseudomonadati > Pseudomonadota > Gammaproteobacteria > Pseudomonadales > Pseudomonadaceae > Pseudomonas > Pseudomonas shahriarae. The sequence goes on along the minus strand of NZ_CP077085.1, from coordinate 5,066,860 downwards.
TCACTCAGGGACTGATACTTCATCCACTCTGTCCCGCGTTGTTCCTCGACCGTGGTCACGCTCACATCCACGCAGCGCACCTCAGTGAAGCCGGCACGCCGCAGCCATAGCATCAGCGCCGGCACCGAGGGCAGGAACCACACATTGCGCATCTGCGCGTAACGGTCTTCCGGCACCAGTACCTGTTGTTGATCGCCCTCGATCACCAGCGTTTCCAGCACCAGTTCGCCGCCCTTGACCAGGCAATCCTTGAGCGCCAACAAATGCTCGATCGGCGAGCGGCGGTGGTAAAACACGCCCATGGAGAACACCGTGTCAAAACCTTCCATGTTCGGCGGCAGGTCTTCGAACGGGAAGGGCAGGTGCCAGGCGTTGGGCGCCGACAGGTAGCGCTGCACCGCCTGGAACTGGCAGAAGAACAACCAGTTGGGGTCCACGCCAATCACACTGTCGGCGCCGGCGCCGAGCATGCGCCACATGTAGTAGCCGTTGCCACAGCCCACATCGAGGATGCGCTTGCCCGCAAGGTTCAGGTGCGGCGCGACCCGCGACCATTTCCAGTCCGAGCGCCATTCGGTGTCCACGTGCACCCCGAACAGGTTGAACGGGCCTTTGCGCCACGGGCTCAGGCCCATCAGCGCGGCATGCATCTGCTCACGGGTTGTGTCATCGCAATCGGTGTCGAGGGTCAGGCCGTTCAGCAGGTCGACTTCGCTTGGCAGGATCTTGGGCAGCGCATCCAGCGCACTTTGCCAGCGCGCCAGGTCGCCATGGCCCTTTTCCATTTTTGCATCGAGTTGTGCTTGCAGGCCCTGGGCCCACACGGCCAGGGGAGTGCCGACCAGATGGCGGGCGAGGGGGGACAGATCAATCATGGCAAGGCAATCAACGAGGCAAAGTTAAGACACTGGAACCACGGCACGACTTTCGAGAACCCGGCCGCCAGCAGGCGTTCGCGGTGTTCTTCGAGGCTGTCGGGCTTCATGACGTTTTCGATGGCGCTGCGCTTCTGGGCGATTTCCAGTTCGCTGTAGCCGTTGGCGCGTTTGAACGCTACGTGCAGATCGGTGAGCAATGCATGTTCTTCGGGATCATTGAAGCGCAGTTTTTCCGAGAGAATCAGCGCGCCACCGGGCAGCAGCGATTGGCGAATCCGCCCGAGCAAGGCCAGGCGCTCCTCGGGGGCGATAAATTGCAGGGTGAAATTCAGCGCCACCACCGAGGCCGGCTGGAACTCTAGGGCGAGGATATCGCCTTCGATCACCTCCACCGGCAGCAGCTCCTGGAACATCGAGTCCTGGCCGTTGAGGTATTCGCGGCAGCGCTCGACCATCGCCGCCGAGTTATCCACAGCGATCACCCGGCAACCGTCGGTGCGCACGTGGCGACGCAGGGCCTGGGTCACCGCGCCCAGGGACGAACCCAGGTCGTACAGCACGCTGCCCGGCTGGGCAAACTGCGCCGCCAGCACGCCGAGGTTCTCGACAATCGTCGGGTAACCGGGCACCGAGCGCTTGATCATGTCCGGGAACACCCGCACCACGTCCTCGTTAAAGGCGAAGTCCGGCACCTGGGGCAAGGGCTGGGCGAATAGGCGATCGGGTTCTTTGCTCACGGCTGTTCCGGCGACGAAGTGGAAAAGGCCGGCATTTTAGCCAACTTGGCCGAGCGATGCGCGCCTTCTCTGATCTGTGGCGAGCGGGCTTGTTGTGGCGAGCGGGCTTGCCCGCGCTGGATTGCGCAGCAGTCCCATCTAGGGGGCCGCTGCGCGCCCCAACGCGGGCAAGCCCGCTCGCCACAGGGGGAGTCAGGTCAGGGGCGTGCGGCGCGGCTGGGAAAAGGCCGATGCGGTGATGCCCCACTGTCCCAACCAGTAGGTGATGATCAACAGGTACGGTGCGGCATCGAAGGTCACCACAAAGCGGTTGATGCCGATCAGCGTGTCGGAAAACACAAACAACGCCGCGCCGACGGCCGCCAACTGCGCCGAGCGCTTGGGTACGTCGCTGCCCAGGCGCGCCAGTGCACGCCAGAGCATGGCGCTGATCACCAGCGCATACACCACCACCGGAATCAGCAAGTCGCCCAGGCCGTGGGATATCAGGATGCTCAACAGGATCGCCCCAACCCCCAGGGCCAAGGCCAGCGGCAACAGGGCCGGGCGCCGGCAGTCGCTGAAGTAGGCTTTGAGATACGCCAGGTGCGCGAACAAAAACGCGCCCAGGCCGAAGATAAACAGGTCGCCGGGCCAGGCCAGCAACACATCGCCCACCACGGAGAAGATCAACCCCAGGCTGATCCAGCGTCGATAGTCACTGGGCGGCGCATCATGCAGCCAACCCAACAGCGCCAGTACCGGCAGCGGCTTGACCAACAGGCACAGCAAGGTGGCATGCGTGCTCAGACCGTAGATAAAGGTACCCGCACCCATCAACGCAAGAATCATCCATGGCATATCAGTTCACCGTAATGGCGCAGTCAAAGGTGTCCACCGGATTCACTTCCGGGGCCCAGGGTTGTTGGGAGGTCAGGCGCAGGCGGCCAGTGCCTGCGGTAAAGGCCTGGAAGCGCCAGGTGGATTGCCCGGCGGCACCCACTACGCCGGCGTCCTCGGGGTTGCTGTAGACCTCGGGGCCGAGGCTGCGCAGCACGCCGCCGGCCGAATCCTGGATCGCCCAGCGATAACCGGTGGTGGGGTTGCTCGGCAAGGTCAGGGTCAGGTTTTGCCCGGCCTTGAGCTTGAGCGGGCAGGCGCTCTGTTTTTCGACGGTGACGTTTTGCTTCGGTGCACTGGCGCAAGCCGCGAGCAGGGCGAGGCTTAGCGGAAGAAGCAGGCGGGCAGCGGTCATGAAGGCTCCGTTTATTGGCGACGAAGGGCGAGCATAACCGAAGATGAGACAAGGTGTTACAGCAGGGTTTTGTGTTGAGGCGGCTGACGCCATCGCGGGCAAGCCCGCTCCCACACTTGAATGTGTTCACATATCAAAATGTGGGAGATTCTATGGTTTTGGGGAAGCCCCCAAAACCGCTTTTGACTGGTATTCGCTCAGGTTTTTCATGAGCGAAAAGGCGATGCGCGCCAGCTTGCGGCCAATGATGACCAGGGCTTGAGTCGTTTTCAGGCCCCTGGCTAGATAACCCTCGTATAAAGGTTTCCAGGCTTCTGACCTGATACCTGCTGACGCCGCGTTATGCAGCAATCTGCGTATCTCTGAATCTCCCTTCTTGCTCAATGAGCGGCGTCCGCTCATTTGCCCGGAATCGGATACTCTCAAGTCCATTCCCAAGAACGCGATGTAAGCGTCAGCACTTTCAAATTCTCCTCGCTGAAACGCCATTACCAGGGCAACCGCTGTCAGAAAACCAATGCCCTCGACGGCTTGGCAGCGCTTGACCTGATGCAAAAGCCCCGCCTCAGTAACAGCATCTAATATCCTTTTCTCAATGAGCCCCTCATGCCTATCAAGACACGCTGAAATGCTCTTGGACGAGGCCTTGAGTGATGGCTCGCCCGCCCAGCTCTGATTCAGTGCAACACGCATTTTCACCAGCGCTGCGCGTCGACGCAGCAAGCTTTGAAGCTTGGTATAAATCTTCGGCGGCGGATTCCAGGCGCGTAAATCAGCCTGTTCATTCTTCAAGTAGCGAGCCAGCAACTGCGCATCACTGAAGTCTGTTTTAGCGCGACCACCTGTGCCTTTGCGGTAATGGCTAAGGCGATATCCATCAATCACGTAAACGATATGGCCCATCGAATGAGCCAAGTTGACGGTATCCACGTGATAGATATTGGTGGCTTCAATTGCGATGGCGCTGCCCGCAGGCAAAGACTTCAGCCATGCCTTCAGCTCGCTTTTCTTGTTCGATACGATCTTTGTTTCAGCAGTTTCACTTTGATAAACAACTACTTCGGCTTTAGCGACATCCACTCCAATGATTGATTGCGAGACAGTCATTGCCATGAGAAAAGCTCCGGGTTAGGGTTTACGGGCTTGTCGGGGCTTCACCGTTGCGCTGGCTTGCTTCTATCGTCGGTCATGGCCGATGCATTCCTTATCGGCGCTTTGGTGAAGGGGTGGGACGAAGTCTCCCACGGTCTGTACTGGCTAGAGTCAGATGCTGGCTTTTAGTCCCACCACCCCTACAAGTCTAACCATACAAGCGGGCTTGCCCGCGATGAGGCCAGTGCCAACGCTACAGATCTATCAGAACAACACCTTCGCCACATCCGCAAAGCGCTTGGCAAAGTGCACCGTCATGCCTTCCTTGAGGTACTCCGGCAATTCTTCAAAGCTGCCCCGGTTGGGCTCCGGCAGGATCAGTTCATGGATCTTCTGGCGCCGCGCCGCAATCACCTTCTCGCGCACGCCACCAATCGGCAGTACGTGCCCGGTCAGGGTCAGTTCGCCGGTCATGGCCACGCCTTTTTTCGGCGGCTGGTTGCGCGCCAGCGAGAGCAGCGCACTGGCCATGGTCACCCCGGCACTCGGGCCGTCCTTGGGCGTGGCGCCTTCCGGCACGTGCAGGTGCACGAAGGCTTCGTCGAAGAACTTCGGGTCACCGCCAAACGACTTCAGGTTGGAGCTGATGTAGCTATAGGCGATTTCGGCGGATTCCTTCATCACTTCACCCAACTGCCCGGTGAGCTTGAACCCACGATTGAGCGTGTGGATACGCGTCGCCTCGATCGGCAAGGTCGCGCCGCCCATGCTGGTCCAGGCCAGGCCGGTGATGACACCCGTGCCCGACAGTACCTGCTCGTTGCGGAACACCGGCATGCCCAGGGAGCTTTCCAGGTCCTTGTTGCCGATCTTGATCACCGAGTCCGGCTCATCCAGCAGCTTGACCACCGCCTTGCGCACCAGCTTGCCCAGTTGCTTCTCCAACTGGCGCACCCCGGCTTCACGGGCATAGCCGTCGATCAGCGCGCGCAGGGCGCCATCGGTGATGCTCAGGCTGTTCTTGGCCACGCCGGCTTTTTCCAACTGCTTTGGCCACAGGTGACGCTTGGCAATGGCGACTTTTTCTTCGGTGATATAGCCCGACAGGCGAATCACTTCCATACGGTCCAGCAACGGGCCGGGGATCGAGTCCAGGGTGTTGGCGGTGCACACGAACAGCACTTTGGACAGGTCCAGGCGCAGGTCCAGGTAGTGATCGAGGAATTCGACGTTCTGTTCCGGGTCGAGGGTCTCCAGCAGGGCCGACGCCGGGTCGCCCTGGTAGCTCTGGCCCATCTTGTCGATCTCGTCGAGCATGATCACCGGGTTCATCACCTCCACATCCTTGAGCGCCTGCACCAGCTTGCCCGGCAGGGCGCCGATGTAGGTGCGGCGATGGCCCTTGATTTCGGCCTCGTCGCGCATGCCGCCGACGCTGAAACGGTAGAACGGCCGCCCCAGAGACTCGGCGATGGATTTGCCGACGCTGGTTTTGCCCACACCCGGCGGGCCTACCAACAGCACGATGGAACCGGCGACTTCGCCTTTATAGGCGCCGACCGCGAGGAACTCGAGGATGCGACTCTTGATGTCGTCCAGCCCCGCATGGTGTTTATCCAGGACTTTGCGTGCGTGTTTGAGGTCGAGTTTGTCCTCGCCATACACGCCCCACGGCACCGAGGTCGCCCAGTCCAGGTAGTTACGCGTGACCGCGTATTCCGGCGAGCCGGTTTCGAGGATCGACAGCTTGTTCAGCTCTTCATCAATGCGTTTCTGCGCCTGGGCCGGCAGCACCTTGCCTTCCAGGCGCTGCTCGAACTGTTCGACGTCGGCGCTGCGATCGTCCTTGGTCAGCCCCAGCTCCTGCTGGATCACCTTGAGTTGTTCCTTGAGGAAAAACTCGCGCTGGTGCTCGCCGATCTTGCGGTTCACCTCGGCGGAGATTTCCTTTTGCAGGCGCGCGACTTCCACCTCTTTGCGCAGCATCGGCAACACTTTTTCCATGCGCTTGAGCATTGGCACGCAGTCCAGCACTTCCTGCAACTCGTTACCGGTGGCCGAGGTCAGCGCGGCGGCGAAGTCGGTCAGGGGCGACGGGTCGTTGGGGCTGAAGCGGTTGAGGTAGTTCTTCAGCTCTTCGCTGTACAGCGGGTTGAGCGGCAGCAGTTCCTTGATCGCATTGATCAGGGCCATGCCGTAGGCCTTGACCTCATCGGTCGGCTCGCTGGGCTGGTGCGGGTATTCGACCTCCACCAGATACGGTGGGCGGTGGTGCTTGAGCCAGGTCTTGATGCGCACGCGGGTCAGGCCCTGGGCAACGAACTGCAGCTTGCCGTTTTCGCGGCTGGCGTGATGCACCTTGACCAGGGTGCCGTACAACGGCAGGGCAGAGGTATCGAAATGCCGCGGGTCTTCGGGCGGCGTGTCCATGAAGAACAGCGCCAGGGAGTGGTGGTCGGATTTGCTCACCAGCTCCAGGGTCTCGGCCCAGGGCTCTTCATTGACGATCACCGGCAACACTTGCGCCGGGAAGAACGGCCGGTTGTGGATCGGGATGATATAGACCTTGTCCGGCAGATTTTGCCCAGGCAGGGCCAGGCCGGTGTTGGACGACGGAGTTTCAGCGTTTTCGGGGTCGGCGTAGTCGTTGAGGTCGATATCGGGGAATTCTTGCTGGTCGCTCATGGGGCACCTGCACAGTGAAGTATGGAGGTTAGATGGGGCAGGTGAGCGGTGGTTTCAATGGCCCGGCGTGGTTAGCAACAAATTGCATGACATTTACGACGTCACCGCAGTCCCCCTTCAGCAAATCGGTGGCGATTTTTGGGGTGCCTGCGCGGTTTAGACGGCGATCTGTCGTCAAAATAATGTCAGCCAACCTCCCGTATTTATTAGGTTTACTTCTGCCCGGCGAAGGCTAATCTGGGTTTTCCAAATGCCCGGTATGAACGGGCATTTATTTGACACCGGGCCGCCAGTCGCGAGGGATGCGTATGACAAAAGGGCGCTTGAGCTGGGGCGTGGGCACGCTGCCAGGAGGCAAGCGGATGAAATGGCGCCACGCCTTCCAGGCGCGGCTGGCGGGGGTGTTGGCGTTGCTGCTGCTGGTCGTGGTGGGCGCGGTGTATTTTGCCGTGAAAGTGGCCACCACCCGGGCCGTGGAAAATCAGGCCCTGGTGCAACTGGAGACCGGCAGCCGAGTGTTCGAGCGCCTGCTGGACCTGCGCGGGCGGCGCCTGCAATACGGCCTCGACTGGCTGACGGTGGACGAACAGTTCCGTCGCGCCGTCGCTGAGGGCCAGCCGGCGGCGATCCTCGCGGCCCTGCACCGGCAGGGCAGCGGCATCCGTTCCAGTGAGGTGTTTGTGCTGGGGCTGGATGGGCAGGTCATCGTCAGCACCCTGGCTGACGTGTCGGCGCAGCAAGTCTTTCCCTACGCCGAGGCGCTGCGTCAGGCTCGGCGCAATTCCCTGCAAATGCTCGTCGTCTCCCTGGCCGGCCAGCCTTTTTTGCTGGTCCAGGAAGATGTGCTGGACCCGCTGCCCATTGCGCGGGTGGTCATGGGCTTTTCCATGGATGAGGAGTTCGCCGCCGAGTTGCGCTCCCTGAGCAACCTGGAGGTGTCGTTCATGAGCGTGGACAAGGGCCAGCCGGGGGCCTTGTTCAGCACCCAGCCCGTGACCGATCGCCCGGCCATTATCGAGGCGCTACAGGCGTCGCCTCCCAGGGCGCTGGCACAAATGAGTGAGTTTCACGGCCAGCGTTTTCTCAGCCAGGTGCTGCCCCTGGCCAACACCGGCGATGGCGGGCAAGTCCTGGCCTTGCTGCAAAGCCCGCTGGACCACGCCCTGCAATCCTTTGCGCCGCTGGACCGGCAATTTCTCGGCATCGCCCTCGCGGCCCTGTTGGTCTCGCTGGTGGGTGCGCTGTTGATGGCGCGCCGCGTGTCGCGCCCGCTCGATGCCCTGGTGCAGGCAGCCGAGCGCATTGGTGGCGGGGATTACCGCACGCCAGTGGCGGTGCGCGGCAAGGATGAATTCGGCCTGCTGGCCCGTGCCTTCAATGCCATGCAAAGCGGCATCGCCGTGCGCGAGCGGCAACTGGCGCACAATGCCCTGCACGATGCGCTGACCGGCCTGCCCAACCGCGCCCTGGCCATGGAGCGCCTGGGCAGTGCGATCAGTGCGCGGCGCCCGGTTGTGTTGCTGTACCTGGGGATTGAAAACTACCGGGTGATCAACGAAGGCTTTGGCCCCCAAGGGGTCGAGGAAATGTTGCGCGAAGCCAGCCGCTGCCTGCTGTCGAGCCTGGCGGCCGGGGATTCGGCGGCGCGCATTACCGGCAGCGAATTTCTGGTACTGTTGGAAAACACCAAGCTCGACAGCGCCGTGGCCCGCGCCGACCGCCTGTACAGCCTGTTGACCGAGCCGCAGCGGGTGGGTGTCGATGAACTGCGCCACGAAGTGAGCATGGGCATTGCCGCCTACCCCGAAGATGGCCAGCAGGTCGAAGAACTGATCAGCCGCGCGGCCATTGCGCGCCACGATGCGGCCGCGCTGCCCGGCTATCTGCAGATCTATCAACAAGATCGCGACCTTGCCCATCAACGCCAGATCAGCCTGATCCGCGACCTGCGCCGCGCCGCCATCGAAGACGAATTGTTCCTGTGCTATCAACCCAAGCTCGACCTGCGCCACGGCTACGTGCGCCAGGCCGAGGCACTGTTGCGCTGGCAGCACCCGACCCTGGGCCTGGTGTCCCCCGTCGAATTCATCCCCCTGGCCGAACGCTCCGGCAGCATGGCCAGCCTGACCCACTGGGTGATCGAAGAGGCGATCCGCCAGTTGGCAGAGTGGAGCGTGCGCGGGCTGGAGGTGCAGCTGTCGCTGAACATTTCGGTGGACGACCTCGGCGACGAAGGGTTGGCGCCGCGGGTGACCGAACTGCTGGAATTGCACGGGGTGCTGGCCGGGCAGTTGATTTTCGAGATCACCGAAAGCGCGATCATGCACAACCCGGAACAGGCCTTGCGCATCCTCGAGCAACTGCGCGGCTGTGGCATCAGCCTGTCGGTGGACGACTTCGGCACGGGCTACTCGTCCCTGGCCCAGTTGCAGCGCCTGCCGGTGCAGGAGCTGAAGATCGACCAGTCCTTTGTGCGCAACCTCGACAGCACCAGTGGTGACGCGGTGATCGTGCGTTCGACCATCGAGATGAGCCACAACCTGGGGCTCAAGGTGGTGGCCGAAGGGGTGGAGTTCGAACCCAGCCTGAGGCTGCTCAAGCAATGGAATTGCGACACCGCCCAGGGCTACCTGATCAGCCGGCCGTTGAATGCCATGGCCTTTGAGATGTGGATGCGCCGGGATCGCAGTACGGTGTGACGGGGCCGGCGCGGTCAAAATGTGGGAGAGGGCTTGTGTGGGAGCAGGCAAGCCAGCTCCCACATTTGAGTTGTGTTTCAAATAAATAACCCCGGAATTCCGGGGTTTTTTTGTTGCCGCTGTCGCTTAATCCGCCAGCTTGAACGCCATCACATAGTCACCCTGCTTGGTTCCCAGGGAACCATGACCGCCCGCCACGACCAGCACGTACTGCTTGCCGTCCTTGCCGGTGTAGGTCATCGGGGTGGTTTGCGCGCCTGCAGGCAGGCGGCCTTCCCACAGTTGCTTGCCGTTTTTCACGTCATAGGCACGCAGGTACTGGTCGAGGGTACCGCTGAGGAAGGACACGCCACCGGCGGTGGTGAAGGCCCCGCCCAGGCTTGGCACACCCATGCTCAGGGGGATGGGCACTGGCGAGCTGTCACGCACGGTGCCGTTCTTGTGCATCCAGATGGTCTTGTTGTTGGTCAAGTCCACGGCGGCCACATAACCCCAGGCCGGTGCCTGGCATGGCAGGCCCATTGGCGAGAGCATGGCTTCCAGGACCACGCCATAAGGCGTGCCTTTGTTCGGCTGCACACCTTCGGTCTCGCTGACACGCGGGCCCATGGCGGCGATTTTTTCTGCCGGGATCATGGTCGACTTGAACGCCATGTAGCTTGGGTTGACGAAGGCAATCTGGCGCACCGGATCAACCGAGATGCCGCCCCAGTCGAACACGCCGAAGTTGCCGGGGTAAACGATCGAACCTTGCAGCGATGGCGGGGTGAACGGGCCATCGTAGCGCAGGGATTTGAAGTCGATCCGGCAGAGCATTTGGTCGAACGGGGTCACGCCCCACATGTCACGTTCCTTGAGGGGCGGTGGCATGAAGTTGAGGTCGGACTTGGGCTGGGTCGGCGAGGTGTGATCGCCTGCCACTGCGCCTTGCGGTACCGGGATTTCGTTGATCGGCACCACCGGCTCGCCCGTTGCACGGTCCAGCACGTAGATGCTGCCTTGCTTGGTCGAGGCCATCACGGCTTGCTTCACGCCGGCCGCTGTCTTGATGTCGATCAGGCTTGGCTGGCCGCCCACGTCCATGTCCCACAGGTCATGGTGGGTGAACTGGTAGTGCCAGCGCACTTTACCGGTGTCGATATCCAGGGCGGTCAGGCCGGCAGCGTGCAGCTCGGAAGCCGGGGTGCGGTAGCCACCGAACTGGTCCGGGGTCTGGTTGCCCATCGGCAGGTAGAGCATGCCGAGTTTTTCATCGACGGCGAACATCGACCACATGTTGGGCGAGTTGCGGGTGTAGGTCTTGCCTTCGGCAATCGGCGTGGTGTCGTCCGGGTTGCCGCTGTCCCAGTTCCACACCAGCTTGCCGGTGTGCACGTCGAACGCGCGGATTACGCCGCTTGGTTCGTCGGTGGAGACGTTATCGGTGACGTGACCGCCAATGACCACCAGGTTCTTGGTGATGGCGGGCGGCGAGGTGGAGTAGTAACCACCGGGGGCGAAGGTGCCAATGTTGGCGCCCAGGTCGACCTGGCCTTTGTCGCCGAAGTCTTCACACATCTTGCCGGTGTCGGCGTTCAGTGCGATCAGACGGGTGTCGGCGGTCGGCAGGAAAATGCGGCGCGGGCAGGCATTGGCGGCTGGCGTGGCGGCGCCGGTGGCCGGGCTTTGCTCGGTGGCGGCGTAGGCCGCGTCATCGTGATACGACACGCCACGGCAGGTCATATGCGCCCAACCCTTGAAGTTCTCGGCTTTCTGCGTCGAGAGCTTAGGGTCGAAACGCCAGATTTCCTTGCCGGTATCCGGATCAAGGGCAATCACCTGGCTGTGCGGTGTGCACACGTAGAGCATGCCGTTGACTTTCAGCGGGGTGTTTTCCGCAGTGGTTTCACCAGGGTCGCCCGGGCCAGGCAGGTCGCCGGTGCGATAAGTCCAGGCCGGCACCAGCTTGTGGGCATTTTCCGGGGTGATCTGCGCCAGCGGCGAGTAACGATCACCGAAACCCGAACGGCCATAGGAATTCCAGTCGCCATCGGCCTGGGCCGGCGCGGCATTGGTCATGCCCGGTACCGCGTCGCGGTCCAGTTGGCCCTTGATTTCACCGGGGTTGGTGAACTGGCTGGCCACGGCGGTTGCGCCGGCCAGTACCACGGCTACGCTCAGCGCGCCGGTGCCCAGCGGGGCGGGTTGGCCACGCAGCAGGGGACGGCGGAACCACGGCAGCAGCATGACGATGCCCAGGCCGAACAACAGGGCCAGGCGCGGCACCAGTTGCCACCAGTCCAGGCCGACTTCCCACAGAGCCCACACCGTACTGGCGAACAGCACCACAGCGTACAGGCCCAGCGCCGCGCGGCGCGTAGCCAGCAGCAGGACGCCGGTCAGAGTGATGCCGATACCGGCCAGCAGGTAGTACAGCGACCCGCCGAGCATGCTCAGCTTGATGCCCCCGGCCAACAAGGCCAGGCCCATGATCAGCAGCAAGATCCCCAGCAGCCTGGGCAGCAGGCGGCTTGGGCTTGAAGCACCATCAGTGCTCATAGTGTGATTCTCCATGACGTTTAAAGTAGTCCCGCGCTTGTTCACTGTAGATGACGTTTGCGCGCGGGCTTGGTTCAGGTCTCATTGCGTTTATTGCGATTCAGAAGGACGCTTGCAGCTTGATCCCGCCGACCAGCGCGTCATCCACCTGGGCAACGGCCCCCGGATGCCGGATGTATTGCAGGTTCGGGCGCACCGTCAGCCAGTTGCTGACATGCACGCCGTAATAGAGCTCGGCGCTGTATTCGGTGTCTTGCACCGGCAGGTAGGCGGCGTCGTCGAAGTCGTAGACCGCACGGGCCTGGTTGCTGGCCTGGGCGTTCTTGCGATAGGCCGGGTTGACGTGCACGCGGGCCACGGCAAAGCCGATATCGTCCTGGGCGCGGGCATCGAACGGGCCTTTGTAGACCACCCCGGCCTGCACATAGTTATCCACAGCGTTGGTCTTCTTATCGTGCATCGTCGCGTTGGCGAACACGCTCAAGCCACGGCTGTTGTCGCTGGCGAGGCGGGTGACCTGCTGCTGCACGCCCAGCCACACACCGTGCTTGCTGGAGGCACTGCGATAGGCCTCGCCACTGACGGCGGCGGGCTGGTCGTAGCGGTCCTTGTAGACATCGCTGGCCTTGGCGCTGCTGTAGTAGTAACCGGCGCGGTATTCGCCCGGCAGGCCATGGAACGTTGGCGTCCACACCAGCTCCACCGGCAGCAGGGCGCCCTGGGTGCCGCTGCCACTGAGCTTGAAGCCATTGCCGCGATCGAGGTTGGACGGGTTCTGTTCATAGGCGCCGACCTGCGCGTACAACTCGGGCGTCAGGTGGTATTTGACCCGCAGCGCCCATTGGCTCACGGGCCAGTTGTACCAGATGCCACCGACCCAGTTGCCCACCTGGGAGCCGCAGAACGCCAGGTTCTGGAAGTCACAGGGGAAGCTGTTGAAGTCTTCGCCTTCGCCAAAACGCCCAGCTTTGATATCCAGTTTTTGGTCGAAGAATTTCTGCTGGTACCACATCTGCGTCAGGCGCCAGGTCTGGCCACGGCCCCAGACTTCCTGGGACGAGGTAAAACCGCCGACCCGTGGGTCGTTGATGCGGTCATTGCTGATGTTATTGCCACTGCGCTCGGTGATCGTCAGTTGGAACTCGGCGTCGTGCCAGCCGAGGATCTTCTGCAGGTCCAGGTGGCTGCCGAAGGCCCATTGGTCGCTGTAGCGGGCGGTGCGGTCATGGTCCGAGCCGCCATGCAGGTTGCTGCCCATCTCGCCGGTGTAGTCGATCTTGAAGTCGTAGCCTTGTTGAGACAGCGCTGTCCGGGAACCGCCGAAATCACCCAGCATCCACGGTGACTCGCGGTCAAAGGCAGGGGCGGCCTGGGCACAGGTGATCAGGCACAAAGGCAGCAGCGCAGCGCACAGGCGCAGTGTTGGGAAAGCAGGCATAGGCAAGGGCAGGTCTTAATAGTTTTTGGTTTTAGTACGCAAACGGCGACCGGCAGGGCGGGCGCGCATCAGGTTTTTGGGTGGCAGATGAAACGTTTCAGGTTGTTGCCGACAAGGATAAAGCGCCGGCACGGGGAGAGAAAGGGCTAATCGCAAGATGGATTATTTCGGATTTGGTAACAGTCGGCGCAGAGACCGCAAAGCAGTGAGGGAGCTGGCTTGCCCGCTCCCACAGGGGATCTCGTTTACAGCACGGGTTTGGCTAGACCACACAACTTGATGTGGGAGCTGGCTTGCCTGCGATAGCGTTGGGTCAGCACCGGATAGGCTGGCTGACCCACCGCCATCGCGGGCAAGCCCGCTCCCACAGGGGGGGCTAGTTTGCAGTACGGGTTTGGCTAGACAACACAATTTGATGTGGGAGCTGGCTTGCCTGCGATAGCGTTGGGTCAGCACCGGAAAGGCTGGCTGACCCACCGCCATCGCGGGCAAGCCCGCTCCCACAGGGGGGGCTCGTTTGCAGTACGGGTTTGGCTAGACAACACAATTTGATGTGGGAGCTGGCTTGCCTGCGATAGCGTTGGGTCAGCACCGGAAAGGCTGGCTGACCCACCGCTATCGCGGGCAAGCCCGCTCCCACAAGGGAGCTTGTCTGCAGCACGAGTTTGGCTAGACAACACACAGCTCCCACAGGTTGAACATCCCTGTCTGTCAGAAGGTCGTGCGCAGGCCTACCTGCACGCTGCGCCCCGGTGCCGGTGCGATATCGCGCAGGATCGAGCTGGCGTAGCGCACGGTCTGGTTGGTCAGGTTCTCGCCGTCAACAAATGCCAGCCACTGGCTGCCACCCAGGTTGAAGCGATAGCCGGCGCTGGCGCCCAATGTGGTGTAGCCGTCGGTGCCGCTTTCGTTGTTCGGCACCCGACCCTGGCCAGCAGCATGCTCGACATCAATGCGCGCCTGCCAGCGATCCAGTTCCCACAGCAGGCCACTGTTCAGGCGCAGCGGCGCAATACGGGGCAGGGCTTCGCCGGTCTCCAGGTTGGTGGCGCGGGTGTAGTCGCCCGACAGTTCCAGGGCAAATTTGCCGTAGGCGCTTTCGCCAAGTTTCCAGTGATCCTGGGCTTCGAAGCCAACGAAACGTGCGCGTACGCCGGAGTAGGTGTATTCCGGGATGCCGTCGGCGTCTTCTTCGCCTTCGTCATTCAAGGTGCGACCGCTGTTCAGCAGGCCGATGTAGTTGGAGAAGTGGCTGTAGAACACGCCAAAACTGCCCTTGTGCGTGCCATTGTCAAAGCGCAGGGCCAGGTCGCTGGCCACGGCTTTTTCCTTGGACAACTTGGCGTCGCCCACTTCATAAGTGCCGGTGGCGACGTGGGCGCCGTTGGCGTACAGCTCGTAGAAGGTCGGCGCACGCTCGGTGTAGCCCAGGGTCGCGGCCAGCGACCAGATGGGCGTGAGGGTATACACCGCGCCCGATGACAGGCTGCCAGCGGTGAAGCTGCTGGAGGTGTTGGCATTGGCAAAGCGCTCGTTGCCCTTGCCGTCCGGGTCGACAGTGGTGTGTTCCAGGCGCCCGCCCAGGCTCAGTTTCAGGCGCTCGGTGGCCTGCATTTCTTCGAGGATAAACAGCGCGCCGGCATTGGTCTCGGTCTGCGGTACGAAGGCTTCCTCGCCCAGGGCGGAAAATTCGCTACGACTGACCTGGGCACCGACGATGCCGTCGAAAGGCCCCATCGGCTGGTGCCGTGCTTCGATGCGCGCCTCATAGCCTTTGTTCTTGAAGGTGGTACCGGTTTCGCCGCCTTCGATTTCCCGGTGTTCGTAATCGGTGTAGCCAGCGTCGAGTTTGACCGAGGTAAACGGCCCTTGCAGGTTGCGGATTTCGGACGCAAAGGCGTAATGCTCTTGCTGCATACGGATGCGCACATCCTGTTCGGCGGGCGAGCCGTAGTTGCTGTCGGAGTTGCTGTAGGACAGCCCGGCGTAACCGTCGTCCCAAGTGTAGGAACCGCCCACTGCGCCACTGTCCTGACGCCCATCGCTGTTGCCCAGGCGGCCGTTTTTGCCGGGGCCGTTTTCACTTTGCGGGGCATGGCGGCTGCGGGCGTAACCGGGGATTTTCAGGTCGTTGAATTGCCGTGCGCTGGCATCCAGGTGCAGGGCGAAGCGGCCGTTGCCGGCTTCCAGCTTACCGGCGCTGCTGCGGGTGGTGTCGGCGGCGCCGTAGCGCAACTCGCCCGCGCCATGGATGCCTTCGATGGCTTCGGTGGGGATGCGGTTGTCGAAGGTATTGACCACGCCGCCGATGGCGCTGCCGCCGTAGAGCAGGGCGGCCGGGCCACGGACGATCTCAATGCGCTCGACATTGACCGGGTCCAGCGGCACCGCATGGTCATAAGACAACGACGAGGCATCCAGCGCGCCGACGCCATTGCGCAGGATGCGGATGCGGTCGCCATCCTGGCCACGGATGATCGGGCGGCTGGCGCCAGGGCCAAAGTACGACGACGACACCCCCGGCTGCTTGTTCAGGGTTTCGCCAAGGCTGCCTTTTTGTTGCAGGGTCAGGTCATCGCCTTCCAGCACTGTGGTGGGCGAGGCCAGTTGTTGGCTGCCCAGCGGGTTGCCGGTGATGACTTGGGGTTGCAGTTCCAGGGCGTGGGCCTGGGTGCCGATCAGCAGGGCGGCGGCCAGCGGCGTCAGGCGCCAGAGAGGGGAGAGGGACATCGGGGGTTCCTTGGCAAAGCAGAGAAGGTTTGATATGAATGGTTACAATATAACATCTCTTTTTCGTCCGGGAAGCGGAACTTTTTCAACGGCTATAGTGAACACGGTGCTTCCGCCTGCCTGGCCTCTCGGCTAAGGTGCGCGGCTTCCTCTTTATTTACTTGGCAAAGGCCCGGCATGACCGCATCGAATAACAACCCCCTGCACGGCGTTACCCTGGAACAGGTGCTCACTGCACTGGTGGCGCATTACGAATGGGAAGGCCTGGCCGAGCGCATTGATATTCGCTGCTTCAAGAACGACCCGAGCATCAAGTCCAGCCTCACCTTTTTGCGCAAGACCCCGTGGGCGCGGGAGAAAGTCGAAGGCCTGTACGTCAAGCTGATGCGCACCAAACGCCCGCTGGACTGATCCCATGAAGCGCTTTATCGCGTCAGCGGCGCTGGCCGGCTGGGCGGGCCTGGCGATCCAGCAGTACCTGGTCCTCTACTCACGCTGGATGGCCGATGCCAGCCTGTTGGGTGGGTTGGTGAGTTTCTTCAGCTTCTTCACGGTGCTGACCAATACCCTGGCGGCGGTGGTGCTCAGTTATGCACTGGTGAATCGCCCTTCAGCCGGGCGCCGCTTTTTCCTGCAGCCTGCGGTCAGCAGCGGGATAGCGGTGAGTATCGTCGTGGTGGGGCTGGCGTATAGCCTGCTGCTGCGGCATTTGTGGAGCCCCGAGGGCTGGCAGTTTATCGCCGACGAATTGCTCCACGATGTGATGCCGCTGCTGTTCCTGGGGTATTGGTGGCGGTGTGTGCCCAAGGGGACGTTGCGCCTCAGGCACATCGGCTATTGGGCGATCTACCCGCTGCTGTACTTCGTTTACGTGCTGCTGCGCGGGCATATGCTGGGGCAATATCAGTACCCGTTTATTGATGTCGACACCTTGGGATATCCACAGGTGTTTATGAATGCGGGGGGGATATTGCTGGGGTTTGTGGCGGTGGCGTTGGCGCTAGTGGGGCTGGACAAGATCCCCAAGGTAACGAAGGACTAATGTGGGAGCGGGCTTGCCCGCGATTGCAGTGGATCAGTAGCAAATGTGCCGACTGATACAGCGCAATCGCGGGCAAGCCCGCACACATTTTGACCGAGTGAGCCCTATTCTTCGTCGCTGCCCTGGGCTCGCCAGTAGCCCACGGCCTTGACGAACTCGTCGTTGAGCTGGTGCTTATCCAGCAGCACCCGCCGAACCTGGCGTGACAGCTTGGTCTCGGTAGCCACCCAGGCATACAGCGCCCCGGCCGGTGGCTGCAGGTGCTCCACCGTGGCCAGCAGATCATCGACCCCGCGCATCACCCAGATCACTTCCACATCCGCCGCGCTATCGAGCGCCTGCTTTTCGTGCTCATCGGCAATTTCAATCACCGCCAGCACCTTGCGCCCCGCCGGCAGTTCTTCCAGGCGCCGGGCAATGGCCGGGATTGCGGTTTCGTCGCCGATCAGCAGGTAGCTGTCGAAGATATCCGGCACGATCATCGAGCCCCGTGGCCCGCCGATGTACAGGTGTTGGCCGACGGCAGCCTGCTCGGCCCAGGTCGACGCCGGGCCGTCGCCGTGCAGCACAAAGTCGATATCCAACTCCCCGAGGGCCAGGTCGAAACGCCGTGGTGTGTAGTCGCGCATCGCCGGTTGTGGGCCCTCGCCCTTGATGGTGAAGGTCGGGCTTTGCAGCGCGGCCAGTTCGGCGGCGTTCTGCGGGAACAGCAGCTTGATATGGTCATCGCTGCCCAGGCTGATAAACCCGGCCAGTTGCTCGCCACCCAGGGTGATGCGGCGCATGCGCGGGGTGATATCGACCACCCGCAATACCTGCAGGCGGCGGCGTTTGATCTCGTGGGTGACGCGGTGGATGACGGGCTTGTTCATTCACTTTTCCCCTGTACAGGTTGGACGGCCGGGCCATCCACAATGGCTTGGGCGGTGCTGTTGAGCAGCCCCGCAACACGCGTGATTTCTTCCGGGCTCCAGCGCCCGTGGTGCAGTTGCAAGGCATGGCGCAGGTTGTGCACCGCCTCGTGGATCTCGGGTGGCCGGTCGTGGCCGCGCAGCGAACGCTTGCTGACGTCGATGCGCATGCGCACACCGTCCAGGGCAATTTTCTGTTCACTCAAGAAGAGACGTCCGGCGTCGGTGATTGTGTAGCGTTTTTTCCCGCCTTCGGCGTCGCCACTGATCAACTCGCTTTCTTCGAGGAAGGTCAGGGTGGGGTAGATCACCCCGGGGCTGGGGCTATAGGCGCCGTCGAACAGTCCTTCGATCTGGCGGATCAGGTCGTAGCCATGGCACGGCTGTTCGGCGATCAGCGCCGGCAGGAGGATTTTCAGATCGCCCGGGGCAAAGACCCGGGGCCCCCGGCCACCGCGCTCGCGGCCTGGGCGTTTCTCGAAGCCGTCGCGGCCGTCACCGGGTTCACGGTGGGAATGATGGTCTCTCATTGTCATGCTCTCTGTGGGTGTCTAAGACATAACGTAAGATATATCTTATGACTCGAGCAATGCCTTCTGACGAACGGTAGGGCGCCAACCCCGGGTGCTATCACCGGCACCACAGGCCGATTTATAAATGGTCGGTTTAAATGGCATTGTGGAGTTTTTGCTCTAAAGTAAGTTCTGCTTAGCTATAGCTATTCGTGTACTCCATTTCTTACGGAACGATGTCTTATATAGGTAAGCCGAACTAATGTTGCCTGTATTACCGGGATGACAGGTAATACGTGACTTATTGAGTTTTCAGGATTTTTTCTGCCTGCATAGAGGGTTTGATAACTACGCGCTACACGGAAATAGCTGGCTTACCTGAAGTTGGAATCGGCAGATCATTTACTTGCGTCTTAGGACTCAACTTGGAGTTGGGCTTGTGGCGCGTCATGAAGTTTCGATCGAGTCGAATCTTTAACTTACTTAAAGTGACAACAGGTATTTAACGATGCTGAAAAAAACTGCTTTCGTCCTGCCACTGGTCTTGTTGGCTATCGGCTCTTCCAGCGTGTTTGCTGCCGGTGAAGCCACCAGTGTCATCAACATCAAGGCAACCATTCCTACCAAACAGTTCCACGCCCAGCCGGTGGATCCGGATTTCGGTAAGGATGAAACCATGTCCTACAACACCGTCACTGGCCAATTGAGCCAGATCCGTGCCACCTACGCGGTAAAAAATACTGACGGTTCGATCAAGGCCTACATCGAAGGCGGCCCGGCATCCCTGAGCAACGGCACGTCCTCCATCCCCCTGACCACCTCCTTCAACGGCGTGACCCTGACCGGTTCGCCACTGGAAGTCGTGGATGACGCCAGCTCCACCCCGGGCACCCAGGCCGACATGGTGGTTGTGGCCGCCAAGCCAGCCGACACCGACGCAGGCCTGTTCACCACCAACTACACCGTGGTGTTCGATCACGAGCCACGCGTTACGCCGTAAAGGCGACCTGTTGATCAGTAAGCATCGGCTTATTGCTTAGCCCTACCGATCGACAGGCAGTCGCTGTCGGTTGATCGGTATTCAAGTATTCCCTGTGCGTAATCAGAGTATCCGTTCATGTTCCCGATGATTTTCATCGCGGCAGCGCTCGCCTTGTTGTTTTGTACGGGGGCGTTTGCAGCTGACGCGGCAACTGGCACAACCCCAAGAAGTTTGCTGTCCCAGGCCAAGGGTTTACCGGCGGACTTCGAAGAGCATTTTTTTGATGTGCCGTTGGCGGTACGGGTCGAACTGGATGAGGAGTTCGTCTCTGAGGCGATGATTGTCCTCACCCGCGACGACCGCCTGACCCTGCTGAATTTCACTGACCATGAAGGCAGTGTGATCAAGGATGTCGAGCGCGACCGCTGGGGCGACTACCTCAAGCAGGGTGTGCCGTTGGGGGCCTGCGAAAGTGGCTGCCCGGATCAGTTGCTGGCGGTGCACTACAACCTGGAAAAGTCCCTGCTCACATTGCTCACCGAGAATGCCGAGCGTGAAGGGCAAGAATCGAAGTACTACTCCCTGCCCACGGGCGGCAGCACGGGCCTGATCGTGCGTAACCAGCTGAATATCAGTGGCGGCCAGGGCCAGGACCTGGGCGGACGCCTGGGGCTGGACGCCAGCGGCAGCCTGGGCAATTGGAACCAGGTGCTGAACATGCAGTTCTCGCGCTTGGGCGGCCCGGATGACGATGCCCTCAACCACGCCGTGTACTCGTTGTACTCCCAGCGTGAAATGCACGGTGAGTTCCTGCGCCTGGGCTATTTCACGCCTAACGCCGAAGGCCTGACCCGGCAACTGCGTACGTTCGGCGCGAGCCCCGACACCGCCGTGGGCGTGATGTACGGCAGCTCCGACAGCCTGATGATCAGCAATCCCAAGCCGAGCATCTACCCCATTTACGTCACGGCCAATCGCCAGGCCTCGGTCGAGATTTACCGCAACGGGCTGTTGATCAACACCCAGGCCGTTACCACAGGCTTGCAGAGCCTGGACACACGGCCCTTGCCCGGCGGCATCTACGAGGTGGAAGTGCGCCTGGTGGAAGACGGCCAGATCACCAGCACCACCCAGGAGTTGGTGTACAAGCCCAATAACTGGCGCAATCTCGACAACCGCTGGCGCTACAACGTTTTTGCCGGGCAAGAAAGCAAACTGCTCAGCAACTGGGACGAGCAATCCAGTGGCGACCTGACCGCCGGTGCCTCCCTCAACTATCTGGCTCACCCGCGAGTGGTACTGGGGTTGTCCGGGCGCCAGGTCAAGGACAACATGCAGTACGGCACGTCCGTCGACTGGTCCCTGGCCAATAACGCCAGTCTCTACGCCAACATCTACCAGACCGATAACTACGGCACTGGCGTCGACTTCAACAGCCTCTACAACTATGGGCTGGGCAGTGTGGTGTTCAACCACACCCGCAGTTGGCTGGACAACCGTAACACCTACGAAACCCTGCCCGACGGCACCCGCATTCGCCAGCTCGATATCTTTGTCGGCCAGACCAGCCAGTCGTCGCTGTCCGTGAACCATCGCCTGAGTAACCTGCGTTCCATCAACGCCCGGTTGGCTTACAGCGAAGGCAACGTTCAAGGTCTGGGGCTGGACCTGGGCTGGACCGAACGGGCTCACCTGTTTGGCAACGACGCCAACTGGCGACTGTCGCTGTTCGACCGTCCTGCCAGCTCCAGCACCGGCGACAAGCGCAATCGCGGGGTCGACCTGAGCGTCAGCCTGGCCCTTGGCAGCCCGGGCGAACAATGGTCGGCCAGCATCGGTACACGCACCTCCCGTGACGGTGGCCGCGACAACAACGGCTCGCTGAGCTATCGCCGCGACCTGCAGGATCATGTTCTGCAAAGTGTTTCGGCCACCGCCCTGGTTGACACCTACGGCGTCGGGCTGTCCGGCATGGCCAGCTTCCAGACCGATGCGGTCAATGGTGACGGTTTTGTGCAGCGCTCATCGTTCAATAACGACCTGACCGGTGGCCTCAACCTGGACAGCACCTTTGCCGTCGGCGGGCAGCGGATGGTGCTCACCAGCCAGTATGCCGGCAGCGGTTCGGGGATGATTGTCGACGTTGAAAGCGATGTGGACGACATCGTCCTGCGGGCCGATGACTTGAGTGGCGGCAGCACCATCTTGCGACCTGGGCGCAACTTCATCCCAATCGCCGCCTACAAGGGCAGCTCGGTCAGCTTCGACTTCGACGGCAACCACGCACCTGCGGCCAACATCCAGCCGCCGCGCACGGCCTACCACCTGAACAAGGGCGGCGTGGACTATCGCAAGATCAGCGTGATGCGCACCGTCACCGTGCTCGGGCGCCTGGTGGACCCCCAGGGCAAACCGCTCAAGGGCCACCACATTCTCAACCACGCCAGCCGTGGGGTGAGCGAGGTCGATGGGTTTTTCTCCCTGGAAATGAACGCCAGCTCGCCGACCCTCGAAGTGCGGCGTCACAACCAGCTGCTGTGCCAGTTCCGCCTGGATACCGCCAATGCGCACAGTGAAAGCGACGTGCTGATGATTGGGGATTTGCGCTGCACGCCGGACACCCTGGCCGACTCCACCTTTACCCAGCAGACCGCAGGTTGAGTGGCATGACGAGATTACCGACCACCATGAAACGCATCAGAACTTTGATCTGCCAGTTGGGAGGCGTAGGCGCTACGTTGTTGTTCAGTTCGACGGCGGTGGCGCTGACCCAGGACATCACGGCCGTGTTTACGCCGGACCCCGGCAATCCGTTTGTGAACCAGTTTCGTAATACAACGCCTATCAGTTCTATTTGCGAGTCTCACATTCCAAACCAGTGCAAGGCGTTGAATATCTTCAGCCTGCGGGAGTGGAACTTTGAGGCGTTATCCAACGGGCCGATCCTGGCCAACCATGAGAATGACCGCCAGGGCTATTACGTAAAAGTGCCATCCGAGTGGCGAGATGTGCTGGTGACGCATAACAGAACCGGGGAAGTCGAGACCGTAAAGATGCGTATTGCCGGGCTAGGTGGCGTCTGGACTGCGGCCAATCCGCCGGGGGTGGCGGCTTGGGCGCAACCTGGACGTGCATGGCATGCGCAATGGCAAAACGCTCCGAGCCCGTGCCGAAGTACTGGTCACCTTAAGTTTACCAATGCCTCTGCCACGTATTTCTGGTTGGTCCCTGAAGGAGCAGGCGCCTGTGGTCGCAAGCCCTCGCTGGATATTCCCAGGTTGCGCCTGTTCCAACTCGAGTATGCCTATGAGCTTAAAACCCCCAATCCGCTAGGCATGTCCAGCGGTGAATACTCTGGCAGCCTCACCTACACCATGGGGCCTGGGGGAGATTATGACTTCGGCGATGTGCTGATTCCGTCGGACAACCAACTGACCTTCAATTTCGCCCTGGAAGTGCAACACCAGCTCCAGGTGGACGTCCCCCCGGGCGGTAACCGTGTCGAACTGGTGCCCCAGGGCGGCTGGCAAGGCTGGGTTAACCAGGGGCGCAAGCCGGCACGGTTGTTCCGTGACCAGACGTTCAATATTTCCGCCTCGTCGCGCTTCAAGATGCAGATGGCCTGCGATCAGGTCGTAGGGGACACCTGCGCCTTGAAAAACACCACGGACGGTCATGAAGTGCCGCTGGACGTCAGCGTCAGCCTGCCCCATGGCCTGAACCGTGAAGACGGCAGCGCGGTGAATCGCCAGCCGCTGCTGCTCAGCGGCGCCGGCACCGAGCAGTTCAATCCGGGCTTCTACGTCAACAGGCGGCCCGGCACGTTGCACTTCGAGGTCAAGAAAGATTACGCCGAGCAGATGCTCAGTCGAGGCGGTAGCACCTACACGGGCCAGGTCTCAGTGGTCTGGGATTCACAAATATGAGCTGCCGTCAGATAGAGGCCGTCAGTGGTAGCGGCATGAATGTAGCGAAGTGGCTAGGGCGTGGCTCGCAGGTGGCGGCCAGCGTGTTACTGGCGTCGCTGGCAATGCCTGCAATCGCAGTGGAGATGAGCATTCATGCTGAGTTTCGGCCGGACCCTGCACAGCCGCACTTGAATAAGTTCGAGAACAAAACGCCCAGTGTTGGTTACTGTGTGTCATTCCCTGCCCAATGTAACTCCTTGAACATATTCAGCCTCAGGGCTGCTATTTCGGCTGAGACCGTGACGCAGATCTCTGCGTTTCATACGGATCAACGGCAAGGCGCAATGTTTAAGGTCCCAACGGAGTGGCAGGATCTGACCGTGGTGCATCGGCAGACTCAGGAGACCGAGACGTTAAAGGTACGGATCATGGGGGTCGGTTCGACATATTCCATTCCCAACCTGATTAGCCTGGTCGGAGGGGGTGTGACCCCTTTGCAGGCTCATCAGAGAATGTGGACCGGCTCCAGTTGGGTGTACCCGCCGCGCACCTGCCTGGGCACCGGAGTGAGCCTTTATGGGACGATAACCTATGGGTTTTTCTGGCGAACACCCGTCGGCTCTCTATGTGCCAGACAGGCCAGGTTCGACATTCCCACCATGCGCTTAAACAGCCTGGAGTTTGCCTATGAACTCATCACGCCCAACCCGTTGGGCATGTCTTCAGGGGAGTACATCGGTAGTCATCAATACACCGTAGGGCCCGGCAAGGACTTCGATTTGGGCGACGTGATGATGCCCAGCAGCCCTACGCTGACCCTGAATTTCAGCCTGGCGGTGCAACATGACCTCAAAGTCGAAGTTCCCCCCAACGGCAACCGTATCGAGCTGGTGCCCCAAGGCGGTTGGCAAGCCTGGCTGAATCAGGGCCGCAAACCTGCGCGTCTGTTTCGCGACCAGACCTTCAGCATTTCTGCCTCGTCGCGCTTCAAGATGCAGATGAGCTGTGAGCGGTCTATCGGCGACACCTGTGCCTTGAAGAACACCACCGACGGCCACGAGGTGCCGCTGGACGTCAGCGTGAGCCTGCCCCATGGCCTGAACCGGGCCGACGGCAGCGCCGTGATTCGCCAGCCGCTGCTGCTCAGCGGCGCCGGTACCGAGCAGTTCAATCCGGGCTTCTACGTCAACAGGCGGCCCGGCACGTTGCACTTCGAGGTCAAGAAAGACCACGCCGACCAGATGCTTGAGCGCGGTGGCAGCACTTACTCGGGCCAGGTCACGGTGGTCTGGGACTCGGAACTTTAAATGAGACTGATGAAGATGAAACATCTGTTGGCGCTGTGTGCGCTGTGCTGGTTGCCGATCTCCGCACCGGCCGCTCCCAACATCAATGTCGGGGTGTTCTATGACTACCTGGACGGCGATAAAAGTACCTACCTCAAACGGGTTTTCAACGGCGGTGACAGCACGGCATTTATCAAAGTCTCGGTGATGGAGATCCTCTACAACGCCGACGGCACCTCCGAGGAAGTGGAGCTCAAGAGTAACCTCGAGAACACCGCCCGCGACGGCTTGATGGCCACCCCGGCACGCCTGATCGTCCCTGCCAATGGCATGCAAGGCACACGTTTGCTGTATCTGGGCGAGCGTGACAAAGAGCGTTATTTCCGCCTGCGTTTTGTGCCGGTGATGCCGGAGCCGGAGGACGATTTTGCCGTCTCCAGCGACGAGCGTGAGGCCTATAAAACCAACCTCTCGGCCGGCGTCACGGTACTGGCGGGGTTCGGCACAGTGTTTTTCGTGCGGCCCAAGGTCACGCGCTTTGCCACCCGTATCGACGATCAGCCCACTGAGTACGGGATGCATAACGATGGCAACAGCGTGGTGGTGGTCGACCAGTTCAAAGACTGCGCCAGCGACGGTGCCCAGGAATGTTTGCCCGTCACCAAGAACCACATCCTGCCGGGCCGTGCCTTCAGCTTCCCCAAGCAGGCAGGGCGTACGTATCGCTTCACTCTGGTCGAGGGCAGCGAGAAAAAACCATATGAGGTCAAAGGCTAATGGTCATTGAAAGAGCACATAGGCACGGGCACCGCCCATGCAGAGGCTGCAAAGTCGTGTTGGCAGCACTGTTGCTGGTGGTTGTCACGTTGCTCAGTACCCAGGCCCACGCGATCCGTGAAGAGCAGGTGTTCGAGGTCTCCGTCACCATTCCCACCGCCGACTTTTATGTGCTGCCGATCAACCCGGTGTTTTTGGAGCGTGAGCAAGAAATGGCGTGGAACCTGGTGACCCGCACGCTCAAGCCGTTGCGCGAACACTTCGACGTGAAAAACAGCGCCGGCGGGATTGTCGCGCGCCTGGGCGATCTGCCGGTGCTGTCCAACGGCCGGCGCCTGATCCTGTTGAACGTGTCCTTCAACGGCCAGGCGCTGGACCTGACGGACACCCTGGTGGTGCCCGCCGATCAAGCGCGGGTCGGCAAGCGAGTGCTGTTGGACATTGCTGCCGTCGAGCCGGAGGACGGCTACGTGCCGGGCGACTATTTTGGCAGCGTTAACCTGATATTCGACGCGTTGCGACCGTAAGAGGTGGTTATGAAATACGTTTATGCAGTACTGGGCGCGTGGCTGTGGTCCTTCAATGCCTATGCCGGGCCGGCCATCAATGTCGGGGATTTTTACGATTACTTGAATGGCGACAAAAACACTTATCTCAAGCGCGTGTTCAATGGCGGCACCAGCACCGCGTTCGTCAAGATCAATGTCACCGAAATGCTCTACAAACCCGATGGCAGCTACGACGAAGTACCGCTCCAAAGCCAAGGCGACGGCATGGTGCGCGATGGCCTGATGGCCAGCCCGGCACGCTTGATCGTGCCCGCCAATGCGATGCAAAGCACGCGCTTCCTGTTTATGGGGGAGCGGGACCGGGAGCGTTACTTCCGGGTGCGCTACTTGCCCGTGGCGCCGGAAAAGGACGATGACTTTGGCGTCAACGACGAGGACCGCGCGGCGTATGAGGCGTCATTGACGGCAGGTGTGCGGGTGATGTCGGGGTACGGCACGGTGTTCTTTGTGCGGCCCGAGCACAGCCGTTTCGATACCCGCACCGAAAACGGTGGCCGCACCTACACCCTGCGCAACGCCGGCAACACCGTCGTGGTGGTGGATGAGTTCAAGGACTGTTCGGTAGCGGATCGTACGGACTGCGCCCCCGTGACCAAGAACCATATCTTCCCGGGGCGGGTATTCAGCTTTGAAAAACAGGCCGGGCGGACCTACCGGTTTTTCCTGGTGGAAGGCAGCTCCGAGAGAGTCGTCGAGATCAACGGCTAGGGCGCGCTGCACAAGGTGTGGCCAGCGGGCTGCAGATAGGGCGTCAGCACCGGCGCCATGCCCTTGAGCACCTGGACCGGCAGCGCCGAGGTAAACGTGAAGTTCTGCGCACCGCTGCCGGGGACAAAGGCGGTCAAGGTACCGAAATGCCGATCGCCGATATAGAACACAAACGTCGCCGTGCGGTTGATTGCCTTGGAACTGAGGACGCGCCCGCCGGCGCCAATGGCTTCGATGCGATTATCCCCGGTGCCGGTCTTGCCGCCCATGGCCAGTGGCGTGCCGTCGGCCAACTTGAAGCTGCCCGACAGCCTTTTTGCGGTGCCTGCGTCTACCACCTGGGACAACGCACTCCGTAGGGCTGTGGCGACTTCGCTGGGCATCACCCGCTTGCCTTTATCGGGGTGGTTCACCAGTCGGGTTTCATAGGGCGTGCCAGGGGCGAAGTGCAGGCTGTCGATCCGCAGCGTCGGTTCACGTACCCCATCGTTAAGGATCGTCCCTACCAGTTCCGCCAAGGCTGCCGGGCGGTCACCGGAGCTGCCGATGGCGGTGGCCAGGGACGGCACCAGGTGGTCGAAGGGATAGCCAACCGCCTGCCAGCGCTGATGAATATCGAGGAACGCCTCAATCTCCAGCATGGTGCGGATACGGGTGTCCCGGGCGCTTTTGTGGCGGCTCTTGAACAGCCAGCCATAGACTTCCTGGCGCTCGTACTGGCTGGCGGCGACGGCCTGGGCGAAGGTGGCGTCGGGGCTGTTCAGCAGGTAGCCAAGCAGCCACAAGTCCAGTGGGTGGACCTTGGCGATGTAACCCTGGTCCGGCAGGTCATAGGCGCCGGGGCCGTAGTCTTGATAGAGCTTTTCCAGGCGCGCATCGGTGAGTTTTTCTGCGGCCTTGGTCCCGGTCAGATGGGAGCGCACAAAGCTGTTGAAGCTCTGCTGGCTGGCCTGGGGCAAGAGGTACCGGTGCACGGCGGCCAGGCGAATGGCGGTGGGGTGAATGCTGTCGAGAAAAGTCGCTAGCCGGGCCTGGGTGTCCTTGTTGCGGTACTTTTTCCAGAACCGCAGCAAAAAGGTCTTGCCCTCGCGGTCGGCAAACTGGGCCAGGTATTCCTGGCGGCGCGGGTCGTTGTCGTCCTTGAGCAACTGGGCGCTGTTGCCCGGTGCCTGGTAGGTGCTGTAGCGCACCAGGTCACGCATCAGCCGGATAAACGGCAGGTTGATGGATTCGCGCAGGGCATCACGCAGGGTCGGGTTGCGGCCATTGTCTTCGTTGCGAAAGTTATTGAAGCGATGCAGGCCGCCGCCGGTAAAAAAACGTTCGCCGGGGCTGGCGGAGTACTGCCGGTCGAGGGCCGCGTCGAGCATGTTCGCCAGGCTCCGGTCGCTGTTTTGCACCAGGTAATCCACGGCCCAGCGGGACAGGCGGTCCTGCTCGTCGAGCACGACTTTTTTCAGCGCGGCGGGCGTCTGCCCGGCATAGCGCTCGTGCAGTTCGCCGATGATTTGCAGGTAGGTGGTGAGCACCCGCAGCTTGGCGGTGGAGCCCAGTTCCAACTTGCTGCTCTCGTTGATATCGAAGGGTTGGTCGGTGTTGTCGGTTTGCACCCGCACCCGGGCGCCGTCGGGTGTCATTTCGTAGAGGTTGAAGCTGTAGCGCACCTGAGCGGTGCCGGCCGCGGTCAGCAGGCGCGGGCCGAGCAGGCCGAGTTGGCCGGCAACGCTCGGGTCTGCCAGGCGCTTGAGGTACTCGGTGGCCTGGGTTTGCAGATCGCTTTGCAGGGTACTGGTGGCGGCCAGGTCGAGGCGGTCCAGGTCGTACAGCGAACGATTGAGCAGGGCGGCCAGGCGGCTGCGGGCGACGCTGATGCCCTTGTTGGTTTCGATTGGCCGGAGGGTGGGTTGCTGCTGCCAGTCCCGATAGTTGACCTGACTGGCCAGGGCCGCCGTGGACAGTGCCGGTTCGATCACGCCGTTCTGGGCCAGCAGGCGGATATGGCTGTCGGTGAGCTGCGCCAGTTCATCGCGGCCCTTGGTCAGGTAATGGGACGGGCGGCGCTGGGCAATCATCAGCGACAGCACTTCACGCAGGGCCAGGCCTTTTTGCGCCAGGGATTGTGGGTCGCTGCCGGCGAGCAGGGCGTTGGTCTGGTTGAAGTCCGCGCCGTACCACACCCGCAGGCCCTCGGCCATGCCATGCACTTCGCCATGCCCCGGCACTGCCGACAACGGCACGCTGTTGAGGTAATCGCGCACGAGGTTTTGCCGTGCCTTCAGCGTCTGCGGACCATTCTGATAAGTGCGCACACTGGCGGAAATCATCTGACGAATTTTTTCGCCGCCGGACAGGGTCAGCCCGTCGGGGGAGTGGCGGTACTTTTCCAATTGCGTGGCGAGGGTACTGCCGCCCGCCGTCTGGCCGGGCAAGTGCAACACTTTGGCGACCTGGGACCAGGCGGCCTTGGCAAAGCGCGGCCAGTCCACGGCGGGGTTGGCCTGGGGCTGGGCGGGGTTGAGCAACTCGCGGTTTTCGATAAACAGCAGGCTGTTGACCACCAGTGGCGGGATATCGGCAAAGGAAGGGTAGAGCTGCTGCGGGTAGCTGAACTGGTACAGCGCGGTGCCACGGCAATCGGTGATCGACAAGCCCGCCTGGACTTTCTCGGCATAGGGCACGAACAGGCCGTGGCGAGTGTGGTTCATCAGCGCGTCGGAGAAGCGCGCCTGGGACTGGATCAGGTAATCGCGCTTGAGCAGCCTGGGTAAGAAGTCACCCAGGGCGCTGTAGCCCAGGCGCTGATCGAACGGGCCGGCACCGGGGTAGACGATGGCATCGCTGGGGCCGGGCTGCACGCTGTAGGTCAGGGTTGCCGCCAGGCGACTGAACTCCCGCGCCTGCCACTTGGACGTGCGCATTTCCCGGGAAGCGGCAAACCCCAGCGCGATCAGGCCCATTACCAGCAACAACCACAACATACGCCAGGCATAGCGTCGTTTGCGGGGCTTTTGGGGCGGTGGCTGTTCATCCGGGCTGTCGGTTGGCACCGCAGCCTTGGCCGAATTGGTTTGCCACGAAGCACCCATAGTCGATTGATCCATTCACGCAGATTGATCGGACTTGTCTGAAGCTTAGACGCTGGTAGGCGTGTAGGAAGGATTTGTGTGGAGTGTGAGATTTTGGCCGAATGCACGTGGCGTGGTGCGGGGGGATCTACCTATCTCTCCTGTGCAGTTGTTTGGGTGGGTGTGCATACCCGTTGTTTACAGCCAGCCCTCTGAATGTCTGCAAACACCGCGAGCGGTGGTCAGGCAAGGGGACAAGCCCCCACGCCAGCACACCGCAGGGAAGGCCCGTCCTAGAGCCATCCCCGCAGGTAAATCCGCCAAAGGTAGGGGCATGACTGTGCACCATCCTTGTGCAATACTCGCCGCCGTTTAATGAAGGCAATTCCTACATTGCCCAGGTGATGCTCCTCCGTAAAAGGCGCTTTTGCCGAGAGTTCTCGCTGAATCTTGCTGTTTATTGAGTGAAAAGCCCTGCTCATGGCTTTTTATACTGCACCCCCGCTGAGCGGGCCCGGTTTCTAGGGCCAGGCAGGTTTGCCCAAAAGGCAGCCTGGCAGGAGGGCGTCGTGGCGATCCGCCGTGATGCCGGACACTCGGTGGTTCATATCCAATAACAAAATGAGGTTGTACCCCTATGCCTGTTGGCAACCATCTGCCCCATGGCGAGACCGCTCAAGGCGGTCCGCTCAAACGCGAACTCGGCGAACGGCATATTCGCTTGATGGCGCTCGGCGCCTGTATCGGTGTCGGTCTGTTCCTCGGTTCGGCCAAGGCCATCGAGATGGCCGGCCCGGCAATCATGCTGTCCTACATCATTGGTGGCCTGGCGATCCTGGTGATCATGCGCGCCCTCGGTGAGATGGCCGTACATAACCCGGTGGCCGGTTCCTTCAGCCGTTATGCCCAGGATTACCTCGGCCCGTTGGCGGGCTTTCTTACCGGCTGGAACTACTGGTTCCTCTGGCTGGTGACCTGCGTTGCGGAAATCACCGCCGTTGCCGTGTATATGGGCGTGTGGTTCCCCGATACGCCGCGCTGGATCTGGGCCCTGGCGGCTCTGATCAGCATGGGCACGATCAACCTGATCGCGGTAAAAGCCTTCGGTGAGTTCGAGTTCTGGTTCGCCCTGATCAAGATCGTCACCATCATTGCCATGGTTATCGGCGGTGTCGGCATCATTGCCTTTGGTTTCGGTAACGACGGCGTGGCGCTGGGGATTTCCAACCTGTGGGCCCACGGCGGCTTTATGCCCAATGGCGTGCAGGGCGTGTTGATGTCCCTGCAGATGGTGATGTTTGCCTACCTCGGCGTGGAAATGATCGGCCTGACCGCCGGTGAAGCGAAGAACCCGCAGAAGACCATCCCCAATGCCATCGGCTCGGTGTTCTGGCGCATTCTGTTGTTCTACGTCGGCGCGTTGTTCGTGATCCTGTCGATCTACCCGTGGAATGAAATCGGCACCCAGGGCAGCCCGTTTGTGATGACCTTCGAGCGTCTTGGCATCAAGACGGCTGCCGGCATCATCAACTTCGTGGTGATCACCGCCGCGCTGTCGTCCTGCAACGGCGGGATTTTCAGCACCGGGCGCATGCTCTACAGCCTGGCGCAGAACGGCCAGGCCCCGGCGACCTTCGGTACCACCTCCAGCAACGGCGTGCCGCGCAAGGCCCTGCTGTTGTCGATCTTCGCCCTGCTGCTGGGGGTGTTGGCCAACTACCTGGTACCGGACAAGGTCTTCGTATGGGTCACCTCCATCGCCACCTTC
Organism: Pseudomonas shahriarae; assembly: GCF_014268455.2. Classification (NCBI taxonomy): domain Bacteria; kingdom Pseudomonadati; phylum Pseudomonadota; class Gammaproteobacteria; order Pseudomonadales; family Pseudomonadaceae; genus Pseudomonas; species Pseudomonas shahriarae. Next base: position 5,035,301 of record NZ_CP077085.1, on the reverse strand, counting down.
GGTGCGATCTGGACCTGGGTGATGATCCTGCTGGCCCAGCTCAAGTTCCGTAAGAGCCTGAGCCCGGCCGAACAGAAGGCCCTGAAGTACCGCATGTGGCTGTACCCGGTCAGTTCGTACCTGGCCCTGGCGTTCCTGGTACTGGTGGTGGGCCTGATGGCTTACTTCCCGGATACCCGCGTGGCGCTGTATGTGGGCCCGGTGTTCCTGGTATTCCTGACCGTGCTGTTCTACGTGTTCAAGCTGCAGCCGACCCAGGACGGTCTTGGCGCGCAACGTTCGGCGTAATCCCCTGACCCCTGGCCTGCCTGTTTGCTTCACAGGCAGGCCAGTCGCGCTTCAGACGTGCATCAACGTCCGTTGCGTGCCCTCGGTCAACTGACGCACAAGGCGGTTCTGTTCGGCCGTTTCCTCGTCGAGCAGTTGCTGGTGGCGGGTCCAATACTCATCCGAGTCCTTGGTCGGAAACTCCTGATTCAGCGCGCCGACTTTGTAAGCGATGGTGCCCTTGACGGTGAAAAACGCTTCCGGCTCGCTGCTGGCCAGATACTCGACCCAGAAGTCGGTCATCAAGATTGCTTCCTGCAACGCCGGTGACTGGCCGAGTGCCCGCAGACTCCTGCGCGCTTCATTGACCACCTCGTCGGTGACGTAATCATCCACGGTGTACAGCAACGCCAGTGGATAAAACGGCAGGTTGAATTCACGGGCCAGTTTGTCCCGCAGGTAAACGGTGACCTCGGCGGGGTCGACTTCAAGCCCTGCCTGCTCGCGCTCAAGAATAAACCGGTCGCAAAAGTGATCCAGCTGGTTCAGGTAAAAGCAGCTCTTGGCCAGCTCCAGCAATGCCCTGTCGGCCAGGTAACTCCTTGGCTGCTGCTTGGCCTGATGGATCCGGTGATGCAGCTCCATGTTGGTAAATGCCAACAGGACGCTGTCGCCGCAATTGCCTGAACCATAGGTATTGAGGCAGACCGCGTTGCGCAGTTGCGTCGACTCGCCCATGGCGATCAGCAAGGTCCAGACCCGCTCGGTCAGGCGCGCCCTCGATGCCGTGTGGCGATAGGCGTGGGTTCGCTTCAGGTCACGCAGCACCCGGAACACATCATCGGCCCTGGCGGTTTCATTCGCTTTCAACTGTTCCCACAGCTCTCGGCGGGCGGGCACGTCTTGTGCCGCGACGCCTGTCAGCCAGGTGTCGAGGTCGTTTGCCGCTACGGGAGCATGGGCCGGTGTGCGAAGTTGCCCGCCCAGGCGGATGCCGGTATCCAGGCGGTATGTGTCGATGCGCGCCAGGGTCTCGGCGGACAACGGGTTTTCATGGAGCAGGGTGTTGCGATTGGCAGTTTGCAGCCATGGGTTGGTGAAAACCTCTTCAGGGATGGTGGTGATCCCGTTTGCCTGCAAGTGCAGTTCTGTCAGGCTTGGCAGGGCGCTGGCGCCGATGGGCCACTGAGTGATGCCTGTATTGGCCAGGTGCAAGGTATTCATTTGCAGCATCCGGCTGACATCCGGTACGAGGGTCAGGTCCGGATTATCGTTCAGATCGAGTTTCTGCAGGTTGACCATGCTTGCCAGGCGTTGCACAGACTCTTGGGTCAAGTGCAGGTCGTTGTCGTTCAGGTCAAGGTGGGTAAGTGTGGTCATGTCGGTGATCGCCTGGGGCAGTTCAGTCAGGCGACAATCAATGCGCAATGCCTTGAGCTGGGTGAACTTGCCAAGAAACTCCGACCCTGTCGCAGGGAACGCATTGCCGGAAATCCGCAGGTATTCAATGTGATTGAAGCCGGTGGTGCCCGTCAGGAATGACGCAGGAGGCAAGCCTTCGTCGTCCAGTTGCAACTCCAGCGAGGGCACGTTGAATAGCCCGGCGATGTAAAACGTAGCGTTTTCCTGACGCCATGCGCTGCGCAGTTGGTAGGCAATATGGCGTCGCCTTCCGCGGTTCATGCCCAGGGGATCGTTGAGCTCGTTGTCGGTCGGCAACAGGGTTTCACTCCAGCGCGACAGCTCCACATCCATGGCCTGATACTCCGCCTGGCGGCGTTCCAGCTCGAGCAGTTTTTCTGGGTCGCTCATGTTCAATGACTGCAGCAGTCGCCGTGCATCGTCGTTGTTGAAATGGGGGTACAGCTCTTGGACCTTGGCCACCAGGTCCGGTGGCCGGGGGCCGCGAAAAGGCCAGATTCGTTGCCATAACGGATACACCAGGAACGAACGGTCAACGCCCATCGCCGGTTGCATCCAGGGTTGCAGGTGTGGGATGTCCAGCAGACCCTTGATTTCAATACGGCGGGCGAAGGCCAGTTCGGCAAGCTGGTACTGCAGCTCGGCGATACCGCTTTGGGTGTCAACCTGAAGCAAGCTCTGCTCGGCAGCAGACAAGGTACTGAGAATGACCCGCAGCAATCTGTTCGATGGCTGGCCCAGCGGTTCGCCCTGTTGGTCATAGGCCTGATACCCCCGGTTGGTCCTGGCGATCGTCTTGCGTGATGTCCCCACCAGATGCCCTGCCGTTTCCAGCAAGCGTCCCTGGTTGTCCCATTCGCGAATATCAATGCGCAGGGTTTTCGGCCAGGCGGGCAGGAGTCGCAGCAGGTACAGGGTGATCCGGTCGCTGTCGGCATTGGCGCAGGCATCCACATACAGGCCTTCGTACGCACGGTTCAGGCGCAAGTCGTGGGCACTTGTGCGCGCCTGTTCCGCCAGGCGCAGGCTCAATTGGTTGTGCTTATGCAGTTGTCTGAGCTCCCGTGACGAGGCCTGGCCCAGGATCGCCTTGACCGTGCTGGTGGGCAGTTCCGGGTGTTTGGCCTTGAAACGCCGCTCTTGCTCGGTGCCGCCGGACTCGCTGCGTCGGTACAAAGACTTGAGGAGTTGCGCCCGCTCCCGTTCGGTGTACTCGACGATCCGGGTGACCAGTTGGACCAGACGCTGCTCGGTGGTCTTGGGGACCTGCCCCAGGAGGCCCTCGATAACGTCATCGTGGGGGACGATGGCCTCGAGCAGCCGGGCACTTTTGAACTGCGCATCGGTGACCGTCACCACCTGGTTGTCGGGCCGCTGGTGCTCGGGGTATTGGTGGGTGACGCGATTATCGCGGTCGACAATCTGCAACACGTGGGTGTCGGGCCATCCGGGCAGGCTGGTAATCACCAGCAATTGCAGGTCCGGACGGGCGAAAGGGTTGCTGGGCAGGGCATACATCGCCTCGATGAACCGGTTGATTTCCTGGTCGATGCGCAAGCGCTTGCACGTATCGGCCAGCAGCGGCGGCGATGCCCGATTGCTACGGTGTATCTGGCGCAATACATGGGGCGGGGTGTCGGTCAGGGCGAGAATGGACGTGGCCATATCCTTGGGGAATGCGTAGTGGTCGCTGCCGAGGCGATAGAGCAGGCTGTGGTCATCCCAGCTCATCGGGTTCTCGCTGGACAGGCGCCAGGCACCTTCACCGTTGTGCTCCAGGGTCGGGGTGTCGACGCCGACCTTTTGCGGATGCATGAGCCGCCACTTGAATACCCGTCTGTCATAGATGATCCGATACCAGGAGCCAAACAGGGGCAGGTAATGGTCACCGCTGAGGGGAAGCAGGCCCAGGGCATCGAGCTGCAGTTTGTGTGGCAAGGACAGGGTGTGTTCGTACTGCGCCAGCGAACCGTTGGCCAGCCTGACAAAGCCTGAAGGGCCGCGCTGGTTGCTCATGTAGTCGCCCAGGGTAGCGCGCAGGCCCAGGGCATCGGTTTCGCTGCTCATGCTGAGTAGCTGCCGTTCATGGGGTTGCAGCACTGAGCCAATGGCCAGGTAGAAGCTGTCCACCGCCGGTGACACGGCAATCGTGCCGGCATTGCGCATGTCATAGGCCTCGTAGACGCCTTCGCCGAAGTGGCGCAGTTCCACGGTGAGGTCGTCGGGGCCGCTGGAGACATAAGGGCTGGCGATGGTGTCAGCGATCACTTCGGTGATGACGAATCTGCGTTTGAGACGTTGCTGTATCAAGGCGGAAGCGAACTCCCTGGCCCATTGATCGGCGTCGTTGTTGAACTGACGGGGGTGATACAGCGCGTCGATGGCGGCGTCGATGCGCAGGGCGGTGCGGTGAGTGTCCAACAGCTCATAAAAGGCCGTTGGCAAAAGCCCGCCACGCAGGTAGGCCTGTTGTTGGCTTGGGCTCAGTGGATGCTGTTCCAGCAGCCGTTGGAGCAGTGCCGGTGACAATGGGCTGTTGAGGTCGCGCATTTTTTTCAGCAGCGGGGTGACGGCCACCAGGGGCTCTGCTGCCTTGACCGGCAAGAAACGCCGGACAGTGGGGGGCGGCAGTTGCTCGCTTTTTTCATAACTGGCGTAGTTCACCAGGGCCGCGAACAAGGCCGTGCGTTCGCGCCGTGCCAGGTCTACAACGGCACGGCGCACTGCCATGATCCGCTGGGCGGGCGTGGCATCGGCTTGCTCCGTCAGGCCCAGTTGCGAGGTGTCGGGCTGCAGGCTGATGACCAGGTCCAGCAGGGGGGCGGCGCGGTAGCGCGGCTGGCCGCGATAACGTTCGGCCTGGTAACTGCCGTCTTCGTTGCGCACGATTGTCAGGGTCGTCAACCCAGGCACCCGCTGTTCAGTCTTGCCAAAGGTTTCGATCACTGAGCGTTGTGGGTCGCTGATGCTCAACAGGACTGCGGCGGGCCACTCGGGCAGTTGGGTCAGCAGGCACAGCACCACGCTATCGCCATAGGGGGGCAAATAACCGGCTTCGTGGAAGTGTTCGATAATCTGCTGGATCACCTGATCGGCCTGCAGGCGCCGCACGCCTTCGATCAGGTTCAGGGGGGGCGGTGCGCCGCGCCAGACATTTTCCAGGATGGCGCGGGAGGTGGCGGTGCTGCGCAGCATCCGTTCCAGGTCGACCGGGGAGATGATCGACGAACCATTGTGCAGCATCTGTTGCAGCAACTGCGTATCCGACAGGTCTCGGGTGTGGTGCAAGTCGAAGGTCCAGGCTTGCAGGTGCGGGGCAAACACAATCGCAGGCTTGTAGGCGCTGCGGCTGTTCTTGAGCACGTAGCGCTGATTGTGCTGGTCGTGGATGACCTCGGCCACCAGGGTCTGGCGCTCGTGGTGCAGTTTGACGTACTGCCTGCCTTGTACGGTGAACACGCACAGGGCATCGGTACTTTTACCTTCGAGCAGGTATTGCTGGTCATGGGCGTAGTGGCGGGCGTCGGGTTTCCACAATTCATCCACGCCGTCGGGGCGCGTGACCTTGCGCGGGTTACCCAGCTGTTGCAGGTAGTGGAGCATGCGCTGGCGATGGGCTTTGCCGGCAACGCTGATCAAGCGCCCGCTGACGGCCAGATCGGCGACATCGGTCAGGGTCGAAGCGAAGCCGCTGGCGTCGCCCTTGATGGCTTCATCCAGGCCTGCGCTGACGCTGTAGGTCATGCTGCCGAGCACCGCCAGTTGCATGACCCGATTCATCCCCGTGACCCCACCGGGCAGGGGGGTGAGCAACAGTTGCAGGACTTCGTTGGCGATAGCGGCGGTGGCGTCCTTGAGCGCTTGCCAGTCGGCTTCGGAGCGGGTGTTGGCGAGGGTGTCGATATCGGCCTGGCAGCGCTGGATCTGGCGATAAGTCAGGGCTTGCAGCAGGGTTTCGGTGGGGCCGGTGGCAGGGTCGGTGGCGAAATGAATGTCGTTGAGCGTCTGTTCCGGGAAGGCTTTGTGAAAGCCGTCATACAGAAGCCCGGCCAGCCAGTTCATGCCCTCGGGGCGTGGTTCCTGGGTCAGCAACGGCCGGAACAACGACAGGCCTACCAGCGGTAATTGGCGGGAAAACCAGCCGAGGTCGCCTTGCTGGTGACTGTCGAGCAACTGCTGGCGAAAATCAGCCTCGGCCGAGCGCGCGTCGCGGTGGTAGCGGAACGCGCCGCCGGGGCGAAAGGGGAAATAGGACAGCACCGCGAGGCTGGCCACTCTGATCAGCAGCAACGGAACGGGAATCGCACTCTGCCAGGGCACAAAGGGCACGGCAATCACGGGGGTGACGCCGGAGGTCAGGCTCAGGCTCTCGACGACCAGGGGCGGCCCGTTGCCCTCGATCAACGCCGTGAGGCTGTCGTATACCGCCTGGGTCATGCCGTTGTGGGCACGGTTGCGCCAGGCGTCCAGCGCATCGAACCGCAAGAGTGCCAGCGCCGCCTCGCTCATCAACCGGCGCAGCGTGCCGCTCTCGCCGAGTGTGGCCTTGATTTTTACTTGCAACTGGTGGCCCAGGTCCAGCTCGCGGGCGATGGCGATGAACGCCCGGGCGCTGAGGCTGCGATCGCCATCGGGGCCTACCACGCGGCTGGCGTCCACCAGGCTGTAGCCGGAGTCCTGGCGAATGGCGGAGGTAAAGCCGAAATTCACGCAAGCGGCTTCCCACAAGGTCATGCTCTTGACGTGTTCGATTTCGCGCAGATTGCTATCGGAGCGGCGGGGCACGCGGATGTGGCTGCCCGGCTGACGATCCCAGGGCAAGGCTTGCTCGACCTTTTCCAGGTAGGTGGTCTCGAAGCGGTATAACTGCGGGTCGCGTCCGCCGATCCGGTTGCGCAACTGCATCAGGCCGTCTGTCTTGAAGGCCCGGACCACTCGCTCTTTCTCGGTTTCAACCGCCGCCAGGGCTGCGAGAGCGTCGCGTTGCAGCTGCAGAAAGCGTTGTTTTTCCTGGGTGTCCAGGCCATCGAGAGCCTGGAGAACGTTGCGCTGGATCAGCTCCAGCGCCTGTTGTTGGGCCCAGGCGGTACTCGATTGCAGATTGCCAGACAGGCCGTTGAGTAATTGATGAGTCGGCATGTGCTCTACCTTTCACGATAAGTGGAAGGTAAATGGAATCAGCCCGCACCCAGGCTCGGGGGCTAACTATTTAAGGGGCGCTCATCACTGCGCCGGGCCTGGTCCAGTTGCTTGTTGAACTCCAGCCATGCCGCCAGCCCAGCCATCAACGCCAGGCCCAGCAGTGCACTGAATATCTGCATCGGCCAGGCGTCGTCGACCTGGGCGTTGAGCATATCCGCCAGCGGCGCCAGTAAGACCCCCAGGCAGAACACTTCCAGGGAATAGCGCCCCATGCGGCAGCTTTGTTGCGCCAGCCAGTTTTGTGTCCAGGCGCGGCCGGGCAGCAGCTTGGCGGTGACATAGGCCAGGGCGAGGAAGTGCAGCAGGCGCACCGGCGACAGATCGGTCTTGCTGATCGGGTACAGCAGGTTGCTCAAGGCGGCGGGCATCAGCTCATCGTGGATCTCGGGCCAGCGCCAGGACACGGTAATCACGCCGGCCAGCAGTGTGTAGGTGGCGGCGGCAAGAAACAGCGGTTGTCGCTGCAACGGCCGGGTCTCAGGTGCATGGGGCTGCCCGGCGCGGATTGCCGCCGCGCCGCCGAGCACGAACAATAACTGCCAGGTCACCGGGTTGAAGTACCACACGCCATCGGCAATCGCCGCCAGGTTCCAGCCCAACTTGGGCGCCAGCAGGTACACCACCAGCGACACCGCCACCACCGCCAGGGGCGCGCGCACCAGTACCGGCAGCACCAGCGGCAAACCGAGCAGCAACACGATGTACAGCGGCAGCGGGTCCATCAGGTTGGGCTTGAAGCGCAGCAGCAATTCATCGGTCAGGGCTTGCTGCGGGTTGGTGATGAAGTGCGTGAGGCCCATTTCCTGGACCAGGTCGCGGGTCTCCACCTTGCTGTTGGCGAAGAAGACGATGCCCATCAGCATCGCCAGCAAGAAAATATGCACCACATACAACACCCAGGTACGGCGCAGGATTTTCAGGCTGGCCATCCAAAAACCTTCGCGCTGCAACACTTTGCTGTAGGCCAGTATCGAGGCGTAGCCGGCGAGGAACACGAAGACTTCGGCGGCATCGCTGAAGCCGACGTTACGCAGGGTGATCTGACCAAGGGGGTTGTGAGGCACGTGATCCCAAAAAATGAAAATCAACGCCAGGCCTCGAAAAAAGTCGATGCGCGGGTCGCGTCCGTTAAGCATGGCTCGGGCTCTTGAACAGTGGGTTAAATACTGACCCGCGGGTCTCGGCAATGATCCTGCCGCGCGTCGGGCGGGCGCAGGTTGGCGGTATTTGTAAGCAATTGCAAAGGATGGGTATTACTGAATGTCTCAGTTTCGGGATGGGATTATACCGTCGGTCGTATAACCGTCCCCACCTGTTATTTCTGACAGTAGACGAGGTTTTGTCGGCATGGCTTGCTTGCCCATCGACGGCGATGGGCAACGAGGCGCGATGGTGGCATGGGCAGACTATGGATGGGGTTCTCCACATACACGGTGATCGGCATCGCCAATACGGTGATCCACTGGCAGCTGTTTTTCGTGCTCCGGGCCGCCTTTGATCTGAGCCAGGCCTTCAGCAATTTCCTGGCCTTTTGCGTGGCGGCGACCTTTTCGTTTTTTGTGAATGCCACTTTCACCTTTGGTATGGCAGCTTCGCTGGGCCGCTACCTGCTGTTCATCTTCTGCCTGGGCAGTTTGAGCCTGGCGGTGGGGTGGCTGGCGGATCGCTGGCGCTTGCCCGGGCTGGTCACCGTGGTGGTGTTTTCCCTGGTCAGCCTGGTGTGCGGTTTCCTGCTATCGAAGTACTGGGTGTTCCGCAGGTCCGCCCCATGAGGCTCTCGCTGATCGTGCCGTTGTTCAATGAGGAGCAGGCGACACACCTGTTTTACCGGGCCGTACGCCAGGAGCCGTCGTTGCAGGATCACGAAGTCGAGATCGTGTTTATCAATGACGGCAGCACCGACCGCACGGGTGATATCGCCAGGGATATCGCGTTGGCCGATAGCGATGTGGTGTTGATCAACTTTTCCCGCAATTTTGGCAAGGAACCGGCACTGTTTGCCGGCCTGGCGTACGCCAGCGGTGAGGCGGTGGTGCCCATGGACGTCGACTTGCAAGACCCGGTTGAAGTGGTCGCGCGCCTGATCGAGAAATGGAAGGAGGGCGCCGATGTAGTCCTGGCCAAGCGTCGTGATCGCTCCAGCGATGGCTACCTCAAACGCCACAGTGCCTCGATGTTCTATCACCTGCTCAATCGCATCGCCTACACCCATATCGAAGAAAACGTCGGCGACTTCCGCCTGATGGACCGCAAGGTGGTGGACGTGATCAAGACGTTGCCGGAGCAGCAATTGTTCATGAAGGGCGTACTGTCCTGGGCCGGGTTCACCGTGGCTATCGTCGAATATGACCGGGTTTGCCGGGTGGTCGGCCACAGCAAGTTCAATGCCTGGAAACTGTGGAACCTGGCGCTGGAGGGCATCACTTCGTTCAGCACCTTGCCCTTGCGGTTATGGAGTTACATCGGTGCCGGTATTTCGTTATTGGCGCTGGGGTATGCGGGGTATCTGATCATCGACAAATTGCTGTTTGGCAATGATGTGCCGGGGTATCCGTCGCTGATGACGGCGATTCTGTTTTTAGGCGGTGTGCAACTGATCGGGATTGGCATATTGGGGGAATATGTGGGGCGGATCTATATGGAAGCCAAGCATAGGCCGCGGTATGTAGTCGCCAATGTAGTGAAGAACCAGGAGACGCCAGATGAGTCAATTTGATGGGGTGGCTATGGGCGGTGTTGATAACTCGAAGCGAACAAAAATTGATATTTCCCTGGCTCTTATAGTGTTCTATTTTTTTGTGTTGTTGGTTTCAGTGGGGGTGCGGTTTGCCGAGTTGACTGAAACAGGTATATGGCTTGATGAGGCTTTCAGCCTGCTGCTGAGTATGAAGCCGCCTTCTGAAATTCTGTTTCATACGGCCCGTGATGTTCATCCGCCACTGTACTATCTGATGTTACATGAGTGGATCAAGGTGTTCGGTAATGGCGCTTTTGCCGCCCGCAGTCTGAGTGTGTTTTTTGGGGTTGTTTCGGTGGCGCTGGGGATCTGGTTGTCGCACCTGTTGCTCCCTCGACGTGCGGCAATGCTGGCAAGCATATTATTGGCGATCTTTCCGGCGGCCGTTCGCTACAGCCAGGAAGTCCGTATGTACTCGTTCCTGGGGGCTTTGATGCTGGGCGCGACGATTGCATTTATCTACTGGCTTGACCGTCCGCAGAGTAAAGTTCCGCTCGCCCTGTACATCCTGCTGATGGTGGCAGGGCTTTATACGCACTATTTTGCGGCTTTATGCCTATTGTCCCATTGGGCCTATATTTCGCTTCTGGCAACGTCTCGACAGATAAAATATAAGTATCTGTGGAGTCGTAGTTGGTGGCTGGCCAATGGTTTGATTGTGATTTGTTTTTTACCCTGGTTGCCCAGTCTGCTGAATCAATTGACGTATTCGAGGTTGGACTGGATCGCCCAGCCGGGTATTAAGGAATTGGTCGAGCTGACTTGGTTTTTTCTGAACTTCAGTGAAGGTCAGCAGGTGCCTGTCTGGTGGGGTTATGGCCTGGCCTTGGTGGTGTGGATCGCGTCCGTATCTATTTGTCTGTGGGATGCAAGTGATCGAAAAAATAATGCACTCCTTGTTGTGTATGTATGGTGCCCGATAGCGGCGATCATGCTGGTGTCATTGTTTTGGCCGTTGCTGTATCCACGTTATTTTTTATTTGCCGGGCTGGCGTTGCCTCTCGTCATTGCAATGGCACTGGAGGGCGTGTCGACACGAAGTAAGTCGGCGTTCGTCATCGGTTTGTCAGCGGTTATTCTGCTTGAGTTGAATGGTTTGTGGCATGTGTATAACAAGACGTGTATGTGGTGTTATGAAAACAACCAGCTGGGCGCGCTGGCCGATTATGTTGACCACACTTCGCAGCCGGGAGACGGGGTGTTGGTGCTGGAGCCCTTCATGCACTTGTCCATGATCTATTACCTCAAGAACGAACGCCCTGCGATGCAGTACACACCAATAAACGCAGATGGCACATCGGGGCGTCCCAATGGGTATCAAATTTCCACACTGATTCAAGACAAGGCGGATCAGATCTATGTCGATGACCTGGAATTGCTCACAACGGCCTCAGGCCGACTTTGGCTGATTGATGCCCAGGACCGTGGCACCCTCACGCGAAAGCTTCCTGCCCATTGGCAGTTGCTTGGCACCTATAGGGTAGGTAAGGAAAAAGCCCAGCTTATGGCTATTTGCCCGTTGGCGAGTGGCTGCCAGAAACCGCCTCTTCAATGACGGATTAAAACCCATCCATCAACAACACCCGGCAAGGCTTGGCCTGATACGCGTTGATCTGCGGCACCAGCCGGGTGAAGTGTTCGGTCTGGCAATGGGCATCCAGCGCGGCCTGGTCGGGCCATTGCTCGATGAAGATAAAGTGCCCCGGGTCTTTCTGGTCGACGAACAAGTCGTAGGCGATGCACAGCGGTTCCTGGCGGGTTTTTTCCACCAGTTCGGCGTACCAGGGGCGCACGGTTTCCAGGTGTTCGGGTTTGATAAAGTCTTCGGCGATCACTTTCAACACGATATTTGTCCTTTAAGCCGCTTCTACTTCATGGGGCTCGAAACTGTCGGCCCGCGCCATTTGCCACATACGCGAATAAAACTCGCCGTTCACTTCACCGGTCAGCAGCTCCCCTGGCTTGAGGAACACATGCAACTGCGAGAACAGCTTGATCTCGGTGGCCGACATGCGCCGTACCAGGTGTTTGGCCGACAACTGCGAAGGGTGATCCAGGCCGGCCGCCGCGAGCATTTCCGCCAGGGCCTTGAGGGTGTTGCGGTGGAAGTTGAATACGCGCTGGGCCTTGTCCGGTACCACCAGTGCGCGCTGGCGCAACGGGTCCTGGGTGGCCACGCCGGTCGGGCATTTGTTGGTGTGGCAGCTCTGCGACTGGATGCAGCCGATGGCGAACATAAAGCCCCGGGCCGAGTTGGCCCAGTCGGCGCCGATGGCCAGGACGCTGGCGATATCGAAGGCGCTGACGATCTTGCCGCTGGCGCCCAGTTTGATTTTGTCCCGCAGGTTCAGGCCCACCAGGGTGTTGTGCACAAACAGCAGGCCTTCACGCAGGGGCACGCCGATATGGTCGGTGAACTCCACGGGGGCGGCGCCGGTGCCGCCTTCCTTGCCGTCGACCACGATAAAGTCCGGCAGGATCCCGGTCTCGAGCATGGCCTTGGCAATGCCCATGAACTCCCACGGGTGGCCCAGGCAGAATTTGAAGCCCACGGGTTTGCCGCCGGACAATTCACGCAACTGGGCAATAAAGTGCATCAGCTCAATCGGCGTGGAGAAGGCACTGTGGCGTGACGGCGAGATGCAGTCTTCGCCCATCATGATGCCACGGGTCTCGGCGATTTCCTTCGTCACCTTGTGCTTGGGCAGGATCCCGCCATGGCCGGGCTTGGCGCCCTGGCTCATCTTGATTTCGATCATCCGTACCTGCGGGTTTTGCGCCTGCACGGCAAAGCGTTCGGGGTCGAAACGGCCGTCGCTGGTGCGGCAGCCGAAGTAGCCGCTGCCCAGCTCCCAGGTCAGGTCGCCGCCGTTTTCCCGGTGGTAGGCGCTGATGCTGCCTTCGCCGGTGTCGTGGGCGAAGTTGCCGAGCTTGGCGCCCTGGTTGAGGGCGCGGATGGCGTTGGCGCTCAACGAGCCAAAGCTCATGGCCGAGATATTGAACACCGACGCCGAGTACGGCTGGGTGCACTGCGGGCCGCCGACCACCACGCGAAAGGCGCTGGGGTCGCTCAACGGGGCCGGGCGCATGGAGTGGCCGATAAATTCGAAACCGGACTGGTACACGTCGATCAGGGTGCCGAAGGGTTTGTCGGCGCTTTCATTCTTGGCCCGCGAATACACCAGCGAACGCTGGGCCCGGGAGAAGGGCAGGGCGTCGCTGTCGGACTCCAGCAGGTACTGGCGGATTTCCGGGCGAATGCCTTCCACCAGGTAGCGGATATTGCCCAGGATCGGGTAGTTGCGGCGCACCGCGTGGGGGCTTTGCAGCAGGTCGAACACGCCGATCAGGCTGAGCACGCCGGTCACCAGGGTCATCGGCCAGAGCCATTCGTGTTGGATAAAGGGGAGGCTGGCGAGGGTGAAAATGACACACACGGCAAAGAATGCATAACGGCTAAGCAACGACAGGCTCATACGGTTTCCTTGGGTTCGGACGCTCTATGACCTGTAGGAGCCTGCTCCTACAAGGTTCTATTCTTTATGCGGGTTCACGGTTCAACACGGGGCCCAGCTTACGGTCGAGTTCCTTGCCGGGGCAACCGCAGAGAACCCAAGCCTCTCTTGGTATTGCAATACGTTCTCGTTTGGGTGCATTATTTACGTTACTGTATAACGTATTAATCCTGCCCAGATGCCCCGGAGGCCCTATGAAAGCTGGTATTCACCCCGACTACCGCACCGTGCTGTTCCACGATACTGCTGCCGATGTGTTTTTCCTGATCGGCTCCACGGTCGACACGGATCGCACCCACCAACACACCGATGGCAACACTTACCCTTACATGGCCCTCGACGTGTCCAGCGCGTCCCACCCGATCTACACCGGCCAGCAGCGCAAGACCCAGGTCGAAGGGCGGATTGCCGGGTTCAACAAGCGGTTTGCCTCGTTTGGCTCCAGCCCCAAGCCCGCTGAAGCCTGAACAGCAGAGGCGTCACGCCGCTGTCTGCCGGATCGGTAGCACCACCCGAAAAGTGGTGCCCCTGCCGACTTCACTGCTCACCGAGATATCCCCGTGGTGTTTCTTGACGATGCCATAGGACAGCGACAACCCCAGGCCCGTGCCTTCGCCCACCGGCTTGGTGGTGAAAAACGGGTCGAAGATTTTCTGCAGGCTGTGGGGCGCAATCCCGCAGCCGTTATCCGCCACCTCCAGCCACACCCGATCGCCCTCGACCCCATTGCTGAGGGTGATCGTGCCGCGCTCCGGGCCCATGGCCTGGGCTGCGTTGATCACCAGGTTCATCACCACCTGGTTGATTTGTGAGGCCAGGCATTCAATCTCGGGCAGGGGCTGGTAGTGCTTGATCACGTCCGCCTTGTGCTTGAGTTCACTGGCCACGATGTTCAGGGTCGAGTCGATCCCTTGCTGCAGGTTCGCCCATTGCCATTGCTCGTCGTTATCGACCCGGGAGAAGTTCTTCAGGTCTTTGACGATCTGCGTCACACGGCCGATGCCGTCCTTGGATTCGCGGATCAGGATCGGGATGTCCTCCTTGAGGAAGTCCAGGTCCAACTCGTTGCGCAAGGCGCTCAGTTGTTCAAGGCAGTCACCGGGCGCCAGGGCCGCCTCAGCCTGTTGATAGGCGTCGAGCATGCGCTGCAATTGCTTGAAGTCACTCTCCAGCGTGCCAAGGTTGGAGGTGACGAAGCCCACGGGGTTATTGATTTCGTGCGCCACCCCGGCAGCCAGTTGCCCCAGGGAGGCCAGCTTCTCCGATTGGATCAACTGGCTTTGCAGCTGCTTGCGTTCGTCGATTTCCTGCTGCAAGGCCTGGCTGGCAAGGGTCAGCGCCTCGGTGCGCTGTTCTACCAACTGCTCCAGGTGCACGGTTTTCAGGCTGGCGCGGCGGGCCATGTCCCATTTGGCCGCCAGGGTATTGGCCATCTGTTGGACTTCGATATTGTCGAAGGGCTTCTTCAGAATAAGCAGTCGATCATGGGCATTGAGGCGCGACAGCAGTTCTTCCCAGGAATAGTCCGTGTAGGCGGTACAGACCACCACTTGCAGGTCCGGGGCGACTTTCCACAGCTCTTCGATAGTCTGAGCACCGTCCCAGCCCTGGGGCATGCGCATGTCGACAAACGCCAGGGCGTAGGGTCGTGCTTGTTGCATGGCCGCACACAGTTGCTGCAAGCCTTCCTGGCCGCCGTAGGCCGAGTCGAGTTCAAAGGTCTGGGCCTGGGGTTTGGCGGCTTCGCCAAACAGCGCGCTCTCCATCTCATCCAGCGCCGCGTTCTGTTCGAGCGTCGGCATCAGGATCTTGCGAAAGTCCTCGTGGATCGAGGGGGTGTCATCAATCAGCAGAATGCGCCGGTTGTAAAGAGAGGGCATGGTCAGGTCTCGGCACGTTCAAGAGGGATAGACAAGGTAAACAGGGCGCCCTGGCCCGGCCCATCGCTGTGGGCGGTGAGACGGCCTTTCATTTCGATGGCCGCCAGGGCGCAGCTATGCAGGCCGAAGCCGTGGCCTTCCTTGCGGGTGGTGAAACCGTGGGTAAAGATCCGCGTCATGTTCTCTGCGGGAATTCCTTCGCCTTCGTCTTTTACGCTGATTTGCAGCGTATGGTCATCCAGGGGGCGGACCGTCAGGGTTATCTGGCGTGGCCGGTCGCTGAGGTTGGACATGGCGTACTTGGCGTTGCTGATCAGGTTTACCAGAATCAACAGCAAACGATGCTTATCGACCATGACCTCGGGGACTGGCTGATAGTCTTTGACCACGGTGACATGGTGGCGACTCAAGGCCCCGGAATTCATGCGCAGCGCGTCTTCGACCAGGGCGCTGATATGGACCGGTTCCAGCAGCTTGGAGGCGCCAGCATAGGACTGCTGGGTGGAGACGATGTCCTTGATGTGGTCGACGCTCTTGGTCAACTGCACCAGTTCATCGGCCATGCCTTGCTGCTCGATGGCAATCGCGTCCACCAATTGATTGAGGTATCCCGGCAACATTTTGCCCTTGTCGTCGTCCGTCAGGAAGGTGCCCAGGTCATGGGGATGCTCGTTGATCAACTGCATGGCCTTGCCCAGCCCCAGGGCCTTGCTGGCCCGCAGCTTACGGGTGACCAGGTCGGCGGACACATTCACGCTGTTGAGCACGTTGCCGACGTTGTGCAGCACATTCGTGGCAATTTCCGCCATGCCGGCCTGGCGGGCGCTGTCGAGCAGCTCGCTCTGGGCGTCCTTGAGTTCCCGGGTGCGTTCCTCGACCCGTTGTTCGAGGCTTTCGTTGACAGCCAGCAGGGCGCGGTTGACCCGGTTGATCTCGGCGAAGCTGCGTAACAGGCGAACAGCCAGGTACACCAGTACCAGCATCAATAACGTCGAAAACACCAGCAGGTAACGGTGGTACTTCTGCTCGGTCAGTTCGGCGACCCGTTGATCCTGGTCGAGTTGGTTGGTCATGACGTCCAAGTGCTCGGACAGCGGGATTGCGGCGATGCGCTCAAGCAAACTGTTGACCACCGGTTGCTCACGCAGAATCAGGGCAATGTGCTTGCTGAGAAGCTCGATAGGGCTCTGGAAATCCCCAGGCAGGTGTTCCTTGTTGATCGCCAGTTTGTTCAACCCGACAAGAATCTCTGCGGCCTTGTCATCACTGGCAACCAGCGCGAACTCAAGACTGCTGAGCAACAAGTCGTAGGTGTCGCTGGTAATGTCCTGCAACTGCAGGCGATTGTTGTCGTCCAGCAGACCGAACTGCATCTGGATATCGTCCTCGGCGTTCGGCAGGAAGGCCAGGGAGTTGCGCAGCAACGCGTTATGGGCTTTGAACTGGTCCACCAGCCGCGCTTTTTCCTCGATCGCCGCTTGATAGGTGCTCTGTGCCAATTGCCAGTTGGCTGGATCGGCATGCTGGTGCAGGTGCTCGCGCGCTTCCAACTCGGCCCAGAGGCTGTTCATCTCGTTGAGCGGCGCGACCAGCGGGTCGTAGTTGTGGGTCAGGGCGATCCGCGCCTTGAGCACCTCGCTGTCCCATTGCGCGTTCAATTGCTTGATATGGCGGATCAGGTCCCGGGACGGGGTGTAGTTGCTGCTCTGGTCAGTAGAAGACTTGATGTATAAAAAAACCAGGATCGAGGCCAGTACCACGGTGACGACACCGAGCAGTGCCAGGCTGGCGCGGCGAGTCAGCTTCATAGCGGCTTGCCCTCCCATTCGCCGGTCAGCGTCTTGAGAAACAGCGCAATCAGGGCCCTGTCATCCGCCGACGGCGTGCGCCCCAACTGGTACTTGAACATCACGTCGATCGCCTCTTCCAGAGTCTTGGCCGAGGCATCGTGAAAGTACGGGGCGGTGACGGCGACGTTACGCAGGCTGGGCACTTTGAACACATGGCGGTCTTCCTCATCCAGGGTGACCAGGTAGCGCCCCAGGTCCGCGTCCACCGGGTTGCCGCGGTCCTTGAAGTAGTCACCCAGCACGCCGAACTTCTGGTACATGTTGCCCCCGATGTTGACCCCTTGATGACAGGCAATACAACCGTACTCCTTGAAGCGCAGGTAACCCTGTTTTTCGTCATAGCTGAGGATGTCGGTGTTGCCCAGCAGGTACTGGTCGAAGCGTGAGTTGGGCGTGAGCAGGGTGCGCTCGTACGTGGCCAGGGCATTCTGCACGTTGGCGGCCGTGACGCCGTCGGGGTACGCCTGGGTGAATGCGCGTTGATATTCAGGCGCAGCGGACAGGGTCGCGACAACGGTTTGCCAGTTGTTGCCCATTTCCACGGGGCTGGTGACCACTTGGTGGACTTGCGCCTCCAGCGTGTTCACCCGGGCGTCCCAGAACTGCTTGAAGCTCAGGCTGGCATTGAACACGGTGGGCGTATTGAGCCTCACTGGCTTACCGTCGAAGCCAAGAGAGAAGGGTTTGTCATCGGCGCCGCCTTTGTCCAAGTGATGGCAACTGGCACAAGACAGGGTGTTGTTGATCGACAGGCGTGTTTCATTGAACAGTCGACGCCCCAGCTCGACCCGGTGGGCATCCAGCACTGGCAGCTCAGGCAGGGGCGTGAGTGCCTCGTTGAGCGGCGCCGCCAGCGCCACAGAGCTTCCCAGCCATCCGCCGGATACAAGGCATATGAACAATGCCGACGCGTAAAGCGGTGATGTATGCCTCAACTTCAGTTCCTTGCGAGCAGAGAGTCATTGATCCGGCATCAGATGATGTGGGCCGGTTTGCAGCAGCCGGGCAAAATCCTCGGCCGCCACGGCTTTACTGAACAGATAGCCCTGGCCCTCCTCGCAGTGCCGGGCCTTGAGGAACTCCAGTTGTTCGACGGTCTCCACGCCCTCGGCAATGATATTGAGGTCCAGGCTCTTGCCCAGGCTGATAATGGCACTGATCAGTTGCATGTCCTGGGTGTTCTCGCCCAGGCCACGAATAAACGACTGGTCGATTTTTAGCACATCGACGGGAAAGCGCCGCAGGTAACTGAGGCTGGAGTAGCCGGTGCCGAAGTCATCAATGGCCAGCCGCACCCCCATTTTTTTGATCTCGTGCAGGATGGCAACGGTGTCTTCGACGTTTTGCATCAATACACTCTCGGTAATCTCCAGCTCCAGCAGGGCGGGCGCCAACCCTGTCTGCTCGAGTATGGTCGCAAGGTTGCTGACAAAGTCGCGCTGACGGAAGTCGATAGCCGAGATGTTCACCGAGACACAAATGGGCGCCAAGCCCTGGGCTTGCCAGCGTTGCGCCTGTTCGCAAGCCTGGCGCAAGACCCACTGGCTCAAGGGCACGATCAGGCCGCTGTCTTCGGCCATGGGGATGAAGTCCGATGGGTAGACCCAGCCATGAGCCGGTTGAAACCAGCGAATCAGCGCTTCGGCGCCGACAATCCGCCCACTCTTCAAGTCCAGCTTCGGCTGATAGTGCAAGACAAACTCATCGCGCTCCAGGGCCAGGCGGATAGCGGCCTCCAGGGTCTGCTGCTGGCGCGCGATGAGGTTCATGTCTTCGATAAAGAAGCTGAAGTTGTCCGGCCCCTGTTCCTTGACGTTACGCATGGCGGTTTCCGCCTTCTTGATCAGCTCCACGGCATTGAAACTGTCATTGGGGTAAATGCTGATGCCAAGGCTGGCAGTGACACGCAGGTCATGGCCCGCCACATGGCGGGTGCGGCCCAGAGCCTTGAGGACCTTCTCGGCAATGCTTTTGGTTTGCTGGGGGTGATGAATGTCGTTGAGGATCATCACGAACTCGTCGGCGCCATAGCGGAACACCGAGTCGGATTTGCGGACCGTTGCCGCCAGGTCCTCGCCGACCTGTTGCAACACTTGATCGCCCACGGGGTGGCCCAGGGCGTTGTTGATACGCTTGAAGCGGTCCAGGCCAATAAACATCACGGCCAGTTGAGTATCGTGGCGCCGGCCCAGGGCAATGGCCTGTGTCAGTCGGTCGCCTAGCAACGTGCTGTTGGGCAGGCCGGTGAGGGCGTCGTATTGCAGCAGGTGCGAGACCTTGAGCAGTTCCTGGACCCGTTCTTCGATCGTGCGCTCCAGGTTCGACACCTTGAGCAGCGCATCCTGTGCCAACTGCCATTTCCAGGTCAGGGCACTGGCCATCTGACGGATTTCCAGATGGTCGAAGGGCTTTTTCAGGATCAGCAACTGATCGCTGAACTTCAGGCGCGCTTCAATCGCTTCGAAGGAGTAGTCGGAATAGGCGGTACACAGGGCGATTTGCAGGTTGGAGTCGATGTTCCACAGCTGCTCGATGGTCTCCAGGCCATCCCATCCCGGCGGCATGCGCATGTCGATGAACGCCAGGGCGTATGGCGCGCCATCAGCCAGCGCCTGGCTCACCAACGCCAGGGCTTCCTGGCCCTGGTAGGCGGAGTCCAGGGTGTAGCGCTGGTGAACCGCGGGTGCCGTACCGAACAGGCTTTGCTCGATACTCTCCAGCGTCTGGTCAGCGATGGCCTCGGCACAGAGGATTTTGCGGAAGTCCTGATGGATAGAGGCCGTATCGTCGACGATCAGAATGCGTCGGTTTGCATGTTTAGGGCGCTGGCTCATGACCCGGACCCATCGGCATGCAACAACATGGAGGGGTGCATAAGGATTCCTTTCCGCAACGGGTGAGAGGAGTGAGTCAATTGCTGACTCTATGTACAAGCGTAGTCGGCTCCCTTGAATTAGTCGGCCAGTTGGCGTCAAATCAACGGCAGCTCACCCTTTGATGTAGAGCGCTGATTGCCTGGGCAAGCACCGCGCAGTCAACGGCAGGTGCAAGGGTTAAATCTAGTTCAAGTTTGAGTAGGTGTCGCCATGGATGAGCAACTCGCTACAACTTCTCCCTACAGGCCCACGGTTTTGCTGGTCGATGATGAAGAGTCGATCCTCAACAGCCTGCGCCGCCTGCTGCGCGGTCAGCCTTATGACGTCTTGCTGGCCGGCAGCGGTGCCCAGGCGCTGGAAATCATGGCGGCCCAATCCGTGGACCTGGTCATGACCGATGCCCGGATGCCGGCCATGGACGGGGCGACGTTGCTGGCCGAAACCCATCGCCTGTACCCGGCGACGTCGCGCATCCTGCTGACGGGCTACGCCGACCTGACGATGATCATCAAGGCCATCAACGAGGGGCAGATCCACCGCTATATCAGCAAACCGTGGAACGATGATGAACTGCTCCTGATCCTGCGCCAGTCCCTGGAGCATCAGTTTTCCGATCGCGAAAGGCTGCGCCTGGAGCAACTGACCCGCGAACAGAACGATCAACTCAAGGCGCTCAATGCCACCCTGGAAAAGCGCGTCCTATCGCGCACCAGCGAGCTGCAACAGACCGCCGACATGCTTGACCTGGCCTACGATGAACTCAAACGCAGCTACGTGACCGGCACCGAAGTCTTTTCCCTGCTGGCCAACCTGCGCCTGCCCAAGGAGAAACAGACCAACCGCCCATTGATCGAGCTGATCCGGGTGTACTGCCGAGCCCAGTCGATGGATGAGTCCAGTGTGCGCGACCTGACCATGGCTGCGGCGCTGTACAACGTCGGCAAGTTGAGCTGGACCGACAGGATGATGATCGCTCCCGCCGACCTGTTGCACAGCACCGACCGCGAGCTGTATCGCACCTACCCGACCCAAAGCGAATCGCTGCTGATGACTCTGGAGCCGATGAAGGATGCGGCGCGCATCATCCGCCATCACCAGGAACGCTGGGACGGCAGTGGTTTCCCCGACCACCTCAAGGGCGATGGGATTCCGTTTGGCTCGCGTTTGCTGAAGCTGGCGGTGGACTTTATCGAATTGCAGCGCGGCTTGATTCTGGAGCGGCAGATGAACAGCGACGAAGCGTTGCTGTACATCCGCAAATACGCCGGGCGCCTGTATGACCCGGATATGGTGGAAGACTTCGTCCAGGCCTGTGCGGCCTTCCTCAGCGACGTGACCCTGGGCGACCCGACGGTCAAGGTGCTCGGCACGCGGGAATTGGCCGAAGGCATGATCCTGGCGCGCAATCTCAATGCCGACAACGGCATGCTGTTGCTCAACGCCGGCAAGGTGCTGAACCTGCCGCTGGTGGACAAGCTGATTGCCTTTGAAGCCATGGAAGGCGCCAAGTACAGCGTGTTCATCAAGGAACCTGACGAACCGCTCCCCGCTCAATAAAAAATCACACAACCTGTGGCAAGGGGGCGACCAGCCTTGTTGTGGCGAGCGGGCTTGCCCGCGCTGGGCTGCGAAGCAGTCCTAATCAGGCCACCGTGTTTTCTCAGTTGGAGCTCGGTGGGTGGTCTGGGGCGGCTTCGCCGCCCAGCGCGGGCAAGCCCGCTCGCCACAACAAACCCGTCATCACAAAAAAACGGCCACAAAGCTGGCAGCGCAGCGCAGGGTCGTGTGATCCTTTGCGCCCTTTACTCCAAGGCGTTTATTTCATGTCCCAGACTATCCGTATCGCCGCCGCCCTGTTGATCGGCAGCGACGGCCAGACCCTGCTGGTGCGCAAGCGCGGCACCCAGGCGTTCATGCAGCCGGGCGGCAAGATCGACGCGGGCGAACAACCGGTGCAGGCCCTGGCGCGTGAGCTGTACGAAGAGCTGGGGCTGCGTATCGACTCGGCCCAGGCACACTACCTGGGCCACTTCTCGGCGCCGGCGGCCAACGAGCCGGGGTTTACCGTGGCGGCCGAGCTGTTTGAAGTGCGTATCGACGTGCCGGTAACGCCCGCTGCCGAGATCGAAGAAGTGTGCTGGATCGACCCGGCCGGCGACGGCGGCCTGCAGCTGGCGCCCTTGACACGTGACTTGATCCTGCCGTTTTATCGAGCATCGCTGACCACTACTGCCTGAACTGTCGGGCGCAAAGGACTGAGCCGTGATCCCCCTCAATGAACTGCTGATTTTTGCCGCCGCCTCGCTGCTGCTGGTACTCACGCCCGGGCCGAACATGATCTACCTGATCTCCCGCTCGATCTGTCAGGGCCGCAAGGCCGGGGTCACGTCGTTGCTGGGGGTGGTCGCAGGTTTTTTTGTGCACCTGTTCGCCGCGGCTGCCGGGTTGACCGCAGTGTTTCTCACGGTGCCGGTGGCCTACGAAGTGCTGAAGTGGGCCGGCGCGCTGTACCTGCTATGGCTGGCCTGGCAAGCAGTGAGACCGGGCGCCCGTTCGCCGTTCGAGGCCCAGCAACTGCCCGCCGACTCGCCGCGCAAGCTGGTGACCATGGGCTTTCTGACCAGCGCCCTGAACCCGAAAATCGCGGTGTTCTACCTGTCGGTATTCCCGCAGTTCATCACCCCGGAGCACGGTTCGGTCTTCACCCAGAGCCTGATGCTCGGCTTTACCCAGATCAGCGTCAGCTTTGTGGTCAACCTGCTGATCTCGCTGTGCGCCGCGAGCATCGCCGCCTGGTTTATCCACAACCCCACGTGGCTGGCGGTGCAGCGTTATTTCATGGGGTTTGTGCTGGCCGCCCTGGCGGTGCGCCTGATGCTGGAGCAACGGCGCAGCGCGTGAGCAATCAACGGACTGCGCTGACCCCATCCAGGGTCGAAAACGAGGTGTCCTTGGCCGTCAGCAAAAAGTCGCGCATGTACGGCGCATCCAGCATATCCGCGCGGATCCCGGCGTACAGCGTGGCAAACAGGCCCTTCTCGCCCAACCGCTTGGCCTTCACATAACCCCGCGAGCTGTACTCGTGCAGCGCCCAGTGGGGCATGCCACATACGCCGCGTCCGCTGGCCACCAACTGCATCATCATCACCGTCAGCTCCGAGGTACGGACCTGGGCCGGCTCGACGTCGGCCGGTTCCAGGAAACGGGTGAAGATGTCCAGGCGGTCGCGCTCCACCGGGTAGGTGATCAGGGTTTCGCTGAGCAGATCCTCGGGCACGATGTACGGCTTATTGGCCAGGGCGTGCTGGTTGGCCACGGCGAGCATCGCTTCGTAGGTGAACAACGGCACATAGGTGATGCCCGCCAGCTCCAGCGGGTCGGAGGTCACTACCAGGTCCAGGTCGCCACGGGCCAGGGCTGGCAGCGGGGCGAAGGCAAAGCCGGAAGCCAGGTCCAGCTCGACTTCCGGCCAGGCATCGCGGAACTGGTCGATGGTCGGCATCAGCCACTGGAAGCAGCTGTGGCACTCGATAGCCATATGCAGGCGCCCGGCGGTGCCGCCGGCCAGGCGTGCGATATCCCGTTCGGCACCGCGCAGCAGCGGCAGGGTGGCGTCCGCCAGTTGCAGCAGGCGCAGGCCGGCGCTGGTGAAGCGTACCGGTTTGGTCTTGCGCACAAACAGCGGCATGCCCATGCGCTCTTCCAGCTCTTTGAACTGGTGGGACAGTGCCGACTGGGTCAGGTGCAGGCGCTCGGCGGCTTCCACCAGGCTGTCGGCTTCGCGCAAGGCGTGCAGGGTCTTGAGATGACGGATTTCGAGCACGGGCTCTCCATGAAGATAATTTGTGACAAGTTCGGATAGCGTGAGTTTGTCTCATGTTGCCAATTCTGTCGACCATGACCGCTGGGCACTCTTCATCAAACTGTCACGTAACTGTGGCAGCGCGCTTGAACAAACTTCATCAGACTCGCGCTCTACTGGGGTTCTGCGTTTCGGTGTTTTTCATGCGCGTGTTGCTTTTACTGGCCGCCTTATTGTTCGGCCTGCCGTCTTTTGCGGCTTCTCGATGTGATGTCAATGTCCCGACTGAGCGGGTCGACCTGGACCAGGTGAGCCTGGCGTACCAGAGCATCGGCCGTGCTTCCGACCCCGCGTTGCTGCTGGTGATGGGCCTGGGCGGGCAGTTGATCCACTGGCCGGACGAAGTGGTGGTCGCCTTGTGCCAACAAGGTTTTCGGGTGATCCGCTACGACAACCGTGACGTTGGCCTGTCCACCTGGCGCCAGGCCCCGGCCAGCGCCAACCTGACCTTTGAAGTGCTGCGCTACAAACTCGGCCTGCCGGTGGCTGCGCCCTACACCCTGACCGATATGGCCGACGACGCCCTGGGGTTGATGGATGCGTTGCAGGTGCGCCAGTTCCATGTACTGGGCGCGAGCATGGGCGGGATGATCGCCCAGCACCTGGCGGCGATGGCCCCGCAGCGCGTAGAAAGCCTGACCCTGATCATGACCAGCTCCGGCGCCGAAGGCCTGCCCGCGCCGAATGCCGCGCTGGTGCAGCTGCTGTCGCGGCGCAGTGCGCCCAACCGTGAAGTGGCCCTGGAGCAGCAGGCCGACTTGCTGGCCGCCCTGGGCAGCCCTCAGGTTGAGGATGATCGCCAGGCGTTGCTGCAGCAGGCGGCGCAGTCTTACGACCGGGCATTCAATCCCGAGGGTGTGAAGCGCCAGATCATGGCCATCCTTGCCGAACCGAGCCGGGTGCCATTGCTCAACCAACTGCGCGTGCCGACCCTGGTGGTGCATGGCACGGCCGACCCGTTGTTGCCGGTGATGCATGGTGTGCACCTGGCGGCGCATATCCAGGGCAGCCAGTTGCGGCTGATCCCGGGTCTGGCCCATCGTTTTCAGGAAGCGTTCAAGGCGCCGTTGCTGGCGGCGGTGTTGCCGTACCTGCAAGCCCACCGCGAAGAGGCGGCGCATTGGGCGCAGGTTGAGCCCCTGGCCCCCGCCAAGGTTTTATGACGGCCGCGTAGAGGTGTATGGTGCGAACTTTGTGGCGTGTAATGCCTGCGAGGTTGCCTGAATGAGTACTTCCCTGAAAATCGACTTTGTCAGCGACGTGTCCTGCCCCTGGTGCGTCATCGGCCTGCGCGGCCTGACCGAAGCCCTGGACCAACTGGGCGCCGAAGTGCAGGCCGAGATCCACTTCCAGCCCTTCGAGCTGAACCCGAACATGCCCGCCGAAGGGCAGAACATCACCGAGCACATCACCGAGAAATACGGCTCCACTGCCGAAGAGTCCCAGGCCAACCGCGCGCGCATCCGCGACATGGGCGCCGCCCTGGGCTTTGCGTTTCGTACCGATGGCCAAAGCCGTATCTACAACACCTTCGACGCCCATCGCCTGCTGCATTGGGCCGGGCTCGAGGGTTTGCAGTACAACCTCAAGGAAGCACTGTTCAAGGCTTACTTCAGCGATGGCCAGGACCCGTCCGACC
This sequence comes from Pseudomonas shahriarae, assembly GCF_014268455.2. Lineage (NCBI taxonomy): Bacteria > Pseudomonadati > Pseudomonadota > Gammaproteobacteria > Pseudomonadales > Pseudomonadaceae > Pseudomonas > Pseudomonas shahriarae. The sequence continues at coordinate 5,010,051 of NZ_CP077085.1, read as the reverse complement.
ACGCCACGTTGGCAATCATTGCCGAGAGCGTTGGCCTGGACCTCAAGCGCGCAGCCGAGGTTCTGGCCTCGGACGAGTACGCCGCAGAAGTCCGCGAGCAGGAGCAGCTGTGGGTATCACGCGGGGTGAGTTCGGTGCCGACCATCGTGTTCAACGACCAGTACGCGGTCAGTGGTGGGCAGCCGGTTGAAGCGTTTGTCGGTGCAATCCGCCAGATCATCAACGAAGCCAAAAGCTAACAAGTACCACCGGCCAAATGTGGGAGCGGGCTTGCTCGCGAAAGCGGTAGATCAGCTAAGTATCTCTTGACTGACCCACCGCCTTGGCGAGCAAGCCACATGGGTTCCTGGCCCATCCCTTGCATTACCCCCCTAAAGCCCCGCCGGTAAGCGGCTGGGCACTGCCAGGGGGTGAAACATTACCTTGAATATTCTTGATCTCGACCACAGCCTCACAGCCCAGGCACCCATCGCCCGGCGTCTGGCCAGTGGTCAAGCGACGCGCCTGGACCTGCTCGACCTGGGCCCGAAACTGCGCCTGTGGTCCACCGAAAAAACCTGGAAACGCTTTGCCCAGCGCCTGGCCCAACGGCCCCGGCCAAGCACGGCGCGCCCGGAAATCTTCTTTGTCGGCTCCGGCGACTATCACCACCTGACCCCGGCTTTTCTCGCCGAAGTGCAGGAACCTATCAGCCTGATCCACTTCGACAACCACCCCGACTGGGTACGCCTGGCCCCGCGCCGACACTGCGGCTCGTGGGTCAATCAGGCCCTGAAGATGCCGGCGATCCAGCGCATCGTCACCCTAGGCCCGTGCAGCGATGACCTGCATAACCCGCAACTGCGCGGCGGCAATCTTGGCGCCCTGAAGCGCGGGCATTTGCAGTTGTTTCCCTGGCAGCACGCGCCGTCGAAAGTCTGGGGTCGGGTAGGGGATGGCGCCGGCCATGCACAACAGGAAAACCACCTGCACTGGCGCAACCTCGCTGAGCTCGACTGGCCTGCATTCCTTGAGCAAATGATCGCCAGCCTGCCCACCGAGGCGGTATGGATCACCCTCGACAAGGACGTGCTGGCCAGCGAAGACGCGGCCACCAACTGGGACCAGGGCGGCATGCGCCTGACGCACCTGCTGCAAGCCCTGCGTGCGTTGGCGGCGAGCAAGCGGATCCTTGGCATCGACGTGTGCGGCGAGTTTGCGCAGCCTGCGTTCAGCAACGCCTTCAAGCGCTGGGAAGCCAAGTCCGACCAGCCGCCGGCCGCACGCTGGAGCGCTGATGACCTGCTGCGTAACGCCACCACCAATGAAGCGTTGATCAACCTGTTCGAGGAGCTGTTCCCGTGACCCTGACCGTCGTGTTGCTGGTGGCCTTTTCCATCGTTCTCGATGTGATCGGCCAGTTGTGTTTCAAATTGGGCCTGGACCGCTTGCCCGAACTCGAAGGCGGCTTTCGCCTGAATGCCTTCTGGGGCCAGGTGTTTAATGCGCCGTTGCTGTGGGCGGGCATCGGCGCCTATGTCATCGAATTCTTTGTCTGGCTTGAAGCCTTGTCCCGCGCGCCGTTGAGCCTGTTGTTCCCGGCCGCCGCACTGGCTTACTGCGGGGTGGTGTTGGCGGGCAAGGTGATACTGGGCGAAACCGTCAGCCGCCGGCGCTGGCTGGGCACGATGGTGATTACCGCCGGCGTGATGTTGGTGGCTGTAGCAGGAGCACAATCATGAGTGCGCAAGAGATGGCTATCCGTCCGGTTGGCTGGCTGCATGGGCGCCTGGGCACCGTAGTGTTATGGGCGTTGTTGATCCTCACCGAAAGCGCCGGCCAGTTGTTTACCAAGGTGGCTGGCGATCAAATTGGCCAGATGGATTTCAATTGGCAGTGGTTGGCGGCGGTGGCGGTCAACCCGGGGATCCTCGCGGCGATCGCCTGCTATATCGGCGCGTTCTTTGTGTGGATGCTGATCCTGCGGCGCAGCAGCCTGTCCCTGGCCTTCCCCCTGAGTTCGCTGGTGTTTGTGGTGGTGCTGCTCGGCTCGTGGTTGGGGCTGGGCGAGCACATCAGCTTCCTGCACTGGGTGGGCGTGGTGGTGATTATTGGCGGGATTGCACTGCTGGCCGAGGGCGAAGAAAACTGAGCCCAGACTGGAATGACGGACAAATGTGGGAGCGGGCTTGCCCGCGATGCAGGCGCCGTGGTGTATCAGTTACACCGCGGTGATGCTATCGCGGGCAAGCCCGCTTCCACACAATCAATCGAAGGTGTAGCTGATCGCCGTCTGCACCTGCCCCTGGTTCACCTCGCCGGTCTGGCGCACGATGCTGCTGTCCGCCGCTGACCCCAGCAGATGCACCCAACTGGCACTGGCCAGCAACGACCATTTGGGCGCCAGGGGAATCTGCACGCTCTGGGTCAGTGTCAGGTTCTGGAACCCGCCGCTGGCGTTGTACGGGCGAATCCCGGAGCCTGCCGCTTCCTGCTCATCCACCCCGAAAAACGTCTGGGTCTGGCGGCCATCGGCAAAATGCGCGACCAGCCCCGTGCTGCCAATCACAGCGCCGCCCAACGGGTAACCCAGTTCCCCGCCGAGCTTGCCGAGCACGCCGCTTTGCGCGCGGGCACCGCCCACGGCCCGCCCCAGTTGCGCGTAGACCCGCCAGAAGTCCGCTGGCGCGTACTGGATAAACCCGCCGACCTCGGCCATGTCCGATACATCCCGCAGGCCCTTCAGCGGCCCGTTGGCCGTGCGTCCCGCCAGGTAATTGAGGTACGGCCCGGCACTCAAGCCATTGCTGTTGAGTGCACTCCAGGTCAGGCCGTCATCGGTATCGAGGCTGACATCTCCCCAATCCAGGTCGAAGTAGGGCACCGGCACGGTCTGGTAGCGGCTGGCGGCGGGTTCCCGTGGCTGATAGCTCAGGCCCAGGCCCACCTCGCCGCTGATGTCGGCCGCTGCTGCCGAACCCATCCACAGCCCCAGGACGCCGGCGAATACCCGCGAAGTCACCCTGAACATATTGCTTGCTCCTCTTGCAAAATATGCGCGCATGAACGCGCAGGCGCAGGGCCCCACGCAAGCACTCATGTTGTTTGTAGCGACCTACAAAAATTGTAGCTTGGGCGCTGGGTATTTCACCGTGACATGGGGCAGAACCCCGGCCCCATTGGGTTTTGTGCACTTGGCACAGTCCCTGCTCTAACCCTGGTACAAGCGCATCCGCGCTGTCATCTCCAAGGTAAACGCAGATGAATGACTGGCATATCGTGTGTGACTTCGATGGGACCATCACACCCACCGATGTCATCGACAATGTTCTCCAACGCTTCGCCGGCCCCGAGTGGGAAACCATCGAGCAACAATGGCTGGATGGCCATATCGGTTCCCGCGAATGCCTGAGCCGCCAACTGGCATTGATCAAGGCGACACCGGCCGAACTGCTGGCGTATTTCGACACCGTCGAGATCGACCCGGACTTCCCGGACTTCGTCGACCATGTCCTTGGCCTGGGCGCGTCCCTTGAAGTGGTCAGCGACGGCATCGAGCAAGGCATCGCGCGGATCCTTTCGCGCAACTACGTGACCCTGCTGCCGATCATCGCCAACCGCCTGCGCCAGGTTGACCAGAACAGCTGGCGCATCGACTTCCCCCATGCCAGCGACGCTTGCCGCGCGGCCTCGGGCAACTGCAAATGCAAGTCCACCCCGCGTAACAAACGGGTGTTGGTGATCGGCGACGGCAAGTCCGATATGTGCGTCTCGACCACCGCCGATTTTGTTTTCGCCAAGGGCAGCCTGGCCCAGTACTGCCAGGCCCACGCCATCCCCCATCTGCGCTTCGACACCTTTGCCGAACTGCCGGCCTTGCTGGCCAGGCTGCCCCAGGGCATCGCCGCCAACGCCACCCATTTCACTTCCGAAAATCAGGAACTCTTTCATCATGTCTGATATCCGTATCGCTACCGCCGAAGACCAGGTTCTGCTGGATAAAGAAGCCAAATACTGCTCCTACGGCGACACCGTCCACTACATCGACCCGCCGCGTATCTTCAGCCGTTGCGAAGGCTCCTACGTGTGGGACACCGAAGACCAGGCCTACCTCGACCTGCAAATGTGGTACTCGGCGGTCAACTTCGGTTATGCCAACCCGCGCCTGAACAATGCGCTGAAACAGCAGATCGACACCCTGCCGCAAATCGCCAGCCAGTACCTGCACAAGGGCAAGATCGAGCTGTCGGAAATGATCGCGGTGGATGCCAAGAAAAAATTCGGCCTCGATGGTCGGGTGCATTTCAACGTCGGCGGTTCGCAGTCCATCGAGGACTCGCTGAAGGTGGTGCGTAACGCCACCAACGGCAAGAGCCTGATGTTCGCCTTCGAGGGCGGTTACCACGGGCGCACCCTCGGTGCGTCGTCCATCACCTCCAGCTACCGCTACCGTCGCCGCTACGGCCACTTTGGCGAGCGCGCCAACTTCATCCCGTTCCCGTACCACTTCCGTGGTCCCAAGGGCATGACCAAGGAAGAGTACGGCAGCCACTGCGTGCAGCAGTTCGCCCGTCTGTTCGAGACGGAATACAACGGTGTGTGGGACCCGAAAGTCGGCCAGAGCGAGTACGCAGCGTTCTACGTCGAGCCGATCCAGGGCACTGGCGGCTACGTGATCCCGCCGATGAACTTCTACAGCGAACTCAAGCAGGTGCTCGACCAGCACGGCATCCTGATGGTGGTCGATGAGATCCAGATGGGCTTCTGGCGCACCGGTAAGTTGTGGTCGATCGAGCACTTCGATGTGCAGCCGGACGTGATCGTGTTCGGTAAGGCCCTGACCAACGGCCTCAACCCCCTGGGCGGCATCTGGGCCAAGGAAGAGTTGATCAACCCGAAAATCTTCCCGCCGGGTTCCACCCACTCCACCTTCGCCTCCAACCCGCTGGGTACGGCGGTGGGCCTGGAAATGTTCAAGATGACCAGCGAAGTCGACTACGGCGCGATGGTCATGGCCAAGGGCAAATACTTCCTCGAAGGCTTGCAAGAGTTGCAAAAGCGCTTCCCGATCATCGGCGACGTCGATGGCCTGGGCCTGGCCCTGCGCTGTGAAATCTGCGGTCCCGATGGCTTCACCCCGGACAAGGCGACCCTGGACTACATGGTTGACGAGGGCATGAAAGGCGACATGCTGGTAGACGGCCAGAAACTCGGGCTGATCCTCGATGTGGGCGGCTACTACAAGAACGTGATCACCCTGGCGCCGTCCCTGGAAATCAGCTACCCGGAAATCGACCTGGGCTTGAAGCTGCTGGAGCAACTGCTGACCCGAGCGATGAAGCGGTGAACCAGGCCGATATCGATCTCGGCGAAGGCAACGCCGGCTTCGTTCTCGGCAACGGTCCGGTCGGGGTCTTGTTGATCCACGGCCTGACCGGCACCCCGACCGAGTTGCGTCGGGTGGCCCAGGGCCTGGCCAAGGAGGGCAACTGCACCGTGTATGTGCCGACCCTGGCCGGGCACTGCGGGGGCAACGAAGACCTGCAGGCCACCGGTTGGCGCGACTGGTACGAGGGCGTGCGCAAGACCTTTGTCGGCGTGCAGCAGCGCCATGCGCAGGTGTTCGTCGGTGGCTTGTCCATGGGCGCGGTAATGTCGATGTACCTGGCCTCGGAGTTTCCGGGCCAGGTCGCCGGGTTGCTGATGTACTCCACGACCCTCAAGTACGACGGCTGGAGCATCAACAAATTTGCCTTCATCACGCCGTTGCTGATCCGTATTCCGTTCGGTGTGCGCCTGTTCCGTTTTACCGAGAAACCGCCCTACGGCATCAAGAACGAACGCCTGCGGGCCATTGTCGAGCGGCAGATGAAAGAGGGCGAGAGCAGCGAGGCCGGGTTGTTGACCATGGAAGGCGTCACCGTGCGCGAGCTGCACTGGATGAATGCGGTGGTGAAGAAACGCATGCCGTCGATCAAGACCCCGGCGCTGGTGCTGCACTCCATCGAGGACGACATCACCAGCCGCTGGAACGCCGACTACGTGGAACGCCACCTGGGGGGGCCGGTGACCAAGATCCTGTTGGACAACTGCTATCACATGATCACCGTCGACCTGCAATACCGCCGGGTGATCGAGTTGAGTGCCGACTTTATCGAGCAACACACCGGTTCAAAAATGGGCGATGTCTCGTTCTGCGAGCCCGCGCTGGCGGCGGCACAGTAAACATTGATGTTGCCTGAGCCACCGCTATCGCAGCCTCACGGGGCGAGACAGCGCCCACAGGAGCACTTACAGGGATATTCCGATGTGATCACCGCACACACCTTCCCGAGCATCCACGCCATCGAACGCAGTGCCTGGAATGACTGTTTTCCCCTGGCGTTGGAGGATTGGGATTACTACGTCGCCGTAGAAAACGCTGCCATCGACGACTTCCAGTGGCGCTACCTGGCCCTCTATGAGGACGGGCAACTGCTGGCCGTCGCCCCGGCGTTCATCACCCATTACCGCCTCGATACCACCGTGTCGGGCATCGCCAAACGCTTTACCCAGCGCCTGGAACGCTGGTGGCCGGGAGCGTTGCGCCTGGGCTTGTATGCCATCGGCTCGCCGGTGGCCGAGCAATGCCATGCCGGTGTCGCCAGCCATGTGCCCGCTGCGCGCCGCAGTGCGCTGTTGGAGCAATTACTGGTCGCCGCGCGTCGGGATGCCGATGCATTCGGCATCGGCCTGCTGGCGGTCAAGGACGCGCCAAGCCTGGATCAGGACTGGGCCGACAGCTGCAAGACCGTCGGCCTGCACAGCATGCCGAGCCTGCCTACCGGGCTGCTGCCGCTGCCCTACGGCTCGGTGGATGCCTATCTGGGCTCCCTGGGCAAATCCACGCGCAAGGATTTGCGGCGCAAGCTGCGTGCGCCGGGGCCACAGGTGGAGTGGCGGGACAATGTCGATGATGTGTTGCCGGATATCATGCGCCTCTACGAAGCCACGCTGGCTCGCGCCGACCTGCAATTCGAGCGCCTGCCTGCCGGTTATTTCAGCCAGGTGCTCGCCCAGCTTGAACAACGGGCGCGCTGTGTACTTTACTGGGTGGATGGGCAACTGGTGGCGTTCAACCTGGTGCTGCTGGACCAGCACCGGCTGATCGACAAGTTCTTTGCCCACGACCTGGCCCACAGCCGCGAACATAACCTGTACTTTCGCAGTTGGCTGACCAACGTCGACTACTGCATCGAGCACAATATTGCGTTGTACGAGTGCGGGCAGGCCGGGTATGCCAGTAAGCTACGCCTGGGCTGTGAGTTCGCCGGCAATACGCTGTTCTTCCAGCACCGCAACCGGCTGCTCGATACCCTGCTCAAGCTGGTAAAAGTGTTTATTCGCCCGGACCGATCCGACCCTGCCATGGCTGCTGCAATAAGCGAAACCCGATGATCGCCAAAACCCGCCAGAAAGCCCGCCCATTTGCCATTTCCCGCTGGAGCCTGCAGCGCAAGCTGGTGTTGGCGTTCTGGCTGGTGACGGTGATCCCGACCATGATCGCCGCCGAGCTGGCGGCCACCACCCTGTCGCAGATTTTCGACAGCAACGTGCGCATCTGGCTGCAAGAGTCGACCCGCATCGTCAAGGATGAAGTCAGCGACATCCTGCACGACAACGCCCGTGTGGCGCAGATCTTCCTGCGGTATGTGCGTCCGCCTTCCAGCCATGAAGCGATGCGTCATGACCGTTTGATCGCGGACATTGCCCGCGCCACTGATATTGATGTGGTCACGCTGATTCGCAGCAGTGACAGCAAGGTGATGTTCAGCACCGTGGGCGATGATGTGGTGAAACAAATCAGCCTCGCTCCCAATGCCGTGTTGCAAACCGTGCAGGTCGGCGGCGTGGCCACCGGGGCCGTGATTTCCTCGTTCGAGACCAGCCAGGATGGCGTCGACTACGAACTGTTGGTCGGTACCTACCTGGACAGCAGCTTCCTGACCAGCGTCGCCGAGGTGCACTCCCTGGACTTGCGTCTGTACCTGGCTAATACCGAAGGCTTTTCGGAGATCTTCTCCACCCAGCGTTTTGAAGACCACCCGACCCGCGTGCCGAAATCCGTGGAAACCCTGCTGCGCAGCACCAAGCAGCCCAGTGAACAGTTCACCAGCAACTACAGTGGCCTGTACTGGCCGATCTTCAATGACACCGGAGAGTTACAGGGCGTGATCTTCAGCGGCCTGCTGCGCCACACCAGCCTGGTGGGGCTGGTGAACCAGAGCAATCTGTTTGTGCTGATCTTCCTGCTCAGTTCCGCTTTGTCCCTGGGGGCCGGTGTGCTGGTCTCCCGGCACCTGACCCGGCCACTGCGCGAGTTGTCCCAGGGGGTGAGCGCGGTGATCAGCGGCAACTACCAGCACCGCGTGGCCGTCACCGGCGGTGACGAACTGGCGCAATTGAGCAGCACCTTCAACCATATGACCGAGCGCCTGGGCGAGTTGCATCACCTCGAAGCCCAACTGCGCCGCCGCGACCGCCTGCATGCCCTGGGCGAAGTGGCGATGGGCCTGGCCCATGAAATCCGCAACCCGCTGGGCATCATCAAGACCGCGACCCAACTGCTGCACCGTCGCACGGACCTGCCGGAGACCGACAAGCGCCACCTGGAATACGTGATCAGCGAAGTCAGCCGGATCAATGACCTGATCACCGACTTCCTCGACTTCGCCAAGCCCAGCGAACCGCTGCGCAGCCAGCAACCGGCGCGGCCGCTGGTGGAAGAAATCCTCGGTTTCTGCGCGCCGGAGCTGGCCAGCCACGCCATCGACGCCCATCTCGACGACCAGGCGCCGGGTGCGACCCTGTATGTGGACGCCAAGCAATTCAAGCAGGCGTGCCTGAACCTGATCCTCAACGCCATCGACGCCATGCCCCAGGGCGGGCGCCTGACCTTGAGCATCAGCCGTGTCGATCACTACACGGTGATCAGCATCAGCGATAGCGGCCAGGGCATCCCCCCTGAAATGATCGAGCGGATCTTTACCCCCTTTGTTACCACCAAGGCCTCGGGCACCGGCCTGGGCCTGGCGAAAGTCTATTCAATCATGGAGAGTCACGACGCCAGCATCGAATGCACCAGCGAGAAAGATGCCGGCGCCACCTTCAGCCTGTACATTCCGGCCAACGGTGAAGATGACGGCGACGACGAGGACAGTCATGACACATAACATATTGGTGGTCGACGACGAGCCCAAGCTCTGCGATTTGCTGTCGTCGGCCCTGAGCCAGAACCATATCCAGGTGTTTATCGCGGGCAATGGCCTGCATGCGCTCAAGGTGCTGGAGCAGGAGGACATCGACCTGGTGATCAGCGACTGGCGCATGCCCGGCATGGACGGCCCGCAACTGCTGGCCGAGATCAAGGTGCGCTACCCGCAATTGCCGGTGATCGTGATGACGGCCTACAGCACCGTGAAAAATGCCGTGCAGTCCATGCGTAACGGTGCCTACGACTACATTGCCAAGCCCTTCGATATCGACGAGCTGGACATCACCGTGGCCAAGGCCTTGCAGTTTCGCGACATCATGCGCGACAACGCACGGCTGCGTGCCGAACTCGATGAACATGCGCAGTTCGATAGCCTGGTCGGGGAAAGCCCGGCGTTCCGTCGAGTGTTGCAGGCGGTGGATTCGGTGCGTGAAAGCAACGCCACCATCCTGTTGACTGGCGAAAGCGGCACCGGCAAAGAAATGGTCGCCCGCGCCATTCACAAGCATGGCAACCGTGCAGACAAGCCTTTTGTGGCGGTCAACTGCGCCGCGATCCCCGAAGGCTTGCTGGAAAGCGAAATGTTCGGCCATCGCAAGGGCGCGTTTACCGGCGCCGTGGCCGACCGGGTAGGGCGCTTTATGCAGGCCGACAAGGGCACGCTGTTTCTCGACGAAGTGGGGGATATGCCCCTGGCGTTGCAGGCCAAGATCCTGCGCGCCTTGCAGGAACGGGTGATCGAGCCGGTCGGCGACCCGCGTGAGCGCAAGGTGGACGTGCGGGTGATCGCCGCCACCAACAAGAACCTGCTGGAAGCGGTGGCGAACAAGGAGTTTCGCGAAGACCTCTACTACCGCCTGAATGTGTTCCCGATCCCACTGCCAGCATTGCGCGAGCGCGTCGAAGACATCGCCCCGCTGGCCCGCCACTTTGCCCGCAGCCTGAGTGCCAACGCCGGTAAACGCATCACCGGCTTCAGCCCCGACGCCTTGCAGGCCATGGCCGCCTACAACTGGCCGGGGAACATCCGCGAGCTGCAAAACTGCGTGGAGCGCGCGACCATCGTCGCCTCCAGCCCGGTGATTGAAGATATCGACCTGCCGGCCTACCTGTTCGCGTCTCAGCCGACCGAGCGGGATGTGACGACAATCCTCAGCGAAGGCCCAGGCGTGCCCCAGGACCTGGACGCGGCGCTGGCCGAGGTGGAAAAGGCCTACATCCTCGCGGCCCTGCAGGAGAGCAATGGCGTACAGGCGGCTGCGGCGTCGCGGATTGGCATCTCCGAACGCAGCTTTTGGTACCGCTTGAAAAAGCTTGGGATCCAAATCGACAAAATCGTACGCTGAGCCCTGGGAGCCACACATAAGCAAATGTGGGAGCTGTCGAGCTTTAGCGAGGCTGCGATGCGGGCAGCTGGGTTTTTCAGGTGTACCGAGTCGATCCCATCGCAGCCTCGCCGGGGCTCGACAGCTCCCACAAGGGATTGGGGAGGCACACTAAGCAAATGTGGGAGCTGTCGAGCTTTAGCGAGGCTGCGATGCAGGCAACTGGGTTTTTCAGGTGTACCAAGTCGATCCCATCGCAGCCTCGCCGGGGCTCGACAGCTCCCACAAGGGATTGGGGAAGCACACTGAGCAAAGGTGGGAGCTGTCGAGCTTTAGCGAGGCTGCGATGCGGGCAACTGGGTTTTGCAGGTGTACCGAGTCGATCCCATCGCAGCCTCGCTGGGGCTCGACAGCTCCCACAAGGGATTGGGGAATCACAGGGATCAAATGGGGGAGCTGTCGAGCTTTAGCGAGGCTGCGATGCAGGCAGCTGGGTTTTGCAGGTGTACCGAGTCGACCCCATCGCAGCCTCGCTGGGGCTCGACAGCTCCCACAAGGGATTGGGGAATCGCAGGGATCAAATGTGGGAGCTGTCGAGCTTTAGCGAGGCTGCGATGCAGGCAGCTGGGTTTTGCAGATGTACCGAGTCGATCCCATCGCAGCCTCGCCGGGGCTCGACAGCTCCCACAAGGGATTGGGGAATCACAGGGATCAAATGTGGGAGCTGTCGAGCTTTAGCGAGGCTGCGATGCAGGCAGCTGGGTTTTAAAGGTGTACCGAGTCGATCCCATCGCAGCCTCGCTGGGGCTCGACAGCTCCCACAAGGGATTGGGGAATCACAGGGATCAAATGTGGGAGCTGTCGAGCTTTAGCGAGGCTGCGATGCGGGCAGCTGGGTTTTGCAGGTGTACCAAGTCGATCCCATCGCAGCCTCGCCGGGGCTCGACAGCTCCCACAGGGGATTGGGGAATCACAGGGATCAAATGTGGGAGCTGTCGAGCTTTAGCGAGGCTGCGATGCAGGCAACTCGGTTTTGCAGGTGTACCGAGTCGATCCCATCGCAGCCTCGCCGGGGCTCGACAGCTCCCACAGGGGATTGGGGATGCACACTGAGCAAATGTGGGAGTTCTCGAGCTTTAGCGAGGCTGTGATGCAGGCAGCTGGGTTTTATGGGTGTACCGAGTCGATCCCATCGCAGCCTCGCTGGGGCTCGACAGCTCCCACAAGGGATTGGGGAGGCACACTGAGCAAAGGTGGGAGCTGTCGAGCTTTAGCGAGGCTGCGATGCGGGCAACTCGGTTTTATGGGGGTACCGAGTGGGTCCAGTTCCCACAGTGGAGCCGTGGAGTGTCAGGCGTGAATCCGGATCCACACACTCACCAGCACCGTCGCCGCCATCAGCCACGCCACTGCGGCCACCGCCAGGGAGGCCTCCAGGCGCATGCGGTCGACCATCACATACAGCGTCGCCAGGTACACAAAGTACGGAATGATCGACCACATGCCGAACACAATGGTGGTCTTCAAGTCGTCCACCGAGCGGCCCTTGCCGACGATGTAGTGGGCGATCAGTGCAAAAGTCGGAAACAGCGGCACCAGGCCGGCGATGTAATAGTTCTTGGTTTTGGCCAGCACCGCCAGGAGCAACACCACCGCCGCTCCGAGGGCGGCCTTGAAGACTAAATCCACGCATGACTCCTTAGTGGCTCAGGCCGTATTTCTTGACCTTGTCGAACAGGGTGGTCTTGGCCATTCCCAGTTCCTGGCTGGCCTGGGTCAGGTTGCCGCCGCTGCGTTGCAGGGCGTCGCTGAGCAGGTTGCGTTCAAAGGCTTCCACCGCTTCGGTAAAGGCCAGGCCATGGTTGTCGGGGCTGGCGCCGCTTTTCTTGAAGGCGGGCAGGCCCAGGGCAAAACGTTCGGCGACGTTGCGCAGTTCACGTACGTTACCGGGCCAGTCATGGCTCATCAGGCTGGACAGGGTCTGGTTGTCCAGCTCCGGGGCGATGCGGTCGAAGCGCAGGGATGATTGCTGCAGAAAGTGTTCGAACAACTGCAGGATATCTTCGCGGCGCTCGCGCAGCGGCGGCAGTTCCAGGGTCACCACGTTCAGGCGGTAGTACAAGTCGCTGCGGAACTGGTTGGCGCGGCTCAAGTCGTCGAGGTCGGACTTGGTCGCGGCAATCACCCGGCAATCCACCGCCACGCTCTGGTTCGAACCCAGGCGCTCCAGGGTGCGCTCTTGCAAGACCCGCAGCAGTTTGATCTGCAGGTTCATCGGCATGCTTTCCACTTCGTCGAGGAACAGCGTGCCTTCGTGGGCATGCTCGATCTTGCCGATCCGCCGTTTGCCCGCACCGGTAAAGGCGTTGGCTTCGTGACCGAAAATCTCGCTTTCAAACAGGTTTTCCGGCAGGCCGCCGCAGTTCAGGGCGACGAACTGGTGGGCGTGGCGGCGGCTGAAGTCGTGCAGACAGCGGGCGACCAACTCTTTGCCGGTGCCGGTCTCGCCTTCGATCAGCACGTTGGCCGAGGTGTCGGCGACGTTGGCGATCAACTCGCGCAGGTTCTGCATCGCCGGCGAGCGTCCGATGATCCGGCCTTCCAGGGAGTCACGCTCGGCCAGTTGCCGGCGCAGCGCCCAGACTTCCCGGGCCAGGCCACGCTGTTCGAGGGCGCGGCGCACCACGTCCACCAGGCGCTCCGGAGAAAAGGGTTTCTCCATGAAGTCATAGGCACCGTTGCGCATCGCGCCCACTGCCATGGAAATATCGCCGTGGCCGGTGATCAGCACCACCGGCAGGCTTTTATCCAGGGCCTTGAGGCGGGTCAACAGCTCCAGGCCGTCAATGCCGGGCAGGCGGATGTCACTGATCACAATGCCGGCAAAGTTCTCGCCGACACGCTTGAGTGCCTCTTCAGCACTGGCCACGCCGACGCTGGGAATATCTTCCAGGGCCAGGGCTTGCTGGCAGCCGAGCAACACATGGGGATCGTCTTCGACAATCAGCACGGTCAGCTCGGTGTTGGGTTGGCTGTTCATATCGACTCGCCGGGTTGATGGCCTGCCAGGGGCAGGCTCAGGACAAAGGCTGTACCACCAGCGGCCGGATGCTCGACGGCCAGGTTGCCGCCGGTGGCTGCGGCAAGGCTGGCCGACAGGGTCAGGCCCAGGCCCAAGCCTTGCTCGCCGGGTTTGGTGGTGAAAAAGGGTTCGAACAAATGCTTGCGGGTCTCAGGGTCGATGCCATGCCCGTTGTCCCGCACCCGCAGGCGGTATTTGCCTTCGCTGATGTCACTTTCCAGCCACAGCTGCGGGGCGGGTTGGGCGTGCATCGCGTCCAGGGCGTTGCCGATCAGGTTGACCAGGATTTGCTCCAGGCGCGTCTGGTCGATCTGCAACATGGCCTGGCTGAACTGACGGTGTACGGTCAGCGGCAGGCTGTCGAGGCGGCTGCCCAGAACCTGAAATGCCGCATCCACGGCCTTGCCCAGGCTGGCTTCGCCCTGGTCGTCACCCCGCCGGGCAAACGAGCGCAGGCTGGCGGTGATGCGTCCCATGCGGTCGATCAGTTCATTGATGGTCTTGAGGTTGGTGCTGGCAGTATCCAGGGCGCCGCGTTCGAGGAAGCGCACGGTATTGCCGGACAAGGTGCGCAGGGCCGCCAGCGGCTGGTTCAGCTCATGGGCGATGCTGGTGGACATCTGGCCGATGGCCGCTAATTTGCCGGCCTGGACCAATTCGTCCTGGGCCCGGCGCAGGGTTTCTTCGGCCTGGCGCCGCTCGCGGATCTGCGCCTTGAGCCGTTCGTTGCTGGCGCGCAGGTCGGTGGTGCGCTCGGCAATCCGCCGCTCCAGCTGGTTGTTGGCTTCCTGCAGGGCCTCGCGGGCGGCCAGGCGTGTGGCGATTACCTTGCGCCGCTCATTCCAGGCAATCAGCAGGAACGCCACCAGGGCAAAGGCCACCGCAACGAGGATGCCCTGGTTGATCGCGGCCTGGCGCAGGTCGTTGAGCGGGGTGAGCAGGGTGAAATTCCACGGTGTGTCGTTCAGGGGCCGGGTCTGGGCCAGGTAGGTGACTTCCCGGTCGTCGGCCACCACTTCACTGTTGGCCGGGAAGGTCAGTTTTTCGGTGCCGGTGTCGAGCTGTTCGCGGGCCAGGGGTTGCAGTTCGTTGAGGGTCGCCCAGTAATATTGCAGGCTGCGGGCCAGGCGCTCCTTGGTATCGTCGCTCAGCGGGCGCACCGCCTTGAGCCGGCGTGCCGGGTCGCTGGAGAGGATGATGATGCCGTTCTCGTCGCTGACAAAGGCTTCCAGGCGCGCGCGCTGCCAGCGTTCTTCCAGCGCTTCGAGGCGCACCTTGACCACTGCGACACCAATGATCTTGCCGTGTTCTTCCAGGCCGTGGGCCAAGTAGTAGCCAGGCTCGCCATTGGTGCTGCCGATGCCATAGAAACGGCCGGGCTGGCCACGTACGGCATTCTGGAAATAGGCGCGGAACGACAGGTCTTCACCGAGGTAGCTGTCGACATCGCGCCAGTTACTGGTGGCCATCACGCGGCCGGTGGTGTCCATCACATAAATCGCCCGACTGCGGCTGCGCCGGTTCAGGCCTTCGAGGTATTCGTTGACCGCTTGCCGGTGTTCCGGGTTCGGGTCGGCCAGCAGTTTGGAGACGCTGGATTCCAGCTCCAGCAGGCTGGGCAGGTAGGTGTACTTGCTGATCTCACTCTCGACCGTGCGCGCATGCAGCTCCAACTGGCGCTCGCCGTTCTCGCCCAGGGTCCGGATGCCGTAGTACTCGCTGGTCCAGAAGCCGATAAAACCCAGGCCGATCATCAACAGGATGATCAGGGGCGGCAGGAACAGCTGGCGAATCAGACGAGGCTTCACGGCAAGGGATGGCGGTGCGGCGCGATAGAGGGTGGGGTCGCATTTCATCACAGATGCCTTGGGTCAACCAGCGCTTGCCTGGACCGGTGTGGGGGGCGGGCTTGCCCGCGATGACGGTAGGTCAGCCACAGAGGTTGACTGATATGCCGCAATCGCGGGCAAGCCCGCTCCCACAGGGCCCGGTTTCTACAGTGGACGCTGTGTTGTGCTTAGTGCTGCAGGATTTTCTCGAGGAAGTGCTGCGCACGTTCGGAACGGGCGCTGATATCGCCGAAGAACTCTTCTTTAGGGCAGTCTTCGATGATCTTGCCGGCATCCATGAAGATCACGCGGTCGGCCACTTTGCGGGCGAAGCCCATTTCGTGGGTCACGCACATCATGGTCATGCCTTCCTGGGCCAGTTGCACCATCACGTCCAGTACTTCGTTGACCATCTCCGGGTCCAGGGCCGAGGTCGGTTCGTCGAACAGCATGACGATCGGGTCCATTGCCAGAGCACGGGCAATCGCCACGCGCTGCTGCTGGCCGCCGGACAGTTGGCCCGGGTGCTTGTCCTTATGTGCCGACAGACCTACACGCTCCAGCAATTGCAGGCCTTTCTTCTCGGCTTCTGCCTTGCTGCGGCCCAACACCTTGATCTGCGCAACCGTCAGGTTTTCGGTGATGGTCATGTGCGGGAACAGTTCGAAGTGCTGGAACACCATGCCTACGCGCGAGCGCAGTTTCGGCAGGTTGGTCTTCGGGTCGGCAATCGAGGTGCCATCGACCACAACGTCACCTTTCTGGAACGGTTCCAGGGCGTTGACGCACTTGATCAGGGTGGATTTGCCCGAGCCGGAGGGCCCGCACACCACGATCACTTCGCCTTTTTTGACCTCGGTGCTGCAATCGGTCAGCACCTGGAAGTCGCCATACCACTTGTTGATGTTCTTGATAGAGATCATACGGCAAACCTTTTTTGCAGACGCTTGACCAGCAGCGAGGCGGCAAAGCTGATGATGAAGTAGACGACACCGGCAAAGATCAGGAACTCATTGGAGCGGCCGATAATGTCGCCGTTGGAACGGGCGGAGTTGAGGAAATCCACCAGGCCCACGGTGTAGACCAGCGAGGTGTCCTGGAACAGGATGATGCTCTGCTGCAACAGCAGCGGGGTCATCTTGCGGAACGCCTGGGGCAGGATGATCAGGCGCATGGTCTGGCCGTAGGTCATGCCCATCGCTTGTGCCGCAGCCATCTGGCCCTTGGGGATCGACTGCACGCCGGCCCGCACGATTTCGCAGAAGTACGCCGCCTCGAACATCATGAAGGCCACGACGCAGGAGGTGAACGCACCGATTGGCGTGTCTTCGCCGGTGATCCAGCGCAACACGAACGGCACCGCCAGGTAGAACCAGGTGATCACCAACAGCAGCGGGATCGAGCGGAAGTAGTTCACATAGGCGCCGGCCAGGCTGGACAGCAGTTTGCTGGAGGACAGGCGCATCAAGGCCAGGATAGTACCGAGAACGATACCGCCGACCACGCCCATGACCATCAGCTTCAAGGTCATGACCATGCCGTTCCACAGGCCAGGCATGGCCGGGATAATGCCGCTGAAATCAAATTCCATTATTTGCCCCCCACGGAAATCAGGCCGGGCACAGCGACTTTCTTCTCGACCAGGCGCATCAGCAGCATCAGGCTCATGTTCAGGGTGAAGTAGATCAGCGTGGCCAGGGTGAAGGCTTCAAACAGGTTGGCCGAGAACTCGGCGGTCTGCTTGGTTTGCGCCAGCAGTTCCATCAGGCCGATCAAGGACGCCACGGAGGAGTTCTTGAACACGTTGAGGAATTCCGAGGTAAGCGGCGGAATGATGATCCGGTAGGCCTGGGGCAGCAGCACGTTCCAGTAGATCTGCGACAGGCTGAAGCCCATGGCGCGCGCGGCGGCTTCCTGGCCACGGGGCAGCGCCTGGATACCGGTACGCACTTGTTCACATACGCGGGCGGCGGTGAACAGGCCCAGGCACACGACAACGCTCAGGTAGGCCGAGGTGGTCGGGTTCAAGTCTTGTTTGTACCAGTCCTGCAGGTTTTGCGGCAGCAGGTCGGGCACCAGGAAGTACCAGATGAACAGCTGTACCAGCAGTGGCACGTTACGAAACAGTTCCACATAGCAGGTGGCGATGCCGGCTACGAGGCGGTTAGGCATCGTGCGCATCACACCCAGTATCGAGCCCAGCAGCAAGGCGACGATCCAGGCCACGACGGCGATGGCGATGGTCCAGCCCAAACCGGAGATGAACCAGTCGAGATAGGTCTCGCTGCCCACGCCGGTGGACTTGAAGAATACGCCCCAGTCCCAGTTGTAATTCATTAGGGTCTCCCCCGAAATCAATCGATGTACAAGCACCCGCTTGGGGAAGATCCATTCCCGCCTGACGGTGAACGTCAGGCACACGCGATCGGCTCGGAAACCGCCAGGTCGAGTGTTCCAAATAATAATGCCAGCAGGTAGTAACAGACGCCTGAGGGAGGGTTGGCTCCCTCAGGAGATAAGGTTAGTTCGGAATCAGGACTTTTTTTCAGCCGTTTTGTCGTCGGCTGCTTTGTCGGTCGGATTGGCGATCAGGGCCTTGAGTTCGTCGCTCATCGGGAACATCAGGTTCAGGCCTTTTGGTGGGATCGGCGAGCTGAACCACTTGGTGTAGATGTTGTTGATTTCGCCAGACTTGTAGGTAGCGACGATAGCGTCATCCACAGCCTTCTTGAACGGTGCATCGCCTTTGCGAACCATGCAGCCGTAGATTTCGAAGGATTGCGGCGTGCCGGTCACGGCCCAGTCGGTAGGCTTCTTGGCCTTGGCCATTTCACCGGCCAGCAGCGCATCGTCCATCATGAAGGCAACGGCGCGGCCGCTTTCCAGCATCTGGAAGGACTCACCGTGGTCTTTGGCGGAGATGACGTTCATGCCCATCTGCTTGTCAGCGTTCATGGACTTGAGGATGCGCTCGGACGTGGTACCGGCGGTGGTCACGACGTTCTTGCCCTTGAGGTCAGCGAAATCCTTGTAGGTCGAGTCCTTTTTGGACAGCAGACGGGTACCGATTTCGAAGATGCCGACGGAGAAGTCGACTTGCTGCTGACGCTCAACGTTGTTGGTGGTGGAACCACACTCAACGTCCACGGTGCCGTTCTGCACCAGCGGGATACGGGTTTGCGAAGTGACCAGGTTGTATTTGACCTTCAGCTCGCCTTCCTTCATGCCGAGGTCTTTCTCGACAGCTTTGACGATGGCCAGTTGAATGTCGTGGGAGTAGCCCACTGGTTTGCCCGAACCATCCGCAATGTAGGAAAACGGAATGGAGGCGTCGCGGTGGCCCAGGGTGATGGTGCCCGACTCTTTGATTTTCTTCAGCGTGCCGGTCAGTTCGGCGGCGAAGACTGGAGTGCTAATCAGAGCAGCAGCGATAGCTGCGCCCAAAATATGGGGAACGATACGCATCAATACTTCCTCGACATTTGTTTTTTTTATGAAGCCTGGACGGCTCTTTCGATACAGCGAATGCCTGTGACGGCTCCTGAAGCATCTCAGACAAACACGTACCAAGTGTAGAGCATGAGTCGTGCCAGACTGTGATTAAAAGTCTAACTGTATGATTTATATGGCGATTAACTTTATATGACGAGGTTTATCCGGTGTTTAAATCCGGCAAACCGAATAGGTGGCGTTACCACGTTCGGAAAACCGAATCTGTAGGCATTGGCTGCCGGCGATCACCGCCCGTTGTTGCAGGCCAGCCAGCTCCCACATTGATCGCATTTCACATCAAGACGTTCATAAAAAAGCCCCTGGGCCTTTCGGCGCAGGGGCTGGATGCATCAGGCTGCTTCGATCTTGCTGCGGTTCTGTTCGACCTTGACCAAATAACGCTGCAGGTTTTCCTGCTCCTCGGGGGTGGTGAACAGCCCGAGTTTGGTGCGCCGCCACAGGATGTCGTAGGCCTGGGTCGCCCATTCCTCGGCGCACAGGTAGTCGACTTCCCGGGTGTACAGGCCGCCACCCAGGTGCTCGCCCAGGTCGGCCAGCGATTGCACGCCTTCGAGCAGGCGCCAGGTGCGGCTGCCATAGGTGGTCGACCAGCGGCGGGCGATTTCGCTGGGTATCCACTCGAACTTGCTGCGAATGTCGGTGGCCAGGGCTTCTGGCGTGCTCATGTCTTCACCGCCGGGCAGGCTGGCCTTGGCGGTCCAGCTCGGCTTGATATGCGGGAAGTAGGGGGCCAGTTGCGCCAGGGCCGACTCGGCCAGCTTGCGGTAAGTGGTCAGCTTGCCACCGAACACCGACAGGATCGGCGCTTCTTCGCCGCTGCCGGACAGTGCCAGGGTGTAGTCGCGGGTAATGGCCGACGGGTTATCCGACTCGTCGTTGCACAGCGGGCGCACGCCGGAATAGGTGTGCACGATATCGTCGCGGCTCAGCTGCTGCTTGAAGTGGGCGTTGACCACCTTGAGCATGTAGTCCGTTTCACCTTCGGTGATCGCCACTTTCGCGGGGTCGCCGGTGTACTCACGGTCGGTGGTGCCGATGATGGTCAGGTGATTGAGGTACGGAATGGTGAAGACGATACGCCCATCCTCGTTCTGCAGGATGTGCGCATGGGCGCCTTCGTACAGTTTCGGCACGATCAGGTGGCTGCCCTGGATCAGGCGGATGCCATACGGCGAATCGAGCTTGAGGTCATCCTTGATGAACTTGGCGACCCATGGGCCGGCCGCGTTCACCAGAGCCTTGGCGCGGATCGACAGCAGGCTGCCATCTGCGCGCTCCAGGTGCAGGTGCCACAGGCCCTTGCTGCGACGGGCGCTGACGCAACGGGTCTGGGTGTGGATATGTGCACCCTTTTCCCGGGCGGCCATGGCGTTGAGTACAACCAGGCGCGCGTCGTCGACCCAGCAATCGGAGTATTCGAAGCCCTTGGTGATTTCGCTTTTCAGCGGGCTGTCGGCGCCGAACTTCAGGCTTTTGGAGCCTGCAAGTTTCTCGCGCTTGCCGAGGTGGTCGTACAGGAACAGGCCGGCACGGATCATCCAGGCCGGACGCAGGTGCGGGCGATGGGGCAACACAAAACGCATCTGCTTGACGATGTGCGGGGCCTTGGCCAGCAGCACTTCGCGTTCGGCCAGGGCTTCGCGCACCAGGCGGAATTCGTAATGTTCAAGATAGCGCAGGCCGCCATGGATCAGCTTGCTGCTGGCAGACGAGGTGTGGCTGGCCAAGTCATCCTTTTCGCAAAGGAATACCGACAGGCCGCGACCGGCTGCGTCTGCCGCGATGCCTACACCATTGATCCCGCCGCCAATCACGGCAACATCATAGACTTCGGCAAGGGGTGGAGCAGGCAAGGTAGAAGGGGTCATCGGCTGGCCTCGCGATCTTTTTTAATATTGGAATTCGAACATTGATGTTCATTTGCGAAAATGGTAGCTCATAAACGCGGGCACAGCCAGCTGACTTCGATTGAAAAAACTCATCGAAGGGCGGGAAAAGGAAAAATTGTGAACATTGAGCCGGATGCTGGCTCAAGAGAGTTGTGGCCTCTGGGCCGCCATCGCGGGCAAGCCCGCGCCTGTGGGAGCGGGCTTGCCCGCGATGGCGCAGGTCCAGGCGCCAGCGAGCTCAGGGGTCGCTCAGACGACTTCCAGACGAATCTTGTTCTGGCTCAACAACTGCACCAGCGCCGGCACCGGCTGCTGATCGGTGACCAGGCAATCAATCAAACTGATCGGCCCCAGGCGAATCATGGCATTGCGCCCGAATTTGCTGGAGTCCGCCGCCAGGATCACCTTGCGTGCGTTGGCAATGATCGCCTGGGAAACCCGCACTTCCTGATAATCGAAGTCCAGCAGGCTGCCGTCCTCGTCGATACCGCTGATACCCACCAGGGCGAAGTCGACCTTGAACTGGTTGATGAAGTCCACGCTGGCCTGGCCCACCACGCCGCCGTCACGGCGTACATTGCCGCCGGTCAGCAGCACGTCGAAGTCGTCCTTGGCGCTGAGCATCATGGCGACGTTGAGGTTATTGGTGATGATCTTCAGGTGGCTGTGGTTGAGCAGCGCCCGGGCAATGGATTCGGTGGTGGTACCGATATTGATGAACAGCGAGGCATGATCGGGGATCTGTGCGGCAATGGCTTCGCCGATACGCTGCTTTTCATCGCGCATCTGGTCGGCACGCATGGCGTACTCGGTGTTTTCGACACTGGAGTCATAGGCGGCGCCGCCGTGGTAGCGACGCAGCAGATTGGCGTCGGCCAACTGATTGATATCGCGGCGGATGGTTTGCGGGGTAACAACGAACAACTGCGCCATTTCCTCGATACTGACGTAGCCGCGTTCGCGGACCAGTTCGAGGATTTGTTGCTGACGGGGAGGCAGATTCATTGGGCGTCCTGTGGGCTGCCATACAAAAGTGGCCCATGATGACGCAGGAATCCGCTCCCTGCCAGTTACAACCCGATGTGGGTCCTACGCTTGGCTTATTCAGCGCCTTCGTGGGGTTCCCAGTCACGGGTGCGGCTGACCGCTTTTTTCCAGCCGGCGTAGAGTTTTTCTTTGGCGGGCTCGTCCAGTTGTGGTTCGAACTCGCGTTCGATCACTGCCTTGCCACGCAGCTCATCCAGGCTGCCCCAGAAGCCACAGGCCAGGCCGGCCAGGTAGGCAGCGCCCAACGCCGTGGTCTCGCGCATTTGCGGGCGCTCTACCTGGGTGCCGAGGATGTCGGCCTGGAACTGCATCAGGAAGTTGTTGGCCACTGCGCCGCCGTCTACCCGCAGGGATTTGAGGCGTTCGCCGGAGTCCTGCTGCATGGCGTCGAGCACGTCGCGGGTCTGGTAGGCAATCGACTCCAGGGCTGCACGAATAATGTGATCGACACGTACGCCACGGGTCAGGCCGAACAGCGCGCCACGGGCGTAGGGGTCCCAGTACGGAGCGCCGAGACCGGTGAACGCCGGTACCAGGTACACGCCGTTGCTGTCTTTGACCTTGTTGGCGAAGTATTCGGTGTCGTGGGCGTCATTGATGATCTTCAACTCATCGCGCAGCCACTGCACGGTGGAACCACCGTTGAACACAGCGCCTTCAAGGGCGTAAGCCACTTCGCCACGCGGGCCGCAGGCGATGGTGGTGAGCATGCCGTGCTGGGATTTGACCGCTTTGTCGCCGGTGTTCATCAACAGGAAGCAACCGGTGCCGTAGGTGTTTTTCGCCTGGCCCGGCTCAACGCACATCTGGCCGAACAGGGCGGCTTGCTGGTCGCCGGCAATGCCGCCGATGGCAATCCCGCTTTTGGTGCGGCCATAGATTTCCGAGGAGGACTTCACTTCCGGCAGCATCTCGCGCGGGATGTCCAGGACCTCCAGCATCTTCGCATCCCACTCCAGGGTGTGGATGTTGAAGAGCATGGTGCGCGAAGCGTTGGTGTAGTCGGTGACGTGGGTCTTGCCGCCGGTAAATTTCCAGATCAGCCAGCTGTCGATGGTGCCGAACAGCAGCTCGCCGTTGCGCGCGCGTTCGCGGCTGCCTTCGACGTTGTCGAGGATCCACTTCAACTTGGTACCGGAGAAGTACGGGTCGGTGACCAGGCCGGTGGTGTCGCTGATGTATTGCTCATGGCCGTCGCGTTTGAGCTGCTGGCAGATTTCGGTGCTGCGCCGGCATTGCCAGACGATGGCGTTGTAGATCGGGCGGCCGGTGATCTTGTCCCAGACCACGGTGGTTTCACGCTGGTTGGTGATGCCGATGGCGGCGACCTGGTCGTGGTGCAGGCCGGCTTGTGCCAGGGCCTCGACCATCACGGCGCTCTGGGTGGCGAAGATTTCCATCGGGTCATGCTCGACCCAACCGGCTTGCGGGTAGTGCTGGACGAATTCACGCTGGGCGGTACACACCACGTTGGCGTCACGATCAAAGATGATCGCCCGGGAACTGGTGGTGCCCTGATCGAGGGCAATGATGTAGTTCTTATTCTGTGTGTCGGTCATGTCGATTGCCTTGGACGGAAAAAAGGAGTGGGTAAGTAGCCTGGGCCGCAAGGGGCAGAAGGGCTCAGGCTACCGCTTTCAAGAAGTTCGGGTGTTGCCGCTGGTGGCGGTTTCGGCTGCATCAGTTGTAGCAGCTGCGGCGTTGGGCAGATGGCGGGCAATCAACCCGCGATAGGCCGCAGCGCCGAGGCAGGCACCGACAATCGGTGCAATGATCGGAATCAGGACGTAAGGAATATCGCGCCCGCCGGTGAAAGCCATTTCACCCCAACCGGCGAAAAAGGTCATCAGCTTGGGGCCGAAATCCCGAGCCGGATTCATCGCAAACCCGGTCAGCGGGCCCATGGCGCTGCCGATCACGGCGATCAGCAAGCCGATCAACAGCGGGGCCAGGGGGCCGCGGGGCAAGCCGTTATTGTCGTCGGTCAGGGCCATGATCACGCCCATCAGGATCGCGGTGATGACCATTTCCACCAGGAACGCCTGGGCCGTATTCAGCAGGGCGTGCGGGTAGGTGGAGAACACCGAGGCCAGTTCCAGGCTGGCTGCGGAGCCACGAACCATCTGGTGAGTTTGTTCGTAATCGAAAAACAGGTTGCTGTAGAGCGTGTAGACCAGCGCGGCGGAGCAAAAGGCGCCGGCAACCTGGGCGATGATATAGAAGGGCAGTTTGCGCTTGTCGAAATCGGCAAAGATGCACAGCGCGATACTGACGGCTGGATTGAGATGAGCCCCGGAAATGCCGGCGCTCAGGTAGATCGCCATGCTCACGCCGATCCCCCAGATGATGCTGATTTCCCACAGGCCAAAGCTGGCACCCGCGACCTTGAGCGCAGCGACGCAACCGGTACCGAAGAAGATCAGCAACGCGGTGCCGAGGAACTCGGCCATGCATTGGCTGGAGAGTGAAGGCTGTTGAAGAGCAGTTGTCATTGAAAACCTCGATTTTTTTTCTTGTCTGGCGCTGTGCCACAACGGGCGATGCGCGATTTTCACCGTGGTCAGGATCCCCATCCTGCTCACGGCTTACTGCTCGGACACTGTGGATAGATTCTTACAGTATTCGGAAACGAAAAAATATAGACAAGAAACGCCGCTGTCAAAGGTCGAAAGTGAACGGTTGGTCATTTTCAAACTATTCGCGTGATGAATGATCTCGGCAACCCATCGGCGGGGCTGGCGGCAAGCGTGGCCAGGATCTGCGCGGATTCGTCGCACGACCCCCTGCACTAGAGCGTTTTGCCTGGGTTTGTCCTAGAATCGGCGGTCTGTTTTTCCACGTTTTCCCCAAGCCTGGAGCCTCCATGACACCTGCATTGGACTTGTTGAAAAAAGTTCGCGCCGAACATCGCATCCACAGTTATGAACATGACCCCAAGGCGGCATCCTATGGCCTGGAGGCCGCGGAAAAGTTGAGCCTCGACCCGGCGCAGGTGTTCAAGACGTTGCTTGCCAGCAGCGAAAAAGGTGAATTATTGGTGGCTGTGGTGCCGGTCGTCGGAAGTCTTGATTTGAAGGCCCTGGCTCACGCGGCGGGCGTAAAGAAAGTCGAGATGGCCGACCCGGCGGCGGCGCAGCGCTCGACCGGTTATTTGTTGGGCGGGATCAGCCCTTTGGGGCAGAAGAAGCGCTTGCGCACCTTCATTGATGTGAGCGCAGAGCCTTTTGCGACAATTTTTGTCAGCGCAGGCAGGAGAGGGTTGGAAGTGGAGTTGGCGGCGGCGGTGTTGGCCGAGCATACCCAGGGTAAATTTGCGCCGATTGGCCGGGCGTGATTTCAAGAACGGTGGAATCAGATGTGGGAGCCAGCCTCTATGGGAGCTGGCTTGCCTGCGATAGCCTCACCTCGCTGTAGCTGATAGCCCGAGGCGCCTGCATCGTGGGCAAGCCCGGCTCCCACACAAGCCCGCTTCCACCTTTTTGACTCGGTTTGTTCAGCCGGCGGTGCTGTAGCGCCGCACACCGGACTCCACCTGCGGGATCTGCGCCGCCGTGCTCCCCGAAGCCTGGAACAACACCAGATGCTCGGCCGCCACGCGGATCCCCACATGTACACCCACCTGATGATCGGCATGGCTGGGGAAAATCGACTCCAGCTGGGCGCCGGTCGGCAACTGCAGGCGGTACAGGGTCGAGGCACCCAGGAAGGTCTTGCCGACGATCAGCGCGTTCAGCGGGCTGTCCGGTGCGTACACGATGTCATCCGGGCGCAGCAACACATCCACCGCGCAGCCGGTTGGCCAGGTATAGGCACGATTGCCGCGCAGCTCGCCCAGTTCGGTAGTGACCGACTCCGGAGTGCTCAATTGGCCACGGATGAAATAACCCTGGCCAATAAAACTCGCGACGTAGGGCGTCAGCGGTTCGTGATAGAGGTTGTAGGGCGTATCCCACTGCTCCAGGCGGCCTTCCTTGAACACGCCGACATGGTCGCTCACCGCAAAGGCTTCTTCCTGGTCATGGGTCACCAGGATCGCACTGGTGCCACGGGCCTTGAGGATGTCGCGCACTTCATGGCTGAGCTTGCGCCGCAGTTCGCCGTCGAGGTTGGAGAACGGCTCGTCCAGCAACAGCAATTGCGGTTCCGGCGCCAGAGCACGGGCCAGGGCCACGCGCTGTTGTTGGCCACCGGACAGTTCGTGGGGGAAGCGCTTGCCCAGGTTCTTCAGGTTGACCAGCTCCAGCAGTTCGGCGACCACCCGCTCTTTGTGCGGGTGTTTGCGAATGCCGAAGCCGATATTGTCGGCCACGCTCAGATGTGGAAACAGCGCGTAGTCCTGGAACACCATGCCAATGCGACGCTTCTCTGGGGCCAGGGTAAAGCCGGCGCTGGAGATCACTTCGCCAGCCAGGTTGATCTCGCCTTCGTGCACCGGCTCAAACCCGGCAATCGCCCGTAGGGTGGTGGTCTTGCCGCAGCCCGAGGAGCCCAGCAGGCAACCGATATCTCCAGCGTTGAGGTGCAGGTTGAGATTCTGCACCACCCGTTGGTCCTGATAGCCGCATGCCAGATTGCGCAGGTTCAGCAGAAGTGGCTGGCTCATGCGTGGTGATACGCCGGTGGGACCAGGAATTCCAGCAGGGCCTTCTGCGCATGCAGGCGGTTTTCTGCCTGGTCCCAGGCGACGGAGCGCGGGTCGTCCAACAGGTCGAGGCTGATTTCTTCGCCGCGATGGGCCGGCAGGCAGTGCATGAACAGCGCATCCGGGGCGGCGAGGTCGAGCAATTCACGGGTGACTTGATAAGGCGCGAACAGGGCCAGGCGCTTGGCGGTCTCGTCTTCCTGGCCCATGGAGGTCCAGACGTCGGTGCTCACCAGGTGCGCGCCGATCACCGCGTCTTTCGGGTCGCGCACGATTTGCACGCGGGCGTCGGCCTTGGCCAGGAATTCGGCGCTCGGCTCGTAGCCCTCGGGGCAGGCGATGCGCAGGTGGAAGTCGAACTGGATCGCCGCTTCTATATAGCTGTTGCACATATTGTTGCCATCGCCGATCCAGGCCACAGTCTTGCCCTGGATCGAGCCGCGATGTTCGAGGAACGTCTGCATATCGGCGAGCAACTGGCACGGATGCAGGTCGTCGGACAGCCCGTTGATCACCGGCACTCGCGAGTTGGCGGCAAATTCAGTCAGGGTGCTGTGGGCGAAGGTACGGATCATCACCGCATCGAGCATGCGTGACATGACGATGGCGCAATCGCTGATCGGCTCGCCACGGCCCAGTTGGGTATCCCGAGGCGACAGGAAAATCGCCTGGCCGCCGAGCTGGATCATGCCGGCTTCGAAGGACAGGCGGGTACGGGTGGACGACTTCTCGAAAATCATCCCGAGTACACGGTTTTTCAAAGGCTCGAACAGTACGCCGCGATTACGCAGGTCTTTAAGCTCAATGCCTCGACGGATCACGCTGACCAGCTCTTCGGGCGTGCAATCCATCAGGGAGAGAAAGTGCCTTGCGCTCATCATTAACTACCTTTTTGCAACAGACCGCAGATACTCAAAGCCTTGTTTATTGTGACAACGGGCGAGACCTGCGGCGAAAGCCGCACGGGGCGACGAAATAGGGGAAGGCGCGATATTGACATTAAATGTCGCGTCTTACCAATAGGCTACGGTTTTTTAGGGGTGTTCAAAGGGGCGGGAATTGCACTTTTGAGGCCTGTTTACGGACAGCAGCGGGTCATTTGTACACTGGCGCCGCGACCTTTTGCAATGTGTGATGGCGGCCCCGGGCCAGGTTGCGTCGGTTTCTGGGGCGGTGTGGGCGGTTTCTGAAACATTTGCTCATGCTTGCCCATGGTCTGGCCTGATGCCCATTGATTCACGGGGCGAACGATGCTGGTGCCGCCGCTGGCCGCAGCCCATAGTCAGGCCAAAGCCCTAATAAAGAGACTGGCCATGACCAAGACTCTCCATCACCGTGCCTGCCACCTGTGCGAAGCCATTTGCGGCCTGACCCTGGAAACCACCACCTCGGATGATGGCAGCATTGCCATCACCTCGATCAAAGGGGACGCCCAGGATACCTTCAGCCGTGGCCATATCTGCCCCAAGGCCGTGGCCCTACAGGATATCCAGAACGATCCCGATCGCCTGCACCAGCCGATGTTGCGGGTGGGCAGCGAGTGGCAGCCGATCCCCTGGGACGAGGCGTTCGCCCTGGTGGCCGAACGGCTGGCGGGGATCCAGGCGCGGCATGGGCAGAATGCGGTGGCGGTGTACCAGGGCAATCCCAGTGTGCATAACTACGGCTTGATGACCCACAGCAACTACTTCCTCGGGCAGTTGAAGACGCGCAATCGCTTCTCCGCGACGTCGGTAGACCAACTGCCCCATCACCTCACCAGCCACCTGATGTACGGCCATGGCCTGTTGCTGCCCATCCCGGATATCGACCAGACCGACTTCATGTTGATCCTGGGCGGCAATCCACTGGCCTCCAATGGCAGCATCATGACCGTGCCGGACGTGGAGAAACGTCTGAAAGCCATTCAGGCACGGGGCGGCAAAGTGGTGGTGGTCGACCCCCGACGCAGTGAAACGGCGGCCATGGCCGACCAGCACCTGTTTGTGCGCCCCGGCGGGGATGCGGCGTTGCTGTTCGGGCTACTCAACACATTGTTTAGTGAGCACCTGACCCGCGACAGCCATTTGCCGGTGGACGGCCTGGAGGAGGTGCGCCGGGCCGTCGCAGGTTTTACCGCCGAGGCCATGAGCGCCCACTGCGCGGTGCCGGCCGAGCAGATCCGCCAGTTGGCGCGGGATTTTGCGGCGGCAGACAAGGCGGTCTGCTATGGGCGGATGGGGGTATCGACCCAGGCGTTCGGTACTCTTTGTCACTGGCTGGTGCAGTTGATCAACCTGGTCACCGATAATCTGGACCGGGTAGGGGGCGCCTTGTGCACCGAACCGGCGGTGGACCTGGTGGCCGCCACGTCTGGTGGGCACTTCAACCGTTGGCAGAGCCGGGTGTCCGGGCGTCCCGAATACAGTGGCGAGCTACCGGTGTCGGCCCTGGCCGAAGAAATGCTCACCGAGGGCGAAGGACAAATCCGTGCGCTGGTGACAGTGGCCGGCAACCCGGTGTTGTCCACCCCCAACGGACGCCAATTGGAGCAGGCCCTGGACGGTCTGGAGTTCATGGTCAGCGTGGACCTGTATATCAACGAAACCACGCGCTATGCCGACCTGATCCTGCCATCGACCTCGGCCCTGGAGAACGATCACTACGACACCACCTTCAATATGTTTGCAGTGCGTAACGTCACGCGCTTCAACCGGGCGATCCTGCCCAAGCCCGAGGGCGCGTTGCACGACTGGGAGATTTTTGTCGGGCTGGCCCAGGCGTTTGCGGCCCGCACTGGCAACCCGCTCAAGCCAACCCTGGCGCCGGCGCAGATGATTGACCTGGGCCTGCGGGCCGGGGCCTATGGCGATGCTTCCTCGCACAAGCTGTCGGTGGCGATGCTGGCCGAGCATCCCCATGGCCTGGACCTGGGACCGCTGAAGGCCAACCTGGCGGGACGCTTGAAAACCGCCAATGGTCGGGTGCAGGCGGCGCCAGCAGTGATCCTCGCGGACCTGGCGCGGTTTGCCGCATTGCCGTTGCCCAAGGTTGATGAGTTGCTGCTGATCGGCCGCCGGCACGTGCGCAGCAACAATTCGTGGATGCATAACTATCACCGGCTGGTGAAGGGCAAGCCGCGGCATCAGTTGCTGATGCACCCGGATGACCTCGCCAGTCGCCAACTGAGTGACGGCCAGCGCGTGCGGGTCAGTTCGCGGATCGGCATGATCGAGGTCCACGTACTGGCCAGCCTGGAGATGATGCCCGGCGTGGTCAGCCTGCCCCACGGCTGGGGTCATGACCGGCCGGGTGTGCAGATGAGTATTGCCAGCGCGCAGCCGGGGGCGAGTGCCAACGACCTGACGGATGAGCGTCAGTTGGACGAACTGTCAGGTAACGCGGCGTTGAACGGCGTGCCGGTGCAGGTCGCGGCGGCGTGACGCAGTGAGTCTGTCGGGGAGCCCGAGCACCACGCTGGGATTTTGCGTTACAATGCGCCACCGTGCCGACCTGTGAGTCGCAAAGTTCCAGCCGAGGTGTTCCATGGATATCATCGAAACGATTAAAGAGCAGATTGCTAACAACACCATTCTGCTTTACATGAAGGGCGCACCGAATGCCCCGCAGTGCGGCTTCTCCGCGAAGGCCTCCCAGGCCGTCATGCAGTGTGGCGAAAAGTTCGCTTACGTCGATATCCTGCAAAACCCGGAAATCCGCGCCAATCTGCCGAAGTACGCCAACTGGCCTACTTTCCCACAACTGTGGGTGGCCGGTGAGCTGGTCGGCGGTAGCGACATCATCACCGAAATGGCGGCTGATGGTTCGTTGCAAGCGCTGATCAAGGACGCAGCTGAAAAAGCAGCGGCCAAGACCGAAGCGTAATTCGCGCGCAATAAAAAGCCCCGCTTCTCATTCGAGAGCGGGGCTTTTTTGTGCCTGTTGGCGCGGTTATTCACCCATCTGCGATTGCAGGTAGTTTTCCAGGGTCACTTTGTCGATCAGGCCGATCTGGGTTTCCAGCCAGTCGATATGCTCTTCCTGGTCTTCGAGGATATCTTCCAGCAGTTCGCGGCTGCCGAAGTCGCCCTTGGTCTCGCAATGTGCAATGGCGGCCTTGAGGTCGGCATGGCTCTTGCGCTCGAAGCCCACATCGCTGTTGAGCATTTCCAGGGTGTGCTCGCCGATGTTCAGCTTGCCCAGGTCCTGGACGTTCGGCAGACCTTCGAGGAACAGGATGCGCTTGATCAGCGCGTCTGCGTCCTTCATGGCCTTGATCGACTCTTTGTACTCACGCTTGCCGAGCTTTTCCAGGCCCCAATCGTCATACATGCGTGCATGCAGGAAATACTGATTGATCGCGACCAGTTCATTGGCAAGGATTTTGTTGAGTTGCTGGATGACTGAGATGTCGCCTTTCATGATTGGGGTCCTGCCCTGTATTCGTTGTATATAAGGCGGAGTTTGAGCTGCACAACTACTAGTGTCAAACCTAAGTTATTGAATAATAAATGAAAATTAATCGGAATAAGAATGTTTGTGTTCCGCGTCTTGGCGCTAACTATTTGAATTACAGGCATAAAAAAACCGGACGCTAAGTCCGGTTCTTTAAAACACGCCACTTCAGGCGTGTGTAAATTCTGCCGAGTAGGGAATCGCGGCCTGGGCTGTTTGCAGCGATGTCAGGGTTTCCCGTACCACTTGCTTGGCAAGGCAGGCACATTTGCCACATTGGCTGGCAACGCCGGTGGTTTCACGCACTTCCTTGTAGCTGCAGCAACCTTCATAGATCGCTTCGCGGATTTGTCCGTCGGTGACGCCAGTGCAGAGGCAGACATACATAAGGGAGAACCATCGCGGTTTAAGGCTTAAGTGCGATGGATCTTAATGTTAACGAGAATGATTGTCAAAGTGCTTTCTCAAACCTTTGCCCGCCGTGGGCCCCTCACTGACGAACGGCTTTTTTCAGGTATGATGGTCGGTCTTTACGAAGCGTGATCGCGTCACAGGCCTGTCGTCAATTCACGGCAGACTCAGGGGCGGTCCATTTACTTCAATTACCATCAGGAGATAACCAATGAGTGTACTCGTCGGCAAACAAGCCCCGGATTTCGACGTACCTGCCGTCCTCGGCAATGGCGAAATCGTTGACAGCTTCAAGCTGTCTGAAGCCATCAAAGGCAAATACGGCCTGGTGTTCTTCTACCCGCTGGACTTCACTTTCGTCTGCCCATCCGAGCTGATCGCCCTGGATCACCGCATGGACGACTTCAAGGCACGTAACGTTGAAGTGGTTGCCGTGTCCATCGACTCCCATTTCACCCACAACGCCTGGCGCAACACTGCCATCAATGATGGCGGCATCGGCAAAGTCAAATACACCATGGCTGCCGACATGAAGCACGACATCGCCAAGGCCTACGACGTTGAGTCCGAAGGCGGCGTGGCTTTCCGTGGCGCGTTCCTGATCGACGACAAGGGCGTTGTGCGCTCGCAGATCATCAACGACCTGCCGCTGGGCCGTAACATGGAAGAGCTGATCCGCCTGGTCGACGCTCTGCAATTCCACGAAGAGCACGGCGAAGTCTGCCCAGCCAACTGGAAAAAAGGCGACAAAGGCATGAACGCTTCGCCAGAAGGCGTTGCGGCTTACCTGACCGAGAACGCTGGCAAGCTGTAAGCCAGATTCGCGGTAAAAAAAACCGGCCTGAGAGGGCCGGTTTTTTTATGCGTGGGATTTAGCGACCTGATCAGTCGCTGAAATCTTCCCAGCCGCCCATCTGCTTCCAGCGGTTGACGATGCCGCAGAACAGATCGGCAGTCTTCTCGGTGTCGTAGCGAGCCGAGTGGGCTTCACGACCGTCGAAGTCGATACCGGCAGCCTGGCATGCCTTGGCCAGTACGGTCTGGCCATAAGCCAGGCCAGCCAGGGTCGCGGTGTCGAAGCTGGAGAACGGGTGGAACGGGTTGCGCTTCATGTCCAGGCGCGCCACGGCGGCGTTGAGGAAGCCCAGGTCGAAACTGCTGTTGTGGCCGACCAGGATCGCGCGTTTGCAGCCGTTGGCCTTCAGGGCCTTGCGAACGCCACGGAAGATGTCGGTCAATGCCGCTTCTTCGCTGACGGCCATGCGCAACGGATGGTCGAGCTTGATTCCGGTGAACTCCAGGGCCGCCGCTTCGATGTTGGCACCTTCAAAAGGCTCGACGCGGAAGAAATGGGTGTGTTCTGGATACACAAAGCCTTGTTCGTCCATGCCGATGGTAGTCGCGGCAATTTCCAGCAGCGCATCGGTGGCGCAATTGAAACCGCCGGTTTCTACGTCGATAACGACAGGCAGATAGCCGCGAAAACGCTCGGCCATCGGGTGGCGCGAACCGCCGCCACTGTGTTCCTGTTCGTCGTCGTAATGGTCTTCACTCACGTGTGTTCCTCCAGCAGGCGCCAGCGCAGTGTTTCACCGGCGCGCAGCGGGATAACGGTCAGCTCGCCAAATGGCAGGCTGGTGGGGGCGGTCCAGTCTTCACGGACCAGGGTAATGCGGTCGGTATTCGCCGGCAGGCCGTAGAAGCGCGGGCCATTGAGGCTGGCGAAGGCCTCGAGTTTGTCCAGGGCGTTGCGTGCCTCGAAAGCCTCGGCGTACAGCTCGATCGCCGCATAGGCGGTGTAACAGCCGGCACAGCCGCAGGCAGCTTCCTTGGCGTGCTGGGCGTGGGGGGCCGAGTCGGTACCGAGGAAGAACTTCGCATTGCCACTGGTGGCGGCATCGAGCAGTGCCTCCTGGTGGGTGTTGCGCTTGAGGATCGGCAGGCAATAGAAGTGCGGCCGGATCCCGCCCACCAGCATGTGGTTGCGGTTGTAAAGCAGGTGATGCGCGGTGATGGTCGCGCCAACGTTGGCCGAAGCTTCGGTGACGAATTGCACGGCGTCGGCAGTGGTGATGTGCTCGAACACCACCTTGAGGGTCGGGAACAGCTCGACCACACGGCGCATGTGTTCGTCGATGAAGATCTTCTCGCGATCGAACACATCGACATCACCACGGGTGACTTCACCGTGGATCAGCAGCGGCATGCCCACTTCGGCCATGGCTTCGATGGCGGGCAGGATCTTGTCGATACTGGTCACGCCGGAGTCGGAGTTGGTCGTGGCGCCGGCCGGGTACAGCTTGGCGGCATGCACGTAACCGCTGGCCTTGGCCTCGCGGATTTCTGCGGGCTGGGTGCGGTCGGTCAGGTAGAGCACCATCAACGGTTCAAAGCGGCTGCCGGCCGGTCGTGCAGCGAGGATGCGCTGGCGATAGGCGTCGGCTTCTGCGGCATTGCGCACCGGAGGTACCAGGTTAGGCATGATGATGGCACGGCCAAACGTGCGCGCTACATCAGCCACGGTTTGGGGCAACGCAGCACCATCGCGAAGATGAATATGCCAGTCGTCGGGACGCAGCAGGGTCAGGCGGTCGGACATTGGGGATTCCAGGCGGGTCAATCTGGTGGGAATGCTACCGGAAAAGACTCTTGCAGGCACTCGCTATCAAGTTTTGCAGGGCGCGACCGATATCCCTGGGTATGCCTTAACGATGTATGACGCCTTGTTGTGTTGTAGAAACCAGTGGAGCCGCCCGTGCGCCAGCAATATCTAGCCCTGCTCAGCGTGTTCGCCAGCCTGCCTGCGATGGCCCTGACCTTCCAGACGCGCCTGGAAAATATCGAGTGGAAGGTGGAAGGCGACAAGTTCGAGTGCCGCCTGAGCCAGCCGATCGCCGATTTTGGTTCGGGTGAGTTCGTGCGCCGGGCCGGCGAGCAGGCGACATTTCGCTTGAAAGCCTACAACAGCGCGCTGGGCGTCGGCTCCGCAACACTCTTGGCGGCGGCGGCGCCGTGGCAGCCGGGGCGCGGTGATATCAACCTCGGAGCGGTGCGTGCGGGCAGCGGCGATGTGCTGTTCAACAGCTCCCAGGCCCAGGCCGGGCGCCTGTTCAATGGCTTGCTCGATGGTCGCAGCCCGACTGTGCGCCACTATTCCCGGGATGGCGGCTATTCGGAAATCCGCTTGCTGCCGGTGCGCTTCAACAAGGCCTACAGCGATTACCAGTTATGTACTGCGAAATTGCTGCCGATGAATTTCGAGCAGGTCAAACAGGCTGAAGTCGGCTTTCCGGGTGGCGGTATCGACCTCGACCCGGCGGCCAAGGCCAAGCTGTTGGTCATGCTTGAGTTCATCAAGGCCGACCCTACGGTCAACCATATCGAACTGGACGGCCATTCGGATAACAGCGGCAATCGCCTGACCAATCGCGACCTGTCCCGGCGTCGAGGCCTGGCGGTGATGGACTTCTTCAAGGCCAATGGCATTCCCGAATCGCAGATCGTCCTGCGCTTCCACGGCGAGCGCTATCCGCTGGTGCCCAATACCAACCCGGCCAACCGGGCGAAGAACCGGCGGGTGAATATCCATCTCGACCGGGTGCCAGCCCCCGAGAAACCGGCACCCCAGGCCACCGCCCCGGCGAATGCGGCGGCGACCTCGTAGGCATCGGCCACTCGTCGCTCGCCCGACATAATCTGTCGCTTTATCTTCATTTGCTGTCGCGCCCCTGTAATTTCACGGTTTTGATCGGTAGAATCGACGCCTTTCCGTAAAACCCCGTGGAGTGATGGCATGGCCGACGTAAACAAGGTCGTTCTCGCGTATTCCGGCGGCCTGGACACTTCGGTGATCCTCAAGTGGCTGCAGGATACTTATAACTGTGAAGTGGTGACCTTTACCGCTGACCTGGGTCAGGGCGAAGAGGTCGAACCTGCACGAGCCAAGGCGCAAGCCATGGGCGTCAAAGAGATCTACATTGACGACCTGCGCGAAGAATTCGTCCGCGATTTCGTTTTCCCGATGTTCCGCGCCAACACCGTCTACGAAGGCGAGTACCTGCTGGGTACTTCCATCGCACGTCCGCTGATTGCCAAGCGCCTGATCGAAATCGCCAACGAAACCGGCGCTGACGCCATTTCCCATGGCGCCACCGGCAAAGGCAACGACCAGGTGCGTTTCGAACTGGGCGCCTATGCCCTGAAGCCTGGCGTGAAAGTGATTGCTCCTTGGCGTGAATGGGACCTGCTGTCCCGTGAAAAACTGATGGATTACGCTGAAAAGCACGCCATCCCGATCGAACGCCATGGCAAGAAGAAGTCCCCGTACTCGATGGACGCCAACCTCCTGCACATCTCCTATGAAGGCGGCGTGCTGGAAGACACCTGGACCGAGCACGAAGAAGACATGTGGAAATGGACCGTCTCCCCGGAGAACGCTCCTGACAAGCCGCAGTACCTGGAACTGACCTACCGCAACGGCGACATCGTCGCGCTGGACGGCGTCGAAATGACCCCGGCCACCGTACTGGCGACCCTCAACCGTATCGGTGGCGAGCACGGTATCGGCCGTCTGGACATCGTCGAAAACCGTTACGTGGGCATGAAGTCCCGTGGCTGCTACGAAACCCCGGGCGGCACCATCATGCTGCGCGCTCACCGCGCCATCGAGTCCATCACCCTGGACCGTGAAGTGGCTCACCTCAAAGACGAGCTGATGCCTAAATACGCCAGCCTGATCTACACCGGTTACTGGTGGAGCCCTGAGCGTCTGATGCTGCAGCAGATGATCGACGCCTCCCAGGTCCATGTGAACGGTGTGGTGCGCCTGAAGCTGTACAAGGGCAACGTGATCGTCACCGGCCGCAAGTCCGATGAGTCGCTGTTCGATGCCAATATCGCGACCTTTGAAGAAGATGGCGGTGCCTACAACCAGGCTGACGCTGCTGGCTTCATCAAGCTCAACGCACTGCGCATGCGCATTGCGGCCAACAAGGGCCGCAAGTTGTTCTGAAGTACCTGAAGCGTCATAAAGAGTGGCCCCTTGAAAAAGGGGCCATTTTTTTTGTCCGTCATTCAGGAGGTCCGGGTTTTGTTTATCAGTGTTTAATGTCTTGCCGATGTGTTTGGGGCGTTGCTGTTTATTAGTTTTGCTTTTGTTTTTTTGTGTCGGGAAGTTGATGCTTCAGGCATGCAGCCTTGTTTGTGTTTAAAATCATTCGGTTGTTTAGTAGGAAAGAGATGGAGTTCTATTTTATTTGTGGAAATATCTGTCAGATAATTCCAAGTGTTGTTAATGACTGTTGCACCGAGGGAACTTTTTTGCAGGGGCAATGGCCGCGTCGAGGCACGCAGGTCTGGCCCGTGCAAGGGGCATTTCCTGAAAATGGCGTGCGTCATGTTTACTTTTCTAGGGTAAACGGTGCTTTTTTTGCTCAAAATATGTTTGCCCACGGAAAGTTCTGAAAGGCTGAACAATAACCGGCACATCCATAGAGGCGTTTTTTTGTAGGTCTATTCTCATAACTTTGTGGGTTGGGTCTCTGCTTGTCGTTACTTGGGGGGGAGTGCTATGCCAAGGAGGAAACGACTAGGCTATTGTGCTGGCTCTGAATAATTCGAACAGCGAAATTGGACTTGCCCATGAATAAAGTGCTGATCGTGGATGATCATCCCGTCATTCGCCTTGCTGTACGCATGCTAATGGAACGTCATGGTTATGAGGTCGTTGCAGAGACCGATAACGGAGTCGACGCGTTACAACTAGCGCGGGAGCATATGCCGGATATTGTCATCCTGGATATTGGAATTCCCAAACTTGACGGTTTGGAAGTTATTTGTCGCCTGTCTTCCACAAAGCAGGCGCAACCCTTCAAGGTGCTGGTGCTGACCTCCCAGGCACCCGGTCACTTCTCCATGCGCTGCATGCAGGCGGGGGCGGCGGGCTATGTGTGCAAGCAGCAGGACCTTACCGAGCTGCTGAGCGCAATCAAGGCCGTGCTGTCTGGCTACAGCTATTTCCCCAACCAGGCACTCAACTCGGTGCGGTCCACCCAGGGCAATACCAGCGAGGCGGATATGGTCGAACGGCTCTCAGGCCGGGAGATGATGGTGCTACAGCAGTTGGCCCAGGGAAAAACCAACAAAGAAATCGCCGACGGCATGTTCCTCAGCAACAAGACGGTGAGTACCTACAAGACGCGTCTGCTGCTCAAGCTCAATGCCCGGTCCCTGGTGGACCTGATCGAGCTCGCTCAGCGCAACGGCCTGGTTTAAGAAGCAGGGAGCAACAGGCAGGAAAAGCCTCCATCGCGGAGGCTTCTGTGTGATCGTTTGGCTAGAGATCGAAATCGTAATCGGCCAACTGTTTTTGCAGGCGTCGCTCTTCCAGAAGATTGTCGATGGTGCGGCGTTTGCTCAAATTGGTCTTGGCCACTTCTACGGGCGCCTCGGCTACTTCGTCAGTGTCCGTTGCCACAAAGTCATCTTCTACATCCAGTTGTTCTTTGCCAGTGCTCATAAGGTTAACTCCAGGCTAAGACTGCCGTTGGCGCTCCTTATATCGGCAATTGCGCACCGGGTAAAAAAGATTTTTTCAATCGACTCATCAATAAAAGCAATGACGGCTCAATCGTCAGACGTCTTTTCCTTGTATTCACACAGATCCTCGATGCGACAGCTGCCACAACGCGGCTTGCGGGCCTGGCACACATAACGGCCGTGCAGAATCAACCAGTGGTGGGAGTCCAGCAGGTAAGGCTTTGGCACAAATTTCATCAGCTTTTTCTCCACCTCCACCACATTCTTGCCCGGTGCGATCCCTGTGCGGTTACTCACGCGGAAAATATGTGTGTCCACCGCCATGGTCAATTGGCGAAACGCTGTATTGAGCACCACATTGGCCGTCTTGCGTCCCACGCCGGGCAATGCTTCAAGTGCTTCCCGGGTTTGTGGCACTTCGCCGCCATGCAACTCGACCAGCAGTCGGCAGGTTTCTCTGACGTTTTTTGCCTTGCTGTTATACAGGCCAATGGTCTTGATGTACTGCGACAGTCCCTCCACCCCCAGGGCATGGATCGCCGCTGGAGTATTGGCCACCGGAAACAGCTTGGCCGTGGCTTTGTTGACGCCTACATCCGTCGATTGCGCAGACAGGATCACCGCAATCAGCAGCTCGAACGGCGACGAGTAGGCCAGCTCGGTCTTGGGGGCTGGGTTGTCCTCGTGAAACCGACGAAAGATCTCCAGGCGTTTTGCGGCATTCATGGGGCGAGCGGTTCCTTCAGTGTGGTTTGCGGCGTTGGGTCCAGGCTTGCCACCCGGCAAGCCACAACCCGAGCAGGATAAACCCTGTGGGGGCGAGGGTGGCGATGCTGCTGCCGAGTAACAAGCGCGAGAGGGTGATTGCAACCAATAGCCCGGTAGCAACGGTGAATAGCTGAAGCTGCGCCCTGCGCTGGTTGGCGGCGAACAGGCCGGCATGTTCAAGCAATACGCATTGCACGCCAATTAACCCCAGGTACGCTCCCAGGGCCATAGACGGGCCAAAGGCCAGGGCCTGGGCCACCAAGTGTGCGCAACTGACCCAGGTGGTGGCCAGCAACACATTGGCAATCAGCCGCCAATTGCCACTGAGGCGATTACGCACCCAGGCGCAGCTCCAGCCATGCAGCGTCACGATCAGCACACACAGCGCCCAGAAGGCAGCGGCGCCGGCCGGGGTGGCGCTGACACCCAGCAGCGCAGGCAGCAGCAACAGGCTGCCAAGGGCGAATGGTTTAGTCATGGCTGGCAGTCTCCAGCAGCGCCTGACGATGTTCGTCAAAATACCGCAAGGCATCATGGGTTGCGTTAATCACCGCGCGGGAGGTGATGGTCGCGCCCGCCATCTGGTCGAACTGGCCACCGTCTTTCTTCAGC
Organism: Pseudomonas shahriarae; assembly: GCF_014268455.2. Taxonomy (NCBI): domain Bacteria; kingdom Pseudomonadati; phylum Pseudomonadota; class Gammaproteobacteria; order Pseudomonadales; family Pseudomonadaceae; genus Pseudomonas; species Pseudomonas shahriarae. Next base: position 4,970,730 of record NZ_CP077085.1, on the reverse strand, counting down.
GCCCATATCTGCGGACTTTCCCGCGACAACCCTTTGAACGAGGCAAGCCAGGGATTGCCGGGCTCGCCAATAGGTCCGCCCAATGTCGGGGTTTCTGCGTGGGCCAGGGTCTTTACCCCGAGCAGCTTGGCGTTGTGGTCGATGGCAATCAGCAATTGGATACGTCCACCGTAACCATCGACCTGCGCGCGCAGCACGACGGCGCTGGGTTTACCGGCCAGGGTCGCGAGGTAACCACCCAGCAGTTGACTGTTATCCAGCATTTCCGAGGCGATACCCAGCGGGCGCTCCAGGGGGTGATTGTCATAACTGCCAGCGGGCAGTACATCCAGCAACGCCCGACTTTGCATTTCACGCTGCTGCGCGGCAATGGGCTTGCTCGTCAGCTGTTGCAGGCCAACGGTCAGGCCCACCGCGCCGACGGCGATCATCAGCACGATCAAGGCTTGCCAGGTGCGCGTCATGCCTTCACCGCCTGCGGCCGTGCCCAGCGCTCCAGTGTCGGCACTGCCAGGTTCATCATCAGTACGGCGAACGCCACGCCATCCGGGTAGCTGCCCCAGGTGCGGATCAGGTAGGTCAGCAGCCCCACGCCCACCCCAAACAGCAAGCGTGCCCGCGCACTTTTCGCGCCCGACACCGGTTCGGTGACGATAAAGAAGGCGCCGAGCATGGTGGCCCCGGTCAGCAGGTGAAACAGCGGCGAGCCATTGGAGTCCGAGCCCGAGCCGTTCCAGCCCAGCAGGCTGATGACAAACAGGCTGGCGAGCATGCCCACCGGCGCATGCCAACTGAATACCCGTTGCTGCAGTAAAAAGACGCCGCCGGCGAGAAACGCCAGGTTTACCCACTCGCTGCCGGTGCCGCCGATCTGGCCGAACGCCGGGTTGCTGGCAAACAGTTCATCAATGGTCAGGCTGTTATTGATGCGTAACGTATCCAGCGCCGTGGCCCGGGCCCAGGCATCGGCGGTGTCGCCGTGCAGGCCGAACACCTGTTGCAGGCCGGCCAGCAGGTCCAGGCCGTGGGATGCCGGCCAATGGGTCATTGGCTGGGGAAAGGCCAGCAGCATCAGCGCATAACCGAGCATGGCCGGGTTGAAGGGGTTCTGCTTGCCACCATACAGATGTTTGCCCAGCAGCAATCCACTGCTCACAGCGCCCACGCATAGCCACCACGGGCAGTAAGGTGGCAGCGCCAGGGCCAGCAGGACCGCGCTGACCAGGCCACTGAGGTCGCCACCGCCCTGGCCGCGCAACCGGCGCACCCCGGCTTCGACGGCCCAGGCACAGGTGCCGGCCAGCAACAGATTGATCAACACGCCCCAGCCATACAGCCAGAACAGCACCAGCACGCCGGGCGTTACCGCCATCAACAGGCGCTGCATGGCCTGTTGCTGGCGCTCAACAACGTCAGGCCCCGACATGTTCATCCACCAACCGCTGAGCGTCAGCCAGGCGTTGTCTGGCGTCCATTAACGCGTTGGTACTGCTGGCGGGCTGGCGTTCGAGTTTGTTCAGGTCGGCGCGGGCATAGGCCAGGGCGGTCTTCAATTGGCGCAGTTGGCTGTCGATGGGCCGTTTCTCGACACGTTGCAAATCAGGCCTGGGCTGCTCGGAGGCTTCTTCGGCCGCATGCAAGGCTTGTTCAGCGTCGGCCAGGGCTGCGCCCAGGGCGGCCAGTTGTTCGGCATCGGCCAGCGCGTCCTGGGCTTTTTTCAGCTCGGCGCGACGCATGGCCAACTGGATTTTGGCGCGTTTGAGCGCTGGATCTTTATTGGCCTGGGGGATCACAACAGCGGGGGCGTTGGTTTCAAGGGCGGCCAATGCCTGTTCGGCGGATTCAAATTGCTGTTGCAGGATGATCAACTGCGACTGTTGCTCAAAGGTCGGCGGATGGCCGAAGGCTTTCAGGGATTTATGCAGTTGCGCCCGGCTCATCGCCAGGTTGATCTTGGCCTTTTTTAGCGCGGCGTCGATGTCGGCGTCTTTTTGCGCGCGCACGCGCTCGATGGCAGCCTGCAGCGGGTCGCCGTTGCTCTCTGCGCTGGGGGCCGGGCGTTTACTGCGGGCCAGGCGTTCTGCCAGCTTGTGCTCTTCCTCGCGTTGCAGCCTGGCGTTGCGTTGCTCGAAGCGGCGGCGGGCGCGCTCACGCTTGGCCCCGCGCTCTTGGCGCTCCTCGGCGGTGCTGGCATAGCCCGCGACAATTGGCAGCACCGTGGCCAGCGGCAAGGGCAGCATGTCGATGCAGTCCACCGGACAGGGCGCGACACACAAGTCGCAACCGGTGCATTCATCCACGATCACGGTGTGCATCAACTTGGCCGCGCCGACAATCGCATCCACCGGGCAAGCCTGGATGCACTTGGTGCAACCGATGCACTCGGCCTCACGGATAAAGGCAATCTGCGCGGGGGCTTCACCACGGGTGCTGTCCAGCTCCAGGGGCGCCAGGTTCAACAGCTGCGCCAGCTCGGCGATGGTTTCCGTGCCGCCTGGCGGGCACTTGTTGATAGCCTCACCCCGGGCGATGCCTTCGGCGTAGGGTCTGCAACCAGGGTGCCCGCATTTGCCGCATTGGGTCTGGGGCAGCAGGGCGTCGATACGTTGAATCAGGCTCATGGTTTGATCATTGCGTTTAAGCCCAGCAACGCCACGGCCATCAGCCCGGCACTGAACAGGTCCACGGGCAGGCCTTTGAAGGGCTGGGGGATATCGTTGTGGTCTATGCGCTGGCGCAAATCGTTGAACAGGCTGAGGGTCAGCCAGAATGCCGGGCCGATCCCCAGGCTATAGATCAGTTGGGTGGTATTGCCAGGGCCCAGGAATACCACGCTGAGCACACCGGCGTTCGCCAGCAGCGGCAGCCACAACCCGTCGAAGGGCAGTGCGGGCACGCGGCGGGAAAGTACCGTCAGCAATGGCTGGCTCAACAAGATCGCCACCGGCACATAAGCAAACAGCCATACAGCGTCCAGCGCCAAGGGTTGCAACACAAAGTGAACAACCAGGTAGCTGAAAGCGCCGCTGAGGGCGACCAAGAGTGTGGTCGCCAACCCTAGGGCGTGCACCCGCCGTCGTTCCAAAGGCGGATCCCCAGGCAGCGCAACACGCAGCAGGTATTGGCTGATCAGGGCAGCGCAGAGAAGGGCGACAAGCAGTTCGGTCATGGTCGAGCCGGTTAAGCAAACAGGGCCTGATTATCCGGCAAGCAGGGAGAGGGTACTAGCGCAAACCGCCCTGTCGCGGCCAATCACCGCGACAGGGTTTTCCGGTTACTTGATGCGCTGGCCAGGCTTGGCGCCGCTGTCCGGGCTGAGCAGGTAGATTTCCTCGCCGCCGGGGCCGGCTGCCATCACCATGCCTTCGGAGATGCCGAACTTCATTTTGCGTGGCTTGAGGTTGGCGATCATCATGGTCAGGCGACCATCGAGCTTGGACGGGTCCGGGTAGGCACTTTTGATCCCGGAGAACACGTTGCGTTGCTCGTCACCGATATCCAGGGTCAGGCGCAACAGCTTGTCGGCGCCTTCCACGGCTTCGGCCTTGATGATCAGCGCGACCCGCAGGTCCACGGCGGCAAAGGTATCGAAGTCGATTTCCGGCGACAGCGGATCCTTGGCCAGCTCGCCATTGCCCGCTGGGGCGGCGTTGCCGGTGTCGGTCTGGCTGGCGGTCAGGTCTTCCTTGGAAGCATCCGTCATGGCCTGCACCTTGACCGGGTCGATACGGGTCATCAGCGGCTTGAATTCGTTGAGCTGATGGTTGTTGAGCAGGCTGGTGTGGTCATTCCAGGTCAACGGTGCAACGTTGAGGAACGCCTCGGCGTCGGCGGCCAGCAACGGCAGCACCGGCTTGAGGAAGATCACCAACTGGCGGAACAGGTTGATGCCGGTGGCGCAGATGGCCTGGACTTCATCCTGCTTGCCTTCTTGCTTGTTCAGCGACCACGGTGCCTTGTCGGCGATCCAGGCGTTGGCGCGGTCGGCCAGGCCCATGATCTCGCGCATGGCGCGGGCAAAGTCGCGGGCTTCATAGGCGTCGGCGATGCTTGGCGCGGCCGCCAGGAACGCGTCGGTCAGCTCCGGTGCGGCGTTGACCGGCACCATCACCCCAGCGTTGCCCTTGTGGATAAACCCGGCGCAGCGGCTGGCGATGTTGACCACCTTGCCCACCAGGTCCGAGTTGACCTTCTGCACGAAGTCTTCCAGGTTCAGGTCCAGGTCGTCGACGCCACGGCCCAGCTTGGACGCGTAGTAGTAGCGCAGGTATTCCGGCGACAGGTGGTCAAGGTAGGTGCGCGCCTTGATAAAGGTGCCACGGGACTTGGACATCTTCTGGCCGTTGACCGTCAGGTAGCCGTGCACGGCGATGCCGGTCGGCTTGCGGTAGCCTGACCCTTCGAGCATTGCCGGCCAGAACAGGGCGTGGAAGTTGACGATGTCCTTGCCGATGAAATGGTATAGCTCGGCGGTGGAGTCCTTGCCCCAGAACGCGTCGAAGTCCAGCTCCGGCGTGCGGTCGCAGAGGTTCTTGAAGCTGGCCATGTAGCCAATCGGCGCGTCCAGCCACACATAGAAGTACTTGCCCGGCTCATCGGGGATCTCGAAACCGAAATACGGCGCATCGCGGGAGATATCCCACTGTTGCAGGCCGGCATCCAGCCATTCGGCGATCTTGTTTGCCACGGCGTCCTGCAAGGTGCCGCTACGGGTCCAGGTTTGCAGCATTTCCTGGAAATCCGGGAGCTTGAAGAAGAAGTGCTGGGAATCCTTGAGCACCGGGGTGGCGCCCGAGATCGCCGACTTCGGATCTTTCAGATCGGTCGGTGCGTAGGTGGCACCGCATTTTTCGCAGTTATCGCCGTACTGGTCTTCGGTGCCGCACTTGGGGCAGGTGCCCTTGATGAAGCGGTCGGCCAGGAACATTTTCTTTTCCGGGTCGAAATACTGGGTGATCGAGCGGGTGGCAATGTGCCCGGCATCACGCAGTTTCAGATAGATCTGGCTCGACAGCTCGCGGTTCTCTTCGGCGTGGGTCGAGTGGAAGTTGTCGAAATCCACCAGGAACTCGGCAAAGTCGGCGCTATGTTCAGCCTGGACGTTGGCGATCAGTTGTTCCGGGGTGATGCCTTCCTTTTCGGCGCGCAACATGATGGCCGAACCGTGGGCGTCGTCCGCGCAGACATAAATGCATTGATTGCCGCGATGCTTCTGGAAGCGCACCCACATATCGGTCTGGATGTACTCAAGCATATGGCCAAGATGGATGGAACCATTGGCATAGGGCAGGGCGCTGGTGACGAGGATCTTGCGTGGCTCGGACATGGGGCTCGGCTACTTGATGAAACGGAGGTCGGCCACTATAAAGCGCTGGGGAATTTATTTCACCCCGTGAGGCTGTTTCAGGGTTTTCCAATATCGCGAAAGCATGCCCCTCACGCCTCGGAACGGTTAGGATAGCCGCCTGTTTTAGTCTGTCTTTTCCGGGAGTAGCCCATGAGCGCCGTCAATCGCGCAGCGGTGGAAGCCGTTCTTCGCCAGTACACCGACCCCTACCTGAACCAGGACCCGGTCAGCGCCGGCTGTGTCCGGGCCATTGAGGTGCAGGGCGATCAGGTCACGGTCCAGCTTGAGCTGGGCTACGCCGCAGGCCTGTTCAAGAGTGGCTGGGCGCAGATGCTGCAAATGGCCATTGAAGGCCTGGACGGCGTGCGCTCGGCCAAGGTCGACATCCAGTGTGTGATCGCTGCGCATAAGGCCCAGGCACAGATCCCCGGCCTGGCCAACGTCAAGAACGTGGTGGCGGTGGCGTCCGGCAAGGGCGGCGTGGGCAAGTCGACCACGGCGGCCAACCTGGCCCTGGCCCTGGCCCGTGAAGGTGCGCGGGTAGGCATCCTCGACGCGGATATCTATGGGCCCAGCCAGGGCGTGATGTTTGGCATCGCCGAAGGCTCGCGGCCGAAGATCAAGGACCAGAAGTGGTTCGTGCCGATCCAGGCCCATGGCGTGGAAGTGATGTCGATGGCGTTCCTGACCGATGACAACACCCCGATGGTGTGGCGCGGGCCCATGGTTTCCGGGGCCTTGATGCAACTGGTGATGCAGACCGACTGGGGCAACCTGGACTACCTGGTGATCGACATGCCGCCGGGCACCGGTGATATCCAGCTGACCCTGGCGCAAAAAGTGCCGGTGGCCGGTGCAGTGATTGTCACCACCCCCCAGGACCTGGCGTTGCTGGATGCGCGCAAAGGCGTGGAGATGTTCCGCAAGGTCAACATCCCGGTGCTGGGTGTCGTGGAGAACATGGCGGTACACATCTGCTCCAACTGCGGCCATGCCGAGCATCTGTTCGGTGAAGGCGGCGGCGAAAAGCTCGCCACCCAATATGACGTTGAGCTGCTGGCTTCGTTGCCGCTGGCGATGGGCATTCGTGAGCAGGCAGATGGTGGCAAGCCGACGGTCGCCGCCGAACCCGATGGGCAGATCGCCATGGTCTATCAGGAACTGGCCCGTCATGTAGGCGCGCGGATTGTCTTGCAGGAAGCCGGTGCCCAGGCAATGCCGACCATCACTGTCAGCGACGACTGATCGACCTGAAGGCAGACAAGCCTCGACCCTGTCGGGGCTTTTTCTTGTCTGGCGTAAACCTTTTGGGAGGGCGGGTGCGCATTTCCCTAATGGACGGTGTAAGCATTCGCTTACTTTTTCGTAAGTGTTTGGTTTTTTAACCGGACCTGGATGCCTCGAATCACCTGGACATATTTCTATATCATTGAAATATAACGCTTATTTATTTGTGATCGAGAGCGACGGCGGGGTGTGCTTGGGAATGGATCCCGTTGAACTTGTCTGGGAAGTCTCTACTATCAGCCCTGTGTCCACGGATTGACACAGTCATCACGGAACGATGATTCAGGGAACCTCGCAGGATGCGATTCATCAGGACGATGAAAAGGAACACAGGGACTAGGGAAAAAATGTGGGCGGGTCAAACCGCCCCTTTTTTTTGCCTGCAGAAAAGTAAAAGACCCGCGCGCAAAAACGCAAAAAGGCCCGCAAGGGGCCTTTTAGAGGGGCGCGACGCTGTTAGCGTTCGAGGTCTTTGATCTTGCCTTTAACGCCATCCCACTCTTCCGCATCTGGAAGCGATTCTTTCTTCTCAGTGATGTTGGGCCAGATTTCCGCCAGCTCGACGTTCAACTGAATAAATTCCTGCATGTCCTCCGGTACTTCATCCTCGGAGAAAATCGCAACGGCCGGGCATTCTGGCTCACACAGGGCGCAGTCAATGCACTCATCCGGGTGGATTACCAGGAAGTTCGGGCCTTCGTAAAAGCAGTCCACCGGACACACTTCTACGCAGTCGGTGTACTTGCACTTGATGCAGTTGTCGGTGACGACGAAGGTCATTTCTAGTTTTCTCCTCAGGCGGCGGCAGCGAAACCCCTTCTGGCAGGGCTCGCGAGGTTTGGGAGCGATAGTCTGCAGGCCAGGCTAAAAGCCCGCAGCATCCCAAACCGCGCGAGATTCTATCAGCTTGCACGCGTCTGCGTTAGACCCGTGTCTTCAGTGCATAGAGCAATTCCAACGCTTTTCGTGGAGTCAAGTCGTCCAGGTCAAGCTTTGCCAACTCATCCAGTACCGGGTGGGGCAGGCTGGCGAACATATCGCTCTGCATGGGCACACCCGGTTTGCTGGTGGCCTTGGCTGGGCTTGCAACCACGGTTTCGTGGGGCAGGGCGGTGGTTTCCAGGCGGCTGAGGTGCTCGCGGGCGCGCAGGATCACATCGTTCGGCACACCGGCTAACTGGGCCACGGCCAGGCCGTAACTCTGGCTGGCCGGCCCTGGCAGCACATGGTGCAGGAACACGATGCGCTCGTTGTGCTCGGTGGCATTGAGATGCACGTTAGCCACCAACGGCTCGCTTTCCGGCAGCACGGTCAGTTCGAAATAGTGGGTGGCGAACAGCGTGTAGGCCCGCAGGTGGGCCAGGCGCTCGGCAGCAGCCCAGGCCAGGGACAGGCCGTCGAAGGTACTGGTGCCGCGCCCCACTTCGTCCATCAGCACCAGGCTGCGGTCGCTGGCATTGTGCAGGATATTGGCGGTTTCGCTCATTTCCACCATAAAGGTCGAACGGCCACCGGCCAGGTCATCGCTGGAGCCGATCCGGGTGAAGATGCGGTCTACCAGGGACAGCTCGCAACTGGCCGCCGGCACAAAGCTGCCGATATGCGCCAGCAGCACGATCAAGGCGGTCTGGCGCATGTAGGTGGATTTACCGCCCATGTTCGGACCGGTGATCACCAGCATGCGGGTATCGTCGTCTAGCGACAGATCGTTGGCCACGAACGGCGTGGTCAGCACTTGCTCCACCACCGGGTGGCGACCCTGGACGATGCGCATGCACGGCTCGCCGACAAAACGCGGGCAGTTCAGGTCAAGGTTCAGGGCGCGCTCGGCAAGGTTGCTCAACACATCCAGCTCGGCCAGGGCCGCAGCGGTGTCCTGCAGCGGTGCCAGCTTGCCGATCAGGTCTTCGAGCAGGGCTTCATAGAGCATCTTTTCCCGGGCCAGGGCGCGGCTCTTGGCCGACAGCGCCTTGTCTTCGAATTCTTTGAGCTCAGGGGTGATAAAGCGCTCGGCACCTTTAAGGGTCTGGCGACGCTGGTAATCAATAGGTGCCTGCTCGGCCTGCTTGCTTGGCAACTCAATGAAGTAGCCGTGCACACGGTTGTAGCCGACCTTCAGGTTGGCCAGGCCGGTGCGGGCTTTTTCGCGGGCTTCCAGGTCGATCAGGAACTGCCCGGCGTTCTCGCTCAAGGCTTGCAGCTCATCCAGCTCGCTGTCGTAACCGGTCTTCAGCACGCCGCCGTCGCGGATGATCGCGGGCGGGTTGTCAATAATGGCTTTTTCCAGCAGCGCAGCCAGTTCCGGGTAGGTGCCGGCCGTGACAGCAAGTTGTTGCAGGTGCGGCGCGTCCAGTTCGGTCATCGCCTGTTGCAACTCGGGCAGCACGCCCAGCGCGTCACGCAGGCGCGCCAGGTCACGCGGGCGGGCGTTACGCAGGCCGATCCGCGCAAGAATCCGCTCGATATCACCGATTTCCTTGAGCTGCGGTTGCAGCTTTTCAAAGCGGTAGCCGTCCAGCAGGCAGGTAATGGACGACTGGCGCGCCTGCAATACGGTCAAGTCGCGCAGCGGACGGTTCAGCCAACGGGTCAGCAGACGGCTGCCCATGGCGGTCTGGCAACGGTCCACCACCGACTGCAGGGTATTGTCGCGCCCGCCGGCCAGGTTGGTGTCCAGCTCCAGATTGCGCCGGCTGGCGCCATCGAGCACCACCGTATCGTCCAGGCGCTCATGGCGCAGGCTGCGCAAATGCGGCAGGGCGGTGCGCTGGGTTTCCTTGGCGTAATTGAGCAGGCAACCGGCGGCGCCGATGGCCAGGGTCAGGGTCTCGCAACCAAAACCCTTCAGATCCTGTACGGAGAACTGCTGGCACAGACTTTTCAGCGCCGAATCGCGCTCAAAATCCCACGGCGCACGGCGCTTGGTCCCACGGCGTTTTTCCGCCGGCAGATCCTTTGGCCAATCATCCGGGATCATCAGCTCCACCGGATTGATGCGCTCCAACTCCGCCAGCAGGTTCTCCCAGCCCTTGATTTCCAGGACCGTGAAGTTGCCACTGGTGATATCCAGCACCGCCAGGCCGAACAACCGCTCGTCCCCCAGCACCGCCGCGATCAGGTTGTCGCGCCGCTCATCCAGCAGCGCCTCATCACTCACCGTCCCCGGGGTAATGATGCGCACCACCTGACGTTCCACCGGCCCCTTGCTGGTCGCCGGGTCGCCGATCTGCTCACAGATCACCACCGACTCACCGAGCTTGACCAGCTTGGCCAGATAACCTTCCAACGAATGATAAGGAATCCCGCACATTGGAATCGCCTGCCCAGCCGACTGCCCGCGCGCGGTCAGGGTGATATCCAGCAGCTTGGCGGCCTTCTTCGCGTCTTCATAGAAGATCTCGTAGAAGTCGCCCATGCGATAGAACATCAACTGATCAGGGTGCTGGTTTTTCAGGCGCCAGTACTGCTGCATCATTGGAGTGTGGGAGGACAGATCGGAGGTGTTTTTACTCATTGGGTAGTAGGCAAATTCGTTGAAAGTGATGGGGCAAAGGGGGCGCTTGGCCCAGCATTTTTTGCGATGGCGGCAAGGTTAACATGCGAGGTCCGTGCTTCGCAGTTCACAAACGGCCAGTACACCCGCATACCCCATGCACAAAATATGCAAATTAGCATTTGCCAACCCCAAAAACTCCCGTCACTATCCCCGTTATGCAAAAACGCAACGTTTCAATCGTCTTAAGAGAGCTGCTCGATCGCGACGGGATCTCCCCCACGGAGCTTCACCGGCGTACCGGCGTGCCTCAATCCACTCTGTCCCGGATTCTCAGCGGCAAGATCGTTGATCCGTCGGACAAGCACATCTCGCGGATCGCCGATTACTTCCGGGTGAGCACCGACCAGTTGCGCGGGCGCGCGGGGTCGGCGTGGCAGGATGAGCGCGACCCGATGCATTCGGAGCTCAAGGATATAAGCCTGTGGGACGACGACACGCCCGTTAATGATGACGAGGTGTCGATCCCCTTTTTGCGCGAGGTTGAATTGGCTGCTGGATCAGGAAGATTCGTCATCGAGGAAAGCGAGAAGGCCAGCCTGCGTTTTGGTAAGCGCAGCCTGCGGCATAACGGTGTGCAGTTCGACCAGGCCAAGTGTGTGACGGTACGCGGCAACAGCATGCTGCCGGTGTTGCGTGATGGCGCCACGGTGGGGGTGAATGCCGGCAAGAGCGGGATCGGCGATATCGTCGATGGCGACTTGTATGCCATCAATCACAACGGTCAATTGCGGGTCAAACAGCTCTATCGTCTGCCTTCGGGGATCCGCCTGCGCAGTTTCAACCGTGATGAGCACCCGGATGAGGACTACAGCTTCCAGGATATCCAGGAAGAGCAGATCAGCATCCTCGGTCACGTTTTCTGGTGGGGCATGTACGCCCGCTAACCCTTCTCTGTAAGAAACAGCCCGCCTGAGAGCGGGCTTTTTTTCGCCTATGGAAAACCGCCCAGGGCCCACCACTCAAGGGTCTTATGCGTCAATGCATTACCAAGGTAGAAATAAATGCATTTGTGCATTGACTGTATATGCATACATGCATATTCTCCATCTCAAGCCAGCCAACAAGGTCTGGTGGAGGCGGCAAGGATGCTGCCAAGGAAGACAAGGAAGGCACGCAACACTGGCATGGACGCCACTGAGTGATGGCAAGGACGCCAGGCAATACCGGCAAGGATGCCGACGCTCTTTAGTTTCACGGTTTTACAACAGGCAGCGATGAACCGGCCTTGACGGTTCAGAGGGTTGGCAACTGACCCGGGTGTGCAGCGTAAAGCACCACAAGCAGTTATCCGGCAGACAGGGATCGTGGTCGGAAAAACATCGAGGAAAGATCCGTACCGCGCCAGTAGCGCCGAAAGATCCAAGGACCGCATTACTGAAAAGCCCGGGCTACCGGGCTTTTTGGAATGCCTACCGACACACCCATCCATCTATTTATCAAAGCACCGGCCACCTGCCGGTTTTACGCATTCCAGGAGGCGTGACATGACAAACGAGCAGCAAGCGTTGGCAGAAATGCCTATCTGGCTGGTGATTATTCTGGCCCTGATCGGCGGCGTGTCCGGGGAGATGTGGCGCGCCGACAAGGAGGGCGCCCGCGGTTGGTCGCTGGTCCGCCGTCTGGCCCTGCGTTCCGGGGCGTGCATGGTGTGCGGGGTGTCGGCGTTGATGCTGCTGTACGCCGCCGGCATGTCGATCTGGACGGCGGGCGCCCTCGGCTGCCTGACGGCCATGGCCGGTGCCGACGTCGCCATTGGCCTCTACGAGCGCTGGGCCGCCAAGCGCATCGGGGTGAATGAGCCGCCCGGTTCGCCCCCGGACTCAAAGTGATCGTTGCAAGGAAGCCACACCATGACCCTCATTGAAAAACCGTCACAACTGCCAATAGCCATCGGCCAGGCCCTGCGTACGGCATTCCCGGCGTTACGGGTGGGCAGCCCGCCGGGCATCCTGGCGGCGGATGAAACCGCCGTGGCAATCACAGTCGAGCGCAATGGCCCGGGCGTACGTTCCCTTGAAGGACGCAAGGCCCATGTGTTGTCGATCTCGCTCAAGGTCATGGCCGCCGAAGGCGCGCAAGCTTTTGACGCCTGTGACCTGGCGAGCCGGCTGATGGACCTGGTGCTGGATAACCGTTGGCAGTTGCCGGCGGCCCAGTGCGATGTGCCAGTCAACATTGTCGCGCTGCCATCGACCCAGGCGGGGGCCGACACCCAGTACGACAGTTGGACCGTGTCCTTCAACCAAACCCTCTACATCGGCCCGCCGCTGCTTGACGACCCTATGGGCAAGCCGCTGTTTGCCCGCACCTGGGAGGTGTCGAATATCGACGACCCCGATCAATACCGGCCCCTGCAGGAGTAGCCCCATGTTCGACGCACTGTTACGCCTGCAATTGGCGCCCATCGTCGAGCGCCTGGCGCAGATGGAAACCCAGCTTGAAGACCTCTATCGGCGGGCCGAGAGTTTTTGCCGGATCGGCGTGTGCCAGGAGGTCGACGCGGCCAGCAATACCTGCAAGGTCAGGCATGGCGAGTTGCTGACCCCGGCGATTCGCTTTTTCAACCCCAGCGCTGGGGCGCAGACCGAAACGCGAATCCCCACGGTGGGAGAGCAATGCCTGCTGCTCAACTACGGCGGCGGCGAGGGCGGGGGGCAGTCGGTGGCGCTGTTTGGCCTGAACAGTGATCGCTTCCCGCCGCTGTCCAGTGTCGCCAGCCTGACGAGCCGGCGTTACCCGGACGGCACGCAAAGCGCCTACGACGCCGCCGGTCATGTGCTGGATTGGAGCAACGGCCCCACGGCATTCACTGGCTCTCGCGAGCAGGTGGAAATGAGTCTGGGCGCTGCCCGTTTGGTCATGACCGCCGCAAACATCAGCGTGCAGGTCGGTGCAGTCGGCCTGCTGCTGGATGCGTCCGGCGTTCACTTGAGTGGCCCGGTGGTGGACCACCAGGGTCGAGTTATCAGCACGGCATAAGGATTTGCCATGATCGGAATAGAGAGAAACACCGGAGCCGTGGTGGACGACTGGCCGCAATTTGTCCAGCGCGCCACCCGGGCCCTGACCACACCTTTGGGCACACGGCAGAAACGCCCGCTGTACGGTTCGCTGATCCCGCAACTGCTGGGGCAGAACCTGGGCGACGACCTGTTGATCCTCGCCCAAAGCCACGCTGCCCAGGCTTTTTACAACCCACAGAACGGCATCGCCGATTTTGTTCCGCAAGTCATCGTCGCCAATCGCCAGGGCGCTGGCCTGTTGCTGCGGTTTGCCGGCACCTGGAAAAACCGCAAGCAATCCTTCGAGGTGGTGACATGAGCATGTTGATCCCCGGGCAGAACCAATTGGCGCCGCCCGACCTGATCGCCGTCGACGAGTTCGAGCCGCTGTTGGCGCAGTTCAAGGCGTTTGTCGTCGATTATGTCGCCGCCCGCGCCCCGCAAAGCGCGGCCAAGCTCAAGGTCAGCCTGGATAACGAAAGCGAGTTGCTGACCCTGGCCCTGGAAGCGTTTTGTGTGCGCCTGCAAACCCATGAGCGCAAGTACAACGCGCGCATCCAGCAGATGCTGGCGTGGTGGGCCACCGGCAGCAACCTGGATGCGCGCCTGGCCGATATGGGCCTGGAGCGCCAGGTGCTCGACCCCGGCGACCCGGCGGCATTCCCGCCCGTGCCGCCGACCCTGGAAAGCGATGATGATGCCCGTCTGCGTTACTACCTGGCCCCCCACGCACCGGCTGCCGGTTCGCGCATGCAGTATCGGCGCGAGGTCTTTACCCTCGGCGAGCGGCCGGCGGTGAAAGTCCACGGTACGGCTGCGGGGGTGGTGACGGTCAGCTATACCTTCGACCCGGATGGCTATGCCGCCCAGGTCAAGGACGGCAACGCCCGGCGCACCGCGCCTGGGCAAGTCATGGTCACCGTGCTGTCCCGCACCGGCAATGGCACGCCGTCGGCGGATTTGCTTGAAGGGGTGCGGCGCCATTTCGCCCGGCCCGATGTACGCCCGGAAACCGATTGGGTCACGGTGCAGGGCGCGCAGATCGTGCCGTACAAGATCCGCGTGGTGGCCAAGATCAACGCCGGCCCGGACTCGGGGCTGACACAAGTGGCGGCCCAGCAGTTGCTGCAGACCTATGCCGAGTCCTGTCACTGCCTGGAAGGGCGCGTGGACCCGAGCTGGATCGACTACACCATCCACACCGCCGGGGCCGCGCAGCTGGAGATTCTCGAGCCGCTGGCGCCGATCATCACCACGGCGTTCCAGGCCCCGTATTGCACGGGTGTCGAGGTGGAGGTGCGCAGCTTATGACTGAACAATCTCCCAGCCTGTTGCCTGCCAACAGCTCACCGCTGGAGAAGGCGCTGGACCTGGGCTTTGGCCGACTGCTCGAACGGGTCGTCCCGCCCTTCCCGGCGCTGATGAACCCGCTGCAAACGCCTGCGCCGTTCCTGCCTTACCTGGCCGCCGACCGCGGCGTCAGTGAGTGGAATGCCTCTGCCGACGAAACCGAAAAACGCCTCACGGTGGCGCTGTCCTGGCAAATCCAGCGCCAGGCCGGCACGCCCAAGGCGTTGAGCCACGCGGTCGAATCCCTGGGGTTTACCCCCAATATTCTGGCCTGGTACCAACAGCGCCCGCAGGCCCAGCCCTACACCTTCGACGTGCAGGCAATCATCGGGCGCAGTTGGTCCAGTGGCGACCACAACCGCTTGATCCGCCGCATCAACGCGGCCAAGAGCGAGCGCGACCTGGCCACCATCACCCTGGTGCATGAAGTGCACGGTGGGCTGCCGATGACCGGCGCCGCCCACCGGGCGTTGAGCGACGGCGAGTTGTCGCTGTGGGGCGCGCTGCCGGAACTGATGCTCAGTTCAAGGCTTAACAGTGCGGGCGTAGCCCAGCACTACACCATTAACGACTACGACCTCAGGGCGCAGCCATGACCGATGACATCACGCGCCTGGTGCGCTTCACCTCCAAGGGATTGGATGAAGTGCTGCAGGCAAAGAACCAAGGCTTGAAAGGCGAAATCACCCACATCGCCGCCGGCACCGGCCGCTACAACCCCACCGGCAACGAAACCGCCCTGCGCAATGAGCGCCAGCGGGTGGCGATTGTGGACTACGAAGACCTGGGCCAGCGCCAACTGCGCATGGCCGCGCTGTTTGATGGCGATGGCGAGTATGAGATTGGCGAGTTTGGGTTTTATCTCGCCAGTGGGACGTTGTTGGCCGTGTATTCGGTGGCGGGGCAGTTGCTGACGTATAAGGCGGCGGCTGCTCGGGTGCTGCAGAAGTTTACGTTGGATATTTCGCCGTTGCCGGCGGATAGCGTGACGATTGTGGTGGGGAGTGAGAACCTTAATCTGTTAATGACTGAGGAGTTAGCGGTGCTTTCTGTTGCCACTATCGACAATATGAACAGAGGCGTGGATATCTTGTTTCGTGTTATGGCTTTAGAGAATGGCTAGTGGTCTGATATTTTGGTTTGTGTGATAGGTAAACTATGGATTTTGCAGGGTAATTAAAAGGAATTATATTTTGAGCACAGAGCAGAAGTTGGTTGCGGTAGTTGATGCTGCGAATGATTTGACAAAAATGATCGCGGCTAAGATTGGTGATATTAATCTAAAGGTACAGCAGGCGGTCACTGTTGTTCCTCAAGCAGTACGAAGGGCGATGGATGTTGCGCTTTATGTAGATGCTGTCGCTGGGAATGACGCGAACGATGGTGTCAGTTGGGCAACGGCAGTGAAGACTATTGCTGGAGCCTTTGCACGAATGACTTCAGGAGGTAGGGCTTCTATTATTCTCAAGCCCGGCTCTGTGTATTCATTGGCAAAAGATCAGGTCTGTGACAATAAGACGATTTCTATCCAGCCTAGTGAGTTTAAAGCTTATGATACTAGCTCCTATGTGGAACTGCAGACTGATTCTATTATAGGCGAAGATGATAGGGTTCAGTCGGGCGGTTTTCATCTTGGGTACAACTCGGTGTTGGTCTTTTATGGGTGCAGATTAAAAACGGCGAAACTTTCCTCTGCGCTTCAAGGTAAAGGGCATGATATTTGGCGTACGTCATTTGTGAAAACCCATAATTCTAAAAGCTTTGTTATGCTTCAGCATTGCGCAGTAGAATTGAATAATGGTGCCTTTATGTATCAGCATACGTCTGGGTCAATTGGGGTTGCTGACTTGTTTATGCGGAATGTCTTATTGGATAAGGTGTCTGTTAGTACTTTGCCGATTGCTACAGGGTATCAGTTTTTAATGGGGAGCTACCATAACGTTTCTGTCCCTTTTTCTTTGTATGGGATAGAAATGGTTCGGCAGGGTGCTCCTACATGGGCTGGGCTTATTTCTCAGGATATGTCAAATGCTCTAACGAATCTTAAGGATTGAACTGAATGGAAACTATAAAAAATTTGGAATTTGCTTCGCGTAAATATAGTGAGTGTTCTTATGAGTATCTTGTTGGTGTTGGCGTTCCAGTAAGTATTATTGATGAAGCGTTAGTGGCGCAGCATGTGGTTGCGGCCCAGCAAGTGCGGCGCGCGGCTTACATCGCAGAAGCGGACCCACTTTATCTGGAGTGGCAATACGATCAAAAACCGGCTTCTGAAAAGGTGTGGCGGGATAAGGTTGCCGATATCAAGGCCCGCTTCCCACTGCCTGAAGATAAGTAACCCCCCACCACCGCGAAAGCGGTTTTTTTTTTCGCATCCAAGAAAGCCCCATCGCTGGGGCTTTCGCGTTTCTGGAGTTCCCCCATGGCCAACCGCCAAACCTACACCGTCCTCATCCCATTCCCCACCGGAGGTGGCCACTGGTCCGCCGTCGGCCAGGAACTGGACCTGCTGGACGTCGAAGCAACCGCCCTGCGCACCGCCGGCCGCCTGGAATTGACCAGCGTGCTGGCTGCCGCCCAAGACACCCCACCGGCCAAGAAGGCCGTCACCAAGAAGGCTGAATAATCATGGCTGAGGTTTTGAACTTCGAGCATAACGGCATCACCGTCAATGCCAGCGAATCCCCCGAGTCCATGGGTGGCCTGGGTGACAACGTGATCGGTCTGGTCGGCACCGCGCCCAATGCGCACCTGTCGATCCCGAAAAACGCCCCGTTTCGCATCAACAGCTTCACCGCCCAGGCGCTGCTGGACCCGACCGGCGCCGAGTCGGGCACGTTGTTTCATGCGGTGTACCAGATCCTCAAAGTGGTCAAGGTGCCGGTGTATGTGGTGATCGTCGAAGAGGGCGCCACCCCGGCCGATACCCTCAACAACGTGATCGGCGGCAACGAGCCGGCAACCGGTCGCAAACTGGGCCTCGCGGCGCTGAGCAGCGTTCCTGAAGACCTGACCATCATCGGTGCCCCGGGCTTTACCGGGACCAAGGCGGTGGCCGGTGAATTTGCCGCGCTCGGCAAGCGCATCAAGGCCCGTGTGGTGCTGGACGGCAAAGACGCCAGCGTCGCCGACCAAGTGACCTACAGCGGCGAGCTGGGTGGTGCCGACCTGGGTTTCGACCGCTGCCTGCTGGTGCACAACATGCCGTCGGTGTACTCCAAGGCGGCGAAGAAAAACGTATTCCTCGCGCCGTCGTCCCTGGCCATCGCCGCATTGGCCAAGGTCAAGCAATGGGAAAGCCCGGGCAAC
This sequence comes from Pseudomonas shahriarae, assembly GCF_014268455.2. Taxonomy (NCBI): domain Bacteria; kingdom Pseudomonadati; phylum Pseudomonadota; class Gammaproteobacteria; order Pseudomonadales; family Pseudomonadaceae; genus Pseudomonas; species Pseudomonas shahriarae. The sequence continues at coordinate 4,952,879 of NZ_CP077085.1, read as the reverse complement.
CAGGTGACCTTCGCCGAAGACGTGTCCCGCGTGGTCGAGTACAACATCCTCGACACCTCCACCGAAGGCGACCTGCTCAACCGTTACGGCGTGAGCTACTACGCGCGCACCATCCTCGGTGGCTTCTCGCTGCTGGGTAACCGCTCCCTCACCGGCAAGTTCATCAGCTATGTCGGCCTGGAAGATGCCATCAGCCGCAAGCTGGTCAAGGCCGGGCAGAAAGCCATGGCGCACAACCTGACCAAGTCGTTCATGGACCAGGAGGTCAAGCGCATCAACGACTGGCTGCAAACCCTGGTGGCCGACGAAACCATCCCTGGCGGCAGTGTGTACCTGCACCCGGAACTCAACAGTGTCGAGAAGTACAAGAACGGCACCTGGTTCATCGTGATCGACTACGGCCGCTACGCGCCGAACGAACACATGGTTTATCAACTCAATGCCCGCGATGAAATCATCGAGCAGTTCCTGGAGGACGTTCTCTAATGTTTACCAACCGAGTCAGACAGGCCATTGCGGCCACCCTCCAAGGCCTGCCGCTGTCGGCGACCGTTGAGGAATTCAGCCCGCCGAAGATCGAGTTCGAGATGGAGCCCATGTCCGGCGGGCGCTTTATCGCCGAAGAAATGGCCAAGAGCGCCAAGGTGCTGAACGCCAAGCTGGTGCTGCAAGGCGCCGGTCCCGAAATCATGCTGGCCCTGGGCGTGCGCTTGGGCGAAGACATCCTGCTCAACGTGCGCGAAGCGGGCCAGGACCAGGATGGCAAGACCTACTTCACCTACCACACCGTCGGCGGCAAGCTCAAATCCCTGGAGGAAGCCAAGCTGAAGATGGGCGAAAAGGCCACCACCACCCTGGATCTGTCCTGCCGCACCTACCATCGCCTGGACAACGGCGTGCCGGTGATCGACATCGACGTGCGCACCCAGAAGTTTGTGCTCAACGGCGTCGACATCCTCGGCGATGCCCGGCGTGCGGTGTTGATGCCGTAAGCCCTTCCACGAATCGGAAATAGGCACGGCCAGTGTGGGAGCTGGCTTGCCTGCGATAGCGGTCTACCAGTGACAAATGAGGCTGCTGACACAGCGCGATCGCAGGCCCGCCAGCTCCCACATTGACCGTGTCCACGTGTTCAACATTGTTCATCAAGGAATTTCGCCCATGGCCTGGAAGCCACCCCTGCATATCCTGCTGGCGCCCATCACCGCCGACAGCGGTGCGACGATCGAGCAGATCCAACTCAAACCCTTGTTCTACGCCCCACAAAAACAGGCCCTGGCCCGTGCGGGCGACGATGAGGACGACCAGTTCTTCGAGCTGGCTAAACTGGCCACCGGCCTCTCGGAAAAGGAACTCGACCAACTCAAGCGCCCGGACTACGTGAGCATCGTCCAGTACGTGCACGACCTGTCGACGCGCCCGGCTTCGTTCTTTCTGGAAGGTTCCACCGAGCCCGGCGAGGAGGTGCAACTGCTGCTGCCACTGGAAGTGGCCGGCCGCGTATTGACCAGCGTCACCCTGGAAATGCCTGCCCTGCGTGCCACCAAAGTGATGAAAAAACTCGCCACCAACAAAGAGCGCGCCGAGTTCATTACCTCGCACTGCACCGGCCTGATGATCCCCGATCTGGACGGCCTGACGGTGCCTGATTGGACGGAATTGCAGGAGCGCATCGACGATTTTTTAAACAAACCGGCGGACTTCTTTCGCAGCGCGACATCGAAGTAATCCTCGACGTTGTACCGCTGGTTTACTCGGTAAACGAAGCGGAAATCCTCGAATGGGATGCCGCAAAAGCATTGCGCCGCTACGACATCGCGATCAATCGCCTTGGCGTCAAATAGGAGTAGAGCGAGATGCAAGACCCTCGATATACGCTCAAGCTCGCCGACGAAGACAAACGCTGGATGACCTTTCCCGCACTGGCCGAAAGTGGCGCCTTGCAACTGTCGGGCCTGCTTGAAGCACAGGACGAAAGTCTGGTTGGCGCCTCCAGTGTGGGCGGCGCAACCGAGCCGCCGTCTGAGCTGAGCCTGGCCCTGGCCAACGCCAGCCTGCATATCCACGCGTTGACCGAGGAACAGGTGCGCCTGCGCGAGAGCCTGGAAACCCTTAATGGCACCCTGTTTATCACGGGTGGGCCGCTGGGCGGCACGGTCGCTGAAACCATGACCAGTGCGCCGCAAGCTGCGCCCGAAGACAAGGCCTCGGCGACTGAGTCCTGGTTGAGCAAGAGTTCCAAATGGGTGGGTGAAAGCTTGCTTGATACGGTCAAGAGCCGGGTATCGGGCAAGGTAGTCGATGCAACGCTGGGCAAGTTGCCCTACGTCGGGAAATTGTTCCGGGACGATAGCAAGGACTGCTGCTGCCCAGGCGCCAGCGAACCCTTGACCGGGCGGGCTCGTTACGGGCCCAAAGGGTCACGAAAAACGGTGAGGCAAAACGGCACTGGCCGCACAAGCCCACCGATGCCGAGAAAAACCTCAGGGACCGGCAGGAGCGCCACCGGGCCCATGGCAATCATGAGGAGCCTGGGCGAGCGCGCAGGCAAGGTGTTTGACGGCCTGAAAACGGGGTTCCTGGCGCGGGTGACTTCCGTAAGCGCTAGCCTGCGAAGGGTTTCTACCCGTGGGTTGAGCGCAGGCAAGGCGTTGCTATTAAAGAGTGCATCAGCCCTCGGCCTGCGCAAGGCCCGAGCCTCCCGCCTGGTCCCAACCCTGAGCCGGCTGGGGTCTATCGGCGTGCGCAGGTTGACGCCATTGCGCTCCGCCGATGCCGCCATCAACGTCGTCCAGGGCGTGCGCAGCGGCAACATGCGAGCCGTCGGCAGCGGCCTCGGTACCGCCGGTGCCGCATGGGCCGGCGCTTCTGCCGGAGCGGCCCTTGGCACCCTGGTATTCCCTGGCGTGGGCACTGCGGTGGGCGGCGTTATCGGTGGCCTGTTGGGCGGCGAGGGCGGTAACTGGCTCGGTGAAAAATTGTTCGGCCCCAGTGACCGCCTGCCATCGCCCGATGCCGTGAGCAAAGAGCTCAACAGCGCCCGCTCGGACAACGTCCAGGTCACCCTGGCGCCGAGCATCCAGATCACCGGCGTCAACCCTGCCGACGCCCAGCAGGTGGTCGACCGGGTCCTGCAAAGCCTGCAAAACCAATGCGTGCCGATGCTCAGCGATTCACTGGCGGTTCGGCGCAATGCGGCACTGACCGACGGAGGTGATTGATGCGACAGCAGATGGTGTTGGGCGACTTTATTTTCGGGCTGTCCCGAGGGTTCGCCTATTCCGCGCTCCAGCGCAGCAGCGATGGTGGCTGGGGCGACCTGGAGATTATTGCCAGCAAGCCCCAGTCGCGACAGAACGGTCAGAAGCTGGAAAAACTGACCTTCAATGGAACCGCCATGGCGGCCGTCGGCATGCAGCGCCTGGACCAATTGCGCGCCTTGCAGGATGCACGGGCACCGCTGCCGCTGGTCGATGGCATCGGCCGCAATTGGGGGTTGTGGCGCATTACGGCGGTCACGGAAAACCAGGCCAGTGTGATTGATGACGGCACTGCCATGGTGATCAAGTGGACGCTGGTGCTGGAGGAATTTATCAATGCGTAGAGTCCGAAGTATTGCCGGTGATTCGGTCAACCTCCTGCTCTACCGTGAGCTGGGGCGGTGCGATGACGCGGCCGAAGAAACCCTCTGGCGCTTGAACCCCGGGCTTGCCGAGTATGGCCCAGTGTTGCCGGCGGGCATCGGGGTAATCGTGCCCGAGATGGACGCGCAACCGGGTGTTGCAAAGCCGGTTTCGGCCTGGGATTAAGGAGGCAACATGGCAATGGGATTTACCCCGGTCGTGGAGATTTATGGCGCCAACGCGGCCTTGATCAACCCACGGCTGATGCAGTGGAAGCACACCGACGCGGCGGGGATCGAATCCGACCGCCTCGAACTGACCATCAATATCGAGGGCCTGGAAGGCCTGCCGAGCCTGGGCGCCAAGATCGGTTTGCGCGTGGGTTACCGCGAGTCGGGGCTGGTGGAAAAAGGCGAGTTTGTGATTACCCAGCGCACGCCTTACCTGTTTCCCATGCGCCTGGTGATCGTGGCCACGGCGGCGCCGTTCAGCGTGATGGACCAGAGTGGCTACCGCCAGCGCCGTTCCGCCAGCCATGGGCCCACGACCCTTGGAGCGCTGTTTCGCCAACTGGCGACGCAGCATGGGTTTTCGCCCAGGGTGGCGCCGTCGCTGGATGGGATTGCGATTGATCATATCGACCAGTCCAACGAGACGGACATGGGCTTTATCACCCGCCTGGCCGGGCGTTACAACGCGGTGACCAAGCCGGTCAACGAGCTGTATGTGCTGGCGGAAAGCGGCCAGGTCAAGTCGCTCTCGGGCCAGCAACTGCCGGATGTGCGGCTGTCGGTGACCCATGACAACCGTCCCGGCGAGCAGGCGTTTATCAGTGCCCGGGTTGATGAAAATGCGCGGGCCAAATACCAGGGGTGCCGTGTCAGTTGGTGGGATGCCGCGGCCTCTCGCCAGCGCGTGGTCGAGGTGGGGATCGCGCCGTTCAAGACGTTGCGCCAACGGTGCCAGAGTGAAACCGAAGCGCGCTCAGTGGCACAGGGCGAGTTGCGCCGGGTGGGGCGTGAAGGTTTGAGCATCACCATCGACTGCCCTGGTAACCCGTTGCTGTCCGCCGAAGGCCTGTTGTTGCTGGATGAAACCTGGCCGGGCTATATGCAGGGGCGCTGGTCGATTGACAAGGTGACCCATGTAGGCGACACGACGACGGGGTATCGCAGTTCGATCATGGCCCGTGGATTGGCCTCTTAAATGGTTGGAGATCAAGGATGATCACGCTGACGCAGTTGCAACAGATCCTGCCTAACGCCCGCGCCCAAGCGGGCGTTTTTATTCTGGCGCTGAACGCCGCCATGCTCCATCGACACATCACCGGGCCTAAGCGGATGGCGGCCTTTATCGCCCAGGTCGGGCACGAGTCCGGCGAGCTGCGTTACGTGCGTGAACTGGGCGGCGAGCACTACCTGAGCAAATACGACACGGGCGCCTTGGCTGCACGCCTGGGCAACACTCCCGACGCCGACGGTGACGGCCAGAAGTACCGGGGCCGCGGCTTGATCCAGATTACCGGGCGGCGCAATTACCTGGCCTGCAGCCGGGCGCTGTTTGGCGATGAACGTTTGCTGCATTTCCCCGAACTGCTGGAGCAGCCGCAATGGGCGGCCGAATCCGCCGCCTGGTTCTGGCACAGCAATGGCTTGAATGAATTGGCCGACCAGGACCAATTCACCACCATCACCCGCCGTATCAATGGTGGCCTCAACGGACTGGAGCACCGCCAACAGTTGTGGGAAAAGGCGAGGGCGGTGTTATGCCGTTGAGCGGGCGCATATGGGCGGTTACCCTGCTGATGGCTATCTCGGCGGCAGCCAGCTGGCAGGTCCAGGCCTGGCGTCATGGCCTGGCCTTTGAACGCCAGGCCGCAGGGCATTCAGCCCTGCTCAACCGGCAAAGCCAGGAAGCACAGGGCCAATACCGGGCCGAACAGGACAGGCGTCGGGCGTTGGAGCAACAGCTTCACGCCAGCGATCAACAACACACGCGGGAGTTGAGCGATGCACAGCGTCACCAGGTTTATCTGCGCGATCGGTTGGCCACTGCTGATGTGCGCTTGTCAGTCCTTCTCGACGCCACCGACCCCGCCAATGGCCGCGCAATGCCGGCCACCGCCGCCGGCAGCGTGGTTCATGGAGCCCCGCGAGGTCGACTTGACCCGGCGCATGCTCAACGAATTATCGGCATTACCGATGCCGGCGATAACGGACTGATCGCGTTGCGGGCCTGCCAGGCGTATGTAAGTGCCATCACCCGGTAATCTGTTGAAGCCGTCTGCTGCTTGCGTGGCCGATGGGCTCCTGTAGGGTAGGCAAACCCCCGCACTTTCCTGGAGACGACCGTGAAGGAAATTACCCAACTCGCCGCCGAACTTGGCCGACGTTTGCAGGTGCTCAATGCCCACGTCACCACCGCCGAATCCTGCACCGGTGGCGGCATCGCCGAAGCCATCACCCGTATTCCGGGGAGTTCGGCCTGGTTCGAGGCCGGGTATGTGACCTATTCCAATCGCCAGAAGACCCGTCAGCTCAATGTGCCGGAAGGGTTGTTCCCCAAGGTCGGCGCGGTGAGCCGTGAAGTGGTCGAGGCCATGGCCCGGGGCGCCCAGGAAAAAAGCCTGGCGCGGTTTGCGGTGGCGGTCAGCGGCGTGGCGGGCCCCGATGGCGGCTCGCCGGACAAACCGGTGGGTACTGTCTGGCTGGCCTGGGGTGTCGGTGACGAGGTTACGGCTGAGTGCCAGCACTTCCCCGGCAACCGCGACGAGGTCCGCCGACAAACGGTAAAAGCCGCATTAGAGGGGCTGTTGCGACGAGCTGCAGCAGAAATAGAAAATCAGGGGTAGGCGATCCCCGATCTTTATGGAACAATACTGTCTACTTATACAGGTGTTGGCCGTCAGGCCTTATTGATTACGTGAGGACTTTAATGGACGACAACAAGAAGAAAGCCTTGGCTGCGGCCCTGGGTCAGATCGAACGTCAATTCGGCAAGGGTGCCGTAATGCGTATGGGCGATCACGACCGTCAGGCGATCCCGGCTATTTCCACTGGCTCTCTGGGTCTGGACATCGCGCTCGGCATTGGCGGCCTGCCAAAAGGCCGTATCGTTGAAATCTACGGTCCGGAGTCTTCTGGTAAAACCACCCTGACCCTGTCGGTGATTGCCCAGGCACAAAAAATGGGCGCCACTTGTGCGTTCGTCGATGCCGAGCACGCCCTGGATCCTGAATATGCTGGCAAGCTGGGCGTCAATGTCGACGACCTGCTGGTTTCGCAGCCGGACACCGGCGAGCAAGCCCTGGAAATCACCGACATGCTGGTGCGCTCCAACGCCATCGACGTGATCGTGGTCGACTCCGTGGCAGCCCTGGTACCAAAGGCTGAAATCGAAGGCGAAATGGGCGACATGCACGTCGGCCTGCAAGCCCGTCTGATGTCTCAGGCGCTGCGTAAAATCACCGGTAACATCAAGAACGCCAACTGCCTGGTGATCTTCATCAACCAGATCCGGATGAAGATCGGTGTGATGTTCGGCAGCCCGGAAACCACCACCGGTGGTAACGCGCTGAAGTTCTACGCTTCGGTCCGTCTGGACATCCGCCGTACCGGCGCGGTGAAGGAAGGTGACGAGGTTGTCGGTAGCGAAACCCGCGTCAAGGTTGTGAAGAACAAGGTGGCTCCGCCATTCCGTCAGGCTGAGTTCCAGATCCTCTACGGCAAAGGTATTTACCTGAACGGCGAGATGATCGACCTGGGCGTGCTGCACGGCTTTGTCGAGAAGTCCGGTGCCTGGTATGCCTACAACGGTAGCAAGATCGGTCAGGGCAAGGCCAACTCGGCCAAGTTCCTGCAGGACAACCCGGATATCGCGGCGACCCTCGAGAAGCAGATCCGCGACAAGCTGCTGACCCCGGCGCCAGACGTCAAGGCAGCAGCCAACCGCGAACCTGTTGATGACATGGCAGAAGCCGACGCTGATATCTGAGTCCAACGATGACAGTTGTACTCGATACGCTGGTTGCCGTACGGCGTACGGCAATGGACCTGCTCGCACGACGCGAGCACGGTCGTGTCGAGCTGACGCGTAAACTGCGTCAGCGTGGCGCCCCTCCCGAAATGATCGAAACAGCCCTCGACCGCTTGACGGAAGAGGGGCTGCTTTCCGAAGCCCGTTATCTCGAAAGTTTTGTTTCCTACCGGGCACGCTCGGGCTACGGCCCTGCGCGGATTCGTGAGGAATTGAGTCAGCGGGGCTTGCAGCGCGCCGATATTGAACTGGCGTTGCGTGAGTGTGGCATCAGTTGGCAAACGCAACTGGAAGACACCTGGCGTCGCAAGTTTGCCGGCCATCTGCCGATTGATGCCCGTGAGCGTGCCAAGCAAGGGCGCTTTTTGAGCTATCGCGGGTTTTCAATGGAGATGATCAGCCGCTTGTTGAGCGGTCGAGATCTGGACGACTGATTCTTCGGCAAGCGGCGATCAAAGGGGCTCGACAGCTCCCACATAAAACAGCACTAAAACAAAAGGCCCGCTATGAAAATAGCGGGCCTTTTTTGCGTTTTACGGCCTCACGCCGGTTCCGGCGCTACGCGTTGCTGTGTTTTACCCTGGGCTTGGGCCCAGTTCTCCGGCAAGTTGATGTAATCCACCAACTCCCGCAACCGCCCCTGATTACGCCCGGTGAAGTTGAACACCAGTCGCGTCAGGTGGCTGAAGTGCGCCTCATCGTGCTCTTCGCCCCCATAGGCCAATTGCTGGAAGTCATCACTCAGCCGCAGGTCAGCGAATGCCGTCTGTATATGCGCCAACGCACGCTCGCTGAGAGGGTGGTTCATGCGCACCACAAACTGGCGTTTCAACCAGCGGGTGGAGTGGAAGTTCGCGTAGAACTGGTTGATTTCGTTCACTGCCTCTTCGGCGCTGTGCACCAGGCGCACCAGCTTGAGGTCGGTGGGCAAGATGTAGCGGTTGGCCTCCAGTTGGTTGCGAATAAAGTCCAGGGCGCCTTGCCAGAATCCACCGCCGGGCTCGTCCAGCAGTACTACTGGAACCAGCGGACTCTTGCCGGTCTGGATCAGGGTCAAGACTTCCAAGGCTTCATCCAGGGTACCGAAGCCACCCGGGCACAGCACCAACCCATCGGCTTCCTTGACGAAAAACAGCTTGCGGGTAAAGAAGAAGTGGAACGACAGCAGGTTTTCCGTGCCATCAATGGTCGGGTTGGCATGCTGTTCAAAGGGCAGGGTGATATTGAACCCCAGGCTGTGGGCCAGCCCGGCGCCTTCGTGGGCGGCAGCCATGATGCCGCCGCCACCACCGGTGATGACCATCAGGTCCGAACGGGCCAGGGCCGCGCCCACTTCGCGGGCCAGGGCGTAGAGGGGGCTTTCCACTGGGGTGCGGGCCGAACCGAAGACGGTGACCTTGCGGCGGCTTTTGAACTGTTCGAGTACACGAAACGCGTGGTCCAGTTCATTGATTGCTTTCAAGGTGATCTTGGCGTTCCAGCGGTCACGGTCGTCCTGGGCCATGCGCAGCACGGTGAGGATCATGTCGCGATACAGCGAAATATTCGGGCTACTGGGGGCAATCAGGTTGAGTTGCGCTTCGACCTGCTGGGCGAGGTCGGTCCCGTTTCCTGGAAAATGACGATTCAGCAGGTCATTCGGTTGATCAGGCATTCAGCTTCTCCTTCGTTACAGAGCCCCGGCGTCTTATTGCAGGCTGCTGACGGCGACGAAACAGGCTCTGTATGTTCCTTGTGATTAAAAACCTTTGCACTGCTAAGTCGCGCGAGGGCAACCTTTTTTGCCCTGGAAATGTTACCGGATGGCTCGATCATGAGCCCCTAAAGTCTTGTCTGGCAATAACTTAATAGGGATTGATCAAGGTTTTGCAGGAAGGGCTGTGGCGAGGAGGCTTGTCTGCCGTTGGGCTGCGTAGCAGCCCCCCTGAGGTCTGGCAGATAGACCGACAACTCAGGTTTCAGGGCTGCTGCACAGCTCAACAGGGGCCATGTTGGCGCTTGGGGAGGGACTTACTTTTTCTTCTTGGCCGGAGCCGGGCAATCCGCTTCGACGAACTTGACCGACGCCACCGGGCGGTTGGTCTTGTTTTCGGTGATCTCGTAGCGCATCACCGCGCCCTTGGCCATCAACTCGCGATAACCTTTGTTCAGGCAGACGCTCTGTCCCAGCTGGAAATACACGGCCTTGGGGTTGGCGCGCATCTGTTCGGCGCGCTCTGGCAGGACGCTCAGGTGGTCAATCAGTTGCATTCCTTCGACGGTGTAGGCCACTTCCAGGGTTTGTTCATCAATTTCCCTGGGCAGGTCCTTGTTGCTTTCTGCCGCGACGCTTTGCAGTTTCTTGTTCATTTGCAGCTCCACCAGGGAGGCTGCCTGGGCGCCGACGGGTAATACCAGCGCCAGGGCGACGGTCGGGGCGGCAAGACGCAACATAAGACGCAGCATGAAACTCTCCTGATTCGGTTACTGGTCCATAGACCCGTCACTGCGCTATGCGTTCAGTGGCGCGGGATTATAGGTGACCTGTCGCCGCGACGGCCAGGCGTATTGGTTGGGCGGCTCTGGTAAACTGCCGGCACTTTTGCTGCCCCGAGTTTTGCCCGTGTCGATTTTCATCGCTTCACAACGGCGCCCGCTATGAGTCATGCGGTCTTCCGTCTGCGTACCCAACGCCTGGCCCGTGCCGTCAGCCCTTTTGTCGCACGCGGCTCGCGTGCCGAACGTTGCCCCAGATGCCGGGTCATCCCCGAATACTGCTTGTGTGCGTGGCGCCCCAAGGTTCAGGCCAGGTCGGCCATGTGCCTGTTGATGCATGACGTGGAACCGATGAAACCGAGTAATACCGGTTGGTTGATAGCGGATGTAATCGACGATACAAGTGCTTTTCCCTGGGCGCGCACGGCCGTCGAACCTGAGCTGCTGGCGCTGCTGGCCGACCCGCAATGGCAGCCCTATATCGTCTTCCCCGGCGAGTTTGTAGCGCCGCAGCGGGTGGTCAGCGAGGTCAAGGTGGCGGATGGCAAGCGTCCATTGTTTATCCTGCTGGACGGCACCTGGAGCGAAGCGCGCAAGATGTTCCGCAAGAGCCCGTATCTGGAGCACCTGCCGGTACTGAGCCTGGAACCGGAGCAGTTATCGCGCTACAAGTTGCGCCGCTCCAAGCGCGATGACCATTTCTGCACTGCCGAAGTGGCTGCCTTGTGCCTGGAATTGGCCGAGGACCAGCAGGCCAGCGAAGTGCTGGACGCCTACCTGGATGTTTTCAGTACCCATTACCTGGCGGCCAAGTTCCAGTTGGCGCTGGATCCGACGGACAGTGTCCATACCCGTCTTGCACCTTATCTGTAGGACTTCGCGGCCAGATGACATTTGCATGATGGCACTGCATCGCCTGAGCCGGCTAAAATGCCATCAAGCGTAACTGTTCGTGACAGCCGCTGGCTGGCACCTCGTACGTTGGTGAGCACCGAACCCATCGGTACTCCCATAAAAAACAGGATCATTTAATAAATGGCCACATACGAAATCCTGATTGCCGATGACCATCCGCTGTTCCGTAGCGCGCTGCACCAGGCGGTTACGCTGGAGCTGGGCGTGGATGTACGCCTGGTTGAAGTGGGCAGCATCGCTGAACTGGAAACCCAGCTCACTGACAAGACTGATTGGGATCTGGTGCTGCTGGACCTGAACATGCCCGGCGCCTACGGGTTTTCCGGCCTGGTACTGTTGCGCGGGCAGTATCCGCAGATTCCGGTGGTGATGGTGTCGGCCCAGGAAGAGGCCGACGTGGTAGTGCGCTCCCGTGAGTTCGGGGCCAGTGGCTTTATCCCCAAGTCCAGTTCCATGGAGCAGATTCGAGCTGCGGTACGTACGGTGCTGGACGGTGATGTCTCATGGCCGCCCCAGGCATTTGAAGAAATCAACGTGTCTGCCGAAGCCAAGGCCGCCCAGGAAGGGCTCGCCAGCCTGACGCCCCAGCAGTTTCGTGTGCTGACCATGGTCTGCGAAGGCTTGCTGAACAAGCAGATCGCCTATGAGCTGAGCGTATCCGAGGCGACCATCAAGGCGCACGTCACCGCGATTTTCCGTAAGCTGGGCGTGCGCACCCGCACCCAGGCGGCGCTGCTCTTGCAACAGCTTGAGTCAATTTCCCATTAATAGAGCGGTGCTGTTCACGCTTTTTTGACTTGACGTGCTCTAGCTTCCTTCCATCATTTTTTGCTCAGTTGCCTGCCTATGTCGCCGTTCAAGGGTCAAACCGGTATCAAACGTATCTTCAACGCCGGGGGCTATTCCCTGGATGGTTTGCGTGCGGCTTTCACCGGCGAGGCGGCCTTTCGCCAGTTGGTCCTGCTCAACGTGATCCTGATTCCGGTGAGCTTCTTCCTCACGGTCAGCCGCGTAGAGCGCGCACTGTTGATTGCCGTGTGCCTGCTGGCGCTGATTGTCGAGTTGCTCAACTCGGCCGTGGAGGCGGCGATTGATCGGATTTCCCTGGATCGCCACCCGCTGTCGAAAAACGCCAAGGACATGGGCAGCGCCGCGCAATTCGTGGCGCTGACCATGATCACCGTGGTGTGGGCAGTCATCCTGATCTAGGCGATATTCGGCAGCACGATCTCGTCACTGCGCTGTACCCCGGCGGTAAAGGCGCGGCACAGCTCGAGAAATTCGCGCATGGCCGAGGTCTGGTACTTCTGTTTATGCCAGATAAAGTAGAACTGCCGGGCCAGGTCCAGGTCCGGGGTCTCCACCGGCACCAGGCTGCCGCGCCGGAACGCATCCCGTAGTGCCAGCCGGGAAATGCAACCAATCCCCAATCCCGACTCCACTGCGCGCTTGATCGCCTCGGTGTGCTCCAGCTCCAGGCGAATATTCAGCGCGCTGCGATGATGGCGCATAGCCTGATCAAACGTCAGGCGCGTCCCTGAGCCCTGTTCCCGCAGGATCCAGGCTTCATGGGTCAACTGCTCCATGGTCGCCTGCCCGCGCAGGGCCAGGGGGTGCTGGGGCGCGCAGAACACCACCAGTTCATCCTCGACCCAGGTTTGCACCTCGATGTCCGGGTGGCTGCAGTCACCCTCGATTAGACCCAGATCAATTTCGTAATGCGCGACCTGATGCACGATATGTGCAGTGTTCTGTACATGCAGCTTCACCTGGCTCTCGGGATGCTGCTGCATGAAGCTGCCGATCAGCAGCGTCGCCAGGTAATTGCCGATGGTCAGGGTGGCGCCGACCGCCAGGGAGCCGAAGCCGGACTTGCCGTTGAGCAGGTCTTCGATTTCCTTGGCCTGGTCCAGCAGCGCCACCGCCTGGGGCAGCAATTGATGACCCAGGGCATTGAGGCTCAGGCGTTTACCGGCGCGGTCGAACAATTGGCAGCTGGATTGGCGCTCCAGCTCGGTGATCGAGGTGCTGGCGGCGGATTGAGATAAGGCCAGAAGGCCAGCAGCGCGAGACACGCTTTCCTGCTGGGCGACGGCGACGAAGACTTGCAGTTGACGGAGAGTAAATCGCATATCTATATAACCGATAACCCTTATCTTAATAATCCAGTTAACAGATATTGTCGCCGCCATTAGAATACTGTGCAATTGCGCACCTATCATTTTTGGCGCTGACCCATTTCCAGGAGTTCCCCGTACATGAGCAACATGAACCACGAGCGTGTCCTCAGTGTTCATCACTGGAACGACACTCTGTTCAGCTTCAAGTGCACCCGCGACCCGGGCCTGCGCTTTGAGAACGGTCAGTTCGTGATGATCGGCCTGCAACAGCCCAATGGCCGCCCGCTCATGCGCGCTTACTCCATCGCCAGCCCGAACTGGGAAGAGCATCTGGAGTTCTTCAGCATCAAGGTTCCGGATGGCCCGCTGACTTCCCAATTGCAGCACTTGAAGGAAGGCGACGAGATCATCATCAGCAAAAAACCGACGGGCACCCTGGTGCTGGACGATTTGAAGCCGGGCAAACACCTGTACCTGCTCAGCACCGGTACGGGCCTCGCGCCCTTTATGAGCGTGATCCAGGACCCGGAAACCTACGAGCGCTTCGAAAAAGTGATCCTGTGCCACGGCGTGCGTTACGTCAACGAAGTCGCCTACCGCGAGTTCATCACCGAGCACCTGCCGCAGAACGAGTTCTTCGGCGAGGCGCTGCGTGAAAAGTTGATCTACTACCCGACCGTGACCCGTGAGCCGTTCGAAAACGAAGGCCGCCTCACCGACCTGATGCGCAGCGGTAAGCTGTTCAGTGATATCGGCCTGCCGCCGATCAATCCTGAAGACGACCGCGCCATGCTGTGCGGTAGCCCGAGCATGCTCGACGAGACCAGCGAAGTGCTGAACAGCTTCGGTCTGAAGGTTTCGCCACGCATGCGTGAGCCGGGTGACTACTTGATCGAGCGTGCGTTCGTCGAGAAGTAAGCGCGACTATAAAAATGTGGGAGCTGCCCGGTGGGGGAGCTGGCTTGCCTGCGATGGCATCACCGTGGTGTAGCTGATACACCGAGGTGCCTATATCGCAGGCAAGCCAGCTCTCACACCGGCCAGCTCCCATATTTGTTTTTGGCGTTTATTCGGCCGCAACCACTTCAAGCACGCAAATCACCCCAGCCTCGGGATAGTGCCAACGCACGTCCACATCCCAGAACCGCACACCATACTCGCGCTCCGGCCCTGGCGTCTGATACGCCGGCCGGGGGTCCTGTGCCAGGCACTGCTCAATCAGCTCCACCAACGGCTCGCCAAGGCGCTGGGCGTGGCCTTGTGCCTGGTGCAGCGCGGTCTTCAGCCACTGCACGGGAATCAGCTGTGGCGCGCTGCTTGCGATGCGGTTGGTGGCCGTGTCGATGATGTCGGCATAGGGCACATACGGCTTGATATCCAAGACCGGCGTGCCATCGAGCAAGTCGATCCCGGAAATCCACAGCCGGCCCGGCTCCACCTTGTCCAGCTTCACCACCGACTGGCCGATGCCATTGGGGCGATGGGTCGCGCGGGTGGCAAATACGCCCATGGACGTGTTGCCACCCAGGCGCGGCGGGCGCACTTTCAAGCGCGGCTTGTCTTCCAGGGCCTGATGAAACAGGAACAGCAGCCACACATGGCTGACCTGCTCCAGGCCCTGTACGGCCTCACCCTGGTCGAACGGCGCCACCAACTCCAACACGCCCCTGGCGGCGGGCGCCAGTTGGGGTTGGCGCGGGATGGCGAACTTCTCCTTGAAGCAGGAGCGCACGAAACCTACGGGTGAGACGTTGTAATTCATGGCTTACGCGCGAACCCGCAGGGTCAGGCCCTTGAGGAAGTTACGCAGCAACTGGTCGCCGCACGGGCGATAGTTGGTGTGGCCGAACTTGCGGAACAGTGCGCTCAATTCCGGCTTGGACACCGGGAACTCGGCCGCCTTGAGGATGGCGTGCATGTCGTCTTCCTTGAGCTCGAAGGCCACGCGCAGCTTCTTGAGGATGATGTTGTTGGTCACCGGGGTTTCGATCGGCTGCGGGGGACGGCTTTCGTCCTTGCCGCGCTTGAAGATCACCAGGCCATCGAGGAAGTGCGCCATGACTTCGTCGGGGCAGAACACAAAGCCTTCTTCCTCGTCTTTCTTGAGGTAGGTCAGCAGGTCGTCCTTGGACACTTCCATGCCGCCGATCTTGATGATCTCGACCATCTTGTTGTCGCTGATGTCGAGCATGTAGCGCACGCTGCGCAGTACGTCGTTGTGAATCATGGTGGGCAATCCTGGTATTCGACTGTAGATATCGCCCGGGCGGGCGATCTCGAGAAATAGGGTGGCTTAGAACTTTTCCTTGCCGGACATGTAGCGCCATTGGCCGACTGGCACCTTGCCGATGGACACGCCGCCAATGCGGATGCGGCGAATGGCCACAACCTTCAGGCCAATGGCTTCGCAGAACAGGGCGATGATGCCGGGCTGCGGGTTTTTCAGGGCAAAGCGCAGGCGGTTCTCGTTCTGCCAGCTGGCTTTGACCGCAGGCAATTCCTTGCCTTTGTACATCAGGCCATGGGCGAGGCGGTTCAGACCGTGCTCTGCCACGTCGCCGGAGACCTCAACCACATACTCCTGCTCGATCTTGGCGGCATCGGCCGTCAGCTTGCGCAGGATTTTCCAGTCCTGGGTAAACACCAACAGGCCGCTGGCCTTGGCCTGCAGGTCGGCGCTGGCGGTCAGGCGCAGGAAGTGGCCCTTGAGCGGGCGCTTGCTGAAGCGGTGCTCTTCAGACAGGGTTTCGGCGCTCAGGGACTGCATCGCGCTGTCGACATCCACACCAACCGGTGCATGAAACAGGATAGTCACAGGCTCTGGAGCCGTGGCCTTGGCCTCGGGATCAAGTTCGACTTTTTGTGTCGTGACCTTGAACTGTGGCTCATCAATCACTTCGCCATCTACCGAGACCCAGCCGCCTTCGATGTACAGCTCGGCCTCCCGACGGGAGCAACCGACCAGTTCGATAAGGCGTTTGGAGAGGCGTATGGGGTCAGTCATGACAAGGGCCGTAACAAAAGGGGGCAGCTATTGTACCTGCCTGGAGCCGGTTAATCCCGGCCCCATTTCGCCGCAGTTGCTTTTTGTGGGCGCAGGCAAGCCAGCGCCAACATTTGATTTGGGCTGTGTCAGCCGCTGCGTGTTTGCTGCACCTGGCGCAAACGCATATGCAGCAACGGATAGGGCTGGCCCATGCCGTCATGCTCGGTGCGCCCGATCACTTCAAAACCCTGCTTGAGGTAGAAGCCCAGGGCCTGGGGGTTTTGTTCGTTGACGTCCAGTTCATCGGCATTCATCGACGTAACCGCATACTGCAGCAACTGCTGCCCCAGGCCCTGGCCCCGGTAGTGCGGGTCGATAAACAGCATTTCCACCTTGCCCGCCGCAACGCCGGCAAATCCGGTGATCCGTTGGCGCGCGTCCTTGGTGCAGATCAACATCACGGCATCCAGGTAGCGCGTCAGCACCAGGTGTCTCAGGCGCTCGATGTAGCTATCCGGCAGGAAGTCATGGGTGGCTCGCACCGAGGCCTCCCAGATCCGGGTCAATTCCGGGTAGTCGCTGGTTTTCGGGGTGTGGATAACCGAGTGCTGGCCCATGCCCGCTGCTCCTTGCTGCTTGTTGGCGGTGATGGGGCAAACGATAGACCTAAAAAAGCCCCGCATCTTGTCCAGAAGCAGGGCTTTTTCAATTTTTTACCGCTTAGTCGCGTTTTTGCGCCCAGAGGTCGTACTCGTCGGCGTCGGTGACCGTGCACCAGACCTTGTCGCCGGGCTTGAGGCCGCTGGCATCGTCGATAAATACATTGCCGTCGATTTCCGGCGCGTCGAAGAAGCAGCGGCCGACCGCGCCTTGCTCGTCCACTTCGTCGATCAGCACTTCGATTTCCTTGCCGATGCGCAGTTGCAGGCGGGCCGAGCTGATGGCTTGTTGATGGGCCATGAAACGCTCCCAACGCTCCTGCTTGACGTCATCCGGCACCACCGCCAGGTCCAGCAGGTTGGCCGGGGCACCTTCCACCGGCGAGTACTGGAAGCAGCCGACGCGGTCCAGTTGGGCTTCGGTCAGCCAGTCCAGCAGGTACTGGAAGTCTTCTTCGGTTTCGCCGGGGAAGCCCACGATAAAGGTCGAGCGGATGATCAGGTCCGGGCAGATCTCGCGCCAGTTCTTGATCCGCGCCAGGGTCTTGTCTTCGAAGGCCGGGCGTTTCATGGCCTTGAGCACTTTGGGGCTGGCGTGCTGGAACGGGATGTCCAGGTACGGCAGGATCTTGCCGGCGGCCATCAACGGGATCAGTTCGTCGACGTGCGGGTACGGGTACACGTAGTGCAGGCGCACCCACACACCCAGGCTGCTCAGGGCTTCGCACAGTTCGGTCATGCGGGTTTTCACCGGCGCGCCGTTCCAGAAACCGGTGCGGTACTTCACGTCGACGCCGTAGGCACTGGTGTCCTGGGAGATCACCAGCAGCTCTTTGACCCCGGACTTGACCAGACGCTGGGCCTCGTCCAGTACATCGCCCACCGGGCGGCTGACCAGCTTGCCGCGCATCGACGGGATGATGCAGAAGCTGCAGCTGTGGTTGCAGCCTTCGGAAATCTTCAGGTACGCATAGTGACGCGGGGTCAGCTTGATGCCCTGGGGTGGCACCAGGTCGATCAGCGGGTTGTGGTCCTGGCGCGGCGGCACCACATCGTGCACGGCGTTGACCACCTGCTCGTACTGCTGCGGACCGGTCACCGCCAGCACACTTGGGTGCACGTTGCGGATATTGCCTTCTTCCACGCCCATGCAGCCGGTGACGATGACCTTGCCGTTTTCCTTGATGGCTTCGCCGATCACTTCCAGGGACTCTGCCTTGGCCGAGTCAATGAAGCCACAGGTGTTGACCACCACCACGTCAGCGTCCTGGTAGGTGGACACAACGTCGTAGCCTTCCATGCGCAGTTGCGTGAGGATGCGCTCGGAGTCGACCAGAGCCTTCGGGCAACCCAGGGAAACAAAGCCAACCTTTGGGTTGGCTTTTGCGATGGTGGTGGACATGTCTAACCTCGGTATTGAATGACGCCGCCAGTCGGGCACGACAGGGCAACGGATGGGCACTTGATGTGCCTCTGATCAAAAAGTGCGCAATTCTAGCGACGGGAAACGCGCTTGACCAGCTTTATGCAGGGAAATACGACGAGTGCTGCGTTATGCTGCGCGCCGTTGCATCGGGGTAGATCGGTAGTCAACAAATAATCTGTTACTAGAAGTACAGCAGTACACGCTGTGTATAGCTTGGCGTTGGGCTTAAGTGTATAGCTGTGCTGCTTATAGAAGACCTCAGGTCAAAAGGGCGGGAGTGGTTGATGGGTCAGGTAAATAGTCAGGCGGCAGGTGCCGGGCACTCCAGCGCAAAGCCAATCGGCATGTTGGTGGCCGCGGTCGGGGTGGTTTATGGCGATATCGGCACCAGCCCGCTCTACACCCTTAAAGAGGTGTTTTCCGGCAATTACGGGGTCCAGGTCAATCATGACGGCGTGCTGGGGATCCTGGCGCTGATTTTCTGGTCGCTGATCTGGGTGGTGTCCATCAAGTACATGTTGTTCGTGCTGCGCGCCGACAACCAGGGCGAGGGCGGCATCATGGCTCTGACGGCGCTGGCCCGACGGGCGGCGGGCAATCACCCGCGGCTGCGCAGTTTCCTGGTGGTGTGCGGCCTGTGCGGTGCGGCGTTGTTCTATGGCGACAGCATGATCACCCCGGCGATTTCCGTGTTGTCGGCCATCGAGGGCCTGGAACTGGCGTTCGACGGCCTGAAGCATTGGGTCGTGCCCGTGGCGCTGGTGGTGCTGGTGGGGCTGTTCCTGATCCAGAAACATGGCACCGACCGCATCGGCAAGCTGTTCGGGCCGGTGATGGTCACCTGGTTTTTGGTGCTGGGTGGCCTGGGTATCTATGGCATCGTCCAGCACCCTGAAGTGCTCAACGCGATGAACCCGATGTGGGGCGTGCGCTTCTTCATGGTCCACCCGGGTATCGGCGTGGCGATCCTCGGCGCCGTGGTGCTGGCCCTGACCGGTGCCGAAGCGCTGTATGCCGACATGGGCCATTTCGGCCGCAAACCCATTGCCCGCGCCTGGTTTATCCTGGTGCT
Organism: Pseudomonas shahriarae; assembly: GCF_014268455.2. Classification (NCBI taxonomy): domain Bacteria; kingdom Pseudomonadati; phylum Pseudomonadota; class Gammaproteobacteria; order Pseudomonadales; family Pseudomonadaceae; genus Pseudomonas; species Pseudomonas shahriarae. The sequence goes on along the minus strand of NZ_CP077085.1, from coordinate 4,933,568 downwards.
GCCGGCCCTGGTGCTCAACTATTTTGGCCAGGGCGCGATGCTGCTGGGTGACCCCGAGGCCGCGCGCAACCCGTTCTACCTGCTGGCGCCAAGCTGGGCACTGCTGCCGCTGGTGGGCTTGTCCACCCTGGCCACGGTGATTGCTTCCCAGGCGGTGATTTCCGGTGCGTTCTCGTTGACGCGCCAGGCAATCCAGCTTGGTTACATCCCGCGCATGCATATCCAGCACACCTCCAGCGCCGAGCAAGGCCAGATCTACATTGGCGCGGTGAACTGGTCGCTGATGGTTGGCGTGATCCTGCTGGTGCTGGGCTTCGAGTCTTCGGGCGCCCTGGCCTCGGCCTACGGGGTGGCCGTGACCGGAACCATGCTGATGACCACGATCCTCGTCTCCGCGGTGATGCTGCTGCTGTGGAAATGGCCGCCGGTCCTGGCAGTCCCGGTGTTGCTGGGCTTTTTGCTGGTGGATGGCCTGTTCTTTGCGGCCAACGTGCCGAAGGTAGTGCAGGGCGGTGCGTTCCCGGTATTGGCGGGGATCGTGCTGTTTGTGCTGATGACCACCTGGAAGCGCGGCAAGCAATTACTGGTGGAGCGCCTGGACGAGGGCGGGCTGCCGCTGCCGATCTTTATCAGCAGCATCCGCGTCCAGCCGCCCCATCGCGTGCAGGGCACGGCGGTGTTCCTCACCGCCCGCCCGGACGCGGTGCCCCATGCCTTGCTGCATAACCTGTTGCATAACCAGGTGCTGCACGAGCAGGTGGTGCTGCTTACGGTGGTCTATGAAGATATCCCGCGCGTCCCGGCCCAGCGCCGCTTCGAGGTGGATTCCTATGGCGACGGTTTCTTCCGCGTGATCCTGCACTTTGGCTTTACCGATGAGCCGGACGTACCCGAAGCCCTGAAGCTGTGCCATCTGGACGACCTGGACTTCAGCCCCATGCGCACCACCTACTTCCTCAGCCGCGAGACGGTCATCGCCTCCAAGCTCGAAGGCATGGCGCGCTGGCGCGAAGGGTTGTTTGCTTTCATGCTGAAGAACGCCAACGGCAACCTGCGCTTCTTCAAGCTGCCGGTGAACCGGGTGATTGAGTTGGGCACCCAGGTAGAAATGTAGGCCGTGTTGAAAACAGAACCGCGATGGGCTGTATGCCATCGCGGTTTTTTTTGGCCTGTCGATCCTTGGTTGAATCATCGCCTTTTAAAGCCTGGGGGGTGTGCTAACGTCTTTTTATCCAAGTTTGTCGTCTGGCCCATGAGGATCCACTTACTAGGGAAAGCCAAAGATGAAGCGCACGCTCTCAGGATTGGTGTCAGGCATCACGCTTTTAGTTGTAGGTTGTTCGTCCAGCAGCATTGATATACCGCCCGTCGTCCCCCAGGCTTTGCCCTTTGCCGACGCTCACTTCCACCCTTCCAATTACGCCTATCAGGGCGTTTCGTTGAAAACCCTACTGTCAGACTATTTATCGGCCAGTGTGGTCCGTTCGGTGGTGATGCCGCTGCCGTTGCAGCAGCGCTGGGACAGTTTTGAACACTATCAGGTGATGGACCCTTCCGGTCGTTTGTATGGCGCCAACTACTACATCGGCCCCAAGGCGGACTTGTACTATTACGCCTTCGCGGACGCGATGTATGCCAGGGAGTACCTGCAGTTGTCAGCGGCGGATCAGGGGCGGCTGGACCTTATGATTACCGGCTTCAACCCCATGGACCGGTATGGGGCCCAGCACATCAAGCGGGTGCTGCTGACCTTTCCGGGGGCGTTTGCCGGTATCGGTGAGTTCACGGTGCACAAGGAGTTGGTGTCACGCAAGATCGCCGGCGAGACCATCCGCAGCACTGCCACCGTGCCGCTACCCGCTGACCTCGATAAGAAAGGCACGATGTCGCTGTATGCCCAGTCCCTGGTAGATCTGCTGAAGGTGGCCGAAGAGACCGGTCTGGTCGTGACGCTACACAACGACTTGTACCAGACCGAAGTCAACTACGACGGTACGGTGGAGGATGTCTTCCCTGGCCGGACCTATGAGGCGGCCCTCAAGCATTTGTGCAGCGCGGCCCCCAGTGCTTCGGTGATCTGGGCGCACACCGGGCTGGGGCGCTATGTAAAACCGACGTCCACCCACTTGAAGACCGTTGCTCGTATTCTCGACAGCTGCCCGGCATGGGTAGTGGATATTTCCTGGGATCTGGTCCAGGAAAATATTATTCACCCCGGACCTGGCATGCCGCCCGTCAATGAGTGGATCGGCTTTTTCAATCAGTACAGCAGCCGGGTGTTATGGGGCTCCGATACCGTGATGTTCAGCAAGAACACGCTAGAGTTGCCGGACAAGGTGGTACCTGGCCAGCGCCTCACGGTCGAGCAATACCTGGCGCTTCCCGAGTTGATCCGACCGCTGTTCAGTCGACTGCCACCTGATGTCGCGGAAAAAATCAGTCACGGCAACTACGTGCGTCTGTTTGATGAAGCGCGGCGCAAGGTGCGAGCCTGGGAGGCCAGTCACGCGCAGGATGATGTGTGGGATCTTTCCGGACCGTCGGCAGCGGTGCGCTGAGGCCCACTAAAAAGCCCTCGTTACCGTGAGGCAGCGAGGGCTTTTTGTTGTACGGCGATTAACCTGCAATGGGATCTACGGTAGGAGCAGACGTTACTCTGCCTTGACCTGACGCTTCTCGATGATATCCACCAGGCGCTTGGCCAATGCCGGGTAGTTCTCGTCGAAGTGATGGCCGCCCGGTAGCTTCATGGCTTCGCCCACGGCGGTCTTGTCGGTGCAGCCGCTCTCATCGACTTCTTCCTCACCGTAGATGCACACCACTTTGGCCGCTGGCAGCTTGGCCATTTCCGGGCCGGTGGCGGCTTCCTTGCCGGCGTTGCCCAGCCAGCCTTCCACTTCGATCTCGAAGCTGCCGGTGCGGGCAAAGGCCAGCAGGATAATGGCGTCGACCCGCTGCTGTTCGGCTTCCGGCAGGCGGTTGTAGATAGCTGGCAGTACATCGGCACCGAACGAGTAACCCGTCAGCACAAAGCGTTTGGTGCCCCATTTCTGCCGGTAGTGCTGCATCAGTTCGGTCAGGTCTTTGGCGCTCTGTTCCGGGCTTTTGTGCTGCCAGTAGTAGCGCAGGGTGTCGACGCCGACCACCGGGTAGCCGATCTTCGCCATCTCGCCGGCCACGTCGCGGTCCAGGTCGCGCCAGCCGCCGTCGCCGGAGAGGAACAGGGTCACGGTGTCCTTGGCCTGGCCGGCCGGTACTTCGACCACCGGGATCGCCAGGCCGCCATTGTCCGAGCCCACCAGTTGCTTGCGCAGTTCATTGTTCAGCACTTGCGGGTAGTTGATGTCGTAGTCGCTGATGCTGGTGGTGGCACGCGGGGTGTCGCGTACGAAACTGGCGCTTTCGTCGTCGGGGTTGTCGTTCCAGGCCACCAGCCAGTTGCCGTGGGCGGCGGTCTTGGGCAGTGGGTCCGTGCAACCTTCCTGGACCAGGGCAAAGCCCACCGAGATGGCGTTGGCCTTGTCGTCGTTCTGCGTCGCCAGCCAGCGCCAGGCCAGGCCGGCGCCAGGGCCGATGCCGCTGACCAGGGTGGCCGGGCCCTTGAGTTGGCCCAGCGCCGCTTGCAGGGCTTGTTCCTGCAGTTTGCAGTCTTCCTTGGGCAGGATCACTTGCACGATCTGCGCGCTGCCGCCCTGGCTCAAGGCAATCAGTTGATTATCGGTCAGGCTGGCGTCGGCCATCACGGCGACCGCTACGCGGGCCTTGGTGGGGGTACCCGGTGTTACGCGGGTCATGCTCGAGCCGTCGGCCTGGGGCAACTGTTCCAGGGTCGGTTGGGGGGCAGGGCGATTCCAGTACCAGTAGCCGCCACCGAGGATCAGGGCCAGCACCACCAGACCTGCCAATACATACCGCCAGGAGCGTCGAATCATCAGCGTTTCACCAATCCAGTCAAGCCGCCTGCGATCAGGGCGGCGGTATCGGCCAGTGCCACCAGCGGATCAAGTCCTGCGGGCACGGCCATGTAGCGAGGTTCCCAGTCAGGCTGGAACTTGTCTTTGAAGCGGCGCAAACCTTGGAAGTTATACAGTTGCTCGCCACGGCGGAATACCATCGAGCCCAGGCGCTGGGTCAGCGGTGCGCCACGACGCGGTTGCAGGCCCGACAACGGCACCATGCCGAGGCTGAAGCGTGCATAGTTGTGGCTTTTATAATGCTGGATCAAGCCGACCATCATGAACTCCATGGTCAGCTTTGGTGCGTCGGGGTGCGCGCGCATCAGGTCCAGGCTGGCCAGGTCATGGCTGTAGGTCTCCAGCAGGTTGGCGAAGGCCACCGGCTGCCCCTCGAAGCGAATCACCGCGATGCGAAAATGCTTGAGGTATTCATCGCTGAAACGGCCGAGGGAGAAGCCCTTTTCCCGCACGTTCTTGCCGGTCAGCCAGGCATCGGAAATGACTTTCAGCGCGTCCATGGGCGCCTGCCCCGGCTCGAAGATTTCCAGAGACAGGCCGTCCCGCGTCCCGCGGTTCCAGGTGTAGCGCAGGTCCTTCATCTCCTTGCCCTTGGCTTCCAGGTCAAAGCGCTTGAGATCGACCCGGGCTTCTTCGCCCAGCTTGATCGCCGTCAGGCCGATATCCATATAGAAGGGCAGGTTCTCTGCGCGCACCTGGTAGAACACCGGGCGGGCGTGATGGATATCGCACAGGTCGCGGAACTGCCAGATCATCTCGGCCCTTGGCTGGGTCGGGCCGATCGGGTCGTACAGCGCCACCAGGCTACGGCCACGGCGGGCATACATCAGGAAGGCTTCGTCGTTGGGGTGGAACAGTAGGGCCTTGTCGCCGGTCAGGGCCAGGCCGCCGTCGGGTTGCGACGAGGCCATCAGGATCTTGGTGGCCCGCTCCAGCTCATCGGCGCTCGGCAGATGGATCACCGGGCGTGCGGTGCGCAACAGCCAGGTCAGCGAGACAATCACCAACAGGATTGCGGCGCCCAGCAGCGAGCGCAGGCCACGCGGGGCGTTGGCGTCGAGGGTGAACTGCCACCACAGTTGATGGCTATAAGGCACATCCTGATAGGCAAACAGCAGCAGCCAGATCGACGCACCGAGCACGCAGACGCTGGCCACCAGATACAGCGGCGAGAACGGCAACTCGGTCAGGCGGCTGGCGCGGTAGAACGAGCGCCGGAAGATCGCCAGCAGCACGGCGGTGGTGGTCATCAGGCTGGCTTCTTCCCAGTCGAAGCCTTTGAGCAGTGAGAGCAGGGCGCCCACCAGCAGCAGCACCATGGTCAGCATCCAGGCTGCCGACAGGCGTCGACGCAGGCCCTGGGCCAGCAACAGGCACAGCACGCCGATCAGGCTGGCGCCAAAGTGCGAGGCGTCAATCAGGCGGTGGGGAATCAGGAAGCCGATGTTTTCCAGGCGTGAGTCGATTTCCGGGGTGGCGCCGGAGAACAGCAGCACCACCCCGGACAAAAAAACCAGCACGGCCAACACCGGTGCCGCGAGGCCCGAGGCCACCCGCAGGCTCTGCTGGGTCTGGAACAGACGCTGAGCCTCGCTGATCAGTAGGAAGATGCATGCGATCAATAGCGGCAGCACCACGTAGATCATGCGGTACAGCAGCAGTGCGGCGGCCAGCGGCGCGGCGCCGAGCGTGTCGGCAAATGCGGCCAGCAGGATCGCTTCGAATACCCCGACGCCGCCTGGTACATGGCTCAGGACACCGGCGGCAAGCGCCAGCAGGTAAACCAGCAGGAACGGACCGAATGGCGGCGCTTCTGGCAGCAGCAGATAAAGCACGGTAGCGGCAGCGGCGACGTCCAGGGCGGTGATGATCAATTGCAGGAAGGTCAGTCGGCGCCCTGGCAGGCGCAAGGTGCGGCGGCCGACTCTGACTAGCAGGTTGTCGGGGTAGGGTTGTTCTGGCGTTCGACGGCGATAAATCCCGATACACAGTACGACCGAGAGTAATAGCACCGCACCGGCGATTGCGCCGAGCAACGTTGCGGGCAAGTGCAGGGCATTGGAGGCGGCGGGCAGGTTGCTCAGGGTGGCCAGGGCTGCGAGCGGCGGTAGGGCGCAGCCCAGGGCCAGGCTGGCAAACACCGTCATCCGGGCAACTTCCGAAGCCCCGATGCCATGCCGTGCATATAAGCGGTAGCGCACCGAGCCGCCGGACAGCATCGACAGGCCAATCGCATTGCCAATGGCGAACGCGGTAAAGCCGCCATAGGCCAAAGTCTTGGCCGGCAGTTTTACCCCGGCGTAGCGTGCGCCGGAAAATTCGTAGCCCAATAGAATGATGAAACCGGCGATCGCGGCGGCGAAGGCGCCCAGCAAGGCGGGCTGCGGCACCTCCAGGATCGAGTCGTGGAGGGCGTAAAGATCCAGCTCCAGGAGCAAGTGGCGGCAAGCGATCAAGGCAATGGTAAACAGCAGCAAAGTGACTGCCAGCCCAATGGGTTGACGATACTTGCTCAACCGATCCAGCCAGCGCAGACGGGTGGGGGTGATCGGTTGTGTGGCTGTGACAGTGTCTTGTGGTTCAGACGAATTGGCGCGCATCAATCACCTCGTGGATTGTGCGCGACAGGATGGGGGTATCCAGCCAAGTTACCAATCCCTATGTACAAAATAATTACAAATAGTAACGCGGATCACCGGGGCCGGCGACAGCGTCCATTGGTCGCGCAAGGGTGTGCTCGGCACTCGAGCATGGCCTGCAATTGGATGGAGTCCGAAACCCATGAGCGGTTTCCTGAAAGATGCCATGCCATTGTTTCAAAAGAACTTTTCAGTCAGACACAAAAAAGGCCACTCTTTCGAGTAGCCTTTCTTGATGTTTGGTTGCGGGAGCCGGATTTGAACCGACGACCTTCGGGTTATGAGCCCGACGAGCTACCAGACTGCTCCATCCCGCGTCTGTGGGCGGCATTCTACAGCGCAACGACGAGGTGTCAACCGTTAATGGCATAAAGGGCCAAATAACTGCAAATTAGCCTAAGTGCTCGATTGAGCACGACTTTTCACTACGTCGGCATATTGCATCAGGCGGCAGGGCAAAAACCTGCGCGCACAAAAAAGGCCACTCTTTCGAGTAGCCTTTCTTGATGTTTGGTTGCGGGAGCCGGATTTGAACCGACGACCTTCGGGTTATGAGCCCGACGAGCTACCAGACTGCTCCATCCCGCGTCTGTGTGTCGGCATTCTACAGAGGAATGACACTGTGTCAACCACGGATTCAAAGAAAAGCGCTTGTGCTTCAATCGCTTAGCTCTCCAAATCAACTGCTGGAAGGGTTTGCGGCCAGTCAGGCCGTGGCTTCCAGCTCTATTGGGGCGTGTTCTTCGATTGAGAAAATAAATTCATCCGGGCTTTTTCCTACCGCTTTGTCAGATGATTCAAAGTACTGGTGCTATATACAGGTGTGAATGCGATACTGGCGATCCGTCCACTTTATGTCCTGATCACGCCTCTCTTTATATGACGCAGCGCAAAATCATCCACGTCGACTGTGACTGCTTCTACGCTGCCATCGAAATGCGGGATAACCCGAGCCTGGCGCAAAAGCCCCTGGCGGTAGGTGGCTCGGCGGACCGGCGCGGGGTGATCGCCACCTGCAATTACGAGGCGCGGGCCTACGGCGTGCGGTCGGCCATGTCCTCGCGCCATGCGTTGAAACTGTGCCCCGACCTGACCATCGTCAAGCCGCGTATGGATGCCTATAAAGAAGCATCGAAAGAAATCCACACGATTTTCCGTGAATACACCGATCTGATCGAACCGTTGTCGCTGGACGAAGCCTATCTGGATGTTTCCGATTGCGCGCATTTCGGCGGCAGCGCCACGCGTATTGCCCAGGATATCCGTCGGCGGGTCTCCAATCAGTTGCATATCACGGTTTCTGCGGGGGTGGCGCCGAACAAGTTCCTGGCCAAGATCGCCAGCGACTGGAAAAAGCCCAATGGACTGTTTGTGATCACCCCGGATCAGGTGGAGGACTTTGTTTCGGCGCTGCCCGTGAGCAAGTTGCATGGCGTCGGCAAGGTCACTGCTGAAAAACTGGCGCGGCTGGGAATAGAGGACTGCCTGCAACTGCGCGAGTGGAACAAGTTGGCGCTGGTGCGGGAATTCGGCAGTTTCGGTGAGCGGTTATGGAGTCTGGCGCGTGGGATTGATGATCGTGCGGTGCATAACGACAGCCGCCGGCAATCCATCAGCGTAGAGAATACCTACGATGTCGATCTACCGGACCTGCCCAGTTGCCTGGAAAAACTCCCTGAGCTGATGGAGACCCTGGCCGGGCGCATGCAGCGTATCGACAGCAGTTATCGGCCGGGTAAACCCTTCGTCAAAGTGAAGTTCCATGATTTTACCCAGACCACCCTGGAACAGGCGGGGGCAGGGCGAGACCTGGAGAGTTACCGGCAGTTGCTGACCCAGGCGTTCAATCGTGGGGGTAAGCCGGTGCGATTGCTGGGGATTGGTGTGCGCTTGCTCGATTTGAGCATGGGCAATGAACAGCTGGAACTGTCCTGGTAGACGGCTGGAGGTGGGCCTTATGTGGGAGCGGGCTTGCCCGCGATGGCAGTGGGTCAGTCGAATAAATCTAACCTGACACTCCGCTATCGCGGGCAAGCCCGCTCCCACACAAGCCCGCTCCTACATTGAGTGCTGCCTCAGCGGGTACCCGGGTCAGCCACCAGTCGGCCGCCATCCTGGGTCAGCGCCTTGAGAAATTCCTGCTGCAATTCCGGATCATTGCGGGTCAGTTCAATCAGGCTCTGTTCCAGTTCGCTGGCTTCTTCTTCCAGGCCCAGTTCCGACAAGCGCTTGACCCGATGCACCCATTGGCTGACTTCGTCATCCTCCAGGTCGTCGTAGATCAAGGCATGGGCTTCCAGCAGCTTGCCGCGCAAAGTGGTGCTGATGGCCAGGGATGAGTCCGAGTGCACGTCGTCCTGGGCATCTTCAATGCTGATCCGCAAGGTGCGGACCTGGCTCAGGTCCTGCTCGGCAAACGGGCTGTCCAGCAGGTTCAGGCGCAGGACGCCATTGCGGTCGGTGGTCATCTCGTGGGTCTGCTTGCCGGCCTTGACCTGCACCGGTCGCTCGCTCCACGGCAGGCTGGTGTACTCCAGGCGGCGGTCACGCTGGATTTCGTCGATGCCTGCCAGGTTCTGCTGCGCCCGGCCGTGTGACTGCACGTTCATGAACGGGTTGAGCCCGGCCACGCCGTAACTGATCCAGTCATGGGTCATGCTGTCGGGCAGGTTGCCCAGGGCAAAGATGTTCGCCACGTTGGCCCCGGCGCCCGCGACTACTGCCACGGCACCCAGCGGGATCTCATAGAGTTCGCGCCAGGGCTGGTAGGGCGTGTAGCGATCATAGTGGCGCGTGACTTCAAACTCAGTGACTTCGAAAGTCCGCTGTTCATGAATACGCACGCGGCGTTGCGGCAGCTCAAGTACTTTGGGTTCGCCGACATCAATCTGCAGGCTGTGGTCGAGCAACTTGCGCTCGATCCGTTCCTCGTGCTCGCTACGCTGCGACATTTGATTGGCGCAGCCGCTGACCAGCAGGGCGCCGCACAAGGCGGCGCCCCCCAGGGCTTTGGTGTTTCGCTTGAACATGACTTCTCTTGATCTGGTTTTCAGCGACGAATACGCGCCTGAAGGAAGGGCAGCACGTCAGCCACCGGCAACGGTTGGGCTTCGGCTTCGGTCCGGCTCTTGTATTCCAGATTGCCATCGGCCAGGCCGCGGTCACTGACCACGATCCGGTGAGGGATGCCAATCAGTTCCATGTCGGCAAACTTGATGCCCGGGCTGGTTTTCTTGTCGCGATCATCCAGCAGCACTTCGAAACCGGCGGCCGTCAGTTCGGCATACAGTTTGTCGGTGGCTTCGCGAACCTGCTCGGTTTCGTAGCGCAGCGGTACCAGGGCGATCTGGAACGGCGCCAGGGTGTCGCTCCAGATAATGCCTTTGTCGTCGTGGTTCTGCTCGATGGCAGCGGCCACCACGCGGGAAACGCCAATGCCATAGCAGCCCATTTCCAGGGTCACCGGCTTGCCGTTTTCGCCCAGCACTTCGCACTTCATCGCCTTGCTGTACTTGTTGCCCAGCTGGAAGATGTGCCCCACTTCGATGCCGCGCTTGATTTCCAGGGTGCCCTTGCCGTCCGGGCTTGGATCACCGGCCACCACGTTGCGCAGGTCGGCCACGGTTGGAACCGGCAGGTCACGCTCCCAGTTGACGCCGAAGTAGTGCTTGTCGTCGATGTTGGCACCGATACCGAAGTCGCTCATCAGCTCGACCGAGCGGTCGATGATGATCGGCAATGGCAGGTTCAGCGGGCCCAGGGAGCCGGCGCCGGCGCCAATGGCGTCACGCAGTTCGGCGTCCGAGGCCATGACCAGCGGGCTGGCGACGCCAGGTTGCTGGGCAGCCTTGATTTCGTTGAGTTCGTGGTCGCCACGGATCACCAGGGCGATCAACTTGCCTTCTTCCTCGGCATGCACGATCAGGGTCTTGATGGTCTTTTCAATCGGTAGATTGAATTTTTCGACCAAGGCCGCGATGGTCTTGGTGTCTGGGGTATCGACCAGGCGCAGTTCTTCAGCCGGCGCAGGACGGGAAGTTTCCCGTGGCACCGCTTCGGCTTTCTCGATGTTGGCCGCGTAGTCGGAGCCGTCGCTGAAGACGATATCGTCTTCGCCGGACTCTGCCAGCACGTGGAACTCATGGGAACCCGCGCCGCCGATGGAACCGTTGTCCGCTTCGACCGGGCGGAATTTCAGGCCCAGGCGGGTGAACACGTTGCAATAGGCCTGGTGCATGCGGTCATAGGTGACCTGCAGCGAAGGCTGATCGGCGTGGAACGAATAGGCGTCCTTCATGATGAACTCGCGGCCACGCATCAAGCCGAAGCGTGGGCGGATTTCGTCACGGAACTTGGTCTGGATCTGATACAGGTTGAGGGGCAGCTGTTTGTAGCTGCTCAACTCGTTGCGCATCAGGTCGGTGATCACTTCTTCATGGGTCGGGCCTGCGCAGAAGTCGCGACCATGACGATCCTTGAAGCGCAGCAACTCAGGGCCGTACTCTTCCCAGCGCCCGGATTCCTGCCACAGTTCAGCCGGCTGAGTGCTCGGCATCAATACTTCCAGAGAGCCGGCGGCGTTCATTTCTTCGCGAACGATCGCTTCGACCTTGCGCATCACCTTCAAGCCCATGGGCAGCCAGGTGTACAGGCCAGAGGCCAGTTTGCGGATCATACCGGCGCGCAGCATCAGCTGGTGGCTGATCACGACCGCGTCGGAAGGCGTTTCTTTCTGTGTGGCGAGCAAATATTGACTGGTGCGCATGGTAGGCCGTTGTCGGTTGCTTGGACTTGAAGTGACCTGGGATTGTACGGGCGGTCGCCGCCAGAGTACAGGCATCAGGTGGTGACTGGATTTCTGTGGGGTGCTGGCTTTAGCCAACCCCCACAGGTATCAGCCTTCTTCGGGCGGGTTCAAACGGATCCGCCGGCTTTCCTGGTACCAGTGCAAGGCAATCAGCAGCAGTGTCGGCACACCGAGCATCGCGGTGATCAGGAAGAAGTTGTGATAGCCGAACTTTTCCACCATGACCCCCGAGTAACCACCGATCAGTCGTGGCAACAGCAACATGATCGAGCTGAGCAGGGCGTATTGGGTGGCGGAGAACTTCAGGTTGGTCAGGCTCGACAGGTAGGCGACGAACGCCGAGGTCGCCAGGCCCGAGCTGAAGTTGTCCAGGGAAATGGTGAAGATCAGCATCTGCAGGTCGGCGCCCATGTCGGCGAGCATCAGGAACAGCAAGTTGGTGCCGGCCGAGGTGATACCACCGATAAACAGGATCGGCAGGATGCCGAATCGCACGATCAACAGGCCACCCATGCCGGCGCCGACCAGGGTCATGATCAGGCCGAAGATCTTGCTGACACTGGCGATCTGGTCCTTGGTGAACCCCTGGTCGATATAGAACACGTTGGCCATCACGCCCATCACCGTGTCCGACATGCGGTAGGTGGCGATCAGCCCCAGCAGCAACAGGGCCTGCCAGCGGTAGCGCAGGATAAAGTCGTTGACCGGCGTCAGCACCGGCGCCAGGCCTCGACGGCCCATGGCCGAGAGGCACAGGGCGGTGAGGGTGATATAGAGGATGGCGCGCAGGAAGGCGCGGTCTTCCAGCAGCAGGTCGAGCAGGCTTACGCCTTCGAACAGTACGCTGGCGAAATCGGTGTTGTACAACTGGGTGAACATCGCCGGGACCGACACCAGCAGGACGATCAGCACAAACACCGACATCAGTTGGTGGGCAAACGTGTAGCGCCCGGCCTGCAACTGGGTGCGCAGGGGCACGTCGGGTTCACGCATGAAAAAGCTGGTGAGCAGGGCAGGGATCATCAACACGCCGAACAGCACGTAGGTGCCGGTCCACGCCGAATGCTTATAGTTGAAGCCGGTGGAACCAAAGCCTTCGGCAAAGAACAGCGCGCCCGCCGTGGCCAGCAGGGCGGCGATGCGGTAGCCGGACATATAGCTGGCGGCCAGCGCGGCCTGGCGGCTGTCATCGGCGATTTCCAGGCGATAGGCGTCAACTGCGATGTCTTGGGTTGCGGAGGCGAATGCGACGATAACGGCAATGGCGATCAGCCAGGACAGGTGTTTCTGCGGGTCGCAGAAGCCCATGCCGATCAAGCCGAGAATTACCAGGGATTGGGACAGCACCAACCAGGAACGACGACGGCCCAACTTGCCCAATAGCGGCAGGCGCCATTGGTCCAGCAGGGGTGACCAGACCCACTTGAACGCATATGCCAGGCCGATCAGGCTCGCATAGCCAATGGTCTCGCGTGCCACACCGGCTTCGCGCAACCAGACTGAGAGCGTCGAGAACACCAACATGTAAGGCAGACCGGCGGCAAAGCCGAGCAATAACAGCACTAACGTCGAGGGGCTGGCATAGGCAGCGAGCGCGGCGCGCCAGGTTTTACGGGGCATGGGCTGGAGTCTGCCTCAGATTTACGGAAACAAAGCGCGCACTCTAACCGCTGTGCTCTACCGGGCGCCAGCCATGGCGCTGAATATCAACGCGATTGTTCAGGATACTGACACCTTCGCTGCGCAAACGCGCACGTTGTTCATCACCTGAAGCGCTGCCCGCCGGCAGACTTATCCGACCGCCGGCGGCGACCACCCGGTGCCAGGGCAATTTCGAACCCTCTGGGAGCTGGCTCAGGGTGCGGCCCACGAAGCGTGCGGCACGCCCCAGTCCAGCCAGGTGCGCCAGTTCGCCATAACTCACCACGCAGCCTTCGGGCACTTGGGCCAAGGTCAGGTACAGCGCAGTACGGCGCATTTCGGACGGGGTTTGCGGCGTTTCGGCGGGCTCGTTCACAGTTCTGGCTGGCTCGGTTGAAATCAGTCGTTTCTATGTAAGAAACGTCTGTAAAGATGGCGTTGAGAATTGAACTCAATAGAAAACCTTGAGTCAGTCCTTGCTAAGACGTCAGCTACGCCGATAATGCCCCTTTTTTCGCCAAACTTGAGCCCCGTAACCGCTTATGTTGTCCAGAACCCTGCTGTGCCTCGCTGTTTTTACTGCCTCTACCCCTGTGCTGGCCGATACCATCTGGTTGAAAAACGGTGATCGCCTGACCGGCAAGATCAAGGTTTTCGACGGCGGCAAGCTGTTGATCCAGACTGAATACGCCGGGGCGATCCCGGTGGACTGGAAACAGGTGAAAACCCTGGAAAGCGACCAGGAGCTGCTGGTCAAGCAAGACGCCTACACCGGCGAGAAGGCCAAGTCCCTGCACCCGGCCGAGGACGGCAAGGTGATCCTGGCCAACGGCGAGTCTCCCAAGACGGTGGAGTTGGCCAGCATCCAGCAGATCATCAAGCCAAAACCGGTGATCGAGGATCTGGTGTGGAAGGGTAATGTCGACGTGGCGCTGGACTACAAGCGTGCGGAAAAAGACACCGACGACTACGACATCGACTTCAAGACCACCGCCCGTCACGGCAAGTGGCGGCATATTGCCGAGGGCGAATACAACCGCGAATTCCAGAACGATGTGGTCACCACCGACAACTGGAGCGCCGAGTACGCGCTGGACCGCTTTATTACCGACCAGTGGTTCTGGCAGGGGCGCCTGACGTACAAGCACGACAGGGTTGAAGACCTGCGTCGCCAGCGCACGGTCGGTACCGGTCCGGGTTATCAGTTCTGGGACGATGAGCTGGGAGCGTTCTCCCTGGGCTCGCTGCTCAACCGCACTGACTATGAATACCAGGACGGCGGCAAGGACAACTTCTATTCCCTGGCCATGAAGTGGGACTACAACCGCTACCTGATCGGCAAGACCGTGGAGTTCTTCACCAACGGCGAAGTGGGCAAACCCCTGGCCGGTCCGGCCGACTACGCCCTCGATGCCGAAATGGGCCTGCGCTACAAAGTCACCGAATGGGCCTCGCTCAATCTCAAGGCCGAGCGCGACATCATCAGTGGCGGCTCGGACAGCGACCTGAGCAAGACCCGTTACACCGCAGGGTTTGGCGTGACCTGGTAACTGGAATGTAGGCGCTGGCTTGCCTGCGATAGCGCCACCGCGGTTTCTCAGTATTACCGAGGCGATGCTATCGCAGGCAAGCCAGCTCCCCCACAAGCCGCCCTACATGGGATTTCGCGGTGTCAGTTACAACCGCAGCCCACCATCCAACTCCAGGATGCGCCCGGTGTAATAGTCGTTCTCGAAGATGTACGCCGCCGAATGGGCGATTTCTTCCGGGCGGCCCATGCGCTTGAGCGGGATCCCCGAAGTCATCTTTTCCAGCGCTTCAGGCTTCATGCCCAGTGTCATCTCGGTCTCGATAAAGCCCGGCGCAATACCCGCCACGCGAATGCCATAGCGCGCCAGTTCCTTGGCCCAGGTCACCGTCGCCGCGGCCACGCCGGCCTTGGCCGCCGAATAGTTGGTCTGGCCCACGTTACCCGCGCGGGAGATCGACGAGATGTTGATAATGGCGCCCTGGTTGTTCAGCTCCACCATTTTTGCTGCCACTTCGCGGGTGCAGAGGAACACGCCGGTCAGGTTGACGTCGATCACCGCCTGCCACTGGGCCAGGCTCATCTTGGTCATCTCGCCGTCCTTGACCTTGAGCAGCAGGCCATCACGCAGGATCCCGGCGTTGTTGATCAAACCGTGGATCGCGCCGAAATCCTCGGCGATCTGCGCTACGGTATGAGTCACCTGGTCTTCATCTGCCACATTGCACAGATAGCTGCGCGCGGTGACACCATGGGACTGGCAGGCAGCCACGGCCGCATCGAGCTTTTCCTGATTGAGGTCCACCAGTGCCAGATGGGCACCTTTGCTTGCAAAATACTCGGCCATGGAGCGGCCCAGGCCCTGGCAACCGCCGGTGATAATGATTACTTTGTCGTTGAGATGCATTCGCATGTCCTATGAGCAGATTTGAGCGGTTGCCCCAGTCCGTTTTCTGACGGAATTTATCGAAGGAGTCATAAATTGAGCGTCCACGTTGCCAAGAATGCACGAGAACTACTGCTCAAGGAATACCGTGGGGCGCTGGCCACCCACTCCAAGGCCATGCCCGGCTTCCCCTTTGGTTCGGTGGTGCCTTATTGCCTGGATGCCGAAGGCCGGCCGCTGATCCTGATCAGCCGTATTGCCCAGCACACCCACAACCTGCAAAAAGACCCCAAGTGCTCGCTGTTGGTGGGCGAGCGCGAGGCTGATGATGTGCAAGCTGTCGGGCGCCTGACCTATCTCGCCGAAGCCGAAAAGCTCGAGGACGAGGCGGCCATTGCCGCCGCCGCCGAACGCTACTACCGGTATTTCCCGGACTCGGCCAACTACCACAAGGCCCATGACTTCGATTTCTGGGTGCTCAAGCCGGTGCGGCATCGCTACATCGGCGGTTTTGGGGCGATCCACTGGGTCGATCAGTTGACCCTGGCCAACCCGTTCGCCGGCAAGGCCGAGTTGAGCATGATCGAGCACATGAACAGCGATCACACCAAGGCCATCGCCCACTATGTCGAACTGGCCGGCCTGCCGACGTCCGAGCCGGCGCAACTGGCCGGTATCGACAGCGAAGGCATGCACCTGCGCATCGGTCAGGGCCTGCACTGGTTGCCCTTTGCGGATACTTGCAACACGCCGACACAAGTGCGCGAGGCCTTGGTTTTCCTGGCTCACGCCGAGGCTTGGCCGAAAAAAGCCACCTCGCAAGCTTGAATTCACGAAAGGGCGACGTCATCTAGGGTCTAGTAGCAAGGCATTCTTGCGTTGAGGAACCATTTGATGCGCCCTTTTTTATTGCTCTTTCTGCTGTTTCCGGTGCTGGAGCTGTTCGTATTCGTCAAGGTCAGCGGTGCTATAGGGTTTTTCCCGGCGCTGCTGCTGATTATTCTCGGCTCGATGCTCGGCGTGTTCGTGCTGCGTATCGCCGGCCTGGCCACAGCACTGCGTGCCCGTGAAAGCCTGAATCGCGGCGAGTTGCCGGCCCAGACCATGCTTGAAGGCTTGATGATGGCTTTGGCCGGTGGCCTGTTGATCGTGCCGGGTTTTGTCAGCGATGTGCTGGGTTTGATCCTGCTGCTGCCATTCACCCGGCGCTTGCTGGCAGGCAAGCTGCGCCAGCGTGCCGAAGAAGCGGCGATCCGCCAGCGTGCGTTTGCCGATGACCTGCAGCCTCGTGGTGGCCCGGCACCTCGCCAGCCGTTGGGGCGTGAAGGTGATGTGATCGAAGGTGAGTTCGAGCACCGCGACTCCAAGTAACGCCATCCCTGGCAGGGCACCTTCGGGTGCCCTGCTGACACAAAAATTTTCATCTGCGGCCCTTGTAATAAGCATATACGCCCTTATGTAACGGTCACCGCAAGGTTTCTGGTGGCGACACCAGACAGACTTCCGCGTTTCGCTTGGCGAACCGCGACCGGCACCGCCGGAATACCACCCGCCGGTACTGATACCGGCCGATGAAACTTACAATTAGGAGAGATCGACAATGAGCAAGCTTCGTCCTCTGCACGACCGCGTCGTTATCCGTCGCAGCGAAGAAGAAAAGAAAACCGCTGGCGGTATCGTTCTGCCAGGTTCGGCTGCTGAAAAAGCCAACCACGGTGTGATCGTCGCTGCAGGCCCAGGCAAGACTCTGGAAAACGGTGAAGTGCGTGCGCTGGCCGTTAAAGTCGGTGACAAGGTTGTATTCGGTCCTTACTCCGGCAGCAACACTGTGAAAGTCGACGGCGAAGACCTGCTGGTTATGGCTGAGAACGAGATTCTCGCTGTACTGGAAGGCTGATTCCCCGCTCATTTTCCCGTTACTACAAAGTATTTAAGGAATATCGATCATGGCTGCTAAAGAAGTTAAATTCGGCGATTCCGCCCGTAAGAAAATGCTCACCGGTGTCAACATCCTGGCTGACGCAGTAAAAGCGACCCTGGGCCCGAAAGGCCGTAACGTGATCATCGAGAAGAGCTTCGGCGCTCCGACCATCACCAAGGACGGCGTTTCGGTCGCCAAAGAAATCGAACTGGAAGACCGTTTCGAAAACATGGGCGCGCAGCTGGTCAAAGACGTTGCCTCCCGTGCCAATGATGACGCCGGCGACGGCACCACCACCGCCACCGTTCTGGCTCAGGCCATCGTCAACGAAGGCTACAAAGCCGTCGCTGCCGGCATGAACCCGATGGACCTCAAGCGCGGCATCGACAAGGCGACCATCGCCATCGTTGCTGAGCTGAAAAACCTGTCCAAGCCATGCGCTGACACCAAGGCTATCGCTCAGGTAGGTACCATCTCCGCCAACTCCGACAGCTCCATCGGCGACATCATTGCCGAAGCCATGGAAAAAGTCGGTAAAGAAGGCGTGATCACCGTTGAAGAAGGCACTGGCCTGGAAAACGAACTGTCGGTTGTAGAAGGCATGCAGTTCGACCGTGGCTACCTGTCCCCGTACTTCGTCAACAAGCCAGAGACCATGGTTGCCGAGCTGGACAGCCCGCTGATCCTGCTGGTCGACAAAAAGATCTCGAACATCCGCGAAATGCTGCCAGTACTGGAAGCCGTTGCCAAAGCCGGCCGTCCACTGCTGATCGTTTCCGAAGACGTTGAAGGCGAAGCCTTGGCGACTCTGGTTGTGAACAACATGCGCGGTATCGTTAAAGTCGCAGCCGTCAAGGCTCCAGGCTTCGGCGATCGTCGCAAGGCCATGCTGCAGGACATCGCCGTCCTGACCGGCGGTACCGTAATCTCCGAAGAGATCGGCCTGAGCCTGGAAAGCGCCACCCTGGAAAACCTGGGTAGCGCCAAGCGCGTGACCATCTCCAAAGAAAACACCATCATCGTTGACGGTGCTGGCGTTGAGCAGGACATCCAGGCGCGCATCACCCAGATCCGTGCCCAGGTTGCCGAGACTTCCTCGGACTACGACCGTGAAAAACTGCAAGAGCGCCTGGCCAAGCTGTCTGGCGGCGTTGCAGTGATCAAGGTTGGCGCTGGTTCCGAAGTTGAAATGAAAGAGAAGAAAGCCCGCGTTGAAGACGCCCTGCACGCAACCCGTGCGGCCGTTGAAGAAGGCGTGGTACCTGGCGGTGGCGTTGCGCTGATCCGTGCTCTGGAAGCCCTGACCAACCTGACCGGCGACAACGCTGACCAGAACGTCGGTATCGCTGTGCTGCGTCGTGCTGTTGAAGCACCGCTGCGCCAGATCGCTGCCAACTCCGGCGACGAGCCAAGCGTTGTAGTCAACGAAGTCAAGAACGGCAAAGGTAACTACGGTTACAACGCTGCGACTGGCGTCTACGGCGACATGATCGAAATGGGCATCCTGGACCCTACCAAGGTGACTCGTTCCGCGCTGCAGGCTGCAGCCTCCATCGGTGGCCTGATCCTGACCACCGAAGCTGCAATCGCTGACAAGCCGAAAGCAGAAGGCTCGGCTGGCGGCGGTATGCCAGACATGGGCGGCATGGGTGGCATGGGCGGCATGATGTAAGCCAGCCTTACCCCCGATGCATAAAAGCCCCGCCTGAGTGATCAGGCGGGGCTTTTTTATCGATTGAAAACAGTAATCGGTTGACCGTTCAGGCCTAGCGGTAAGCCATACTTGGCCTTAAGCTGCGCGAGCCAACACGGCCGTTACCGCGTACGGAGACACTGCCCATGCGAATTTTATTGGTTGAAGACAACCGCGATATTCTGGCCAACCTGGCGGATTACCTCGGACTCAAGGGCTATACCGTGGACTGTGCGCAGGACGGTTTGTCTGGCCTGCACCTGGCGGCCACCGAGCATTACGACCTGATCGTGCTCGATATCATGCTGCCTGGGATTGATGGCTACACCCTGTGCAAACGCCTGCGTGAAGACGCGCGCCGCGACACACCGGTGATCATGCTCACCGCCCGCGACCAATTGGACGACCGCCTGCAAGGCTTCAAGTCGGGGGCCGATGACTATCTGCTCAAGCCGTTTGCCCTGTCGGAACTGGCCGCACGTATCGAAGCCGTGCTGCGTCGCGCCCAGGGTGGCGGCCGGCGGGAGCTGCAAGTCGGCGATCTGTCCTACGACCTCGACACCCTGGAAGTGACCCGCGAAGGGCGCCTGCTCAAGCTCAACCCTGTCGGCCTGAAACTGCTCGCGGTGTTGATGCAGAAAAGCCCGCATGTCCTGCGCCGCGAAGTGCTTGAAGAGGCCCTGTGGGGCGATGACTGCCCGGACAGCGACAGCCTGCGCAGCCATGTCCACCAACTGCGCCAAGTGATCGACAAGCCATTTGCCAAACCCTTGCTGCAAACCGTGCATGGCGTGGGTTATCGCTTGGCCGAGGGGCGTGATGGAGTTTAAGCAAAGCCTTGCCCAGCGGATCATCATCGCCTTTGCGCTGATGAGCGCGCTGGTGGCGGGGGCCTTCGCCATGGGCATCGTCGCCACGGTGCACCTGGTGGAAGAAAAACTGATTTCGGCGGGGCTGGGCGGCGACCTGCAGCGTCTGCTGTTGATGGACAGTGTCGAAGACTGGCGCCACCGTCCCGAGCCGGACCAGCTGTTCTATTTCAGCGGCGGACGCGGGGATTTCCAACTGCCCAAGGACTTGCGGCATCTGGACGCCGGCTTTCACGAAGTATTTCGCGATGCGCTTTCCTACCATGCCATGGTCGAGATCGTCGACGGCCGTCGATATGTCCTGCTGCAAGACCAGAGCGATTTCGAAGAGCGCGAGCGCGTGTTGTTTGCAGTGGTGCTGGTAGGGTTTGTACTCAGCCTGGCACTGGCGGTATTCCTCGGCTGGGTCCTTGCCCGTAAGGTGATGGCACCGGTGGTGCGCCTGGCGCGCCAGGTGCGGCATCGTGACCAATTACTGGGGCTGGCGCCGCCGCTGGCGCCGGACTATGCGGCCGACGAAGTGGGCGAACTGGCAGTGGCCTTCGACGCCACCCTTGGCCGTCTGCGCCAGGCCCTGACCCGTGAGCGCCTGTTCACCAGCGATGTCAGCCATGAACTGCGCACGCCCTTGATGGTGCTGGCCAGTTCCTGCGAACTGCTGCTGGAAAACCCGGCGATTGATTCACGGGGGCGTAAACAGGTCGAGCGTATCGCCCGGGCCTGCGAGGAAATGCGCGAGCTGGTGCAGACCTTCCTGATGCTGGCCCGTGCCCAGCATGACGACACCACGATGTCGCCCCAGGTCAGCCTCTCCGAGGTTGCGGAGGGCTTGCTGGGGATCTGGCGCGAACCTATCGAGCGCAAGGGCATCGAGTTGTTCTACCTGCCGGGCAACCCACTCGACACCCGCTACAACGCCACCTTCCTGCATGCGGTCATGGGCAACCTGCTGCGCAACGCCCTGCACTACACCGAACACGGGTTTATCCGCCTGACCCTGGAGCCTACCGGCTTTGTAGTGGAAGACAGCGGGGTGGGGATTCCCGAAGACAAGCGCGAGGCTATGTTCGAGCCGTTTGTACGCGGTAACGAAAAACGCGGTGACGGCCTGGGCCTGGGTTTGTCACTGGTCCAGCGCATCTGCGAGAGCCAGGGCTGGGTGGTCAGCCTCAGTACCATGGAGCCCAGTGGTTGTCGCTTCCATGTTGAATTGAATCAGGTCAAATCCTGAGCCCTTTCCTGCCCCTTCCCCAGGGGCAGATTCCCGCCTGTTCGGCGAGGATGGCTTCATGCCATGCTTTTTCCCTGTAAAACCTTGTAATTCTTTAGGGTTAGACGGGACGTTTTTTTCACAAAGGGTTGACCTGCGGATGACGTGCGACTGCTTAAGGTTGCAGGCATCAGTCTAGGAGATCTGTGGATGGCTACCCCTATCAAACTTGAATTTTCCGCCAAGTACGACGACCGGCACGCTCAACAATATCTGCTTAAACATCAGGGCAAGTTGGCGCGGCGGCTGTCGCACAAACGGGATGAGCAATTGGCCCGCGGTGCGCTGGCGATGGCCGGTGAGCCTGGCCTGGTGTTGGATCTGCCGTGCGGTGTCGGGCGTTTCTGGCCACTGCTGGCCGAAAAGCCCAACCGGGTGATTATCGGCGCGGACAATTCCGAGGCCATGTTAAGCATCGCCACTGCGTCGCAACCGGCGGATGTGCTCAAGCGGGTACGGCCCTTGCAGACATCAGCGTTTGATATCGACCTGCCAGACAACGCAGTGGACAGCATTTTCTGCATGCGTCTGCTGCACCACATCGGCGACCCGGCGCATCGACTGGCTTTATTGAAGGAATTTCAAAGGGTTACCCGCGATAGTGTGATCATTTCGTTGTGGGTGGATGGCAACTTCAAGGCCTGGAAACGCAAGCGCCTGGAATTGCAGCGCCGCAACAAAAGTGAGCAGGAGAGTTACCGAAATCGTTTTGTGTTACCGGCTGCTACTGTTGAGGCTGAGTTTGAGCAAGCTGGTTTTCGTGTCCAGGAGTATTTGGACTTCATACCGCTGTACGCCATGTGGCGGGTGTATGTATTGCGCAAGAGGTAGCAGGATGGCAGTTGAGTACGTAGCAGGCAGTCACGTAGCTCCCGAAGAGCGCTTCGATTACTTCTGGCGGCAGCAGGGCGAGTGGGTCGAGGAGCCCAATCGGCGTCGAGGGGGCGAAAGCGGCGTACAGCGGGTAATCGGCACCAATGGGCGCTTGCTCTACAGCAAGCGCCAGACAGGTCACACCTATCGCAGTTGGCTGCATCCTTTTGGGCGGCCCACGGTGTTGCGCGAGCGCGATGCGCTCAGGGGCCTGCGCTTGCTCGATGTGGGGGTTCCGGAACTGGTGTTCTGTGGCGCCCGTCGTGATCCGGACCAACAGTGGAAGGCTTTGCTGGTGACGGCGGCTTTGGATGGCTTTGTGGATATCGACAGCTGGTACGCCGCCGATGGCCGTGCGCAATGTGGGGAACTGGTGCATGAGCGCCTGCTAGCTGAGTTGGCGCAAACCCTGGCGCGCATGCACAAGGGGCGCTGGCAGCATGGCTGCCTGTACAGCAAGCATATTTTTGTGCGGGTCAGCGGGGCGGCAGAGGGCGCGACGGTCGAAGTGGCGCTGCTGGATCTCGAGAAGAGTCGCCAACGCTTGACCGCCCGCCGGGCCGCTGACCATGACATGCAGCAGTTGCGGCGCCATTCGTCGTGGAATGCCGCCGACTGGCAAAAACTCAGCTACTTTTACGAAGCGGCGTTTGGCAGCGCTATCAAGGGTTTAACCTAATGAAGCTAGAAATAGCACGAGGTTTGTTTCTGTTGGGGGCCTTGGGCATCGCCTCCCTGGCCCTGGCTGCCTGGGAGCAGCCCCGCACAGAAGTCCTCAGCGCGGCGCACAACGGCGGGCAATGCCCGGTGCCGCGGATCGCCAAGACCACGGGGGGCACGCAGCCTGATCATCAGCTTTTGCTGTTTATGTTTGGGATGTCCCAAGGGATGAGGCCTGCGAGTTGAAGAGATTGACGCCCCTGTAAAAGGCCCCGCAGTGCGGGGCCTTTTGTTTTTTTACGTGTTGCGGCGTTCTTGGTCTGGGATGGCGGCTATACGCTCAGCCCTGGCGGGGCGCCTCAGATCAAGATCAAAAGCAGAGCCACAGTAGAACCCGAGCGCGAAGCCGCGTTCCCCGGTGGGTGTGGGAGCTGGCTTGCCAGCGATGGCGCCGGCACTGCTAGCCTTATGTTGTCTGACACACCGCTATCGCAGCCTCGCAGGGCGAGACAGCTCCCACAGGGGGGCGCAGAAACGGATAGGTACTCAATCAATCCGCCGCCGCCAAGGCCTCACGCTTGGCCAACAACGTATAAACACACGGCAACACAAACAGCGTAAACAACGTACCCACAGACATCCCCGTAGCAATCACCATCCCGATATCAAACCGACTGACCGCCCCGGCCCCTGTGGCAAAGATCAACGGCACCATGCCAAACACCATCGCTGCCGTGGTCATCAACACCGGGCGCAGGCGAATTGCCGCCGCTTCTTCCACCGCTTCACGGGGCGTCAGGCCCTTGTCCTTGCGCAGCTGGTTGGCAAACTCGACGATCAGGATCCCGTGCTTGCTGATCAGCCCGATCAACGTCACCAACCCCACCTGGGTGTAGATGTTCATGCTCGACCAACCCAGGAACAAGGGGATCAACGCGCCGCAGATCGACAGCGGCACCGTCACCAGGATCACCAGCGGGTCACGGAAGCTCTCGAACTGTGCCGCCAGCACCAGGAAGATGATGGCCAACGCCAGGCCAAAGGTGACCCACAGCGCGCTGCCTTCCTGGATGAACTGGCGTGAGGCGCCGCTGTAGTCGAAGGCGTAGCCGGCCGGGGTTTCTTCGATGGCGATCTGGCGCACGGTGTCGATGGCCTCGCCCATGCTGACAATCGGGAAGCCCGAGATCAGCGCCGAGTTGAGTTGCTGGAACTGGTTCAGTTGGCGCGGGCGCGCGCGGTCACTGATGCTGATCAGGGTCGACAGCGGCAACAGCTCGCCCTGGGTGTTTTTCACGTAGTAACTGTTCAGCCACTCGGGGTTGTCCCGGTAGGCCCGCT
Organism: Pseudomonas shahriarae; assembly: GCF_014268455.2. Lineage (NCBI taxonomy): Bacteria > Pseudomonadati > Pseudomonadota > Gammaproteobacteria > Pseudomonadales > Pseudomonadaceae > Pseudomonas > Pseudomonas shahriarae. The sequence continues at coordinate 4,909,466 of NZ_CP077085.1, read as the reverse complement.
CGACCTGGGCGATGACCTTGTAGCTGCGCCCATCAATGGTGAACCGGTTGATTTCCGCCTCCGCCAGCAAGGTCGCCAGGGTGCTGCCCAGATCCTGCATCGACACCCCCATCTGCGCCGCCTTGGCGCGGTCGATGTCCACCACCACCTCGGGTTTGTCGAATGCCAGGTCGATATCGACAAAGGCGAACTTGCCCGACTCCATGGCCCGTTTCTTCACGCGGTCGGCCACTTGCAGCAACGACTCATAGTCATTGGGTGTGTTGATCACAAAACCGAAGGGCAGGCCTTCGCCGGTACCGGGCAGTGATGGCAGGTTGAAGCCGAATACCTGCAAGCCGGGGATCTGCTCCAGGCGTTTCTGTACCTCAGGCAGGATCTGCATCTGCGTGCGGTCGCGCTCGTTCCACGGTTTGAGCAGGAAGCCGCCGATACCCGATTGCACCCCGTTGAACCCATTGATCTGGAACGAGGAGTAATACTCCGGGAAGTCCTTGAAGATCGTGATGAACTCGTCGGTGTAGGTGTTCAGGTAGTCCAGGTTGGTCGGCTGCGGTGCGCTGGCCATCATAAAGATGATGCCCTGGTCTTCATCCGGGGCCAGTTGCGACTGGGTGAATTTGAGGAAAACCGGGATCAGGCACAGCACGATCAGGGCAAATACGATCACCACCGGCCGGGTGTTCAATGTGCCGTGCAGCATTGTCTGGTAGCGGCGCTTGAGGCCTTCGAAGATGCGGTCCAGGCGATGGGCCAGGCCCGTGGGGTTTTCGTCGTGGCGCAACAGCAGGGCGCACATCATCGGTGACAGGGTCAGGGCGACGATGCCGGAAATCACCACCGCACCGGCCAGGGTCAGGGCGAACTCCTTGAACAACGCCCCGGTCAGCCCCTCGAGGAAACCGATGGGCGCATACACCGCCGCCAGGGTGATGGTCATCGACACCACCGGCACGGCAATCTCCCGCGCGCCTTCCAGCGCAGCGTCCAGTGGCGTCTTGCCTTCTTCAATATGGCGGTGGATGTTCTCCACCACCACAATGGCATCATCCACCACCAGGCCGATGGCCAGCACCATCGCCAGCAGTGTCAGCAGGTTGATGGAGTAGCCCATCAGTTGCATGAAAAACAGCACGCCAATCATCGACAGCGGGATGGTCACCACCGGGATCACCACCGAGCGCAGCGCCCCGAGAAACAGGAACACCACGACGATCACGATCAGCACCGCTTCAAACAGGGTCTTGACCACTTCGTTGATGGACGCCTGGATAAACAGCGTGGCGTCGTAGGCGATTTCTGCCTTGAGATTGGGCGGCAACTGGGATTCCAGCTCCGGCATCAGCTTGCGTACTTCTTTGATCACATCCAGCGGGTTGGCACTGGGCGTGGCCTTGATGCCGATGTACACCGAAGGCGTACCACCAAAGGAACTGATGGCGTTGTAGTTTTCCGCGCCCATTTCCACCCGGGCCACGTCGCCCAGCAGCACCCGGCTGTCGCCATCGGTCTTCACGGTGATGGCGGCGAAGGCCTCGGCGGTCTTCAAATCGGTGTTGGCGTTGATGCTGGTGACCACGTACTCGCCCTTCACTTCGCCGGCGGCGGAGAGGAAGTTGTAGTGGCGCACGGCATCGGTGACGTCACTGGCGCTCAGGCCAAAGCCCGCGAGCTTGACCGGGTCCAGCCACAGGCGCATGGCAAATACCTGGTTGCCGAGGATCTCGGCTTCGGCCATGCCGGGCAGGGTCGCCAGCTTGGGCTGGATCACCCGCGACAGGTAGTCGGTGATCTGCGGGTTGCTCAGTTGCTGGCTGGAGAAGCTGATGTACATCAGCGCCGAGGCATCTGCGGCCTCCTTGCTCAACACCGGGTCTTCGGCGTCCTGGGGCAGTTTGTTCTTGACCTCGTTGGCCTTGGCCAGCAGCTCGGTGAACAGCCGGTCGCTGTTGGCGCCGATCCGCGCATAGATGGAAATCACCGAGAAGTTCTGGCGACTGACCGAGGTCATGTAGTCGATGCCTTCGGCACTTGCCAGGCTTTGCTGCAACGGCTGGGTGATATAGCCCTGGATCGTCTCGGCATTGGCCCCGGGGTACGCGGTAGTCACCGTGATCAGGGCATTTTCCATGGATGGGTATTGGCGCAGTGGCAGTTTGCTGTAGGCCTGGAAACCCAGGAGCACGATCAGCAGGCTGACCACCATGGCCAGCACCGGGCGGCGGATAAACGTGTCGGTAAACGCCATGGCTCAGTTCCTTGAACCGTCGTTGCGCGGAGGTTGGCCAGGGGCGGCCGGCAGGTTTTTATCCGCAGTGATGGCGATATGCGCACCGGTGTCGAGCTTGATCTGCCCGGCGCTGACCACTTGCTCGCCACTGCTCAGGCCTTTGGTGATCAGCACCAGGCCATCGCGCCGTTCGCCGGTTTCGATAAAGCGCCGTTCGGCGATCAGGATCGGTTGACCGTTGGCATCTTTTTCGAGGCTGCCGTCCTCGGTCTTTTTCTGTGTTACCACGTAGGCTGAGTTGCCGTAGAGGGTGTAGGTAATGGCACTTTCCGGTATCACCACCTGCGCTTGCGGGTCGGGCAGCAGCACTTGCAGGCTGCTGAACATGCCCGGTAGCAGTTTATTGTCCGGGTTGGCCAGGGTCGCTCGAACCAGCACGTTACGGGTGCTGCTCTCGACTTTCGGGTTGATCGCACTGAGGGTGCCGGGGAAGGTCAGTTTCGGGTAGGCCGAGACTTGCACCTGTACCCCCTGGCCCACGGCCAGCTTGGGCACCGACTGCTCGGGCACATAAAAGTCCACATAGAGGCTGCTCAGGTCCTGCAAGGTGGCAATCACCGTGCCGCTGGCCAGATAGTCGCCCACATCGACCTGACGAATGCCGATAGTGCCGCTGAACGGCGCGACGATGTGTTTCTTGGCCAGGGACGCTTTGAGCTGGTTGACCGTGGCCTTGTTTTTTTGCAGTTGCGCCGAGAGCCGGTCGAACTCGCCCTTGGAGATCGCCTGGCTGCCCACCAGTTGGCTGCCGCGCCCGTAATCGAGCTGGGCCAGACCCAGGTCGGCCTGGGCGGTTTGCAGCAGGGCGTCTTCCACCGCACTGTCGAGCCGCACCAGCGGCTGCCCGGACTTGACCTTCTGCCCCGACTCGAACTGCACGTCCTTGACCGTGCCGGCAATCTCCAGGGCGAGGTTCACCCCCTGCAAGGCCTTGAGCGTACCCACCGCCGGCAGGCGCTGTTGCCACGGTTGTTCGACCGCGGTGGCCACCGCCACGCTGATCGGCGGTTTGGGCGCGGAAAAGACCTGGATCTGCTGATAGATGGAAAAGGCTTTATAGCCCCCCAGCAGCAGGACGATGAGCAGCACAACGGCCAACATGATCAGCATGCGACGACGCAGCATATTCCGGTTCCTTGGAAAAAACTGAGGCAGACGAAGACGAACGATTCGGCACATTACTCCGAGTTTCGGGGGGATTCCAACTGGTAAATTTCAGCGTTCGCGGGCAGGCTCAAGCGCAATGGTTTTAAGGCGTAGGGGAATAGGGAAAGGGGTGTCAGGCCTTTCCCATATGAGGTCAGGGTGCGGGCATGTCGCGCTTGGCCAGCGCCGTATACACCGACGGCAGGACGAACAAAGTGAACAAGGTCCCGATCGACATGCCGGTGGCGATCACCATGCCGATATCAAACCGGCTGACCGCGCCGGCACCGCTGGAAAACACCAGCGGGATCACCCCCAGCACGGTAGCGATGGTGGTCATCAGCACCGGCCGCAAGCGGATCGCGGCGGCTTCTTCGATGGCGGCACGCGCCGACAGCCCCTGCTCCTTGCGCAACTGGTTGGCGAACTCGACGATCAGGATGCCGTGCTTGCTGATCAGGCCGATCAGCGTGACCAGGCCGATTTGTGTGTAAATGTTCAGGGTCGACCAGCCGAGGAACAGCGCAATCAATGCCCCGCAGATCGACAGCGGCACCGTCACCAGGATCACCAGCGGGTCACGCAGGCTTTCAAACTGGGCCGCCAGCACCAGGCCGATGATCGCCAACGCCAGGCCGAACGTACCCCACAGCGCATTGCCCTCCTGCACAAACTGGCGCGTGGCGTTGCTGTAGTCGAAGGTGTAGCCCGCCGGAGCCTCTTCCTGGGCGATGGCATGTACGGTCTCCAGGGCGTTGCTCATACCGACAATCGGGTAAGCCGAGACCAGCACCGAATTGAGCTGCTGGAACTGGTTCAACTGTCGCGGGCGTACCTGTTGGCTGGAGACGGTGATCAACGTCGACAGGGGCAGTAATTGGCCCTTGGCATTTTTGACGTTGTAGTGACTCAGCCAGTCCGGGTTGTCGCGGTAGGTGCGCTCGACCTGGGCAATGACCTTGTACAGATTGCCATCAATCCTGAAGCGGTTGATTTCCGTTTCAGCCAGCAGGGTCGCCAGGGTCAGGCTCAGGTCCTGCATGGACACGCCCATTTGCGCGGCCTTGGCCCGGTCAATGTCGATCACTACTTCGGGCCGGTCGAAGGCCAGGTCGATATCCACGTAGGCAAACTTCCCGGAGTCGATGGCCCGCTGTTTGACGCGCTCGGCCACCGCCAGCATCGACTTGTGGTCCTGCTGGGAACTGATGACAAAACCAAAAGGCAGGCCTTCGCCTGTACCCGGCAAGGACGGCAGGTTAAAGGCAAATACTTGCAGGCCGGGGATGCTGTCGAGCTTTTTGCGCAGCGGCGCCAGCACCTCCATCTGCGTGCGCTCGCGCTGGTCCCACGGGCGCAGTTGGAAACCGCCCACCCCCGAATGCACGCCATCGAGGCCATTGATCTGGAACGAGGCCTGGTACTCGGGCAGGGTCTTGAACAGCGCGATGAAGTCCTGGGTGTAACGGTTGAGGTAGGCCAGGTTGCTCGGCTGCGGTGCGCTGGCGAGGATAAAGATCAGGCCCTGGTCCTCATCGGGGGCCAGCTCGGAGAGGGTGAAGGTGAGCATGGCGGGAATCAGGCCGAGGATCAGCAGGGCGAACACGATGACCACCGACTGCGCCTCCATGATCTGATGCAGGCGGCGCTGGTAACGCTGCTTCAGATGGTTGAACAGCCGGTCCAGGACCAGGGGCAGGCCCCGTGGCTGTTCTTCAGGGCGCAATAACAGGGCGCACATCATCGGTGACAGGGTCAGCGCAACGATACCGGAAATCACCACGGCCCCGGCCAGGGTCAGGGCAAACTCCTTGAACAGCGCCCCGGTCAACCCCTGCAGGAAACCGATGGGCGCATACACCGCGGCCAGGGTAATGGTCATCGAAATGACCGGCACGCACACCTCCCGCGCGCCTTTGATCGCGGCCTCAAGGGGCGACTTGCCTCGTTCGATATGCCGATGAATGTTCTCCATCATCACAATGGCGTCATCCACCACCAGGCCAATGGCCAGGACCATGGCCAGCAGCGTCAGGACGTTGATCGAGTAGCCCATCAGTTGCATGAAGAACAGCGTGCCGACCAGCGACAGGGGAATGGTGATGACGGGAATCACCACGGCGCGCAAAGAGCCCAGAAACAGGAACACCACCAACACCACAATCAGGATGGCTTCCAGCAGGCTCGACAGCACATGGTCGATAGAGGCGTTGATGTACAACGTCGAGTCGTAGGCGATATCGGCTTGCACATGAGGCGGTAACTGCGCCTGCAGCAGGGGCATCAGTTCGCGTACGCGCTTGCCCAGCTCCAGCGGGTTGGCGTCGGGGGTCGGCTTGATGCTGATGTAGGTCGCGGGCAGGCCATTGAATGAACTGAAGCTGTCGTAGTTCTGCGCTCCCAGCTCCACCCGCGCCACATCCCCGAGGCGGACCTGGCTGTCGCCGTTGGTTTTCAAGGTGATGGCCCGGAAGCCTTCAACCGACTGCAGTTCGGTATTGGCCGTGACACTGGTAACGACCAATTCACCTGTAGCGTCGCCGGCAATGGACTGTACGTTGTAGCGCTTGATGGCCTGGGTCACATCGCTGGCGCTCAAACCAAAGCCTGCGAGTTTCAGCGGATCAAGCCAGATACGCATGGCAAAGCTTTGGTTGCCGATGATCTGGGCCTCGGCCATGCCCGGCAGAGTCACCAGGCGAGGCTGGATCACACGCAGCAGGACGTCGGTGATTTGCGCATTGTTCATGGTGTCGCTGGAAAAACCCAGGTACATCAGCGCGGTGTTATCCGCCGCGACCTTGTTCAGCACCGGATCCTCTATGTCCCGAGGCAGTTGGTTCCTTACTTCATTGGTCTTGGCCAACAGCTCGGTGAACAACCGGTCGCTGTCGGCCCCGACCCGCCCGTAGATGGAAATAATCGACACGTTCTGCCGGCTGGTGGAGCGCATGTAGTCGATGCCTTGCGCGCTTGCCAGGCTTTTCTGCAGAGGTTGTGTGATGTAGCTCTGCACGGTCTCGGCACTGGCGCCTGGAGAGACCGTGGTCACCGTGACCAGCGCACTTTCCATCTGCGGGAATTGGCGCAATGGTAATTGCCCAAAGGCCTGCCAGCCCAGCAACACGATCAACAGGCTGACCACCAGGGCCAGTACGGGGCGGCGGATAAACAGGTCGGTGAACGTCATTTTTCGTTCTCCCGTTGGGCCGCCAGTGGACGCTCATCAGGTTGGTTCCGGTGGATGCTGATGCGCACTGGGGTACCGTTTTGCAATTTGATCTGGCCGGCAGTAACGACCTGTTCGCCCTTGGCCAGCCCTTTGGCAATCACGATGGTGCCATCGCGTCGCTCGCCCGTTTCGACCAGGCGTTGTTCGGCGATCAGCAGCGGCTTGCCCTCGGCATCCAGCTCGTCACGGCCTTCGCTGTTTTTGCGCGGGGCTACGACGTACACATACTGGCCATAGGGGCTGTAGGCGATTGCGCTCTCCTCGATCACGATATGCAAACCCGGGTTCGTCAGCAGCACCTGCAAGTGGGCGAACATACCCGGCAACAGGTCGGCGGGCGGATGAGTCAGGGTGGCGCGTACCAACACATTTCGCGTGTGGGTGTCGACGATGGGGTCGATGGCGCTAATGGTGGCGAGACTGGAAAGTCCTGGGCGTGCCGAGACTTCAATGCGCACGGACTGGCCGATCTTGATCAGTTGAACCGCGTGCTCGGGGATGTGGAAATCGACGTAAAGGCTATGGGCGTCCTGCAGGCTGGCGATCACGGTGGCGCTTTGCAGGTAGTCACCGATGTTGACTTGGCGGATGCCAAGGGTGCCGTTGAACGGGGCGACGATGCGTTTTTTGTCCAGCGCCGTGCGACGTTGTTCAACGACGGCATTGTTGCGGTTGAACTCGGCGGACAGTCGGTCGAACTCCTCTTGGGAGATGGCGTTGATCGCCACCAGCTCGCGGCCGCGCTGGAAGTTCTGCCGGGCCAGGCTGCGGTCCGCCAGGGCCACGTCCAGCGCGGCCTGCTCGGCCTGATTCTCAAGTTGCAGCAGGGTTTGCCCTTGCTTGACCACTTGCCCGGAGTCGAAGTGCAACTGGGTGACGACGCCGGGCACCTCGATACTCAGGTTGATGCCCTGCAATGCCTTGAGGGTGCCAGCGGCGGGCAACTGGCGCTGCCAGGGTTGTTCGAGGGCGGTTGCCACCGCCACGCTGACGGGCGGCTTTGGCGCATGCAGCAGCTGCAGCTGTTGGTAAACCCAGAACGCTTTATAGCTGGCGAGCATCAGCACGACCAGCAGTACGATGCTGAGCATGGTAATCATCCGGCGGCCCGGCATAGTTGCTTCCTTGTGAAGGTGACAGGGTGCGGAGGGCGCGCGCAGGGGCGCTCGCTGGCACGATGAGCCAGGCAGTCTTCATCAGAAAGGCGAGTGCTATAAGGCGGAAAGTCGGACGTGTCTGTGAGATGAGTAGTCCCCGTGGCGGGGTTTTTTCACAGGTTGCGTAGGGTTTTTCTGGTGAGTCGGCTCCCAGGTGTGGGCCCGGGAGCGCGACAGTGGTTTTAGATCAGATGCAGGTGGTTATCCCAAAACCCAGCTGGCAGATCCAGGGGCTTGGCCACCAGTTGGGGCTGCCGGCAATCGTAGAAACGGCAACGACCCTGGCCAGAGGTCACGACAAACCCGTCGGCCACTGCGCCGACGCCGGCGCAGTCAGGCAACGGCCCGTCCAGGCGCAGTTCGCCACTGTCCATGTCCCAGATAAAGAAGCGATTGCCCCGTGGCGCGGTCAGTGCCACCAGACGCAACTCGCTGTGTACGGCCACGCTGGCGGTGTAGTGCCCCATGGCCTGCAATTGCTCATCGGCCACCGGGAACGCCACGAACGGTTGCCCCGGACGCTTGATCGCCAACAGTTCGGAACGCTCCTGGGAAGGCCCCATAAACTGTTGCCCGGTGAGGATCGTGCCATCGCTGGCGATCCCCATATGGCGCACGCTGTTCATTGGCTGGCTCAGGGTTTCCTTGCTCAGCAGGGTGCCGTCGCGCTGCATCAGCACCAGGCTCGGCTCCATGGCGTTGAGGTTCATCTCGACCCGGCTTTCGGCCTCGGTGCGAATGCCACCATTGGCCACGATCAGAGTCTCGCCATCGGGCATCCACGACACCTGGTGCGGGCCGATGCCGTGGGTGGACATCTCCCCGCTGTGTACCAGGCGCTCACCTTCGAACCTGTACACGCCCAGTAGGCCGCGACCGGGGTCGGTGGTGTCGTTTTCCGTGGCGTATAGCCAGTCGCCGCTCTTGTGGATGACTGCATGCCCATAAAAGTGCCGGTTGGCCTGGGACGTCACGGTTTGCAGCAGCGTGCCGTCGCGCAGGTCCACCAGGTAGCTCTCGGTGCCCGGACGGCGCGCCACGAACAGCGCGATGGGCAGGCTCGGGTGGTTGATGATGTCGTGGCAACGCTGGCCAACCTGGGTGGCGAACACCTGGCTGCCGTCCAGGCGATAGCCCACGGCGTAGTGCTTGCCGTCGGCATCATCCCGGGCCGACAGCAACAGCGGGCTGTCGCCCTTGCGCTTGAACAGCGTCCAGCCGCCCAGGGTGATTGCACTGAGCAGCACGCTGCCGATGGCCAAAGCCTGTCGCCTGAGCATCATCAGTCACCGTCGTTGGCATTGAAGCCCAGTTGGATGCCCAGCGCCTTGGCCAGTTCGCCTTCATGCAGGCGGTGGACCACGTTGAGGCTGTCGTAGATAGCGTTGAGTTGCTCGCGCCCGGCGTCGTCGGCCAGCAGTTCATTGAGCGAACGCTGGTTGCTGTCGAACAGCTTCAGGGCGGCGGCGTAGGCGGCGTCGATCTTTTCGGCCAGAGGTTTCTGGTCGGCAGGCAGCAGGCCGCGCAGGCCTTTGTTGTCGACCCCGACCCACACGGTCTGGGCCGCCGCGAGGCTGGCTCGCAAGCCTTGCAGGGACGACTGGCTGCGCCACGCATCGGCCTGGAATGGCTGCGGGATACCCTTGGACAGGCGACCCATCGGCGTGCCGAGTTTTTTCTTCAGGGTATCCAGGGCCGTGACCTGCACGCGCAGCAGTTCGGCGATGGCTTCGTGGGAATCGGCGTAGCGCTGGTTAGGAAACTTGGTCATCTGCGCGAGCATGCCGTCGGTGCTGTTCCAGCTGGCCAGAATTTCTTCGGCCAATTGCTTCTGGCGCTCGCCGATGGCCATCAGCAGCGGGCAGTAGCGGGCTTTCTGGGCGTCGTTGGCGATGTCGGTCTTGGCGTCATACAGGATGTATTCGTAGGCCGACAGGCCTTGCACTACCACGCTGGACTTGGCCAGGGCGGCGGCGTCGATCTGTGGCTGGGCAGTGGCCAGTTGCTCGACCTGGCGGCCGACGAGGTTTTTCTTGTCGGGCCAGAACTGCACCTGCCAGGCGCGATTGCCTTCAGCCAGCGGGCCGATCAGCAGCGGTTGCAACTCGGCCCAGGCTTTTTGCGCGTGGAGGAAGTCGGCGCGGGCGGTCTCCAGGGATTCCTTGCCTTGGCAGTAAGCCAGGGCGCTGACGGCCAACTGCCGGTCAGCTTCGACCCAGCGGCTGTAGGTCGGCAGGATCACTTGCTTGGCGATGGCTGCCGAGGTGACCGCTTGCGGATCCTGCGGCGAGCAGGCGCCAAGGGCCAGGGCGGCCAGGCTGGTGAACAACAACTTGGGACGGAACATGTCGAGCTCCCTTCAATAATTGGGGCAAAGCTTATAGAGAATTCAGGAACGCGAGCAATGCTGCTCGCTGCTGCGCATTAAAAGACAACACCTGTTGCTGCGCCGCCTGGGCCTCACCGCCGTGCCACAGCACGGCTTCGAGCAGGTTGCGGGCACGGCCGTCATGCAGGAACTGGGTGTGGCCACTGACGTTTTGCGTCAGGCCAATGCCCCACAACGGCGGCGTGCGCCAGTCGCGGCCACCGGCCTTGAACTCGCTGCGGTTATCGGCCAGGCCCTCGCCCATGTCGTGCAGCAGCAAATCGCTGTACGGTCGGATGACCTGGTTGGCCAGCTCCGGTTCGGCGGCATTGCTGGCGGTGGTGAACTTCGGTGTGTGGCATGCCTGGCAACCGGCCTGGAAGAACAGGTTCTTGCCGTCCAGCACTTGTTGCGCGTTGACGTCGCGTCGGGCGGGCACGGCCAGGTTCCGGGTGTAGAACAGCACCAGGCGCAGGATGTTATCGCTGACTTCCTGCTCGCCATTTTCGCCGTTGCCGTTGGGCGCCTGCTTACAGGCAACCTGTGCGTCGGTGCAGTCGTCCATGGGCCGCAGGCTGGTGGTCAGGCCCATATCACCAGAGAACGCGTGAACATTTTGTTGATTGAGGTTCGGCTGCCCGGCTTTCCAGCCAAAGCGCCCGAGCACGGTTTTTTGCTGGGCATCGTCCCAGACCCAGTTCGGGCGGCCGAGCACGCCGTTTTTGTCCGGGCGTTTGCTGGCGTTTTGCAGGATGTCCGCGTCGCTGATGGCTTCGAGCAGGCCCAGGCCGATCATCGGCGGTGCTACACGGGCGGAAAACCGCGTATCCGGGTGCATCGGCCCGTAGCCGAGCTGGGTGATCTGCAGGCTCGGCTTGCGCAACTCCACCACCGTACCGTCATTGAACGTGACGTTGACCGGTGTGTAGTCGACCCGCACCTTGCCTTCCGGGACGACACCGGGCACGGCCATGTCCTGCAACTGCCCGCCATACACCGGCTCGGGCACGATCCCCAACTGTTCGATGACCTTGGCATAGGGCGGCGAATCCGGGATCGACAGGCGTACCAGCATCGACACCGCATTGTTGGCCTCAGGCGCGGGCGGATGGCCGCGCCCGTCCTTGATATGGCAGTTCTGGCAAGCATTGGTGTTGAACAGCGGCCCCAGCCCGTCGCGGGCGGTGGTGGTGGCCGGGGCGATCACCCATGGATTGCGGAAAAAACTGTTGCCGACGCTGAAGTCCAGGCGGCGGGTTGGTGCCAGGTTGGCCGACGGCAGCGAAAAGGCATTCTGGTCGGTCTTGCGCACCGTGGTGCTGCCCCCCGAACGGGCTTCACCGGGCTCGGCCTGGGTAAACGTCGGCGGCGGGGCGTCATCGCAGGCACTCAGGCTCACGGCCATCAAGAGTGCAGACAGGCGAAGAAGCAAACGGGGCATCAAGAATCCTGGAAGACGGGCGAGGGTGGATGAAATTCAGGGGCAAAGTCTAACAGGGCGGGGCGGATTGAATAAGAGCAATTATCGTTTGCTCCAATCTGATGCATTCCCGCTAGAATGACCGCACATTTTTTTTGGAGGTGGCCAATGCAGGCTCTCGACGCTTTGCTCAACCGTGTTTCCGTACCGCGCCTGCTGGAACCGGCCCCTACTGCCGAGCAGCGCGAAGTGCTGTTCGCGGCAGCCATGCGTGCGCCGGACCACGGCCAACTGCGGCCGTGGCGCTTCCTCACCGTGGAAGGCGCAGCCCGCGAGCAAATGGGCACCCTGCTGGCCGAAGCGGCCCGCCTGCAAGACCCCGAGGCCCCGCAAGCGGTGATCGACAAGGCGCAGAATGGCCCGTTGCGTGCGCCGTTGGTGGTGGTGGTGATTGCCCGTCTGCAGGAGCACTTCAAGGTGCCCAAGTCCGAGCAATTGCTGGCGGCGGCCTGTGCGGCCCACGGTATTTTGCTGGCGGCGTATGCCCAGGGCATTGGTGCGGTGTGGCGGACCGGGGATTTGTCGTATTCGGCGCATGTGGCCAAGGGGTTGGGGCTGAGTGCGGGTGAGGAAGTGATTGGCTTCCTTTATTTGGGCACTGCGCAAAACCCGCCGCGGACGGCGGCGAAAGAAGACATCACGGCGTTTGTCAGCGCCTGGACCGGTGTTTGACTCACTGCAAATCTGCTGGTGCTGTATGTGGGAGCGGGCTTGCCCGCGATAGCGCAGTGTCAGTCGCCGGATTTATTGACGGGTCCACCGCTATCGCGAGCAAGCCCGCTCCCACATGGGGTATTTCATCGTTTTCCGGACCTGGGTCTACACCCGGAACTGATCCATCAGTTTCATCTGCTGGTTGGCCAATGCATTCAACTGGCTGCTGATCGCCGCCGATTCAGTGGCCTGACCGGTCAAGGTCTCGGTCACGGTACGGATCGCCGAAACGTTGCGGTTGACCTCTTCGGCCACGGCGCTCTGTTCTTCGGCAGCGCTGGCGATTTGCAGGTTCATGTCGCTGATCACCGTCACCGCATCGCTGATCTTGCCCAGGGCCTGGACCGCCTGCTGGATCTGCCCGGCGTTGTTCTGCGCCTGGCTCTGGCTCGAATGCATGGTGGTCACTACCCCACGGGTCGCGCTCTGGATACGTTCGATGACCAGGCGGATTTCTTCCACTGAGTCCTGGGTGCGTCGCGCCAGGTTGCGCACTTCGTCTGCCACTACCGCAAAACCCCGTCCGCTTTCCCCGGCGCGTGCCGCTTCAATCGCCGCGTTGAGCGCCAGCAGGTTGGTCTGCTCGGCAATGCTGCGGATCACCTCCAGCACCGAGCCGATCTGCTCACTGTTGACCGCCAGGGCTTCGACCTCGGTCACCGCCTTGCTGACTTCTTCGGCGAGGGTGGTGATATCGCGGGTACTGCGCTCGATAATCGCCATGCCTTCACGGGCCGATTGATCGGCGCCGCGTGCTGCACTGGCCGCATTTGAGGCGCTGTTGGCCACCTCATGGGCGGTGGCGCTCATCTCGTTGGAGGCGGTGGCCACCTGGTCGATCTCGCGAAATTGCACCTGCATGCCTTCGCTGGTCTGGCGCGCGATTTCCGAGGACTGATCCGCGGTGCCACGGGCTTCAGTGATGCTCTGCTTGATCTGGGCGATGGTCGGCTGCAGCTTGTCGAGGAAGCGATTGAACCAACTGACCAGTTCTCCCAGTTCGTCTTTTTTCGTATAAGTCAGGCGCTGGGTCAGGTCGCCGTCGCCGCTGGCAATATCCTTGAGCATCGCCGCCACGCTGTTGATCGGGCGAGTCACACCCGTCGCGGTCAGCCATATCAGCAGCAGGCCCAGCAGGCCAGCCACGGCGCCCACCAGCAACGCCTGGAGTGTGCCGCGGGCCTGGGCGTCGTCGAGCACGCCTTGCAACTTGACCGAATCGGCCAGCAGCACGTCCTTGGGCAGCGAAATCAACACGCCCCAGGGCTTGGCACCGGCAATCGGCTTGAGCGGATATACCGCGTGGATCGTGTCGTTTTGCTCGCGGACCTTGCGCGTTTCACTGGCCAGCAGTTGCACGATCTCTTTGCCTTCGCCACCAAGCATATCGACGATGCTCTTGCCGACCTTGTCCGGCTCGCCACTGTAGCCAGCGATCAGGCCACTGCTGGAGAGGATTTCCATGATTCCGGCGCCGTCGAACAGCTCTTTTTGCGCGGTATTGGCCGCCGCTTGCAGGGCGTCCAAGGCAATGTCGATGCCGATCACCCCAATCACCTTGCCGTCGGCCAGCAGCGGCAGGGAGATGGTGGTCATCAGCATCGACTTGCCGGCCACTTCGTCGGCGTACGGGTCCAACAGGCAAACGCTGCGGGTATCCCGTGGGCAGGTGTACCAGATGTTGTAGGGCGTGCCGCTGAGATTGAGGGTGGTCTTGGTCAGGTCCGCTTCCACCATGATCGTGTTCAAGCCTTCACCGCCGGCCCGGCTCCAATAGCTGGAGAAACGCCCGGATTCGTTGGAGGCGCGTAGCTTGTCGTCGATAAATTCGCTGTCCTTGCCATCCAGGCCGTTGGGTTCAAACGACAACCAGATCCCCAGCACCTTGGTGTTGCGCTCGAAGGCGGTCTTGATCTGCTGATTGAGCTCCTCGCGCATGGCCCCTGCTTCCAGCGAACGCTTGGCGGCCATGTTGCGCAAGTCCTTGACCTGATCGGCGAGGGCGGTGACCACCAACAGGCTCTCGCCGAAGGCTTTCTGTACTTGCACCGCCTGCTCGGCGGCCTTGGCTTGGAGCAGGTTTTCCACGCTGGTGGTGAGCATCTGCGAACTTGAGGCGCTGACCAGTTGGTCGTTCTGGTTGGTCTGGTAGATGTTCAGGCTGACGATCAGCGCAATCACCCCCAACAGGCAGAGGCCGGAGAGCAGCACGATTTTCAAGCGGATGGAGAGGGTGTCGAACATGGGCTTACTCGCGATTGGACTTGTTGGTGTGCAAGCAGGGCAACGGCCAAGTCCATTCGGCGCTATGCCCGGAACATCGGCACCGACGGGTAATTCATGAGGAATAGGCGATGAGCGGTAGGGCGCTCAGGCGGGGGGTCGCGCCAGGCGCTCGGGGCGTGACCAGATCCACAGGTTGCCCAGGCACATGCCGGCGATCGCCAGGTAGATCGGCCACCCGTGATCGAGCATCACCAGCATCAGGCCGGCACACAGCAGCATGCTCATGGTGGCGCTGACCTTGGCCCGGCGCGCGATGATCTTGCCGTTGCGCCAGTTGAACAGGATCGGCCCGAACAGCCGGTGGTTTTCCAGCCACGCGCTCAGGCGCGGCGAGCTCTTGGTGGCAGCCCAGGCGGCCAGCAGGATGAATTCGGTGGTGGGCAGGCCCGGTATGACAATTGCGATCAAGCCGATCCCCAGGCTGACATAGGCCAGCAGGCCGAACAGGATTCGGGCGAGCTTGGAGGAGGAGGGGGCGGGGGCTGTCATAGGTACGATTTGTCTGGGTTTCGAAAAATCTGCAAATGGAGCGCGATCAACATGTGGGGGCTGGCTTGCCTGCGATGCGGACGCTTCGGTGTATGAGTTGGACCGAGGCGATGCTATCGCAGGCAAGCCAGCTCCCACACAAGCCAGCTCCCACATTCATGGCATGCCAGCAGCGGGTCAGGCCAGTTCTGGGGCGCTAGCGTACGCCTGTTCCAGCAACACGGTGAAGCGTACAAAGGCATCCACTGCACCTTTTTCCGCCGCCGCTTCTTCTTCGGCGCTCAGTTCCAGGCTATCGAGGGTGCGGGTGAAGCGCTTCCAACCTTCGGCACGGCCACCGGCCGGCTCGCCGAGGTGGCGGGCCCCGAAGGTTTCGCTCAGGCCCAGGCCAACGGCACGTTTGATCAGGAATGCCGCGCCCAGCTTGGAGCCTTCGGAGACGAACAGCCAGCCCAGGGCCTCGGCCTTGCTCGGGTTCTGCACGGCACCGGCCACGGGGGCAGGCACTTCGGTGTCCAGGTCGGCCAGGTCCAGCTTGGCGGCGTCGGCGCGGCAGCGCTCGGCCAGGTCGGGTACCAGCTTGATCAGCTCGGGATCGTTGTACAGCGCCACCAGTTCCGACTGGAACAGGTACTGCGCGACCACGAAACGGGCGAAGTTGGCCTGGGTTTCAAACGGGGCGTGAGCCTTGACCAGGGCGTCGAGCTTGGTGTGTGGCTCGTGGGTGATCTGGTTCAGGCGCTGGGAGCGCAGGCTTGCGCGTTCTGTGGTGGTGGAAGCGGTCATTGGATGTCCTTGAGAAGGAAAAGCGCCTTGTTGCCAGGCTGTTATTACTAGACGAACAAGAAGACGCGTCACAGTAAAAAATCCTCACCCCGGCCGGCGATAAAGCCGGCGAGGCGGGGTTGCGTGGGTCAGATGTCCCAGATCAGGTTGATCGCAAAGTTACGCCCTGGCTGGGTCAGGCGGTCCAGGCTGGCCGGCGAGGTCACGCCGGCTTCGCCCACGCCGTCGTAGCTGCGCACGTCATCCCAGTTCCAGTATTTCTTGTCGGTCAGGTTGTACAGGCCGCCGTTGACGGTCAGCTCGTCGGTGACTTTGTAGAAGCCGGTCAGGTCGACGATGCCAAAGCCCGGGGTCTTGAACGGGCCGTTGGCCTTGATGCCGGTCGGGGTAAAGAACGTGGCGCTGTCCACCCGGTTCTGTTTCTTGACCAGGGTCCAACTGACCAGCGCACCGTAGGTGTCCTGGTCGTAGCCCAGGCCGAATACACCCTTGAGCGGGTTGACGCTGTTCAGCGGCTGGCCGGTTTCATCGTTGCGGCCGTGGGCGTAGGCAATCGCGCCTTTGCTGTACAGGCCTTGCGGTGCGCCGAAGGCGTCCAGGTTCAGGCGCCCTTTGACCTCCATGCCCTTGATGGTGGCGCGCTTGATATTGCCGGGCTGGAAGATGGTACCGGTTGGGCTCAGCGCGGCGTTGTCCTCGTCAATAAAGTCACGGTACTTGTTATAGAACACCGCGACGTCGAAATTGCCTGAGTCGAAGTTGCCACGGATTCCGGTTTCGTAGCTCTTGCTGGTTTCCGGCTTGAGGTTCGAGTTGGGCTCGACGACATAGCCTTCGCCCAGGTTTTCAAAACGGCCATACAGCGCTTTGGCTGATGGCGTGCGGAAACCTTCGGCGTACTGGCCAAACCAGGTGTACTGCTCGGTCAGTGCGTAGGTCACGCCCAGTTTTGGCGAGAAGCGATGCCAGGTTTTGTTCGAGTCGTCGTGGGGGTACTTGCGGTCCGGGTCGGTGGTATTGAGGAACGCTTCGGTCAGCTTGGGTTTGAGCTGGGTGTAGTCGTAGCGCAGGCTGGGCAGGAAGGTCCAGTCATTCCAGCTGATCTGATCCTGGGCAAACAGCGCGTAGCTGTTGATGGTCGGATCGGGGAAATCGCTGGCTTTTTTCACGCTGTCGGCAGGGGTTGGGCTCGGTGCGCCGATGGCAGTGCAGCCCGCGCCTACAGCCAGGCAGGTCGCCGCACCTTCGCGCGAACCGGTGACTTTCTGCTGCTTGATCGTGGTGCCGTAGGTCAGCAGGTGATCGGTATCGCCGATGACGAAGGCCTTGTCCAACTGCGCGTCGAATACCCACTGCTTTTCTTCGTAGAGGGTGTCGCGGGTACGCAGCACGCGGCGGCCGGCCTGATAGATTTCGCTGGTGGCCTGGTCGGTCTTGGCGATCTGGTAGTTGAGGCTGGTCTTGATGTGATCGGCAATCGGCGAGTCGAGTGAAAACTTGTTCTCCAGGCCAAAGCGTTCGCGGGTGATGGTGTCGTTACCGCGGCGGTCACGGTACATATTCGTGCCCTGGCCCTCGAGGAAGATCCCGCCCACCGCACTTTTCTGGTTGATGTCGCGGTCGTCCTTGTACTTCTCGTAGGTCAGGCCCAGGCGGTTGTCTTCGCCGTAGTTCCAGCCCAGCTTGGCCAGCACGTTGGTGGTGCGCACGTCTTCCGGGTTGGCGCCGGTGCGGGCCAGGCCGGTGGCGTTGTTGCCGTTATGAGACTCCATCTCGTGGCCGTTGCGCTGACTCAGGTGCAGCAAACCGTCGAAGTCCTGCACCCGGCCGGCGACGGTGCCGGAGGTCAGCCAGCTTTCGTCCGCCGAGCTGTAGCCGGTCTTCAGGCGCGCGCCCACATCCTGGCCGGGCTTGATGATGTCATCCGGATCGAGGGTGAAGTAGCTGACGGCGCCGCCGATGGCGCTGCTGCCGTACAGGGCCGAGGCCGGGCCACGGATGATTTCCACGCGCTTGACGATTTCCGGGTCGACATAGTTGCGCCGGGTCTTGGCGTACGGGCCGTTGAAGAAGTTGTCCGGCACCTCTACACCGTCGACCTGGGTGAGGATGCGGTCGCCGTCGATCCCGCGAATGTTGTAGCCGGTGTTACCGGAGCGGGTGCCCGCGCCACCGACCGAGACGCCCGGTTCGTAGCGCACCAGTTCGCGGATGGTGTTGACGTTCTGGCGGTCCAGCTCCTCGCGCTCATGCACGGTGACGGTGCTGGGCACGCTGTCTACCGCTTGTTCCTGGCGGGTGGCGCTGATGGTCATTTGCTGCAGGGTGATAGCACTGCCCGGCGTGCGCTTTTCCAGGACGATGTTGTTGTTACCCAGTTTGCGGTAGTTCAGGTTGGTCCCCACCAACAGCCGATCCAGGGCTTTTTCCGGTGTCAGTGAGCCCCGTGCGCCGGGGGAGGAAACCCCTTGGCCCAGTTCGGCGGGCAGGCCGATCTGCCAGCCGGTGACGGCGGTAAAGGCGTTGAGCGCCGACACCAGGGATTGCTGCTCGATGCTGAAGGTGTAATTGGCGTGGCTGCGCGCAGCGGGTTCGGCGGCAGCGGCCGTCAGGACCGGGCTGCCTGCCAACAGGATCGCGGCGGCCAGCAGGCAAAGCGTGGGCGAAGAGGACCGGCGGTTGAAACGAGAGGACATCGAGAGCGCTCCGAGGTACGAGTCTTATAGTTGCGAGCCTGAATCAAATAGGAATCAGTTGCATTGGCTAAAACGAGACGTACCAGCAGAGGTTATCGAGTAAAAATAATTATTCTCAATTGAGAATGACTAGCGCGGGGAACTCCGATAGCCTGGCCGAGGTGATATGCGCCAGGGAGCGCACCACGTCCAGGGGCTGGTCCAGGCGGTAATTACCGGTCACCGCGACGCTGGCCAGTTGCTCGTTGGTGTTGACGATCCAGCCCGGGTAATAGCGCCGCAGCTCTGCCAGCACTTCACTCATCGGGCAGTTTTCAAAGACCAGTCGGCCCTGGACCCACGCCAGCTCCTTGGTCGCATCGAGTTTGGAGGGTTGGCCGAAGCCCTCGGGGCCGACGCGGATGCTTTCGCCGGCACTCAGGCGCACCCGGTTGTTGCCGAAGGGGGTACTCAGGTCAACGTCTCCGCGTTGCACCTGAACCTGGGCCTCACCGTTGAGATAACGCACAGCGAATGCCGTATCGCTGACACTGGCGCGCACTGGGCCGGCGTCGATTTGCAGGGGCAGGCCACGGTTGGCCGCGACTTCGAAAAACGCCTCGCCCTGGTACAGGCGGGCGATGCGCTGATGTTCGTCGATGGTGCTGGAAAACGCCGAATTGGTATTGAGCAGCACCTTGGAGCCGTCATCCAGCTGCAGGCGCTGGCGCTCGCCGACCACGGTCAAATGGTCGGCCTGCAGGCGCACCGGCAGGTTGCTGAAGCTGAACAGCCCGAGCAGCAACACCGCCGCCGTGGCCAAGGGCTTCCAGTGCGGCTTGATGCGCCGCCAGGCGCTGGGCTTGCGCGGTGCATTGAGGGCCACGGCGGCGCTGTGTACCGGCGCACCGCCCCAGGCGGCCTGGGCTTTGGCAAAGGCTTGGGCGTGACTCGGGTCGGCGGTGAGCCAGGCCTGGAACTCGGCCTGCTGGCCTGGCTGCGGGCATTGCAAAGCGATCAGCCAGTCGAGGGCTTGGTCCATGGCCGCATGTTGCAACACCTCATGAGCCAGCTCATGGGGGCGCAGTTTGTTCGGGTCCGTCACGGTGTTCCTCGGGTCTTCGCCACGTTTTATTCAGTGTCTTGCGTATTTTTGCGACATTTCTGTCGGCTTGTCCCGACAAAGCTTAAGGGTGATCGAGTCGTTCGGCCACACCTATGCAGATGGCCATGATCAATTTCAGTTCCTTTTGCACGGTGCTCAAGGACACCTGCAACTGGTCGGCAATCTCCTGATAGCTGCAGCCGTGCAGGCGGCTGAGGATAAAAATCTGCTGCTGGCGGGCGCTCAACTGTCCGAGGCTGACACTCAGGTGCTCCAGCAATTGCTCGGCGTGGGCGGCATCTTCGGGCGTCGTGACCGGGGAGGCGACGCTTTGCAGGACATCCAATGGGACATCTTCCTGCAAGGTGCGGGACTGGATCCGACGCGCGCGCAGATGGTCGAGGGCCAGGTTGCGTGCGGTCTGGAACACGAAAGGTTCGAGGTGATCAATCGGTCGCTCGCTGAGCGCCCGGGTGACGCGCAGGTAGGTTTCCTGCAACAGGTCCTCGGCGGTGCTGTGGTTATTCACCATCCGCTGCAAGGTGCGCAGTAGCACCACCCGTTGGGTGAGGAAGACTTGATTGAAGCGAGATAGGCTCACAGTGATACCGGACCAATTGGCAGTTAATGATAATGCTTATCATCAACGCAAATGGCAAGTGGCTATTTCTCTGAACCCACGCAAGACAAATGTGGGAGCGGGCTTGCTCGCGAATGCGGTGGGTCAGTCAATACATTTATTACTGACCCACCGCATTCGCGAGCAAGCCCGCTCCCACAGGGGGGGGTTACTCGGCGTTACACAGCGCCAGGCAGTTATCCAGCATACGGTTGGAGAAGCCCCATTCGTTGTCGTACCACGCCAGTACCTTGAGCAGCTTGCCGCTGGACTTGGTGTGGTTGGCGTCGAAGATCGACGACAGCGGGTTATGGTTGAAGTCACTGGAAACCAGCGGCAGGGTGTTGTAGCCGAGGATTTTCGAGTGTTGGCTGGCTTCTTTGAGCAGCGCGTTGACCTCATCGGCCGTGGCTTCTTTTTTCAGTTGCACGGTCAGGTCCACCAGCGACACGTTGATCACCGGCACGCGCACCGCCATGCCCGTCAGCTTGCCCGCCAGTTCCGGCAGGACCAGGCCCACCGCTTCGGCTGCACCGGTCTTGCTCGGGATCATGTTCTGCGTGGCCGAGCGGGCGCGGTACGGGTCGGTGTGGTAGACGTCGGTCAGGTTCTGGTCGTTGGTGTAAGCGTGGATGGTGGTCATCAGGCCGCTTTCGATACCCAATTCGCGGTGCAGCACCTGGGCCACCGGCGCCAGGCAGTTGGTGGTGCAGGAGGCGTTGGAGATGATCTGGTGGGATTGACGCAAGATGTCATGGTTGACCCCGTAGACCACGGTGGCATCCGCGCCCTTGGCCGGGGCCGAGATGATGACCTTGCGCGCGCCGGCGCTAATATGGGCAGCAGCCTTGTCACGGTCGGTGAACAGACCGGTGCATTCGAACACCACGTCGATCTTGTGCGCAGCCCACGGCAGATCGGCGGGGTTGCGAATGGCACTCACGGCGATCCGGTCGCCATTGACGGTCAGGCTTTCCTGATCGTGAGCAACCTCTGCATCGAAAGTGCCATGGACGGTGTCGTATTTGAGCAGGTGGGCATTGATCGAACTGTCGCCCAGATCATTGATGGCGACGATCTGCAAATCCTGGCGGTAACCTTGGGTATAAAGTGCACGCAGGACGTTGCGGCCAATACGGCCAAAACCATTGATTGCAATCCGAAGAGTCATTTGAAAGCGCCTGTCGTCGATTTGTTGTAAGAATTACAAGATTATTCGCATAAAAATAGAAAACAAGCCTTTTTAGTGGCAATATTTTGTTCAATCTACAACGAGTGACCTGAATCAACTGGTCCGATGATCCAAACGACTCCCTGCCATCCCATGAGCGGTGGGCGTTTGATCAGCATAGACACTCAGGTCGCCACATCCGTTAGCCTGGAGTTCTACACATGCATCCCCGCGTACTTGAGGTCACCGAACGCCTTATCGCCCGCAGCCGGGCAACCCGTGAGGCGTACCTTGCGCTGATTCGCGGCGCGGCCAGCGACGGGCCGATGCGCGGCAAGCTGCAATGCGCCAACTTTGCCCACGGCGTGGCCGGGTGCGGCACTGAAGATAAAAACAGCCTGCGGATGATGAATGCCGCCAACGTGGCAATTGTTTCGTCATATAACGACATGCTCTCGGCGCACCAGCCGTACGAACATTTCCCGGAACAGATCAAAAAAGCCCTGCGCGAAGTCGGCTCGGTCGGCCAGTTCGCCGGCGGCACCCCGGCCATGTGCGACGGTGTGACCCAGGGCGAGCCGGGCATGGAGCTGAGCCTGCTCAGCCGCGAAGTGATTGCCATGTCCACGGCGGTAGCGCTGTCCCACAACATGTTCGACGCCGCGCTGATGCTGGGGATCTGCGACAAGATCGTCCCGGGCCTGATGATGGGTGCCCTGCGTTATGGCCATCTGCCGATGATCTTCGTGCCCGGCGGGCCGATGCCCTCGGGGATCTCCAACAAACAGAAGGCCGATGTGCGCCAGCGCTATGCCGAAGGCAAGGCCAGCCGCGAAGAGCTGCTGGAATCGGAGATGAAGTCCTACCACAGCCCCGGCACCTGCACCTTCTACGGCACCGCCAACACCAACCAGTTGCTGATGGAAGTGATGGGCCTGCACTTACCCGGCGCTTCGTTCGTCAACCCGTACACACCGCTGCGCGATGCACTGACCCGCGAGGCTGCGCACCAGGTCACGCGCCTGACCAAGGCCAATGGCAACTTCACACCGATCGGCGAGATCGTCGACGAAAAATCCCTGGTCAACTCCATCGTCGCTCTCAACGCCACCGGCGGCTCGACCAACCACACCCTGCATATGCCGGCCATCGCCATGGCCGCGGGCATCATCCTCACCTGGCAGGACATGGCCGACCTCTCGGAAGTGGTGCCGACCCTGTCCCACGTCTACCCGAACGGTAAAGCTGATATCAACCACTTCCAGGCGGCGGGCGGCATGTCGTTCCTGATCCGCGAGTTGCTGGAAGCCGGCCTGCTCCACGAAGACGTCAACACCGTGGCCGGCCATGGCCTGAGCCGCTACACCCAGGAGCCATTCCTGGTGGATGGCGAACTGGTCTGGCGTGAAGGCCCGATCGAAAGCCTCGACGAAAGCATCCTGCGCCCGGTGGCCCGTGCCTTCTCCCCGGAGGGTGGCTTGCGAGTGATGGAAGGCAACCTCGGCCGTGGGGTGATGAAAGTCTCGGCCGTGGCCCTCGAGCATCAAATCGTCGAAGCGCCGGCCGTGGTGTTCCAGGACCAGCAGGACCTGGCGGACGCGTTCAAGGCCGGCCAGTTGGAGAAGGATTTTGTCGCGGTGATGCGCTTCCAGGGCCCGCGCTCCAATGGCATGCCGGAATTGCACAAGATGACGCCGTTCCTTGGCGTGTTGCAGGACCGTGGTTTCAAAGTCGCATTGGTGACAGACGGGCGCATGTCCGGCGCCTCGGGTAAGATTCCCGCCGCGATTCACGTCAGCCCCGAAGCCCAGTGCGGTGGGGCGCTGGCGCGGGTCAAGGATGGCGATATCATTCGCGTCGATGGCGTCAAAGGCACCCTCGAGCTTAAGGTGGACGCCGAAGAATTTGCAGCGCGCGCGCCTGCCACGGGCCTGTTGGGCAATAACGTGGGGGCCGGTCGCGAGCTGTTTGCATTTATGCGCCTGGCCGCAAGCTCCGCAGAGCAGGGCGCCAGCGCCTTTACCTCTGCCCTGGAGACACTTAAGTGAAACTTGCGCTGGTTGGTGACATCGGCGGTACCAACGCCCGGTTTGCGTTATGGCGGGACCAGGCACTGCATTCGATCCGGGTGCTGGCCACGGCGGATCACGCCAGCCCTGAAGAGGCGATCAAGGTCTACCTCGCCGAGGAAGGCCTGGCGCCGGGTTCCATCGGCGCGGTGTGCCTGTCGGTGGCCGGGCCGGTAAGTGGTGATGAGTTCAAGTTCACCAACAACCATTGGCGCCTGAGCAAGACCGCGTTCTGCAAGGCCCTGCAAGTGGACGAGCTGCTGCTGGTCAATGACTTCTCGGCCATGGCCCTGGGCATGACCCGCCTGCAACCCGATGAGTACCGCGTGGTCTGCGCCGGCACCCCGGAGCCGTGGCGCCCGGCCGTGGTGATCGGCCCAGGCACAGGGCTGGGCGTGGGCACCTTGCTGGACCTGGGCGCCGGCCGCTGGGCCGCGTTGCCGGGTGAGGGCGGGCATGTCGACCTGCCCCTGAGCAGCCCACGGGAAACCCAGTTGTGGCAACACATCTACAACGAGATCGGGCATGTCAGCGCCGAGACCGCCCTGAGCGGTAGCGGTCTGCCACGCCTGTACCGGGCGATCTGCGCGGTGGACGGCCATCCGGCGGTATTGGAAACCCCGGAGGCGATTACTGCGGCAGGGTTGGCTGGCGATCCGGTGGCGATGGAGGTCCTCGACCAGTTCAGCATCTGGCTGGGCCGCGTGGCCGGCAATAACGTGCTGACCACCGGCGCCCGGGGTGGGGTGTATATCGTGGGCGGGGTGATCCCGCGGTTTGCCGAGTTCTTTATCAACAGTGGCTTTGCCAAGAGCTTTGCGGACAAAGGTTGCATGAGCGACTACTTCAAAGGGATCCCGGTGTGGTTGGTGACGGCGCCGTATTCCGGGTTGACCGGGGCGGGTGTGGCGTTGGAGCAGGCATTTGCGTAGGCAGTGATGGCCCCATCGCGGGCAAGCCCACTCCCACATTTGATTGTGTTCACAAATCAAAATGTGGGAGTGGGCTTGCCCGCGAAGAGGCCCTAGAGAGCACCCCATAACAACAAGGAGGCCCCCGTGAGCGTAATCAGTAAATCCATTCTTCTCGTCGATGACGACGAGGAAATCCGCGAGTTGCTGCAAACCTACCTCAGTCGCGCCGGCTTCCAGGTGCGGGGCGTGCCCAATGGCGCAGGGTTTCGCCAAGCCATGGACGAAGCCCCGTGCGACCTGGTGATCCTCGACGTCATGCTGCCCGACGAAGACGGCTTCAGCCTCTGCCGCTGGGTACGTCAGCACCCGCGCCAGGCCCAGGTGCCGATCATCATGCTCACCGCCAGTTCCGACGAGGCCGACCGGGTCATCGGCCTGGAGCTGGGCGCCGACGATTACATCGGTAAACCCTTCAGCCCCCGTGAGCTGCAGGCACGCATCAAGGCCCTGTTGCGCCGCTGCCAGTTTGGCCAGGAGCGCAGCGGTGGCGATGTGCTGGTGTTTGATGAGTGGCGGCTGGACATGATCAGCCATCGCTTGTTTCACGTTGATGGCGAGGAAGTCATCCTCTCCGGTGCCGACTTTGCCCTGCTCAAACTGTTCCTCGATCACCCGCAGCAAATCCTTGATCGCGACACCATTGGCAATGCCACCCGTGGCCGTGACCTGATGCCCCTGGACCGCATTGTCGACATGGCCGTCAGCCGCCTGCGACAACGCCTGCGCGACACCGAGAAGCCGCCACGGCTGATCCGCACCGTGCGCGGCAGCGGTTACCAACTGGCGGCCAGTGTGGTTGCCAGCAATGCCCACTGAGCGCCGGCGCATTCCGGTCCCGCGTTCCTTGTTGGGGCGCATGCTGCTGCTGACCCTGTTGGCGGTGCTGTTTGCCCAGGCTTTATCCAGCGTGATCTGGGTCTCGCAGCTGCGCGCCACCCAGCTTGAGGGCCTGGTCACCAGCGCCCGCAGCCTGGCCCATTCGATGACCGCCAGCGTCAGTTATTTCCGTTCCCTGCCGGTGGCTTATCGCCCGCTGGTGCTCGACCAGTTGCGCAGCATGGGCGGCACGCGCTTTGTGGTGACGCTCAACGACAAACCGCTGGATATGCAGATCTTGCCGCAAACCCCGCGCAAACAGGCGGTGCTCGGCGCGGTGGACGAAGTGCTGCGCCAGACCCTGGGCGGTGACGTGCATTTTTCGGTGGAGTTTGTCAGTGCAGAAGACCTGCGCATCTTCAATGCCGGCCTGAAACTCGATGAGCTGCCACGTTCCTGGGCGCATTACGCGCTGACCCTGGAGCCGGTCAACCCGCCGGTACTGGTGACGCAGATCGAGTTGGGCGCCGGCGAATGGCTGTATATCGCCTCGTTGCTGCCCGAGCCCTACACCAGCCTCGAAGAACAGGGTCTGCCGTCCCAGCAAGTGTGGTTTATCGTGCTGACCAGCGGCTTTCTGTTGCTGTTTATCGGCTTGCTGGTGCACTGGCAAAGCCGGCCGCTCAAGCGCCTGGCGCGGGCGGCGCGGGACCTGTCCCTGGGCGCCGACGTGGAGCCGGTGGCCGAAGGCGGCGGCAGCGAAGTGGTGGAGGTAGGCCGCGCGTTCAATGCCATGCGCGAGCGGATCAGCCGCTACCTGACCGAACGCAGCCAGTTGTTCAGCGCAATTTCCCACGACTTGCGCACACCAATCACACGCCTGCGGCTGCGGGTGGAACTGCTGGAAGACGAAAAGCTGCAAGCCAAGTTCGGCCGTGACCTGGATGAGCTGGAACTGCTGGTCAAGGGCGCGTTGCAGTGCGTCAAGGACACTGACATCCACGAGAACATCGAGCCAGTGGACCTCAACCATGTGCTCGACTGCCTGGTGGAGCCGTATCTGGCGCCCAACGGCAATGGCCGGGTGACCCAGCACGGCCGGGCGTTGACGGCCTATCCGGGCAAGCCGCTGGCGCTCAAGCGCTGCATTGGCAACCTGATCGACAACGCCTTGAAGTACGGGCAGAACGCCCATCTGCGTATCGAGGACGATGGTGCGCAGTTCATCCTGCATGTGGATGACGAGGGGCCCGGTGTGCCGGAGCAGCGTCTGGAGCAGGTCTTCGAACCGCACTTTCGCCTGGCCGGGCAGCAGCAGGGCTATGGCCTGGGGCTGGGGATTGCACGCAATATCGCCCATAGCCATGGCGGCGAAGTGAGTTTGCAGAATTTGCGCGAAGGTGGCCTGCGGGTGACCTTGCAACTGCCCCGCACCCCGGACTAAGCCGCGCTGCCGAGCCTATGTGGGGGCGGGCTTGCCTGCGACAGCGGTACATCTGACCCACCGCCATCGCAGGCAAGCCAGCTCCCACAGCGGTCCGCAGTAGGTCAGAGGCTCTGGCGCAACCTGGCCAAATCTCTAAGCGGCG
This sequence comes from Pseudomonas shahriarae, assembly GCF_014268455.2. NCBI lineage: Bacteria > Pseudomonadati > Pseudomonadota > Gammaproteobacteria > Pseudomonadales > Pseudomonadaceae > Pseudomonas > Pseudomonas shahriarae. The sequence goes on along the minus strand of NZ_CP077085.1, from coordinate 4,882,500 downwards.
GCGCCCCAAACAATCGGCTGTATTCCCGGCTGAACTGCGACGGGCTCTCATACCCCACCCGATACCCCGCCGCCGAGGCTTCCAGGCCTTCGGCGATCATCAGGCGCCGCGCTTCCTGCAAGCGCAGTTGCTTCTGGTACTGCAACGGACTCATGGCCGTGATGGCCTTGAAGCGGTGGTGCAGGGTCGACACGCTGAGATTCACTTCCTTGGCCAGGTCATCAATGCGTAGCGGTTGTTCGTAGTTGCCGTTCAGCCAGGTGATTGCGCGGCTGACCCGATGGCTCTGGCTATTGGCCACGGCAATTTCGTACAGGCGATAGCCCTGTGGCCCACGCAGCAAGCGGTAGAGGATTTCGCGATTGATCAACGGCGCCAACATCGCGATATCTTTGGGCGTATCCAGCAGGCGTGCCAGGCGCAATACGGCGTCGAGCAACTGGGTGTCGATCCGGTCGACATACATACCGCGCGCGGTCGGGCGCGTGGGCACCCCCATCGGGCCGGCTTCGGCAATCAGGGCGGTCAGTTGCGCCGGGTCGATATTGATGCGCACCGACAGGTTGGGGTCTTCGACCGTGGCGTCGATGACTCGCCCGGCCACCGGCATCGCGACCGAGAACACCAGGTAGTTGAGGGGGTCGTAGGCAAAGATTTCGTCGGCCAGGCGCACTTCCTTGCTGCCGTTGGCGAGGATGCACAGGGCAGGTTCAACCAGCACCGGCATGAAGTCGCGCGGCGTATTGTGGCGGTTCAGGTAGAGCGAAGTGATCGCGGTGCCGTAGGAACCGTCCTCCCAGGTGTGCCGGTGCACAATGCTGGCCAGTTCGGCGCGCTGTTTTTCCATCTCGGCATCGAGGGGAATGGACTGCTGTTCGGGCGACGACATGGAGCGTCCTCTGCATGCTTCTTTGATGGGCACAGCTTAGCGGTGGCGCTGCAAGCCGTGTTATGTCGATTCTGCACAATCCTTGCCTGATCCTGCGGCGCGTCTGGAATCAGGCAAGCCCCCCGGCCTGTCATCTGCCTGAAACAAGGCGCTTGTCCCTGCAATAAAGCCTGGGGCCGAACCGGGTGTCTACGCTTCTGGCAGGATTGTGCAATAAGCCGGCAGGAATCGACTAACCGCGCAGGGGCCTGCGCCCGTATCTTTGATTGTGTGGCAACACGCCCTCACAGTGCTTGCCGAGCATCACTTCTCAACGGGAGAGTCGAACATGTCCACCCCCATTCCCGCGAGCCATCTGGCCTTCATCCGCGCCCGCAGCGGGTGCAGCACCGAACTGGGTGCACGCTTGAGCAGTTTGATCGAACCGGGCCGTCAGGCTCAGGGTTGCCTGCAATTCTCGTTGCAGCATTCCCAGGTTGACCCCGATGTCTGGTTGGTTTCAGGTTTCTGGAGCAGCGAACAGGCCATGAGTGCCTACTTCAGCTCGCCGGCGCTGGTGCTGTTTACCGAGTTGTTGAACGACAGGGTCGTGCGCAGCATGGACTTCCAGACCTTCACTGACGCCTGCGCCGACAAGGCTTATGGCGAGTACCTGCAACTGGCCGGTTAGGGTTTAGAATGGCCGACTTTCCATTGGCCAGGACCTGCAACATGGCACGTAAAGAATTTGCCCACCACGAAGCTGTTTCCGCCCTAGTGCGCGAAGACCAGGGTGGCTATAGCGCCGCCATTGCCGTCAAGGCACTGGACGGCATGAGCGCACCGCGCTTTCACAAGATCCTCGATGGCCAACTGTTCAAGACTGCCGACGACGCCGACGATGCGGCGGCCCAGCAACTGGAGCGCTTGAGCGATATCGACGAAGAGGGCCAACTGGCCTGGGCAACCGCAACAAACTAAAGAACACCACCGACCCAACGGTGGGCGCGGGGTTTGTGTGGGAGCGGGCTTGCTCGCGAAAGCGGTGGATCAGTTCCAAATTGGCTGGCTGACACGACGCTTTCGCGAGCAAGCCCGCTCCCACACAAGCCGCTCCCACATTTTTAATTGCATTCGATCCAATCAGGGTTTGGTAGCCCCTGGGCGGTACATCTTGAACAGCGCTTCCGGCCCCAGCTGGAAATAATCCGCCGGGCCGCCGCCCCGCAGAATCGGCTCGGCCGCCGCAGTGTCGTACACCCCATCCTTGAGCAACCATTTGGCGATATGCACCGCGACCACTTCGCCAAGCACCAGCCAGCTGGGCACCAGTTCCTTGTCGGCCCGCTGTAGCTGAATGATCTGCGTGACCTTGCACTCGAACGACACCGGGCTTTCGCCGACCCGCGGCACAGCGATCACTTTGGAGGCCACTGGCGTCAGCCCGGCCAATTCAAACTCGTTGACCTCTGGTGACACGGCGGCGCAGCTCTGGTTCATCTGCTCGGCCAGCGGGCGCGTGGCCAGGTTCCAGACAAATTCGCCGGTCTGTTCGATGTTATTCAGGCTGTCTTTACGCCCGACGCTGGAAAAACCAATGATCGGCGGGATGTAGTTGAAGGCATTGAAAAAACTGTAGGGCGCCAGGTTCAGGCGGCCTTCGCGGTCCTGGGACGAAATCCAGCCAATCGGGCGTGGGCCGACGATGGCGTTGAACGGGTCATGGGGCAGGCCGTGGCCGTTGGCGGGTTCGTAGAAATGGATATCGTCAGGCATGGACGGGGGTTCCTGCGGCGGGGAAAAGCGCAATAGTGCAGGCCCAAGGGCAGGATTTCCACCGGATTGGCGGTGCCGCCTGGAGTTTTCATCCAGCAACCACCTGTTTTTCACCGCCCTGCGGCCAGTCTGCACGCCCGGTCGATGATCCTGCTCGTCTGGTTGCTGGTGATGATCGCCGGTGCCTGGTAGGTACAGCGCAGGGACAGCCGTCAGCCGCTGGCAGAGCTGTCCTGACGGGATGAAAAAAGGGCCATGTCATTGGATGACATGGCCCTTTTCTACACCTGGCGAACGCTTAGTCCGTGGTGATCCGCGAATGCTTGCGGGTGTCTTTCATGGTGATGTAGACCAGCAGCGACACGGCAATACACGCGGTGACGTACCAGTAGTAGCCGGTTTCCATGCCGATGCTCTTGAACCACAGGGCGATGTATTCAGCGGTACCGCCGAAGATCGACACGGTCAGTGCGTAAGGCAGGCCGACACCCAGTGCACGGATTTCGGTAGGGAACAGCTCGGCCTTCACCACGGCGTTGATCGAGGTGTAGCCGCTGACGATGATCAGCGCCGCCATGATCAGGAAGAACGCGCCCCACCAGGTCTGGACGGTGTGCAGGGTGGTGAGGATCGGCACGGTGAACAGGGTGCCGAGGATGCCGAAGGCGATCAGGATCGGCCGGCGACCGACCTTGTCCGACAGGCCGCCGACAATCGGTTGCAGGCACATGAACAGGAACAGCGTGGCCGCAGAAATGGTGGTGGAGTCGGAAATGCTCATGCCGACAGTGTTCACCAGGTACTTCTGCATGTAGGTGGTGTAGGTGTAGAAGGCCAGGGTGCCGCCCATGGTCAGGCCGACCACGGTCATCAGTTCCTTGGGGTGGCGCATCAAGGTGCGCATTGCGCTTTCCTTGGCTTTTTCCTTCTTGGTGAACGACTCGGTTTCTTCCATGCCGCGTCGCAGGTACAGGGCTACGACTGCGCACAGTGCGCCGATGGCAAACGGGATACGCCAGCCCCAGGAATACAGCTCTTCGGTGGTGAGGATCTGTTGCAGCACGATCAGCACCGCCAGCGCGATGAGCTGGCCGGAGATCAGGGTCACGTACTGGAAGCTGGAGAAGAAACCGCGACGTTCCTTGGTCGCCATTTCACTCAGGTAGGTGGCCGAGGTGCCGTATTCGCCACCGACCGACAGGCCTTGCAGCAAGCGGGCGAACACCAGCAGGATCGGCGCGCCGACACCGATGGTTTCATAACCGGGGCTCAGGGCGATGATCAGCGAGCCGAAGCACATCAGCAGCACCGACGCCATCAATGCGGCTTTACGGCCTGCGCGGTCGGCGTAGAGGCCCATCAGCCAGCCGCCAATCGGGCGCATCAAAAAGCCCACGGCGAAGATCGCGGCGGTGTTGAGCAGTTGGGCGGTGGTGTCGCCTTTAGGGAAGAAGGCCTTGGCGAAGTACAGCGAGAAAGCAGCGTAGACGTACCAGTCGTACCACTCGACCATATTGCCGACCGATCCGCTGAAGATCGACTTGATGCGGCTGGAGGTGGTGCGTGCTTGCGCCGGCGCAGCCGCCGACCCCAGAGGCAGGGTATTGGAGTTATCCATTGAAGGATCCTTCATGTCATTGTTTTTGTGGAGCGCGCGTCAGCGCAGCCTGGTTGGACCTATAGCAGGAGCTGTGCCAAGCAGGTGAGGGCCCGATCTAGAAGGGTTGGGGGATTTTTTTGAGCGGAAAGTCGCTGATGATTTTTTGTTGATGAGCGGAAATCCGCTTATGGCGGCTGTCCTCATCGCAGGCAAGCCAGCTCCCACATTCTGATTTGCGAATACATTCAAGTGTGGGAGCTGGCTTGCCTGCGATGAGGCCCTCAGGGGGCCCTCAATCCATCGACAAAAACATTTCCCGGGTCAGCCCATGGCGCTGCATCTTTTCATTGAAGGTCCGCCGTGGCAGTTGCAGTTCGGCCAGAACCGCCTTGATATCGCCCTTATGCCGAGTCAGCGCGGCTTTCAGGCAATGGGCCTCGAATGCCTCCTGCTGCGCCGCCAGGGATTGCCCGGCCTCGATACCCTCCGGCTCCGGCTCGCCCAGGCCCAGCACCTGGCGTTCGGCGACGTTGGCCAGTTCGCGCACGTTGCCCGGCCAGTCATGGCTCAGTAACTGCCCCAGTTGCGGCCCGTTGAGGGGCACGGTCTCGCGGCCCAGGCGTTCGGCGGCTATCTGGGTAAAGTGGTCGAACAGCAGTGGGATATCTTCGCGGCGTTCGCGTAACGGTGGCAGGCGCAGTTGTGCCACCGTCAGGCGGTAGGCCAGGTCTTCACGAAAACGCCCGGCGCGGGCTTCGTCCAACAGGTCGGGCTTGGTGGCCGCAATGATGCGCAGGTCGACCTTGATGCTCTGGTTGGAACCCAGACGCTCCAGTTTCTGTTCCTGCAACACCCGCAGCAGCTTCACCTGCTGGGCCAGGGGCATGCTTTCGATTTCGTCGAGAAACAACGTGCCGCCGTTGGCGTACTCCAGCTTGCCGATGCGCTTGCCCTGGGCGCCGGTGAAGGCGCCGCTTTCATGGCCGAACAGTTCGGCTTCAAACAGTTGCTCGGGAATCGCCGCACAGTTGAGCGCGACAAATGGCTTCTTTGCCCGGGGCCCGAAGTCATGCAGGCAACGGGCGACGAGTTCCTTGCCGCTGCCGGTCTCGCCGCGGATCAGCACATTGACCGGCAAACCGGCCAAGTCCAGCACCTGGCGCCGCAGGTTCTGCAGGCTGCGCGACACCCCCAACAGGGTCGACTCCAACTGGGCGCGATGATCGGCCTGTTGGTGCAGGCGGCGGTTTTCCAGGATCAGTCCGCGTTTGTCCAGGGCCCGGCGCAGGCTGGCGAGCAGGGCGTCGGGGCTGAAGGGTTTCTCGAGGAAGTCGTAGGCGCCGTCGCGCATGGCTTCGACGGCCATCGGCACGTCGCCATGGCCGGTCAGCAGGATCACTGGCAAATCGGTATCGCGCCGTTGCACCTCGGCCAGCAGCTCCAGGCCGCTGAGGCCCGGCATGCGCACGTCGCTGAGAATCACCCCGGGGAAATCCCTGGGCAGCTTGGCCAGGCAGTCCTCGGCACGGCTGAACAACTGCACCTCGAACCCGGAGAGGCTCAGCCACTGTTCCACGGCCGTGCGGATGCTGGCCTCGTCATCGACCACGATCACCGCGTTCAGCATAGGTCTGGCGCCTCCAGCGCGATGGGCAGGATCAGGGTGAAGACGGCGCCGTCTCCCTGGTTGGCAGCAATCAGGCGCCCCCCCAGTTCATGCACGATAGCGTACGACACCGCCAGCCCAAGTCCGAGCCCGTCCCCCACCGGCTTGGTGGTAAAAAACGGGTCGAACACATTGTTCAGGTGTTCCTCGGCAATCCCACCGCCGCTGTCGCTGACGCTCAGGTGCCACAGTTGTTGATCGGCATGCAGGCGGATTTCCAGGCGCTTGCGTGGCTTGTTGGCCATGGCGTCCAGGGCATTGCGCAGCAGGTTGATCAGTACTTGTTCCAGGCGAATGGCATCGCCGCGCACCCAGGCCGGACGGGTCAGGTCGAGCACGGTGCCGATGGCTTCGTCCCGCAGGCGTGCGTCGAGCAACTGCAGGGACTGGTCGACCACGGTCGCCAGGTCCAGGCGTTCGCGCAGGCCACTGGGGCTTTTGCGGGCGAAGGTCTTGAGGTGGCCGGTGAGGGCGGCCATGCGGGTGAGCATGTCGTCCAACGGCGTCAGGGCCTGGTAGGCGTCGTCGATACGCCCGTGGTCGAGCAGCAGGCGCAAGGTGGCCAGTTGCATGCGCTGGGCAGTCAGTGGCTGGTTGATTTCATGGGCCAGGGCCGCGGACATCTGTCCCAGCGCCGCCAGCTTGGCCGATTGCACCAGGCCATCCTGGGCGGTGCGCAAGGCCCGGGTGCGTTCCTCCACCAGGCTCTCAAGCTCTGCGCGGCTGCGCTGGCGCAAGCGGGCGAGGCGCCAGCGCTGGCTGAGGAACAGCACCAGGAACACCAGGGTCAACCACAGGCCAGCGGCGGCGAGGCCGGCGTTACGTTGGTCTTCAAAGGCGACCTGGGGTTTGCGCAGCAGGTGCAGGGTCCAGCCTTCGGCTTTGAGAGGCAGGGATTCCCAGATGTAGTTGGCATTGCCTTCGGGCCCGGCGACGCGCATCAAGTGACTGTTTTCGTCAAAGCGCTGCAAGGTCTGGGTGTCCAGGGGCTGCAGTTGTTTTTTATCGTATTGGCGCGTGGCCTTGAGCTCGGCCAGATCGTTGGCCGACAGCGGGCGCAGGTTGCGGTAACGCCATCCGGGTTTATTGGCGATAAACACAATGCCCCGGGCATCGCTGACCAATAGCAGGTCGTCGCCCTGGGCCCATTCGCGCTCCAGTTCCGGGAACTCCAGTTTCACCACCATGGCGCCGAGAAACTGCTCCTGCTCATCCAGCACTGCGCTGGACAGGAAATACCCCGGAATCCCGGTGGTCACCCCCACCGCATAAAAGCGCCCGGTGCCCTGGCTGCGGGTCTGGCTGAAATACGGGCGAAACGCATAGTTGTGGCCGACATAGCTACTGGGCAACCGCCAGTTGCTGGCCGCCACGGCCAGGCCGGTGCGGTCCATCAGCTCCAGGGTCGACGACTGCGCGGCACCGTTGATGCGTTCCAGTTTGTGGTTGAGCACGTCCTGGGTCGCCGGATCCAGCGGGCCTTGCAAGGCGCGGATCATTTCCGAATCCAGGGCCAGTACGGCGGGCAGGGCGCGGTAACGTTCAATCAGGGTGTGCAGGGAGTTGGCGTACAGCGCCAGTTGCTGATTGGCACGGCCGGCATCGTCCACCAGGGACTGGCGTTCGGCCTGGCGCATGGCAAGAGCGGCGGCCAAAACGGCACCGGCGATAATCAGCAGGGAGTAGAAGGTCAGACGCAATGGGCGAGGGATCGCGATCATACGAGAATGAACAGCTGCAGTAGGGGGCGAGCACCATACCATGCAGCAGGACGAGCGCAGTACTTGTGGGAGCGGGCTTGCCCGCGATTGCATCGACGCGTTCTGCAGCCAGACCGCAGTGCCTGCATCGCGGGCAAGCCCGCTCCCACAAAATCGTCGGTCATAAAAAAGGCGACTGCGGCATGGAGCCACAGTCGCCTTCTATCCCTGCGGGGAAGTGCTTACTGCACCTCTACCGCCAGGCTCTCACTGATCTTTTTCTGCCAGATGGCAGGGCCAGTGATGTGTACCGACTCGCCCTTGCTGTCGACGGCAACAGTGACCGGCATGTCCTTGACGTCGAACTCGTAGATCGCTTCCATGCCCAGTTCGGCGAAAGCGACCACGCGCGACTTCTTGATGGCTTGCGCCACCAGGTAAGCAGCGCCGCCGACGGCCATCAGGTACACGGCCTTGTGGTCCTTGATCGCTTCGATGGCGGTCGGGCCGCGCTCGGATTTGCCGATCATGCCCAGCAGGCCGGTTTGTTCGAGGATCTGGCGGGTGAACTTGTCCATCCGCGTGGCGGTGGTCGGGCCAGCCGGGCCAACCACTTCTTCGCGCACCGGATCTACCGGGCCGACGTAGTAGATAAAGCGACCCTTGAGGTCCACCGGCAGGGTTTCACCCTTGTTCAGCATCTCGACCATGCGCTTGTGCGCCGCGTCGCGACCGGTGAGCATCTTGCCGTTGAGCAGGACGGTTTCGCCCGGCTTCCAGCTTTGCACGTCTTCCGGGGTCAGGGTGTCGAGGTTGACGCGACGGGCCGACGGGCCGGCTTCCCAGACGATTTCCGGGTACGCGTCCAGCGGTGGCGCTTCCAGCGAGGCCGGGCCGGAGCCGTCGAGCACGAAGTGCGCGTGACGGGTGGCGGCGCAGTTGGGGATCATGCACACCGGCAACGAGGCGGCGTGGGTCGGGTAGTCCATGATCTTCACGTCGAGCACGGTGGTCAGGCCACCCAGGCCCTGGGCGCCGATCCCCAGTTGGTTGACCTTCTCGAACAGCTCCAGGCGCATCTCTTCGATACGGTTGGACGGGCCGCGCTTTTTCAGCTCGTGGATGTCGATGGATTCCATCAACACCTCCTTGGCCATCACTGCGGCTTTCTCGGCGGTGCCGCCGATGCCGATGCCGAGCATGCCCGGTGGGCACCAGCCGGCGCCCATGGTCGGAACGGTCTTGAGCACCCAGTCGACAATCGAGTCGGACGGGTTGAGCATGGCCATTTTCGACTTGTTCTCGGAACCACCGCCTTTGGCGGCCACGTCCACTTCCACGGTGTTACCCGGGACGATGGAGTAGTGGATCACGGCCGGGGTGTTGTCCTTGGTGTTTTTGCGCGCACCGGCCGGGTCGGCGAGGATCGAGGCGCGCAGGACGTTTTCCGGCAGGTTGTAGGCGCGACGCACGCCTTCGTTGATCATGTCGTCCAGGCCCATGGTGGCGCCATCCCAACGCACATCCATGCCCACGCGTACGAACACGGTGACGATCCCGGTGTCCTGGCAGATCGGGCGGTGGCCGGTGGCACACATGCGCGAGTTGATCAGGATCTGCGCCATGGAGTCACGGGCTGCCGGCGATTCTTCGCGCAGGTAGGCCTCGTGCATCGCCTGGATGAAGTCAACGGGGTGGTAGTAGGAAATGAATTGCAGGGCGTCGGCAACGCTCTGAATCAGGTCGTCTTGCTTGATCACGGTCATGAGTCGCGCTCCTCTATAAGGGAACATTCAATAAAGGTGGCTTCAGATGGGTGCATCGGTCGCTGAAGCCACCTTTTCCAAGGCACGCCGGGTAGTGCTGGCGCGACGCTAAAAAGGCGCGGCAGTATAACCCGGCGCGATGGCCGATACACCCGACGATGGTCAAACGCTGCCGACCACCCTCCTGGAGGAGCCGACGCCTGCAAAAAGCAGTTACAGTGATCGCACATTTTGATGCGAGGCCTTTCATGCCTGAACTGCACGTCGGCGAACGCCGCTGGTCGGTCTCCACCGGCAGCAATCTGCTGGATGCCTTGAACCAGGCCGGTGTGGCTGTGCCCTACAGTTGTCGCGCGGGCAGTTGCCATGCGTGTTTGGTGCGCTGCCAGGGCGAGGTTGACGACAAGCAGCCCGATGCCCTGAACCCGGCACAACGCCAGGACGGTTGGCGTCTGGCCTGCCAGTGCCAGGTCGTGGGCGATGTACAGGTCGAGACCTTTGACCCCTTGCGCGACGGCGCGGCGGCAACGGTGCTGAGCGCCGACTGGCTGAACCCGACAGTGTTGCGCCTGCGCCTGCAAGCGGAACGTGGGTTGCGCTACCGGGCCGGCCAGCACCTGGTGTTGTGGGCGGGCACGGTGGCGCGGCCGTATTCCCTGGCCAGCCTGCCCGAGGAAGATCCGTTCCTGGAGTTCCACCTCGATTGCCGCCTGCCCGGCGAATTCAGCGACCTTGCGCGGCAGTTACAGGCCGGCGATCCATTGCGCCTGGGCGAGTTGCGCGGCGGCGCGTTGCACTACGATCCGGACTGGCAATCCCGGCCGCTGTGGCTGCTGGCATCCGGCACCGGAATGGGCCCGTTGTGGGGCGTGTTGCGTGAGGCGTTGCGCCAGGATCACCAGGGCGCCATTCGCGTGATTCACCTGGCCCATGATGCTGATAGCCATTATCTGGCCGAGCCCCTGAGGCAACTGGCCGCGAGCCATCCCAGCCTCAGTGTGGAGCTGTGGACGGCGGCGCAGTTGACCGAGGCTTTGGCGCAACTGCGGCTTGTTTCCCGGCAAACCCTGGCCTTACTCTGCGGGCACCCCAGCAGTGTCGAGGCCTTTTCCAAGCGCCTGTTCCTGGCTGGCTTGCCGCGCAATCAACTGCTGGCCGATGTGTTCCTGCCCCGTGGTTGAGCGCTGATGTCTATCTGCGAGACTCACCATGACCGACGCCATCCTGCTGCACCGTGACCGTGGGCTGCTGATCCTGCAGCTCAATCGCCCCGACAAGAAAAATGCCCTGACCCGCGCGATGTACAGCCAATTGGCGGCGGCGCTGGAGCAGGCCGATGCCGACACGACGGTCAATGCCGTGCTGATCCAGGGCAGCAGCGACTGCTTTACCGCCGGCAACGACATCGGCGACTTCCTTGAGCAGCCGCCCACAGACCTGGACAGCCCACCCTTTCATTTCATGCAAAGCCTGCTCAACTGCCGTAAACCGGTGATTGCCGGCGTGGCCGGGGCGGCGGTGGGCATTGGCACCACGCTGCTGCTGCATTGCGACCTGGTGTATGTCAGTCGCGATGCCCGGTTGCGCATGCCATTCGTCAACCTGGGGCTGTGTCCTGAGTTTGGCTCCAGCCTGATCCTGCCGCGCTTGCTGGGGCACGCGAAAGCTGCTGAGTTGCTGCTGCTGGGCGAAGGGTTCAGTGGGGAGCAGGCTGCGCAGTGGGGGATCGCCACCGAAGCGTTGGGCAGCGGCGAAGCGGCCCTGGCCAAGGCGCGGGAAGTCGGCGGGCGCTTTGAGACCCTGGCGCCGGGGGCGGTGCAGGTGACCAAGCAATTGATGAAGAGCGTTGACCGCGAGCAATTGCGCCAGGTAATCGAGGAGGAGGGTGCATTGTTTACCCAGCGCTTGAGGTCGCCGGAGGCGATTGCGGCGTTGTCGGGGTTTATTGCCCGGCGCTGAAATCCAAGTGGTTGGACTGGCGTTATCGCGGGCAAGCCCGCTCCCACACTTGAAATGCGCTCCAATGTGGGAGCGGGCTTGCCCGCGATAACGCCAGTCCAGTCACCACATTACCGTGACTTGAAATGCAAAAGGCCCTGTCACTCACGTGCCAGGGCCTTTGCTTTTCAGCGGGTCACTCAGACCATTGGATCGCCAACGTGCAGGATCTTCATGCCGTTGGTGCCACCGATGGTGTGGTAGCTGTCGCCCTTGGTCAGGATCACCCAATCGCCTTTCTCGACTACGCCACGCTTGAGCAGTTCGTCGATGGCAGCCTGGCTGACTTGCTCAGGCGGCAGCGACGCCGGGTCGAACGGTACGGTGTAGACGCCACGGAACATGGCCGCACGGGCCTGGGTTTCGCGGTGCGGGGAGAACGCGTAGATCGGGATCGAGGAACGGATACGCGACATGATCAACGGCGTGTAGCCACTTTCGGTCAGGGCGATGATCGCCTTTACACCCGGGAAGTGGTTGGCGGTGTACATGGCGGCCAGGGCGATGCTCTGGTCGCAGCTTTCGAACACTTTGCCGATGCGGTGGCTGGAGGTTTTGCTGGTCGGGTGCTTTTCAGCGCCGACGCAGATACGCGCCATGGCCTGGACCGCTTCCAGCGGGTACGGGCCGGCAGCACTTTCCGCCGAGAGCATCACGGCGTCGGTGTAGTCGAGCACGGCGTTGGCCACGTCGGACACTTCGGCACGGGTCGGCATCGGGTTCTGGATCATCGACTCCATCATCTGGGTCGCGACGATCACCGCTTTATTGTGGCGGCGGGCGTGCAGGATGATTTTCTTCTGGATGCCGATCAGTTCTGCGTCACCGATTTCTACACCGAGGTCGCCACGGGCAACCATCACTGCATCGGACGCCTTGATCAGGCCGTCGAGGGTTTCGTCGTCGGCCACGGCTTCGGCGCGCTCGATCTTCGCCACCAGCCAGGCGGTACCGCCGGCTTCGTCGCGCAGTTGGCGGGCGTATTCCATGTCGGCAGCGTCACGCGGGAAGGATACGGCGAGGTAGTCCACTTCCATTTCGGCGGCGAGCTTGATGTCAGCCTTGTCTTTTTCGGTCAGGGCCGGTGCAGTCAGGCCACCACCGCGACGGTTGATGCCTTTGTGGTCGGACAGCGGACCGCCGATGATCACGGTGCAGTTGAGCTCGGTGACGGTGGCGGTGTCGACACGCATGACCACGCGGCCATCGTCCAGCAGCAGTTCGTCGCCGACGCCGCAGTCTTTGACCAGGTCCGGGTAGTCGATACCCACGACCTGCTGGTTGCCTTCGGTCAGCGGATGGCTGGTGGAGAAGGTGAATTTGTCACCAATCTTCAGCTCGATGCGCTTGTTGGCGAATTTGGCGATACGGATCTTCGGCCCTTGCAGGTCACCCAGCAGCGCGACGAAGCGGCCATGCTTGGCGGCGAGGTCACGTACCAGCTTGGCGCGAGCCTTGTGCTCGTCCGGGGTGCCGTGGGAGAAGTTCAGACGGGCAACGTCCAGGCCAGCCAGAATCAGCTGTTCGAGGACTTCCGGCGAGTTACTGGCCGGGCCAAGGGTGGCGACGATTTTGGTACGACGGACGGACATGCACGGACTCCTGAGTTCTAGCGCTGGGGAAGGCTACTATGCTCTTTGGCTGTAGTCATTGTTCGTTTGCACTACTTATTGTCGATTCGCTTGTTTTCACGCGATGACGCCAGACGAACAACCTTGAAGATTTTCGCCCAAGGGTCGATACACTGCTCAAGACAGGAGAACACCCATGCGAGTTTTGATCATTGCAGCCCTGGCCGTCAGTGTTGTCGGCTGTACCCGTTGGTCGATGGACCATCATTTGAACAATGCCTACCGGGCCTACAATGTAGGCGACTGCGAACGGGTTACCCTGGAATTGTCCCAGGTCGACCGTCAAAGCCGGTCCCGTCGCTACGTGCAGCCGGAGGTCTCGATGCTGCGTGGGCAGTGCCTGGAACGGCAGAAGTTGTTCGTGGATGCCGTGCAGACCTATCAGTTCATCATCAGCCAATATCCGTCGAGCGAATACGCATTCCGTGCCCGCGCACGCCTGGATACCCTGCAACAACTGGGGCATTACCCCGGTGCAAGCACTGCCCGCGCACGGCCAGCCGCCTTGTGATGACATTTGTAATTTGACAGCTGGCCTCTTGCCGGAGTTGGGCTATTCTTCGAATGTCTGTTTGTACAACTTTCAATCCAAATAGATGTAGCCCCTGATTCGATGGCGTTTAAGCGACAGGGCAAAGGCTGCTGTTGTAGCGAAATCCGGGGGAGAGCGGGGTGCTGCTGGCAGCGCTCCGGTCCGAATCACAGGAACGGCCAGAATCATGGCCATTGGACGGCGATCTCATCATGTTTACCGACCGAAGGATTGAGCGACACCAGTTGCCCTGTTTTTTACAGGTGTTCAACCGCCACACGGATAAACCCATCGGTTACTTGGGTAACATCTCCAGCGAGGGGCTGATGTTGGTCAGCCGATTACCCATGATGGTCAACGCGGATTTTGAGCTGCGCTTGAAGATCCCCGGACCTGAGGGGGATGTGCATGCCATTGACTTCACTGCCACCTGCCTGTGGAGTCGTGAGGATATCAACCCCCAGCATTACGATTCGGGGTTCACCCTGCTGCAGGCCCCCGACGAGTACGGGCAATTGATTGCCGCGCTGTTGCAGTACTTCAGCTTTGATCCCTTGCAGGCTTCGGCCTAGCGTCATGCGCCACTCATAGCACGCCGGCCTTTTTCCAGCCCAGGTAACGGGTTACCAGGTCTGCGCCGAGGTCCGAGGGTCGGGCGTCCAATACCGCCAGGCCCTGCGCCTTCATGCGGTCATGCAATTCTTCCCGGGCATTGAGGTAGTCGACGCTGCCACAGTAGGCCAGCGCTTCCGGCAAGGTTTGCACAGGCGCCTGGCGCACTTGATCCAGCACTTCTTCGCGCAGGCTCGCGACCAATACCCGGTGCTGGCGGCTGATGCGCTTGACGGCGGTCAGCAGATCCTCATCGTCCTCATCACGCAGGTTGGTCACGATAATCACCAAGGCCCGGCGTTTCTGGCGGGCCAGCAGTTGGTTGGCCGCAGCCTGGTAGTCGGCCGCGCGCCGGGTGGTGTCCAGGTCGTATACCGCGTTGAGCAACTGGTTCAACTGGCCGCTGCCCTTGACGGGTGCCAGGTAGCGCGGCTGGTCGCAGGCGAAGGTACACAAGCCCACGGCATCGCCCTGGCGCAGGGCCACATAGCTGAGCAGCAGGCACGCGTTGAGAGCGTGGTCGAAATGCGCCAGCTCGTTGTCCTGGCTGCGCATCCGCCGGCCGCAGTCGAGCATGAACACAATCTGCTGGTCGCGCTCATCCTGATATTCCCGGGCAATCGGCGTGCGTTGCCGGGCCGTGGCCTTCCAGTCGATCTGGCGCAGGCTGTCACCCTCGCGAAATTCCCGCAACTGGTGAAACTCCAGGCCCAGGCCGCGACGCTGGCGCTGGCGTACACCCAGTTGGCTGAGCCAGTTGTCTACCGCCAGTAATTGCGCGCCGTACAGGCGGGCAAAATCCGGATAGACTCGGGTGGCATCCTTGACCGGCACCTGGCGCTTGGCAGTCCACAGCCCCAGGAGGCTGGGGAGGTGCACCTCACAGCGCTCAAAACTGAAATGCCCACGGCTCAAGGGGCGCAGGCGGTAGCCCAGTTCGCTCTGTTCCCCGGGGCGCAGGGTGATGGACTGGGGCAGGTTTTGCACGCTCAAACCATCCGGTACGTGATCAAACACCTCCAGGACCAACGGCTGTGGATAATCATGTTCCAGGGTGATCCGCACCTCGCTCCAACGCCCCAGCGCCAGGCTGCCCGGCATCTGCCGGCGCAGGCGTGGCGAGGGGCGGCGTTTCAGCCGGCCAGCATCGAGCAAGGCCAGCAAGAGCAGCGCCAGGAGCAGGCCCCAGGCGATGGAATGCAGAGCGGCCGGCACGTTGAGTTGCAGGGCCACGGCCGTCCCGAGGGCGATGTTCAGGCCCAGCAACACGGCAAGCCAGGCCAGCAACAGGCGAGTCGGTCTCATGGGCATGTCACTGGCGTGGCGCCGGCACTTGGTCGAGCAACTGGGTCAGCACCTGATCCACCTCCAGGCCTTCGATATCCAGCTCCGGGGCGATGCGTACCCGATGGCGCAACACTGCCAGCGCACAGCTCTTGATGTCGTCCGGCGTGACGAACTCGCCACCTCGCAGCAGGGCGCGAGCACGGGCACCCCGCACCAGGGCGATGGACGCACGCGGGCCCGCGCCCAGGGCCAGACCGGGCCAGGTGCGGGTGGTACGAGCCAGGCGCACGGCGTAGTCGAGTACCTGTTCATCCAGGGCCAGCTCACTGGCGACCTGCTGCAACAGCAACACGTCAGCGGCTTGCAGCACGGTGCGCAGTGGTTGCACGTCTAGCATGTCGGCGCGCGATGAACGGGTCACTTCACGCACCATATCCACCTCTTGCTGCGCCTCGGGGTAGTCCATGCGCACCTTGAGCATGAACCTGTCGAGTTCGGCCTCCGGTAGTGGATAAGTGCCTTCCTGTTCGATGGGGTTCTGGGTGGCCAGCACCATAAAGGGCTGGCCGATAGGCAGGGCTTCGCCTTCGAGGGTGACCTGGCGTTCCTGCATGGCTTCGAGCAGGGCGGCCTGGGTTTTTGCCGGGGCCCGGTTGATCTCGTCCGCCAGCAGCAAGTGGGTGAACAACGGCCCCTTGCGCAGTTTGAACTGCTCGGTGTGCAGGTCGTACACGGCATGCCCGGTTACATCACTGGGCATCAGGTCCGGGGTGAACTGGATACGCGCGAAGTCGCCGTCAAAGCAGCGGGCCAGGGCCCGTACCAGCAGGGTCTTGCCCAGGCCGGGAACCCCTTCGAGCAACACGTGGCCGCCGGCGATCAATGCGGTCAGCACATCATCAATCACCCCATCCTGGCCAATCACGGCCTTGCGCAACTCGGTGCGCAGCGCCTGGGCCAACTGGGTGGCCCGACCGGTGTCGAGGGTGTTGGGTGAATCCACTGGAGAGTCGCTCATAGGGCATTCCTGAGGGTTTGCAGGCAGGCCACCTGGCGGCTGAAGTCGGCGCTGGAAAGCCGCTTTGCCGGGAGTGGGCCCAGGGCCTGGCTGATAATGGATGGCGGTTGGCGAGTCAGGCGTTCAAGGGCTTGCCATTGCCCGGCAGTGTCCAACTGTTCGAAGCCGGGGTGGCGGCGGCGGGCGGTGCGCAGGATGTCCCGCTGCAGGGCGTGCAACAGGCTGTTTTGCCCACTGCGGCGCAGCAGGAAATCGGCACTGGCATTCAAGTGTTCCAGCAGTTGCCGGCGTGCCTTGGGCGCGGGTGCCTGGATGGGCCCCTGGCGTACGCCGGCGCGCCACAACCCCAGCACAATCAAGGCGGCGAGTGCCAAAAGGGCCTGGGGGAAGTAACGCAGCAACAGGCTGAACAGGTTCTCGACATCCGTGTTGGACAGTAGGGTGACATTGCTGCCCTGGGTCAGGTACCAGAGCAGCCAGGCATTATCGTGCAGGCCTATATCCGGGGTTTTCCACAGTTCGCTGTCGGTGATCACTGTCACACGGCCCTGCCCGAGATCGAGTTGCATCAGGTGGCTGGACTTGGCGCTGTTGGCCGAAAACTGGGCCAGGTGCCTGGGGTCGATCAAGGTGAAGTCGGTGTCGAAACTGAAGAAGGCCGGTGCGGTTTCATTATCGACATACAGTCGTGTCAGGTCCGGCTTCTTGCCCTTGCGAGGTGGGACTGGCTGGTCGAAGTCATCGCTGAAGGCCTGGCGCAACTGCAGGCGATCGAGCAGCAGGTCGCCGCTGTCCTGGGTTTCTTCATCCCATATAGCTTCGGCCACCAGCAGCAGGTGGCCGCCGGCCTGGGTCCACTCCAGCAACTGGTCAACCTGGCGCGGGGTCATGTTGCTGCGTTCGCTGAGCAACAACAGGCTGCCGCCCTTGGTGGGCAGGGTAGCCAGGCGTTCCAGGCTGTTGGCGTGCTCAACGGCTATGCCTTGCTGGCGTAGGAAATGCTCCGCCGCCAGGTAGGGATTAGCCTGGGCTTCGGGTGATGGCCCGCGCTCGACCACTTCCCCGTAAGGGATCGCCTTGTGCCAGGCGTAGAAGCCCCCCGCCGTCAGCAGGCAGGCCAGGATCAGCGCGAGCCAGATCAGTGGCCGGTTCATCCCGTGGCCTCGCTGTCGAACAGCGCGCGCCAGTGGGCGCACAGTTGTTGTTGGGCCAGGGCAGGCGGTACGCGATGGCCATAGGCGAGGTTTTGCCAGTGGCGGGTCAGGTCGTCGCTGAATGCCAGCAATTGCGGCTGTTGCAAGTGACGCACACGCTCCAGGACCTGGCCTTCGGTATCGGCGTTTTTCAGGGGCAGGTTGAAGTCATGCAACAGGCGGCTAAGCAGGCCGCGATAGAGCAGGCCAAGCGCTTCACGGGGCTGGGTGGCCCACAGTTGCTCGGCGGTACCGGCGATGTCATCGGGTAATGTTTCCACGCCCATGTCCAGGCCGAACAGTTGTGACGGCACGGGCTGGTCAACGGTGCGGGGGGCGCGGCGATGGCTGACAAAGGCGTGCAGCCAATCACGATAGCGCCAGGCCACCAAGGCAATACCGGCGATCAGCAGGCTCCACAACAGCACCTCCATGACCAGGGCCAGGGACTTGAAGGTGTCGCTGTTGAGGTTGTCGAGCAAGGATTTAAGCCAGGCAGGCAACCGGGCATCCCCTGTGGGCTTGGTCTTGTCGATGGTCTGGTCTTCACCGAAACGGTAGCGGGTCACGGATTCCGGATTCTTGAACGGGGGCTCTTCCAGCAGGCGCTTGATCGCCTGGCTGGCGGCTGGCGTACTCAAGGGTTGTGCAGCCACGGGTTGATCGGCCAGGGCCTGGGGTGTTGGCGGGACCAGCAGCAGGCCGACAGCCAGCAGCAGGGCGGCCACCGTTGATCCCAGGCGCTGGCGCAGACGGCGGAACACCAACTCCAGGTCCCAGGCTTCGAGCACGGTACGCCGGTTCAGGTAGAGGCTGAACCCGCAGGCCACATAGATCGGCTCCCAGAGCACCAGGACCAGGGCGTACAAGGCATTGGTCAGGTGTTCCAGCCAGAGCCAGTCCTGGCTGCTGGCCAGCGCCAGTTGTTGCCAGTCCCAGTCGAGCTCTACCTGTTGTGGCAGGAACAGGTAGAACAGCGCCATCAAGCCAATCCACAGTGCTGTTTCCAGGTGAATACCGATCAGCGTCAGCCAGCGCGCTGCACCGGCATTGCGCTGTTGCAGCACCCCCAGCCGTTGTTGGCGGGCCAGGCCGCCGAGGCCTTCGAGTTGCACCACGGGCATGACGAAGCTGCGACTGAGGCTCAAGCGTCTCCAGGTCAGGCTGGCCAGCAGTTGACCTTTGAGCAGGCGGGGCCATTGGCGCAGCGCCTGCTTGAGGGTAGGCGTTTCGCCAAACAGTGCTGTGGACAGGATATACAGCGGCAGGCGCTCAAAGGCCGGTTTCAACCACCAGAACACCAGTACAGCAACAGATGGGTAGTCCCACAGCGCAAGGCTGATCAGGATAAAGATCGGCAGGCTGACCAAGGCCCAACTGCTCATCAAGAGCACGCGGTGCTTGCGGGCCAGCAATACCCCCAGGTCCATGGCTTCCCACGTAGTGCGGGGGCGGATTACCACGCTGGCGTCACTCAGGCGCATGACGACCCCTGCCGGCAAACAGCAGATAGGCGAGCACCATCGCCCAGAGCGCGGCGCCCACCAGGTACTTGCCCCAAGGTTCCACGGCGGTGGTGGAGGACCAATAGGCCTCTATAAAGGCCGCGATCAGCAGGAATAAAATCACGCCGCAGATCATTTTCACGCTTTTGCGGGCTGCCAGGCGCAGTGCTTCACCCCGGGGCAATGCTCCCGGCGCGATCAAGGCCCAGCCCAGTTGCAGGCCGGCCGCGCCGGCCAGGGCGATGGCCGTCAGTTCAAAGGCGCCGTGACCGATGACAAAGGACCAGAAGGTCTGCCCATAGCCGATTTCGGTCAGGTGACCGGCGATGGCGCCGATCATCAGGCCATTGAAAAACAGGAAAAACACGCTGCCCAGGCCAAACAGCAGGCCGCCGGCAAAGGTCTGGAACGCGATGCCGATGTTATGCATGACGTAGTAGCCGAACATCATCCAGTCTTCGCTCGACGCCCGTGCGGCTGCGCGGCCCAGGCGACTGGCATCGGGGTCGTACATCTCCTGCATCTCGGACACTTGCGGGGCACTGACGATGGTGTAGATCAGTTCGGGGAACAGGTAGACCAGCAGCGCAATGCCGATCAGGCTGCCAAAGAACAGCAGGCTGGCGACCAGCACGAAGCGCCATTGCTCGCGAACCGTGCGGGGGAAATCCGCCAGCAGGAAGCCCAGCACCTTGGCCCCGAGCTGGCTGCGATGGCGATACAACTGTTGATGGCCGCGCAAGGCCAACTGTTGCAGCGGGTCTATCAGGTAGCTGCTATAGCCCCGCTCCTGCGCCAGTGCCAGATGTTGGCACAGGCGTCGGTAATCTTGAGGGAAACGCGTCAGGTCCTCGGCCTTTGCCTTGCCTTGTTCAAGCAGGGCCAACTGGCTGGCAAATGCCTGCCAGTGCGGCTGGTGACGGGTTTCGAACAGGCTTTGCTTCATGTCGGCCCCAACAGGCCGCGGGCCACGCCATTGAGCTGTTCCACGGCGCGCGCGGGGGAGACCTGCAGGGGCGTGGCCAGAATCGCCGCCAGCTCGTGGGTCCGTTCGGCGGACAGCTCACCCTGGCGCTCGGCAAAACCCAGGATCGCACGTTGCTCGTCCAGCTCGAGGGCAAAGGGCAGGCGCAATGCCGGGGCCTGGGGCAGGAGGGGGCGGGCCAGGGGCTGTTCGCGATAGATCACCAGGGTACCGGCCGCAATGTCGCCCAGGCGTTTGAAGTGGGGATGTTGCAGGCAACTGATGGCCCCGAGGAAATAGCCGAACGGCAACATATCGACAAACCGCAGCAGGTTGCGGATCAGGGATGCGGACCAGCCAATGGGCGTGCCGTCATCCTGTACCACGCGCAGGCCCATGATCTGTTTGCCCGGTGAACTGCCCTGGTTGAGCACTTCGAACAGCACCATGTACCACCAACTGACGAGGAACAGCAGGATCGAGCCCAGGCCGATGCCCAGGTTGCCGAGAAACGCCAGGGCGATGAACAGGACACCGAGGATCAGGCCGCGCAGGCCCAGGTCGAAGCCGAATGCCAGTGCCCGGGGCATCAGCCCGGCGGGGCGCAAGGGCAGGTCGATGCCTTCCGGGGTCTCGATCTGATAGCGGGTGTCCAATGGTGCGGTGGGCATTGCATTCCCTGGCAGTGCGGTGTGGCTGGGCATGGGCAACCTCGTCGGGCAGCCGGCAATTCGAGAGGCCGATGCTAGCAGTGTCGCGGACGGAAGTAACACCTGAAAATGCGCCAAGGTTTCACTGAATGTTTATCCAGTGCACACGGCGCTGGCCCCGGGCGGCGTCCAGCGCCTAGACTTTGTCGGTCTTCAGCACAGGAATAGCCCGTGACCTCGATCTTCTGGTACGACTATGAAACCACCGGCATCAACCCGCGCAGCGACCGTGCGCTGCAGGTTGCCGGGATTCGCACCGACCATGACCTCAATGAGGTCGGGCCGCCGGTCAATCTCTATTGCCAGCCCAGCGACGATATCCTGCCGCACCCGGCCGCGTGCATGATCACGGGCATTACCCCCGGCCAACTGGCGGAAAAGGGTCTGGCCGAAGCCGACTTCATGACGCGGGTGCATGCCGAGCTGGCCGCCCCCGGCACCTGTGGTGCGGGTTACAACACCCTGCGTTTCGATGACGAAATGACCCGCTACAGTTTGTATCGCAATTTTTTCGACCCTTACGCACGGGAATGGCAGAGCGGGAACAGCCGCTGGGACTTGATCGACGTGATGCGCACGGCCTATGCCCTGCGTCCCGACGGCATTGTCTGGCCCGAGCAGGACGGACGCGTGACCCTCAAGCTGGAGCGCCTGACGGCGGCCAATGGAATTGACCATGGCCAGGCTCACGAGGCTTTGGCTGACGTGCGGGCCACCATCGCCCTGGCGCGGTTGGTCCGGGAAAAACAACCCAAGTTGTACGATTGGTTGTTTCAACTGCGCAGCAAGCAGCGGGTCATGGATCAAATCCGCCTGTTGCAGCCCATGGTGCATATTTCCGGGCGCTTTTCCGCTGAGCGCCATTACCTGGGGGTGGTCCTGCCCCTGGCGTGGCATCCGCGCAATCGCAACGCGTTGATTGTCTGCGACCTGGGGCTCGACCCACAGGCGCTGCTGGACCTGGATGCCGAAACCCTGCGCCAGCGCTTGTATACCCGGCGCGATCAATTGGCCGAGGGTGAGTTGCCGGTCCCGCTCAAACTTGTTCACATCAATCGTTGTCCGGTCGTCGCGCCGCTGAATGTGTTGCGGGCGCAAGACCAGCAGCGATTGAACCTGGACATGCGTGAATATCAGGCCCGGGCACTGCGGCTAACTGACGCACAGGAACTTTGGCGGGATAAATTGCCGGCGATTTATGCCGAGGACGATTTCGCCGCAAGCGCCGACCCGGAGCAACAGCTCTACGATGGTTTTATTGGTGATCGGGATCGACGTTTATGTGAGCAAGTCCGCACTGCTGAACCCGAGCAACTAGCACGCCAGCAGTGGCCTTTTGATGATCATCGTTTGCCGGAATTATTATTTCGCTATCGTGCCCGCAACTTTGCGCACACCTTGGACAGTGAAGAGCAACAACGCTGGAAACTCTTCTGTCAGCAACGCTTGTCAGATGCGGATTACGGCGCGCCAAATACCCTTGAGAGTTTCAATAAGGCCAGGCTTGAATTGGACGCTAGTGCTACATCGTTTCAGCGTCAGGTGCTGGATGAGTGGCAGGAATATGCTGACGCTTTAAGCCAGCGCCTGGACCTGTAATCGGCGTTCGATAAAAAGTAGGCAATAAAAAACGCCAGCGAACTGGCGTTTTTTATTGTGTCGCGAATCAGGTGACGATCTGGCGAACCTTAGTCCAGCAGGGTAGCCCAGCCTTCAACCACGTCACCGCCCCACTTGGCTTTCCACTCTTTCAGAGTCTTGTGGTTGCCACCTTTGGTTTCAATCACTTCGCCGTTGTGCGGGTTTTTGTATTGCTTGACCTTACGCGCGCGCTTGGTACCGGTAACTTTCACGGCGGCGCGTGGTGCTTTAACTTTCGATTCCGGATCCAGCAGCGCGATGATGTCACGCAGGGATTTGGAGTATTCACCCATCAGGGTGCGCAATTTGCCTTCGAATTCCAGCTCGGTTTGCAGTTTGTCGTCTTGGGACAGATTCTTCAAACGTTCTTGCAGCTCTTTGATAGCGGATTCGGTGGCACGGTATTCGTTGATCAGGGACATGAGGACTACCTTATACGGGACGCTGAGGGACAGGGATAGTGGCCTAATAATAGTCAGACAGTTTGCCCAAGTAAACATTTAAGCTCGGTTTTATGTGATTTACTTTGGTTGTTTGTAGCGAAAGGCTCGGAGTGCATTATTTAGTGCGTCCAGCCGGCTAAAGATAATCTCATTAGATCTCGGCTAATTGCGGTAACAGATGCTTGTACTGACATAGTGCCCAGGTAAAAACCATACGCTGTTTAGGGCCGCCGCAAGGAATCGCGCGAATAAGCGCTGAGGAGTACTGCAGTTTTTCTACGGTGTCGCTAGAATGGCGGCCTTTGCGAAGTTCTGGAGTTTGCCCCTAATGCGCACTTTTCGTCTGGTGATTGCTTGCCCGGATCGGGTTGGTATCGTCGCTAAAGTCAGTAACTTTCTGGCCTCCCACAATGGCTGGATCACCGAAGCGAGTCATCACTCGGACAATCTCAGTGGTTGGTTTTTCATGCGCCACGAAATTCGCGCGGACACCCTGCCGTTTGGCCTTGAAGCGTTTCGCGAGGCGTTTGCGCCCATCGCCGAAGAGTTTTCGATGACCTGGCGTATTACCGACACCGAGCAGAAAAAACGCGTGGTGCTGATGGCCAGCCGCGAATCCCACTGTCTGGCGGACTTGCTGCACCGCTGGCACAGCGATGAGCTGGATTGTGAGATCGCCTGTGTGATTTCCAACCACGACGACCTGCGCAGCATGGTGGAGTGGCATGGCATTCCGTACTACCACGTCCCGGTCGACTCGCAGAACAAACAGCCGGCCTTCACCGAAGTCTCGCGTCTGGTCGAGCAGCATCAAGCGGACGTTGTAGTCCTGGCGCGCTATATGCAAATCCTGCCGCCGGAACTGTGCCGCGAATACGCAGGCAAGGTAATCAACATTCACCACAGCTTCCTGCCGTCCTTTGTCGGGGCCAAGCCGTATCACCAGGCGTCGCTGCGTGGCGTGAAGCTGATTGGTGCAACCTGCCACTACGTCACCGAAGAGCTGGACGCAGGTCCCATCATCGAGCAGGACGTGGTCCGCGTCAGCCACAGCGACAGCATTGAAGACATGGTGCGTTTCGGCCGCGACGTCGAGAAGATGGTCCTGGCCCGTGGCCTGCGCTATCACCTGGAAGACCGCGTGCTGGTGCACGGCAACAAGACCGTGGTGTTCTGATCGACTGTTTTGGGTTGAAGCAAAAAGGGCCTGGGCGTTAAATCACCCAGGCCCTTTTTATTAGTGTCAGTTGCGAGGATCGAACCATGAATGATCCCCTGGATAAAGCCACGTCCAAGGCGCCCGCCACCTTGGGGGAGGGCTGTTTGAGCCGCTATGACCCGGATGCCCTGGATGCCGAGGACGGCACGGATTTCCCCGATGCCGCCCGGTTGTGGGAGCAGTTGCAGGAAGAGTCAGGGCCGCACGACAAGCCCGGCCCTGACAAAAACAACGCTGGCTGAATGTAGGCGCTGCTGTGTTGAGGTCTAGATGCGGAAGCTCCCCACCAATTGTTTCAAGCGCGCCGCTTGCTGCTCCAGATCGGAGCAGGCGCGCAAGGTGGACTGCAGGTTTTCCACACCCTCCTGATTGAGCGTGTTGATCTCGGTGATGTCGATATTGATCGACTCCACCACCGAGGTCTGCTCTTCCGTCGCGGTAGCCACTGATTGGTTCATGCCGTCGATTTCACCGATGCGCTGGGTCACGCTGCTCAGGCGCTCGCCTGCCAGGTTGGCGATTTCCACGCTTTCGAGGCTGTGGCGCTGGCTTTCGCTCATGGTGCTGACCGAATCCCGGGCGCCGACCTGCAGCTCCTCGATCATCTTTTGCACCTGTTGCGCCGATTCCTGCGTGCGGTGGGCCAGGTTGCGCACCTCGTCGGCCACCACCGCAAACCCGCGTCCGGCTTCCCCGGCTCGCGCAGCTTCAATGGCTGCGTTGAGTGCCAGGAGGTTGGTTTGCTGGGAAATACTGGTGATCACTTCGAGGATCTGGCCGATATTCACGGTCTTGCTGTTAAGTGCCTCGATATTGCTGCTGGAGGCACTGATCATCTCGGACAGTTGCGTCATGGCCTTGATATTGCGCTCCACCACTTGCTGGCCATCTTCGGCCAGATGGCGTGCGTCGCTGGCCTGGTTCGAGGCCTGGGCGGCGTTGCGGGCAATTTCCTGGGCAGCGGCACCCAACTGGTTGATCGCTGCCGCGACACTGTTGGTGCGGTTGGCCTGTTCGTCGGAGTTGACCATCGACGAGTTGGAGGCGCTTACCACGCGCAGGGCCACTTCATTGACCTGGCCGGTGGCGGAGGACACTTCGCGAATCGAAGTATGAATCCGCTCCACAAAGCGGTTGAAGGCTTTGCCCAGAATGCCGAATTCGTCGTGGTTCTGGATCGTCAGGCGGCGCGTCAGGTCACCTTCGCCATCGGCGATGTCTTCCATGGCCCGGGTCATGACATGCAGCGGTTGCATCAGCACGCGGATCAGCATGCCCAGCAGCGCGATGATGATTGCCACGGCAATCACCGTGGCAATAATGGCCGAGGTGCGGAATTCGCTGAGCATTGCGAAGGATTTGTCTTTATCTACCGACAGACCGATATACCAGTTCACTGACGGCAAACCCTTGATCGGGGCGAAAGTGACGATACGGGTTTTGCCCTCGACCTCGATTTCGCTGAAGTCGGCACTGATCTTGACGGTCTGGTTCGGGTACGCCTCGCCCAGGGTCTTCATCACCAGGTTTTTTTCCGGGTGCACCAGGATCTTGCCGTCGGCACTGACCAGGAACGCGTAGCCCATGCCGCCGAAGTCAAGCGCGCCGATATTGTCCACCAGGGTTTGCAGGCTCAGGTCACCGCCGACCACGCCGACGCTTTGCCCGGCCTTGCTGCTGGGGGTGGCGATGGAAATGATCAACTGGCCGGTGGCGGCGTCGATATAGGGCTCGGTCAGGGTCGAGCCATTGCTGCTCTGGGCACCCTTGTACCAGGGGCGCACGCGTGGATCGAAGCCGTCGGGCATCTTGGCATCGGGGCGAATGGTGAAGCCGCCTTTGCTATCGCCCAGATAGGTTGCCATGAACGAAGATGTCAGGGCTTTCTGCTCTAGCAGGCTGGCGATGACGCTCGGCTCGGGGTTGATGGCGATGTTCTGGGCGGCGTTTTCCACCAGCACAATACGTCCGGCCAACCAGCTCTGGATATTGCTGGCGGTGACATCCCCCATTTCGTGTAGGTAGCTGTCGAGGTCATTGCGAATCGCGTTGCGTTGCAGGTAGTCGTTGTACAGCGTAAACAACGCAAATGCGGCAATGACGATAAGGGCGGCTGCAAGCAGGATTTTGTGGCTGAAGCGCAGATTTTTATTCATGGCTCGTCGTGTCCGCTAGTGTCTTAATGTCCAAGGCGCGTCTTTTATGGCAACGCATAAATGACAGCGTTAAATAAAGTGTGATATTTCCATTTGCTCCTGCAGGAATTATCTGACCTAACTTTTTTAGGCTTTTTGGGTCTCTCGCTTTATCTGTATCGACCGTGCAGGGCTAAAGATTAATCATGGGTGACAAAATGCCAGACTCCTCGCAACTTCTTATTGGTGCAGACCTCGAAGGCCAAGTCATCGCCCAGGCCATGCGCCTGGGTAACCGCCATGGCCTGATAGCCGGCGCTACCGGCACCGGCAAGACCGTGACGTTGCAGCGGCTGGCAGAGGCGTTCAGTGATGCTGGCGTGGCGGTGTTCGCTGCAGATATCAAGGGTGACCTGTGTGGCCTTGGCGCTGCAGGCAATCCCCAGGGCAAGGTGGCCGAGCGGATCGCCGGCATGCCGTTCCTGAATTACGCGCCTAAGGCATATCCGGTAACGCTGTGGGATATCCACGGTCAGTCCGGTCATCCGCTCCGTACAACCTTGAGTGAAATGGGCCCACTGTTGCTGGGCAGTCTGCTGGAGCTGACCGACAGCCAGCAGTCGACCTTATATGCAGCGTTTAAAGTGGCCGATCGCGAGGGCTTGCTGCTCTTGGATCTCAAGGACCTCAAGGCCCTGCTCAATCACCTCAAGTTCCACCCCGAATTGCTCGGCGATGATGCGGCCCTGATGACCACGGGCTCCAGCCAGGCTTTGCTGCGGCGCCTGGCCGTGCTGGAACAGCAGGGCGCCGAAGCTCTGTTCGGCGAGCCGGCGCTGCAACTGGAAGATATTCTGCAACCGGCCAGCGATGGGCGAGGGCGTATTCATTTGCTGGATGCCAGCCGCCTGGTGCACGAGTCACCCAAGGTCTATGCGACCTTCCTGCTGTGGTTGCTGGCGGAGCTGTTCGAGCAGTTGCCGGAACGCGGAGATGCCGACAAGCCGCTGCTGGCACTGTTCTTCGACGAAGCGCATTTGCTGTTTGCCGATACGCCCAAGGCCTTGCAGGATCGCCTGGAGCAAGTGGTGCGGTTGATTCGCTCCAAAGGTGTGGGGGTGTATTTTGTCACCCAGTCGCCGGGCGACTTGCCGGATAGCGTACTGGCGCAACTGGGTTTGCGGATCCAGCATGGCCTGCGGGCGTTCACCACCAAGGAGCAAAAATCCCTGCGGGCGGTGGCCGATGGTTTCCGGCCAAATCCTGCATTTGATGCGCTGGCGGTATTGACCGAGCTGGGCACGGGTGAGGCGCTGGTGGGTACGCTGCAGGAAAAAGGCACCCCCGAGGTGGTCCAGCGGGTGCTGGTCTCGCCGCCGCAGTCGCGGATCGGGCCGTTGACTGCCGCCGAGCGGGCAGGGTTGATTGCCGGCTCGCCCCTACAGGGGCGCTATGACAAGCCGATTGATCGTGAATCCGCCTATGAAGTGCTGATGGCACGCAAGGAGCTGGGGCCCGAGGCGAGTGCTGCGCCTGCCGCTGAAGAACCGAGCTTCACCGACAAGGCCGGGGCGTTTCTTGGCACGACTGCGGGCAAGGCCCTGAAATCGGCGATGCAGCAGGCGGCCAACCAGATGGGCCGCCAGTTGGTGCGCGGGCTGTTGGGGTCTTTGCTTGGCGGTAGCAAGCGCAAGTAGCCATCCAGGTCTATGCAACCCAATGGGGGAGCGGGCTTGCCCGCGATTGCGCTGTATCAGTCGATACATGTGCCGACTGGCACACCGAACTCGCGGCTGCCCGCTCTCAGGTCTTGGGCTTGGCGTGACTGGCCAGGCGCTCCAGCGCTGCGCGCAACTTCGGATCTGTAATCCCGTCTGCCGTCGCCTGGATGGTTTCGGCGGCATTCACCGACAAATCCATGGTATGCCCCACCGCACCTTGCTGCACGGTCGGTGGCTGGACCTTGAACTGGATGCGCTGCAGGCTCTCAAATACCTCAAATGCCTGTAGCTGGCGCTGCAAGCGTTTTTGTTGGTAGCGCAGGCGGGTTGCCCAATGCCCATCGGTGACGATCAGCAGCAGCGTACCTTCACGCCACGACGCCACATGACAGTGCTCGCGGGCTGCAGGTTGCAGTTGGCTTTCCAGGAGGCGTTGCAGATGGCCCAGGCGTTGCGCATGGCCAAAGATGGCTTTTAAAGGCTTGGCTTCGCGCAGCAACACGGCGGGAGCACGGGCCGTAAGAGGGCGAAATGCCATGATCTAGACACCTTAGGTAACAGAGCCGCCATGGTAGCAGAAAGCGTGTGCGGCACCGTGGTCATTGCTTTGTCAGCAGTTTATCCATTAAATCAATAAGTAACTTCTCACTCGAATGGGTTGAAGTTCAGCAAAAAGCCCCTATTTTAAACAAGCCCTCTGGGAACGCTGTGCCTGCATCGTGGAACAACGCCACTTTCCTCACCCTCGTTTCCGGGTAGAATGCTCGTTCGCATGCGGCCGTGAGGGCTGCTCGGGCGACTCACGGGGCGCCCCTTCATCCCTAATGTGTGGAAGAACCTGCCGATATGTTTGCGCCTTTGTTAAAGAAACTTTTTGGAAGCAAGAATGAGCGCGAAGTCAAACGCATGCTCAAGACGGTGCAGCTGGTCAATGCCTTCGAAGAGCAGATGGTTGCTTTGTCGGACGAGCAATTGCGCGCCAAGACCGAAGAGTTCAAGGCCCGCATAGCCAAAGGTGAGACCCTCGACAAACTGCTGCCCGAAGCCTTTGCGGTCGCCCGCGAAGCCGGTAAGCGGGTGATGGGCATGCGCCACTTCGACGTCCAGTTGATCGGCGGCATGACCCTGCATGAAGGCATGATTGCCGAAATGCGCACCGGTGAAGGCAAGACCCTGGTGGCAACCCTGGGTGTTTACCTCAACGCACTGTCCGGCAAGGGCGTGCACGTTGTGACGGTGAACGACTACCTGGCCCGCCGGGACGCCAACTGGATGCGTCCGCTGTATGAATTCCTCGGCCTGACCGTCGGCGTCGTGACGCCGTTCCAGCCGCCGGAAGAGAAGCGTGCCGCCTACGCCGCCGACATCACCTACGGCACCAACAACGAATTCGGTTTCGACTACCTGCGCGACAACATGGCGTTCAGCATGGAAGAAAAATTCCAGCGCGAACTCAACTTTGCCGTGATCGACGAAGTCGACTCCATCCTCATCGACGAAGCCCGTACTCCGCTGATCATCTCCGGCCAGGCCGAAGACAGCTCGCGCCTGTACACCGAAATCAACAAACTGATCCCGCGCCTTGAGCAACATATCGAGGAAGTGGAAGGCGTGGTGACCAAAGAAGGTCATTACTCCATCGACGAGAAGACCCGTCAGGTCGAACTCAACGAAGCCGGTCACCAGTTCGTCGAAGAAATGCTGACCCAGATCGGCCTGCTGGCTGAAGGCGAAAGCCTGTACTCGGCGCACAACCTGGGCCTGTTGACCCACGTGTATGCCGGCCTGCGCGCCCACAAGCTGTTCCATCGCAACGTCGAATACATCGTCCAGGACGGCCAGGTGGTACTGGTCGACGAACACACCGGCCGTACCATGCCCGGTCGTCGTTTGTCCGAAGGCCTGCACCAGGCCATCGAAGCCAAGGAAGAGCTCAATATCCAGGCCGAGAGCCAGACATTGGCCTCGACCACCTTCCAGAACTACTTCCGCCTGTACAACAAGCTGTCCGGCATGACCGGTACTGCGGATACCGAAGCGTTCGAATTCCACCAGATCTACGGTCTGTCGGTGATGGTCATCCCACCGAACAAGCCGCTGGCGCGTAAAGACTACAACGACCTGGTGTTCCTGACCGCCGACGAGAAATACGCGGCCATCGTCGCCGACATCAAGGAATGCATGACCCACGGCCGTCCGGTCCTGGTGGGTACTGCCACCATCGAAACCTCCGAGCACATGTCGAACCTGCTCAACAAGGAAGGTATCGAGCACAAGGTCCTCAACGCCAAGTTCCACGAAAAAGAAGCCGAGATCATTGCCCAGGCCGGTCGCCCAGGCGCGCTGACCATCGCGACCAACATGGCCGGTCGTGGTACCGACATCCTGTTGGGCGGCAACTGGGAAGTGGAAGTGGCGTCCCTGGACAACCCGACCCCTGAGCAGATCGCCCAGATCAAGGCTGACTGGCAGAAACGCCACCAGGCAGTGCTGGAATCCGGTGGTTTGCAGGTGATCGCGTCCGAGCGTCACGAATCGCGTCGTATCGACAACCAACTGCGTGGCCGTGCCGGTCGCCAGGGTGACGCCGGTTCCAGCCGTTTCTACCTGTCCCTGGAAGACAGCCTGATGCGCATCTTCGCCTCGGATCGGGTGAAGAACTTCATGAAGGCCCTGGGCATGCAGTCCGGCGAAGCCATCGAGCACCGCATGGTGACCAACGCCATCGAAAAGGCCCAGCGCAAGGTCGAAGGTCGTAACTTCGACATTCGTAAGCAACTGCTGGAGTTCGATGACGTCAACAACGAACAGCGTAAAGTGATTTATCACATGCGTAACACGTTGCTGGCCGCCGACAACATTGGCGAAACCATCGCCGACTTCCGTCAGGACGTGCTCAACGCCACCGTCAGCGCCCATATCCCGCCACAGTCCCTGCCTGAGCAGTGGGATGTTGCCGGCCTGGAAGCGGCGTTGAAGAGCGACTTCGGTGTCGATCTGCCGGTCCAGCAATGGCTCGACGAAGACGACCACCTGTACGAAGAAACCCTGCGCGAAAAACTGATGGCCGAACTGCTGGCCGCGTACAACGAGAAAGAAGAGCAAGCCAGTGCCGAAGCACTGCGCACCTTCGAGAAGCAAATCGTTCTGCGCGTGCTGGACGACCTGTGGAAAGACCACCTGTCGACCATGGATCACCTGCGTCACGGTATCCACCTGCGCGGCTACGCCCAGAAGAACCCGAAGCAGGAGTACAAGCGCGAGTCGTTCACGCTGTTCTCCGAGTTGCTGGATTCGATCAAGCGCGATTCGATTCGTGTGCTGTCCCACGTTCAGGTGCGCCGCGAAGACCCGATCGAAGAAGAAGCCCGTCTGCGCCAGGAAGCCGAAGCCCTTGCCGCGCGCATGCAGTTCCAGCATGACGAAGCACCGGGTCTTGAAGCACCTGAAGTGCTGGGCGAAGAAGTCGACGTGGCCCTGGCCCAGGCGCCGGTGCGCAACGAGCATAAGCTGGGTCGCAACGAGCCGTGCTGGTGCGGTTCGGGCAAGAAGTTCAAACACTGCCACGGCGAAATCAACTAAGATTTTTGCCTGACGCTGCAATACCCTGCGCCGCGACCGGCATCAGCCGTCGCGGCGTTTTGCCATTTAATCACCGTCGACGACGACGGTGCAGACATCGTTAAGGAGCGCATTCATGGCTGTTGGTCTTGGTCCTTTGCCCACGTTGCACCCGGTTGCCGGTTTTGAACTCGGTATCGCTTCGGCCGGCATCAAACGCCCTGGGCGCAAAGACGTGGTGGTGATGCGCTGTGCCGAAGGCTCGACCATCGCCGGCGTGTTCACCCTGAACGCGTTTTGCGCCGCGCCGGTGATTCTCGCCAAGCAACGCGTCGAAGGCCCGGTACGTTACCTGCTGACCAACACCGGCAATGCAAACGCCGGCACCGGCGAACCAGGCCTGGCCGCTGCCGCGCGCACCTGCGCCAAGCTGGCGGAGTTGACCGGCGTGGACGCCAGCCAAGTGCTGCCGTACTCCACCGGGGTGATCGGTGAGCCACTGCCCGTGGAAAAAATCGAAGGCGCCCTGCAAGCCGCGCTGGACGACTTGTCGGTGGATAACTGGGCGGCCGCGGCCACCGGGATCATGACCACCGACACCTTGCCCAAGGGCGCCAGCCGCCAGTTTGTGCATGACGGCGTGGCCGTCACCGTGACAGGTATCAGCAAAGGCGCGGGCATGATCCGCCCGAACATGGCGACCATGCTCGGCTACATCGCCACCGACGCCAAAGTCTCCCGTGACGTGCTGCAAAACCTGATGCTTGATGGCGCCAACAAGTCGTTCAACCGCATCACCATCGACGGCGATACCTCGACCAACGACTGCTGCATGTTGATTGCCACCGGCAAGGCCGATCTGCCGGAAATCACCTCGTCCAACGGCCCGCTGTTCGCGGCGTTGAAGCAGGCGGTGTTTGAAGTGTGCATGGAAGTGGCCCAGGCCATCGTGCGTGACGGCGAAGGCGCGACCAAGTTCGTTACCGTTGAAGTCAACGGCGGCGGTAATCACCAGGAGTGCCTGGATGTGGGTTACACCGTGGCCCACTCGCCATTGATCAAGACCGCGCTGTTTGCGTCCGACCCGAACTGGGGCCGGATCCTCGCGGCGGTTGGCCGTGCCGGCGTACCGAACCTGGATGTGAGCAAGATCGACGTGTTCCTCGGCGATGTGTGCATCGCCAGCCGTGGTGCCCGTGCCGAGACCTACACCGAAGCCCAGGGCTCGGCGGTGATGCAGCAGGAAGAAATCACCATCCGTATCGAGTTGGGGCGCGGTGAGTGCAGCGAAACCATCTGGACCACCGACCTGTCCCACGAGTACGTGAAGATCAACGCCGAATACCGTACTTGATACCTGCCCGGGGCATTGGCAATGCCCCGGCAGGCGCCGGCTTAGAGGACGTAAAACCGTGAAACGAGTTCATGTAGCAGCCGCAGTCATTCGCGGTACCGATGGCCGGATTCTGTTGGCCCGTCGTGCAGATACCCAGCACCAGGGCGGCCTCTGGGAGTTTCCCGGTGGCAAGGTGGAGGCCGATGAGTCGGTGCTCACCGCACTGGGGCGAGAGCTGCAGGAAGAATTGGGTATCCAGGTCACCACGGCCCGGCCGTTGATCCAGGTACAGCATGATTACCCGGACAAGCAGGTGTTGCTGGATGTCTGGGAGGTCTCGGCGTTTACCGGCGAGCCCCACGGCGCGGAAGGGCAGCCCCTTGAATGGGTGGCGCCACGGGACTTGCAGAACTACGAGTTTCCCGCGGCCAATGCGCCCATCGTGGCTGCTGCCCGTTTGCCCGCCGACTACCTGATCACCCCAGGCGAACTGGAAACCCCGGTGCTGTTGCGCGGTATCCAGAAAGCCGTTGCCGGTGGCATCAAACTGATCCAGTTGCGTGCGCCCAATGGCTACGACCCCAAATACCGCGACCTGGCGGTGGACGCCGTAGGCCTGTGTGCCGGCAAGGCGCAATTGATGCTCAAGGGGCCGTTTGAATGGCTCGGTGATTTCCCGGCTGCTGGCTGGCACATGACCTCGGCGCAACTGCGCAAATACGCGAGCAAGGGCCGACCGTTGCCCAAGGACCGCTGGTTGGCGGCGTCTTGCCACAATGCCGAGGAACTGGCATTGGCCGAACTGATGGACGTGGATTTTGTCACTCTGTCGCCGGTGCAGCCGACCCAGACTCACCCTGATGCGCAGCCTCTGGGTTGGGAAGAGGCGGCGCAGTTGATCAAGGGCTTCAGCAAGCCGGTGTTTCTGTTGGGCGGGGTTGGGCCTGACGAGCGGGAGAAGGCCTGGGAGAGCGGGGCGCAGGGTGTGGCGGGGATTCGGGCGTTCTGGCCTGAGGTGTGAGTTGTCATTGCTGGCCCCATCGCAGGCAAGCCAGCTCCCACATTTGAATGTATTCACAAATCAAAATGTGGGAGCGGGCTTGCCCGCGATGAGGCCCCGCCAAACAATACAAAACCCGCAGAATCTCAGTGCGGCCTAGCCGCCTGCCACAAAATCCCCACATTTGAATGTATTCACAAATCAAAATGTGGGAGCGGGCTTGCCCGCGATGAGGCCCAGTCAAACAATACAAAACCCGCAGAATTTCAGTGCGGCTTAGCGGCCTGCCACAAAATCCCCACATTTGAATGTATTCACAAATCAAAATGTGGGAGCGGGCTTGCCCGCGATGAGGCCCTGCCAAACAATACAAAACCCCGCAGAGTCTCAGTGCGCCTTAGCCGCCGCCTGCCACAAAATCTCCGCAATCCCTTGCCTCCGGGCAATCACCCTTGCTGCCACAAACAGCAAATCCGATAGCCGATTGATATATGCCAACCCCGCCCCTTCCAACGGCTCCAGCGCATTCAGTTGCTGGCAGCGCCGCTCGGCGCTACGGGCCAGGCTGCGGCACACGTGGGCCTGGGCAATCAGCGCCGAACCGCCGGGCAGGATGAAGTTCTCCAAAGGCCCGACTTCTTCATTCCAGCGATCAATCGCGGCTTCCAGGCGGTCCACCTCGCCCGCATTGAGCGCCTTGTAGACCGGCATTGCCAACTCGCCACCCAGGTCAAACAATCGATGCTGGCAGGGTGTCAGTACCTCGATCACATCCTTCAGCGCGGGATGCTGGCCGCTTTGCTCCTCAAGGCCAGCCAACAGCAGGCCCAGTTGGCTGTTGAGGCTGTCCACTTCACCGATCGCCTCCACCCGGGGGTGATCCTTGGGCACGCGGCGGCCGTCACCCAGGCCGGTTTCGCCCTTGTCGCCGGTACGGGTGTAAATTTTCGACAGGCGAAAGCCCATGGTCAGTGCTCCAGTTGAGTCAGTTCGTGGTGGGCAAGCTGGCTACCGGCCAGTGGCAGGCGCAAGGTGAAACAGGTGCCCTGGCCCAGGGTGGAGTGAACCTCCATCTGGCCCTTGTGGTTGTTGGTGATGATGAAGTACGAGACCGACAGGCCCAGCCCCGTGCCCTGGCCGATTTCCTTGGTGGTGAAGAACGGTTCGAACGTGCGTTTGCGCACGTTCTCACTCATGCCGATGCCATTGTCTTCCACCTGGATCTCGGCCCAGGGTGGGTTGAGCCGGGTGCGCAGGATGATGCGCCCCGGCTCGCTGTCGTCTTCGCGCAGGTGGATGGCCTGGGCGGCGTTTTTCAGCAGGTTGAGCAGGACCTGCTCCAATTCGTTGGCGGTGCCCGGCACGGGGCCCAGCAAAGGGTCGAACTGGCGGATGATCGCCTGGCCCTTGAAGTCGAAGCCGATGGTCAGGTCGAAGTCGTTACCGGCAATTTCCACGGCCTGGTCAATCAGGGCCGGCAGGTCGCAAGGCGCCATCTGCCGGTTGCTGCGGCGGCTGAAACTGAGCATATGGGTGACGATTTTCGCTGCACGGGCCCCGGCTTGCTGGATGCCGTCGAGCAGCTGCGGCACTTCGCGGCTTTGCAGGTAGCGGTTGACCGTTTCCAGTTCCACGCCCACCTGCTCGGCATGCTCCTGGTTTTTCGGCAGGTCCGCCGACAGGCGTCGCCGAATGTTCTGCACGTTGTGCAGGATTGCCCCCAACGGGTTGTTGATTTCGTGGGCCATGCCTGCGGCGAGCCCTCCGACTGACAGCATTTTCTCCGATTGCACCATCATTTCTTCCAGGGACAGGCGCTGGGTGATGTCGTCGATACGGATCACCACCCCGCGCCCGGCGCCACCCATCAGCGGGTAAAAGGTCAGGGCATAGTGCTTGGGTTCGTCGTCCTTGATCCAGGTAACGCGCTCGATGCGCTCCACCGTGTGCTGCTCCACCGTGGCCTTGAGCTGGGGCAGATAGGGCTTGAGCGGTTCGAAGGCGAGGAAGATCGGCTGGTTCAGGGCTTCATCCAGGCGCGTGCCGGACAGGGCGCTGGCTTCCTGGTTCCATTGGGTGACGTAGAGCTGCTCGTCCAGGGCAATCAGGGCGGAGGGCATGGAGTCGATGATGCTGTTGAGATAGTTCTGAAAGCCGGTGAGTTTTTTCTCGATCTTGCTGCGAACCTGCACTTCCAGTTCCAGCTTGCGGTTGGTATGCCGGGTTTCCTCGGCCAGACCCTGGGCCTGGTCGTAGGCGGCCTGGGAGTCGTCCCGTGCGCGCTTGAGTTGCTGCTCCCGGGCTTCGATACGCGACAGCATGGTATTGAACGCTTCGGCCAGGCTGCCGATTTCGTCATGGTTGCCGCGACCGGCCCGCAGGGCGTAGTTCTCCTCGCGGGTGACCTGGCGCGACAACTCTTCCAACTCGTGGATGGGCCGGGTAATCAGGCGTTTGATCTGCCGGGCAATCACCATCCACAGCAGGATGCTGAAAATCAGGATGCCAAGGCTGGCGGTCAGGGTGCCGGTGTAGAAAGCGACTGGCAGTTCGCTGCTGGCCACCAGCAGCAGATGCCCTGAGGGCAGGCCGGGGCGGGGCAGGGTGATGACTTGATTGCTGCGAAACTCGGTAACCCGCCACGCCTCGATGTCGCGATAGTGCGCCGGCAGTTGCAGGCGATCACCGTGTTGCAGTTGCGCCAGGCGGCTGCCTTCGCCGTCATACAGGGCCGCCGCCCGCAGTGGCGAATAGCTGGTCAGCTCGTTGAGCAAGGCATCGGCGTTGGCGGGAGAGTCCAGGGCTTGCGCGGCGAGGGCGGGGTTGGAAACCAGCCGGCCAATTGCCTGCAAGGCTTGCGGGGCCATGCTTTCCTGGGAGATCCAATAGGCGGCGCTGATAAAGGTCAGGTTGGCCACCAGCAGCACGGTGGTCAGCAGTACCAGCAGGGCCGCCAGCAGTTTCTGCCCGACGGGGAGGTTTTCGAGACGCTGGCGCAGTGGCATCAGGTGGTTCGCAGGCAAGGATCCAGTTGGCAGGGTAGCGCGTGCCTCAGTCGCTGGGCAATCCGTGTGCGTCCAGGTAGGCGGCCAGGCGTACCTGCAGTTGTTGCAGATGCGGCAGGCTCAAACGATGGCGCAAGGCCGCCTGGCAGGCATGGCCGAGCAGATAGCTGATCTCGGTGCGCCGCCCGTTGGCCACATCCTGGTACATCGACGAGAAGTTGGCCGCTGTCGCCTGGATCACCCGCTCCACTTCGGCCTGCAGATTCTCGGCCGCCGCGGGCTGGCCGCAGCACGTCAGCAGCTCGCCGAGCTCGGCACACAAGGTCGCCACCTCGCAGTGATGCGCCTGCAATCCGCCATTGCGGCATTGATAGAGCACCGTCAGTGGATTGATCGCACAGTTGAGTGCCAGTTTTCGCCAGAGCCGCGTGAGGATGTCGGTGCTCCACTGGTGGGGAATGCCGGCAGCGTGCAGGTCGTCCAGCCACAGCGGCGCCGTGGGATGGCTGGCGTCACCGAGCCAGGTGAAGCCGTGGCCGGCAAATACCACGCTGCCATCACTTTGCCGAAACGCACCCTCGGTGCTGGAGGCGAAGATACAGCGTGCCTGGGGCAATAGGGCGGCAACCGCATCCTGGCTGCCCAAGCCGTTCTGCAGCAGGATTACCTCGGCATTGGGTGTCAGGCGTCGTGCCAGCTGTGCGACAGCGCCAGGAGCATCGTAGGCTTTACACGCGACCAGCAGGCGATCAATTGGCTCGGGGCTGTCGGATGTTTGTGCAACCACCGGATAAGTCTGGGCATGCCCTTGTTCGACCAGGGTCAGCCCGGGAGATGCCTGATAGCGGGTCAGGCGCGCCTGATCGCGCAGGATCAGCGTGACGGGCAGGCCCGCGCGGGCCAGGCGTGTGGCCCATAATGTGCCGAGACTGCCTGCGCCGAGGACATGCCAGGTGGTGGACATCAATTTTGCTCCGTAAGCCGCTGGGTGAGCCAAGCAGCTCAGGGTAAAGAGTCGTTATAATGCCCCGGCATTTTACCCGCAAGCCAGGCGCGCTCCATCTTTACTGAGCCGCGCCCCTTTTTTATTGGAGAAACTACATGCCGTCGTTCGACGTGGTATCTGAACTGGACAAGCACGAAGTCACCAACGCCGTCGAGAACGCCGTCAAGGAGCTGGACCGTCGTTATGACTTGAAAGGCAAAGGCAGCTTTGAGTTCAAGGAAAAAGAACTGACGGTCAACCTGACCGCTGAAGCCGATTTCCAGCTGGAAGCGATGATCGAGATCCTCAAGCTGGCCCTGGTCAAGCGCAAGATTGATGTGCAGTGCCTCGAAGTCAAGGATGCCTACGCTTCGGGCAAGTTGATGAAGCAGGAAGCCGTGCTCAAGGAAGGTATCGACAAGGAGCTGGCGAAGAAAATCGTCGCTCACGTCAAGGACGCCAAGCTCAAGGTCCAGGCCGCGATCCAGGGCGAGCAGGTGCGTATCACCGGCAAGAAGCGTGACGATTTGCAGGATGCGATTGCCGCCCTGCGCGCCAAGACCTTTGATATGCCGCTGCAGTTCAACAACTTCCGCGACTGACCCGGTTCTCGGGAACCCGTGAGGGATTTCGACGTCCCACGCCACAGAACCTGCAGAAACGATTGAGCCCTACGGGGCTCAATTGCTGTGGCGACCTTTATATGCAGTGCTAAACAGGAGAATCTAGATGGACTTGAATGCTGAAGTGGATCAATTGATCAAGGCTTCCCAAGCCTGGGTCCCGATGATCATGGAGTACGGCAGCCGGGTATTGCTGGCGGTG
This sequence comes from Pseudomonas shahriarae, assembly GCF_014268455.2. Lineage (NCBI taxonomy): Bacteria > Pseudomonadati > Pseudomonadota > Gammaproteobacteria > Pseudomonadales > Pseudomonadaceae > Pseudomonas > Pseudomonas shahriarae. Next base: position 4,843,803 of record NZ_CP077085.1, on the reverse strand, counting down.
CTGACCCTGGCCATTGGCTGGTGGTTGATCAACAAGTTGACCCACAAGGTAGGGCGCCTGCTGGCCCTGCGCAATGCCGACCTGGCGCTGCAGGGCTTTGTGACCAGCCTGGCGAACATCGTGCTCAAAGTGATGCTGATCGTCAGCGTCGCCTCGATGATCGGTGTCGAAACCACCTCGTTCGTCGCCGCGATCGGTGCCGCGACCCTGGCTATTGGCCTGGCGTTGCAAGGCAGCCTGGCTAACTTTGCCGGTGGCGTGCTGATCCTGCTGTTCCGCCCGTTCCGCATCGGTGACTGGATCGAAGCCCAGGGCACAGCGGGTACCGTCGATAGCATCCAGATCTTCCACACGGTGATCCGCACCGGCGACAACAAGACGGTCATCGTGCCTAACGGCATCTTGTCCAACGGCATCATCACCAACACCAACCGCCAACCGACCCGCAAGGTGGTGTTTGACGTAGGTGTCGACTACGAAGCCGACCTGCAAAAGGCCCGTGAAGTGCTGCTGGAACTGGCCAAGGACCCACGGGTTCTGGCGGACCCGGAGCCGGTTGCCGTGATTTCGACCCTGGGCGACAGTTCGATCACTGTTTCCCTGCGCGTATGGACCAAGACTGCAGATTATTGGGATGTGATGTTCATGTTTAATGAACTGGCGCGGGATCGTTTGAAAGCTGTAGGGATAGATATCCCATTCCCGCAGCGCGTTATTCGCATGATGCAGGAAGCACCTGCCAAGTAATAACGGGAGCAGGGATCGAACTTGGCTGAATGGTCAGGTTTAATCGCAGTAACAAACTAGATAGCTAGCTTGCTAGTTATTTAAGCAGTAGAAATATTAGTGCAATAAAAAGCCGCTCACTGATTAACAGTGAGCGGCTTTTTAATGAGGGGCCGAAGCCCCTGGGCATCTTCGATTACAAGATGTTCAGCGGGTATTGCGCGATCAGACGCAGTTCGTCGATCGACGAAGAACCGTAGTAAACGCCATCAGACGAGCGATAAGTCGCTTGGCGAATACGCAGGCTCAGGTCTTTGGCCGGGCCGCTCTGGATCACGTATTTGGCTTCGAGGTCGCGTTCCCACTCTTTGCCGTTCGAGGTCAGGGCGGTGTTGGCGCCGCTACCGGTGACGTACGAAGCCAGGAAGCTCAGGCCAGGTACACCGAAGGTGGCCATGTCGAGGTCGTAACGGGCCTTGAAGGATTTCTCGCCTTCGGCGTTGAAGTCGGAACGGGCGACGGAGTTGGCCAGGAACACTGTGCCGCCACCGTCAATGCCGTAGCCGTAGTCGCCGTCACCGGTAACCTTCTGGGCAGCCAGGGTGAAGGTGTGTGCACCGATGGTGTAGGCACCCTGCAAGCTGAACGCACGGTTGTCGAGTTTGGTCACGTCGTCTTTGAAAGCGCGTTGCAGGCCGGCACCGTCGCTCTTGGTGTCGTAGATGTTGAAGTCTACAGCCACCGACTGGTCGTCGCTCAGGGCATGGGTCCAGTTGACGTTGGCGTAGTATTTGCGCCAGTAGTCTTCGACTTTCGAGTAGTAGAGGCTGGTGGTGAACTCAGGCGTCCAACCGTAGGTACCACCCACGAAATTGGCTTGCTTGATGCCCCGGGAGGTTTCAGGGAAGTCGATGATACTGTCCCTGTAGGTTTGCGCCTGGGCAACGCTGGAAGTGAAGTGACCGGCTTCAAGCTTGAGGTCTTTGATCTCGTTGCTGACGATCGAGATACCTTGCGGCAGCTCCGGCAGCAAGCGACTGTCGTCGGACGCGAAGACCGGCGCAGTGGTGTACTGGTCGCCGACTTTCAGCACGGTATTGGAGAGACGGAACTTGATAGCGCCGCCGCCCTTGGAGTACTCATCCTCTGAGCGGCCATCCGAGCCTTCCGGGAACAAACCAGTGCCATTCCGGCCTCTGCCGCTGTCCAGTTTCACGCCCAGCAGGCCGATTACGTCAACACCCACACCGATGGTGCCCTGGGTGAAACCCGACTGGTACAAACCGTTGAAGCCCAGGCCGCTTTCCCGGGTGTAGCTTTTACCCGACGTGTTGTTGCGGTTATCCCGGCTGAAGTACAGGGCACGGGTGTTGATGCTGAAGGTGCTGTCTTCGACAAAACCTTTGGCATCATCTTGGGCGGACGCCATTGCGAACTGTGAGGTGCCTGCTGAGACAGCGAGGGCGATCATGCTCCACTTCATCACGCGCATCGTGATTTGCTCCTTTGGTTTTAGGAAGAGTACTGCCGTCCCACCTGTATTTTTGTCTGGGCGGCTCTTTCTTTTTTGTGACAACGCAAACTTATAGCACGCTGGCAATAATTGGCGATACTTGCACATCTGTCCTTTCAGCTTCTTTACGAGGCTGTCGTAAATTGCTAGATCCATGTCGCAAATCTACAGTCTGTTTGTCACCAGACTGACAACTTCAATACTGTCTTTAATACCCTGAGCAGGGGTGCAAAGTACCCTGTTCAAAGTTTTAAAACTTCCTGTAGGTGTATTGACTCACTGTTGTTTTTATCGTGAAACACTGCCTTCCTGGCAAGTGCCGTTGTCGACGATATGGGAGTGAATGCAACAAGCGTGCTCAAACTGCCGGGCGGATGTCATTTTTTCGTGAAAAATGTGTTGGATCTGTGAAAAGCGCCTGGAAACGGGGCTTTTGCGTGGTTTTTTTTGGAATTCGTGGCGCCAGTTGTGCGGGATTTCGAACGCGCAATAATACGTTTCTGTCAGAAATGTTACCGGTCCACCCTGTGGGGTGGGTAAACGGCGGATAAGCCCTGCCCGATGTAGGGCATAAAAGACTCATTTTGGTGCATCTGCCGATTGCCGCAGGTGTCGCGCGGATTGCCCCGTGAAGCAGTCGCCATTCGCAGGTATGCTGGGCGCCTGAAACTGACTAGCCGAACGGAGTGACTGCGGTGTTCGCCTTGGATCCACGTCTGCAAAACGACACCTTGCCCATCGGGGAATTCCCCCTGTGCCGGCTGCTGCTGTCCAATGACTCTAACTACCTCTGGCTTATCCTGGTGCCGCGCATTGCCGGCATCAGCGAAGTGTTCCAGCTCGACGCTGGCGACCAGTCCCGGTTGTGGCGCGAAACCACCACGTTGGCACAGTTGCTCAATGACGGGTTCGGCGCCGATAAAATGAACATCGGTGCGCTGGGTAACGTGGTCAACCAGTTACATGTGCACGTGATTGTGCGCAAACGCTACGATGCGGCTTGGCCTGCACCGGTCTGGGGCAAGCATCCGGCAGTGCCTTATAGCGACGATCAGGTGGCGCTGATTCGTACCCGCCTGCGGGAGCTGCTGCCGCCCGAATTCATTTTTGCCCAGGACTGAACCATGGACCTGCAAGACCGCGTGATGGACCTTGAGAGCCGCCTGGCTTTCCAGGACGACACCATCGAGACATTGAATGACATCCTGGTCGCCCAGCAGCGGGCGGTAGAGCGTCTGCAATTGCAGATGGCGGCCTTGCTCAAGCGTCAGGAAGAAATGGGCGGGCAGTTCGAGTCTTCCGAGGAAGAAGCGCCACCGCCTCATTATTGAGGGCTCGGGAAAAGTCCCGGCGATAAAAAACCGCGATGCAGTGTCAGCTGCATCGCGGTTTTTTTTGGGGCGTGCTCTGGGTTCAGCGACGCGGCAGGGCGGCGATCACGTCTTCAGCTTGCAGGCCTTTGTCGCGGTTCATCACGGAGAACTCCACGCGCTGGCCTTCCACCAGGACGCGATGGCCTTCGCCGCGGATGGCCCGGAAGTGGACGAAGATATCGTCGCCCGAGTCCCGGGAAATAAAGCCGAAGCCTTTAGAGGTGTTGAACCACTTGACGGTCCCGGTATCCCGGTTGGTCATGTCGTAGTTTTGCGAGCTGGCCGGGGCAGACGAACGGTAGAAGCTGATGGCCAGGTGAAGAACGATCGCGACCACCGCAATGGCCAGGCTGAGCAGGATGGCTGGATGGCCGCCGACTTCAGGCATAGGGGCCAGGAGGGTGAGGGTTTGTACCACGACAGCCAGCACCAGCAGGGCGCTGACCAGGTTTTGCAGTTGATGGCGTGTGCCTTTGTTCCAGTAGGGAATCACTGGCGCCAGCGTCAGGTTGAGAAGGCCGAACAGAGCCAGGTACAGCGCGTCGTGTTGTTGCAGGTACGGCAGGCTTTCTGGTTGCAGGCTCGGGATAAAGGACAGCAGCAAAGCTGCAGCGCCCGTTAGCAGGTGGACGATTTTCAACATTTTGATTAACTCACGTTAAGACGGATCACGAAGGAAGAGCTGACTGGCACGGTTCGCTTCTGAACAATGGGAGGCGTTGGGCACGTGCGCGATTATTCAGCCTATGCCGCTTGCCGCAGGAAATAGCGGCGGCGACACGCAGCCTATTTAACAGCAAAGCCTGTGCCTTCTCAAATCAAGCGTTTCAGGGCGTTGCAAAGATCATCGCATTTGTGCGGCAAACCCTTGTCCTAGACAGGTGTGGGTGTTTTTAACCGTGCCAGGCCTTGCCGCCCGTGGTCGAGCGCGATGCAAAGGGGCGATTTGCCGCAGGCCACCTGCGGCAGTAGGGCTGCGCAAGGCGAGGACTCTTGCTAGAGTGGGTAAGCACCTGATCAATGAATTTTCATCAATTGAAGGGAATAGACATGGCAATCGATATCGGTATCAGCGAAGAAGATCGTAAATCCATTGTTGACGGACTTTCACGGCTGCTTTCAGATACCTATGTACTTTATCTGAAAACCCATAACTTTCATTGGAACGTCACGGGGCCACAGTTTCGTACATTGCACTTGATGTTTGAAGAGCAATATAACGAACTGGCGCTGGCGGTTGACTCCATTGCCGAACGTATTCGTGCCCTGGGCTTTCCTGCGCCGGGTGCCTACTCTATCTATGCCCGTCTGTCTTCGATCAAGGAAGAAGAAGGCGTGCCCAGTGCTGAAAACATGATCAAGCAACTTGTCGATGGGCAGGAAGCTGTTACCCGCACCGCACGTGGGATCTTCCCGTTACTTGATAAAGTCAGCGATGAGCCGACTGCGGACTTGCTGACCCAGCGTATGCAGATCCACGAAAAGACCGCCTGGATGCTGCGTTCGCTGCTCGAAGGCAAATAAGCACCGCAGGCCAGTGGTGCCTGGCAGGCGCCACTGGCTTCAGCTGATTGCTTCCTGATACCTGCGTTGGCTTGTCCTACGCACAACAACTCTCCGTCTTCTGGCTGCACTTGCCTGCTTGATGTTTTATAGGCTCAACGGCCAATAACAGCCGTTTGTTCAAGAGCCGTTTGGCAAGGGAGTGTCAGGTGTATGTCGCGTAGTACGGGTAAAGGTGTGCTGGAAACTTCCGGCGTCTACAAGATAAAGATCGACCCTTTCGTCAAAGGGTTCGATATGGCATTGGCACGGCCACTGTCGCGCTCTGTCCGGTTGAATGGTTTTTCAACATGCCTGCGGCTTGAAGAAGTGTATTGGAATATTCTTGGCGAAATCGCCAGGATCAATACCTGTTCGGTCAGTGCGTTGCTGTCCTACGTGGATCGCGAGGTGCACTTGCGTTATGGCGGGGTGAAGAATTTCAGCGGTCTGGTCCGGGTCGTGTGTGTGGTTCATGCGTTGAAAGGGCAGGCTTCAGCCGTCAATCAGGCGGGCCTTATATAGCCGGGTTAGCCGAGACCGGAGCCGCAGGGGTGTTTCTATATAGTGCGTTGCACGTTGCCACGGCTGCACAGCCTCGATTTAACGGATATAATCTCGCCCTTTGCTGCGCAACCGGCTCTACCCGGGCGCAGCGCAGCAATGACGTGATCGCCGAGACATCCCATGCCCATGTACGATTACCAATGCGCTTCCTGTGGTCACCAGTTGGAAGCCATTCAGAAGATCAGCGACGCGCCGTTGGTCGATTGCCCTGCTTGCCAGGCGCCAGAGCTGAAAAAGATGCTGTCCATGCCGGGTTTTCGCCTGAGCGGTAGCGGCTGGTACGAGACCGACTTCAAGACCGGCGCCAAGAAGAATCTGGCGGGCGGCGACAAAGCAGACTGAGTTGAACTCTACGCGCGAGCTCCTGCATTATCCGTGGCCTGACTTAAAAGGTGCGGTGTCCGAGCAGGAACTCCACCGAATTTCGAATTACGAGAAGTGAAACCACTACCATGATGCGCAGCCACTATTGCGGCCAACTGAACGAGACCCTGGAAGGTCAGGAAATCACCCTTTGCGGATGGGTTCACCGTCGCCGCGACCATGGCGGGGTGATTTTCCTCGATATCCGTGATCGTGATGGTCTGGCCCAGGTGGTATTCGACCCGGATCGCGCCGAGAGCTTCGCCGCCGCCGACCGCGTGCGCAGCGAGTACGTCGTGAAAATCACCGGCAAGGTCCGCCTGCGTCCGGCCGGTGCCACCAACGCCAACATGGCGTCGGGCATGATCGAAGTCCTGGGCTACGAGCTGGAAGTGCTGAACGAGTCGGAAACCCCGCCGTTCCCACTCAACGAGTTCTCTGACGTTGGCGAAGAAACCCGCCTGCGTTATCGCTTCCTCGACCTGCGTCGCCCGGAAATGGCCGAGAAGCTGCGCCTGCGTTCGCGCATGACCACCAGCATCCGTCGCTTCCTGGACGAGAACGGCTTCCTCGACGTCGAGACGCCGATCCTGACCCGCGCTACGCCAGAAGGCGCACGTGACTACCTGGTGCCAAGCCGTACCCACGCCGGTAGCTTCTTCGCCTTGCCGCAATCGCCACAGTTGTTCAAGCAACTGCTGATGGTCGCCGGCTTCGACCGTTACTACCAGATCGCCAAGTGCTTCCGCGACGAAGACCTGCGCGCCGACCGCCAGCCGGAATTCACCCAGATCGACATCGAGACCAGTTTCCTCGATGAAAAAGAGATCATGGGCCTGACCGAAGAAATGATCCGCAACCTGTTCAAGGAAGTGCTGGGTCTGGAATTCGGCGAGTTCCCGCACATGACCTTCGAAGAGGCCATGCGCCGCTACGGTTCCGACAAGCCAGACCTGCGTAACCCGCTGGAACTGGTTGACGTTGCCGACCAGCTCAAGGAAGTCGACTTCAAGGTGTTCAGCGGCCCGGCCAACGACCCGAAATGCCGCATCGCCGCACTGCGTGTGCCAGGCGGCGCGAGCATGCCGCGCAAGCAGATCGACGACTACACCAAGTTCGTGGGTATCTACGGTGCCAAGGGCCTGGCGTACATCAAGGTCAACGAGCGCGCCAAGGGTGTTGAAGGCCTGCAGTCGCCAATCGTCAAGAACATCCCGGAAGACAAGCTCAATGTGATCCTCGATCGCGTTGGCGCAGTCGATGGCGATATCGTGTTCTTCGGTGCCGACAAGGCCAAGATCGTCAGCGAAGCCCTGGGCGCGCTGCGGATCAAGCTGGGTCACGACCTCGACCTGCTGACCTGCAAGTGGGCCCCGATGTGGGTTGTCGACTTCCCGATGTTCGAAGAAAACGACGACGGCAGCTTCAGCGCCCTGCACCACCCGTTCACCGCACCCAAGTGCACGCCACAGGAGCTGGAAGCCAACCCGGCCGGCGCGTTGTCCCGTGCCTACGACATGGTGCTCAACGGTACTGAGTTGGGCGGCGGTTCGATCCGTATCCACCGCAAGGAGATGCAACAGTCGGTGTTCCGCCTGCTGGGCATCAACGAAGCGGAACAGGAGGAGAAGTTCGGCTTCCTGCTCGATGCCCTGAAATACGGTGCTCCACCCCACGGTGGCCTGGCCTTCGGCCTTGACCGCCTGGTGATGCTGATGACCGGTGCCCAGTCGATCCGTGAAGTGATTGCCTTCCCGAAAACCCAGAGTGCTGCGGACGTCATGACCCAGGCTCCAGGTGTGGTGGATGCCAAGGCACTGCGCGAGCTGCACATCCGTCTGCGCGAGGCGCCGAAGGCTGAGTAAGGCTGCGGCGTGAAAGCGCGATAACGTTGTACGCAGTCAAAAAGGCGCATCTTCGGATGCGCCTTTGCGTTTAAAAGAGGGAAATCTCGCCTGGGGCGGGATTGAAAGGTTTCTAGAGAATTTCGGAGTTGTGTTATGGCTGGCCATTCCAAGTGGGCGAACATCAAGCACCGCAAAGAGCGTCAGGATGCCAAAAAAGGCAAGATCTTCACCAAGTGGATTCGTGAACTGACGGTTGCTGCCCGCCAGGGTGGCGGTGATCCGGGCTCCAACCCGCGCCTGCGCCTGGCGCTGGACAAGGCCCTGGGCGCCAACATGAGTCGCGACATCATCGACCGTGCCGTGGCCCGTGGCGCCGGTGCGGCGGATACCGACGACATGGTCGAGCTGACCTACGAAGGCTACGGCCCGGGCGGCGTCGCGGTGATGGTCGAGTGCATGACCGACAACCGCAACCGTACTGCGGCAGCCGTGCGCCATGCGTTCAGCAAGTGTGGCGGTAACCTCGGCACGGATGGCTCGGTGGCCTATCTGTTCGAGCGCAAGGGGCAGATTACCTTTGCGCCGGGTACGGATGAAGATGCGCTGATGGAAGCCGCGATGGAGGCGGATGCCGACGACGTGGTGACCAACGAAGACGGCTCCATCGACGTGTTTACCTCGTTTGCCGGCTTCTACGCGGTGCGTAACGCCCTGGAAGCCGCTGGTTTCAAGGGCACCGACGCGGAAATCGTCATGCTGCCGACCACCAGTGCCGAACTGGACCTGGACGGCGCGCAGAAGGTGCTCAAGATGCTGGATATGCTTGAAGACCTGGATGATGTGCAGAACGTCTACTCCAACGCCGACATTCCAGAAGACGTGGCCGCACAGCTAGTCTGAAGGCTGGTGTAGACCAAAATGTGGGAGCGGGTTTGCTCGCGAAAGCGGTCTGTCAGTCAGTCCATGCGTTGACTGAAACACCGCTTCCGCGAGCAAGCCCGCTCCCACATTGGATCTTCGCTGTATCAAAAAATGTGTTTACCCAACCTGCAGGCGTTATGACTTTAATCCTAGGTATCGACCCCGGTTCACGCATCACCGGCTTTGGCGTGGTGCAGCAGACCCCGCGTGGCTGCGTCTACGTGGCGTCGGGTTGTATCCGCACCGGCGCCGGCGAGTTGGCCGAGCGTTTGCAGATCGTCTATCGCGGCGTGCGTGAAGTGATCCAGACCTACGGGCCGGTGACCATGGGCATTGAAAAGGTGTTCATGGCCAAAAATGCCGACTCGGCCTTGAAACTGGGCCAGGCCCGGGGCGCTGCGATTGTTGCCGGGGCGGAGGAGGGCATGGAAATCGCCGAATACACCGCGACCCAGGTCAAGCAGGCGGTGGTCGGTACCGGCGCGGCGAATAAAGAGCAGGTGCAGATGATGGTCATGCATATGCTCAAACTCACCTCCAAGCCACAGATCGACGCCTCTGACGCCCTGGCCATTGCCATTTGCCATGCCCATACCCGTTCCAGCCTGCTGCCCCATGGCCTTGGCACGGCACGCAGTCGTGGCGGGCGCCTGCGTCTCTGATAGCATCAGCGCAATCGTTATGGTCGGGCCTCGATCTGACCTCAAGCTTTAAGGATCTGAACCGTGATTGGACGCTTGCGCGGCACCCTGGCTGAGAAACAGCCGCCGCACCTGATTCTGGATGTAAACGGGCTGGGGTATGAGCTGGAAGTGCCCATGACCACCCTGTACCGCCTACCGTCGGTCGGTGAGCCGATAACCTTGCACACCCATCTGGTGGTGCGCGAAGACGCGCAACTACTCTATGGTTTCATCGGCAAGCGTGACCGTGACTTCTTCCGTGAGCTGATCCGCCTCAATGGTGTGGGCCCGAAACTGGCCCTGGCCTTGATGTCGAGCCTGGAAGTGGACGAACTGGTACGTGCCGTTTCGGCCCAGGACACCTCGGCGCTGACCAAGGTGCCGGGGGTCGGTAAGAAAACCGCTGAGCGCCTGTTGGTGGAGCTCAAGGACCGCTTCAAAGCCTGGGAAGTGGTGCCAAGCATGTTTGCCCTGGTGCCGAACCAGCCGGATATGCCGGCGGCCCAGGTCGCCAGTGCCGAAAGCGATGCCGTCAATGCGCTGATCTCCCTGGGCTACAAGCCGCAGGAAGCCAGCAAGGCAGTGTCGGCCATCAAGGACAAGAACCTGAGCGCTGAAGACATGATCCGCCGAGCCCTGAAGGGAATGATTTAAGTGATTGAAGCTGATCGTCTGATTGCGGCCACCGGCCCTCGCGACCGTGAAGAGGTCCAGGACCGGGCCATCCGCCCCCTGAGCCTTGCCGACTACATCGGCCAGCCCACTGTGCGTGAGCAGATGGAGCTGTTCATCCAGGCGGCGCGCGGGCGTGCCGAGTCCCTGGACCATACGTTGATCTTCGGTCCGCCGGGGCTGGGCAAGACCACCCTGGCCAATATCATCGCCCAGGAAATGGGGGTGTCGATCAAGAGCACCTCCGGTCCGGTGCTGGAGCGCCCCGGTGACCTGGCTGCGTTGCTGACCAACCTTGAACCCCATGATGTGCTGTTCATCGACGAAATCCACCGGCTGTCGCCCATCGTCGAAGAAGTGCTGTACCCGGCCATGGAAGATTTCCAGCTGGATATCATGATTGGCGAAGGGCCGGCGGCGCGCTCGATCAAGCTCGACCTGCCACCCTTCACTCTGGTCGGCGCCACCACCCGTGCCGGCATGCTGACCAACCCGTTGCGAGACCGTTTCGGCATTGTTCAACGTCTAGAGTTTTATAGCACTGCCGATCTGGCGACGATTGTCAGTCGTTCGGCTGGGATTCTCGGCTTGCCGCTGGACCCTGAGGGTGCCTTCGAGATTGCCCGTCGGGCGCGTGGCACGCCGCGGATCGCCAACCGCTTACTGCGGCGGGTGCGCGATTTTGCCGAAGTGCGGGCCAAGGGGCATATCACCAAGGCCGTGGCCGACCTGGCGCTGAACCTGCTGGATGTCGATGAACATGGCTTTGACCACCAGGACCGGCGCCTGCTGTTGACCATGATCGAGAAGTTCGATGGCGGGCCAGTGGGCGTGGACAGCCTGGCGGCGGCGATCAGTGAGGAGCGCCATACCATCGAAGATGTGCTGGAGCCGTACCTGATTCAACAGGGTTACATCATGCGCACGCCGAGGGGCCGCGTGGTCACGCGCCATGCGTATTTGCACTTTGGGTTAAACATTCCGTCACGATTGGGGGAGATGCCTGTGGTAGACGAATTCCTCGATGCAGTGGACGATTAAAAAGGTATGGCGGGTCGATTTATTCGACGTTTGTGCTGTCCTAGTGGCTGGCGTCGTCATTCTTTCGTTAGAAATGCTGCAGAGAATGAAAAACAGTTGCCTGGCCGGATTGGCAACCTGAGGAGTAAGCACTAGAGTATGCGCGCGCAAAACGGGGATCAGTCGTTCGCACATCGCTGTCGCGTTTATTACGAGGACACCGATGCGGGCGGCATCGTGTATTACGTCAATTATCTAAAGTTCATGGAGCGGGCTCGAACCGAGCGGCTACGGGAGCTGGGCTTTGCCCAATCCCAGCTGGCAGGGGAGGACCTGTTATTTGTCGTGCATTCCAGCGAGGCCCGTTACTACGCGCCGGCGCGACTGGACGATGAATTGCTGGTCAGCGCGGAAGTAATCGAATTGAACCGTGTCAGCCTGCGCTTTAAACAGCAGGTCAGGCGGGCAACGGATGCAACGCTGCTCTGTGAGGGGCAGTTCCTGGTGGCGTGTGTGCGCACCAACAGTTTGAAACCCAGGGCCATTCCCGAAACTCTACGTGCGGCCTTTGCCAACGTGAGCGGCGCGGGTCAACAATCAAAGCAGGAGATTTAGCGTGGAACCTACCGTCGTCGACCATTCCTCCATGTGGAGCCTGGTCAGCAATGCCAGTGTCGTGGTTCAACTGGTCATGCTGACCCTGGTAGCCGCATCGGTTACCTCATGGGTCATGATTTTTCAGCGCAGCAACCTGCTGCGTGCCGGTCGACGTGCCCTGGAGAGCTTCGAAGAGCGCTTCTGGTCGGGTATCGACCTGTCCAAGCTGTATCGCCAGGCGGGCAGCAACCCGGACCCGGATTCGGGCGTCGAGCAGATCTTCCGCGCTGGCTTCAAGGAATTCTCCCGCCTGCGCCAGCAGTCCGGCGTTGACCCGGAAGCCGTCATGGAAGGCGTGGCCCGTGCGATGCGCGTAGCGATCTCCCGTGAGGAAGAAAAACTCGAGCAGAGCCTGCCATTTCTGGCCACCGTCGGTTCGGTCAGCCCGTATATCGGCCTGTTCGGTACCGTATGGGGCATCATGAACTCCTTCCGTGGCCTGGCAACGGCCCAGCAAGCGACCCTGGCCACCGTGGCCCCGGGTATCGCCGAAGCGCTGATCGCCACTGCCATCGGCCTGTTCGCTGCAATCCCCGCAGTAATCGCCTACAACCGTTTCGCCGCCACCAGCGAAACCCTGATTGGCCGTTACTACACCTTCGCCGATGAATTCCAGGCGATCCTGCACCGTAAAGTGCACACCAGCGAAGAATAAGCAGGTAATTCCCAATGGCTTTAATCGCTCGAGCTCGCAAAAAGCGCAAGCCGGTCGCCGAGATGAACGTAGTGCCTTACATCGACGTGATGCTGGTGCTGCTGGTGATCTTCATGGTGACCGCGCCGATGCTCAATCAGGGGGTGAAAGTTGATCTGCCCAAGGTTTCCAGCGAAGCCTTGCCGCAGGACAACAACACCCAGGTCCTGACCATTTCGATCAAGGCTGACAAGACCTATTACTGGAACCTTGGCAGCGAAGTCGATACCCAGAAGCAGCAGGACAAGGCCATGACCTTGCCGCAAATGACCGACGCCGTGACCAAAATCATCCGCGCCGGCAACGAAGGCGGCAAGCACACCCAGGTGTTCATCCGCGGTGACAAGTCGGTCGACTATGGCTCCGTCATGGGCGCCATGGGTGGGCTGCAGAAAGCCGGGGTCGGTAATGTTGGCTTGATTACCGAGGCGCCCTGATGCAGCAACAGCGAGAGCCGTCCGCCTCGGAAAGCTTCTTCTGGCCTAGCGTCTGGGCAATAGCCCTGCACGTTCTGGTGTTTGGCATGCTGTTTGTCAGCTTTGCCATGACCCCGGAGCTGCCGCCAGCCAAGCCGATCGTGCAGGCGACCCTGTATCAGCTGAAATCGAAAAGTCAGGCCACCACCCAGACCAATCAGAAGATTGCGGGTGAGGCCCAGAAGTCGGCTGCGCGCCAGACTGAAGTCGAACAGATGGAACAGAAGAAGGTCGAGCAGGAAGCGGTGAAGGCTGCTGCGGAACAAAAGAAAGACGAGGCGGCTCAAAAGGCCGAGGAATCGAAAAAGGCTGACGAAGCGAAGAAGGCCGACGAGGCGAAAAAGGCTGATGAAGCCAAGAAAGCCGAGAAAGCTGCCGAAGCCAAAAAAGCCGAAGAGAAACAATTGGCTGATATAGCCAAGAAGAAATCTGAAGAAGAAGCCAAGAAAGCGGCTGAAGAAGAGGCCAAGAAAAAGGCCGCTGAAGAAGCCAAGAAGAAGATAGTCGAAGACGCGAAGAAGAAAGCCGCCGAAGACGCCAAGAAAAAAGCTGCAGCAGACGAGGCGAAGAAGAAAATCGCCGACGACGCGAAGAAGAAAGCTGCCGCCGACGCCTCCAAGAAAAAGGCCCAGGAAGCAGCGCGCAAATCCGCCGAAGATAAAAAGGCCCAGGCCCTGGCAGATTTGCTTTCCGACACGCCGCAACGTCAACAGGCCTTGGCCGATGAACGTGGTGATGAAGTCGCAGGCAGTTTCGACGATCTGATTCGCGCGCGCGCAGCGGAAGGCTGGACACGTCCACCTTCGGCACGCAAAGGCATGACAGTCGTGCTGCAGATCGGCATGTTGCCGGACGGTACGGTGACTTCGGTCAGCGTGGCCAAGTCCAGTGGCGATGGTTCGTTCGACAGTTCGGCGGTTGCAGCGGTCAAGAATATTGGCCGGCTGACCGAGATGCAGGGAATGAAACCAAGCGACTTCGCTCCCTATCGTTCATTCAAGATGACATTCACACCTGAGGATCTAGCCTTGTGAGAAACCTTCTTCGAGGAATGCTTGTCGTTATTTGCTGCATGGCAGGGATAGCGGCGGCGGATGAAAAGAACATCCTGGTAACCAGCGGTAGCGATCGGGCCACTCCGATTGCGGTTGTACCGTTTGGCTGGCAGGGCGGCAGCGTGCTGCCGGACGATATGGCGGAAATCATTGGTAATGACCTGCGCAACTCGGGTTACTACGCGCCAATTCCGAAACAGAACATGATCAGCCAGCCGACCCAAGGTAGCGAAGTGATCTACCGTGACTGGAAAGCCCTGGGCGCCCAGTACCTGATGGTCGGTAGCATTGTTCCAGCAGGCGGTCGCTTGCAGGTGCAATACGCCCTGTTCAACGTGGCCACCGAGCAGCAAGTGCTGACCGGTAGCGTATCGGGCAGCGTCGACCAACTGCGGGACATGGCGCACTACATCGCCGACCAATCGTTCGAGAAACTGGTCGGTATCAAAGGTGCGTTCTCCACCCGCATCCTGTACGTGACGGCTGAGCGTTTCTCGGTGAACAACACCCGCTACACCCTGCAACGTTCGGACTACGACGGTGCCCGTGCAGTGACTCTGTTGCAATCGCGCGAGCCAATCCTGTCGCCGCGTTTTGCCCCGGATGGCAAGCGTATCGCCTACGTGTCGTTTGAACAGAAGCGTCCGCGCATCTTCGTTCAGCACATTGATACCGGTCGCCGTGAGCAGATCACCAACTTCGAGGGCCTGAACGGCGCGCCAGCCTGGTCGCCGGATGGCAATCGCCTGGCATTCGTGCTGTCCAAGGACGGTAACCCGGATATCTACGTGATGAACCTCGGTTCGCGCCAGATCACCCGCGTCACTTCCGGTCCTGGCATCAACACCGAACCGTTCTGGGGCAAGGATGGTTCGACCATCTACTTCACTTCAGACCGTGGCGGCAAACCGCAGATCTATAAGAGCAGTGTTGGCGGTGGTGGTGCGGAGCGTGTGACCTTTATCGGTAACTACAACGCCAATCCGAAGCTTTCGGCTGATGAAAAGACCCTGGTAATGATCCATCGCCAGGATGGTTTCACTAATTTCAAGGTGGCGGCCCAGGATTTGCAGCGCGGAAGCGTAAAAATCCTCACAGATAGCACTCTTGATGAGTCGCCTACTGTTGCGCCCAACGGCACCATGGTAATCTACGCCACCCGCCAGCAGGGCCGGGGAGTCTTGATGCTCGTGTCCATTAATGGACGCGTAAGGCTCCCGCTTCCTACCGCACAAGGCGAAGTCAGAGAACCATCCTGGTCCCCTTACCTGAACTGACGCGGCGCTACAAAAAGAAGTACTTAACACACTGGGGTTCATTAGGAGTTTCACGATGGAAATGCTGAAGTTTGGTAAGTTTGCTGCTCTGGCTCTGGCTCTGTCCGTAGCCGTTGGTTGCTCGTCTAAAGGCGGCGACAATGCCGGTGAAGGCGCAGCTGTTGATCCAAACGCTGGTTACGGCGCTAACACTGGTGCAGTTGACGGCTCCCTGAGCGAAGAAGCTGCTCTGCGCGCAATCACCACTTTCTACTTCGAATACGACAGTTCGGACCTGAAGCCAGAAGCCATGCGCGCTCTGGACGTTCACGCGAAAGACCTGAAAGGTAACGGCGCTCGCGTTGTTCTGGAAGGCAACACCGACGAACGTGGTACTCGTGAGTACAACATGGCACTGGGCGAGCGTCGTGCGAAAGCCGTTCAGCGCTACCTGGTACTGCAAGGTGTTTCCCCAGCTCAGCTGGAACTGGTTTCCTACGGTGAAGAGCGTCCAGTTGCTACCGGCAACGACGAGCAATCCTGGGCTCAAAACCGTCGCGTCGAACTGCGTAAGTAATTCGTCATGCGAACGTGCCGTCGTGTAGTAACCGTATTGGCTCTCAGCCTCGCACCGCTTGCGGTGTGGGCTGCGGTTCCCGTGGAAGATAGCAACTCTGGCTATAACAATAGTGGGAGTAGTTATCCACCAGCAGGTTATGGCACGAACGGCGCCTATGCAGGGGGAGCGGTTACTGCCGCTCCCTCGGCACAGGGCGAGCTGTTCAACCAGCTGCAACGCATGCAGGATCAATTGGCACAGCAACAAGGTGCGATTGAGGTTCTGCAAAATGAAGTGAACCGCCTGAAGCAAGAAGGCCTGGAGCGATACCAGGATCTTGATCGGCGTATAGGAACCGGCGTTACACCTGCCGCGACTCCTGAGAATTCTTCTGCCGGTGGCGCTGCAAGCGCCGCCGGTGGTGCAGCCGCCCAGGCCCCAGCGGCCAGCAGTGAACCGGCTGATCCGGCCAAGGAAAAGCTGTATTACGATGCAGCCTTCGACCTGATCAAAGCCAAGGATTTCGACAGGGCCAGCAAAGCGTTCACCGCTTTCCTGGGACGTTATCCAAACAGCCAGTACGCGGGCAACGCCCAGTACTGGTTGGGTGAGGTCAACCTGGCCAAGGGTGATTTGCAAGGTGCAGGCCAGGCGTTTGCCAAGGTCAGCCAGCTTTACCCCAAGCATGCCAAGGTGCCTGATTCGTTGTACAAACTGGCTGACGTAGAGCGCCGCCTGGGTCATACCGACAAGGTCAAAGGCATTCTGCAGCAAGTAGTGGCCCAATATCCTGGGACCTCTGCTGCCCAGTTGGCTCAGCGCGATTTGCAGCGTTTGTAAGCAGTGCTGTCCCGCTTGGAAGAAACCCGCGCCTGTCGCGGGTTTTTTCGTTAGAATCCACGCCCTTTTATGAAATACGCTTTTTGGGGTTCACGCTTTGCCGGGATCCCATGAAGTGCCTGACGGAGGCGGACAGCCTGTTTAGCTGTTACGCCCGTGGCGACTATGCAAGACACATTACGCATCACCGAAGTTTTTTACTCGTTACAGGGTGAAACGCGCACTGCCGGCCTGCCCACAGTATTTGTGCGCCTCACTGGCTGCCCGCTGCGCTGCCAGTACTGTGACAGCGCCTACGCCTTCAGCGGCGGCACCATTCGTACCCTCGACGACATCCTGGAGCAGGTTGCAGGCTTCCGGCCGCGCTACGTCTGCGTGACAGGCGGCGAGCCCCTGGCCCAGCCCAATGCCATTCCTTTGCTCAAGCAACTGTGTGACGCCGGTTACGAAGTGTCGCTGGAAACCAGTGGTGCCCTGGACATTTCCGCGGTCGATCCTCGCGTCAGCCGAGTGGTTGACTTGAAAACCCCGGACTCCAAGGAGGCGCATCGCAACCGTTATGAGAACATCGAGCTGCTGACGGCCAACGACCAGGTCAAGTTCGTCATTTGTTCGCGGGACGACTATGACTGGGCCAACTCCAAGCTGATCCAGTACGGCCTGGACCGACGCGCCGGCGAGGTGTTGTTCTCTCCAAGCCACCATGACTTGAACGCTCGCGACCTCGCTGATTGGGTGGTTGCGGACAACCTGCCGGTGCGCCTGCAATTGCAGCTGCATAAATACCTTTGGAATGACGAGCCGGGACGCTGAAATGACTGAACAAACGACTGATCAAAAACGTGCGGTAATCCTGCTGTCCGGCGGCCTTGACTCCGCCACCGTGGTGGCGATGGCCCGTGCCGAGGGTTACAGCTGCTACACCATGAGCTTCGACTACGGCCAGCGTTCCCATGCCGAGTTGCACGCCGCCGCCCGGGTTGCCCGCGACCTCGGTGTGGTGGAGCACAAGGTAATCGGCCTGAACCTCAATGGCATTGGCGGCTCGGCCTTGACCGACAACACCATCGACGTGCCTGAGGCGCCCACAGAGGGCATTCCGGTCACCTATGTGCCGGCCCGTAACACCGTGTTCCTCTCGCTGGCCCTGGGCTGGGCAGAAGTGCTCAACGCCCGTGACATCTTTATCGGCGTCAACGCCGTGGACTACTCCGGCTACCCGGACTGCCGCCCAGAGTTCGTCGAATCGTTCGAGCGTATGGCCAACCTGGCGACCAAGGCCGGCGTAGAAGGCCACGGCTTCCGTATCCAGGCGCCGCTGCAAAACCTGAGCAAGGCGGATATCGTGAAGGCGGGTGTAAGGCTGGGTGTCGACTACTCGCTGACTGTTTCCTGCTACCAGGCGGACAATGATGGTCGTGCCTGTAGGAAATGTGACAGCTGCCGCCTGCGCGCTGAAGGCTTCCAAGCGGCCGGAATTACTGACCCAACGCGTTATTTCTGATTTATTTAAAATAAGGTGTTGAATAATCCTTAGAAATCAGTATTATACGCGCCACCACACAGCGGGTCGTTAGCTCAGTTGGTAGAGCAGTTGGCTTTTAACCAATTGGTCGTAGGTTCGAATCCCACACGACCCACCATTTTTGGCGGTTTAGAAAATCCGGAAGGCCCACGCAAGTGAGGATTTCCGGGTTTTTTTTTTGCCTGGTGCAAAAGCACGCGCAGGGCTCTCTGGCAGCGTGACGTGCTGCTTGCCGGTTAGACAGGCAGCCGTCTGCGGCGACCATTCATTTCGTGGGTGGGTTGATGTCGATCGGCTGAAGATGGGCTTCGGCTGCCCCTGAACCGCGCCGCAACCCTAGGCTCAAAGCTGCTTGGCTCCATTCATCCAAGGGCTGTAGTCCACCTCCACGTAACCCTGGGGCAGGCCTTGAGGGTAGTTGGCAAACCCCTGCATCTGTCGCAAGTCCAGTCGTTTGCACTGCGTGACAAGGCGCTGCTGCAACGCGCTATCTACCTTGAAGCCTTGTGAGCGGTACGGGCTTTGATTCAGGTTGACCATGCACTCACTCACTTTGCCCTGGGCATCGGCGATGAAGTGGAAGCTCGCGACGCCAATACTCTGGGGGTCATGCCCGACAAACAATTGCTCACGGAAGAAGCGGATCTGCCGGTAGAGGTCGATGCGCTTTTTCTGCAGTTGTTGCTGTTCTTCCGAAAGCCCAATCAGAGGGGTGAACACCATGGGGGCGATAATCTCTTGGGTGTCCTTGGCATCGGCGAAGACCTTGGGCGAGACTTCGGGAAACAAGGTGGTCCAGCACAGTTCGGTGACCAGTTTGGCCAGCTTGGCCTGGCGCAGGTTGTTGTGGCCCTCGTTGGGCAGCAGGGTTCCGCGTTTGGCTGAGCAGTCCACTACGTGGTTCTGTGCATCGACGGTCAGGATCATATTCATCACCCCCGTCAGTTCCTGTTCATTGGCGGCCAGGGCATAGCTGCGCAATATCGTTTGGAACGTAGTGACGAATTTTTCGTCTTTTTGTTGCAGCTGTGCTGCCGCTGAGGCTGCCGCCTGTTCGGGGGTGTGGCTCTGGCAGCCGGACAGTGACAGCAGGCTTGCACCGAACAAGGCCAGGAGCCAGCGGGACGAAGAAGGCGCGTTGAATTCCATTTCTTGGGGGCTCGTGCACAAAGAGATTGGGAAGAGGTAGACGGGAACCATTCTCACCCATCAGGCGGTAAAGTGCGATTCGAAATACAAAAACCACACTGCTGATGGTTTTGGTTGTAATCGCTGACGTTTATCCAGCGCTGGTTTGCTCTGCAGACTCATGTTGTCTATATTTGAATCTATAGATTAATTCCGAGGTGGCAACCATGAGCCTAGCCCTTCAAGCACAGCCCTTCACCCGGGAGCAATGTGTCGCCGGACTCCGGGCGGCCGTGGGCATCCTGGAAAAATGGCAGGCCAGCAGCGACCAGGCCTGTCGCATCCTGCGTATCTCGCGCAGCACTTATACCCGTGCGCGGCAGCGCGATGCCGCGTGGTCGGTGAGCCTGGATGCCGACCAGATGCAGCGCATCAGCTTTGTGCTGAACATCCACGCCACGCTGCGCATGGTGTTCGATAACCCCGAGAACGTGTACGGCTTTGCGGCGATGGCCAACGACAACGCGTTTTTCAACGGGCGCTCGCCCCTCGAGGTTATGGCCCAGGGCGATATGATTTCCCTGTACGAGACCTTCCGCCGTATTGACGTGTTGCGTGGTGCGCAATGGTGAAGGTGAGCCAGTTGGGCGATTTGCCCAGCGGGCTGTTGCACGCCCATCGCCTGGTCAATTCCAAATTCCCGCCGATTGCGTTGTTTGACGATGTGGCGGATGCCGACGAGTTTGAGGCGCTCTATCAGATCCAGGCCCTGACCAACCCACGACTGGGTAATGAGGTCGGTCGGATCGAGCTGATACCCCGTAGGGAAATCCCCTTCGGGATCGTGGGATGTTCCTACGCCATTGCCCCGTTCACCCACGTCAATCCGGGCGGATCGCGTTTCAGCGCGGGTGATTTTGGCGTGCTGTACCTGGCGGCCACGGTCGAGACGGCACTGGCAGAAGTGCGTTATCACCAGAACCAGTATTGGTCCGGAGTTCATGGCCTTAACTATGAGCGCTTTGTTTTTCGTGGGCTGTCTTGCACCTTTGTCGGCGACGCCATGAAGGATGCGACGTCGGTGCCGATGAGCGATCCGATCTACGACCCTGACGACTACAGCCACGCCCAGCGCTTGGGGGGCGCGCTAAAGAAGGCCGGTTGTCCCGGCCTTCGTTACCTGTCGGTGCGCTCAGAAGGCGATCACTGCTGGGCGTTGCTGACACCCAGGCCGGTGTCGTCGATTGTCCAGGCCGCCCATTACGAGATGGTCTGGAATGGACAGATCACCAGTGTCAGCAAAATCAGCGAAGCCTGAGGCTGGCGGGTCAGATCTGCCCGCGCACCAGGATTGACTCATCAATCTGCGCAATCGACGTAACCCCGGTCAGGGTCATGGCCACGCGCATTTCCTTGGCAAAGATATCCAGCAGATTCTCTACACCGCGCTGGCCATCGGCAGCCAGCGCATAGGCAGGCGCTCGTCCCAGCAATACGCCACGGGCGCCGAGGGCGAGCATGCGCACCACGTCCAGCCCCGAACGCACCCCGGAGTCCACCAGCACCGTGAGGTCGCTGCCAACCGCCTGGGCAATCTCAGGCAGAGCCTTGGCGGTGGACAACACGCCATCGAGCTGGCGGCCGCCGTGGTTGGACACGACGATGCCGTCGGCGCCGAAACTCACCGCGTCCTTGGCGTCCTGTGGGTCGAGGATGCCCTTGATGATCATCGGGCCCTTCCAGAACTCGCGGATCCACTCCAGGTCTTTCCAGCTGATGGAAGGGTCGAAGTTGGTAGCGAGCCAGCCGATGTAGTCTTCAAGGTGGGTCGGTTTGCCCAGGTATTTGGAGATATTGCCCAGGTCGTGGGGGCGGCCCATCAGCCCTACATCAAGAGCCCAGGCCGGTTTGGTCACGGCCTGCAACATGCGCCGCTGGGCGGCGTACGGGCCGGACATGCCGGAATGGGCATCACGGTAGCGGGCGCCGGGGGTGGGCATGTCGACGGTAAACACCAGGGTTTTCACCCCGGCGGCTTGCGCACGCTCCAGGGCGTTTTTCATGAAGCCGCGGTCTTTCAGCACATACAGTTGAAACCAGATCGATTGCGCCGTCTGCGACGCTACTTCCTCGATCGGGCACACCGACACGGTCGACAGGCAAAACGGCACCCCTTTATTGGCCGCCGCGTTGGCCACCTGGACTTCCCCGCGTCGGGCAAACATGCCGGTCAGGCCTACCGGGCTCATGACCACCGGCATCGCCAGCGGTTGGTCGAACAGCGTGGTCTCCAGGCTCAGGCTCTCGACGTTGCGCAGGACACGCTGGCGCAGGCTGATGTCTGCCAGGTCCGAACTGTTGGCCTTGAGGGTGTGCTCGGCGTACGCGCCACCGTCAATATAGTCGAACAGGAAACGCGGCAGTTTGCGGCGTGCGGCTTCGCGGTAATCCGATGCGGACGAAATGATCATGAACAGTGAGGCCCCGGAATAAAGAAAACGGTGGGTGGAGGATAGTCAAAGGCATTTCATGGTAAAAACAACTTTTACAACTTCATTCAAGTCGCAAATGGAATAGTCATGAACCTGCGAACGCTGCGAGCCTTTGTCGAAGTGGTGCGCCAAGGCAGTTTCTCACAGGCGGCCGAGATGGTTTCGCTTACCCAATCGAGCGTCAGCAAAGCGGTCAAGACCCTTGAAGAAGAGTTGGGCACGCCGTTGTTCAGTCGTATCGGCCATAAGAGCGAACTGACAGCAGCCGGTGAAATTGCCTACCGCCGCGCCCTGGTGTTGCTCGCCGAGCGCAGTGACTTGGTCGCCGAGATCAACGACCTGCTGGGGCTCAAGCGTGGCGTATTGCGTATTGGCTTGCCGCCGGTGGGCAGTGGTGAATTGTTTGCGGCGATGTTTGCAGTGTACCGCCAGCGTTACCCACAGATAGAGATTGAGCTGATCGAGCACGGCAGCAAGAAGCTGGGCGAGTGCCTGCAAGCGGGGGAGGTGGATGTGGCTGCGCTACTGGTGCCGGTGGAGGGCGAGTTTGAGTATCAGGACGTGCGCGTCGAGCCGCTGATGGTCGTCCTGCCCAGCAGCCATCCATTGGCCGGGCGTGAGAGTGTGGATTTTTCCGACCTGTCCGACTCGCCATTCATACTGTTCGAAGCCGGTTTTGCCTTGAACCGCATCATTCTTTCCGCCTGCGAGCGTCGCGGTGTATCGCCGAAGGTTTCGGTGCGCAGCGCCCAGATCGACTTTATCGTCGACCTGGTGGGCGCGGGCCTGGGAGTCGCCTTCCTGCCGCGCATGCTGGCCTACAAACACTTGCATGCCGGCATTGCCCTGATTGCCCTGGATGAGCCTCAGACCGACTGGCATATTGCTTTGACCTGGCGGCGCAATGCTCATCTGCCGCCGGCTGCACGAGCCTGGTTGGACCTGGCCAGGGAAATGGGCAATGTCCCTGCGCCCTAAACGATGCCAATGTCGCGGGATATCACCCGTATGCTCCCGCCGGGTAGGCGTTTTGCGGCATATTAGGCTTTTGAATCCATTCGATATTCTGTAGCCTTGCGCAGCTTCACCTTAACCCGTGCTTGATGAACACAATCACTTCGTCCGGCGGCGCCCGAAGGGCTCCGGAGCCGGTGGTACACTCGACTTTCGCGCAACTGCGCCTGCAGGTCTTGCGAACATGACGCAAATTTCCGAACGCCTTCTGGTCCAAGCCCACCTCGATGCCAAGCAGCCCAAGGTGCTCAGTGCCGAGCAAGAGGCAAGCTTACGTTCTGCCATTGCTGCCGAGCTCAAGGCTCAAGACGCGGTGCTGGTGGCGCACTTCTATTGTGACCCGGTGATTCAGGCCCTGGCCGAAGAAACCGGTGGCTGTGTTTCCGACTCCCTGGAAATGGCCCGCTTCGGCGCCGCCCACCCGGCCAAGACCGTACTGGTCGCCGGCGTGCGCTTTATGGGCGAGACAGCGAAAATCCTCACCCCCGAAAAGCGCATCCTGATGCCGACCCTGGAAGCCACATGCTCTCTGGACCTGGGTTGCCCGGTGGAAGAGTTCTCGGCGTTCTGTGATCAGCATCCGGAACGCACCGTGGTGGTGTATGCCAACACCTCGGCGGCGGTCAAGGCCCGTGCCGATTGGGTGGTGACCTCCAGTTGCGCCCTGGAAATCGTCGAAAGCCTGATGGATAACGGCGAGACCATTATCTGGGGCCCGGACAAGCACCTGGGCACCTATATCCAGCGCCAGACCGGTGCCGACATGCTGCTGTGGGACGGTGCCTGCATCGTCCACGAGGAGTTCAAGTCCAAGCAGTTGGAAGACATGAAGGCGCTGTACCCGGACGCAGCGATCCTGGTACACCCGGAGTCACCGACCTCGGTCATCGAGTTGGCCGATGCCGTGGGTTCCACCAGCCAGTTGATTGCGGCGGCGCAGCGCTTGCCGAACAAGACGTTTATCGTCGCCACTGACCGCGGCATTTTCTACAAGATGCAGCAGCTGTGCCCGGACAAGGTGTTTGTCGAAGCGCCAACCGCCGGCAACGGCGCGGCGTGCCGCAGTTGTGCGCACTGCCCGTGGATGGCGATGAATACCCTGGAGCGCACGTTGCAATGCCTGCGGGAAGGCAGCAACGAGATCTTTGTCGAGCCGTCCTTGATCCCCCATGCCGTGCGCCCACTCAAGCGCATGCTGGACTTTACCCAGGCGGCCCGCCTGAAGCTGGCGGGCAACGCCTGATCCACGGCTGATGCAGCAAAAAATGTGGGAGCGGGCTTGCCCGCGATAGCGGTGGATCAGTCTGCACATGTAGTGACTGACACACCGCCATCGCGGGCAAGCCCGCTCCCACATTTAGATTTCATTGGCCTGGGGCTATTTCTTTTTCTTCGGGATCCGCACCAATTGCGTGTCCGAATAGATGTCATGCCAGGCCCGCTGTTTCTTGTCCACCAGCGACCAGATAAACCCCAGCCCCGCGCACAACCACGACGCAATCGACACCACAAAACGCAACAGCGCCTGCCACAGGCTGATGCGCGAGCCGTCCGCATTCTGCACACGTACGCCCCACACCTGCATGCCCAGGGTCTGTCCGGAATGGGTCCAGAACTTGGCGAAGAAGCCAAACAGCACAAAAAACAGAATCGTCGACAGCAACGGATCACCGTCCAGGGCGCCGGACTCCGAGAGCGTGCGCATCTTCGCTTCACCGACAAAGGCGATCCACACCAGCTTATAGAGGAAGGCGGTGACGATCAGCAGGGCGGTACACAACAGGAAGTCATAGAACATCGCTGCCAGACGACGGCCCAGGCCAACGGCGGGGAATTCGCCTTGGGGGCTTAGCAGGTGTTTCGACATGGCTCGGCTCTCTGGAGGAAAAAAGCCATTTTACGGACAAACGCACATAAAAAAGCCTCTGATGTCACCATCAGAGGCTTTTTGTCGCAGTAAGGATCAGGCTTCTGCTTGTACTTCGTCAGCCTGCATGCCTTTCTGGCCCTGCACGGCGATGAAGGTCACTTTCTGGCCTTCTTTCAGGCTCTTGAAACCGTTGCCCTGGATAGCGCGGAAATGCACGAACAGATCCGCACCGCTTTCTGGAGTGATAAAACCAAAACCTTTCTCGTCGTTAAACCACTTGACGGTACCGCTCTGACGTTCAGCCATTTTCTTATTTCCTTGACGCTAAAAATTAATGACAGCCCCTTTCACCTGAAAGAGTACTGGGCTGGGTTGCAGGAAAGTAAGAGACGTCGAACGGGTTGTAGCAAACTTTGGCTACTGCCCAGGTCCAGGTTAAAAGCGACCCATGCAAACACAGTGGGCAAACTCTACGACAACTAACACAGAAAAAACAAGCCCTCTGCAAGCCACGTATTTACTCGCCTTCATGACACTTCGGTCAACATTGCGGCACTGTGTTATTCGATAGCGTGGGTCACTTGTTATAGGTTAATCGATATAACATTGACTATCGTCAGTGCACTGTTTTATGGCGGTTGCGTTACAGATTAGTGCAAATGAACACAACCGCGTTACTTATAGGAACAGTCGATCAGCCACGGTAGTAACGTTGTGGCACGAATGGCATTTTACTTACACGAAGTGGCACCTTTTTCCCACGCACTAATGCAGAGACTTCGCTCTCCAGCGCGGTAAAGGCCGTGTCGAGGTAGCCCATGGCGAGCGGGCCGCCGAGGCTCGGGCCAAAGCCGCCGCTGCACACACGGCCGATCACGGTGCCGTGTTCATCGACAATCTCGGCGCCTTCACGGACCGGGGTGCGTTCCTGGGGCAGCAGGCCAACGCGTTTGCGGCTGACGCCGGTTTGCTGCTGGGTGAAAATCCGATCTGCCCCCGGGAAGCCCCCGGCACGCGCGCCATCGGCGCGACGGGCCTTGGAAATCGCCCACAGCAGGCTGGCTTCAATCGGCGTGGTCTCGGTGTTCATATCGTGGCCATAGAGGCACAGCCCGGCTTCCAGGCGCAGGGAGTCGCGGGCGCCGAGGCCGATAGCTTCGACTTCAGTTTCGGCCAGCAGGCTACGGGCCAGGCTTTCGGCACTGGCCGCAGGCACCGAGATCTCAAAACCGTCTTCGCCGGTATAGCCGGAACGGCTGACGTAGCACTCGACCCCCAGCAGGCGCAGGGGCGCGAACTGCATAAAGGTCATCTTGGTCACTTCCGGCGCCAGGCGCGCCAGTACTTTCACCGCTGCCGGGCCTTGCAGGGCCAGCAGGGCGCGCTCTTCAAACAGTGGCTCGATCTGGCATTGCTCGCCCAGATGCTGGCGCAGGTGCGCCAGGTCCTGATCCTTGCAGGCGGCGTTGACCACCAGAAACAGCTCGTCGTTACCCAGGTTGGCGACCATCAGGTCATCGAGGATGCCGCCCTGGTCGTTAGTGAACATGGCGTAGCGCTGCATGCCCACGGGCAGGTCGATGATATCCACCGGCACCAGGGTTTCCAGGGCCTTGGCGGCGTTGGACCCGGTCAGGCGGATCTGGCCCATGTGCGACACATCAAACAACCCGGCCTGTTCACGGGTGTGCTGGTGTTCTTTCATCACGCCCAGGGGGTATTGCACCGGCATGTCATAACCGGCGAACGGCACCATGCGTGCGCCCAGTTCAAGGTGCAGGGCGTGCAGCGGGGTTTTCAACAGGGTTTCGGTGGACATATTCAGCTCCTGAAAAACGTGCTGGCGCGTTTATAAGCATCAGCACTCGATAATGTTGACGGCCAAACCGCCACGGGCGGTTTCCTTGTATTTGCTTTTCATATCGGCGCCGGTCTGGCGCATGGTGCGGATCACCTTGTCGAGGGACACGAAGTGCTGCCCATCACCGCGCAAGGCCATGCGCACCGCATTGATCGCCTTCACCGAACCCATGGCATTGCGCTCGATGCAGGGCACCTGCACCAGGCCGCCAATCGGGTCGCAGGTCAGGCCGAGGTTATGCTCCATGCCGATTTCGGCGGCGTTCTCCACCTGGGAGACGGTGCCGCCCAGCACTTCACACAAGGCTCCGGCGGCCATGGAACAGGCCACGCCCACTTCGCCCTGGCAGCCGACCTCAGCCCCGGAGATCGAGGCGTTTTCTTTGTAGAGGATGCCGATGGCCGCGGCGGTCAGCAGGAAGCGCACCACCCCGTCCTCATTGGCGCCGGGGATAAAGCGCATGTAGTAATGCAACACCGCCGGCACAATCCCGGCGGCACCGTTGGTGGGCGCCGTGACCACGCGCCCGCCGTTGGCGTTTTCTTCGTTGACCGCCAGGGCATACAGGTTGACCCAATCCAGCACCGACAGCGGGTCGCGCAGCGCCGATTCCGGGTTCTTGCACAACTGGCGATGCAGCGCGGCCGCACGGCGCTTGACCTTCAAGCCACCGGGTAGGATGCCTTCATTGCGACAGCCGGCCGCCACGCAGTCCTGCATGACCTGCCAGATCTTCAGCAGGCCGCTGCGGGTCTCGGCTTCCGGGCGCCAGGCGCTTTCGTTGGTCAGCATCACCTGGCTGATGGACAGCCCGTAGGTGGTGCAATGGCCAAGCAAATCCTTGGCGTGCTTGAAAGGGAAGGTCAGGGGCGTGGCGTCTTCGACGATCCGGTCGGCGCCGGCCGCGTCTTCATCCACCACAAAACCACCGCCCACCGAGTAGTACTCACGGCTGCGGATCTGGATGCCGGCTGCGTCAAACGCACGAAAGATCATGCCGTTGGGGTGGTAGGCGAGGGGTTTGCGAATCATCGCCAGGTGTTCTTTCTCGTTGAACGCAATGCTGTGTTCACCGAGCAGGTTCAAGCGAGCGTCGCCGCGCATCTGCACCAGGCGCGCGGCCACGGTTTCGGTGTCGACGGTGTCCGGGTGTTCACCTTCCAGGCCCAGCAGCACGGCCTTGTCACTGCCGTGGCCTTTGCCGGTGGCGCCGAGTGAACCGTAGAGTTCCACCTTGACGCAGGTGGTGGCGTGCAACAGGTCGTCCCGCTTGAGGCCCTCGGCGAAGCGGGCGGCGGCACGCATCGGGCCAACGGTGTGGGAACTGGAGGGGCCGATGCCAATCTTGAACAGGTCGAACACGCTTAAAGACATGAGTTGTTCTCCGGTTTCTTATTATTGGAAGCAAGCTGTTCTGCGCAATGCGATCACTGTGGGAGCCGGGCTTGTGTAGGCGCTGGCTTGCCTGCGATGCAGACACCTCGGTCTATCAGTAGCTCCGAGGTGAGGCTATCGCAGGCAAGCCAGCTCCTACACTGACTGCGTCTCTTCAGTCAGATCACGCGTAGCTCTCGATCGACGGGCACGCACACACCAGATTGCGATCGCCAAACACGTTGTCGACCCGGCCGACCGGCGGCCAGTACTTGCCTTCGATCAACGACGCTACCGGATACACCGCCTGTTCACGGCTGTACGGGTGGCTCCATTCACCGACGATTTCAGCTGCCGTGTGCGGCGCGTTTTTCAGCGGGTTGTCGTCCTTGTCCAGCGTGCCGTTTTCCACCGCGCGGATTTCCTCGCGGATAGCGATCATGGCGTCGCAGAAGCGGTCCAGTTCTTCCTTGGATTCGCTTTCGGTCGGCTCGATCATCAAGGTGCCGGCCACCGGGAACGACATGGTCGGGGCATGGAAACCAAAGTCGATCAGGCGCTTGGCCACGTCATCCACGCTGATGCCGCTGCTGTCCTTGAGCGGGCGCAGGTCTAGGATGCACTCGTGCGCCACCAGGCCGTTGCTGCCGGTGTACAGCACCGGGTAGTGCTCTTCCAGGCGACGGGAAATGTAGTTGGCATTGAGGATCGCCAGCTGCGAAGCGCGCTTGAGGCCTGCACCGCCCATCATGCTGATGTACATCCAGGTGATCGGCAGGATGCTCGCACTGCCAAATGGCGCCGCGCAGACTGCGCCTTCCTTGCGCTGCATGGCCGCGTGGCCGGGCAGGAATGGCGTGAGGTGCGACTTGACGCCAATCGGGCCAACGCCCGGGCCGCCACCGCCGTGGGGGATGCAGAAGGTCTTGTGCAGGTTCAGGTGCGACACGTCGCCGCCGAACTTGCCCGGGGCGCACAGGCCGACCATGGCGTTCATGTTGGCGCCATCGATATACACCTGGCCGCCGTTGTCATGGATGATCCCGCAGATTTCGCGGATGCCTTCCTCGAACACGCCATGGGTCGACGGGTAGGTGATCATCAGCGCGGCGAGGTGCTCGCGGTGCTCGATGGCCTTGGCGCGCAGGTCTTCGATGTCCACGTTGCCACGGGCATCGCACGCGGTGACGACTACGCGCATGCCGGCCATGTTGGCGGTGGCCGGGTTGGTGCCGTGGGCCGACGAAGGAATCAGGCAGATATCGCGGCGTTCTTCACCACGGCTCTGGTGATAGGCACGGATCGCCAAGAGGCCCGCGTACTCGCCCTGGGAACCGGCGTTCGGCTGCAGGGAGATGGCGTCGTAGCCGGTGGCCGCGCAGAGCATGGCTTCCAGTTCAGTGGTCAGTTGCAGGTAGCCGGCGCTTTGCTCGGCCGGGGCGAACGGGTGCAGGGCCCCGAACTCGGCCCAGGTCACCGGGATCATTTCACTGGCGGCGTTGAGCTTCATGGTGCACGAGCCCAGCGGGATCATGGTGCGGTCCAGCGCCAGGTCCTTGTCGGCCAGCTTGCGCAGGTAGCGCATCAGCTCGGTTTCCGAGTGATAGCGGTTGAACACCGGGTGGCTGAGGATCGGCGATTGGCGCAGCAGCGCGGCCGGCAGAGTGCTGTCGACGCTGGCGGCGAGGGCGGCGAAGTCCGGCAGGGCTTTACCGCCTGCGAACACGCTCCACAGGGTTTCGATATCGGCCTGGGTGGTGGTTTCATCCACCGACAGGCCCAGGCGTGCCGCGTCCACGACGCGCAGGTTGATGCGCTGGGCACGGGCCTGGTCGTGCAGGGCCGCAGTGTTGGCGCCGGTGGCCAGGGTCAGGGTGTCGAAGAACGTCTCTTGTTCAACCTTGAAGCCCAGGGCACCCAGGCCTTTGGCGAGGATTGCGGCCAGGTGATGAATGCGCGTGGCGATCTGCACCAGGCCTTTGGGGCCGTGGTACACCGCGTACATGCTGGCAATGTTGGCCAGCAGTACCTGGGCGGTGCAGATGTTGCTGGTGGCCTTTTCGCGGCGGATATGTTGCTCGCGGGTCTGCATGGCCAGGCGCAGGGCCGGCTTGCCGAAACGGTCTACGGACACACCGACCAGACGCCCCGGCATGTCACGCTTGAACGCGTCCTTGGTGGAGAAGTAAGCGGCGTGCGGGCCACCAAAGCCCAGCGGCACGCCGAAGCGCTGCGCACTGCCGATGGCCACGTCGGCACCGAACTCACCCGGTGGGGTCAGCAGGGTCAGGGCCAGCAGGTCGGCGGCCACGGCCACCAGTGCGTTGGCGGCGTGGAAGCGCTCGGTCAATTCACGGTAGTCGAACACATCACCGTTGCTGGCCGGGTATTGCAGCAGGGCGCCGAAGAACGGGCTGACATCCGTCAGTTCACGCTCGTCGCCCACTACCACCTCGATGCCCAGCGGCTCGGCACGGGTGCGCAGCACGTCGAGGGTCTGCGGGTGGCTGTGCACGGAGGCAAAGAACTGGTTGCTGCCCTTGTTCTTGCTCAGACGCTTGCAGAAGGTCATGGCCTCGGCGGCGGCAGTGGCTTCGTCGAGCAGGGATGCGTTGGCGATCGGCAGGCCGGTAAGGTCACTGATCAGGGTCTGGAAGTTCAGCAGCGCTTCCAGGCGGCCTTGGGAGATCTCGGGCTGGTAAGGCGTGTAGGCGGTGTACCAGGCCGGGTTTTCCAGGAGGTTGCGCAGGATCGGCGACGGCGTGTGGCAGTTGTAATAGCCCTGGCCGATGTAGGTCTTGAACAGTTGGTTCTTGGCGGCGATGGCCTTGATCGAGGCCAGTGCATCGGCCTCGCTCAGGCCGTCGCTCAGGCCCAGCACGGCGGTGCCCTTGATGCTTTCCGGGATCACGCTGGCGCTCAAGGCTTCCAGGGAGTCAAAACCCAGGGTCGCGAGCATCTGTTGCTCGTCGTCCTGGCGCGGGCCGATGTGGCGGGCGATAAATTCGTTGGCGGTGCTCAGGTTGATACTCATGGCGCGCTCCTCAAGCTTCAGCGTTGGCTTTGATCAGGCGGTCGTACGCATCCTGATCCAACAGCTTAGCTACTGCATCGGCGTCAGCCGGTTTAAAGCGGAAGAACCAGCCTTCGCCCGTCGGGTCTTCGTTGACCAGTTCCGGGCTTTCGCTGAGCTGGTCGTTGACTTCCAGCACTTCGCCGGTCAGGGGCATGTACACGCCGCTGGCGGCCTTGACCGATTCCACAGTGGAGGCTTCGGCGCCCTGCTCGTAGGCCTGCAGCTCCGGCAGTTGCACGTAAACCACATCACCCAGGGCGTTTTGCGCGAACGCGGTAATACCTACGGTGACGCTGCCGTCAGCTTCGGCACGCAGCCATTCGTGATCTTCAGTAAAACGCAATTCGCTCATGGAAACTCCTCAGGGCCAGAATCGTCTGGTGGACGGGATTGGAATGGGAGAGTCCTTAGCAAAAATGCGGCCAATATAAATTTATTGTTATTAATCAACTGTTTATAGATATGTGGTGGTGAGTGAGGGACGCGCGCTGTAGCGAAATCGCTACGGATCGACAGTGGAAAAAAAGCCTATTTGGATCAAAGCCTTGCATGGCGAAGGCGGGCCAGACGTGTATTGAAAACGTTCCGCTGTAGCGTTTTCGATACGGCTGCGCGAGATGTATGTAGCGCACGGGCCGGCAGGGGGCGGCTTATTTTGCCGTTATCCAATGATTAGGACGCGCGGCATGAGCCATTCAATAGCGGCATTTCAGGGCACTTCCCAGCTAAACGCATCCCGCGACTTTCTCCGGCGCCTGTTTGCCCAGCGCCCGACGTTGACGCAAGTGGCCGAGTCCATGGTCCAGGACTGGATCGCCGACGGGTTCGCGGCCTCCCGTTTACGGGCCAACATCACCTGGATCGGCGTGAGGCAGCCCGCTCAAGCCGGCGCTGACAGCTATACCCAGCTCACGACCCTGGGTGATGCCTTGATCAGGCGCTGCATGAGCAGCGAAGTGCTGAACTACGTGGCCGGTCATCACTACCTGTTGGTCAGTTCCATAAGCCATGGCCTCGTGCCGATAACCGATGTGGTGTCGGTCGATGATATTGAGTTCATGCTCAACGCCCTGGCCCCCCAGTTGCTCGCCGGTTTTAACGCAAGGCTGGTGGCCTACTGGAACGCGCCTGCCCCCGGCGATGCAGGGCTTAGTCGCTGGGGCGCAGTCGGCACGCAGTTGCGTGAGTGTTTGCTCAGCGCCCGGCAGACTCCGCCCCTGACACCGCAGCAAGCAAGCGCGCTGCTGGGGCTGGGGGACGGGCCGCAGGAACTGTGGGGCCATCAGGTGGACCGGCAAGCGCTGGGCGGGGCCGATGTGCTGCGGATCTATCAAGTCTATGCCGGCCAGGAGGGGCGGCCCGGCGAGTGGCTGCCGTTGTTGGTCTTGCAGCGTCAGGTCGCGCAGCAACAGGTCAACCTGGTTTATGTTCCCGCGATAAGCCTGCTCAAACTGACTGCGTTGGACGAGTTGGGCAGCCTGCTGCCACGCTACATGAGCCACTACACCCCTGGACTGCTCGTCAATTGGGTGCTCAAGGAGCCGCAAGGTGATGTGTTCGATGCACAGGCCCAGACCTTGCTGGAGCGCCAGTTAAGGGCGTTGCAGCAGCTCAATTGGTCGGCCCTGCCCGGCGTCGACAGCTACAAGCGCCTGTTCAGCCAACTCACCGCACCCGAGGTGTGGTTCGAGGGCGACTATCTCCAGCAGCCCCACGAAGAGCAGTTGCCGCTGTGGTTGCAGGTCGCCAGCGGGGCCGACCGGAACACCTACGGCCAATGGCTGGAGCGTCTGGCAGACCTGCAAAAACGCACGGGCGGTGCATCGTTTCTCGACGGGCTGGAGCCGATTGACGTGTATGCCCGCCATGCGCTGCAACGCCAGATGCACCTGGATTTCCCGCAAGAAGCCGCGATCAATCCGGATGATTACCTGCTGACGTTTGAACGCACCCAAGGCGCCACGGTGGGCTGGACGCAGCGCACCACCAAGTCCTTGACCTCATGGTCGTTGGAAAACCCCTTTGCTACCCCCTATGCCAGTGTGCAGATCGCCCATCGGGCGGCGCCGGGGCAGGAGGTTGCCGCGTGGATCAGGCCGGCGTACCTGGAAAAACTGATTGAGACGGTCGATGTGGGGCGGCATTACCCCGCGCTACTCAAGCGGGCGCTGGTGTCGGACCCGGCAGAGTCTGCACGGCGCCGACGCTTGTTTGTCGAGCAGATGGCCTTGCAGCTTCCATTGCGCGCCCTTGAGAACAGCCTACGCCAACGCAACGGGTTTACCCCGCCAGGCGCAGAGGTGGTGCAAGCCTTGCTGCAGAGCGATCCGCTCAAGCGGGCGGTCGGGAACCAAGTGATCATCGCCCGGCCCTTGGCTTTTCTGACGCATGCCGGGGGAACGGTGCATAAAGCCAGCAACCTGTTTGTCATCGGTCCGCGGGATAACAGCCCGTTGCCCCATATTCTGTACCGGCCTGATCAGGCCGAGGCGCTGCTCCAGCAGTTCGCCAGCCGCCAGGCGCTGCTCGACGAGATCACTCGAACGGGCAGTGACCTGCAGGCGGTGGTGCTTGAGCAACTGTCTGAAAGCAGCCGCGCATTGTTTGCCAACGGCGGGTTTTCAAGCCCCCATGTCCAGCGCTTTCTACAGGGGGACGAATACAGCGAGCACGCTGCGGCGAGCCCGGCATTGCTCAGCGACGAGCCAGTACCTGGGGTGTTTCTTGAGACGGTATTTGATGAAAACGCCAGGAGCCTTTGGCAGTCCGCCGAAAAACGCGCCACCTCTATCGAGGCGCTGCGTTGGACGCTGTTCAAGAATAATCTCTGGCAGATCTTCAATGCCCTGCTGCCCCTGCTCAGGGGATCGGTGGCAGTGGCGGGGTGGTTGTCCCAGGTGTATGTCAGCTTTCGCACGGTGCTGGCTTTGCCGGCCGCAGCCAGTCAGGAAGACACCGCCGGTGCCCTGGTCGATTTGCTCGGTAGCCTGGCCGGCCTGCTGTTGAGCCCGGTGGTCAGCCTTGATCAGCGTTTGCGGTTGAGTGAGACCCGGCCACTGTCTACTGGCGCGATCGAAACCACGGCGGTCAGGCATGTCCAGCAGACGCCGTCGACCTTTGCCTGGCAGCGTTCACTGGCCGATGTCACGGGCATGGACTTTTCCTGGGCCAACGCGCGGTTGCGCCTTGATCCCGCGCAACAGGCACAGCTTGAGACCTTCCGCTGGTCCCCGGGGCCGGGCGAGCAGTGGCCGGGAACGCCCACGGTCAGCTCGCCAGACAGCCCTATACGCGGCCGGGTCGCGGTGCGGCGCCCCGGCGGCACGGTCAGCCATGAAGATTACCTGTTGATTGACAGCCAGCTGTATGGGGGCAAGCAGGTGGATGGGCGTTGGCGCATCGTGGACCTGAGAACCCCCCTGCGCGCCGGTCCCTGGCTCAGGAAAGATTCACGCGGGGTGTGGAAAGTCGACCTGGGCCTGCAATTGCTCGGTGGCCATCCCAAGCTGTCGGCTGCCAGCCGCCGCGCCAATATCCAGCGTCAGAACCAGATGTTTGAACGTCATTATCAAGAGATGACGGAACGCCTGATGGAGGCTGAAAAAGCCGCAGCGGCCGCTGAAGAGCGCTTTGAACACGCCCGCGGCGGCGATCAGCAAAAACTCTTTGATCCATCCCTGCAAGCGCTGCGGGCCAGCTATCTGGCCGCCCTGGAGAAACAAAGCCGGGCGCAGTTCAACCGGCTGGACGCGTTGATCGCAAAAAATGCCAACAAACCCGTGGAGCGGTTCGAGCCGGAAAAGATTCTGCAGTTGGAGGACCTTGTCCAGACCCTGCGTGTGCAGATGGTGATGCTGATCGCAAACCGCTCGAACGAGGTGTTTCCCGGTGAGCGTCGCAGCCAGTTGGGTGAGCAGTTGGAGCATGAAGACGTAGCCGTTGTTCAGGCTGCGCACCACACGCTCGTCGAGTCGATGCAGACAATTATTGGCTACAACGAGCAACTGATCGACTTGAGCATCCTGGAGCGAAACAACTATGCCAGGCTGGCCCAAGTACCCGGGTATGACTCGCGGCCTGAAGCCTTGCTTCCCTCCACACTTGGCACGCCGCTGGACTGGAAGTCGCTGCAGTTGAAGGCATTGGGCGGGGTGATAGTGCGCAGGCCGCCGAAGCCCGAGGAATATGAGGATTTCATCCGGATCGGCTCGTTGGTCGATGAGGCGACCCAATCGGTGCAGTCACAAAAAAACCTGCAGGAGGCAGGCCCCCTGAGTGTGCAACAGCGCATCGACGGCTATGACGCGATTTTGCTCGACTATGACAACACCCAAGCGTCCCTGCGTGAGTACGGCGACATGGATTCCGACCTGCTCTATGAGGGCAGCATCGAGCGCTTGAATCGCATGCTCAACGCCTTGGAGCATGAAGCGCGCGGTTCCCTGGCGGCGCTGCTGCGTGAGCGCGAGCAGACTCCTGCACGCGCGCCCGGGCCCGCGCTTGGCTCTGGCAAGCGCCTGATCCGTGACCGCAAGAGCCGCTATCTGGTGGGCCAGGTTCGGGCGCGTACGCCGCAGATGAACGAGCACATTGTCGATGTCATCAACCCGGTCGATCAGAGTGTGGTGGCGAGCTTTCGGCAGGCACCTGGCAGTGATGAGTTTGAGGCAATCACCCAGGCCAGTACGCCGCCAGTGCGCCCGGTGCGTTCCCTGGAAAGGCTCAGGGACGATGGGCGCAAGCTGCTGGCGCGCCAGTCGACTGTGCTTGAGCAGACGCGTAACGAAGCGCGCCTCTCCAGCCAGCCCGCCAGCGTCGAGGCCCGGTTGTTACGGCATGCCGGGAAAATCAATGGGGTGGCCGATAAGATCCGCAAGGCCCTGGGGCAGGAGCAAAGCCAAACGCAGGAGCCCCTGCTCAAGGAGCTGGGGCAGGCCTCCAGCCGCCTGGCGGAGCACGGCAGGCTGATCCGTATCGAGATGGTCAAGCGCCTGGCACCTGATGAAGAGGGGATTGCCTACCTCAAGAGCCAGAATGAGGTGCAAATCCTACCGATAGAGGGGCGCATAGCGCTTAAACGGGAGAATGATTTCCTGCAGGAATACCTGGTCAAGGACACTGGCGGCAAGGTATTGGCCTACGCCCATTTTCATTACCGCACACGCGAGGCGGCCAACGCGCCATACAGCGCCGGCCATTTGAAACGGCCGGAACAACGCTTTATGAGCTTTCGCAGTCTGGCCGACAAGACCGACAGCGATGTGATTGCGATCTACTATTCGCGGATCAGTCCAGCCATGGCCCAGCAGCTGTTTTTCAGCGCGACGGGGGCGGTGATCCAGCGTGGACGCAGGGTCCTGTGGTGATCAGGGTTTGCCGGGGATGCCGTATTTGCGCAACCGATGGGCGATAGCGGTGTGAGACGTCTGTAGACGGTTGGCCAACTGACGTGTCGAGGGGTAGGTGCTGTAGAGCTTTTCGAGCAGGCTGCGCTCAAAGTCCTCGACGGCCTGCTCCAGGCTGTTCACTTCGCCGTCGCTCTGGCGGGCGACCGAGGTGCCGGCAATATCCAGGTCGCCAATGTCCACCAGGTTGCTTTCGCAAATGGCGGCGGCGCGGAAGATCACGTTCTGCAACTGGCGCACATTACCCGGCCAGCGGTTGCCCAGCAGCGCCGGGTAGGTGCCCGGTGCCAGGCGGCAGACCGGGCGCTGGATCTGCGCGCAGGCCTGCTGCATGAAGTAGCGGGCCAGCAGCAGGATGTCCTGGCCACGTTCGCGCAGGGGCGGCACTTCCACATTCAGCACATTGAGGCGGTAGAACAGGTCTTCGCGGAAGGTGCCTTCGCTGACCATCTTTTCCAGGTCGCGGTGGGTGGCGCTGAGGATGCGCACATTGACCTTGACCTCGCGGTCGCCGCCGACCCGGCGAAAGCTGCCGTCATTGAGAAAACGCAGCAGCTTGGCCTGCAAGTACGGCGACATCTCGCCGATCTCATCGAGAAACACCGTGCCCTGGTTGGCCAGTTCCATCAGCCCTGGCTTGCCGCCGCGCTGGGCGCCGGTAAAGGCGCCGGGGGCGTAGCCGAACAGCTCGCTTTCGGCGAGGTTTTCCGGCAGCGCCGCGCAGTTCAGCGCCAGGAACGGTGAGCTGTGGCGTGCGCTGATGGCATGGCAGGCGCGGGCCACCAGCTCTTTGCCGGTGCCGGTCTCGCCCTGGATCAACAGCGGGGCGTCGAGGGCCGCCACCCGTTGCGCACGGGTCTTGAGGGTGCGGATGGCCACGGACTCGCCCAGCAACGCATCGAAGCCTTCGGCATGGTCATGGTGCAGCGCCGAGAGCCGCTCGCCGATGCGATTGGGTTGGTACAACGTCAGCAGCGCGCCGGCATCGGTAATCGGCGTGGCATCCAGCAGCAAGGTCTGGCCGTTGACGCTGATCTCGCGCAGGGGCAGGCGAAAGCCATGTTCGAGCAAGGCCTCCAGCAGCGCCGGATCGTCAAACAGCTCGGCGATACTTTCGCCAGCCGGCTCGCGGCCATAGAGGGCGATCAGCGCCGGGTTGGCCAGCAGCACCTTGCCGGCGCTGTCCAGGGCCAGGACCGGGTCGGTCATGGCCGCCAGCAGGGCGTCGAGTTGCAGGTGGCGGCGCTGGCCGGGAAGGATATCCACCACCGTCACCGCCTGTACGCCATGGACGCTGAACAGCGCGTCGCGCAACTCTTCCAGCACCTCCACGCTCAGGGTCGGTGCGTCGATGTAGACGTTGGGCGGGATCATCTCCACCGCATCCAGGTTGAGATTGCGCCCACCGAGCAGGGCCAGGACTTCCTGGGTAATGCCGACGCGGTCGATGAAGCTGACGTGGATACGCATGGGGCGGACTTTGATTCTGCAATGCGGAGGGTGGCCAGTATGCCTGAGCGACGGTGGAGATCAAAAATGTGGGAGTTGGCTTGCCTGCGATAGCCTCATCGAGGTGTGACTGATACATCGAGGTGCCTTCATCGCAGGCAAGCCAGCTCCCACACAAGCTGGCTCCCACATTTGATCTGTTTTGGCCGTGGAGCAGGGGTTATTCCAGGTGTTCAGGCTTGATCGGATCGCCCGGCTTTACATCCAGCTGGTGGCGCACATCCTCGAACATCAAGTCGTACTGTTTATGCATGCCTCCGTTGAGGACCGCGGTTTTCGGCATGCCGTATTTCTGCGCAATGTTCATGGCATGGCGGGCAAAGTCGAAGGCCTGGTCCTTGGGCAGGAAGAATTCTTCCTTGAGCTCTTTGCCCTGCACCGAACCATGCATCTTGAAGAGCATTCCCTTGCCTTCCTTTGGATCCTGGCTGACTTCATAGTCGATGCACAGGTCGTAGCTGTGGTCCTGGGCATTCAAGGCGTGGCGTTCAACATGCAAGTGACCGGGTTCAAAAATGGCCATAGGCGTCTCTCCCTAACAAGGCATTGGAGAAGGGCGGCTGCAACAGCCGCCCGGGGTGTATTTATAAGTAGGTGATGCCAGGTTTTGCCGTGCTGATACGGGTACCGGCGGTGCCCTGGACGATCGCTTCGATGTCCGAGAGTGAACCGATCACTGCGGTTTTGCCAGTGTTGCGGGCGAACTCGCAGGCGGCCTGGACCTTGGGCCCCATGGAGCCGGCGGCGAAGCCGAGTGTTTCCATGTCGTCGGGGTGGGCCTGGCCGATAGCCTTTTGCGTTGGCTTGCCGAAGTCGATAAAGGCGGCGTTGACGTCGGTGGCGATCACCAGCAGGTCGGCTTCCAGTTGCTGGGCCAGCAGCGAGGAACACAGGTCTTTGTCGATCACCGCCTCGATGCCCTTGAGCTTGCCGTTCTCGTCATACATGGTCGGGATGCCGCCGCCGCCGGCACAGATCACGATGCTGCTCTTTTCCAGCAGCCACTTGATCGGGCGGATCTCAAAGATGCGTTTGGGCCGTGGGCTGGCCACTACCCGGCGGTATTTATCGCCATCGGGGGCAATCGCCCAGCCTTTTTCTGCGGCCAGTTTTTCCGCTTCGGCTTTGGAGTAGACCGGGCCGATCGGCTTGGTCGGGTTCTGAAAGGCCGGGTCGTTGGCGTCCACTTCAACCTGGGTCAGCAGGGTGGCGAATGGCACCTCAAAGTCCAGCAGGTTGCCCAGTTCCTGTTCGATGATGTAGCCGATCATGCCTTCGGTTTCGGCACCCAGCACGTCCAGCGGGTAGGGCGAGACCTGGGTGTAGGCGGCGGCTTGCAGGGACAGCAGGCCGACTTGCGGCCCATTGCCGTGGGCGATCACCAGCTCATTGCCGGGATGGATCTTGGCAATCTGTTCGGTGGCGATCCGGATATTGGCGCGTTGGTTGTCCGCAGTCATGGGTTCACCACGGCGGAGCAGGGCGTTACCGCCCAGAGCAACGACGATACGCATAGCGGTTGTCCTTTTAGAGTGCGGCTTTGTGAACACCGGACAAAATGTCGGAGTTGGCTTTATGTGGGAGCTGGCTTGCCTGCGATGGCATCACCTCAATATGCCTGGCAGACCGAGGTGACTGCATCGCGGGCAAGGCCGCATAAAGCCCGCTCCCACATTGACCGTGTTACATCAGTGGGAGCGGTGTTGGGTTACAAGTCAGCCAGCGTCGAAACCAGGATCGCCTTGATGGTGTGCATGCGGTTTTCCGCTTGCTCGAAGGCGATGCAGGCTGGGGACTCGAACACGTCGTCGGTCACTTCGATGCCGTTGGCCAGGTGCGGATACTGCTCGGCAATCTGTTTGCCGATCTTGGTATCGCTGTTATGGAACGCCGGCAGGCAGTGCATGAACTTGGTGCGTGGGTTGCCGGTGGCTTTCATCAGTTGGGCATTGACCTGGTACGGCAGCAGTTGCTCGATACGCTCGGCCCAGGCTTCCACTGGCTCGCCCATGGAGACCCAGACGTCAGTGTGGATAAAGTCCACGCCCTTGACCGCCGCTTTCGGGTCTTCGGTGAGGGTGATGCGTGCACCGCTTTCTTCCGCGTATTTTTTGCAGCGACCGACCAGGTCATCGTGGGGCCACAGGGCTTTGGGTGCGCAGATGCGTACGTCCATGCCCAGTTTGGCGCCGACCAGCAGCAGCGAGTTGCCCATGTTGTTACGGGCGTCGCCCAGGTAGGCGTAGCTGATGTCGTGGATCGGCTTGTCAGCGTGTTCACGCATGGTCAGCACGTCGGCGATCATCTGGGTTGGGTGGTACTCGTCGGTCAGGCCGTTGAACACCGGTACCCCGGCAAATTTCGCCAGTTCTTCGACGATTTCCTGCTTGAAGCCACGGTATTCGATGGCGTCGTACATGCGCCCGAGTACGCGGGCGGTGTCTTTCATGCTTTCTTTGTGGCCGATCTGCGACGAGTTCGGGTCGATATAGGTGACGTTGGCGCCCTGGTCATAGGCTGCGACTTCGAAGGCACATCGGGTGCGGGTCGAGGTTTTCTCGAAGATCAGCGCGATGTTGTTGCCTTTGAGGTGCTGCTGCTCGGTGCCGGTGTACTTGGCGCGCTTGAGGTCGCGGGACAGGTCCAGCAGGTAGCGCAGCTCGCGCGGGGTGTGGTGTTCCAGGCTCAGCAGGTTACGGTTGTGGATGTTGAACGCCATGATGATTCTCCTTGGATTCGGTAATCGGCCCGGTCGGCATCGGGTAGGTGCCGACCGGGGAGACGGTCGTTTAGTAGTCGATAGGATCGCGGATGATTGGGCAGGTCATGCAGTGGCCACCGCCACGGCCGCGACCCAGTTCACCGGCACTGATAGTGATGACTTCCACACCGGCCTTGCGCAGCAGGGTGTTGGTGTAGGTGTTGCGGTCGTAACCGATCACCACGCCAGGCTCTACCGCTACCACGTTGTTGCCGTCATCCCACTGTTCGCGTTCGGCGGCGAAGCTGTTGCCGCCGGTTTCCACTACGCGCAGGGTCTTGAGGCCAAGGGCTGCGGCCACGGTGTCGAGGAAGTTGGTTTTCTCCCGTTGGATATCAATGCCGTGGGGCTTGCTTTCGTCAGGGCGCAGGGT
Source organism: Pseudomonas shahriarae (assembly GCF_014268455.2). Lineage (NCBI taxonomy): Bacteria > Pseudomonadati > Pseudomonadota > Gammaproteobacteria > Pseudomonadales > Pseudomonadaceae > Pseudomonas > Pseudomonas shahriarae. The sequence goes on along the minus strand of NZ_CP077085.1, from coordinate 4,802,651 downwards.
GAAAGGAACGATCTGGCTTACCACTTCGGGGAAGACGGTGACCAGGTCGCGGTCGCAGAAGCTGAACACGGTGTCCAGGTGCATCGCGGCGCGGGATTTCGGCAGGCCGGCCACGATGACTTTTTCCACGGCCTTGTTCTTGAACAGGTTGCGCGCCAGTTGGCCGATGGCCTGGTGGGACGAGCGCTCGCCCATACCGATCAAGACCACGCCGTTGCCAATCGGCATCACGTCGCCGCCTTCCAGGGTGGCTGCACCGTGTTGCAGGTCAGGGTCGCCGTACCAGATCTGGAAGTCGGCGTTGGTGAACTCGGGGTGGAACTTGTAGATGGCGGTGGTCAGCAGGGTTTCCTGACGTCGCGCCGGCCAGTACATCGGGTTGAGCGTTACGCCACCGTAGATCCAGCAGGTGGTGTCGCGGGTGAACTGGGTGTTGGGCAGCGGCGGCAGGATAAAGCTTGAGTGGCCGAGGAAGTCGCGGAACATCTCGATGGTCTTACCACCAAAGCTGCTCGGCAGGTCATCGGCCGACACGCCACCGATCAGGAACTCGGCGATCTTGCGCGGCTCCAGGCTGCGCAGCCAGGAACCGACTTCATCGGCCAGGCCCAAGCCAACTGTATCGGCAGTGATCTTGCGCTCGAGGATCCAGTCCAGGGCTTCGGGGATGGCAACAATGTCGGTCAGCAGGTTGTGCATTTCCAGCACATCAATATCGCGTTCGCGCATCTTGGTGACGAAGTCGAAATGGTCCCGCTTGGCCTGGGCAACCCAGAGCACGTCATCGAACAACAGTTCGTCGCAATTGTTGGGGGTCAGCCGCTGATGGGCCAGACCTGGGGAACACACCATGACTTTGCGCAGTTTGCCGGCTTCGGAATGTACGCCGTACTTAACTTTTTCCGTGGTCATTACAGATCCTCCAGTGAACATAAAGATTCAGGTGTTACAGGGTCAGGAAGCCGTCGTAGAGCCCATAGGCCGCCACCAGGGCGCCAATGACCACTGCGGCGAAAATCAGCTTCTCGACGTTGGTGAAAATCGGTTTGCCCAGTTCACGCTTGGCCTTGGCGAACAGGATCGCGCCAGGGGCGTAGAGCAGGGCGGACAGCAGCAGGTACTTGGTGCCACCGGCATACAGCAGCCAGACCGCGTAGATCAGAGCGACGGCGCCGATAAACAGGTCTTTCTTGCGCTCGGCCAGGGCCGCCTCGTAGGTCTCGCCGCGCACTGCCAGCAGCAGCGCGTAGGCCGCCGACCACAGGTAGGGCACGAGGATCATCGAGGTGGCGAGGTAGATCAGCGACAGGTAGGTACTGGCGGAAAACAGGGTGATCACCAGGAAGACCTGGACCATGGCGTTGGTCAGCCACAGGGCGTTGACCGGCACATGGTTGGCGTTTTCCTTACGCAGGAACTCCGGCATGGTGTGGTCTTTGGCAGCGGCGAACATGATCTCTGCACACAGCAGCACCCACGACAGCAGCGCACCCAGCAGCGAGATGATCAAGCCGACGCTGATCAGCACCGCGCCCCAGTGGCCGACCACATGCTCCAGCACGGCGGCCATCGACGGGTTCTGCAGCTTGGCCAGTTCCGGTTGGGTCATGATGCCCAGGGACAGCACGTTCACCAGCATCAGGAACAGCAGCACGGTGATAAAGCCGATGACGGTGGCCTTGCCCACGTCCGAGCGTTTTTCGGCACGGGACGAGAAGATGCTCGCGCCTTCGATACCGATAAATACCCAGACGGTGACCAGCATCATGTTGCGCACCTGGTTCATTACGCTGCCCAGGTCGGGGTTTTTCAGGCCCCAGATATCAGCGGTGAAGATGTCCAGCTTGAACGCGAACAGCGCGATCAATACAAATAGCACCAGCGGTACGATCTTGGCGACGGTGGTCACCAGGTTGATAAACGCCGCCTCCTTGATCCCGCGCAATACCAGAAAATGCACGGCCCACAACAGCACCGAGGCGCCGATCACCGCCGCCGGGGTGTTGCCTTCGCCGAAGATGGGGAAGAAGTAGCCCAGGGTGCTGAACAGCAACACGAAGTAGCCGACGTTGCCCAGCCAGGCACTGATCCAGTAGCCCCAGGCTGACGAGAAACCCATGTAGTCGCCAAAACCGGCCTTGGCGTAGGCGTACACGCCGCCGTCCAGGTCAGGTTTGCGATTGGCCAGGGTCTGGAATACAAAGGCCAGGGTCAACATACCCACGGCAGTGATAACCCAACCAATCAACACCGCACCGACATCGGCGCTGGCGGCCATATTTTGCGGCAACGAGAAGATCCCGCCGCCAATCATTGAGCCCACAACAAGAGCAACAAGGGCGCCTAATCGAAGTTTTCCGGGAGATTCAGACATTGCGTGACTCCAATGCAGGAGAAGAGAGACCACAGAATAAAACTGTGCGCTGTTCAAATAGCTGACTTAGATCACTTCATTGGCACATTCCATTGTGAATTAAAGACTTATGAATAAATGCTACAGGCGTATAATTGCCCGGATATGCTCATTTCAGAGCATCTCTCCGTTCGGGTTAATCCTTTTGTGCGCAAGACGTGGACGCTTGAAGCTAGCCCGTTTTCGCAGATGTGCAAACTTTTTCAGAGGCTTTGCCAAATACCTCCCATGGATAAAAGACAAGCCGTATTTAAATTCTAAATTTACCTAAACTCGATTAATTGAAATGTCATTAAGTTATGAGGCGAGCAGTTTTATTCGCTATAGCTAATAAACATTGATTGATTTCGATAAATTAGCCGAGTGCAGCGCTCAATAACTGTTTTATCTGCAGGAGTTTCTATGTCGCAACCGGCACAAAAGCTGCGTCTCAGTGCTCTGGTGGCATTGGTGGTGGGCTCGATGATTGGCGGCGGAATCTTCTCGTTGCCGCAGAACATGGCTGCGCGGGCCGAGGTGGGGGCGATCCTGATCGGTTGGGGGATCACTGCCGTGGGTATGTTGACCCTCGCGTTCGTGTTCCAGACCCTGGCCAACCGCAAGCCCAACCTCGACTCCGGGGTGTATGCCTACGCCAAGGCGGGGTTTGGCGACTACATGGGCTTCTCGTCGGCCTGGGGCTACTGGATCAGTGCCTGGATGGGCAACGTCGGCTATTTCGTGTTGCTGTTCAGCACCCTGGGCTATTTTTTCCCGGTGTTCGGCCAAGGCAACACGCCGGTGGCGATCGGTTGCGCGTCGTTGCTGCTGTGGGCTGTGCATTTTCTGGTGATGCGCGGGATCAAGGAGGCAGCGTTTATCAACCAGGTCACCACCGTGGCCAAGATCGTTCCGCTGCTGATGTTTATCGTGATCGCCGCCGTGGCCTTCAAGGCGGATGTATTCACCCGGGATATCTGGGGCCTGGGCAACCCGCAGTTCGGCGGGGTGATGGACCAGGTGCGCAATATGATGCTGGTCACCGTGTTTGTGTTTATCGGTATCGAAGGGGCCAGCGTGTACTCGGCGCGCGCGGAAAAACGCTCGGACGTGGGCCGCGCCACGGTGATCGGGTTTGTCGGAGTGCTGGCCCTGCTGGTGCTGGTCAACGTGCTGTCCCTGGGGATCATGAGCCAGCCTGAGTTGGCCAACTTGCAGAACCCCTCACTGGCGGGCGTGCTGGAACATATCGTCGGCCCCTGGGGCGCAATGTTGATCAGCATCGGCCTGGCGGTGTCGCTGCTGGGGGCGTTGCTGTCATGGGCCTTGCTGTGTGCCGAAATTCTCTACGCCACTGCCCATGACAAGACCATGCCGGCCTTCCTGAAAAAGGAAAATGCCAACCGCGTGCCGGTCAATGCGTTGTGGCTGACCAATGTGATGATCCAGCTGTTCCTGGTGATCACGCTGTTTTCGGCCAGCACTTACACCACGTTGATCTACCTGGCGTCGTCGATGATCCTCGTGCCGTATTTATGGTCGGCGGCCTATGCCGTGTTGTTGTGCGGGCGCGGAGAAACCTACGAAGAAGCCCATGGCCAGCGGCTCAAGGACCTGCTGGTCGGCGTGATTGCCCTGGGCTATGCGGTGTGGCTGCTGTATGCCGGGGGCTTGAAATACCTGCTGCTGTCGGCGTTGCTGTATGCACCTGGGGTGATTTTGTTTGCCCAGGCCAAGCGCGAGCAGGGCCAGCCGCTGTTTACCTTGCTGGAAAAGGGGATTTTCAGTTGCGTGATTGCCGGGGCGAGCCTGGCGGCGTATGGGTTGTATAGCGGAGTGCTGACCCTGTGAGCATGACGCCTGGTTGATTGTGCTGGGGAGGGCCTTATCGCGGGCAAGCCCGCTCCCACAGTTGATCGTGTACCCGGTCAACTGTGGGAGCCGGGCTTGCCCGCGATGACCATTTCAAGGTCACCACCGTGCTCGATGCGCGCCCAATTCCCCAGCCGGCAAATCCCACTGCAGCGGTGTCCCGGCAAGAGTGACCGGCGCCAGCAACCGATGCGCCGGCCCCCAGGCCGTCTGCTCCACCAGCAGCCCCTGATCACCCGGTTCTTCTTCACGCAACGCTGGCTGCTTCACGCCTTGTCCCGCCTCGATCAACAATTTCGCCGTACGCGCCAGCGACAGCCGGGCCGAACCCCCATGCCCGCTGCTTAAGCGCTCGGCCAAGGCCAGTATCGCACTGGCCGCCATCAGGTAACCGGTGGCATGGTCCAGCGCCTGCACCGGCAGCGGCACGGGTTTATCCGCCTGCTTCCATTGCATGCCGGCGTGGGCGATACCGCTGCTCATCTGCACCAGGCTGTCGAAGCCCCGGCGATTGCGCCACGGGCCGCTCCAGCCGTAGGCGTTGAGGCTGACGTCGATCAGGCCGGGGGCGAGTTGCTGCAGTGCGCTCGCGTTGTAACCCAGTTGCTCCAGTGCATCGGCCCGATAACCGTGAAACAGAATGTCGGCATCCTTGAGCAAACCTTCGAATAATTGCCGGTCGTCGGTGTTTTTAAGGTCCAGGCGCGCGCAGCGTTTGCCCAGGGTCATTTCCGGCACGACCCCTGGTTCGTTCCAGGTGGGGGAGTCGATGCGTAATACGTCGGCGCCAAGCCCTGCGAGAAAACGGCTGGCCACAGGACCGGCCAGAACGCGGGTCAGGTCCAGTACCTTGACCCCCGCCAACGGGCGCGCCACGTTGCCCAGCCAGGTGGTGTTGCCGGCTGCCTCGAAGCGCTCCCATGCCACCAACGGTTCCTGATTGACCGCCAACCCTTGGGGATGAGCCTGCCAGTGCTGCCAGGTGCGCATCTGCGCGGCGCAGCCGGCCTCATCGACAATCGCCTGCTCAAGCTCGGCAGCGTTCCAGGAGGCGACCCTGAGCGCCATCGCCGCCCGATCCGCGACCTGCCCCAGTACACGCTCGGCAGCTGCGCGGTGGTGGGGGGCGTTGGTGTGCAGACGAATCCAGCCGTCAGCGCAGGCGTAGTCGCCGGCAATCGGATCCCACAGCGGCGGTACGTTCCAGCCCAGTGGGCGCAGGGAGCTGGAGAACCAGAAGGAGGCCAGGCGCGGGTCGACGCTGATCAGGGGCAGGCGCCCGGTGTGTTGTTCCAGCAGCCGGGCTATGGCCTGGCCGGCAGCCCCGATGCTGGCGCAGGCCAGCTCGGTGACAGCGAAGGTTGACGGCAGGGCGCCGGCTGCAGTGGTCGCCAGCGGCGTGGGCGGCAGATCGATTGCACGCTGGATCGAGGTGAGCAGATCAGTCATCAAAGGCCCTCCATAAGAGAGGGGCCATCATAGAAGATCTTCAGGGGTGTGCTGCAATCCCCGGCTGCAAGGGCAAGTCCAGGGTGGCGATAAATCCGCCCTCCGGGTGATTGGCCAGGCTCAAGCTGCCGCCATGACGTTCGGCGGCCCGACGGGCGATGGCCAGGCCCAGCCCATGACCTTGGGCGGTTTGCCCGGGGGCGCGGTAAAACGGCTCGCCCAGTTTTTGCAGGTGTTCGGCCTCCACGCCCGGGCCGTGGTCGCGCACGCTGATCACAATGCGTTCGCCTTGGCGCAGGGCCTGGACTTCAATCGGCTGGGTGGGTGGGTTGAAGCGCTGGGCATTACGCAACAGGTTGTCCAGCGCCCGCTCGATCATATGGGGCCAGCCCTTGAGTTGCAGCGCCGGCTCGGCTTGCAGTTGCACCAGCTGCTCCGGGGCGCCGAGCTGGGCGTCCTTTTGCAGGGTCTTGAGCAGGGCGTTGAGGTCGATGTCTTCGGCGCTGGCGTTGTCGGCGTCGACCCGCGCCAGCACCAGGATCTCGCTGATCAAGGCTTCCAGGCGATCACATTCCAGGGTCAGGCGCGGCCAGAGCTTCTCCCGGGCTTCGGGCGTGGCCCGTTCCGCCAGGGCCAGGGCGATCCGCAGGCGCGCCAGGGGCGAGCGCAGTTCGTGGGACACATCGCGCAGCAATTGCCGCTGGCTGCCGATCAGGCTTTGCAGGCGAGCGCCCATGCGGTTGAAGTCGGTGGCCAGTACGCCAAATTCATCACGTCGGTCGGCCAGGCGCGCCAGGCTGTTTTGCTGGTACGTGGTCTGGCCCAGGTCATGCACTGCACCGCGCAGACGGCTGAGGGGGCGAGTGATGGACAGGGTCACCAGCAGGCTGAACAGGGTCAGCACCACCAACGCAATCGCCAGGGCACTCAAGGGCCAGAGCAGGCTGCTGCGGTGCCAGGCATCCAGCTCCGGCAGGGCGATGCGGTAGATCAGCAGGTAGGTATCGCCGGTTTTTTCACTGGTGTACTCGGCCGTCAGGCGGCGCCACGGTAGCCGGCCCTCATGGCTCTCATGCTGGCGGGCTTCGAAGGCGGCGGCGCGGCGCGGGAAGGTGCCACGCACCACCGGGTCGCCGCTCTCGTTGAGCACCTGCACATCGACGTGGTACTGGCGTTTGCGCTGTTGCAACAAATCCTGGGCGGCGTCCTCGCCCTGGGTTTCATAACGCTGGGTCCATTCTTCGGCCAGGTTGTTGAGGCCGGGATGGCGGCTGAGAATCCAGGCGTCCTGGTTGAGCATATGCCCAAGCAGGACCGACAGCCCGGCAACCAGGGCGATAGCCAGCCAGAAACTGGCAAGGATGCGCCAGAAGAGTGAACGCACAGGAAACCCTCAAACAGGAAAAGCCCAGCGGCACGGGCCACTGGGCTGGGAGGTTGCTAACGCATTATTGCGCTTTTTGCGGTTGTTGCGCTTTCCAGGCCTGGAACTGCTGCCACTCGGCTTGACGCTCGGCGCGCTTCTTCGCCATTTCGTCGAACTTCTTCTGCTGGTCAGGCTTGAGCAGGGCGCGGATATCCGCCTGGGTTTTCTGCTTGGCGGCCGCCATTTCGTCCTTCATGGCCTTCTGGTCAGCGGCCGGGAGTTTGTCCAGGTACTTCTTGACCAGTTGTTGGCGGCCTTCCCGTTGTTCGCCCATCAGTTTGCCGATCTGCTGGCGCTGCTCGCGGGTCAGGTCCAGTTGGCTGAACGGGCCGCCTTTGCCGCGCATGCCGTGTTCACCGCCGTGGCCCGGGCCACCCATCATGTGGCCTTCAGGGCCGCCCATCGGGCCATGGCCTTCTGGCATGGCCATGGCGACGGTCGGCAGGGCTGCGGCGAACATCAGAGCGATAAGGGTCTTGCGCATGGTGTTTCTCCTTGTCTCGGTTCCGGTGAGTCCGGATGTGAGTAGATTACGAAGATCAAGGTCAGCGGCGGTCAGGGAAGGGTAAAGCTTGGGTAAAGACGGATTGGGTGGGGGCTTACAAACCTGTAGGCGCCGGGTTGCCGGCTCCTGCTGGGGATGTCAGAGGCTGTAGTAGTAGCCACGGCTGCGCAATGCAACGATCCGCGGGCGGCCGTCGGCATGCGGGCCGATTTTCTTGCGCAGGTTGCTGACGTGCATGTCCAGGCTGCGGTCATACAAGGTCAGCTTGCGCCCCAGGGCGATCTGCGCCAGCTCCTGCTTGTCCAGGGGCTCGCCCGGCTGGCGCAGCAAGGCTTCCAGCAGGCGGCTTTCGGACAGGGTGAGGGTCAGCTCCTGATGGTCGATGATCACCACACCACGCACCGGGCTGAAGCACAGGTCGCCCAGTTCCAGCTGGGTCGACACCGCCGTCGGGTGGCTGCGGCGCAGTACCGCCCGCAGGCGGGCGGTCAGTTCGCGGGGGTCGCAGGGCTTGGCCAGGTAGTCATCGGCACCCAGTTCCAGGCCGAGGATCCGGTCCAGGGGCTCGCCCCGGGCCGAGAGCATCAGTACCGGCAGCTCCGGGTGGTCGGCGCGCAATTGCTTGAGCAACTCCAGGCCGCTGCCGTCGGGCAGCATCACATCCAGCACCACCGCCGCCGGCGCGGCTTCGGCCAGGGCTTTGCGCGCGCTCACGCCGTCATGGCAAGCGCGCACCTGGAAACCTTCCTGGCTCAACCAACTGGTCAGCAGCTCACAAAGCTCCTGGTCATCATCTATCAGTAACAGCTCGCTCATGACTCACTCAATTTAGCCATTGTCGACGGCGCCGATGCCCGCCACTGGCGAAGATACCGCACAGCAGGGCGACCAGCGCAACTCCCGCACCAATCACAAACCATTGCTGCTGGTCGGTGAGCCAGCGTGGCAGGGCGCCACCTTGTGCTTCCTTGAGTTGCTGGGCCAGGCGCTGATTGTCCTGGCGCAGCCGGCTCAGTTGCGCACTCTCGCGGGCAGCATCGGCAGTCTGCAATTGTTTGCTCAGCTCTTCGCGCAGGCGTTCGCTTTCTTTCAAGCGTTGCTGCAACTCGGTGATCTGGCTGCCGGCACTCAAGGACAGGGGCGTGGAACTGCCGGTGTTCGAGGTTTCTTCAGCCTGGGCCGTAGCCCCGATCGTTAACACTGCCAACAGACACAACTGACGTAAGCGCATCGGAACTCCTGATTCCACACGAATATTCAGAACGTTGTCGGCAGGTTACCGAGAATAATGAGCGATTAGGCGTTTGCCGAGCCCAATAGGTTCAGCACCACCTGGATCAGGGCAGGACTTGTTTGAACGGTTTGACCACGACATCGGCATAGGCGCCGGCCGCCACATACGGATCGGCCTTGGCCCAGGCCTGGGCATCGGCCAGGGAGGCGAACTCGGCGATGATCAGGCTGCCGGTGAAGCCAGCGTCCCCCGGATCATTGCTGTCGACCGCCGGGTGCGGGCCGGCGATCACCAAGCGCCCCTCGGCCTGCAGCGCCTTGAGGCGGTCCACGTGGGCCGGGCGAACGGACAGGCGTTTTTCCAGGGAGTTGGCGACGTCGGTGGCGATGATGGCGTAGAGCATGTCAGTCCTCGGTTTTTGGCGTGGTGGGGTCGGTGTCATGCAGATGGCGCGACAGGTAGATACCCTGGGCAACCAGGAACACCACGGTCATGCCCAGGCTGCCGAACACCTTGAAGTCGACCCAGTAGCTCTGGAAGGTAAAGGCCACGAACAGGTTGGCCGCGCCACAGAACAGGAAAAACCCGATCCAGGCGATATTCAGGCGGGTCCAGATCGGCTCCGGCAGGCTCAGGGCGTGGCCCATGATCCGCTTGATCAGCAGGCGATCACCAATGAAGTGGCTACCGATAAAGGCCAGGGCAAACAGCCAGTTGACCACCGGGGCTTTCCATTTCAGGAAGGTCTCGCTGTGGAAGGCCAGGGTCAGGCCGCCAAAGACCAGGCAGGCGATCAGGGTCAGCCACTGGCTTTTTTCCAGCTTGCGCTGGGAGATGAAGATCGCGCCGTAGACCACCAGGGAGCTGATGATCAGCACCGCCGTGGCGCTGTAGATGCCGCCGAACGACAGCTCATGGCCGCCGATATCAAGGACCCGTGGATCGGTTTTGAAAACGATGAAGAACAGCAACAGCGGGATGAAGTCGATGAATTGTTTCACAGTAAGAGCCAGAAGCTGGATGTGGCGGCATAATAACAAACATCCTTGGTAGCGAAAGCGCCAGCTGACTTGAGGTTACACACTTCCGTGAATGTTGATTTGCACTGCCACAGCACGGCCTCCGACGGCGCCCTGGCGCCCGCGGTACTGGTTGCGCGTGCGTTTGAAAAAGGCGTGCGAGTCCTGTCGCTGACTGACCACGACACCCTCGAAGGCCTGGAAGAGGCGCGTAGTGCCGCCACGGCCCTGGGGATGCATCTGGTCAATGGCGTCGAATTGTCCTGCACCTGGGGCGGCGCGACCATTCATGTCCTGGGCTACGGTTTTGACGTCACGGCCCCGCCATTGGTGGCGGCCATTGCCAATTTGCACGATGGCCGCTGGCTGCGGTCCGAAGAAATAAGCCGCAAACTGGCGCTCAAGGGAATGCCCAACGCGCTGGAGGGCGCCCGAGCGATCCAGCAGGAGCTGGGCGACAGCGGCAACGCGCCGGCCCGTCCGCATTTTGCCGACTGGATGGTGCGTGAAGGGTTCGTCAAGGACCGCGCCGAAGCGTTCCGCAAATGGCTGGGCGCCGGCAAGCTGGGGGACGTCAAGCTGCACTGGCCGACTCTGGAGGACACGGTTGCCACGTTGCGTGCTTCCGGGGCCTGGGTCAGCCTGGCGCACCCCTGGCATTACGATTTTACCCGCAGCAAGCGTCGCAAGCTGATAGGCGACTATATTCAAGCGGGTGGCCACGCCATCGAAGTGGTCAATGGGCATCAACCCGCCGAACAGGTTGGCAGCCTGGCGATTCTTGCCCGTGAATTTGGTCTGCTGGTCAGTGCCGGCAGTGATTTCCATGGCCCAGGCGGCTGGTCGGAGATCGGCGAATATCGCCCGGTCCCGGAAGACTTGCCGCTCCTGTGGGGGCGATTCAAGCATGACCCCATTACCGCCACCGTCTGAACAGGTAGAGAACGTGAGTCAATTTTTCCAGATTCACCCGGAAAACCCGCAAGCGCGGCTGATCAAGCAGGCCGTGGAGATCATTCGAGGCGGCGGCGTGGTGATCTACCCCACGGATTCCTCCTACGCCATCGGTTGCCAGATCGGCGACAAGAACGCCGTGGAGCGCGTAAGACGCCTGCGCGAACTGGACAAGAATCACAACTTTGCGCTGATTTGCAGCGACCTGTCGCAATTGGGCCTGTTCGCCAAAGTCGATACCGGCACTTTCCGCCTGCTCAAGGCCCATACGCCGGGGCCGTACACCTTTATTCTGAATGCCACCCGCGAGGTGCCGCGTCTGTTGCTGCACCCGAAAAAGCGCACCATCGGCCTGCGGGTGCCGGAGCACCCCATTGCCCTGGCGCTGCTGGCTGAGCTGGGTGAGCCGCTGATGAGCGTGTCGTTGATCATGCCCGGCGACACTGAGCCGCTGGAAGATCCCTATGAAATGCGCCAACTCCTGGAAAAGCACGTAGACCTGATCATCGACGGCGGGTATGGCGGCAACAAGGCGTCCACCGTGATCAACCTGGCGGACGGCGAGCCGGAGGTGATCCGTGTGGGTTGTGGCGACCCGGCACCGTTCCTGGTCGAGGCCTGAATGTCGGCCGTGGAAACCGTCGACAGCCAGGCCGGCGCCCAGCAGGAGCTGCCATTTGCCATGGTCTACGGCCAGGCGGTCATGGAAATGCCCCTGGACCTGTATATCCCGCCGGATGCCCTGGAAGTGTTCCTTGAGGCCTTCGAGGGTCCGCTGGACTTGCTGCTTTACCTGATCCGCAAGCAGAACATCAATATCCTCGATATCCCTGTGGCGGAAATTACCCGCCAGTACATGGGCTATGTCGAGTTGATGCAATCGGTGCGCCTGGAGCTGGCCGCCGAGTACCTGGTGATGGCGGCGATGCTGGCGGAGATCAAGTCGCGCATGCTGCTGCCGCGTTCCGAGACAATCGAAGCCGAAGAGGACGATCCCCGCGCCGAGCTGATCCGCCGCCTGCAGGAATACGAGCGCTTCAAGGCTGCCGCCGAAGGCATTGATGGCTTGAGCCGCGTGGGCCGTGACGTGGTGGTGCCCAAGCTCGATGCCCCGGAAGCCCGGGCGCGCAAATTATTGCCGGATGTGAGCCTGGAAGAACTGTTGATGTCCATGGCCGAGGTGCTGCGCCGTGGCGATATGTTTGAAAGCCACCAGGTCAGCCGCGAAGCCTTGTCCACCCGCGAGCGTATGAGCGATGTGCTGGAGCGCCTCAAGGGCGGCGGCTTTGTGCCGTTTGTCGAGCTGTTTACCGCCGAAGAAGGGCGCCTGGGCGTGGTGGTGACCTTTATGGCGATCCTCGAGCTGGTCAAGGAATCCTTGGTCGAGCTGGTGCAGAATGAGCCTTTTGCGGCTATCCACGTGCGGGCGCGAGCCGAATAACGAGCTGAATTGATGAATCTGACTGAACCTCGCGAACTGGCACCGCTGTTGGAAGCCTTCCTCTTGGCCTCGGGCAAGCCGCAATCGCTGGAACGCCTGTTTGAACTGTTTGAAGAGGCCGAGCGCCCGGAACCGCCGGTGTTCAAGAAGGCCCTGGAAATCCTGCGCAAATCCTGTGACGGCCGCGCTTTTGAACTGCGCGAAGTGGCCTCGGGCTATCGCTTGCAGATCCGTGAGAAGTTTTCGCCGTGGGTGGGGCGCCTGTGGGAAGAGCGCCCGCAACGGTATTCCCGGGCGATGCTGGAAACCATGGCGCTGATTGCCTATCGCCAGCCCATCACCCGTGGCGAGATCGAAGACGTGCGCGGCGTGGCGGTGAACAGCCATATCGTCAAGACGCTGCTGGAGCGCGAGTGGATCCGTATCGTCGGCTACCGCGACGTACCCGGCAAACCCGCGATGTTCGCCACCACCAAGGTGTTTCTCGATCACTTCAACCTGAAGAACCTCGACGACCTGCCGCCCTTGGCCGAGCTGCGCGAGATCGAGGCCGAACCGGTGCTCGATTTCGACGATGCCCCGGTGCCGCCCGGCTTGCAGGAGCTGGCTGATGCCAGCGCCGAGCCGGAAGAGCCGAAGGACGAGACCAGTTTCCACACCTTGCTGCTGGAGCTGGACGATATGGAGCAGGGGATCAAGACCGACTTTGATGACTTGCTGCGTGATGGGGCGGTGGCGCCTGAGTCTGAGCCTGAGCTTGAGGTAAACGTGGAAGCGGCTCCCGAGGAGGATATCCTCGGCGTGGCCGCGGCCCGCGAAAAACTGCTGGCCGCCGTCGCCGCCCTGGAACAACCCGAGTTGAGCGAAGAAGAAGCCGAAGCCCGGGCACTGGCCGAAGCCATCGAAAACGAACGCCGCGAATTCGAAGACTGACCTAGAAGCAAATGTGGGAGCGGGCTTGCTCGCGATTGCGGAGTGTCAGCCACTGGATATATGACTGATCTACCGCAATCGCGAGCAAGCCCGCCCCCACATTGGATCTTCTGCACCAGGGAGAATGTATATGAGCTCCACCAAAGACCCCTGCATCAGCCTCTGCAAGTTCAGCGACGATATCTGCGTCGGCTGTGGGCGCAGCAAGCGTGAGATCCGGGCCTGGAAGAAGCTCGACAAGGTCGACAAGCGCGCGGTGCTGGCCGAAGCCGAGCTGCGGCTGATCGCCCTGGGTGCCACCGGTCGGCGGAAAAGCAAATGAGCCGGCCCATATCGACTAGTCTCTGATGCGCAATGCGCGCCATGAGCGTATGATTCGCGACCCTTCGGCGATGCGTTCGCCCAAGACAACAGTTTCAATACCTTCAGGCCACGCCTGAATCGACACACCGGGAGGTGCTTAAGATGAAAGACCAAGACCAGAACGACAGCCAGGAAATCGGCCCAGCCGGCGAGAAACTGCAAAAAGTCCTCGCCCGCATCGGCGTCGGCTCGCGCCGCGACGTAGAAGCCTGGATCACCCAGAAGCGCATCAAGGTCAATGGCGTCGAAGCCACCCTGGGCCAGCGCGTCGACCTGCATGATGCGATCACCATTGATGGCAAGGTCATCAAGCGTGAAGAGGCCGCCGAATCGGTGCGCCGCGTGATCATGTACAACAAGCCCGACGGCGAGATCTGCACCCGTGACGACCCGGAAGGCCGTCCAACCGTGTTCGACAAGATGCCCAAGCCTAAAGAAGGCCGTTGGATCAACATCGGCCGCCTGGACATCAACACCACCGGCTTGCTGATGTTCACCACCGACGGTGAACTGGCCAACCGCCTGATGCACCCGTCCTACGAGATGGACCGTGAGTACGCGGTACGTGTACGGGGTGAAGTCGATGACGAGATGATCGAACGCCTCAAGGCTGGCGTGGTGCTGGAAGACGGCCCGGCCAAGTTCACCGACATCAAGCAGGCCCCCGGTGGCGAAGGTTTCAACCACTGGTACCACTGCGTGGTGATGGAAGGGCGTAACCGTGAAGTACGTCGCCTGTGGGAATCCCAGGGCCTGGTGGTCAGCCGCCTGAAGCGCGTGCGTTTCGGCCCGGTGTTCCTCAACTCGGACCTGCCGATGGGTCGCTGGCGCGAAATGAGCCAGTACGAAGTCGACATCCTCAGTGCTGAAGTGGGCCTGACCCCTGTGGCCATGCCGCAGATGAATGCCAAGAGCAAAGACAAGCTGGAGCGCATGCAGCGTAAATCGTCGCGCCCGGTGGCACGTACCGAACGCGTTGCGCGCACCTTGCGCCCGGCGCTGGATGCTCCGGCCACAGGCGGTCGTATTTCCCGTCAGCCGCAGATCGAGGGCGATCGTCGTCCATCGGCTCCAGCCCGTCAGGATGGCGAGCGTGCACCGCGTACCCCGCGGCCTGCCGGTCGTGGCGAAGCACCAACGGGCGGTCGCAGCAACCGTGGCGATACCGGCCGTGGTGCTCCGCAGACTGATCGCCCAGCCGAAGGTGCCAAGCGTCCAGCCAAGCCCGCGCCGAAAAAGCGCCCAGGGCTCAAACTGGTCGCGGACGAGCCGTCGGGCAAGCGCCGTGGCGCACCGGCAGGTTCCGGCCAGCGTCCGGGGTTTGGGCGTAAGAAGCCTTAAGAGCAGCAGCAAGCTTTAAGCTGTAAGAAAAAGCGTCAACCTGCGGGTTGGCGTTTTTTTTTGCACGCTGTGTGGCGAGCGGGCTTGCCCGCGTCGGGCTGCGCAGCAGCCCCACACTCTGCTGTCTCGGTCTGCCTGGTTGACTGGGTTGTTCTTTCAAGGGACTGCTGCGCAGTCCAACGGGCAAGCCCGCTCGCCACGGGGAGTCGGTGGTGTGTCAGGAATGGCTTCCGCTATGTAACGATTATTTTACGATTGGGCTGAGCCTACGCAGGGCGTGCTCTTGATGAACTTTCTGTGTAAAGAAAATCTTCCATTTGACGAACAATCTCTCCCGCAACCCTCCCTAGCGGATCGAGCGGTGTACAATGCGCCGCGTTTTACTGTGACCCCCCCTTGCGTACCCACGCAAAAGGCCTTCAAGGCTAGCTGCCTTGTTAACTCCGCCCGGCCATAAGCCGGACGGGTTCGATTTCGTCACAGATAAAAACAAACAGGTGACGCATGACCGTTAGAAAGACGCTGGACTCCTGGTGCTTGCGCTGGGGTTTGATCGGCGCTGCTTGAGTCGGTTTCAAAGCAGCATCGTGTATTGAACATCATCAAACCTTGCGTGAGACCCTTTTCATGAGTGGACCCAACTCGCATTCAGGCGAACTGAAGCGCGGCCTGAAAAATCGTCATATTCAATTGATCGCCCTTGGTGGCGCGATCGGTACCGGCCTGTTCCTGGGCTCGGCGGGGGTGCTGAAGTCAGCCGGCCCGTCGATGATCCTCGGCTATGCCATCTGCGGTTTCATTGCCTTTATGATCATGCGCCAGTTGGGCGAAATGATCGTCGAAGAGCCAGTGGCCGGTTCCTTCAGCCATTTTGCCCACAAGTACTGGGGCGGTTTCGCAGGCTTCTTGTCGGGCTGGAACTGCTGGATCCTCTATATCCTGGTGGGTATGTCGGAGCTGACGGCGGTCGGCAAGTATGTGCATTACTGGTGGCCGGAGATTCCGACCTGGGTCTCGGCGGCGGCCTTTTTCGTGCTGATCAATGTGATCAACCTGGCCAACGTCAAAGTGTTTGGCGAAGCCGAGTTCTGGTTTGCGATTATCAAGGTGGTGGCGATTATCGGCATGATCGCCCTGGGCAGCTACCTGCTGGTCAGCGGCACCGGCGGGCCCCAGGCGTCGGTGACCAACCTGTGGGAACACGGCGGGTTCTTCCCCCATGGTGTCGGCGGCCTGGTGATGGCCATGGCAATCATCATGTTCTCCTTTGGCGGCCTGGAAATGCTCGGTTTTACCGCCGCTGAAGCGGACCAGCCACGCACCGTGATCCCCAAGGCGATCAATCAGGTGATCTACCGCATCCTGATTTTCTACATTGGCGCCCTGGTAGTGCTGCTGTCGCTGACGCCGTGGGACAGCCTGCTGGTGACCCTGAATGCTTCCGGCGATGCCTATAGCGGCAGCCCGTTCGTGCAGGTGTTCTCGATGCTGGGCAGCAACACCGCCGCGCATATCCTCAACTTCGTGGTGCTGACGGCGGCGCTGTCGGTGTACAACAGCGGCACCTACTGCAACAGCCGCATGCTGCTGGGCATGGCCGAGCAAGGCGACGCCCCGGCGGCGTTGGCGAAGATCGACAAGCGCGGTGTACCGGTGCGTTCGATCCTGGCCTCGGCGGCCGTCACCCTGGTGGCGGTGTTGATGAACTACTGGATCCCGCAGCATGCCCTGGAACTGCTGATGTCCCTGGTGGTGGCCACGTTGGTGATCAACTGGGCGATGATCAGCTTCTCGCACTTCAAGTTCCGCCAGCACATGAACCGCACCGGTCAGGTGCCACTGTTCAAGGCGCTGTGGTACCCCTATGGCAACTACGTGTGCCTGGCGTTTGTGGTGTTTATCCTGGGGGTCATGTTGTTGATTCCGGGGATTCAGGTCTCGGTGTATGCGATTCCTGTCTGGCTGGCCTTTATGTGGGTGTGCTATGTGCTCAAGAACAAGCGCAAGGCTCAGGCTGACGTGAGTGCTGTATCCTCGCTGAACCCCTAGCCCACCGCGTAGGGGCCGGCAACCCGGCCTCTACCCTCGCTCACGGACCCGCTTTCGATGTTGGTGATCTCCAGTAACGTGCACCTGCCCGATGCCGAAATCGAGTTGACGGCCATCCGCGCCCAGGGCGCTGGCGGGCAGAACGTCAACAAGGTCTCCAGCGCCGTGCATTTGCGCTTCGATATCGGCGCTTCGTCGCTGCCGCCGTTCTACAAGGAACGCTTGCTGGCACTGCGTGACAGTCGGATTACCAGCGACGGCGTATTGATCCTCAAGGCCCAGCAATACCGGACCCAGGAACAGAACCGCGCCGATGCCCTGGAGCGCCTGGTGGAGTTGATCCTCAGCGCGACCAAGGTCGAGAAAAAACGCCGCCCGACCAAGCCCACCCTGGGCTCGAAAAAGCGTCGCCTGGAATCCAAGACCAAGCGCGGCAGCATCAAGGCCGGGCGCGGCAAGGTGGATTTCTAGCCGGCGTTACGTTCGTCGCGGTATTTGGGGGCCTGGCGATACAGATATAGGCTCAGCAGCAGCCCGGCGAAGGCCGCCAGCGCGGCAAACAAAAAGATCGAGGCAAAGCCGAAACCCGCCGCAATCGCCCCGGCCAGCGGCCCGGTGATACCCAATGACAAGTCGATAAACAACGAATAGGCCCCCACCGCGGCGCCACGGCTGGAGGCGGGTACCAGGTTGACCGCTTCAACCCCCAGCGCCGGGAACACCAGGGAAAACCCGAAACCGCTCAAGGCCGCGCCCGCCAGGGCCAGCTCGGCGCTCGGGGCCAGCCACAACAGCAGCAGGCCGAGGGTTTCTACCGACAGGCAGGCAATCGCCACGCGAAACCCGCCGATCCGGTTGATCAGGTTGCCGAACAGCAACCGCGCCCCGATAAAGCTGGCGCCGAACAGGCTCAGGCACAGCACTGCGTTATCCCAGTTGCGGGTCGCGTAATACAGGGTGATAAACGTGGCGATGGTGCCAAAACCGATGGAACCCAGGGCCAGCCCGCAGCCGTGGGGCAGCACGCGGCCGAGCACATGCATAAAGGGCAGGCGCTCGCCGACCACAATGGGCGCCGCGACTTTCGGCCAGGCCAGCAACAGGCCCAGCACCGCCAGGGCAATAATGCTGGCACCCATGCTCCACAGCCCGAACCGACTGACCAGCAGCACCCCCAGCGGGGCGCCAATCGCCAGGGCGCCATAGCTGGCAATGCCGTTCCAGGAGATGACCTTGGCGGTATTCACCGCGCCGACCCGGCCGATGCCCCAGCCAATGGAGCCCGAACCCACCAGGCTTTCGGCACTGCCCAGCACCAGCCGGCCAATCAACAGGCTGGCCAGGCTCAGGGCCGGCAGGTGGGTCAGGGCGGCGGATGCCAGCATGAACACCCCGCTCAAGCCGCAACCGGCCAGGCCGTACATCACCGCGCGCTTGCTGCCGCGGTTGTCGATGATGCGCCCGGCGTAGGGCCGGCTCAGCAGGGTGGCCAGGTACTGCACGCTGATCACCAGGCCCGCGATCACGGCGCCAAAGCCCAGGTCGCTGTGGACATAGCCCGGCAATACGGCCAGGGGGATGCCGATATTCAGGTAGCCGATAAAGGTGAACAGCACGATGGAAACGACTTGCAGCGTGACCGCCATGGGGCGCTGGGTATCTGGCATGGGAAAGATCCACTGTCGCGGCAGGAAAAGATAGGTTGCTTATGATACCGGTGCTTTACGCTGCCAGAAAATCATTCACCACGGCAACTGTGGCAAAGGGGCTTACTGTAACCAGAGGGCTTGTGGTGGCTAGGGGGCTTGCTGTGGCGAGGGGGCTTGCCCCCGTTGGGTGGCGTAGCCGCCCCAAAACCAGCCACCTCGGTTTACCTGACAGGGGGGCTGCTGCGCAGCCCAACGGGGGCAAGCCCCCTCGCCACAGGATAAAAATCAGGGGGTTTCGGGGTCGAGCATGCGCGTGGTCACCAGCGCGGCCAGGGCGTTTTCCTGGGTGCCAAAGCGCTTGAGCAGCAGCGCCTGTTTTTCCGGGCTGAGGCGGCTCCAGACGTCGACCATTTGCAGGGCGGCGCCGAGTAACGCTTCATCGGGGGAATTGTGGGGGGTATCGGGCATGTGGCGTGTCTCTTGATTCAGGCGGTGTGGAAAGCGCGCAATGTCACGCTTTCCACACGGTCTGGGTGCTGCGGTCAGTCGTCGCTATCGCTGTCGACCGGTGTTGCCTGTGCCGGCGCTTGTTTGTCACTGCCGGCCTGTTGCGGGGTTGGCTGCTCAGTCTCGTGCAGGCTTGGGAAGGGGAGATTGGGAATTTCGTGCATCGTCGTCGCTCCTCGCAAGGTCTGTTGTGCAATTGCAGATGTGCCACGCTTTTCACAAAGCCTGGGCAGGATACAGCACTGCAAATGACAAAAAGACTTTTATCTCGCCAAATGCGCAAACCTTCATCTACCCGGCGCAAGTGACAAGAGGTCACAGGCTGGCCTGGCGTTCCATGGCGGCCTTGTAGAGCGAGTTTTTTGGCTGGGCAAAGACCCGCGCCAGCTTCGGTTCGAAAAAACTCAGGGGCAGGGTGGCATAGGCGGGGTCGAACGCCGCCGCGTCATACAGTGCGCAGAACTCGATGGTTTGCTCGTACTGCGGGTGTTCGCCAAATTGCTCGCGCAGGTGGCGATCCATGCCCAGATGATGAAAGAAATAGTAGCCCTGGAAAATCCCGTGCTTTTCCACCATCCACAGGTTCTGCGGGCTGACGAACGGCTTGAGGATGGCGGCGGCAATGTCCGGGTGATTGTAGGAGCCCAGGGTGTCGCCGATGTCATGGAGCAGCGCGCAGACCACATATTCTTCGTCGCGGCCATCGTGCCAGGCGCGGCTGGCGGTTTGCAGGGAATGGGTCAGGCGGTCCACCGGGAAACCGCCGAAGTCACCTTCCAGCAGGCGCAGGTGCGCGAGGATCCGTCCGGGCAGTTGGCGGGCGTAGGCACTGAAGTCGGCAGCGATGATTGCCCAGTCTTCCTGGGTGCCGTCCTGCATATGGGTAAAGCGGGCCTGTTGGCTCATCGACATGTCTCTTATTGTTTTGCGGGTTTAGAACGGTACCTTGCCCAGAATCATGTCGCGGTACATCACGAAATCGCCCAGCAGGCTGTAGAACGGATGCTGGAACGTGGCCGGGCGGTTCTTTTCAAAGAAGAAGTGGCCGATCCAGGCAAAGCTGTAGCCGGCCACCGGCAACACCCACAGCAGCCACCAGGCACCTTTGCCGACGGCGAAGGCGAGAATAAAAATCACCAGGCTGGTGCCGATAAAATGCAGGCGCCGGCAGGTGCTGTTGCCGTGTTCGCTCAGGTAATACGGATAGAACTCGGCGAAGCTATTGAATTGTCTGACATTTTCCACGTTGGCCGGCCCTCTGTTTGTTGTTGTGCCCGACGGATGTTCGGCGGGGAGCTTATTTGAGTCTAGAGTCATTACAGGCAAGGGCCAGTGACAATAGACGCCACTTTAGTATCCTTGGGTTCCGGGCTGCGGTTTCAGCCGTCCCTTCATAGAACGCGCGCAAGAAAACGCCATGAACGAACGAACCACTTCTGCAAGTTGGGCGATGGGGATAGTCAAGGCGCTGGAGCTCGATGGCCTGGATTGCCGTGCCCTGTTCCAACAGCTGGGCCTGGATTACCGCGCCCTGGATGACCCCGATGCGCGTTTCCCCCAGGACTCCATGACCCGGCTCTGGCAGCGCGCGGTTGAGCTGTCGGGCAATCCGGCCATTGGCTTGAATATGGGCAAGGTGGTGCGTCCGGCGTCCTTCCATGTGGCGGGTTATGCCTTGATGTCCAGCAGCACCCTGGCTGAAGGCTTTGCCCGGCTGGTGCGTTACCAGCGAATCATTGCCGAAAGTGCCGACCTGAGTTTCCGCCTGTTACCCGAAGGCTATGCGCTGATCCTTACGGTCCACGGCGACCATCTGCCACCCACCCGGCAAAGCGCCGAGGCTTCACTGGCCTGTGCCCTGGCGTTATGTGGCTGGTTGACCGGGCGCACGCTGCAGCCGCGCAAGGTGTTGGTGCAGGGTGATCAGCCAGTGGACCTGGAGCCTTACAAGCAGGCCTTTCATGCACCGCTGGTGTTCAACGCGCCGTATGACGCGCTGATCTTCGAGCGGGCGGACATGGAAGCGCCGTTGCCCACCGCCAATGAGGCTATGGCGCTGCTGCACGATCGATTTGCCGGGGAGTACCTGGCGCGGTTTTCCGAGAGCCGGGTGACCCACAAGGCTCGCCAGGTGCTGTGCCGGCTGTTGCCCCAGGGCGAGCCCAAGCGTGAGGTGGTGGCGCAGACGTTGCACTTGTCCCAGCGCACCTTGCAGCGGCGCTTGCAGGAGGAGGGCACCAGCTTCCAGGCTTTGCTCGACGACACCCGCCGCGAGCTGGCCGAGCAGTACCTGGCGCAGCCGAGCATGACCCTACTGGAAATTGCCTACCTGCTGGGGTTCGCCGACCCGAGTAACTTCTTCCGCGCGTTTCGCCGCTGGTTCGATGCCACGCCCGGCGAATACCGGGCGCGGCTGCAGGCTACGTCGGTGAGTGTCAGTGGCGCCAGAACGCCGGAATGCACAGCACCAACACCGTAATGATCTCCAGCCGGCCCAGCAGCATGCCCAGGGACAGGATCCACTTGGCGGCGTCCGGCAGGGTCGCGAAATTGCCAGCCGGGCCAATGGTTTCCCCCAGCCCCGGACCTACACCGGAGACGGTACTGGCGGCGCCGGTCAAGGCGGTCATCCAGTCCACGCCCAGCAGCGACAGGGCCAGGGCAATCATGCAGATGGTGATGGCGAAGAAGAACGAGAACGTCAGGATCGAGCGCACGATTTCTTCGTCGAGGCGATGGCCGTTGTATTTCTGCTTGATCACCGCCCTTGGGTGAATCAACTGGTTCAAGTTGGCCTTGAGCAGGATATAGGCGACCTGGAAGCGGAAGATCTTGATCCCGCCGGCGGTGGAGCCCGAGCAACCGCCGACAAAGCCCAGGTAGAAGAACAGCATCAGCGAGAAATTGCCCCACAGGCTGTAATCGCCCAGGGCAAAGCCGGTGGTGGTCACCACGGACGTGACGTTCAGCGCGACATGGCGCAGTGCATCCAGCCAGTGCAGGTTGGTGGTCCACCAGTACCAGGTGCCGAGCACCACCCAGGTCACCAGCAGCATCGCCAGCAAACCTTGTACTTGCTGGTCCTTGATCAGCGCCTTGCGGTTGCCACGCAATGTCGCGACATACAGGGCAAACGGCAGGCTGCCCATGATCATCACCACGATCGCCACCCAATGCACCGCCGGCTGTTTCCAGTGGGCCAGGGACTCATCGGAGGTGGAGAACCCACCGGTGGAAATGGCCGACATCGCGTGGTTGATCGCGTCGAACAGGCCCATGCCGGCCCACCAGAACCCGAGGCTGCCGAGGATGGTAATCCCCACATAGGCCGCCACAATCAGGCGCGCCACCATATGGGAGCGCGGCATGACCTTCTCGGAGCGGTCCGAGGATTCGGTCTGGAACAGGCGCATGCCCCCGATGCGCAGCAGCGGCAGGATCGCCACCGCCATGCCGATAAAACCGATGCCGCCGAGCCAGTGCAGCATCGAGCGCCACATCAGGATGCCCGGCGACATGGTGTCCAGGCCGCTGAGCACGGTGGCGCCGGTGGCGGTGATGCCGGACATGCTTTCAAAGAACGAGTCGGTATAGCTGATGTGTTGGGTCAGCAAAAACGGCAGCGCGGCAAAGATGCACACCACCACCCAACTGCTGACCGTCAGCAGGTACATGTCCCGGGGGCGCAGTTGCACCTGCTTCGGGCGCCCGGGAATCACCAGGGCCAGGCCGGCGATAAAAGTGATCATGCTGGCCCAGAGAAAGGACGGCAGGTCGCTGGTGCGCTCGAAAAATATCAGGGTGGCCATGGGCACGACCATGGCGACCGCGAGGGTAATCAGGAAGATGCCGATGATGAAACCAATGATCCGCAGGGTCGGCATTGCCATGAATAGCGCTCGGGTAACAGTCGGAGGCGCCATTCTACCTACGGTGCAGGGCTTGTAAACCGGGGGCTGCAAAGGGGGCGCGGATATGATGTAGGACTTGGCTTAATGGGGAGCTGGCTTGTGTGGGAGCTGGCTTGCCTGCGATGGCGGCGGTTCAGTCAAGCATTCGGGCCTGACCCACCGCCATCGCAGGCAAGCCAGCTCCTACAGGGGAGGTGGCGAGGGCAAACGATGAATACAAAAAAGGCGACCCGAAGGCCGCCTCATTCAAACCGCGTGGATCAGAACTCGTGATCAGCGGTATCCGGGTTCAGGTCTCCGATGCCCAGCTTGCCAGCTGCTTGCTCGATGGAGCCGGTCTGCTTGACCAGGGCGGCGATGGCATCGCGCACGATTTGGTTGCCCGCCGTGTTGCCGGCCGCGATCAACTGGTCGTAGTGCTCACCCTTGTTGGCGTGGTCGACCATGACCTGGATCTTCGCTTCGGTAGCAGCCAGGTCAGCCTTGAGGGCTGCATCGGCGGCCGGGTCGATCTTGGCCACCAGGGACGACAGGCTGGCGCCGGTCAGCTTGGTGCCATCGGCGCGGGTGTACTCGCCCAGGTAGACGTTGCGGATGCCCTTGGCGTCGTAGAACTGCGAATTGTGGGTGTTGTCGCTGAAGCAGTCGTGCTCGTCTTCCGGCGAGTTGGCTTCCAGGGACACCTTCATGCGCTCGCCCGCCAGTTCACCCAGGGACAGGCTGCCCATGCCGAACAGCATCTTGCGCAGGCCGTCGGTCGCAGGTTCTGCTTCCAGGGTGGCGCGGTAGTTGTCTTCGACGTTGGGTTTCCAGTTGCCGACCATTTCTTCGAGGTCGCTGACCAGCAGTTGGGTCACGGCGCGCAGGTAAGTGCGGCGACGCTCGTTATGCCCACCGGTGGCGCCGTCGCCTTGCAGGTAGTCCGACGCTGGACGGTTGCCGGCGCCAGGGCCGGTGCCGTTCAGGTCTTGGCCCCACAGCAGGAATTCGATGGCGTGGTAGCCGGTGGCGACGTTGGCTTCGGAGCCGCCCAGCTCATTGAGGCTGGCGAGTTTTTCCGGGGTGATTTCCTTGACGTCGACCTTGTCTTCGCCGACCTGGATCTCGGTGTTGGCGATGATATTGGCCGTGGCGCCCGGGTTGCCGAGGGCGTGTTCGTAGGACTTGTCGACATAGTCGATCAGGCCTTCGTCCAGCGGCCAGGCGTTCACCTGACCTTCCCAATCGTCAATGATGGTGTTGCCGAAGCGGAACACTTCGCTCTGCAGGTACGGTACGCGCGCGGCGATCCAGGCGGTACGGGCGGCCTTCAGGGTCTCGTCGTTGGGGTTGGCGAGGAAGGTGTCGATCGCGGTCTGCAGGGTTTTTGCGGTGGACTCGGAGTCGCTGTACACCGCGAACACCAGGTCTGCGTAATGCGCGACGACTGCCTTGGCGGCCGCCTCGTCAACCTGGCCGGCGGTAGCGGCAGCCGCTGGAGCGGTAGTGCTGGCAGTTGGCGTCGGCGCCTGAGGCGCGGCAGCCTTGTCTTTGCCCTCGCCGCAGCCGGCGAGAGAAATGGCGATGGCCAGCAGACTGGCGGTGGCCAGGGGCATACGAATCATGGCGAACATCCTGCTTCGGTAGTGGATCGGGGCGCAGTGCAGCGCGCAAAACTGCAACATAATGCGAAAGATTTGCATTTTCTGTAAAGGGTTAACGCAGGAAAAGTTTCATAGTCAGGCGCCAGCCGCCCAAGGCCGTGCCTTGGGCGGCATTAAGGCTTTACAGGATGGCGGCGTTATTGCGCTCGGCTTGCTTGAGGTAGGCCGCCAGCTCACGGGCGGGCAGGGGTTTGCTGTAGTGATAGCCCTGACCTTCGTGGCAGCCTTCGCTGATGATGTAGGCTTCCTGCTCGGGTGTTTCCACACCTTCGGCGATGACCTGCATGCCCAGGCTTTTGCCCAGCTGGATGATCGCCCGCACGATGGTCGCATCGTCGTCGTCGTCCAGCAGGTCCTGGACAAAGCTCTTGTCGATCTTGATTTTGTCCAGAGGCAGGCTTTTCAGGTAACTCAGTGACGAGTAGCCGGTACCGAAATCGTCGATGGCAATCAGCGCGCCGGAGCGGCGCAGGCTCAGCAAGTGCTGGGCGGCGGTGCTGATGTCTTCCATCAGGCCGGTCTCGGTCACTTCCAGTTCCAGGCTGCGCGGCGGCAGGCGATAGATCTGCAGCAGGTTGTTGACCACCCGTGGCAGT
Source organism: Pseudomonas shahriarae (assembly GCF_014268455.2). Classification (NCBI taxonomy): domain Bacteria; kingdom Pseudomonadati; phylum Pseudomonadota; class Gammaproteobacteria; order Pseudomonadales; family Pseudomonadaceae; genus Pseudomonas; species Pseudomonas shahriarae. The sequence goes on along the minus strand of NZ_CP077085.1, from coordinate 4,777,367 downwards.
TCGGCGTGGTGCAGTTGCACCGTGGACAGGTTGACCGCCATGCGCAGCTCGGTAAAGCCCTGGTCATGCCATTCGCGCAATTGCCGGCAGGCCTGGTCCAGCACCCACTCGCCAATGGGGATGATGGTGCCGTTCTGTTCCGCCAGCGGGATAAACAGGTCCGGTGGCACCAGGCCGTGTTCCGGGTGTTGCCAGCGAATCAGCGCCTCGACGCCGACCACGCGATGATCGGCATAGCTGATCTGCGGTTGGTACACCAGATGAAACTGGTTGCGGCCCAGGGCTTCGCGCAGGTCTTTCTCCAGTTCGCGGCGACGGCGTATCTCGCTGTCGACACTGGCGATATAGAACTGATAGCGATTGCGCGAGCGGCTCTTGGCCAGGGTCATGGTCTGCTCGGCCTTTTGCAGCAGTTTCTCGGTGCTGTCGCCGTCTTCGGGGAACAAGGTGATACCGATGGTGGCGCGCAGGCGGATCTGTTCGTGGTCGAGGGCGAACTCGGCTTCCAGGTCATCGAGGATGCTCTGTGCCAGCTCGGCGGCTTCGTAGGGTTGCTCGATATCGGCCTGGACCAGGGCGAACTGGTCGCCGCCCAGGCGCGCCAGGGCGCCGAGGCGCCCACTGTGGGCACGCAAGCGGTCGGCCAGGGCCAGCAGCAACTGGTCGCCGGCCTGGTAGGTGTACTGCTCGTTGACGCTCTTGAAGTCATCCAGCCCCACGCACAGCACCGCGACCCGGCGTTGCCGGCGCCCGGCGTCGACCAGGATCTTGTCCAGCTGTTCCTGCAGTTTCTGGCGGTTCGGCAGGCCGGTAAGAAAGTCGTACTGGGCCATGCGCAACAGGCTGTTTTCTGCTTCGTGGCGCAAATGGGTGTTGCGCTCGATAGACGCCAGCAACTGGTTGGCAGTGTTGATCCATAGCCCCAGTTCATTCTTTTCGTGGCCCTTGAGTTGCGGGATCTTGTGCTCGCTGGGGCGGTCGGGATTGATCGAACTCAGGTGGCTGATGATCCGCGACAGGGGCTTGGTCAGCAGCCAGTGATAGACCAGGTACAACACCAGGCCCATGGCCAGGGCGCGCAGCACCCCGGAGATAAAAATGATCCCCGAATTGACGATAAAGCCCCGGCCATAGGTGGCGGTGTCGAGGGTGATGCTCAGGTCGCCGTAATACTCGCTATAAGGCCCGCGCCCTACCAGCGGGGTGGTAAAGGTGCGTTCCCGGCCCAGAATCACGTCCGTCAGCCAGCGGCTGGGGGACTGCTGCAAGTCCCGGCTTTTTTCGGCGAGCATGGGTTCATTGGGATGGCCAATGGAGGCCATGCGCACCGCATCATCCTGAAACAGGCCTTCGATGACTTGCATACCCATCTCACGGTCCAGGCTGTAGACGGCCTGGGTCGAGGGGTCGCGAAACATGTCGAGGATGCGCTGGGCATCGCCTGCCACCGCCTGGCGCGTCTTGTAGGCATCAAAGACGATCTGCGCCACGCTCAGTGCCACGCCCACTATCAGTGCCGACAACAGCACCACCCGGAGCAACTTCACCGACAAGCTGTTTTTGAGTTCCAGCTTCAAAGGGTTATTCCTTGTTCCATGCGGGTAGCCTCAATATGCCATGAGTATTGGCAATCCCGTGGTGGCAGTCAAAGGAACATTGCGGTGCGTGGCGTCTGGACGCTAGCGGGGCAAGATCTGGAAGGCGATGGGCGGATCAAATCTTCCGCCCTTTTGCACGGCTGGCGGGCGTACAGGCGTAGGCTTTTCTGCCTGTCGCAAGAGCACGTCGATGGCCTCAAGGGTGCGGGTAGGTAATCTGCATATCGACTTTGGCGTGTACATCTTCGGCTATTTTGCCGGGTTCTTTCTCCTCGTCTTCACCTGACTTGCCCTTTATTGCATTCCCCAGCACTCCCGCCAAGGCACCCACAAGCTCTCCGATCCCTGGCATGGCGCCCTTGGCGAGTTCCATTATTCCAAGCATGGTTGATACTCCTAAAATAGATGAGGGAGTTATTTCTCTCACCGGCTCAGTGGTCAATTCCTGTCGGTGAGTTCCACGGGTGTTGGGGTGAGGTGGTTTCAATCTGGCACAAAAAAGCCCGGCAATTGCCGGGCTCTTTTTTACTGCAAGGGTTACTTACGCAGTGAAGGTTTTGCCTTCGAACTGCTCGGCAACGAACTTCCAGTTGACCAGGTTCCAGAACGCTTCCACATACTTTGGACGCACGTTACGGTAGTCGATGTAGTAGGCGTGTTCCCAGACGTCGCAGGTCAGCAGCGGGGTATCGCCGCTGGTCAGCGGGTTGCCGGCGCCGATGGTGCTGGCCAGGGCCAGGGAACCGTCAGCCTTTTTCACCAGCCAGCCCCAACCGGAACCGAAGGTGCCGACCGAAGTCTTGGTGAACTCTTCCTTGAACTTGTCGAACGAACCGAAAGCGGCGTTGATCGCCTCGGCCAGTGCGCCAGTCGGTTGGCCGCCGGCGTTTGGCGCCAGGCAGTTCCAGTAGAAAGTGTGGTTCCAGACCTGGGCGGCGTTGTTGAAGATGCCACCCGAAGAGGATTTGACGATCTCTTCCAGGGTCTTGCCTTCGAACTCGGTGCCAGGCACCAGGTTGTTCAGGTTCACGACATAGGTGTTGTGGTGCTTGTCGTGGTGATACTCCAGGGTTTCCTTGGAGATGTGCGGCTGCAGGGCATCGTGTGCGTAGGGCAGCGGCGGCAATTCGAAAGCCATGATAATTCTCCTAATCAGGTCAGTTGCGGTGAGCGCAAGGCCGATCACGGGCGGCCAAACAAGCGCCGGGGAGTTTGTACTCTTTGCGGCGCAGGGGCTGGATCATAGCACCGGGGGTGCGGCAAAACCACGCAACAACTGTGTGGGATAGAGGTTCCAGAGCGTTTTGGAATATTCCTCAGGTGCTGATCAATTGATAGGCCACGCTGAACATCATCACCGCCACCAAAAGGTCCAGCAGGCGCCAGGTCGCCGGGCGCGCGAGCCACGGGGCCAGCCACGCCGCGCCCAGGGCCAGGGCGGAAAACCAGAGGAACGACGCACTGGCGGCGCCTGCGACATAAGCGCCCGGCTCGGTTTGCTGGGCGCCCAGGGAACCGATCAGTAACACCGTGTCCAGGTACACATGAGGGTTGAGCAGGGTTACGGCCAGGGCGCTGAGCATCACCGCGCGCAATGAGCGCACCTTCTGGCTCTCGCCTTGCCCCAGGCTTTGCCGCGAACAGGCGCGGCGCAAGGCCAGGGCGCCATACCACAGCAGGAAAGCCGCGCCGCCCCAGCGGGCAATCGCCAGCAATAACGGGTTGTGCGCCAGCACCGTCGCGAGGCCAAACACCCCGGCGGCCACCAGCAGCGCATCACACACCACGCACAAGGCCGCCACTGGCAGGTGATGTTCGCGACGCAGGCTCTGCGCCAGCACAAACGCGTTTTGCGTACCGATAGCCATGATCAGCCCGAGGGCCACCAGCAAGCCGTTCACATAACTTTGCCACATAGGATTTACTCCGCGCCCGCTGCCAGTTGTTTCAATACATCCATTGCCCGCTCGGCATCGTTGCGGCCGACAAACAAATGGTCGTGGTAGTAGCCGGCGACCACGTTGCAACTGATCCCGGCACGTCCCAGGGCAGTGGCGAAGGCGGCGGTCAGGCCGACGGCCTCCAGGGCTGAATGCACGTTCAAGGTGATCCACGCCGCCACATACTCAAAGGCCAGGCCGGCCTGTTCGGCCTGTTGGCGCTCGACAATCACCGTCAAGCCTTCCTGTTCGCGAAAGCTGCCGATCACTTCGCAGGCGGGCAGGCGGTTGTCGGCCAGGGTGCAGAACACATAGTCGCCCGCGTTGAGCTGTGGGCTCATGCTGCGCAGTAGGGTTGCCAGGGCGGTTTCGCCAGCCATTGGAAGATCCTTGAAAGAAGATAAACACGGGATGCTGGTCATTCTCCGGTCTGGCGCTGTATAAGAAAAACCAATATTGCTCATCGCTCATTAGGAAAACTGATGTTCGACTACAAATTGCTCTCTGCCCTGGCGGCGGTGGTGGAACAGGCCGGCTTCGAACGTGGCGCCCAGGTGCTGGGCGTGTCGCAATCGGCTATTTCCCAGCGCATCAAATTGCTCGAAGCGCGTATCGGCCAGCCAGTACTGGTGCGCGCGACGCCGCCCACCCCCACGGAAATCGGCCGGCGCCTGCTTAACCATGTGCAGCAGGTGCGCCTGCTGGAGCGCGACCTGCAAAGCCAGGTGCCGGCGTTGGACGAGGAGGGCATGCCGGAGCGCCTACGGATTGCCATCAACGCCGACAGCCTGGCCACATGGTGGGGGCAGGCGGTGGGGGATTTTTGCGCCGAACAGCATGTGTTGCTGGAGTTGGTGGTGGAAGACCAGACCGTCGGCCTCAAGCGCATGCGCGCCGGCGAAGTGGCGGCCTGCGTCTGCGCCAGCGAGCGCCCGGTGGCCGGTGCCCGCAGCCTGCTGCTGGGGGCCATGCGCTATCGGGCCCTGGCCAGCCCGGCGTTTATCGCCCGGCACTTTCCCGGCGAGGTGCGCGCCGATCAGTTGGCCCGGACCCCGGCGCTGGTATTTGGCCCGGATGATTTCCTGCAGCATCGCTACCTCGCCTCGCTGGGCGTGGACGGCGGTTTCGAGCACCATTTATGCCCGTCTTCCGAAGGGTTTATCCGCCTGGCCGAGGCCGGCCTGGGCTGGGGGCTGGTGCCGGAGTTACAGGTGCGTGAGCAACTGCAGCGTGGGGTGCTGGTGGAGTTATTGCCAGATAAACCCATTGATGTGCCGTTGTACTGGCATCATTGGCGCAGTGGTGGGCAATTGCTCGGCTTGTTGACCGAGCATCTGGCGCGGGCGACCGGCCAGTTGTTGGTGCCGTTGGGGTGACGGCTGGCGTCAACGCAACTGTGATGAAAAATGTAAAGAGCACGGAGTAATACATGAAAATTCTGGTCACCGGCGCAAGCGGCTTCATTGGCGGGCGCTTTGCGCGCTTCGCCCTGGAGCAGGGCCTGGACGTGCGGGTCAACGGGCGGCGGGCCGAGGGTGTCGAGCACCTGGTACGGCGCGGCGCCGAGTTTATCCAGGGTGATCTGAATGATCCGGATCTGGTGCGCAACCTGTGCCGCGACGTCGAAGCCGTCGTGCATTGTGCCGGTGCCGTAGGGTTGTGGGGGCGTTACCAGGACTTTTACCAGGGCAATGTGCAGGTGACCGAAAACGTGGTCGAAGCCTGCCTGAAACAGCGGGTCGGGCGCCTGGTGCACTTGTCGTCGCCGTCGATCTATTTCGATGGCCGCGATCACCTGGGGCTGACCGAAGAGCAAGTGCCCAAGCGCTTCAAGCATCCCTATGCGGCCACCAAGTACCTGGCCGAGCAAAAAGTCTTCGGTGCCCAGGAGTTCGGTCTAGAAGTGCTGGCCCTGCGCCCGCGCTTTGTCACCGGGGCCGGGGATATGAGCATCTTCCCGCGACTGTTGAAAATGCAGCGCAAAAACCGCCTGGCCATCGTCGGCGACGGCCTGAACAAGGTTGATTTCACCAGTGTGCACAACCTCAACGAGGCCCTGCTCAGCAGCCTGCTGGCCACTGGCTCGGCGTTGGGCAAGGCCTATAACATCAGCAATGGCACGCCGGTGCCGGTGTGGGACGTGATCAACTACGTGATGCGCCAGATGGAAATGCCCCAGGTCACGCGTTACCGTTCCTACGGCTTGTCCTACAGCGTCGCGGCGCTCAATGAAGCCTTCTGCGCGATGTGGCCGGGGCGTCCGGAGCCGTCACTGTCACGCCTGGGCATGCAGGTGATGAACAAGGATTTCACCCTGGACATCAGCCGCGCGCAGCACTACCTCGATTACCAACCCAGGGTCAGCCTGTGGACAGCGCTCGACGAATTTTGCCACTGGTGGAAAGTCCAGGAACCGGGCTCCCAGTAGCCTTCGCAACACCGGGAACCGATTTTTCGGTTGCCGCTCGACCAAGGCGACGGGTCAGGGGTTTATACTCCCGCCGCTTGGTTTTTTATGTGGCTATCTCAAGGTTGATTCATGCGTAACGATACTAAAGACGACTTCGACAATGTGCCGAGCCTGCGGGCCGACGTTGGCGATGACGATGATTTTGTGCCGACAGCTGCCACCTCCATCCGCTCGCGCCCGGCGCCGGTGGTCAAGGTCAAGAGTGCCAGTACCGGGCCGTTGTGGGCCCTGGTCGGCGCGCTGCTGTTCGCCTTCGTGGGCCTGGCCTGGTGGAGTTTCCAGCAGATCTCCCTGATGGGGCAGCAACTGGTGGCCACCCAGGAAAGCTTTGCGCGCATCAGCGAAGAAGCCGCCGGCCGCTTGCAGGACATTTCCGGCAAGGTGGTGGCCAGTGAGGCCATCGTCAATACCGGTAGCGAAGCGCTCAAGCTGCAGATCAAGCAGTTGGAAAGCCAATTGCTGGAGCAGGGCAAGCAGCAGTTGGGCGTGGCGGGCCAGGCCACCGACCTGGACAAGCGCCTGGCGCAGATGAGTGCCAGCACCACGGACCTGGCCACCGCCAATACCCAGTTGCAGGCCCAGGTGCTGAGCCTGGTCAATGAATTGACCGCCCTCAAGGCCGCACAGGCCGAAGCCGCCAAATTGAATGCCGACGTCAAGGAACTGGGCACGGAGGTGGCCGCCTTGAAGAAGCAGGGCAATCCGGCCACGGCCATTGCACGCCTGGAACAGGACCTGCTGGTGGTCAAGAGCGAACTGGACAACCGCGCCGCCACCGAAGGGCCGTCGAATAAAGAGTTCGACGTGTTCCGTATCCAGACCACCCGCAACATCACCACCTTGCAAACCCAGATGCAGAACCTGCAACGGGAAGTGAGTGCGCCGGCCAAGGTCACGCCCCTGGGCCAGTGACGCCATTGTTACTCTTGGGGCCGGCTTGCCGGCTCTTGCCAATGTCACCAATCGGTGACATTTCCTCGCTCTTTCGTTACATGCCCTCTCCCGACCCTTGTTTAGACTGCGGTCATCCCATAAAAACAAAAAGGGCCACCCATGATCATGCAACCACTGCCTGCCAGCAGTTGGCTGAACGCCCCTGCCCATCACGCCTGGCTCGCCGCCGAAGGCCAGCGCCTGCTGGGTTTTGCCAAGGCCTCGCGGCTGCCTGAAGGCTTCGGCAACCTCGATGTACAGGGCCGTCTGCCCGTCGATGCCCACGCCGAAACCATGAACACCGCCCGCATGACCCACAGCTTCGCCATGGCTCACGCCCAAGGGCTGCCGGGCTATGCCGAGCTGGTGGAGCACGGTGTGGCCAGCCTCGGCGGCCCGTTGCGGGATGCCGAGCATGGCGGCTGGTTTGCCGTCGCCGGCGCGGGTGATGGCAATACGGGCAAGGCCGCCTACCTGCACGCCTTTGTCGCCCTGGCCGCCAGTTCCGCCGTGGTGGCGGGTGCCCCTGGGGCGCAAGCTCTGTTGACGGATGCCATGCAGATCATCGACCAGCATTTCTGGTGCGAGGAGGAGGGCGCAATGCTTGAATCCTTCGCCCGGGACTGGAGCGGTGAAGAAGCCTATCGCGGCGCCAACAGCAATATGCACGCCACCGAAGCCTTTCTGGCCCTGGCCGATGTCACCGGCGACACGCGCTGGCTGGGGCGGGCGCTGCGTATTGTCGAACGGGTGATCCATCGGCACGCCGCCGCCAATGAATTTATGGTGATCGAGCATTTCGACCGCTATTGGCAACCCCTGCACCGTTACAACGAAGACAACCCGGCCGACGGCTTTCGCCCCTACGGCATCACTCCCGGGCACGGCTTTGAATGGGCGCGCCTGGTGTTGCACCTTGAAGCCGCACGCCAGCAGGCGGGGCTCGTCACGCCAGCGTGGTTGCTGGAGGATGCCAAGGCTTTGTTCGCCAGCGCCTGCGAGTATGGCTGGTCGGTGGACGGTGGCCCGGGCCTGGTCTACACCCTGGACTGGCACTACCGCCCGGTGGTGCGCGAGCGTCTGCATTGGACCCACGCCGAAGCCAGCGCGGCCGCCCAGGCCCTGCTCAAGCGCACCGGCGAGTGGCATTACGAGGTCTGGTACCGGCGCTTCTGGGAGTTCTGTGAAACCCACCTGATCGACCGGGTCCAGGGCAGTTGGCACCACGAACTCGACCCGCAAAACCTGCCCGCCAGCAAAATCTGGGGGGGCAAGCCGGACCTGTACCATGCCTGGCAGGCCGTATTGCTGCCGGGCCTGCCGTTATCCCCAAGCATGGCCAGTGCGCTGGGGGCCGGTTGCTATGTCACCAAGTGGTGACATTTGCCCGTCCCTTTGTTACGTGCCTGGCAAAAATCCCTGTTTAGAATCCTATGCAGCGCAAGCTCCAGACTTGCATGCATAACAACAAGAAAAAGGTACTCAGATGAACGCGATTAATCGCCTCGCCGTTGCTATTTCCATTGCCTCGTTGTTTCCCCTCAGTGCATTTGCCGCCGACTCCAAAGGGACGGTTGAAGTTGTGCATTGGTGGACCTCGGGCGGTGAGAAGGCGGCGGTGGATGTCCTGAAGGCCCAAGTTGAGAAAGACGGTTTTACCTGGAAAGACGGGGCCGTCGCAGGCGGCGGCGGTGCCACGGCCATGACCGTGCTGAAAAGCCGCGCGGTCGCCGGCAACCCGCCAGGCGTAGCCCAGATCAAAGGCCCCGACATCCAGGAATGGGCGTCCACCGGGCTGCTCGACACCGACGTCCTGAAGGACGTGGCCAAGGCCGAAAAGTGGGACGAACTGCTCGACAAGAAAGTCTCCGACACGGTGAAGTACGAAGGTGATTACGTGGCCGTGCCGGTGAATATCCACCGCGTCAACTGGCTGTGGATCAACCCTGAAGTCTTCAAGAAAGCCGGCATCAGCAAAAACCCTACGACCCTTGAAGAATTCTATGCCGCCGGTGACAAGCTCAAGGCTGCCGGCTTCATTGCGCTCGCCCACGGTGGCCAGCCTTGGCAGGACAGTACGGTGTTCGAAGCCGTGGTGCTCTCGGTCATGGGCGTGGACGGCTACAAGAAAGCCCTGGTCGACCTCGACAACGCGACCCTGACCGGCCCGGACATGGTCAAGGCGCTGACCGAGCTGAAAAAGGTCGCGACCTATATGGACGCCGACGGCAAGGGCCAGGACTGGAACCTGGAAGCCGCCAAAGTCATCAACGGCAAGGCCGGCATGCAGATCATGGGTGACTGGGCCAAGAGCGAGTGGACAGCCGCCAAGAAAATCGCCGGCAAGGACTACGAGTGCGTAGCCTTCCCGGGCACCGACAAGGCCTTCACCTACAACATCGACTCCCTGGCGGTGTTCAAGCAGAAAAATGCCGGTACCTCGGCCGGTCAGCAAGACATCGCCAAGGTCGTGCTGGGTGAGAACTTCCAGAAGGTCTTCAGCATCAACAAGGGCTCGATCCCGGTGCGCAACGACATGCTCGGCGACATGGCCAAATACGGCTTCGACAGCTGCGCCCAGACGGCGGCCAAGGACTTCCTGGTGGATGCCAAGTCCGGCGGCCTGCAACCGAGCATGGCGCACAACATGGCGACCACGCTGGCGGTGCAGGGCGCGTTCTTTGATGTGGTGACCAACTTCATCAACGACCCGAAAGCCGACCCGGCCGACACCGCCAAGAAACTTGGCGCGGCGATCAAGTCTGCCAAGTAACCCCTAGGGGCAATCGGTTTCAGTGTGGGAGCGGGCTTGCCCGCGATGCAAGCGCCTCGGTGTAGCAGTGACACTCAGGTGATGCCATCGCAGGCAAACCAGCCCCCACCCAAAGCCGACTCCCACAAGGTTATCCATTAGTCCCTTATTCCCTGCCCTGGATTTCCCCATGAGTTCTGTTGCTGTGTTCAGCAAGGCCTCGCCGTTCGATGCATTGCAGCGCTGGCTCCCCAAACTGGTGCTGGCCCCGAGCATGTTCATCGTTCTGGTGGGCTTCTATGGCTACATCCTGTGGACGTTCGTGCTGTCGTTCACCAACTCCACCTTCCTGCCCACCTACAAATGGGTGGGCCTGGCGCAATACGCACGGTTGTTCGACAACGACCGCTGGTGGGTGGCGAGCAAAAACCTGGCGCTGTTCGGCGGCATGTTTATCGGCATCACCCTGGTGATCGGCGTGCTGCTGGCGGTCTTTCTCGACCAGCGCATCCGCCGCGAAGGCTTTATCCGCACCATCTACCTGTACCCGATGGCGCTCTCGATGATCGTCACCGGTACTGCCTGGAAATGGCTGCTCAACCCCGGCATGGGCCTGGACAAACTGCTGCGCGACTGGGGCTGGGAAGGCTTCCGGCTGGACTGGCTGATCGACCCGGACCGCGTGGTGTATTGCCTGGTGATTGCGGCGGTATGGCAAGCCTCGGGCTTTATCATGGCGATGTTCCTCGCCGGCCTGCGTGGGGTTGATCAGTCGATCATCCGTGCCGCACAGATCGACGGCGCGAGCCTGCCGCGTATCTACTGGAGCGTGGTGCTGCCCAGCCTGCGCCCGGTGTTCTTCAGCGCGGTGATGATCCTTGCGCACATCGCCATCAAGAGCTTTGACCTGGTGGCGGCAATGACGGCCGGTGGCCCTGGCTACTCGTCCGACCTGCCGGCGATGTTCATGTATTCCTTCACCTTCAGTCGCGGCCAGATGGGCATGGGCTCGGCCAGTGCGATCCTGATGCTCGGCGCGATCCTCGCGATCATCGTGCCTTACCTGTACTCCGAGCTGAGGACCAAGCGCCATGACTAGTCTCGCCAAACCTTCCATCAGCTTCAGCCGCCTGGCGATCCATGCGGTGCTGATCCTCGCCGTGGTGCTGTACCTGGTGCCGCTGGTGGTGATGCTGCTGACCAGCTTCAAGACCCCGGAAGACATCAGCACCGGCAACCTGCTGAGCTGGCCGACGGTGATTACCGGGATCGGCTGGGTCAAGGCCTGGGCCACGGTAAACGGGTACTTCTGGAACTCGTTCATGATCACCATCCCGGCGGTGCTGATCTCCACCACCATCGGTGCGTTGAACGGCTACGTGCTGTCGATGTGGCGTTTTCGCGGTTCGCAGTTGTTCTTCGGCCTGTTGTTGTTCGGCTGCTTCCTGCCGTTCCAGACCGTCTTGCTGCCGGCCTCGTTCACCCTCGGCAAAATGGGCCTGGCCAGCACCACCACCGGCCTGGTGTTCGTGCACGTGGTCTACGGCCTGGCATTCACCACGCTGTTCTTCCGCAACTACTACGTGAGCATTCCGGATGCGCTGGTCAAGGCTGCGCGCCTGGATGGCGCAGGATTCTTCACCATCTTCCGTCGGATCATTCTGCCGATGTCGACCCCGATCATCATGGTCTGCCTGATCTGGCAGTTCACCCAGATCTGGAACGACTTCCTGTTTGGTGTGGTGTTCTCCAGCGGTGATTCGCAGCCCATCACGGTGGCGCTGAACAACCTGGTCAACACCAGCACCGGGGCCAAGGAATATAACGTTGATATGGCGGCGGCGATGATCGCCGGGCTGCCGACCCTGCTGGTCTATGTGGTCGCAGGCAAGTATTTCGTGCGCGGCCTCACGGCTGGCGCGGTCAAGGGGTAATCATGGCTACGCTCGAACTTCGCAACGTAAACAAGACCTATGGTGCCGGCCTGCCGGACACCCTGAAGAACATCGAACTGTCGATCAAGGACGGTGAGTTCCTGATTCTTGTCGGGCCCTCGGGCTGCGGCAAGTCGACCCTGATGAACTGCATCGCCGGCCTGGAAAACATCAGCGGCGGCGCGATCATGATCGGTGACCAGGACGTCAGCGGCATGAGCCCCAAGGACCGGGATATCGCCATGGTGTTCCAGTCCTACGCCCTGTACCCGACCATGAGCGTGCGCGAGAACATCGAGTTCGGTCTGAAAATCCGCAAGATGAGCCAGGCCGACATCGACGAGGAAGTGGCGCGGGTGGCCAAGCTGCTGCAGATCGAGCACTTGCTCAATCGCAAGCCGGGCCAGCTCTCGGGCGGCCAGCAACAACGTGTGGCCATGGGCCGGGCGCTGGCGCGGCGGCCGAAGATCTACCTGTTCGACGAGCCACTGTCCAACCTCGACGCCAAGCTGCGGGTCGAGATGCGCACCGAAATGAAACTGATGCACCAGCGCCTGAAAACCACCACGGTCTACGTGACCCACGACCAGATCGAAGCGATGACCCTGGGCGACAAAGTGGCGGTGATGAAGGACGGGATCATCCAGCAGTTCGGCACGCCGAAAGACATCTACAACGATCCGGCCAACCTGTTTGTGGCGAGCTTTATCGGCTCGCCGCCGATGAACTTCATCCCCCTGCGCCTGCAACGCAAGGAGGGCCGCCTGCTGGCCCTGCTCGACAGCGGTCAGGCGCGTTGCGAATTGCCACTGGGCATGAACGATGCGGGTCTTGAAGACCGCGATGTGATCCTCGGCCTGCGCCCGGAGCAAATTGTCCTGGCCAGCGGCGAGGGCAATGGCCTGCCGAGCATTCGTGCCGAAGTCCAGGTGACCGAGCCCACAGGCCCGGACACCCTGGTGTTCGTGCAGCTCAATGACACCAAGGTCTGCTGCCGCCTGGCGCCAGATGTGGCGCCGCAAGTGGGCGAGAGCCTGACCTTGCAGTTCGATCCGGCCAAGGTGCTGCTGTTCGACGCCAAGACCGGCGAACGCCTGGGCACCGCCGCGTCAGTGCCAGTGCCACACGCCGACAACGTCACCCAATTTAAAGGCCGCTGAAAATCAAAATGTGGGAGCGGGCTTGCCCGCGATACAGGCCGCTCGGTCTACCAGGCACACCGCAGTGATGCCATCGCGAGCAAGCCCGCTCCCACACATTCGATGTGGATGTTTCGGAAATAGCTGTAAACCGCGTTAGATAAAAACAGTTAATAACAATAAAGACGAGGATGTAGGGATGAAAAAGCAACACAACAACACTCGCTTGATCTGCCAGCTGTCAGCAGCGGCAGCGCTGGTTTTGTCCGCCAATGCGATGGCAGACGAGGCCTTCAGTGCCGATTCCAAATGGATGACCGGCGATTGGGGCGGCGAGCGGACCAAGCTGATCGAGCGGGGTATCGACATCAAGGCCGACTACGTTGGGGAAGCGGGCTACAACGCCCACGGCGGCTACAACGATGACAAGACCGGTCGTTATGCTGACCAGTTCGGCCTCGGCGTAGCGCTGGACCTGCAAAAACTCTGGGGCTGGGACAACACCCAGGCCAAGATCCAGATGACCAGCCGTAATGGCCGCAACATCTCCAATGACCGCATTGGCGACCCGCGTGCCGGCACCTTGAGTTCGTCTCAAGAAGTGTACGGCCGTGGCCATATGGTGCGCCTGACCCAGTTCTGGATTCAGCACCAGATGTTCGACAACAAGCTGGATGTGAAACTCGGTTACTTCGGTGAAGGCGAAGACTTCAACACCTTCCCGTGCGACTTCCAGAACCTCTCGTTCTGCGGCTCCCAAGTGGGTAACTACGTCAACACCTGGTACAACTGGCCGGTCAGCCAGGCCGCGATCCGCGTGAAGTACCACATCACGCCTGAGCTGTATGCGCAGATCGGCGCGTACAACCAGAACCCCTCGCAGCTGGAGCACGGCAACGGCTTCAAGCTCAGCGGCAGTGGCACCAAGGGCACCGTGATTCCGGTGGAGCTGGTCTGGTCGCCGAAGGTCAATAACCTGCCGGGCGAATACCGTGTGGGTTACTACAAGAGCGCCGCCGATGCTCCCGACGTACGTGAAGACGTCAACGGCGACAATGCGGCCACCACTGGCGCAGACTACCGTACCCGCAGCAGCAAAAAAGGCTATTGGTTCGTTGCCCAGCAGCAGCTCACCACCCATAACGGCGACGCTTCCCGCGGCCTGAACATCGCGGCCAACGCCACCTTCCACGACAAGGAAACCAACACGGTCGACAACTATCAGTCGATCATGCTGGTGTACAAAGGCCCATTCGATGCGCGTCCAAAAGATGACGTCGGCATTGGTGCTGCTCGCCTGCATGTCAACGATGACGTGCGCAAGAACGCCGAGTTGTTGAACGAAGCGGGCGGTTTCACCGATTACAGCCAGGCAGGTTATGCGCCACTGCGCGGCACCGAGTACAACTACGAAATCAACTACGGCTTCCACGTCACCAACTGGTTGACCGTGCGTCCCAACCTGCAATACGTCACCCACCCAGGTGGCGTGGATAAAGTCGACAACGCCCTGGTCGCCGGTCTGAAAATTCAGTCGGTGTTCTAACGCGGTTGCGATAAGCTCCTTCTCTCTGTGCGCATTTTGCGGGTAGCCATGGCTATCCGCTTTTTTTTGAGCGGGTGCGCATAACGCGTGTGGGAGCTGGCAAGCCAGCTTCCACAGGTTCACCAAAGAGGTGAGCGATAGTGATCTACAGGACCGTGGCACATGCATGAGCATCCGCTGCAACGCTTTTTCAAATCCCTGCGCGAGCAACCGGTATTCGCCTGGGAGCGCTTCCAGATGCGCGACGTATTGGTGATTGACCACCCCCTGTGCCAGGCGGTATTCAGCCGCCAGGGCGCGCAGTTGCTGCATTTCCAACCCACGGGCCAGAAGCCATGGCTGTGGTGCGCGGCCAAGTGGCCGCAGGTCGGGGCGATCCGTGGCGGCGTGCCAGTGTGCTGGCCGTGGTATGGCCGCCATCCCAGCGAAAACGCCTGGCCCTCCCATGGTTGGGCACGCTTGATTGACTGGAAGCTATTGGACAGCAGCACCGATGACGACGGTGTGCGCCTGCATTGGCAATTGCAGCTGTGCGATTGGCAGGTGGACCTGCATGCGCACCTGGGCGAAACCCTCGAACTGCGCCTGAGCACCGAGCATCAGGATGAGCTGCCGTGCCAGTTGAGCCACGCTTTGCACGCCTATTGGCGGATTGGCAACGTGGGCGAGATAGCGCTGTCTGGGCTCGACGGGGCGCAGGGTTACGACCAGTTGAGTCGTCAGGTTTGCCAGCAGCAAGGTGAGTTGCGCGTCGATGGCGGCTGCCAGCGCGTGTTCCAGCATGAGGGGGAGTTGCAGCTCAAAGACCACGCCTGGCAGCGCGAACTGTGCATCGACACTGGCGACAGTGCCGACACGGTGGTCTGGCATCCGGGCAGCCGGCCATTGCTGGGGGTGAGCTTTAACGAGGCGTCGGGCTTTGTGTGCGTGGAGTCGGCCATGGCTGGGGCCAGCCTGGCGCCGGGGGAGAGGGCGCATTTGAGTTTGCAGGCCCGGGCGGGGGGTTAGTGGTGTTGCCCTGGGCCTCATCGCGGGCAAGCCCGCTCCCACAAGGTAGCGGGCTGGGCTGGCCCTGCTGGAGGCGATTCCAGCTTTAGTTGAACTCATCCCCCACCGGATACCGGCTGTCATTCAAGCTCTCTTTGATCTTGCGCAGATGGGGCTGGAAATCCACACCACGGCGCAAGGTCATGCCGGTCGCCAGCACATCCAGCACTGTCAACTGAATGATCCGCGAGGTCATTGGCATATAGATGTCGGTGTCTTCCGGCAGCGGTATGTTCAAGCTCACCGTACTGACCTTGGCCAATGGCGAGTTCTCGGCCGTCACGCCCAGCACCGAGGCGCCGTTCTCCCGGGCAATGCGCGCTACTTCCACCAGCTCGCGGGTGCGGCCGGTGTAGGAAATGATCACGAACAGCTCGCCGGTATGCGCTACCGAGGCAATCATGCGTTGCATCAATACGTCGGCGTGGGCCGTCACCGACAGGTTGAAACGGAAGAACTTGTGCAGGGCATCCATGGCCACTGGCGCCGAAGCACCGAGGCCGAAGAAGTGGATCTGCCGTGCCTGGATCAGCAAGTCCACGGCCTTGCTGATAAGCGCGGGGTCCAGGGCCTGGCAGGCGCTGTCCAATGAAGCGATGGCGCTGCCAAAAATCTTCTGCGTGTAGGCCTCGGGGTTATCATCGGCCTCCACGGCGCGGCTGACATAGGCCGCGCCACTGGCCAGGCTTTGCGCCAGTTGCAATTTCAGTTCAGGGTAACCGCTGACGCCGAACGAGCGGCAGAAACGGTTGACCGTCGGTTCACTGACCGAGGCGGCTTGGGCGAGGGCGGCGATCGAGAAGCGGGTCGCCTGCTGTGGGTTGAGCAGGATGACCTCGGCGACTTTTTTCTCGGCCTTGTTCAATTCTTCGAGGCGGTTCCGGATCTGTTCCAGAAGATTGCGCACGCGGTCCATTCAGTCTTTCCTTCGGGCGACGATGCAAGTAAGGGCCAGTAACAGGTCGACGAGCGGCCCTTGGCGGTGGCCTATCCTACTGAGGGTAGTTGAACACCACCACTCGCAATGCGTATTTTGGGAAAATGTTGTGGTTATTACTACATTTTTCCTTGAGTGATGCCTTGAAAAAAGGTATTTGTAGCTTAACTTGATAAAAGAACAAACATCATGCCTTCGATAACCGTGGAACCCTGCACCTTTGCCCTGTTTGGCGCCTTGGGTGATCTGGCGCTGCGCAAGTTATTTCCTGCCCTTTATCAACTCGATGGCGCCGGGCTCTTGCACGCCGACACCCGCATCCTGGCCCTGGCCCGTGAAGCTGGCTCCGAGCAGCAGCACCTGGACCACATCGAGCACGAACTGCGCAAATACGTCGGTCAGGAACTGGATGAAGCGGTAGCTGCGCGCTTCCTCGCGCGCCTGGCCTATGTGCATGTCGATTTCATGAATGCCGATGACTACGTGGCCCTGGCCGCCAAGGCCGGCACCGAACAACGCCTGATCGCCTACTTCGCCACCCCGGCGGCGGTGTATGGCGCGATCTGCGAGAACCTGTCCAAGGTCGGCCTGGCGGAAAATACCCGGGTGGTCCTGGAGAAACCCATCGGTTCGGACCTGGAGTCCTCGCGCAAGGTCAACGACGCCGTGGCGCAGTTTTTCCCGGAAAACCGCACTTACCGCATCGACCACTACCTGGGCAAAGAGACGGTGCAGAACCTGATCGCCCTGCGTTTTGCCAACAGCCTGTTTGAAACCCAGTGGAACCAGCATTACATCTCCCACGTGGAAATCACCGTGGCCGAGCAGGTGGGTATCGAAGGCCGCTGGGGCTACTTCGACAAGGCCGGGCAACTGCGGGACATGATCCAGAATCACCTGCTGCAACTGCTCTGCCTGATCGCCATGGACCCGCCGGCCGACTTGTCCGCCGACAGCATCCGCGACGAGAAGGTCAAGGTGCTCAAGGCCCTGGCGCCGATCAGCCCGGAAGGCCTGACCACCCAGGTCGTGCGCGGCCAGTACATTGCTGGCTACAGCGCCGGCAAGCCGGTGCCGGGTTACCTGGAAGAAGATAACTCCAACACCCAGAGCGACACCGAAACCTTCGTCGCCCTGCGGGCCGATATCCGCAACTGGCGTTGGGCCGGGGTGCCGTTTTACCTGCGCACCGGCAAACGCATGCCGCAAAAGTTGTCGCAGATCGTTATCCACTTCAAGGAACCGTCCCACTATATCTTTGCCCCCGAACAGCGCCTGCAGATCAGCAACAAGCTGATCATCCGCCTGCAACCGGACGAAGGTATTTCCTTGCGCGTGATGACCAAGGAGCAGGGCCTGGACAAGGGTATGCAACTGCGCAGCGGGCCACTGCAACTGAATTTTTCCGACACCTACCGCAGCGCACGGATTCCCGATGCCTACGAGCGGTTGTTGCTGGAAGTGATGCGCGGCAATCAGAACCTGTTTGTCCGTAAAGATGAAATCGAAGCCGCGTGGAAGTGGTGTGACCAGTTGATCGCCGGGTGGAAAAAATCCGGTGATGCACCCAAGCCGTACGCGGCGGGTTCCTGGGGGCCGATGAGCTCCATTGCACTGATCACGCGGGACGGGAGGTCGTGGTATGGCGATATCTGATTTGAAACTGCCCCAGGGCGTAACACCCCATGAGTACCGCACGCCGGTACTGCTGGCCGAAGGCTTGGCCAACGACGTGGCCGAACAACTGCGCGCGGCCATCAGTGCCCGTTGCGAGGCGACCCTGGTGGTGTCCGGTGGCCGCAGCCCGGTGGCGTTTTTCCAGAACCTGGCCAGCCAGGGGCTGGACTGGTCCAAGGTCACCATTACCCTGGCCGATGAGCGCTGGGTGCCGGTGGAACATGCCGACAGCAACGCCGGCCTGTTGAAGAAATATCTGCTGCAAGGCCCGGCGGCCAAGGCCAAGTTCTTGAGCCTTTACAGCGCCGCCGCGAACCTGGACGGCGCTGCCGAGCAGGCGGATCGCCTGCTGGCCAAACTGCCGGCGATTGATGTGCTGGTGCTGGGCATGGGCGATGACGGGCATACCGCGTCGCTGTTCCCCAACAGCCCGAACCTGGCCGAAGCGCTGCAGCCCGATGGCTCCCGCCGGTGCTGGCCGATGCTGGCGCCGAGCGTGCCCCATCAGCGCCTGACCATGAGTCGTGCATTGCTGGCCAGCGCCCGTTACACCGTGTTGTCGATTGCCGGCGATTCGAAACTCCATACCCTGAGCGAAGCGCTGGCCAGCGACGATGTTGCCGGCATGCCGATTCGCGCGTTTTTGCAACCCACTCTAGAGATTTACTGGTGCCCATGAGCCAAGGATCAGCCGCTATGAAAAGCCCTCACCCGACCGTGTCCATGGCGGATAAAGTTGCCCTGATCGACAGCCTCTGCGCCAAGGCGCGGATCCTGCCAGTGATCACCATTGCCCGCGAACAGGACATTCTGCCCCTGGCCGATGCCCTGGCGGCGGGTGGCTTGACCGCGCTGGAAGTGACCCTGCGTTCGCAGTTCGGCCTCAAGGCCATCCAGGTCCTGCGTGAGCAGCGTCCGGAGCTGGTGACGGGCGCGGGCACGGTGCTCGATCGCACCATGCTGGCGGCTGCCGAGGCGGCGGGTTCGCAGTTTATCGTCACCCCCGGTATTACCCGTGACCTGCTTGAAGCCAGTGTCGACAGCCCAATCCCGCTGCTGCCCGGCATCAGCAATGCCTCCGGCATCATGGAAGGCTATGGCCTGGGCTATCGTCGTTTCAAACTGTTCCCGGCGGAAGTCAGCGGCGGTGTGGCGGCAATCAAGGCCCTGGGCGGACCGTTTGGCGAAGTGAAATTCTGCCCCACTGGCGGCGTTGGCCCGGCCAACATCAAACACTACATGGCGTTGAAAAACGTGATGTGCGTGGGCGGTAGCTGGATGCTTGATCCGGAGTGGATCAAGAACGGCGACTGGGCGCGCATCCAGGAAGTCACCGCCGAGGCGTTGGCACTGCTGGACTGATTGGCTTTACCGAATCGTTGTTGCTGTGCTTCACGGCATGTTTGCGGTGCACTTGGTCGGTGCGCCGCTTTTTTTTGCCTATAGAAAAGCGAAATATCACCGTAATTCAAATGGGGGGGGGCTTGTGTGGGAACTGGCTTGCCTGCGATAGCCGTAGGTATCTACACAACTCTCTTCTTGGTCTGTGTACATATCCGTTGCTGCGGTCACGGCCACTTAGGGTTCCGCCCTTACGGCGGCTCACTTTGGAGGAGCGCCAAAGTAAGCAAAGCGCTCTTGCCCCACCACTCGGTGCCTCGCCTAGGCTCGGCATACCCGCAGTCAGGCATTGCTCCGTGGGCCCGCCGCGATCGGCCATCCATGGCCGTGTCGCGGCTACCCCGGCATCCATGCCGGGGTGCCCACTGCGCAATACCTGCCTGCGGCCAGCGTGGTTTAACGGGGCGCCTCAGATCAAGATCAAAAGCCAGATCAAAAGCAGAGCAACAGCAACAGCAAAGCCGGGGCGCGAAGCTGCATTCCCCCCCTGTGGGAGCTGGCTTGCCTGCGATGGCGGTGTATCAGCCAATACATTTATCGACTGAGACACCGTCATCGCAGGCAAGCCAGCTCCCACAGGAATCCGCGTACGCCTCGAGGATCAGGTCGGCTGTCAGGCCGCCTCGCTTTGCTTTGATTTTGATCTTAGGCGCCCCGTTAAACCACGCTGGCCGTCATCCGATTTTGATTTGGGGGGTAAACCGGCAGGACGCCGGTTTAGCCGCGCTGGGCCATGGATGGCCCATCGCGGCGGCCCCCCAAATCAATGTCGGATGACGGGCACACCGAGCCTGGGCGAGGTGCCGAGTGGTGGGGCAAGAGCCCTTTTGGTTACTTTTGGCTGGGCCGGCACTCCGGGCTCTTTTCCAAAAGTGACCCGCCGTAAGGGCGGAACCCTAAGTGGCCGTGACCGCAGCAACGGATATGTACACAACCCCAGAAAAGAGTTGTGTAGATACCTACGGCTATCGCAGGCAAGCCAGCTTGTATGGTTAGACTTGTAGGGGTGGTGGGACTAAAAGCCAGCATCTGACTCTAGCCAGTACAGACCGTGGGAGACTTCGTCCCACCCCTTCACCAAAGCGCCGATAAGGAATGCATCGGCCATGACCGACGATAGAAGCAAGCCAGCGCAACGGTGAAGCCCCGACAAGCCTGTAAACCCTAACCCGGAGCTTTTCTCATGGCAATGACTGTCTCGCAATCAATCATTGGAGTGGATGTCGCTAAAGCCGAAGTAGTTGTTTATCAAAGTGAAACTGCTGAAACAAAGATCGTATCGAACAAGAAAAACGAGCTGAAGGCATGGCTGAAGTCTTTGCCTGCGGGCAGCGCCATCGCAATTGAAGCCACCAATATCTATCACGTGGATACCGTCAATTTGGCTCATTCGATGGGCCATATCGTTTACGTGATTGATGGATATCGCCTTAGCCATTACCGCAAAGGCACAGGTGGTCGCGCTAAAACAGACTTCAGTGATGCGCAGTTGCTGGCTCGCTACTTGAAGAATGAACAGGCTGATTTACGCGCTTGGAATCCGCCGCCGAAGATTTATACCAAGCTTCAAAGCTTGCTGCGTCGACGCGCAGCACTGGTGAAAATGCGTGTTGCACTGAATCAGAGCTGGGCGGGCGAGCCATCACTCAAGGCCTCGTCCAAGAGCATTTCAGCGTGTCTTGATAGGCATGAGGGGCTCATTGAGAAAAGGATATTAGATGCTGTTACTGAGGCGGGGCTTTTGCATCAGGTCAAGCGCTGCCAAGCCGTCGAGGGCATTGGTTTTCTGACAGCGGTTGCCCTGGTAATGGCGTTTCAGCGAGGAGAATTTGAAAGTGCTGACGCTTACATCGCGTTCTTGGGAATGGACTTGAGAGTATCCGATTCCGGGCAAATGAGCGGACGCCGCTCATTGAGCAAGAAGGGAGATTCAGAGATACGCAGATTGCTGCATAACGCGGCGTCAGCAGGTATCAGGTCAGAAGCCTGGAAACCTTTATACGAGGGTTATCTGGCCAGGGGCCTGAAAACGACTCAAGCCCTGGTCATCATTGGCCGCAAGCTGGCGCGCATCGCCTTTTCGCTCATGAAAAACCTGAGCGAATACCAGTCAAAAGCGGTTTGGGGGGCTTCCCCAAAACCATAGAATCTCCCACATTTTAATCAGTGTTCAGCTTGGTAATGGCATTGACCAGCACGTCGATGTCCGCCGCCGACGTCACCACCCCCGGCGTCACCCGTATGCAGGCACCAAACGCTGCCCCACTGCGCAGGGTGGTAAACAGGTTGTATTCATCAAGCAATCGATCCGCCATCACCTGTTGATCGCGCCCGTTGAACTTGAACGCCGTAATCGCGCAATACAACCGTGGATCATCCGAGGTCAGCACCTCGATCCCCGGCAATGGCCGTACCTGGCTCACCCACAGGTCACGCAGGTATTTCACCCGCGCCCCCTTGGCCTGCGCGCCGCCCAGGGCCCGATGCTCTTCGAGCACCAGCGGCAAGGTCATCAGCGCTGGAAAGTTAGGCGTGCTGTAGGACGTACGGGCGCGCACGTCGCTGGCTGGGTAATGGAACTCGCCCATGTCCGGGTCAATGTCCGCCAGCCGCTGCGGGGCGATATAGAGAAAGCCCAGGGTCAGGGGTGCACCGATCCACTTGTGCAGGTTGAAGCCGGCGAACGAGATGCCCAACTGGGCCAGGTCGAAGTCGATCTGGCCAAGGGCATGGGCGCCATCGAGGATGATTTCGACGCCATATTCTCGCGCAACCTGGGCGATGGCCTCCACCGGCATGACCAGGCCGGTGCGGTGGGTGACATAGGTCAGCGCCATCAGCCTCAGGCGTGGGTAGTGGCTGAAGGTGTCGCGATAAGTCTGCAGCAGGCTGTCGAAACTGGCCGGATGGGCGTGGGACACTTCGATCACCTCTACCCCCCGGTAGCCGGCGAGCCAGCGCATGGCGCCTTTGACCGTGTCGTATTCCAGATCGCTGATCAGCACCTGGTCGCCCGGCTGCAGGCGGTTGTAGTTGCGGATCAGCGACTGCAGGGCTTCGGTGGCATTGCGGGTGAAAGCAATCGCTTCTGGGTCGACGTTGACCAACTCGGCCAGTTGCCGGCGGATCTCGACGTGTTGCCCTTGCTCGAAGCGCTGGCGCACGTGCACCGAGTTGCTGCGATTGATGAAGGCCACGTGCTCCTGATACTGGGCCAACACGGCCCGGCTCATGCGGCCAAAGTAGCCGTTTTCCAGGTTGATGGGGCCGGGCTCCAGGTCATAGCGCTGGGCAATGGCCTGCCAATAGGCTTCGTCGCGGGTGTGGGGCATGGGCGGGCTCGGTTAGTGGCGCGGGGCGGGTTTACCGTGTTTGTCGCGTAGCGGTTCCAGCAGTTCGGACAGGCCGTTGTGGTCGATTTCCTGCATCAAGGCCAGCAAACCGCCCAGCTCGCCGTGGGGAAAACCTTCGCGGGCAAACCAGTTCAGGTACGGGCCGGGCAGGTCGGCAATGATCCGGCCCTTGTACTTGCCGAACGGCATTTGGCGGGTGATCAGCAGTTCGAGTTTTTCGGGGTTCATACGGGCTTCAGGCAATCAGGAGGATGCCTTGGAAAATACAGGCATTCTGCATGAAGGCCAAATGACAGATCATGCAAATAAAGCGGATACAGATTTGAGGGTTATTTATAACTTATTGAAAAATAAGGAATAAATATTGATTCAAGACCTGGCACGGGCGCTGCAACTACCTCAATACCTTTCTAAACCCGCGAAGGAATTGAAAAATGACTGATATCAACAAAGAGTCGATCTCCGTACTCAATGACCTGATCGAAACCAGCAAAGACGGCCAGGAAGGCTTCAAGACCTGCGCAGAAGACATCAAGCACCCTGAGCTCAAGGCGCTGTTCATCAAGCGTTCCGCAGACTGCGCGTCGGCGGCTGCCGAACTGCAAACGGCGGTGCGGGCCTTGGGTGGCGATCCGGAAGATTCCGGCAGCGTGGCCGGCG
Source organism: Pseudomonas shahriarae (assembly GCF_014268455.2). Lineage (NCBI taxonomy): Bacteria > Pseudomonadati > Pseudomonadota > Gammaproteobacteria > Pseudomonadales > Pseudomonadaceae > Pseudomonas > Pseudomonas shahriarae. Next base: position 4,753,980 of record NZ_CP077085.1, on the reverse strand, counting down.
CACTGCACCGTGGCTGGGTCGACGTGAAGTCGATGGTCACCGGCAAGGACGAAGAAGCGGTACTCAACGAAGCCGAGCGCGGTGAAGACCACGCACTGAAGGCTTACAAAGAGGCCATCGAGAAAATCAACAAGCACAACCTGGTCGGTATTCGTGACCTGGTTGAGCGCCAGTATCATGGTGCGCAACGCAATCACGACCAGGTGAAAGCCCTGCGTAACCAGGTTCGCGCCCAGTCCTGAGCTGCGCCGAGGTAACAAATGTGGGAGCAGGCAAACCTGCTCCCACTGGTAATTGCGCCGTACCCCGATACAAATGTGGGAGCTGGCTTGCCTGCGATAGCGGTTGATCAGTCGATGTATGTATCGACTGACAGAACGCCATCGCAGGCAAGCCCGCTCCCACATTTTTTATTTCACATGCCTGATCAGCCGATGCTGATCGCCGGCAACTCGGTCAAGGTCACAACCTGCTGTTTGCGTGGCGCGAGGATCTCGGCTTCGCCATCCACCACCAACTCATCACGCTGGTTGAACACCTGGGTGGCAATCCGCACGCGGAACTTGGGCAGCTTCTCGAGGATTTCCAGACGTACGGTCAAGGTGTCGCCGATTTTCACCGGCTTCTGGAAGCTCATCTGCTGACCGATATAGATGGTGCCCGGCCCAGGCAGCTCACAAGCGACTGCCGCGCTGATCAAGGCGCCGCTGAACATGCCGTGGGCGATCCGCTCCTTGAACATGGTCGCCTTGGCGAATTCGGCATCCAGGTGCACCGGGTTATGGTCGCCGGACATTGCCGCGAACAGCTGGATATCGCGCTCTTCCACGGTTTTGCTGTAGGTGGCTTTCTGGCCAACTTCGAGGGCTTCGTACGGAGTGTTGGTAACCTGGGTCATCTGATCCTGCATCCTGTGGCTAATCGGTAATCTTAATTCGTTGATTTTAAACGAAAATATTTATGCGTTCACTCGCAGCGCGCCGGCCGGCGATGGTTCACGGCCTGGGCCATCCAGGCCAGCACATCGGCGGTGACCGCATCGCGGTTGGTTTCATTGAAGAGTTCGTGGCGCGCCTGCGGGTAGATGTTCACGTGCAGGTTCTGGCAGCCGGCATCGCGCAATGCGTTGGCCAGGCTGGTGAGACGCTTGCCTTCACTGACCGGATCACATTCGCCGCCCATCACCAGGATTGGCAGGCCCGGATCAATCTGTTTGAGATTGGACGCTTTGCTGATTTGCTGCAAGCCACCCAGCAGGTCGATCCATAGCTGGTTGGTGCAACGAAAGCCGCACAGGGGGTCGTTGACGTACTTGTCCACTTCGTCCGGGTCGCGGCTCAGCCAGTCAAACGCCGTGCGGTTGGGCTTGAAGGCCTTGTTGAACGAGCCAAACGACAGAAACTCGATCAGTGCGCTGCGGCCCCTGAGGCCCTGGCGCAGGCGTTCGGCCCGGGCGATCAGGCGGGCGGCGCGGTACAGGGCCACCGGCTGGAAGTTCGACCCACTGAGAATCGCCCCGTGCAGGCTGGCACTGTGATGCAACAGATAGGCCTGGGCGATATAGCTGCCCATGCTATGGCCCAGCAGGAGGATCGGCACACCGGGGGCTTGCTGGCCGATGTGCTGGTTGAGCGCGGCCAGGTCACCTACCACTTTGTTCCAGCCATCGCGCTCGGCAAACAGGCCCAGGGTGCCTTCATCGGCGGTACGGCCATGGCCGCGCAGGTCCGGGGCGTACACGCCGTAGCCGGCATCACACAGGGCCTGGGCCAGGCGCGCATAGCGGCCGCTGTGCTCGGCCATGCCATGGGCCAGCATCACCAGCGCCGTGGGCGTGCCGTCCGGTAGCCACTGGTTGACGTACAGGCGGCTGCGGTCGTTCGCGGTCAGCCAGAAAGTGGTGTGGTTCATGGCGCTTCCTTTGCTCAGGGTCGTTGCAGTGTATAGCTCATCCGAGGGCCGGCGTCTGATCACCCGCGGCCTCAGGGGCAAGATTCATACAATCAATGACACGTTTTAGTGTATTTGCCTGTTTGGCCATAGCTGCTAACGTCCCCGAAGCTCCGCTTCCCTTAAACAGCCGGAAGCGGTCGGGCACACTCGGGTAAGAGGACAAGAATAATGCAACCTGATTTCTGGAATGACAAACGCGCAACAGGCGTTCCCAATGAGCTTGACCTGTCGGCGTACAAGTCAGTAATCGAAGTCTTCGAGCGTTCCTGTAAAGCCTTTGCCGACCGTCCGGCATTCAGCAACATGGGGATCACCCTGACCTACGCCGACCTGGAGCGCCAGAGTGCGGCGTTCGCCGGCTACCTGCAACACCACACCGATCTCAAGCCGGGTGACCGTATTGCGGTGCAGATGCCCAACGTCCTGCATTACCCGATTGCCGTGTTCGGCGCCTTGCGCGCCGGGCTGGTGGTGGTCAACACCAACCCGTTGTACACCCCGCGGGAAATGCGCCATCAGTTCAAGGATGCGGGCATTCGTGCGCTGGTCTACCTCAACCTGTTTGGTTCCCGGGTCCAGGAAGTGGCGGCCGACACCGAGATCGAGTACCTGATCGAAGCGAAGATGGGCGACTTCATGCCCGCCGCCAAGGGCTGGCTGATCAACACCGTGGTCGACAAAGTGAAGAAGATGGTCCCGGCCTACAGCCTGCCTCGGGCGGTGTCGTTCAAGCGCGCCTTGCGCATGGGCGCGGGCCTGGCCGTGACCCGCCACCCGATGACCCTCGATGACATCGCCGTGCTGCAATACACCGGCGGCACCACCGGCCTGGCCAAGGGCGCGATGCTCACCCACGGCAACCTGGTGGCGAACATGCAGCAGGTGCGGGCGTGCATGTCCCAGCTGCGTGAAGACGGGCATCCGCTGGTCAAGGAAGGGCAGGAGGTGATGATCGCGCCGCTGCCGCTGTATCACATCTATGCCTTTACGGCGAACTGCATGTGCATGATGGTCACCGGCAACCACAACGTGCTGATCACCAATCCACGGGACATCGGCGGCTTTATCAAGGAATTGAAGAAGTGGCGGTTTACCGGGTTGCTGGGGCTCAACACACTGTTTGTCGCCTTGATGGAGCACCCGGATTTCAAGACCCTGGACTTCTCCCACCTGAAGATCACCAACTCCGGCGGTACCGCCCTGGTCAAGGCCACTGCCGAGCGCTGGAAGCAGATCACCGGCTGTTCCATCGGCGAAGGCTACGGCCTGACTGAGACGTCGCCAGTGGCCAGCACCAACCCCTACGGTGATCAATCGCGCCTGGGCACCGTGGGTATTCCAGTGCCGGGCACGGCGATGAAGGTTATTGATGACGCCGGCGTCGAGTTGCCGATGGGCGAGCGGGGCGAGTTGTGCATCAAGGGCCCGCAGGTCATGAAGGGCTACTGGCAGCAACCGGCGGCCACTGCCGAGACCCTGGACGCCGAGGGCTGGCTCAAGACTGGCGATATTGCGGTGATCGACCCCGACGGTTTTGTGCGCATTGTCGACCGCAAGAAAGACCTGATCATCGTCTCGGGCTTCAATGTGTACCCCAACGAGATCGAAGACGTGGTGATGGCCCACCCGAACGTTGCCAACTGCGCGGTGATCGGCGTGCCTGACGAGCGTACCGGCGAGGCGGTGAAACTGTTCGTGGTGGCGCGGGCCCAGGGTGTCAGCCTTGAGGAGCTGAAGACTTACTGCAAGGCCAACTTCACCGGCTACAAAGTGCCCAAGCACATTGTGTTGCGCGACTCGCTGCCGATGACGCCGGTAGGCAAGATCCTGCGCAGAGAGCTTCGCGATATCGCCTGACCTGAATTGAAATGCGATTCAAATGTGGGAGCTGGCAAGCCAGCTCCCACATTTACGGTGTACACCCTTAAAGTAGAGCGGTTTCGCAGGTTATAGAATCTTTGCTCTAAAAATGACTACTGCATATTCTTGAGTCATGTTTATGACTGTAGGGGCCTCTTTTGGCTCTAGGCGGCCCTTGGCAAAGCTGCTACTCTCGGCGCGCTTTGTGACCTCTCGGCCTGCTTGAAACAGCCGGAATCACCTAAAAACACACAAATAATAATCGCATCAAATGCGGTGAATGAATTCGCGTCGCTGAGGAGTGGGCTTCCATGATCGAAGACTTTTGGAAGGATAAGTACCCCGCCGGGATTGCTGCAGACATCAATCCAGACGAGTATCAAAATATTCAGGCGGTACTGAAACAGTCCTGCCAACGCTTCGCCGACAAACCGGCTTTCAGCAACCTGGGCAAGACAATCACCTACGGTGAGTTGTACGAATTGTCCGGTGCCTTTGCCGCGTACCTGCAACAGCATACCGACTTGCAGCCCGGTGATCGAATCGCCGTGCAATTGCCCAACCTCCTGCAATACCCGGTCGCCGTGTTTGGCGCTATCCGCGCCGGCCTGATCGTGGTCAACACCAACCCGCTGTACACCGCGCGGGAGATGGAACACCAGTTCAACGACTCCGGGGCCAAAGCCCTGATCTGCCTGGCCAACATGGCGCACCTGGCAGAAAAAGTCGTGCCCAAGACTGGCGTCAAGCACGTGATCGTCACCGAAGTGGCTGACCTGTTGCCGCCGCTCAAGCGGTTGCTGATCAACAGCGTCATCAAGTACGTGAAGAAGATGGTCCCGGCCTATCACTTGCCCCAGGCGATCAAGTTCAACGACGTCCTGGCCAAGGGGCATGGCCAGCCGGTCACCGACGCCAGCCCGGCCAGCGAAGACGTCGCCGTACTGCAATACACCGGCGGCACCACCGGCGTGGCCAAGGGCGCGATGCTGACCCATCGCAACCTGGTCGCCAACATGCTGCAGTGCAAGGCGCTGATGGGCTCCAACCTCAACGAAGGCTGCGAGATCCTGATCACGCCGCTGCCGCTGTACCACATCTATGCCTTCACCTTTCATTGCATGGCGATGATGCTGATCGGCAACCACAACATCCTGATCAGCAACCCGCGCGACCTGCCGGCGATGGTCAAGGAGTTGTCGAAGTGGAAGTTCAGCGGCTTTGTCGGCCTGAACACCCTGTTCGTGGCCCTGTGCAACAACGAAGGCTTCCGCAAGCTGGACTTCTCGGGGCTCAAGGTCACGCTGTCGGGTGGCATGGCATTGCAACTGGCGGCGGCCGAGCGTTGGAAGGCCGTGACCGGCTGCAATATCTGTGAAGGTTACGGCATGACCGAAACCAGCCCAGTGGCCACGGTCAACCCGATCCAGAATATCCAGATCGGCACCATCGGCATCCCGGTGCCCTCGACCCTGTGCAAAGTCATCTCGGATGAGGGTGTCGAGTTGCCTCTGGGCGAAATCGGCGAGCTGTGCGTCAAGGGCCCGCAAGTGATGAAGGGCTACTGGCAGCGTGAAGACGCCACCGCCGAAGTGCTCGACAGCCAAGGCTGGCTGAAGACCGGCGATATCGCGATCATCCAGCCAGACGGCTACATGCGCATCGTTGATCGCAAGAAGGACATGATTCTGGTCTCCGGTTTCAACGTCTACCCCAACGAGCTGGAAGACGTGCTGGCAAGCCTGCCGGGCGTGCTGCAATGCGCGGCCATTGGTGTACCGGACGAGAAATCGGGCGAGCACATCAAGCTGTTCATCGTGGTCAAGCCAGGCGCGACACTGACCAAGGAGCAGGTGATGGAGCATATGCGCGCCAACGTCACCGGCTACAAAGTGCCGAAGGCTGTCGAGTTCCGCGAAGCACTGCCGACCACTAACGTGGGCAAGATCCTGCGTCGTGAGTTGCGCGATGAAGAGATGAAGAAACTGGGCCTGAAGAAGTAAACAAAAAGCCCCGCGAATGCGGGGCTTTTTATTGGGCGCTGAGTGTCGACTGACCCACCGCTATCGCCGCGATGCGGCGACCCGACAAGCCATTTGTCCTGGGCCGCACTCAAAACTCCTGTACAGCACAACCCCTGTGGGAGCGGGCTTGCCCGCGATGGCGTCCTGTCAGCCCCCACATTTCTGATCGGGTGTCTACAGGGCGAACTGCGCGAAGCTCACGCCAGCGCCTGCCGGGCGTACATCCTTCAGGAACGAGTCCTTGTCCGCGCTCAGCTCCAGGGTAATCTCCGGCTTGCGCTTGCCTGCATTGCGTACCACCAACCCTTCAAGCTTCTCACGCAGGTACACGGTCGGTACTTTCAGGTGCAGTAGCTGATCGGTTTCGGCGTTGTGCATCAACAAATGAATCCACTCGTACTGGCCAATGGCGATGCGCGCCACCGGCAGGTCGAACCACCAGATGTTGCGCTTGCGGTCCAGGTCGGTGAAGTGGCAGTTGTTGACACCGAGCACGGCACCGCCCAGTTCCAGGTTTCTGCGGGCGATGGCCTGTGATTTATTGAGTTTCATAACCTTCCTACGGGATCTGTTATTCAGCGGTTGAGCCTGAATCTGCCGGGCATTCTCGTGGGTTGGCCGCAAAACATAAAGCCAAACCTGTGCGGGGTGATGAAATGCCTGACGCAAATAATTGAAACTCTGCGCAAATGCCCAGGGTCAATCCTTAGGTAATGACCAAAATCCTTGATTGTTCTTACGGAGAAATACCATGGGTAGCACAGCGGATAAGGCAAAAGGTTTAGCGAACGAAGCCATTGGCAATATCAAACAAGGTGTCGGCAAAGCCACAGACAACACCCAGCTTGAGGCCGAAGGCAAGATCCAAGAGAAGAAGGGCGAAGCCCAGCAAGCGATCGGCAAGGTCAAGGACGCGGTAAAGAATACGGTCGACAAAGCCTGATTCACCCGCCTGCCAACACGCAGCATAACGGTCATCCACGGATGGCCGTTTTTATGTCAAACCGGCGGATTAAAGTTTCGAAATTGTTTCAAGGTCGCCAAATAGGCTACCTTGATGTAGAAAACGGCCCCTGAGTCGCCCACGAACTCAACCTTTTTGCGGCGAAAGGAGACGCTATGATTTTTCCGGTATTAAAAGATCTGCCGCTGCACCGCGTATTGATGCGCACCGTCACAGAGTTCATCGACGACGAGATGCCCACCTACGCCTCGGCACTGGCCTACCAGATGCTGTTTTCATTGTTTCCCTTCCTGCTGTTCCTGATTGCCCTGATTGGTTTCCTGCACCTGCCGGACTTCTTCAGTTGGTTGCGCCTGCAATCGGAGCTGGTGTTGCCGCCCCAGGCCCTGGAGCAGGTCAACCCGGTGATTGACCAATTGCAGCAATCCAAGGGTGGGCTGTTGTCGGTGGGTATCGTCATCGCGCTGTGGACCGCCTCGGCGGGCGTGCGCCTGATGATGAGTGCGATGAACGCTGCCTACGACGTGGTGGAAGGCCGGCCGATCTGGAAACGCTTCCCGCTGTCGATTCTCTACACCGTGGGTATCGCCGGCATGTTGCTGGCCGCTGCCGCGTTGATGGTCCTGGGGCCGCAAGTGATGGAGTGGCTGGCCGGGCAGATTGGCATGCAGGAATTCGTCGTTACCCTGTGGACCATCCTGCGCTGGCCGTTGATTGTGATCCTGCTGATGTTCGCCGTGGCCTTGATGTACTACGTGATGCCGGACGTGAAGCAGAAATTTCGCTTTATCACGCCAGGCTCGGTGCTGGCGGTGGTGGTCTGGATCATCGCTTCCCTGGGCTTTGGCTATTACGTGAAAACCTTCGCCGACTACAACGCCATGTACGGCAGCATCGGCGCGATCATTGTCCTGCTGTTGTACTTCTATATTTCCGCCGCCGTATTACTGCTGGGCGCGGAGATGAACGCGGTGATCGAGCACATGTCTGTCGAAGGCAAAGACCCGGGCGAAAAGGACTTTGGCGAACACCACCCTGATCAAAAACAGCATGTCTCGGGCCTCGGCCGGGACCATTCGCAGCCCAAACCCACCTCTGATGAAAGTTGATCGATGATTCGTGAAATCCTGAAAATGGGCGATGAACGCCTGCTGCGTATCGCGCCCCCGGTGCCCCCGGAAATGTTCGATAGCCCCGAGCTGTGGCAACTGATCGACGACATGTTCCAGACCATGGAACACGTGGGTGGCGTTGGCCTGGCCGCGCCGCAGATTGGTGTCGACCTGCAACTGGTGATCTTCGGCTTCGAGAGCAGCGAGCGCTACCCGGATGCCCCGGCGGTGCCCCAGACCATCCTGATCAACCCGCTGATTACCCCGCTGAGCCCGGTGTTGGAGGAGGGGTACGAAGGCTGCCTGTCGGTGCCAGGCCTGCGCGGTGCGGTGGATCGCTACCAGCAGATTCGCTACGAGGGTTTTGACCCCAAGGGCGAGCCGATTGTGCGGATTGCCGATGGCTTCCACGCGCGGGTGGTGCAGCATGAATGCGACCACCTGATCGGTCGCCTGTACCCGTCGCGGATCACAGACTTCAGCAAATTCGGGTTTATCGAGGTGATGTTTCCGGAGCTGGATCCCGCCGCCGACGCTTAACCCTGGCGGCACAGGCCCATGGCAATCATCGGCTTGTTGCGTTTATAGCGCACCAGGCGCTCTGCCAGCGACTGCGGCAACACGGTCTGCTGGCTGAAGCCCTGGGCTGTATAAAACCCTTCCAGGTCGGGGTGGCACAGTAGCCACACCGTGCCTTCGACAGGCGCAATCGCTTCAGCGATCAGCCGCGCCGCCAGCCCTTGTCCGCGTAATGCCGGATCGACAAACAGCCCGGTCAGCCACTGACCGCAGACCACGGGGCTCAGGCACAGGCCTGCGACGATCTCGCTGTTGCGCGCGACCCACAACTGGCCGCCCTTGAGGGCCTTCATCGGCGAGTTATGGCGGCGGTAGAACTTGTTCAGCAACGGCCACAGGGGCTCCGCCAGTAGATCAATGTGCAACTCGGGCATGGTATTTGGACAAGCGTGATCAAGGGCTGGGGATTATAAGTCGGGCAAAGCGCCTTCTGTTGGGCAATAGGTGTTATACCCATGCTTACTTCCTCTGTTAGTGGAGCATGCATCATGGCCAAAGGTATGGATTCAAAGAAAGCCGCGAAGAAAAAACCGGCAAAGACCGCCGATGAAAAACGCGCGGACAAAAAAGCCAAGAAAACTGAGACAGGCCTGTTCGGTCACTAAGCCCTTCACTGTGGGAGCGAGCAAGCTCGCTTCTACACGGCAAGATACATCCTGATATCCCCCTCGCACGCCCCTCCAACATCTTTTTATCAATGATGGCTGATTAATGGCCTTGCAGAGTGCCAAGCCCTGTCTATGCTCATCCAGAACCACTTATGTCGCTTGCCATATGAAGCGTCTTGGGTGGTTTTTGGCATAGCGAGCGCGTACCTCAAAGCGCCGGGAAAAAGGAGCCTCAAGTTAAATGGATTTGCGTGTGTCGGTTGAAGCAGGCCCCAGAGAGGGTCATCAAGAAAAGGATGCCTTGAAGCGAGTGTTGCCCCATGGACTCTCCGATTAGCCATCATTTATCTATCGCCTGACACTTGTCCTGTCTCTGGACGATTGCGTTTGCCTGTTTTGTGGAAAGTTGTGCTGGGTCAAATCCAAGAACTAACCGTCATTCAAAGACAGCGCTGAAGGTGATCCGACCATGTTTAACCTGCACCACAAATCCGACCTGTTGCAAATCGAACGTTTTTCCTGCGCGTTGACCCAGGCCCAGGCCAAGCTGGCGGCGATCAGCCGCTCCATGGCGATGATCGAGTTTGATCGCGACGGCATAGTCCTGGATGCCAACGAAAACTTCTGTAAGACATTGGGTTACAGCGCCGAGGAAGTACGTGGCAAACACCACCGAATTTTCTGTGAAGAGTCCTACTACCGCAGCGACGTCTACGCCAAGCTATGGCGCGACCTGGCCCAGGGCGAGCCCCTCAGCGGCACGTTCATGCGCTTGACCAAGAGCGGCGAGGAAGTGTGGCTGGAGGCCAGCTACATGCCGGTGTTCGGCCCGGATGAACAGGTGCAGAGCGTGATCAAGGTGGCGTCGGACATTTCCGAACGGATCCACCGCGAACATGAAAACCAGAGCCTGATTGATGCCATCGGCCGCTCCATGGCGGTCATCGAGTTCACGCCCCAGGGGCAGATCCTCAATGCCAACCAGAACTTCCTGAAGACGGTGCAGTATTCCCTCGGTGAAATCGTTGGCCAGCACCACAGCATGTTCTGTGACCGCGCTGAGGTGGACTCACCGAGTTACAAGGCGTTCTGGGCGTCGCTCAACCGGGGTGAGTTTCACTCCCATCGTTTCGAACGGCGCAACAAGCATGGCCAGACGCTGTTTCTGGAAGCCTCCTACAACCCGATCTTCGATGCCAATGGTCGCCTGTACAAGGTGGTGAAGTTCGCCAGTGATATCACCCACCAGGTCACCACGTTGCGGACCGCTGCCGATTCGGCCCACGCCACCTCGGTGCAGAACGACGCCTGCGCCCGTAAGGGGTCGGAAGTGGTGCAGCAGACGGTGCAGATCATCGAAGAAATTTCCCGCGACCTGAATCAGGCGGCGCTGAGTATCGACGCGGTAAGCAAGCAGTCGGACATTATCGGCACCATCGTGCAGACCATTCGCGGTATTGCCGATCAAACCAACCTGTTGGCGCTTAACGCGGCCATTGAAGCTGCACGCGCGGGTGAGCACGGGCGTGGGTTTGCGGTGGTGGCGGACGAGGTGCGCAGCCTGGCGGCGCGTACCAGCCAGGCGACGATCGAGATTGTCGACGTGGTGCGCAAAAACCACGACTTGTCCCTGAGCGCGGTATCGAGCATGCAGTCGAGCCTGAGCCGTACCGGCGTGGGGGTGGAGTTGGCCAATGAAGCGGGGCAGGTGATCCTGGAGATCCAGGAGGGCTCACGGCATGTGGTGGATGCTATCGGCCAGTTCAACTCCACCCTGCAATTGCAGTAGCGGGACCGTGCCCACCCTGTGGTGAGGGAGCAAGCTCCCTCGCCACAGGTCAACGGGAGAGTGGGTTGCCAGGCTCAACCCGCGCAGAGCGGCAGTGGCGGGCCATATCAGATGGCAGCCAGGGCATCTTTCACGGCCTTGATCTGCGGGTCAGCGGTCTTCTCGGCGAACTGCTGCGCCGCCTGCATCTTCAGGCGCTCAGTCACTTCCAGGGCAATGGCATTCTGCTGTTCGATAGGCATCGCTTTCACATCTTCTTCGGTCAGGCCCTTTTCCTTGAGGATCTGATCGCGAATGCGCTCGGCCGGCGTCTTGGCCATGTAGTCGGTGAACTCTGTCCGGGCCTGGGTGCTGGTCGCGGTGGTTGGCGTGGCGCTGGTCGGCGGTGTTGCCTGCAACTGCAGGCGGGTCTTGGCAAACGCCGCATCCACGTTGCTGGCCGTGGTGTCGGTGGCCTTTTGCGTGGCCTGCACCTGGGTCGCGGCGGCAGCGTTCTGCACGTTTTGCATCACGCCGCTGTACAGCGCGCTGGCGGCGGCGTTGGCCGGGTCCAGGTCGGGGCGTTTGGACTGTTGGATCACGGACGAGACTTGGGTATTGACCAACATGATCGGGCACCTGTGGTTTTGAACGGTCCATAGGGTTTAGCAATTAGCGTGCCGGGAACTAAAACCCCGTATTCATTGGCTGTGAGGGCAATACCGAGGCAAGAGGCGGGTTGCCGACGGCCAATGTTTGCCGTCGGCGGCCATTGCCTTCAGTAGGTAATGGGAATCTCGAAGACCTGGAAAGCATCGTCCTGCGGCTGATACCCCAGAACCCGTGTGGTCTCGCTCAAGTCCAGGCGCTTGAAGCGGTTATTGGAAATGCCATGGGCGATCAGGTGCTTGACCCCCTCGGCCTCCACCGAGCGCTGCAACAACTGCACGGCATCCCGAGGGCTGAGCCAGGCGCTGAGGTCGCGGGCGTTGTTCAGGTCGTGGGTTTCGGTAAATTCAAACGCGCCAATGCGTAATGCGATGGTGGAGAGTGGGGTTTTGGCTGCGTAATACCCGCACAGCGCTTCGCCGTAGCATTTGCTCACGCCATACAGGTTGGCCGGCAGCACCGGCATGCCCGGGGTGATTTGCCGATCCACCGGGTAGCCTTCGATGGTCTGGGCGCTGCTGGCGAAGACCAGGCGCTTGACGTTGGCGGCCACGGCGGCCTCGAACAGATAGGTGGTGGCGAGGATATTGTTGGGGAGCAGTTCGTCGAAGGTGGCGCTGGCGTGGGGAATGCCCGACAGGTGCACAACCACGTCGATGCCGTCGAGCAGTGCGGTGAGGGCCGTTCTGTCACTCAAGTCGGCCTGCACGAAGCGATGGCCGTCGAGGGCGAAGCCCGGTGCGACGCGGTCGGTGAGGGTAAAGCGGTAGCGATCTTTCGACGCTTCGAAAAATGTCTTGCCGATCCTGCCGCAGGCGCCGGTGAGCAGTACGTTGAGTCCTTTCATCGTGTAATCCTTAGTTGTGACCGTCGAGGGCAAAGGCCTGGAAACCTGGGCGCTGGCTGAGCAGGGCGTAGTACGCATCGACAGCCGGGTAGCGAGGGCGCTCCATGGGCGTCATCCGCCAGCGGTGCACCGACAGGCCGACCAGGATATCGGCGAGGCTGAAGCTGTCACCGGCCACATAGGCGCCGGTCTTGATCAACTGCTGCTCCAGCAATCCCATCTTGTCGTTCCAACCGCGCACGCCGGCTGCAATGCGCTGCGGGTCCTGGAAGTCCGGGTTCTGGCGCACCAGGGCGTGGAAGGCATAGCCCCAGGAGGGATTGAGTTCGGTGGCTTGCCAGTCCATCCATTGCTCGACCCTGGCGCGAGGCGCGGGGGCGGCGGGCAGCAAGTCATGGCGCTGGTGCAGGCCCACCAGGTAGCGGCAGATGGTGTTGGATTCCCAGAGCACGCCGTTGTCGTCAATGATCACCGGCACCTGGGCATTGGGGTTCAGGGCGAGGAAGGCGGGTGATTGGGTGGGGGTGAAGCCGATGCCCAAGTCTTCGCGCTCGTAGGGGATGTTCAGTTCCTGGCAGGTCCACAGGACTTTTCGTACGTTGATGGACGAAGTGCGACCCAAGATTTTCAGCGCGTGTCCCATGGTGCTTCCCTGGCAGGTGTGAGTTGGGCAATTTAGCAGGGGCCAAGTGGGCACGGTAAAAAATGTGGGAGCTGGCTTGCCTGCGATGGCGGTGTGCCAGTCATTATCTTGGGTGGCTGACACACCGCCATCGCAGGCAAGCCAGCTCCCACCTTTCTGATCGCGTCTGGGCTTTAGTTGTGCAGTGTTTGCTGGTCCATCAACGTGCCCATCAGCAACACGCCCAACTCGCTCAACTGGTGAATCGCCAATGCCCTGTCGCGGTCTTTGCCGGTCAGGTCTTCGGACAGGTCCAGCAGTAATGTGGTGACGGAGGATAGGGTTTCATAGCTGTTGGCTATCAGGCTTTCGCTGCTGGCGCCGGAAGTGACGGTGAACAGAGTGGAAGGTTCGGGCGCGGGGGCGGTTGGGGGGTTGAGGTAGTGATCAATGGCGCGGTGGGCGGCCAGGTTGAGTTTTGCGTCGTGAAGCGGGGGGTTGGGCGTTATTTTGAACATAGGGGTGTTCCTGATTCGGGCCGCCACCTCATCGCTACTAAACGAATTAGGGTGGCGGCTGCACGCAGGTTAGTAGACCGGTGAACACCCAAAGCCGGCGCGCCCGAAGGCGCCCTGCGCACAGCCACCATCAAGCACAGACGAGAACGTCTGACAGGGGAGGCTCATGCACTTAGGTTGTTCAAGCTCAGGCTACTAAACCCGATCACCGAGACATTCAGCGACCGAGCCACCTTAGAGAGCCCCACCCAGGCGCACAAGCCGGCGGATTCTGACGCAACCGTAGGTAACGGAGCAAGGCGCGGCCGCACAGTCAGCTCATTCCTACAGCCAATGCTTAACTGCTCTCGCGTACCTTCAACTCAAACCCCATATCCACCACCGGCCGGGCGATTTTGTTGCCGGCCATCACCGTCAGCAAATGCTCTGCCGCGCGTCGGCCAATGGCTTCGCGTGGGGTGCTGATGCTGCTCAGGCGCGGCACCATGAAGCTGGAGGCGGGCAGGTCGTTGAAGCCCAGTACCGCCACTTGCTGCGGCACCTTGATCCCGTGGCGCAGGGCTTCGAGCAGCGCACCCTGGGCCAGGTCGTCGTTGCCGAAGAAGATCGCGTCCACATCCGGATGGCTGGCCAGCAGTTGCAGGAACAACTCGCCACCCAGGCCCACCGACGAGGGGCGCGGGGTCAGCAGTTCGAGGGTCGGGTCATACAAACCGGCCTGTTGCAGGCCACGGCGGAAGCCTTCACCGCGCAGCAGCGTGCGCTGGTCCAGTTGTGCGCCGACGTAGGCCAGGCGTTTGCGGCCCCGGGAGATCAGGTGCGCTGCTGCGGTTTCGCCGGCACTGATCTGCGAGAAGCCGACGCAGTTGACCCCGGCCGTCGGGTCCAGGTCCATCATGTACACGCAGGGCACATTGCTCGACTCCACCATGCGCCGGGCGCTTTCGGTGCGGTCAAAGCCGGTCAGCAGCAAGCCGCGTGGCTGATAGGCCATGTAGTTGCGCAACAGGTTTTCTTCTTCGTCCCGGGAATAGTGGGTGTTGCCGATCAGCACTTCGAAGCCCTTGGGCCGTAGCACCTGATGAATGGCTTCGAGGGTTTCGATAAACAGCAGGTTGGACAGCGAGGGCACCAGCACCACCACCGACTGGCTGCGGGCGGAGGCCAGGGCGCGGGCGGCCGGGTTGACCACGTAGTTCAGCTCGGCAGCGGCCTTCTGCACTTTTTCCACCAGTTCGGTGGCCACGGTGCTGATCCCGCGCAGGGCCCGGGAGGCGGTAATCGGGCTGACGCCGGCCAGGCGCGCGACTTCGTTAAGAGTAGGGCGACCCGTGGTGCGGGTATTTTTATCGTTCTTGGAGGTCATCAGGCGGCTTGCCAAACAAAAATCGAGGCACTAAGGTAGCGCTGTCTCCAAAAGCCTGCAAATACTTGCGCAAAGGGTTGCCTGATCCTGGTGCAAGCGGTGGCAGAGGATGCACGCGTCACTCCATAAAAATGACAATTAGGCGCGGGAAAAGCCTGTTTTTGCACTAGCCTTAGGGCGTGCAAAGGTAGCGCTATCTGCGTCCTGAGGTGTTTCATGAGTCAACCTGTTACTGCCCTGGTCATCATGGGTGTTTCCGGATGTGGCAAGTCCAGTGTCAGCGAGGCCCTGTGCCTGTTGAACGGCGCCACCGCCATTGAAGGCGACAGCTTTCACCCGGCTGCCAATATCGAAAAGATGAGCGCAGGCCATCCCCTGAACGACGACGACCGCGCCGGCTGGCTCGACATCCTCTGCGATGAGTTGCGTCGTGCGCTCAAGGCCGGCGAGCATCCGGTGCTCACCTGTTCGGCCTTGAAGAAAAAATACCGCGATCACTTGCGCGAAGCCGCGCCGGGCCTGGGGTTTGTCTTCCTCGAACTGACCCGCGAAGTGGCCGCCGACCGCGTGTCCCATCGCCCCGGCCATTTCATGCCGGCCAGCCTGATCGACAGCCAGTTCGCCACCCTCGAATCGCCCATTGGCGAGCCGCTGACCCTGGCCCTCAACGCCAGTAAAGACAGCATCGAGGCGTTGGCCGCGCAGACCCACGCGTGGTGGCTGACCCACGGTTTTGAACCTTCCCGATGATTTTTTGCCCGAAAGACAGCGCTATCCGACGGCACGAAATTCAACACCCGCTTTAATAACAACAACAAACAGGAGACGACCCCCATGTTTGGCATGTCCCACGAGTCTTACCTGCTGCTTGATGCAGTGGTCACTATCATCGGGCTGATCGTGTTGATCACCCGGTTCAAGGTCCACCCCTTTATTGCGCTGATCATCGCCGCAGGCTTTCTCGGCCTGACCTCGGGCATGCCCGTGGACAAGATCATCAAGGCCTTCCAGGACGGTTTTGGCGGGGTGCTCGGGTTTGTCGGGATTATCCTGGCGCTGGGTACGATGCTCGGCAAGATGATGGCCGAATCCGGCGGTGCCGATCAGATCGCCCAGACCCTGATCCGCGCCTTCGGCAAGGAAAAGGTGCAGTGGGCGATGATGTTCGCGGCCTTCCTGGTGGGCATCCCACTGTTCTTCGAGATCGGTTTTGTATTGCTGATCCCGCTGGTGTTTATCGTTGCGCGGCGCACCGGTGTGTCGCTGATCAAGATCGGCATCCCGTTGCTCGCCGGCCTGTCGGCGGTGCACGGCCTGGTGCCGCCGCATCCGGGGCCGTTGCTGGCCATCGGCGTGTTTGGCGCGGATATCGGCAAGACCATTCTTTACGGCCTGATCGTCGCCTTGCCGACCGCCATCATTGCCGGGCCGATCTTCGGGACGTTCATTGCCAAGTACATCCCCGGCAACCCGTCCCAGGAACTGGTGGACCAACTGGCCCGCGAGTCCGACGCAAAAAACCTGCCGAGCTTCAGCATCACCCTGATCACCGTGCTGCTGCCGGTGTTCCTGATGCTGCTGAAAACCTTCGCTGACATCGCCCTGCCAGACGGGCACATCGTGCGTAACTGGATGGACATGATCGGCCACCCGATCAGTGCCTTGCTCCTGGCGTTGCTGCTGTCGCTGTACACCTTTGGTCATCGCCAGGGCATCCATTCCAAGCAAATCCTCAAGCTGCTGGATGCGAGCCTTGCGCCGACCGCCGCGATCATCCTGATCATCGGTGCCGGTGGTGGCTTCAAGCAGATGCTGGTGACCAGCGGTGTGGGTGACGTGATCGGCCATATGGCGGTGACGGCGCAGATCAACCCGATCCTGCTGGCCTGGCTGGTAGCCGCAGTGATTCGGATTGCCACGGGTTCGGCGACCGTGGCCACCATTACGGGCGCAGGCATTGTGGTGCCGGTGGTGGGCATGGTGCCGGGGGTCAACCTGGAATTGCTGGTGCTGGCGACGGGGGCGGGGTCGTTGATTCTGTCGCACGTCAACGATGCAGGGTTCTGGCTGGTCAAGCAGTACTTCAACATGACCGTGGCCGAGACGTTCAAGACGTGGACGGCGATGGAGACCATCCTGTCCATCGTGGCGCTGGGCTTTATCATGTTGCTGTCGTTGGTGGTGTAACCCAACCTGGGGTGACTGATCGTTCCCACGCTCCGCGTGGGAATGCCCCTTGTGACGCTCTGCGTCACGCTTTGGGACGCAAAGCGTCCCGGACTACGTTCCCACGCAGAGCGTGGGAACGATCACTCGGTCAGGCTTTGGTGACCAGGCCATCGGCCCGGAACATTGCCCGTATCCCGCGTACCGCCTGGCGAATGCGGTCCTGGTTCTCGATCAGCGCAAAGCGCACATGGTCATCGCCATACTCGCCAAAGCCGATCCCCGGCGAGACACACACCTTGGCTTCGAGCAGCAGCTTCTTGGCAAATTCCAGCGAGCCCATGGCGGCATACGCCTCGGGAATTTTTGCCCAGACATACATCGACGCCTTCGGATTCTCTACCATCCAGCCCAGTTCATGCAGGCCCTTGACCAGCACATTGCGGCGCTGGCGGTACTGCTCGGCAATGTCTTTCACACATTGCTGGTCGCCTTCCAGCGCGGCAATCGCCGCCACTTGCAGCGGGGTGAAGGTGCCGTAGTCGTGGTAGCTCTTGATGCGCGCCAGGGCGTTGACCAGTTCCGCGTTACCCACCATAAAACCGATGCGCCAGCCGGCCATGTTGTAGCTCTTGGACAGGGTGAAAAACTCCACCGCAATGTCCTTGGCTCCCGGTACCTGCATGATCGACGGGGCTTTCCAGCCGTCGTAGACGATATCGGCGTAGGCCAGGTCGTGGATCACCAGCACGTCGTACTGCTTGGCCAGGGCGATCACCCGTTCGAAGAAGTCCAGCTCCACGCACTGCGCGGTCGGGTTGGACGGGAAGCCGAGGATCATCATCTTCGGCTTGGGGATCGAACCGCGGATCGCCCGCTCCAGCTCGGCAAAGAAGTCCACGCCGGGAATCAGCGGCACCGAGCGCACCTGGGCGCCGGCAATCACCGCACCGTAGATGTGAATCGGGTAGCTGGGGTTGGGTACCAGAACGGTATCGCCCTGGTCCAGGGTGGCCAGCATCAGGTGCGCCAGGCCTTCCTTGGAGCCGATGGTCACGATGGCCTCGGTTTCCGGGTCGATATCCACCTCATAGCGGTCCTTGTACCAGCGCGAAATGGCGCGGCGCAGGCGCGGGATGCCTTTGGAGGTGGAGTAGCCGTGGGTGTCTTCGCGCTGGGCGACGGTCACCAGTTTCTCCACGATATGCGGTGGAGTCGGGCCGTCGGGGTTACCCATGCTCAAGTCGATGATGTCTTCGCCGCGCCGACGCGCAGCCATCTTCAGCTCGGCAGTGATATTGAAAACATAAGGGGGGAGTCGATCTATGCGCGCAAAGCGGCGCGGCGAACCTTGGTCTGCCATTGTTGCCTCGGAATACGTAAGCGCCCGGAACCGTCCGAGCGACGTCGGCCACTGCGGTGGCCTGCGGGGCAGACAATACGGGCGATGAGGGTAGGTTGTCCAGATGGCGCCGGAAAATTTTCGGCCTGGAGTGTTGGATGACTATGCCCCTATACTCAGTATGGTTTTGGTCATTTATCAATGGAGATTGTGCAGATGAACCAACAGGTAACGTTACCCCTGGAACCCCGCATGGAAGAGGGCAGGGCGATGGTCATTGCCGGGGTCGGCGGTCATTACGGCAAGGCCACGCTGGGGGACATTCCGAAGCTATGGGAGTTGTTCGACAGCTGCATCAAGGACATCACAAAGCGCATGGGCGGCGTGACCTACGGCGTTTGCTACAACGCCACCCAGGAAGAGTTTGATTACATCGCCGGGGTCGAAGTGCCAGCCAAAAGTGATGTGCCGGGCAACTTTCAATCCATTGAAGTGCCGGCCAATCATTATGCGGTCTTCGCGCACTACGGGCCGGTGTATGCGCTGTCGCAGACCTATGAACGGATTATGTACGAGTGGTTG